>CAVYHF010000007.1:0-512899 GCA_963768235.1 uncultured Flavobacteriaceae bacterium
TAACTCATCGGCAAGGATAGCTAATTTTGTTCTTGTAATTGAATCTTTTACCCATTCCACAAACTGGCGATATTCGCTATTTGTGATTTCTGTGTCATCCATATAAAAGGAACGCACGGTAACGGTCTTGGTTGGCGCATTGAGAACTTTAGCTTGGTCTTCCTCGCTCTTACCCATTATGAAAGATCCGCGTGGGATCAACTCCATTCCATAAGGTTTTTCCGGATACCACTTCTTACCTTGGACGCCGACTAGTTCTCCTTTTGTTTTGGACCCACAACTGGTGAGTAAAAAAACAAATGCTATAGATGATAACAATAGCTTCTTCATACTTTAGGTTAAATTTCGATTAAGGTTATAATTGCGAACACAATATTATTCTACTCTCTAAAACTACGTTTTGAGCAAATTATTGTATCTCGTACAATTATCGTCTAATTTTTTTTAATCAGTTAAAGCCTTTTCTGTAGGCCTTGAACCACCTTTCGGGAATATTCTGATTACATGCATCTAAATAGTCCTGTTCGGTGCATGGTAATAACGCCGCTGAATTGGCTTTAGTATGTGAAGTCAAAATTGAAGGTACCTCTACCCACCATCTTTCGGTAAGATGGCTCTTATAATAGACCAACTGCTCAGTTTCAGTTGGAACGGTGTACTTTGTAAAATCGTCAGTTTTTGAATAAGGTGATTCTTTGATCCTGAAATTAACACCCTCGATAAAGTACCAGATGATTTGGGCCAAGAGTTGAGCGGATTGGTCAACATTCTCCATTTCATAAATTCCAAAAACACTTACCTTATCACTAATGCCAGCGTATCTTGAAATGGCACAAATTTCACGCCCATCAAAACCGTTGGGAGAAAAATTAGGAGAAACCCCAATCTCACTGGCTTTGATTGAACGAGCGTCTAAACTCACCATATGAGCATTGCGCAATACGGGTTCAGCCAATGATATGTCCTGAATCAATTCACCCAATCTGTAAGCATCAAAAAACAGACGATCCATTAGATCTTTCTCTTCTTGGGCATTAAAATAACTTTGATACCCTAAATTGGAAAAATTAAAAAGGTTATTAGGCTTGTCGGTAATTATCTTACTCATATAAGAATGTGAGGAAATAAGCTCATCTTCCATACCAAAATCAAAGCGACTATCAATCGCCACTAAATTGATCATATCTCGAATACCGTCAAAGGCCCTATATGCAGGATACGTGATATCCTGGGTTGCTCCCAATATAATAGGTATGATATTCTCTTCAAGAAGACCAGCGATTATTTCTTTCACTACAAAATAGGTGTCATCAACGGTCTCACCCTCTTCAATATCGCCCATATCAACGATAGTGGAATTCCAATTACCAAGAAGTAATTTGTACAACTGAATTCTGATAGCGGAAACATCCAGTTTTTCAGGTTTCTTTTCAAAGGCATTTCTGGATTCCTTTACACCCAAAATTGCAATAGTCGCATTTGCCAAGACCGGCAAACCGTCTTTTTTGGTATGTGCGTAAATGTGCTTTCCAAGCGCCTGTGGAGGTAATAATTCTGAATGGGCCAATACCTTATCTTCTACAGGGACCAAAAAATCGAATGCCATACTTACTTCTTAGCTTTAGGTTTTGCTTTTGCCTTTGTTTTTTTCTTGGGGGTTTTCTTTTCAATAAGTGCTTTGGCCTCTTCTAAAGACATCTTTGTTGCATCGACCGTTTTAGCCAGTTCAACCTTAATCCTGCCTTTTAGAATATTATGCCTTCCCCATCTTGCCTTTTCAATTCGAATGCCTTCCTCTGGCCATTCTTGAACAAGTTTATCAATTTCCTTTTGCTTTTTGGCTTCGATCAATTCTTCAATATTCGCTTGTGTAAGATTGTCGAAATCGTATTTCTTGTTCACATTAATGAACATACCATCCCATTTGATGAAAGGTCCAAAACGGCCCTACTCCTTTTATTACGTCCTTATCTTCATAAGCTGCGATAGGTGCATCAGCCTTTTGCTTTTCCTTTATTAATTCTATGGCTCTTTCCAAAGAAACATCCATAGCACTTTCACCTTTGGCCAGCGAGACGAACTTCTTCCCAAACTTAACATAAGGGCCAAATCTTCCTACATTGGCCTCGATTTCCTCATCCTCAAAAACTCCTAATTTTCTAGGAAGTTTAAACAAGTCCATGGCTTCTTCATAAGTAATTGTATTCAAGGATTGATCTGGGGACAAACTTGCAAATTGTGGTTTTTCCTCATCATCAACAGTGCCAATTTGTACCATAGGACCAAATCTTCCTAAGCGTACCGATACCTGTTTGCCTGTTTTTGGATCTTTGCCCAAGACCCTTTCCCCGCTTGCACGGTCAGCATTCTCCTCAACATGCAATACCTTAGGATGGAAATCTTGATAAAAATCCCTCATCACTTTCTTCCAGTCCTCATCACCTTCGGCAATTTCATCAAATTCTTCCTCAACTCTTGCCGTAAAGTTATAATCCAAAATGTTCGAAAAATGACTAACTAGGAAGTCATTTACAATCATACCAATATCAGTTGGGACCATTTTACCTTTATCTGAACCAACAGTTTCAACAAGTTGTTTTTCCTTAATGTCCCCTGCTTCCAAAATAAACTGAATATATTTTCGCTCAGATCCCTCAACGGTTCCTTTTTCAACATAACCTCTATTTTGTATTGTAGAAATCGTTGGGGCATATGTAGACGGCCTACCAATACCTAATTCTTCCAACTTTTTAACCAATGATGCTTCCGTAAATCTATATGGTGGTCTAGTGAAACGCTCGGTAGCAGTTATAAATTTATTATTCAAGGCATCACCAACCTTCATTGCAGGTAACATACCCTCTTGGTCTTCCGACATATCCTCATCATCAATACTCTCCATATATACTTTTAGGAAACCATCGAATTTGATTACTTCCCCATTCGCAGTAAATTCTTCAACGTGGGCACTCGCTTTTATTTTTACATTGGTACGCTCTAACTGGGCATCGCTCATCTGTGAAGCAATGGTTCTTTTCCATATTAGTTCATACAATTTTGATTGATCACGTTCCAATGAAGCTGATTGCCGCTTCATATCAGTTGGATGAATGGCTTCATGAGCTTCTTGTGCTCCTTTTGATTTTCCTTTGAAATTACGTACCGTACTATATTGTTCACCATAATTTTCAACAATGGCATCTTTAGCGGCATTGATTGCTTCGCTGGAAAGATTAACACTATCGGTTCTCATGTAAGTAATGAGTCCTGCTTCATATAATCGTTGCGCAACCTGCATTGTCCGTGCCACAGAAAAATACAATTTTCTTGATGCCTCTTGCTGTAAGGTTGATGTTGTAAATGGTGCAGATGGAGATTTTTTTGCTGGTTTCTTATCCAAGTCACCAATTGAAAAATCGGCACCAATATTTTTCTTCAAGAAAGCCTCTGCCTCCTCCTTAGTTGCAAAGGTCTTTCCCAACTTAGCAGTGAACACTCCGCCACTTATCAGTTTTGAATTCCGCCGAAACCCTGAATAAAGCCTGGGCCTTAAATACTTCTATTTCCCGTTCGCGTTCTACAATCAATCGTACTGCGACCGACTGTACTCTTCCTGCTGAGAGACCTGGTTTTATTTTTTTCCAAAGTATCGGAGACAATTGATAACCCACCAATCTATCCAAGACTCTTCTCGCTTGTTGGGCATTTACCAAATTATAATTTATCTCTCTCGGATTTTCAATAGCTTTCTGAATTGCAGACTTGGTAATTGAATTAAAAACAATTCTTTTGGTCTTGGACTTGTCTAAGCCCAATGTTTCGGAAAGGTGCCAAGAAATTGCTTCTCCCTCACGGTCCTCATCACTGGCCAACCAGATAATATCGGCCTTCTTTGCTAAATCCTTGAGTTTTTTAACGATTGCTTTTTTGTCTTTGTCAACAATATATTTTGGTTCAAAGTCATTGTCAACGTCTACACCCAATTCTTTAGAAGGTAAATCTGCAATATGCCCAAAACTAGATTCAACCTTAAAATCCTTACCTAAAAATTTCTCTATGGTTTTGGCCTTTGCAGGCGACTCTACTATAACTAAATTCTTTGCCATTGATTGGTTTTTCAAGTCACAAAAGTAGTCGAATTTTTTAATTACGTATTATACCTAATATATATGTATAAAAGAATGCCTTCGGTTTTTAGTAATTTCCCGATGCATTATTACCTCAAAAAAACGAGCTATTTATAAGAATCAAATACATTATATTACTATTTTTAGGGCATTCTTCAATTATAGATATGAAAAAAACTTCCCTTTACCTTTTAATCTTTTTGTTGGCCTTTTTATATCAAGATGTGGCCGCACAGCGCAAGAATAATAAAAATGAAAGTTCCCTAACCTTTAAGGAATCCCTTTATAAAGGAATCCAATGGCGTTTGGTCGGCCCTTTCAGGGGCGGAAGAGCCGGAACAGTAGCAGGTGTTTCCCAGAATCCTGACCTCTATTATATGGGGACCGCAGGAGGGGGCGTTTGGAAAACTACAGATGCAGGAAGCAGCTGGAGCTGTATTTCAGATGGATATTTTGGAGGGTCAATAGGTGCCGTAGCAGTTTCGGAATCAGATCCCAACATAATTTATGTAGGAGAAGGTGAACAAACACTCAGGGGCAATGTTTCCTCGGGCAATGGCATATGGAAAAGTATGGATGCCGGAGAGACTTGGAATTTTATTGGACTCGAAGGATCCGAACACATTGCCCGTATTCGGATACATCCTACAAATCCAGACCTTGTTTATATAGCTGCCATAGGAAACCTTTGGAAACCAAATAAAACTCGCGGTATATATCGCTCAAATGACGGTGGTCAAAATTGGGAAAAAATATTATACGAGAGTAACAAGGCCGGAGTGGGAGATCTTGTTTTGGACCCCAACAACCCTAGAATTATTTATGCTGCAACATGGGAAATGAAACGAAACGGTTACCGCATGGACAGTGGCGGACCCGATAGCAAAATGTACAAAAGTACTGATGGTGGAGATTCATGGACAAATATTTCAGCTTATGAAGGTTTACCAAAAGGACCTTGGGGAATAGTAGGTATCACCGTTTCACCTATGGATTCCAATAGAGTGTGGGCAATAATCGAAGCCAAAGACGGAGGGCTCTTTAGATCTGATAACGCTGGCAAGACTTGGAAAAAAATAAACGAAAATAGGGCCTTACGCCAAAGAGCATGGTATTATAGTCGCATTTATGCCGATTCCCAAAACATTGATAAACTCTATGTCATGAACGTGAGTTATGGAGTGTCGACCGATGGCGGTAAAACCTTTACCTTAAAAAATGCCCCCCATGGTGACCACCACGACCTATGGATAGACCCAAATAACAATAACCGGATGATTATTGCCGATGATGGCGGAGCACAAATTTCGAATGATGGAGGCAGTAATTGGTCCACTTATTACAATCAGCCCACTGCACAATTCTATAGGGTCACAACCGACAATACTTTTCCCTATCGCATCTATGGTGCCCAACAAGATAATAGCACCATTCGTATTTTCAATAGAACCTCTGGCTCTTCTATTGGCGAAAGTGATTGGGAACCAACGGCAGGTGGGGAGAGCGCACATTTAGCACCAGACCCAAAAAACAATGATATCGTTTATGGTGGCACTTTCAAAGGATACATGATGCGCGAAGACCATTCGGTTGACCAGACGCGCTCAATAAATATTTGGCCCAACAACCCGGCAGGCTCGGGAGCAGAAGTCATGAAGTACCGTTTTAACTGGAACTTTCCTGTAAAATTCAGTATTCATGACACTAATAGACTTTATGCCGGCTCTAATTTTTTACATGTAACCACAAATGAAGGACAGTCCTGGAAAACAATTTCACCCGATTTGACCCGAGGACTTCCTGAAACCATTAAATCTTCTGGAGGGCCTATCACCCAAGACAATACCGGTGCAGAATTCTATTCCAATTTGTTCGCCATAAATGAGTCGCCATTGGAAAAGGGAGTTATTTGGGTTGGCAGCGATGATGGATTGATACATATTACCCGCGACAATGGTACAACCTGGGAAAACATCACTCCACCTGCAAATATGAGCCCTAAACTCAACATGATCAACTGTATAGACCCCAGTCCATTTAAAAAAGGCACTGCCTATGTAGCTGCTACTTCATATAAATTTGGCGATTATACTCCATATTTATATAAGACTTCGGACTATGGCAAAACCTGGAAGGTCATTACCGCAGGAATAACAAACAACCATTATACAAGAGCGATACGATCGGATAAGGTAAGGGAAGGTCTTTTGTATGCTGGAACGGAATGGGGCATGTACATTTCTTTTGATGACGGCACCAATTGGTCTCCTTTTCAATTGAATTTACCTATTACTTCTATTCGAGACCTTCATGTAAGGGATAACGATTTGATTGCCGCAACACACGGTCGAAGTTTTTGGATAATCGATGACCTAACTCCCCTTCATCAACTTTCACCAGACATGGCCAATCGTGAATTCCATCTATTCAAACCAGATAAGGCTTATAGGATGCAACAATCAGGGGGCTGGAGCAAACCGAACACCAAATTAGTAGGTGAAAACCACCCAGATGGCGCCATTATAAATTATTATATAAGGACCAGTAAAGAAACAGACACAGTAAGCCTTGAAATATTGGAAACAGATGGAACATTGATACAAGAATTTTCGAATATTGCTAAAGAAAACAAGTTGGACCCCAGGGCAACCAAACCCCTCAAAATAAAATCTGGAGGAAATAGATTAATATGGAATATGAGATATCCCGGTTATACAGCCTTTGAGGGCATGGTATTCTATTCCTCACCCAATGTGGGGCCAAAGGCAGTGCCAGGCAATTACAAAGTAAAAATGACCTACAACGGCAAAGTCTCAGAACAAGTATTTACAATTGTAAAAGACCCTCGCTTACCTAATTCCGATGAGGATTATAAAAAACAGTTTGATTTCTTGATAAAGGTGCGAAATCAAGTTAGTAGGGCCAATGACGCCATAACTGATATCCGAAAGGTTAAAAATGATTTGGACTATCTGACTAAAAAAACAAAAGAAAACAATAAAATACAAAAATCAATAAAAGACTTTAGAACAAACATGGATGTAATTGAAAACAACATTCACATGACCAAAAACCAAAGTCGGCAAGATCCTTTAAATTATGGCATTCGGATAAACAACCGTTTGGCATTTTTGATGGCTGATTCGCAACGGGGAGATTATCCACCTACGGACCAATCAATGGAATTCTTTTCTGAGATTACCCAAGAACTGAATACCGAGATTGATGCACTTAACGGATTAATGGAGGAGTATGTTACGAAAATCAATGACCAAGTTTCCGAAAATAAGATTCAAATGATATCTTGGAAATGATTCCGCAATTATAGTTTTAAAAACCGAAATAAAGCAATAAAAAACGCCCCATTAAAAGGGGCGTTTTCAATTCTTAAACCCTAAGATCAATTCAATTCCAAAGTACTCATCAACTTGATATTGTTATCTAAATATTCATATTGATAGAGTACATCCTCACCTACCATGAGCAATGAATTTTCCAATGGAATGACATCAAAAGTATTTATATCCTCAAAATGATTTAGGACAACCAAATCCTCTACATCTGATTTATCATAAACCTTTAAACCAGAATCCCCATCACAGACGAATAACTTTTCATCTTTTACGCCAAGACCATAGGGGCCATCCATTGGGTAGCTTATAGTTAATTCGGGGTTTGATATGTCCGAAATATCAACAATGAACAAACCACTCTCGATAGCACCACACATATTTCCGCCTCGAAGGGTTACATATGCATAATCCCCATCAACGACAACAGGATCACAGGCGGTACCATGTTGAAATTCAGAAATGAAAGTGGGAGTGGCTGGAGAGGAAATATCATAGATGTACATACCACGCATACTTCCCAAGAATAAATGCTGTCCTCTATTGAAAATAGTCTCTATATCAAAACCTGCGTAAACATCATCCAAGTCTTGCGGATTTTCCAAATCCTGAATATTGAAGATATTTATATTGTGGCTATCGACGGCATAAAGAAAGTCTCCAACAATCTTAAAACGGGCCAAAGATCCGCCTTGTCCCACTTGTGCATCGTTAGCAGCTTCCGCTAGGGCAAATATTTCCCCATCGCGGGTGAACCGTTCTTCAAATTCTGAAATGAGTCTTCGCTCCGTGACTGTTTCCCATCCCAGTACTATGTCATTTTCATAATCTACACCATCATACTCGTAAAAATCGGCATTGGCTGGCCACACTATATTGTCGCGAAGTACATTATCCAACCGATTTACAATTTTTATATTGTTTATATCTGAAATATCGAGAACGACCAAATCCATAATACTATCCGCGTACAGGTAATCATCCTTTATAGAGATATCTACATTTCCTGCAATTTTGATAAATGAGATTTTTCTGGGAGCATTGGGATTACTATTATCAATAACATGAACACCTCTATATTTGTCATTTACAAAGATGTAATCTTGATAGGCATAGATTTTACCAGATTCCTTAATGGGTAAAGGGGAAATAATATCGACACTATTCTTAAACTCGGCCTTACTAATGGTCAAAGGTCGGGCCACCAAATAATCGGCATACTTACCATCATCGGTTTTTTCACAGGACACAATACTTAAGGATGCAACAAATAAGAGCAGTAATAAATTCTTTTTCATAATCTTTTTTTTAATGGGGTTGTAAGGTAAAGATGCAATCACATCCTTGGCGTTGCGTCAAAAAAACAAAAACCAATCGAAACAGGTCATGCTTCAGGATTAAAACCAATGGAGTCTTTATACATATAATAAACCGGGATTTTAGCTAACATTGCCGTAAACAATACACCAACAAAGCAAAGCAACACTCCTAATTCTGCTAGTATCCCCATCACGATAATCAGACCAAAAATCACCAACCAATTTTTATTCCCCAAGGAAAAGCTTGACTTTAAAATTTCCTTTGCAGATAATTCTTTATCAAATGCTAAAAAAGCTGGGAATAACGAAATGGGGACGATCATATAAAAAACCCCTATACCGCATGCCAATACCCCCAATAGCATTAACCCCAATGCCATGAGCGCTAGAATTACTGTTTTTGAAACATATTCTTTTTTGAAATAATGAAAGTAATTATCTGATTCCAATAAATTCAGGTCTTTAATCTTGCATATTCTCAAGAATGCCGCATTTAGCATGAAACCCACCGCCATACTTCCCAAAAAAAATATAGGCATTATAATCACCATAGGAATTAGCACTTCAGGAGGAATCTCCTCACTCCTTAGCATTTCAGGATCGGATACCCCTAGAATAATAAATGGGACATACATAAGAATATAAAAAGGGATTAGCATCACAAAAGTCAATAACACAATTACAAAACCTTGCACCCATACTTGTTTGAACAATTCAATCGATTTACTGAAAATTGACCCAAAATCCAGAGGGTCACTTTCTACTATTTTACTGGCTATCTCCTTGAAATTCATAGTGTTCCTTGCTACATTTAAGTCTAAATTAACGCAATAAACCCTAAAATAGTACTAAAATACACTGTCATATTGTCATTAAATTGTATTAAGCATTATCTTTGCTGACCCCTTTCCCAAGAAAGGATTATTATATGGAGAAAATCATTGACGAATCGATTCAGGGCGAAACCCTTTCCTTAGAAAAAATAAAAAGAATACCCGCAACCTTTATATTGAGAGTTATGGGTGCGCCATGAATTTTTCCGATAGCGAAATTGTGGCTTCGATCTTGGCCAATGAAGGATTCAATACAACCCAAAAATTGGAAGATGCTGATTTGGTTTTAGTGAACACTTGCTCAATTCGGGAAAAGGCAGAATTAACTATTCGCAAGCGCTTAGAAAAATACAATGCCATAAAGAAGAAAAGACCCCATATGAAAGTGGGCGTACTTGGATGTATGGCCGAACGACTTAAAAGCAAATTGCTCGAAGAGGAAAAAATTGTGGACATGGTCGTTGGTCCAGATGCCTACAAAGACCTACCCAATCTTATTCAAGAAATTGATGCAGGTAGAGACGCAGTTAATGTAGTGCTGTCAAAAGAAGAAACCTATGGTGATATTTCCCCTGTACGCTTAAATACCAATGGGGTCAGTGCCTTAGTTTCTATTACAAGAGGTTGCGATAATATGTGTACTTTTTGTGTAGTACCTTTTACACGTGGTAGAGAACGTAGTCGTGACCCACAATCTATTCTTGTTGAAGTCAATGACTTATGGAATAAAGGTTTTAAGGAAATTACATTACTCGGTCAAAACGTTGATAGTTACCTTTGGTATGGTGGCGGTTTGAAAAAAGATTTTGACAAGGCTTCGGAAATGCAAATTGCCACCGCCGTTGATTTCTCAAATTTATTGGATATGGTGGCAAAGGCACAACCTAAAATGCGAATTCGATTTTCAACATCAAACCCCCAGGATATGAGTTTAGATGTAATCAAGACCATGGCAAAACATGAAAATATCTGTAACCATATTCATTTACCTGTACAAAGTGGAAGCAATCGTATTTTAAAAGCGATGAATCGACTACACACTATTGAGGAATATTTTGAACTCATAGATAATATCAAAAAAATTATTCCCGATTGTGCGATTTCCCATGATATGATTTCAGGATTTCCTACTGAATCAGAGGAGGACCATCAAGATACGCTGACTGTATTGGATTATGTAAAATATGATTACGGATATATGTACTCATATTCTGAACGTCCTGGCACCATGGCAGCAAGAAAAATGAAAGATGATATTCCTGAGGAAATCAAACAACGAAGACTATCGGAAATAATAGCCTTACAAAGAGACCACTGCCAGTTTAAAACCGAACAACATTTAGGCATGGTTCAAGAAATTTTGATTGAGGGAACCTCAAAAAAAGATGAAACCATGTGGAAAGGACGAAATTCCCAAAATGTAGTGGCTGTTTTTCCAAAAGAGAATTACAACTTAGGTGATTTTGTCAATGTAAAAATGAATGACTGCACCTCTGCAACCTTAATCGGTGAAGCTGTTGGTCTTAGCAACAATAATTAAACAATACTTGGATTTACAAGAATAAAATGGAAGGTGTACAATCAATAAAACAACGTTTTGAAATTATAGGAAACGACCTAAAACTCAATAGAGCTTTGGAAAAAGCCGTGCAAGTCGCCCCAACTGATATCTCTGTATTAGTGACTGGTGAAAGTGGCGTAGGAAAAGAGTCCATTCCAAAAATAATACATTCCCTATCGCATCGCAAGCATGCAAAGTACATTGCTGTAAACTGTGGAGCTATCCCTGAAGGAACTATAGACAGTGAATTATTCGGTCATGAAAAAGGCGCTTTTACGGGTGCAACTGCTACCCGAAGTGGGTATTTTGAAGTTGCTGATGGAGGTACCATTTTTTTGGATGAGGTCGGCGAATTGCCTTTGACAACCCAAGTACGTCTTTTACGTGTTCTTGAAAATGGTGAATTTTTGAAAGTAGGATCATCACAAGTTCAAAAGACTGATGTTCGTATCGTTGCGGCCACGAATATGAATATGATTGAGGCCATAAAAAGAGAAAAATTCAGGGAAGATCTTTATTATAGATTAAGCACCGTTGAGATCAATATTCCACCACTTCGTGAGCGCAAAGAAGATATACATTTATTGTTTCGAAAGTTTGCGTCAGATTTTGGACAGAAATACAAAATGCCCACCATTCGGTTACAGGATGATGCCATACAATTATTGCTCAAATACCGTTGGCCTGGGAACATTCGCCAACTTAGGAATATCGCAGAACAGATTTCGGTTTTAGAGGAAGGACGAAATATTTCATTGGCCACATTGAACAGCTATTTACCCAATGCGGGCAATTCCAATTTACCTGCCGTTATTAGAACAAGGTAAAAGCGAAAGTGATTTCAGTAATGAACGTGAAATACTTTATAAGGTATTGTTCGATATGAAGGGAGACCTTACCGATTTGAAAAAATTGACCTTGGAATTATTAAAGAATAATGACACCCAAAAAGTACAGGAAGAAAACGAAGGTTTAATCCAAAAAATCTACGGAAATAATGGGGAGGAATTTCAAGAGGAAGAAAACGAGACCATGGAGGTTTTACAGCTTCCCGAACCCCAAATAGAAGAAACCACCTATCAAACACCGCAGGAAGACAAGTACCATTTTGCAGAGGAAATAGAAGAGGAAGAAACCCTATCTTTACAGGAAAAGGAAGTGGAACTTATCAAAAAATCCTTGGAAAGAAATCGAGGCAAACGAAAAGCCGCAGCGGCTGAACTAGGAATTTCTGAACGCACCCTTTACCGTAAAATAAAACAGTACGATCTTTAATAATGAAAGGCTTTATAAGAATAGTATTGGTTTTCATCATTTTTATCACAGCTACCAGCTGTGGTATTTACAATTTCACAGGTGGTAATGTAGGAACTGCCCAGACCTTTCAAGTAAATTATTTTCAAAACTATGCCACCCAAAGTCCTGGATCTACATTTGAACCAGGAATGGATCGTGATTTCACGCTTGCCCTTCAAGACAGGATATTGAACCAAACGAGTTTGGACCTTGTAAATACCAACAATGCAGATTTGTTGTATGAAGGGGAAATTGTTGAATATCGTATATCCCCAATGAGTGCCACTGCACAACAAACCGCTGCCCAAAACAGACTGTCAATTGGCGTGAAAGTCCGTTTTTACAATAAAACAAAGGAAGATGCTGATTTTGACAAACGCTTTTCTTTTTTCTATGATTATCCTGCAAATGCACAATTGTCATCAGTAAAAGATGAAGCGCATGAAATTATTTTTGAAAGAATTACCCAAGATATTTTTAACGAATCACTTGCAGATTGGTAAGCACTTATGAACGTACAGGATTTTACATATTTATTACAAAACCCTGACAAGGTTGTTACTCCCATACAAACCAAGCAATTGGAAGATGTATTGGAGGAATATCCCTATTTTCAAGCTGCCAGGGCCCTACAATTAAAAGGCCTTAAAAATCTCAACAGTTTTAAATATAACAATGCCCTTAAAAAAACGGCAGCCTATTCTACAGATCGTGATGTTCTGTTCGACTTTATCACTTCCAAGGATTTCTTGCAGAATTCAATTGCCAATTCAATTTCTGGCAAGACCGATTTGAATGAAAAGCAGGAGTCTGAAGTGGAAGAATTAGTTGAGGTTAAGAAAGCAAATACCTCTTATTGAAAAATCAGAGGACAAACCATTACCTCAAGACGTTGATGATGCAGACCAAATATTAGACCCAAAACTATTCAAATCAAAGGATCCAAAAGTTGACAAAGCAATAAAGGCAGAAAAAGAAAAAGCTAAAAAAGAACTTGAAATTGGCAAACCTTTACCTTTTACAAAGCAGGAGAAACATTCTTTTGGCGAATGGTTGCAATTGGCCTCACTGAAAACGATAGAACGGGACCATGAAAAGTTGAATAAAAGTGATTCAACTGAAGAGGATATTGATTATCCCATTAGAGAAAGATGTACTTAAAAAGAAAAAGTTTGAACTTATTGATAAGTTTATTGAAAACAATCCGAAAATAGTCCCCACTAAAAAATCGACCTCTAAAGTTGATATGACCGAGTCCATAAAATTGGACAAGGACGAATTGATGACGGAGACTTTGGCCAAGGTTTATTTAGAACAGAAAAAGTATAAAAAAGCCATTCAAGCATACAAAATTTTAAGTTTGAAATATCCGGAAAAAAGTGGTTTCTTTGCAGACCGAATAAAAGCGGCACAAAAAATACAACAAGAAAATACTTAGTAATAATGAGCACATTTACAATATTCTTGATTCTTATCATCGCGGTTTGCTTTCTATTAGTGTTGGTGATTATGGTTCAAAACCCTAAAGGTGGCGGATTGTCTTCTTCTTTCGGAGGTGGCGGTAGTCAAGTAGTTGGTGGTGTTAAGAAAACGGGTGACTTTTTAGATAAGAGTACCTGGACATTAGCCATCTTATTGGTTGTTTTGATTTTAGCATCGAACATTGCATTAAAAGGAAATTTTGGTGATGCAGATTCTAAATTATTAGAAGGTGATGATATTGAAGAAACTGTTCCAGAGGCTGTACCTGAAGAAATACCTGCCCCTGCAACAAATACTGATAATGCAACAGATGGTCAGTAGACTATCAATTTAAAATATAATAAAATGCCAGCCTGAATGACAAGCTGGCATTTTTGTTTTACAATATGTCAGTTTTATATAAAATGGCATAATTTCTGTCTAATAATCGAGTAAAATAAAAATCAATTTAAAACTAAAAATATGGCTAAAGTTAGCATTAAACCATTGGCAGATAGAGTTCTTATTGAACCAATGGCAGCAGAGACAAAAACTGCATCTGGCATCTATATTCCTGACACTGCAAAAGAAAAACCACAAAAAGGTAAGGTAGTAGCAGTTGGTCCTGGAACAAAAGATGAGCAGATTACCGTTAAAGTTGGGAATACTGTATTATATGGTAAGTATGCAGGTACCGAATTAAAATTAGACGGTACCGATTACCTGATGATGAGGGAAAGTGACATCTTAGCAATTATATAATCAAAACCTGTCATTCCTGCGAAAGCAGGAATCCACAATAAACGTATATATAATTAATTAGATTCCTGTTTTCGCAGGAATGACAAACAAATAAATTATGGCAAAAGATATAAAATTTGATATTGAAGCACGTGATGGACTTAAAAGAGGTGTAGATGCCTTGGCCAATGCGGTAAAAGTAACTTTAGGACCTAAAGGTAGAAACGTAATCATAAGCAAATCTTTTGGTGCTCCTGCAGTGACCAAGGATGGTGTTACTGTAGCCAAGGAAATTGAGTTGGTTGATGCTTTGGAGAACATGGGTGCCCAAATGGTAAAAGAGGTAGCTTCTAAAACCAATGACCTTGCAGGTGACGGGACAACCACTGCCACCGTTCTTGCTCAATCAATCGTAAAAGAAGGATTAAAAAACGTTGCAGCAGGTGCTAACCCAATGGATTTGAAAAGAGGTATTGACAAGGCCGTTGAAGCTATTGTAGCCGATTTGACAAAACAGTCCAAGAAAAGTTGGTGATTCTTCAGAAAAAATAAAGCAAGTTGCTTCTATTTCATCCAATAATGATGACGTCTATTGGTGAATTGATTGCCCAAGCTTTCGGAAAAGTTGGTAAAGAAGGAGTAATCACTGTTGAAGAAGCGAAGGGTACAGATACTTATGTGGATATCGTGGAAGGTATGCAATTTGACAGAGGATATCTTTCTCCCTATTTCGTTACTGATTCTGAAAAAATGATTGCTGATTTGGAGAATCCTTACATTCTTTTGTTTGATAAGAAAATCTCTTCAATGAAAGATTTGCTTCCAGTATTGGAGCCCGTTGCACAATCTGGAAAACCACTATTAATCATTGCAGAAGATGTTGATGGGGAAGCTTTGGCTACTCTGGTTGTGAATAAACTAAGAGGGTCTTTAAAAATCGCAGCTGTTAAAGCACCTGGATTTGGTGATAGAAGAAAAGCAATGCTAGAGGATATTGCGATCTTGACCAAAGGAACAGTTATTGCTGAAGAAAGAGGATTCTCTTTGGAAAATACGACCATTGATATGTTAGGTACTTGTGAGAAAGTAACTATAGACAAAGACAATACAACTATTGTAAATGGTGGTGGTGTTGCAAAGAATATCAAAACAAGGGTAAACCAAATTAAATCACAGATAGAAACTACTACTTCTGATTATGATAAAGAAAAACTACAAGAACGTCTGGCCAAATTAGCTGGCGGTGTAGCAGTTCTTTATGTTGGTGCTGCTTCTGAGGTTGAAATGAAAGAAAAGAAAGATAGGGTTGATGATGCATTACATGCAACTAGAGCTGCTGTTGAAGAAGGTATTGTTGCTGGTGGTGGTGTGGCTTTGATTCGTACCAAAGCTGCTCTTACAAAGGTAACAGCCGAAAACGCCGATGAGGAAACAGGCATACAGATTGTAGCCAGAGCTATTGAATCACCATTGAGAACCATCGTTGAAAACGCCGGAGGTGAAGGTTCTGTTGTGGCAGCCAAAGTTCAAGACGGTAAAGGTGACTTTGGTTATGATGCCAAATCAGAGAAATATGTTGAAATGTTCAAGGCAGGAATCATTGATCCTACCAAAGTAACAAGAATTGCATTGGAAAATGCAGCTTCTGTTGCTGGCATGATCTTGACTACCGAATGTGCATTGACTGATATTAAGGAAGATACTCCTGCTATGCCTCCAATGGGAGGTGGCGGAGGAATGCCTGGAATGATGTAAATAATAGTGATTGAACTATTAAGTTAAAAAAACGCCCTGACATAATTGCCAGGGCGTTTTTGATTTTTAATGCTTTTCGCTATTAATGCTTATCACTATCATCAGTATCATCATCCCGATATTTACAACAAGGATGTACTGAGTCATAAGCTTCGTCGGTAGCCTTTAACTCTTTAGTATCATGGCCAACAGCAACCAAAGCGGTTTTTATCTTCATTGGATCTGTCTTGCGTTCATCAATTATCAATGAAAGTTCATGGGAAGGAATATCCCACAACGCATATTTTACGCCCTTAACGCCCAATGCCGCTTTCTCAATACGTGCTTTACACATCTCACATTTGCCATCAACCTCAAAAGACATTTTTTTATTCTTCTCCTGTGCAAATGATACTGTCGTTAGTATCATCATGGCTATTCCTAAAATTGCTCTTTTCATTATATTTTTAATTAACTGTTATAGTTTAAATCTAAATCCGCCATAAAACATTCTTCCCATAATTGGGGCATATACAATACTGGTATCAAAATTTGCGCCAAAAGGGTCATCAGCAGCCAATACCGGATTGTTCTGTGTGAAATTAGTCAAATTTTCGCCACCTATATAAATTTCAAAATGCTCATTGAACACCTTGGTGACTTGGGAGTTCATAAGACTGTATGACCCCGAATAATCTCCCAATTGATATTGCGCAGGATTAGTTGAGGTATTTGGTAATCGCTGCTTGCCCAAGGTATGCAAGGTATAATCAAAACGCCATTGCGAACCATTATCCTTTGGAGTAGTTTCATAACCTATATTTGCGAAAAACCGATGTTTGGCCTGCAATGGTTTCTGCAAAAGTCCGGTTTGGTAATCAGTTTTTACATCGTAATATTTATAGGCAGTACGAACATCCACATTTTTTAAAATTTCATAATTCACTTCAAATTGAAAACTATTTGCCTCACTTTTTCCATCTAAATTATAAAATGCAATTTCCCTCGGATTTTCCCAGTCTACTACGATTTGGTTCTTAAAATCGGTCCTATAAAAATCCAGAGTTACATTTCCTGGCCGTTCATACAAATTGAAGCCTTGTAAAAAGCTAATCCCATAATTCCATGCATCTTCAGGATCTAATCCATATATAGCACCACCAGCTTCAACTAAACGGATCTGCCTTGAAGAACCGAATAACTGCTGGTTCTCAGCAAAAATATTGGCGGCCCGCTTACCTCTTCCGAACGACCCCCTTAAACTTGCTTTTTCCCAAGGGGTATATCGCAAATGGAATCTTGGTGTAACAAAGGTGCCCAAACGATTGTGAGTATCTATCCTTAAACCAGCTGTTAAACTTAACCGCTCCAAATCATCATAACTATATTCAAAAAAAGCTCCGACCGAGTTATCAACTCTATCATAGTTTAGTGAATTAACCAGTTCATCGTACCCATCATATGCAAAAGTCAGTCCTGTCTTAAACTTATTTTGGGTATCGCCCAGGATGGAATTGAAAATAAGGTTGGAATAAATACTCTCATGGGTTATATCATAGCGATTAAAGCCAAAATATGATTCCTGCTTATGATTACTATATGAAGCCTGAAATCCTATGCTCTGAAAAGGAAGTTCTGGAAAAACATAGCCTAATTTCAAGGAAGAGTCAAAACGCCTTGTATTAATTTCGCTGCCCCAGGCATTGGTTGTGAACTTATCAGATATAGGATTAAAATCTAACTGCCCAACTTGTTTTTCATCATTCAGGAAACGAACATTGATAAAACTGACCCATCCGGTTTCTGGGTTTTGGTATTGCCAACGGTTCATTACATTAATCTGATTTGCCAGCGGGGCATCTAAGAACCCATCCCCGTTGTTATCTTCCTTTAAATCCCTTCGGTTTGCATGTATATAAAGACCTGTACTTAATTTATCGGTAAGTTTCTTATTGAAATGGGTGTTCAGTTCCAAACGTCCATTTTTATTGGCATACCCATTAACGAAAATAGATTTATCAGTCAAGGGCTTAACAAGTTCAGTGTTTATCTGGCCCGAAATGCTTTCATACCCATTAACCACACTACCCGCCCCTTTTGTAATCTGGATACTCTCTACCCATGTACCTGGGGTAAACGTAAGACCAAATGCTTGCGAAGCACCTCGAACCATTGGGATATTCTCTTGAGTGATCAACAAATACGGACTCGTTAGCCCTAACATTTGAATTTGCTTGGTTCCAGTAAGTGCATCTGAAAAATTAACATCAATAGCGGGATTGGTTTCAAAACTTTCCGAAAGATTGCAACAAGCTGCCTTAAGCAATTCAGCACTATTAACAGTAATAACGTTTTGTGCATTGAAATATGTCTTTTGAACCGCATCACGCTTTTTCTCGACTATAACTTCATTTAATTGGTTTAAAGGCTTCAAAGAATGATGTACCATTTTTGGTTCATTAATCGTTAAGGTGTCTGATTCGAAACCTACATAACTAATTATCAACTTATTATATTCCTTGGTAAACGGTATACTGAACAAGCCTTCCTCGTTAGTAATTGTCCCTGTTTGAGAGTTCATCCAATACACATTTGCACCTGCCAGTCTAAGGTGCTTATTTTCTCGATTGGCTTCCATAACCATTCCTTCAAGCTTTTCTTGGGAAAAGGAGAATAAGGGAAATAGGGCTAATAGCAGTAAATATTTATTCATAAATTACCTTTTCAACGCTACCACAATTATGCATAGCAGCACCAAAATATGGATTACGGATTTCGTTTTCCAAACTTAACCAATATGCCCCTTTATTGCTATCTGCCATTGGACAAAATTGCTTGAAAACTTTTTGATTAATGCCAAATAGCTGTACCGCTAAAGTAAGATGTGATGATAAACTTTTAAAGTAATTTCGATGTTCTTTTATTTCGGTGGTGCCTGCTATTGAACTTGCTGAAGCTTTAATTCCCTTTGCAATTGACATCCAATGATTATGAGCATTTTTGTCGGTCAGTAATTGCATATCGATTTTTCCTAAACTTTTAAGTACATCATTTGCTACCTTTTTAGATATTCCAGAATCATCCTTTACCAGTGCATCTTTTAAAATGATGTAATCATTAAAGACCATTCTCAATTGATTTTGAAAATCTACCGACACTTTTATTCTTTCTTTCATATTAGAATGTTCTTCATTCGTCTTAGAGGTTGTTTCGCCCATGCCAATATGACCTTCGTGTCCTGTCATTACTTTACCACCATCTTTATTCATCATTGATTTTTTGCCCTGTAATTGTGCTGCTGCATCAACCGTAAAGGTACCGTTGGTTACTATTTCATTGCCAATGTATAAGCCTTCTAAGACTTCATATTCATCACCAACCTGATTTCCTAAAACAATTTCACGCATTTCAAAAACGGGTTGGTCAGGATTAGGCTTTAGATACACCACAGAACGCTCACCCGTCCAAAGGATCGCAGATGATGGAACAGTCAATACCTGTTCTTTATTTGAAGTCATTCGTTTTATTCTACCTTCTACAAACATGCCTGGCTTAAAGATTTTATTAGCATTACTTAAAACCACCCTTAACTTTACAGTTCGCGTCCTTGTATCTAAAACTGGGTCAATAAAATCTACTTTTGCTTTAAATTCTTTGTTAGAATACGCGTTAGTAGTGACCAGAACTTCTTGTCCTTTTTGGAATAAATCTATTTGATTTTCATACACGTCAAAGTTGGCCCAAACCGTATTCAAATTAGAAATCTTCAATAAAGGTTGCCCTTGTTTGATATAATCTCCTTGTTCAACCAATTTTTCCAATACAGTGCCTGAAACTGTTGCATAAATAGGGTAATTTTCTTTAATCTTCCCAGTTTCTTCAATTTGATTGATTTGATTCTCTGAAAGTTTCCACAGCTTTAGTTTATTGCGCACTGCTTTATACAGTTCAGGCTTGGATTCTTTCAATGTTATAGTGGTTAGCAACTCTTGCTGTGCAGCATATAATTCTGGGGAGTATATGGTGGCCAATAATTGGCCTTTATTCACTTTTTCGCCTGTAAAGCTAACATTCAAGCGCTCAATTCTTCCGGAAAAATAGCTGACCTGAACTACATTACTTTCTTCATTTTCAACAATCTTTCCTGATAACTTCAAGGCACTACCATTTACCTTATTATCACCGACCACAGTTGTTTGAACATTAGCCAAGGCGACGGCATTCTCGGTTAATTTGAATTGGTCTGCCAACAATCCATCAACTCCATTTTCAGCAGGTATTAATTCCATGCCACATATTGGGCAATCCCCGGATTCAGATTGCATAATTTGTGGATGCATGGAGCAGGTCCACATTTGATCTGCTTCAGCCAATGTATCGTGATTATGCACGGCTTCTTTATTAGAGTTCCCTCCAAAAAAAAGACCCCCTAAGATTAGCCCAATGGCCAATATTCCGATATAAATTATATATTTTTTCATTTCACTATATTTTAATATTTCTTAATCTTAAAGCATTTGCAATTACTGATACGGAACTAAAGCTCATTGCCAATGCAGCAATCATCGGAGATAATAGTAAACCGAAAACAGGGTATAATACACCTGCCGCTATTGGCACACCTATAGTGTTATATACAAATGCAAAAAAGAGATTCTGTCTAATGTTTTTAACGACACCATGACTTAACTTTTTGGCTTTTACTATACCTTGCAAATCGCCTTTTACCAAAGTTATCGCTGCGCTTTCAATAGCTACATCTGTTCCTGTCCCCATTGCTATGCCAACATCGGATTGTGCTAAAGCTGGTGCATCATTAATACCATCTCCTGCCATGGCAACAATTCTACCTTCTTTTTGAAGTGCTTTTATTTCATTGAGTTTATCTTCTGGAAGGCATTCTGCTTTATAATGTTTTAGGTTTAATTGTTCAGCAACTGATTTTGCAGTATTCTTATTATCACCAGTTAGCATTATTACCTCAACGCCATTGTTTTGTAATGCTGAAATAGCATTTTGACTTGTTTTTTTGATAGCATCGAAAATAGTAACATAACCGACGGCCTGGCTATCCACAGCTATATATGAAACCGTTTTACCTTGTTCTTGTTCCGCAACCACTTTATTTACTAAACTTTCCGCAATGACAATAGCGAATTGTTCCAATAGTTTAGCATTACCTAAAGCTATCTTTTTGTTCTCAACAGTACCTACGACACCTTTCCCTGCAACAGCTTCAAAATCGTTTACTTTAGTAATTGATATATTTTTTGACTTACCATAATTCACTATGGCCTCAGCCAAAGGATGCTCGCTATATTGATTTAAGCAGGTTATGTATTTCACTAAAGTTATTTCGTCTAAAGTGTTGGTTGATATAACTTTTTCAACAGAGGGTTTCCCTTCTGTAATCGTTCCTGTTTTATCCACAATAAGTGTATCTACTTTATTCATTTTTTCCAATGCTTCTGCATTTTTAATTAAAACACCAGATTGTGCTCCCCTACCAACACCAACCATAACAGACATTGGTGTTGCTAAACCTAATGCGCAAGGACATGCAATAATCAATACCGCAATAGCATTTACAAATGCAAATACATAGGCGGGCTCTGGACCAAATAAAGCCCATACAACAAATGTTATTACGGAAACAAATAATACAATCGGAACGAAGTATTTGGATATTCTATCGGCCAATTTCTGAATTGGTGCTTTAGACCGACTTGCATTGTTCACCATGTGGATTATTTGGGACAGTAGTGTTTCAGAACCCACTTTTTCAGCTTTCATAATGAACGACTTTGTTCCATTAATAGTTCCCGAACTCACTTTGTCTTCCAAATACTTATCAACTGGAATAGGCTCACCAGTGATCATTGATTCATCAATACTGCTATGCCCCTCAACTATAATACCGTCTACAGGTATTTTTTCTCCAGGTTTAACACGTAATAAATTGCCTTGTTCGATTTTGTCAATGGCAATAATCTTATCTACCCCATTTACAACCAAAGTTGCCACTGATGGCACTAATTTTAGCAACTCCTTTATTGCTCCACTTGTTTGACTATGTGCTCTAGCTTCCAATAGTTGGCCTAATAGAACCAATGTGAGAATAACAGTGGCGGCTTCAAAATAGACAAAAACATTACCGTCATCAGTTTTGAAATCTGGCGGAAACACCTCGGGAAGCAACATCGCAAAAACACTAAACATCCAAGCGATACCTGAACCTATTCCGATAAGGGTAAACATATTTAGGTTCATTGTTTTTATGGATGTAAAAGCCCGTTTAAAGAATATCCATGTCGCATAAAACACAACAGGAATTGAAAACGCCAATTGAATCCAATTCCAATATTCTTGTTTTAAAAATCCATATAACGGATTATCTTCCAGCATTTCAGACATTGCTATTAGAAATATGGGTATGGTAAAGACTACGGCAATCCAGAACTTTTTTAATAACTTTTTATAGGTTTTATCTTCTTCGGAAATATCAGCTTCTAGGGGTATTAAATCCATTCCACAAATAGGACATGAACCCGGTTCGTCTTTAACAATTTCAGGATGCATTGGACAATTGAATTGCGTACTTTCAGAAGTTATGGTTCTTTCTTCCACCAAGTCCATTCCACATACTGGACAATCTCCTGCTTTATCATAGGTTTTATGACCTTCGCAGTGCATTGGACAATAAAACGTGCCTGTTCCTTTACCTTTAGGTTCTTCTTCCTTTATATCGGTGGAATGATGGTGTTCTCCCAGATTATGAATGCTGTAGCTCCCTCCATCATTTTTTAAGGCTTCTTGAAATTTCTCAATTGGTATGTGTGATACCATTTCAATAGTTGCCTCTGCCTTTTCTAAATCAACCATAGCTTGAGAAACACCTTCCACTTTTGACAGCATTTCTTCAACGTGACCTCGACACCCATTACAGGTCATTCCGTGTATAAGATAAATGTGTTTCATTTTTTTCTAGTGCTTATGTCCATTTGCGGTATGATCGGTATTTATCACATAGGTCATCCCACATTGAGGACAACTACCTTCTTCATCACTACCACTGCCTTCGCAATGCATAGGGCATACATAGGCTGAAGTATACTCTTTACCTTTTTCGGCTATTTCTTCGGTTATTCTGACTTCTTTTTTATTACGCTCTTGAACTTTGTCTTTGCACGAAACCATTGATAATGTGAGTGCGAAAAAAATGATTGCGGAGATTGCTTTTATGTTTTTCATTGTAATTAAATTTTAATTTATACTTGCTTTTAATTGCTTAAATAGTTTATGATTGTGGTCTGGACATAATAGTCCTTAACCGATTCTATTTGATTCACTTGAAATTTTAATTGCAATTCCTGGATATCCAAAACATCATTGAAATCTATAGTTCCTGTTTCATAATTTTTAAGAAGTATCTGTTCGGCATCCTTTGCTTCCTTTAAGTTTTTTGATTGGGTGTTATGACTTATCCTGGCAGAAATCCTATCATTTACAGCTCTATCGAGAAAAACTTCCAGATTATTTAGTCGTTCTTGCTTTTGAGCTTTTATTTCAAACTGCTTTAGTTCGTTTTGCTTGGTTTGAGACTTATAGGTTTTGTTGAAAATCGGTATTGACAGGGACACCATTGGCATAAGAATATCTTTACCATTATCGCTAAAATTCATATTTGGTCTTTCTTCAACACTTACATAATCCAACCCAAAACCAATCATCGGATTGCTTTCCTTTTGGTTCAATAATTCTGATTGCCCTACTGAATGATAGAGTTTGTCATATTTAGTCAGTTCCGGATGTAACTCTAAATTTCCTGTATCTAAAATGTTATCCTCGATTGGAACAGAAAATTCTTTAACCACATCTATTGCTATTGATTTATCTCGATTCAAGAGCTTATTGAATACTGTTTGTTCTGTTAAATATTTTTGGGCCAATACCCTCTTTAGTTGTTCTAATTCATTCTGTCTAATCTGTAGCCGTAGCACATCAACCGCCGATGCCTTGCCCACTTCTACCGATGTTAAGGCCAGGGTTTCATAGGTCTTTAATAATGCTATGTTTTCGGTTAGAACATTTTGCTTTGCTTCATTTGCATACAGATTGTAATAAGACTGCGATACCGAAGCTATCAGTTTTCTTTTAGCAATTACAATATCTTCATACTTGGATGCTGCCAAGGATGCTGCATAGTTTTCTCTGGAAGTTATCGTGCCAAACCACGGAATCATTTGCTTTGCAGATACTTTGAAACGTTGCGCCCCTGTTCGTGTTTCAGGTTCACTTACAAAATAGCCAACTCCGAGTTCAGTATTCGGTATGGTATTGACCTCATTAACCATTTCTGATGCAATGTTGTATTGCAATTCAAACTTTTGGATTTCAGGATTATTTAATAAAGCTTCTTCAATAAGCGATTGTAATTGTTGTGCATTTACAATTAGACCAAAGAAAAAAGAACAAGTTGTCAGTATTGCCTTTATATAAAATTGATTGTTTTTCATTTGTGATTTCTTTTGTGTTGTATCTCTTTGTTCCAACTGTACAATACAGGAACTACAAATAGTGTAATTAAAGCAATGAGCATCCCTCCAAAGCTTGGAATCGCCATAGGAATCATAATATCGCTTCCCCTACCCGTAGAAGTCAATATAGGTAATAATGCCAAAATGGTGGTAGCTGTGGTCATTAAGCATGGTCTGATGCGCTTTTCTCCAGCTTCTACCACAGATGCCCTTATTTCCTTCAATGTTTCTGGTGTATTTCGGTCAAAAGTCTGGGTTAAATAGGTAGCCATAACAACGCCATCATCAGTAGCTATGCCAAACAAGGCGATAAAGCCAACCCAAACAGCAACACTTAAATTAATGGTGTGCATTTGAAATAAATCCCTCATGTTTTCACCAAAAAAACTAAAGTTTAAAAACCACTCTTGACCATAGAACCATATCATTAAAAAACCTCCTGCAAAAGCAACAGCAATACCAGTAAAAACCATTAAAGAAGTTGCTACTGAACGAAATTGGAAGTAGAGAATTAAAAAGATAATGAGCAATGCCAATGGCACAACAACCGATAGTGTTTTCTCAGCCCTTAATTGGTTTTCATACGTTCCTGTAAATTGATAGCTAATCCCTTTTGGAACTATTAATTCACCATTATCTATTTTTTGTTGAATTAATTCTTGCGCAGATTCAACCACATTCACTTCTGCATATCCATCCAGCTTATCGAACAATACATAGCCCACTAAAAAAGTGTCTTCACTTTTAATTACCTGTGGACCTTGTTCGTAGCGAATGGTCGCCAATTCACTTAATGGAACTGGACTCCCTTTCTCAACTGGTATGTAAATCTTTTTTAAATCAGTTGGATTTGCTCTAAGCTCTCTTGGATAGCGCACTCTTACCCCATAGCGTTCACGACCTTCAACGGTTTGCGTTAAGACCATTCCGCCTACAGCTACTTTTAAAATATTTTGTACATCTTCTATAGATACACCATAGCGAGCAATTTTCTCCCTATCAATATCAATCAACAGATAGGGTTTGCCTACAATTCGGTCAGCAAAAACGGCTTCGGTTTTAACACCTTCAGCTTGTTTTAATATATTTTCCAATTGCACACCAAAAGCTTCAATTTGCTTTAAATCCTGTCCTTTGACTTTGATTCCCATTGGTGCTCGCATTCCTGTTTGTAGCATTACCAAACGGGTTTCAATAGGTTGTAATTTCGGTGCAGAAGTAACACCTGGTAACTTTGTGACTTTTACAATTTCATTCCATATATCATCGGGCGATTTTATCCCTGGTCTCCAATTGCGATAAAATTCACCATCATTATCTTCAATTAATTGAGCTTGCGTAACATCCAGTGTAGTCGAGATGTTTTCCTCTTTGTTCTCGACTGTGCTCGAACTGACAGAGGTGTTTGGATTTGCAACAAATCGTCCATCTTTCAACCCAAATAACCCATCATCATTGACCTTATAACGTTGACGTTCTCCATTTTCATTCAGCATATATTCTGATTTATACTGAATGACATTTTCATACATTGATAATGGCGCAGGGTCCAAAGCAGATTCTGTTCTACCTGATTTACCAACAACCGTTTTAATTTCTGGAATACTGGCTACGGCCATATCCAATTGCTGCAATACACGTTTATTTTCCTCTACTCCAGCATGTGGCATTGATGTTGGCATCAAAAGAAAAGAACCTTCGTTTAAAGACGGCATAAATTCCTTACCAGTGTTTTTCATAATGAAAAAACCAGCAATAACAATCATTGTGGGTATTGATAGAAATATTAATTTATTTGATAGTGCCCATTGTAAAATACGCGTATAGTATCTTCTAAATAAAGTAAATACAGCTAACAAACCAAAACATATTAAACTTACAAAAATTAGATTCCAAAAAATACTTTTATCAACGCCCAAAGGTCTCCAGTATTCAGCTAAAAGAAATACTATAGCAAAAGCTGAAATGTATATATTAATTAGGTTGACACGTTTTTCGGACAATCTTTCCTGTAATTTCAGTATTGCCGTAACTCCGAAAGCAATCAATATCATTCCTAACCAATACCCATTAAAAATAGCGACTAGACCTGACAGGAATAATATCCCTATAATCACATAATTAGTGGTTTTTCTGATACTCTTTTTTCTAAATAAAAATGCTGCAAAAGGGGGAATCAAGAACAATGCTACAATTAGAGACGCCGTTAAAGCAAAGGTCTTTGTAAATGCAAGTGGTCTGAACAATTTGCCTTCGGCACCAATCATTGTAAAGACTGGAATAAAACTAATAATTGTTGTCATTACTGCTGTTACGATTGCACCGGAAACCTCAGTAGTAGCATTATAAACAATAGTGTTTATTGGTATGTTTTCATTGTTTTCATCTAAATGTCTTATGATATTCTCTGAAAGTATGACCCCCACATCGACCATGGTTCCTATGGCAATCGCAATACCTGACAAAGCCACAATATTAGCATCAACACCAAAGAGTTTCATGGCTATAAACACCATTAATACAGCAACAGGCAACAAACCAGATATTAATATCGAAGCACGCAGGTTAAATACCATAATGATAATAACCAGAATAGTAATTAAGATTTCTAAGCTTAAGGCCTCGTTGAGTGTTCCTAATGTTTCTTGAATGAGTTCTGTCCTGTCGTAAAAAGGAACAATAGTCACTTGTGAGGTTCTTCCGTCACTTAAAACTTTTGAAGGTAATCCTAGACTTAATTCGTTAATCTTATCCTTTACATTATTGATTACCTCCATGGGGTTTGCACCATATCTGGCTACGACAACCGCCCCAACAACTTCAGCTCCTTCTTTATCCAAAATCCCTCTTCGCGTTGCAGGACCTAATGATACCTTGCCAATGTCTTTAATTTTAATAGCCGTGTAATCTTCAGAGGTAACCACAGCATTTTCTAAATCAGCAATAGACTTAACATAGCCCAAACCACGCACTAAGTACTCAGCTTGATTGATTTCCAAAGTTTGTGCGCCAATATCTTTGTTACTTTCTTTTACTGCCTTAACAACTTCATTTAAGCCAATATTATATTGACGCATTAATTCTGGATTCACATCTACTTGATACTCCTTAACATAACCACCGATTGAAGCGACTTCGGACACACCACTTGCAGCCGACAAAGCATATTTTACGTAGTAATCTTGTATACTTCGCAACTCTTGTAAATCCCAGCCACCAGTAACATTATCGTTTTCATCACGACCTTCTAAAGTGTACCAGAAAATTTGTCCTAAGCCTGTGGCATCTGGACCCAAAGCAGGATTAACACCATCAGGAAGTAAACCACTTGGTAATGAGTTGAGTTTTTCAAGAATGCGACTACGACTCCAATAAAACTCTACATCTTCCTCAAAAATGAGATAGATACTGGAAAAGCCGAACATAGATGAACTACGAATGGTTTTTACGCCGGGAATCCCGAGCAAAGTTGTTGTTAAAGGATACGTAATTTGGTCTTCAATATCCTGTGGTGAACGACCATCCCATTTCGTGAAAACAATTTGTTGGTTTTCACCAATATCAGGGATAGCATCAACGGCTACAGGGTTGCTTGGCAGAAAACCCGTGTCCCAATTAAATGGTGCATTAACCGTTCCCCATCCTATAAAAAGGACAAGCATTAATACAGCTACTAGTTTGTTTTCTATTAGAAATTTTATGCTTTTGTTTAGCATTAGCTTTGATTGTTAAAGATTTAGACATTGGTGTTGCGAAAACACCGTATACAAGGAATTATCCTAATGGAATACATCCACAGGACAAAAAGGTCTATTCTTTATAAATCAAATTAAATAAGTCTCATCAAGCTTGTAGATGTTCTTGATGACCAGAGGTGGACTATAATCTCTAAATAAGGTTGTATTTTCTTCCGAACCTTCAAAAAGGTCTATATAAGAGTATGCAAATGAAGTAACGAACAATTGTTGCTCAAAAGACAAATTGTCAAATGACAGTTTCAAATCATCCTGCCCATCAATAAAAATAACTTCTTCACTACAACATGAACTTTCCAGTTGCATTGTCAAATCATCATCATTCATAATATCCATAGACATTCCACAGTCCTCAGCATCCGCAAAGAAAGCTAGGTCAACCAAATGGCCCATACAGAAGTGTTTCTCCACTTTCCAAGAAGTGGTAGAAGCCAACAACAATAACGCCATTGATATCGATACTATTTTAAATGCGAAGTCTTTCACGACCACAAAAATACGAATTAATGAATGAGTACTGATTTCCCAACAAATGATTAACGAAATTTTAGGGATAATAGTATAAGGCTAAACCATCCCAAAAAGTAATAATGTATTTAATATCTTAGCCAAAATTATAATAATGCTTAAAGACCTACGGCCAAAAATAATGGCTATAATCTCAGATTCCGACACTTCAATAGATATGCGTTTACAAGGAATATGCACCTTATTGAAAGAAAGTGTCCCCTACTATGATTGGGTAGGGTTCTATTTTAAAAATGGTGACAAAGAAGAACTTAAATTAGGGCCTTATGCAGGTGAACCAACAAATCACACAATCATACCTTTTGGAAAGGGTATTTGTGGTCAGGTGGCTGTAAGCAATAATAATTTTGTGGTTCCTGATGTAAAAGCACAGGATAATTACATCGCATGCAGCCTAAATGTCAAGGCCGAGATTGTCGTCCCACTATTCCGGAATGGCAAAAACATTGGACAGATTGATATCGATTCCAACACCTCAGATCCATTTACAATTGAGGATGAAATGCTTTTGGAATTTATAAATGCGAAAGTGGCCAAATTTCTTTAAACCCTCAAAGTAAAAACTAAAAGCAACTACTTGTGACGAAAAGCTTTAATAAAGCTTTTATCAGGGTTTAACCTTGACAATAAAAACCTGAAAAAAGATTGGTTTTCATTCGTTAAATTTTTCAATAGCCTTTATGCAGCATAATTTTGGTTAAAACTTTAACTGTTTTGTTGATAACCTGAACTAATTGTTAGCTTCAAAAAAATTACTTTTGTGTGCTTAGAATATTAATCCAAGTAACTTATAATGAGCACAAAAAAAGCCACCTCAGCCCTTATCTCTGTATTTCATAAAGATGGACTTGAACCTATCGTAAAAAAATTCAATGAACTTGGTATCACTATCTATTCTACTGGTGGTACAGAAAAGTTCATAAAAGAATTGGGTATTGAAGTTGTACCTGTAGAAGACGTAACAAGTTACCCATCAATTTTGGGTGGACGAGTGAAAACTTTACACCCAAAGGTATTCGGTGGGATATTGAACAGACAAGACCATGAGGGTGACGTTGCTCAACTCGAAGAATTTGACATTCCACAATTGGATATTGTTATTGTTGATCTTTATCCTTTTGAAAAAACAGTGGCAAGTGGTGCTTCTGAACAGGATATCATTGAAAAAATAGATATTGGAGGTATTTCTTTAATTCGCGCGGCGGCAAAGAATTATAAGGATGTGCTTTGTGTTTCCTCTATGGAGGATTATAGTGAATTTTTGGATACTATTTCTTCTGGAAATGGAAATACCACTTTGGAAGAACGTAAAAAGTTCGCTGCAAAGGCATTCAATGTTTCTTCACATTACGACACTGCTATTTTCAACTACTTCAATCAAAATCACGAAGAAGCTGTTTTAAAAATCAGTGAGACCAATGGCCGGATTTTACGTTATGGGGAAAACCCACATCAAAAAGGATTCTTCTTTGGCGATTTTGAAGCAATGTTTACCAAACTGCACGGCAAGGAACTCTCCTATAACAACCTTTTGGATGTTGATGCCGCAGTCAACTTAATGAACGAATTTCGCAAAGATGGTCCAACATTCGCCATTCTAAAACATAACAATGCATGTGGCATGGCTACGCGAAGCACCATTCATCAAGCTTATGTAGATGCTTTGGCCGGCGACCCGGTTTCTGCCTTTGGCGGTATACTAATCAGTAATGTTGAAATAGATAAACCAACAGCTGAGGAAATACACAATCTTTTTTGTGAGGTGGTAATTGCACCCAGTTACGCCGATGATGCCCTTGAAGTTTTAAAAGGAAAGAAAAATAGGAGAATTTTAATCCAGAATGAAGTTGATCTACCTGAAACTATTGTTAGAACATGTTTAAATGGTGTTTTAGTCCAAGATAAAGATCATAAAACCGATACGATTGCCGATTTAAGATACGTAACCGGAAAAGAGCCATCAGCGAGAGAAATGGAAGATCTAATATTCGCTTCAAAACTATGCAAGCATACAAAAAGCAATACTATTGTATTGGCTAAGAACAAGCAGCTTTGTGCTAGCGGCACTGGGCAAACTTCTCGCGTAGATGCATTAAATCAGGCCATCCACAAAGCAAAATCATTCAAATTTGACCTCAATGGAGCGGTCATGGCGAGTGATGCTTTTTTCCCTTTCCCAGATTGTGTTGAAATAGCGCATAAAAGTGGTGTCACCAGCGTTATACAGCCAGGTGGTTCAATTAAAGATCAATTGAGTATCGATTACTGTAATGAAAATAATATTGCGATGGTAATGACGGGCACACGTCATTTTAAGCATTAATTTTACTACTTTTGTCGATGAAATGCACCTTTTAACCGAAACCAAATAACTTATAAATGGGATTTTTTGATTTCTTGACCGAGGAAATTGCTATTGACTTAGGTACGGCAAACACCCTCATCATTCACGCGGACAAGGTCGTTGTTGACAGTCCGTCTATTGTTGCCAGAGATCGTATTTCTGGTAAAATCATTGCAGTTGGTAAAGAAGCCAGTATGATGCAGGGGAAAACCCATGAAAACATTAAGACCATTAGACCATTGAAAGATGGGGTTATTGCAGATTTTGATGCTTCTGAAAAGATGATCAATATGTTCATCAAGAACATACCTGCTTTAAAGAAAAAATGGTTTCCACCAGCCTTGCGAATGGTTATTTGTATTCCATCAGGAATTACTGAGGTTGAAATGCGAGCAGTAAAAGAATCCGCTGAACGTGTCAATGGTAAAGAAGTTTATCTAATCCATGAACCCATGGCGGCGGCAATTGGTATAGGATTGGATATTATGCAGCCCAAAGGGAACATGATTGTGGATATAGGTGGTGGTACCACTGAAATTGCTGTAATTGCTTTAGGTGGTATTGTTTGTGATAAATCAGTAAAAATTGCAGGTGATGTGTTCACCAATGACATTATATATTACATGCGTACCCAACACAACCTTTATGTTGGTGAGAGTACTGCGGAAGCAATAAAAATTGATATAGGCTCAGCAACGGAAGACTTGCAATCGCCTCCAGATGAAAAATCGGTTCAAGGGCGTGATTTGCTTACGGGTAAACCTAAACAAGTTCAGATATCTTATCGTGAAATTGCCAAGGCCTTGGACAAATCCATTTTAAGGGTTGAGGATGCGGTTATGGAAACCCTTTCACAGACGCCTCCGGAATTGGCTGCCGACATTTACAATACCGGTATTTACCTGGCAGGTGGAGGTTCGATGTTAAGGGGATTGGACAGAAGACTTTCCCAAAAAACCGATTTACCTGTTTACATTGCTGAAGATCCATTACGCGCAGTAGTAAGGGGTACAGGAATTGCTTTGAAAAACTTGGAACGTTACAAGAATATATTAATCAAATAGGGGCATCTGAACATTTAAGTTTCAATAGGTACGGTATACTATTCCTGAAATTCATAGGAGTCTTTTATTGGCTTCACAAAATATAAAAAGTGAATGCAGCAGATTATCAACTTTATAATTCGATATAAAAACTTCCTGCTTTATATCTTTTTGTTGATTATCTCTTTGACCTTCACCATTCAGTCACATTCTTATCACCAGTCAAGTTTCTTTAATTCATCAAATTGGATAGCCGGTAATATCTATAGTATCTCCCATGGCATCACCACCTATTTTGATTTGGACGAGGAAAATGAAAGATTGCTTCTAGAAAACGAAAGATTGAAAGATCAGCTGATCAACAAAAAATCGTTGTCCGAAATAAAAATTGACACCTCTAATATCAAATACACCATCGTTTCCGGACAAGTAATAAAAAATAGCTATGCTGATAACAGAAATTACATTACTATAAATCGCGGTAAAAAAGATAGTGTAAAACAGGATATGGGGGTTATAACCGACTTGGGCATTTTGGGAATAGTGGAAAACACCTCGAACAAGTTCGCAACTGTTCAGAGTATTCTCAACGAAAACTCGAATATCAATGCTAAAATTAAGAATACAAATCATTTTGGTTCTTTGATTTGGGATGCTAAAACCTATAATGTGGTGCAATTGATAGATATTCCTAGATTGGTGCCTTTAACTGTTGGTGATACTATTGTCACTGGGGCAATGAGCAGTATATTCCCAGAGAATATTCCAATAGGAACTATAAGGAAATTTGATCTGGACATTGCAAAAAGTTTTTACAGAATTGATGTTGACCTTTTTAATGATATGACCAATATAAAAAATGTGTATATAATCAATAATTTGGATCGCAAGGAAGTTTTGGAACTGGAAGAAACAACCATCAATGAATAGCGGCTTTTTCATAAATATCATCCGCTTTATACTCCTTGTTCTAGTACAGGTGCTGGTTTTCAATAGACTGAACTTTTTCGGATTTATAAATCCGATGGTCTATATATTATTTTTATACTGGTATCCCATTAAGGAAAATAGAGCTGCATTTATTGGCTTAGGTTTTTTATTAGGGCTTTCAATTGATTTTTTTTCCGATACAATGGCCCTACATTCGGCAGCAACAATCACAATTGCCTATTTGCGACCAGCTATAATGAGATTTGTTTTCGGAATTAATTATGAATTCCAAAGTTTTAAGTTAAGCAACACCACTAAGGCACAACAATTTACATTTTTAGCGTTATTAATATTAGTGCACCATCTGGTTTACTTTTCCTTAGAGATTTTTAGCATTGCTAATTTGTTGTTAATTGTGAAAAAAGTATTATCCATTGGTTTTGCCTCACTTATTTTATGTCTTTTATTTGGTTCATTATTTAGTGTTAATAAAGAATAAGAATCCATTTTATTTTTATTGTTTAATTACCTTTATAAAGGTTCATTGAATAAACGAAAAAGGCTTTTAAAATAATTATATAACATCTAATACATAAATATCCTCTTCGATGAAGAAGATTCTTTTATCATCAATAATTCTGATTATCGGAATAACCTTTATAGGTAGATTATCATATTTGCAAATATTCAGTTTTTCCACGGATCAACTTTTGGAAGACCCCGCTATTAAAGCTGTCTATGATTACCCAGAAAGAGGTTATATCTACGACAGAAATGGAAAATTGTTGGTTGGAAATGACCCAGCCTATGATGTCATGGTTATTCCAAGGGAGGTTAAACCGTTAGACACTCTGGAATTTTGCCGTTTAATTGGCTTAGATAAAGAAACCTTAATTAAAAGATTAAAAAGAGCCAGGGTGTATTCTCCCAGATTACCCTCGGTTTTGGTCCCTCAACTATCAAAAGAGGATTACGCCAAGCTTCAGGAAAAAATGCGTCATTTTGGAGGTTTTTATATCCAAAAAAGATCCCTAAGATATTACGACACCAAAAGTGCTGCTAATGTGTTGGGGTACATTAGCGAAGTGAATGAACGTGATCTCACCCAAAACCCATACTATGTTCAAGGAGAGCTTAAAGGACGTACTGGGATTGAACAGACTTATGAAGATACCTTAAGAGGAAAAAAAGGAGTGCAATACATTCAAAAAGATAGGTTCAATAGGGATATCGGACCTTATAAGGACGGTGCCCTTGATACTCCTCCAGAACAAGGCAAGGAAATAAGCATTACAATAGATAAGGATCTTCAGGAATACGGGGAAAGATTAATGCACGGAAAACGCGGGGGCATTGTTGCATTAGAACCATCATCAGGTGAAATTTTATCAATGATATCTGGACCAACATATGACCCTTCATTATTGGTGGGAAGAAAGAGATCAAAGAATTACACCGAACTGTATAACGATTCCATCGCAAAGCCAACATGGGACCGTTCCCTTTTGGCCGAACCCTCCCCAGGCTCCCCATTTAAAACCTTAAATGCATTAATAGCTTTGCAGGAAGAAGTAATGACTCCAAGCACCAAAATAAAATGCTATAACGGTTTTTATGTAGGGAAAACTAAGAGAGGTTGTCATTGTGGTGGCGGTATTCGAGATATGAATGTTGGTATTTACAAATCTTGCAATGCTTATTTCGCAGGGACATTTAGGAAAATTTACGAAAAATTCAAAACCACTGATGAAGGTCAGGATGTTTGGGAAAAACATATGAAGAGTTTTGGACTTGGTGGGTACTTAGGTTCTGATTTACATACTGGTAGACCAGGGCGTATTCCATCTAAAGAGTACTATGACAAGTGGTACGGAGATAACAGATGGAGTTCTTCGTATATAATATCCAACTCAATAGGGCAAGGCGAAGTTGCGACCACTCCTATTCAATTGGCCAATATATCGGCTGCAATTGCCAATCGGGGTCACTATTTTACACCGCATATGCTTAAAAAAATTGATGGAAAGGATATTACGATTCCCGAATTCACAGAATTGAAACAAACAACAATTGACCGAAAACATTTTGAACCTGTTGTTCGAGGCATGGCCGATGTTTATAAAAAAGGCACTGCAAGATGGGTTCAAATACCTGGTATTGAAATCGCTGGCAAAACGGGAACAGTTGAGAATTTCACTATTATAGATAGCGTTAAAACCCAGCTCACCGATCATTCTGTTTTTATTGCTTTTGCACCAGTGGACAAACCAAAAATTGCGATTGCCGTTTATATTGAAAATGGATATTATGGATCTAGATATGCCGGACACATAGCTTCCTTGATGATAGAAAAATATATTAAAGGCGAAATTACCCGGAAAGATTTGGAAAAGCGCATGCTAGAGAAAACTTTGGAACATGAATATGCAAAACCCTACAGCGGTGAAGAGTTCAAGATAAACGAGTATGTCTGGTAAGAGTCTATTAAAACGTATTGATTGGCTTACTATATTCATCTACATTGCCTTAGTGGCCATTGGTTGGGTAAATATCTATTCAAGTACTTTTACCGAGGCCGAACCATCTATCTTCAATTTTGGCACTCTTCATGGCAAACAATTATTCTTTTTTGGAATAAGTATCATCTCAATAATTGTTATCATGGCCCTTGAAGCTAGCTTCTATGAAAGGTTTTCAAGTTTACTGTATGTAGTTTCAATGGTGCTACTCTTAGGCCTGTTCGTTTTTGGTAAAACAATTGCAGGAGCAACTTCTTGGTATGACCTAGGTTTCTTTAATTTACAGCCATCAGAATTTGCCAAGGTAGCGACGGCCCTGGCCCTGGCAAAGTATTTAAGTGATATTCAAACCGATATTAAAAGACACAAAGACCAACTATTTGCACTGGGTATAATTTTATTGCCTGCCATTTTGATCATTCCCCAGCCAGACCCAGGGAGCGCACTGGTTTTCTTCGCTTTGATATTTGTAGTATTCCGTGAAGGGTTACCATTATATTATCTGGTCATTGGTCTTTTAACGATTTTAGTATTTGTAACGACCTTGATGTTTGGCACTATTTGGATTGCAATAATCCTAGGGCTGCTTATTGTATTATTCTTTTTGCTGAAAAAGAAAAAATTCAAAGTCCCTATTTTTCCATTAATCTCAGTAGTAGCGGTTACAATATTGTTTTCCCTATCGGTTGACTTTGTTTTCAAAAATGTTTTTGAGCAAAGACACAGAGATCGTTTTAGTCTATGGCTACGCTTGGAAAAAGATCCGAATAAGTTGGAACAAATTAGAAAAACCATTGGCTACAACACCTATCAATCTGAAAAGGCAATAGAATCTGGCGGATTCTTTGGCAAAGGATTCTTGGAAGGCACCAGAACCAAAGGTGATTTCGTTCCCGAGCAGCATACCGATTATATTTTCAGCACTGTAGGCGAAGAATGGGGGTTTTTGGGTACAGCCACCGTAATTCTGCTTTTTACTTTGCTGTTTTTAAGACTGGTGTATTTGGCTGAAAGACAAAAATCGGCGTTTCCAAGAATGTATGGCTATGGGGTTATTTCAATCTTATTGATACACTATTTCATTAATATAGGAATGGTGATTGGTATTTTACCTACCATAGGCATTCCCCTACCATTTTTCAGTTACGGAGGTTCAGGGCTACTGTTCTTTACCATCCTACTTTTTATATTCCTAAAGTTGGATTCGAACCGATTAAAAGAAGGAATTTAGAACTTCCAACCTGCCAAAGTTGATTGACTTTCCAATTTGCTTTCCGCCATATCGGGAAGCTTTTGAAAAAAATCCAAACCGGTAATTCTTTCAATCTTATCCACAGGAACAACAAAGTGGTGCAATGGCTCCATACTTTCATAGTTTGGCATCAAAAAAGCAATCACTTTCAAATTATCAACGTCTCCCTTAGCAACTATTTTGTAATAATACTTTGGCACATCAACATCTTCCTCACCAATTTCATCAAGTCCATCTTCAAGAACTCCACCTGTAACCACGAAAAGGTCACCATACTTTTTCGCCCATTGTCGGGTCTGCATTTCCAATCGGTTCCAAATTCCTGCATTAAAACCCCTGTCTTGCGGACTTATATTACTGGTATAAAAAGTTTCATTATAGGCATATTCCGAGAAACGACGATCACCAGCAGGGCACAAATGACCACGGTCATATCCCGAACCCCTATAGTTTCGCCAATCGGCAGATTTGGTTTTTACTTTAGGGTCTTCAATAAAATAAGGGCGTTTACGATTATCATATGTCAAATGGCTTTTCTTAAGCAAATAAGCCACCCACTCCGCTTGCTCGTAAGGTTCATTATACGATAACATAAAATGGTCATGTTGTATTACATCGCCAGTTGTAGAACTTGGAATCATATATGGTGGGATACTGGTTGCAAGTTCATCATCTTCTCCTGTGGAATATGTATCAGGGGTATAAAAATTTTCGAATAACCAAAAACCAACAATACAAAGCAACAATAATACCGTATATATTGTTCTATTTTTTTTACTTTGGTTCACCTATCAAATTTAGTTTAAATTAGTAGTTGTAAAGATGATGGTTTTTGTAAGGTTTACGTTATTTTCGAGACAAAGATAATGACTTCACAAATTACAGGTTTTAAGTAGTAATTTGAATAATAAATTTCAATAATCATTTAAAAAAAGAGAGGAAAACAAACCATGCTAACATGGAAGGAAGTAATCAATTTTGCGGTTAAAGGAAATCCTAAACCCGATAGAAGGGTTGAAAAAACCGATGCGGAATGGCGCGATATTTTAAGCCCTGAGCAATTTAGGGTTACCCGAAACAAAGGTACTGAAGCACCGCATTCTGGAGCACTTTGCGGTATTCATGAATCCGGCAAATACAATTGTATTTGTTGTGACACCCCCCTTTTTGATTCAACCATTAAATTTGAATCAGGAACTGGCTGGCCAAGCTTTACACAACCAGTCAAAGAAAATGCAATTAAGTACGAAAAAGACACCGCTTTTGGCATGGTCAGAGTAGAGGTCATGTGCAATACTTGTGATGCCCATTTGGGACATGTTTTTCCTGATGGCCCAGAACCGAGCGGATTGCGCTATTGTATTAATTCGGAGTCAATGAAATTAGAACCTGCTACAGCAGACAAGAAAGAAAGGATTAAAAATGAATAATAAGAATATACAAATCGCCACTTTAGGTGGTGGATGTTTTTGGTGTATTGAAGCTGTTTTCAACGAAATCAAAGGTGTTGAAAAGATTGTTTCAGGATATACCGGGGGCACGGCGCCAGGTAAACCAACCTATAGGGAAGTTTGCTCTGGCCTAACTGGTCATGCTGAAGTTGTTCAAATAACTTTTGACCAAAACGTAATTTCCTATGAAGATTTGTTGGTCGTCTTTATGACCAGTCATGACCCAACAACTATGAACCGTCAAGGTGGAGATGTGGGAACCCAATATCGTTCAGTAATCTATTATCATGATAATGCCCAAAAAGAGATTGCAATGATTGTTTCTAAGGAGGTAGCCCCATATTATGAAAATCCAATAGTGACTGAAATAAGTCCTTTAGGCACTTTTTACGAAGCGGAAGACTATCATCAAGATTATTATAGAAACAATACCGCACAAGGATATTGCAGTGCCGTGATTACACCTAAGTTGGCAAAACTTCGAAAAATGCATGCCGATAAATTAAAAGGGGTATCTGCGTAAATAATTAATTTTCAAACATATATAGTAATATTGGGGGAGTTAAAAACTCCCCCAATATTACTATTCATTTAATTTTAAAAAGGAAAATCAAATGAACAACGAAATTAAATATGGAATTGATGGGTTTAAGGCCCATGAACTTGAAGTTGACCATTGGGTCGATGCCAATGGAAAACCAACTGAATCTATAAATTTATCCGATTATGACGGTAAATTCAAGGTTATCTATTGCTTTCAAAGCTGGTGTCCAGGCTGTCATAGTAGAGGACTACCGGCCTTGCAAGAAATGACCAAAGCTCTAAAGAACAACGATAGTGTTGCCTTTTTAGCAGTGCAAACGGTTTTTGAAGGTCATCATGAGAATACTTTTGATAAAATAATGGAAATACAAGAAAAGTATGGCCTTGAAATTCCTTTTGGTCACGACCCAGGTGATGAAGATTCACACAACCGTTCAAAAGTAATGCAGCATTATAGAACAGGAGGTACGCCTTGGTTTATTTTTATTGATCAGAATAATAATGTTGTCTTCAATGACTTTCATTTGAATGTTGAAAAAGCAATAGAGTTTCTAAATACTATAGCATAAATGAAAGGCATCCCAGAAATAAAATTATATGGAGCTGCTATTTGTCATAAGACACATTACTACCAACTCCTGTTAAATGAGAGCCAATTACCCTATACATTTTTGGATGTAGAGGCAAATAAAGGCCATGCGGAAGAATTACGTGGCCTTTATGAAAACCATAAACTCAATTTCCCTACCATAACTATTGGAAAAAAGAAGTTGAGAAATCCGACTAAAGAAGATCTTGAAAAGTGGTTGAATAAACTAATTCCGAGTAGATTGCCATTAATTCACGATATTGATAATCAGCGATTCACTTTGAATATTAATGGTGAAATCGCTAAAATGGAATATACCCTAAAAGATGGTCAAATGTTTTTAGTTCATTCAGAAGTGCCATATAATTTAAGGGGACAAGGTATTGGCAAAGTTTTGGTTGAAAAGTCTTTTGAACAATTAACCAGAGAAAAGTTTCAAGCTATAGCTGTTTGTTCTTATGTTAAAGCTATAGCAAAACGTAGCGTAAAGTGGAAATCAATAATAGGATAACAAAAGATCATCAATGAAACTGAACATAAAAGATACATTCAATGTAGAATTACCAGCAGACCCAATTTTGGAAAACTCTAGAAGGCAGGTAAAAGAAGCATGTTTCTCTTTTGTAACCCCACGAAAAACATCCAAGCCCCAAATGCTTCATGTATCTCCAGAAATGTTGAATAAAATTGGTCTATCTGCTTCTGATAGTAAAAGTGACTCTTTTTTAAAGGTTTTTACTGGAAATGAAGTATTACCCAAGACAAAACCTTATGCCATTTGTTATGGTGGTCATCAATTTGGTAATTGGGCCGGGCAGTTAGGTGATGGGCGTGCCATAAATTTATGTGAAGTTATACATGATAATGAACGCTGGGCATTGCAATTAAAAGGAGCGGGAGAAACTCCTTATTCAAGGACTGCAGATGGTTTAGCCGTTTTGCGCTCCTCCATTCGAGAATATTTGTGTAGTGAGGCTATGTATCATCTAGGCGTGCCAACGACAAGAGCATTGTCCTTGGCGATTACGGGGGACCTAGTTTTACGTGATGTGATGTATGATGGCAATCCTGAACATGAAAAGGGTGCTGTTGTTTGTAGAACAGCGCCTTCGTTTATTCGATTTGGCAATTTCGAGATTTTCGCAGCCAGGCAGGATACACCGAATCTAAAGAAACTAACCGATTATACGTTAAAACATTTCTTTCCGCATTTGGGAAAACCATCTAAGAAAACTTATTTACGATTTTTCAAAGAAGTGTCTGAAAAAAGCTTAAAGATGGTCATTGACTGGCAACGTGTGGGCTTTGTTCATGGTGTTATGAACACCGATAATATGTCTATTCTTGGTCTTACCATAGATTATGGCCCTTATGGCTGGTTAGAAGGATATGATTTTGGATGGACACCCAATACCACTGACAGTCAATTCAAGCGCTATAAATATGGCAGTCAGCCAGATATTGTATTGTGGAATTTATATCAGTTGGCCAATGCGCTTTATCCTTTAATTGAGGAAACCCAAGGACTGGAAACTATATTGGCTGATTATAGAACTTCCTATGCTGACCAATATCTTAATATGATGCTGTCCAAATTGGGTTTGTTCAAGGTAGCTGAAAATGATGTATTGCTGATAAAAGATTTGCAGGAAAACTTGCAATTGACTGAAACCGATATGACTATTTTCTTTCGAAAACTGGGTAATTATAAAACCGGAAACCCATTAGAAGGATTAAAAATTGTCTCTGATGCATTTTACACACCATCTGAAGTTATTGACGCCGTGAAAGGTAAATGGGATACTTGGTTTGAGTGCTATAATACCAGATTACAGCAAGAATCCTTGTCAGAAACCGAAAGAAAAGAAAAAATGAACCAGGTGAATCCTAAATATGTCCTAAGAAATTATATGGCACAATTAGCAATAGATGATGCTGACAAAGGGGATTATAAATTGATTGATGAATTGTTCAATATGCTTAAGAAGCCGTATGATGAACAACCCGAAAATCAAAAATGGTTCGCCAAACGTCCCGAATGGGCAAGACACAAAGTGGGTTGTTCCATGCTCTCCTGTAGTTCATAATGAGTTTGCTGAAATACATACAATTAATCCCTAAAGGCTATTCCGAAGTACTTTATCAGCAAAAGAAATATGGTGTCACGAAGATCGATTATAACAGTGGAAAAAGTATTAAAGTCTTTGCCAAAGAATTAGGTGGCAACGATTTCATTAGTATGAACTACTATATTACAAGTACTTCAGAAAGCTTAAAGCCTTGTGAAATGCCTAAACAAAAGGTAATTCATTTTATGAAAAACATAAAATTAATCTGAACTTGTGGACACGCCTTAAATTAGCCCAAGGCATGGTGACATATTCTAAAAAATAACGATATGCAATTAGGTTTGGGTACAGCAGCCTTAGGAAGACCTCAATATATTAATTTACGTCAAGAAGACGCTTTTGAGTTTGATTTGGAATCTTTCAAACAAAATGGTCTTAATGTGCTTGAAGAAGCCTACAATAGGGGAATACGCTATTTTGATACAGCACCTGGGTATGGTATTGCTGAAAAAATTGTCTTGGATTGGTTACAAACAAAAAATGACAAGACGATTAAAATTGCAACAAAATGGGGCTACACCTATGTCGCGAATTTTGAAGCTAAAGCTAAAGTTCATGAACTTAAAGAGCATAGTTTGTCAAAATTGAATGAGCAATGGGAAGTGTCTAAAAATTTAATATCCCACTTACAAGTTTATCAAATACATTCAGCTACAATAGAAACAAAGGTTCTAGAGAACAAGGCAGTTTTAGAGCGGTTGGCATTTCTAAAAGATGAAAATCAACTTCAAATGGGTATTACCACTACTGGTGCCAATCAGGTAGAAGTAATAAAAAGAGCATTGGACGTTTCAATTGATGGAAATCAATTGTTTGATGCCTTTCAAGTAACGTATAATATATTGGACCAAAGTGTTAAGTCTATTTCAGATGAATTAACAAGGCAGAATAAATCACTAATTATAAAAGAAGCATTGGCAAATGGGCGTTTGTTCCGGAATAAAAAATTCACCCATTATAGAAAACTATTCGATTACCTAGAAATCTTGGCGCATAAATACCAAGTAGGAGTTGATGCAATAGCCCTTAATTATTGTGGTAATACCTTCCCAAAAAGCATGGTGCTTAGCGGTGCCTCAAGCCATATGCATTTAGAGGGTAATATTAAGGCCAAATCGTTTACACTTAGTGAAGACGAGTTCCAACAATTGAATGCCTTTAGTATTTCGGAAGCCGTTTATTGGAATGAACGCAAACTACTGGCTTGGAACTGATTACAATTATTATAGATATTAACCAATATATTTATGAACAGGGATTTACCAATAACCAATATCCCTATAGATACACTTCAATACCTATGAAGATCATAGAACACCTTTCCTTCTTTTGGTGAATAACAGGGGCTAAGTGGTGCAATCTTTTTTGGTTCAGATTCAAATAACACTTGTGCGATTAGGTTTAAAAATCAATTAAAGTATTGAATTAATGGTAATGCTTAAAAAAATCGGATTTGGAGGTGGTTGCCATTGGTGCACCGAAGCGGTATTCCAATCTTTGACAGGTGTATCCAAAGTAGACCAAGGTTTTATTGCATCAACTGGTGAAAATAGTACCTTCTCAGAAGCAGTCATTGTACACTTTAACCCAGATACAATTCCGTTACGACTATTGATTGAAATTCATTTAAGAACTCACAAGAGCACGGTCAATCACCAAATGCGCTCCAAATATCGTTCGGCTATTTATGTATTTTCGGAAATACAACTCGATGAAATTAGGCAGATGCTACGGTCAATGCAAAAAGAGTTTGATAAAAATTTGATTACTGGGGTATTATCGTTTCATGAATTTAAACCTTCTGAAACACGGTTTGCCAACTATTATTATAATAATCCGGACAAACCTTTTTGTAAAAATCATATTGACCCAAAATTAAAAATCTTGTTGAATCAATTTTCCAATCAAGTCAATATGAAAAAGCTGAATATTTAAAAGATTCCATTGGTTCAATTCCAGAACAAAAAAGTTATATTTGGTTCGTTTATTATTTTATCTGAATTTGATCTTAATGCATTAGAATTACTCAAAGAAAGTTAGCATTTTTGATATTATTAATACTTTTAACCAATTAGTGTTTAATACCTTAAATCGTAATCTTAACGCTTAATCAAAACACAACCATAAAGAGTTCTAAATAAATAACCTTAAACCAAAGTTACCATGGGTAAAACTTCGACTACAAAAATCAATATTTATTTTATAACCATTGTCATTACCCTAGGCGGGTTATTGTTTGGTTACGATACTGGGGTCATAAACGGCACCCAGTTTTATTTTTCAAAATATTTTGAATTAACCGGTGCTTTAAAAGGTTTTATTGTTAGTAGTGCCCTTTTAGGGGCCTTAGTAGGTGCGGCTTCTGCGGGAATAATCAGTAGGGCCATTGGTAGAAAATACTCGCTGATCATTGCGGCAGGTCTTTTTATGCTTTCTGCTTGGGGGTCTGGTTTACCAAGTATGCTACCAGAGTCGACCACCTTGTTGGTCATCTTCAGACTAATTGGTGGTATTGCTATAGGTATGGCCTCAATGAATGCTCCAATGTATATAGCTGAAATTGCCCCAGCTAAGAATAGGGGAGTCTTGGTCACCTTCTACCAATTAGCTGTTGTAGTAGGATTTTTTATTGTTTTCTTGGTCACCTATTTTATTGGGTCCAAACTAAGTGAAAGTGAAAATATCGCTTTTGGATGGCGCAACATGTTTTGGTCAGAAATGGTACCTGCCGCATTATTTTTGATACTATTGTTTTTTGTTCCCAAAAGTCCACGTTGGTTGATGATCAAAGGGAAAGAAGAAGAAGCTGAAAACATTTTAACCAGAATACATGGTGAAGAAATAGCCAGCAAGGAAATCAAGGAAATAAGGGACTCGATCAAAGCTGAAAATACTGCGGTAAAGGCCTCTATTTTTAGCAAGACCATGTTACCTATTGTAATTATTGGTACGGTATTATCAGTGCTACAACAGTTTACAGGAATCAATGCCGTACTATATTATGGTGCCGATATTTTTGAACAAGCCCTTGGATTTGGACAAGATGATGTCCTTTTACAGCAAATATTATTGGCCACTGTCAACTTGGTATTTACTTTCATTGCAATGTTCACTGTTGATAAATTAGGTAGAAAACCTTTGTTGATTATTGGGGGTGTTGGAATGTTGGTCGGATTTTTAATAATGGGATTCACCCTGTATTTCAGTGATTATTCCCAAATAAATTCAGCTGGTTTACCAACAATTTCTACTTTCGAAGGTATATTGAGTTTAATCGGTGTTTTGATTTTTATAGGTGCATTCGCTATGTCAATGGGGCCGATTGTTTGGGTATTGTTATCTGAAATTTTTCCCAATAAGATTAGAAGTGCCGCCATGGCGGTAGCAGTGGCAGCTCAATGGTTGGCCAATTATTTTGTATCACAGACTTTCCCTGTAATAGTTGAGAGTGATGCCAACAAATTGATCATGGACGGTGGCACATGGAACAATGCCCTGCCCTATTTTCTGTTTTCAGGATTTATCGTGGTTATCATCTGGTTTGTTTGGAAGTTTATCCCTGAAACCAAAGGCAAGACATTGGAGGAAATGGAAGCCGTTTTTACAAAAAAATAGGCGAGATCAAAAATATATTCTAATTACATATGTGAAAATAAGGAGCCCCGCATTATATGCGGGGCTTTTTTTATTCGATTGGACAGCGTTTTGAACGAATTGATTATATATGCATACTGCTTAAAAAAACATAAATATTGTCTTCTATAAAAGCGCTAAATAAAAAACCCGACAGGTTCTGTCAGGTTTTTTATTATAAAGTTTATTTCATTGAAAATTAGCCTTTTACACTAGCCAATTTAGCATGTTTAATGTTATTTATTTTAAGATCTTGTAATACGTTTACCGCTTCTTCAACATAAACATCCTTTGCAAGGTCTTTATGCCAACGGTCTCTTTTTTCCCTTAAAATAGAATCTTTGGTAAATAGTTCTTCTTCATACTTCAAAGACTCAAAGGTCAACTTGGAATCATATTCCGAAAGCGATTTAAAGTAATCTGATTTAGCTTTATCTTTCTTTTCTTCGGCCTTATAAATATCATAATTCAAAGAAATCAAGTTTTCATCTTGCTCCGATTTAATCCATTTGGCATTTTCCTCAATTAATTTAATTTGAGGATTTCCAGCCATTCTTCTATTACTATTTGCTATGGTCTGTTCATAATCAATGTAGCCATCCCATAACTTATAATCCGCAGGTGTGATCTTATCCCACTTTAATGGAGTCGATTGATCTCTTTCCCCTAAATCTATATAGCTATATTTATCTGGTACAACCACATCACTTTTAACTCCCTCCAACTGTGTAGAGCCACCATTAATCCTGTAAAACTTCTGCGTAGTCAACTTAATAGCTCCTAAATCACCGTGCTCATTACTTCGAACAATATTATCCAAAGGAATCACATTTTGAACGGTTCCTTTACCAAATGTTTGTTTGCTGCCTATTACGATTGCTCTTTTGTAATCTTGCATGGCAGCCGCCAAAATTTCAGAAGCTGATGCGGAAAGTTCATTCACTAAAATTACCAAAGGGCCATCCCATTGAATACGTTCATCCTTGTCGTCGTAGACATCTTTGCCTTTACCATTGGAACGTACTTGAACTATCGGACCGTCCTTAATAAATAATCCGGCCATTTCAACCACAGTTTTTAAAGATCCACCTCCATTATCCCGAAGATCAAGGATTAATCCTTCTGCTCCTTCTTGCTTTAATCTTTCTACTTCTTTGGCTACATCTGTTGCCGCATTTCTTTCAGAATAATCATTAAAATCCACATAAAACTTAGGAAGATTTATAAGTCCGTATCGCTGGTTATCTTTAATGATATTGGCAGATTTGGCATAGGATTCTTCCAACTCAACAACATCCCTTGTTAGTGAGATGACATTGATAGCGCCATCTACCTTTCGCACAGTAAGATCTACCACTGTCCCTTCTGGGCCTTTAATCAATTTAATGGCATCATCCAACCGCATACCAACTATATCAATAGGGTCTTTACCATTTTGACCTACTCTAATGATTTCATCGCCAACCTCTAATCGTTTGTCTCTCCACACCGGGCCACCAGAAATAATCTCGACGATTTTTGCCCCTTCAGGTTTCTTTTGCAAACGAGCGCCTATACCTTCGAATTTACCAGACATGCTAGTATCAAACTTCTCCTTTTCTTCTGGAGCAAAATAAAACGTATGTGGATCAAACTCTCCCACAATGGTATTAATATACTGCACAAACCAATCTTTGCGTTCCATATCGTCAACAAAGTCAAAAAATTCATCCAAGGTCTTTTGTGTAGATTCCCTTGATACTTTTTCAGCCATCTCAGGAGTTAGTACGGCCTGAACATCCTCAGTTGTTTTGGTCGCTTTATTAGATTGAGATAACTTGGAATCATAAGTACCTAAAGTAGCATACTTTAATTGCTTTCTCCATCTTTCTTTTAACTCAGATTTCGATGCGGCAAAAAGTTCCTTCTCATAACTTATACTGATATTTTCTTCAACATCATAGTCAAAGGGATCAGCCAATACTTCTCTATATATATCTTTAGCATCCTGCATTCTGGTCATTAATCTATCATAGACCAAATTGAAAAAAGCTATCTCAGTGTTCTTGATTTGATCGTCTATTTGAAATTTGTACTTCTCAAATTCCATAATATCATCTTCTAGAAAATATCTCTTTGTGGGGTCAAGAATATCAATAAAATCTTCAAATACGCTAACTGAAAAGTCATCGTTGATTTCCTTAGGTTCATAATGCCCTCGTTCCAATACATAGGTAATCAAATCCAACAACAATTTATCCTTGTCATCATTTTCAAATGATTTATTGGTAAAGCTGCATGAAGCTACTGCAACAAGCATGGCAATTAGGGCGTAGGCTAGATTCCTTTTCATAAAATATCCGTTGTTTTTAATAAATAACCTTTACTTTCTACAAAGTGTAAGATTCCATATAATGCTTTGAGAACGTAACTAGTTCTCTAATATACTGAAAAAACCGTGCCAGTACTTCACACTCTGGCATTAAATTTTTGTTAAACACGATTTGGGAACATATCTTTTTTTAAACGTATTTTTACCCAAGAAAGTATATGAAATGGGAAAACCCCTTATTTTAGTGACAAATGATGACGGAATTAATGCTCCAGGACTACGGGCATTAATTCGCTTCATGGCTGAAATCGGGGATGTTATTGTAGTCGCACCTGATAGTCCCCAATCAGGTATGGGACATGCGATTACGTTGGATAGCACCCTATATTCTTCCAAAATCGATATCAACGTAAAAGATGGGGCAATTGCAGAATACAGCTGCAGTGGCACCCCTGCAGATTGTGTTAAATTGGCCTTGCAGGAATTGTTAGATCGCAGACCGGATATCTGCATCAGTGGCATTAACCATGGCTCAAATGCTTCAATAAACGTGATTTACTCCGGTACCATGAGCGCTGCTATAGAAGCAGGTATTGAAGGTATTCCTGCCATTGGTTTCTCTCTTTGCGACTACAAATGGGAGGCTGATTTTGAATCATCTGGCGATGCGGTGAAAAGAATAGTTCGTGAAGCTTTAAAAAATGTAATGCCTAAAGGAGTAGTACTTAATGTAAATATTCCTAAAATGAAGGATGAATTGCCAAAGGGCATAAAAATATGTAGACAAGCGCGTGCTAATTGGAAAGAGATGTTTGATAAGCGTACTAACCCTATGGGCAAGGATTACTATTGGCTTACCGGTGAATTTGAGCTGTTGGATAAAGGGGAAGATACCGATATATGGGCGCTATCGAATGGTTTTGTATCCGTTGTACCAACCCAATTTGACCTTACTGCGCACCATGCCATTCAAAATATAAATAATTGGAATTTACATGAATACTAAAAAAGAACTTATCATCGGTTTTGTTGTGGGCATTATCGCAAATACCATCGGAACCTTGATTTATATTCTATTGTTTTCTGATTTTGGAATCGTTGAAACATTCGAAGCTGCTATTCAACAAGGTCACGTAGGGAGTCTACTAGCTCTTGGTGCGATACTGAATTTAGTTGCCTTTTTTGGATTTTTAAAACTACGAAGGGACCAAAGGGCAAAAGGCGTTTTAATCGCAACCATACTTACTGCATTATTGATTCTTTATTACAAAGTATTCTAAAATGAAATACTATATCATCGCTGGGGAAGCATCTGGGGATTTGCATGGGTCAAATCTAATAAAGGCTTTGAAGAATAAGGATTCAAATGCTGAGATTAGATGTTGGGGCGGTGATTTAATGCAGGCAGCCGGTGGCACTTTAGTAAAACACTATAAGGAAATGGCCTTTATGGGTTTCATCGAGGTCATCATTAACCTTGGTGCCATATTCAAGAACATTAAATTCTGTAAAAATGATATTGCCACATATGATCCAGATATCATCATTTTTATAGACTATTCGGGATTCAATTTACGGATTGCGGAATGGGCCAAGAAACAGAACTATAAGACAAATTATTATATATCACCTCAAATTTGGGCATCACGAGAAGGCAGAATCAACAAAATAAAACGGGATATTGACGCCATGTATGTTATACTTCCCTTTGAAAAAGAATTCTATGAAAAGAAACATGGCTTCCCGGTTCATTTTGTCGGCCATCCCTTGATTGATGCAATAACAAATCGTGATCAGGTTGATGAAAAGACCTTTAGGATTCAGAATAACCTGGATAACGGCAAACCAATTATCGCTTTGTTGCCTGGAAGTCGCAAACAGGAAGTACATAAAATGCTTCAATTAATGCTTTTAATCACAAATGATTTTCCTGACTACAATTTTGTGATTGGTGGTGCACCGAGTTTGGACGACGAATTTTACAATCCATTTTTAGTTATTGCCAATGTTGGTTTTGTTGCCAATAAAACCTATGATTTGCTGAATATTTCCCATGCTGCATTGGTAACCAGTGGCACCGCCACTTTAGAAACCGCATTATTTAAGGTTCCACAAGTTGTTTGCTATAAGGCCAATTGGTTGTCCTATCAAATAGCCAAGCGCATTATAACTTTGAAGTTTATTTCTTTGGTGAATTTAATAATGGACAAGGAGGTTGTTAAAGAGCTTATTCAAGATGACCTCAGTACTAAAAATCTAAAAAAAGAACTTACCAAAATACTTGATGGTACAGGTCGTAAAAATCAATTGGAAGCCTATGATCTTCTTGAACAAAAGCTAGGAGGAAAAGGGGCAAGCGAAAAGGCAGCCAACCTAATTGTAAAAAATGCTTAAATTTGATATCCAAGGACAACTAACATTCTTTGGATGAAAAAAATACTGCCATTTTTATTATTACTGATTTTTTTGGGCAGCTGTGTTGTTAAAAAGAAAACAACGTACAGCAAGGAGCGTAAAATTACAGTTGAAGCTTCCTCAGAAAATAAAGTAATTGAAGTTGACAGTACTGCCACCGAAATATCAACATCTGATTCACCTTCTTCCAAAGCGAATGACATCATTAACACGGCCCTAACATTTTCGGGTGTTCGATACAAATACGGAGGTACTACAAGCAAGGGAATGGATTGTTCAGGACTGCTATATGTTTCTTTCAAAAAGAATGATGTTGCTATACCACGAGTTTCTAATGAAATGGCGAATGAAGGTAAGCGCATTCGCGTAAATCAGGTTGAAAAAGGAGATTTATTATTCTTCAAAACTACTCGAAAAGGTAAAAAAATAAACCACGTAGGTTTGGTTGTTGCTGTAAAAAATGATGAAATCAAGTTCATTCATTCCTCTACTTCAAGAGGGGTTATCGTTTCATCGCTACGCGAGGGCTATTGGAATTATGCTTTTGTAAAAGCAACAAGAATTCTTTAAATGGATTTGCTGAAATTCATTCCAATAAAACTGACATTCCTATTGGTGTTGGGTATTTTAATTGGATATTTTTTTAATATAGAAATAAAATTCCCCTTACTACTTACCTTGTTTTTTCTTTCGGTTCTCAGCTTTATCTTGTTTCAAGAAAAAAAAGCCGTCGGCATATCTTTTGGAATAATTGCAGCTCTCACTACTGTCTGTCTTGGCATTCTCATTGTTGCCATTGCCCAACCAAAAAATGCCAATGACCATTACACAAATATTTCATCAACTCAACAAGAAAACTGGAAATTAAAAGTCACTGAAGTTTTAAAACCTAACTCTTTTTCTGAACGATACATTGCAGAAGTAACGGAATACAATTCTTATAAAGCCTCAGGGAAAATAATTCTCGACAAGGCAATCGATTCGACATTTCAAAAATTACAGGTTGATGATGAACTTTTTGTGTTTGCTCTTAAGGATGAAATTAAATCACCTTTGAATCCATATCAATTCAATTACAAGAACTATTTGGAAAAACAAGGGATTTATCATCAACTAAAATTGAATGCAAACAACCATATTGTTCTTGAAAATTCTTCAAGAACAATTAAGGGTTATGCCACTTCATTGCGTCAAAACATCATCACCAAACTTGAACAAGCTCATTTCGGGAATGCCGAATTAGGGATTATCCAAGCCTTATTATTAGGACAACGTGACACTATTTCCAAAGAAACTTATACCGATTACAAAAATGCTGGAGCAGTGCATATCTTGGCTGTTTCAGGCTTACATATTGGTATTCTGCTGTTATTTCTAGAATTTATGCTGCGCCCCATGGAATTTTTACCAAAAGGTAAAACCTTTAAACTTGTGGCAATAGTTTTACTGCTTTGGGGTTTTGCATTTTTAGCCGGATTATCTGCGTCAGTTGTAAGGGCCGTGACCATGTTCTCTTTTGTAGCCTATGCCCTGTATTTAAACAGACCAAGCAACACTTTCAATATATTGGCATTATCAATGTTCTTTATTCTCTTGGTCTTTGATCCCATGCTTTTATTCAATGTTGGGTTCCAAATGAGTTATGCTGCGGTATTTGCCATAGTTTGGGTCTACCCTATTTTACAGAAATTCTGGTATCCCAAAAATTGGTTGGTTAGACAAGTTTGGCAATTGCTCTCAGTAAGTATTGCAGCGCAGGTTGGAGTTCTACCTATAAGTTTATACTATTTTCATCAATTCCCTGGACTCTTCTTTATTTCTAACCTACTGATTGTTCCCTTTTTAGGGTTGATATTGGGCTTGGGCATAATCGTAGTCGCATTCATATTATTGAATATTGCGCCAAATAATCTTATTGAACTCTATAATTCAATCATTGGCATAATGAATTCAGTTATTAAATGGGTTGCACAGCAAGAAGCATTCATATTTAGGAACATATCTTTTGATTCCCTTCAGTTAGTATTGACCTATTGTCTATTGATTTCAATGATTTGGATATTGATTAAGAACACTTTTAAAAGGACATTAACATTTCTAATCTGTTTCATTGTCTTGCAACTCTGGTTGCTATACAACCAACAAAATACTTATGAAAAAGAACAATTGTTGTTAGTACACCAAACCAAGAATTCTATTTTGGCACATCAAAAAGGCAACGAACTAAGTGTATTTACCAATAACAGTAGCGCAACAAAAAACTTTGCAACCTCATTTCAAATACATGAAAGGGTGGAAAAATTGAACTACCAACACCTTAGAAACTCCTACAAATTCAATAATCAAAATTTAGTACTAATCGATAGCTTTGGTGTCTATGACTTTAAACCAAATAATGTTGATTACCTAATTCTGACACAATCCCCAAAAATAAACTTAGAACGACTCATAGACTCAGTACGTCCCAAGGTATTGATTGCTGACGGAAGCAATTATCGCAGCTATATTAAACGCTGGGAGCAGACCTGCACTAAAAAAGAACTCCCTTTTCACTATACGGGTGAAAAAGGAGCTTATATATTCAAGATATATTAAACACGAATCGTGCTACTATGCTGTTTCTTCTGCGGTCATTTCATGTTCATCGTCCTCAGCACCATGGGTCAAAGCTTCTAATTTTTTTCTGAACAACATTACCAAGGCCCCAAAAACAATACAAAAAAGAGCTATACCAGTAAATACTGCCAATTCCCCAAATTCCGAAGCGGATTCCCCTAACAATCCAGCTACTTTATTACCTAATCCAGTCATGGCAAAATAGATGCCCATCATCAAAGACGCATATTTAAGCGGTGCAAGTTTTGTTATATAAGATAACGCGACTGGAGAAATGCATAATTCCCCTACCGTATGGAACAAATAGGCCAGCACCAACCAGTACATTGCAGAAGAGCCATCACTATTGTATTCTCCGGCTGCTGCTGACATAAAGAAGAAACCAACTCCCATAATAATAAGACCTAAGATCATCTTAAACAATCCAGTTGATAATTTTCCCTTTAGTTTTCGATTGGCCCAATACCCAGCAACTGAAGTTCCAAGAAATATGATGAACATGGCATTCAATGATTGAAACCAAGAAGCGGGTATTTCATTACCAATGAACGGCAAAGAAAAAGATAGTATCCTATTCGTTTTTTCTGAAGCATAAATATTCATTAACCCACCGGCCTGTTCAAATGCCCCCCAAAAAACGATTACCAATATAAATGAAATGAAAAGCACCACTAATCTATCCTTCTCTATTTTAGTTAAAGGCTTGTCCATAGCATCCTTTTCGTCCTTATTTTCAGAGGTCCCTAAAAAATTACCAACATGCTTAAGATATTTTTGGCCATAAACGTATTGAAGAAGACCCAATGCCATACCTATACCTGCTAATCCAAAACCATAATGCCAACCATATACTTCCCCAACAGTACCTACAATTAAACTAGATAAAAATGCCCCTACATTAATGCCTATGTAGAAAATAGTAAATCCTTTATCCCGTCTAATATCTCCTTGCTTATATAAACCTCCAACCATTGTGGAAATATTGGGTTTCAACATGCCAACACCCGCGATAATAAAGCCTAGGCCCGAGTAAAAAGCCCACATTTGTTCTATGGCTAAAACACTGTGCCCAAATACCAAAAGGATTCCACCAATTAAAACAGATTTTTTTTGTCCAAGGAATTTATCCGCAATCCATCCTCCAGGAATTGAGGCTACATAGACTAACATGGTATACCACCCGTATAATGCCAGTGCTTCGCCATTGGTCCATCCCAAACCGGCATTGCTTTCGGAGGTTTTTGCTACCAAATAAAGCACCAATATTGCCCGCATTCCGTAATAGGAAAATCGCTCCCACATCTCTGTAAAAAACAATATGTAAAGTCCTACTGGATGTCCAAAAAGCTCTTTTTGATTTGCTGGTTTATCAATTGCTGTCATAAGTTATGTTGTTTGGTTATAGATTTTCTTTGATGAAATTGGTCATTTTGTTAAACAAGTGCAAACGCGTATTACCACCATAAATACCATGGTTCTTGTCTGGGTATATTGCCCATTCAAATGGTTTGTTTGCCTGTACTAAAGCCTCAACCATGCGCATGGTATTTTGCACATGAACATTATCGTCTCCGGAGCCATGTACCAATAAGTAGTTTCCTTTTAAAAGTTCTGGATAATTAAAAGGTGAATTATCGTCATAACCACTGGGATTCTCAGCAGGTGTCAGCATAAAACGTTCTGTGTAAATAGTATCGTAAAAACGCCATGACGTAACAGGCGCAACAGCTATAGCTGTTTCAAAAACATCATTTCCTTTTAAAATACAATTGGTAGACATAAAACCGCCATAACTCCATCCCCAAATTCCTGTGCGGTCTTCATCAATATAAGATAATTCACTCAGTTTCTTGGCTGCTGCAATTTGATCTTCAACTTCATATTTACCTAATTCCTTTTGGGTTACCTTTTTAAAATCCCTTCCTTTTAATCCTGTTCCCCTACCATCTACACAGGCAACAATATAACCTTCCGAAGCCAACATTTGGTGCCAATAATCATTAGCACTACCCCAACGGTTGGCGACTGATTGCGAACCAGGGCCACTATATTGAAAAAGTAGAAGGGGATATTGCTTAGAAGCATCAAAATCATTGGGTTTGACCATATACATATTCAGGTCATTACCGTTTATTGCCAATGTCGAAAACTCCTTTGGAGCCACATCATAACCTTTTAGTTTCTCAACAAGGGCTTGATTATCCTTTATATCCTTTATTTTCTCTCCGGTATGGGCTTTATATAACGTATATTTATAAGGTGCTGAGGCACTTGAATATGTATTTATAAAATAGGTGAAATCCGCACTAAAAGCAGCGGTATTTGTACCTATTTCAGGCGCAAGTTCTTTTTTCTTCTTTCCATTACTTTCAATACTGTATACCCCACGATTAATTGAGCCATTTTCCGTGGACTGGTAATAGATTTTATCTTCATTTTGGTCATAGCCATAATAAGCGGTCACCTCCCAATCACCCTTGGTGATTTGGTTCATTAATTTCCCTTCCGATCCATAGAGATAAAGATGATTATATCCATCCATTTCACTTGTCCAAATAAAACTATCATCTTCCAAGAATGTTAGATTATCGTTTATATCAACATAGGCGTTATCTTTTTCTTCCAACAGTATAGCAACAGAATTATTCTTGGCATTCACTGCTTGTAGTTTTAAATGGTTTTGATGCCTGTTCATCGTAGTTACACTTAAGTAATCAGCATTGTTCATCCACTTGATCCTTGGAATATAATAGGGATCTCCCAGCTCAATATTGGAAATATTACCGGATTTTACATCAAACAAGTGTAAAGAAACCAAGGCATTATTTTCTCCAGCTTTTGGGTATTTGAAGACATTTTGTTTTTGATACAAATTAGTACCATATACATCCATGGAAAACTCAGGTACCTCAGATTCATCAAAACGAAGGAAAGCAATTTTAGTGCCGTTTGAATTCCAGGCAAAGGACCTTACCACAGAAAATTCCTCTTCATAGACCCAATCGGTAATACCGTTTATGATTTTGTTCTTTACCCCATCAGTTGTTATTTGCTTTGTGGTTTTGGAAGCAATGTCAAAAATAAACAGATTGTTTTTTGAGCCATATGCTACCTGCATACCATTGGGAGAAAGTAACGGTTCCTGAATTTTATCCTCGGATACCTTTACAATTGAATTTGAAGCTATGTCATAAACGAAAAAAACACCCAATGTTGAGCGTCTAAAAATCGATTCTATTTCAGTGGCCAGCAGTATTTTGGATTCGTCTTCACTGAAGGTATATGAACTGAACGAGGGAATAGCATCATTCCCTGCAGAATTAACTATGGTTTCTACCTTTTCCAAGGTCATATAATCATATTTGTCAATTCTAGCAGACTTGTCAGCACTATTGTAGTTTAAAATAGTGTAATGCTCCCCATTTTTCATAGATCGGAGCACATCCAAACCACTTGTTTTAAAAGCCCCTTGATATATTTCTTCAATTGTGATTTTTTTCTCTTGCGCAAATGTCAACATCGATAAACCGATGAAGAATAGCAATAGAAGGTAGCGTTTATTCATATTTTTATAAAAAATGTTTAAAATCTGTCAAGTTTAGTGAATATTTTACAATTAATTAAACTTTATCCTCAAAAACCCATGTGCCTTCACAGATCCAGGACAACAGTTAAATTTGGCCTTAATGACTATATTTGAGACCACAAACCAAATATGCAATGATTGATCCTATCTTAGGTTTTTCCAAACTATCAAAACAAGAAAAAATTGAGTGGGTTGCACAGCGATATACCCATAACCCTGCGGAGACAAAAAAAATATTAGAGCGGTATTGGAATGTTGAAAATGAGGTGCAAAAATTGCATGATGAGTTTATTGAAAATACGATTACAAATTACTACTTACCCTTAGGAATTGCACCAAATTTTTTAATCAACAATAAACTATATGCCATACCAATGGCTATTGAAGAAAGCTCGGTCGTGGCCGCTGCCAGTAAAGCAGCTAAATTTTGGTTTGAACGAGGAGGATTCAAATCGAAAATTATCGGGACCGAAAAAATTGGCCAAGTACATTTCATGTATTCCGGCAATCCAACCACGTTGGAAAAATTCTTTACTGCTATTCATCATAAATTACTTGAAGATGCCAAACCATTAACTAAAAACATGGAAAAGCGTGGTGGTGGTATCTCTAGAATAGAACTGCGCAATAAAACTTCCCAACTTAAAGATTATTACCAACTTCATTGCACTTTTGAGACCCTGGATGCCATGGGCGCCAATTTCATTAATTCGTGTTTAGAACAATTTGCCCAGACCTTTAAAAGGGAAGCACAGCAATTTTCACTTTTTACCGAAAAGGAAAAACAGATTGAAATTGTAATGAGCATACTATCAAACTACGTTCCTGACTGTCTTGTACGTGCAGAAGTATTTTGTGCGGTCGAGGATTTAAAGATGGATACAGCGGTTTCACCACAAGAATTTGCGGAGAAGATGCTCAGGGCCATTGATATTGCCAATGTTGAGCCCCATAGAGCTGTAACCCATAATAAAGGAATAATGAACGGTATTGATGCTGTTGTGCTGGCTACAGGGAATGACTTTAGGGCTGTGGAAGCCGGTGCTCATGCATACGCTGCCAAAGATGGAAAATACAAAAGTCTTACTAATGCAAGCATTGAAAATGGAATATTCAAGTTCTGGATAGAAATCCCATTGGCATTGGGCACCGTTGGAGGTTTGACTAATCTTCATCCGCTTGTAAAATTGGCACTTGAAATATTGCAGCAACCTTCGGCAAAAGAATTAATGCAGATTGTTGCCGTTGCGGGATTAGCCCAAAATTTTGCCGCAGTTAGTTCATTGGTCACAACAGGAATACAGGAAGGGCATATGAAAATGCATTTATTGAATATTCTGAACCAATTGGGGGCAACAGATATAGAAAAAGATGAAATCATTAATTATTTCAAAAATCATACAGTGACCCATAGTGCAGTTATAGAGGCATTTGAAAAGCTAAGAAGCAATTAATGGAAAGAGAGTTCTATAGCAATGGCAAGTTATTGATAACAGGGGAATATGCTGTTCTGGACGGAGCAAAAGCCTGGGCCATTCCTACTAAATATGGACAATCGTTAATCGTACTGGAAACTGAATCCAAAAAAATTGAATGGACAAGTTTGGACGAAAAAGATGGGGTATGGTTTGAAGCCATATATGATTTAGAATCCATGACTGGGATTTCTTCTTCTAATTCCGAAATTTCAACAACCTTGCTTGAAATACTTATTGAAGCGCAAAAATTGAATCCCTATTTTTTAACGGATGGCTTGGGGTATAGTGTTCATACCAAATTAACCTTCCCAAAAGATTGGGGTCTTGGATCTTCTTCAACATTGATCAACAACATTGCCCAATGGGCGAATATCAATCCTTATCAATTGTTGGAAAAAACTTTTGGGGGTAGTGGTTATGACATAGCCTGTGCACAACATAACACACCAATAATATATCAGCTTGTAAAAAGAAAACCTTCTGTTGAAGCAGTGAACTTTAACCCAGATTTCAAAAACCAACTGTTTTTTATTCATCTCAATAAAAAACAAAATAGTAGAGAAGGCATTTCCCAATACCGACAATTGAATTTTAATACCAAGGAACTCGTAAACAGCATTGGAGATATAACTTCAAAAATGGTATCATGCCATGATTTGGTAACATTTGAAACTCTAATGGAACAACATGAAACAATTTTATCTAAAGCATTCAAAACACCAACTGTAAAGAAATCACTATTCGATGATTATCCTGGCGCCATTAAAAGCCTTGGGGCATGGGGCGGTGATTTTATTCTAGTGACCGGAGACAAAATCTCAATGGCCTATTTTAAACAAAAGGGTTATAGCACCATCATCCCTTATTCAGAAATGATCTTATAAAAAAAGTCCTGATGATTTCATCAGGACTTTATATCTTTTTTCACTACTTTTTTCTTAGTAATATATAGCTCTATTGTCTTCTATTTCAGAAGCTTCTTTCAAGGCATTATAAACCGCTGTATTTACTTTGGCGGCATTTGATGTTTTAAGCGTATTGGCAAAAGTACTGTAATTATCCAATTTTGGCGCTTCTTCTTTCTTAGTGACAGAAATAAGGAAAATGCCACTTTCACCTTCCAAAAGGTCAGAAGTCTCACCCACGTTCATTGCGAACGCAGTACCTACAACAGCGGGTTCACGACCAGCTCCTGGAATAGTTGGTGATTTAACTGATAGTGCAGATGCATTCGAAACAGAAACACTATTGTCCTTTGCAATATCCTCAATTGACTTTCCTTTATTGGCGCTAATCAATTGCGCAGCCTTCCTCTCTTTCCTTAAAACTGGAAGTACAGTGGCAGATGCATCCTCAACAGTTCTCAATCCTTCTTCATAATCAGCTGTCATTTGAACAATCGCATAACCATTATTTACACTAAACCTTTTTATATCGCCAACTTTTGTGTCATTCTTAAATGCCCATTGTACAATTCCTCTCTGACTGTTGAGTCCTGGTAAATTCTCATCCATTGCCTTTATCTTATTTACAGGACGAACCGTATACCCACTTTCCTTGGCCAAATCAGTAAAGGCCTTTTCTCCTGAAATAGACTCCATTTCAAATTTGGTGGCATTCGTGAACAATGTATTAATAGTAGTTTCCGAGGGTTCAATTTCCCTAGCCAGAGTCGCTATTTGATATACATCTAGTTTATCATCTATCTTAACGATATGATATCCCAAAGCTGTTTCAACAAGATCAATAGTTCCAGTTGGATTGCCAAATACAAAATCATTGAATTCAGCTACCATTGCACCTTCTTGGAAGTATCCCAAATCTCCCCCGTTTGGTGCAGAAGGCCCATCAGAATTATCACGTGCCAATTGAACAAAAACTGCATCTTTCTTTTTTGCATCTGCCAAAAGTTCTTTTGCTATAACTTCGGCTTCTTCTTTAGTCCTTGTAATATTGGCCCCTGCTCTTTCAGCACCTACCCAAGAAATTAAAATATGGCTCGCTTTAGCAGTCCCATTGGCTTTTTTGTTTACCATTTTGGATACTTTAAAGAAGTTGCCGTCACGATATGGACCATAGGTCTCCCCAACTCTTAGCGTTACTAAAGTATCAGCGAATATCGGGGATAAATCTGTTTTCGCCTTATAGATGGTATCGAACTTTAAATCAGAATATCTGTCGAGGAAAGCGGCTATGTCAGATGTGTTTTTGAATCCTGGAATAGTATCCATGGTATCTTTATCCTCTAAATACTCAACAGTATCACCCAACAATGCAGCAACAGCTTCCTTTACCGCTTTTTCATCGTCAGCAGATGCCTTTTCCTCAAAATAGACATATTGAATATCCCTGGCTTCTTCTTGCTTAAAATCTTCTTTATGGCTTTTGATATACGTTTGTATTTCGCTCTTGGTAATAGTTATTGTGCTATCTGCAATTGATGTATATGGTACCCTAACATATTTAATATCCACTTTATCATTGGCCAACTTATAATCCAATTCTCCCTCTTTAAGGGTTGCGCCAACACCGGCCTTTACCAAATTGAAATAAGTCTGTTGTTTGGCATTTTGAATTATGGATTGTTCGTCTTGCAACCATAAGTTATATTGAGATGGACTATTTATCTTAAGCTCTGCAATGAAATCCCTAAATTTATTCTCATCAAAGACACCACTATCATTCATAAATTGTGGATTCTGACTATATGAAGGTATAGTTTTGATGTAGTTCATTATTTGGTCTCTTTCGATATCAATTCCCAAATCTTCAAATTGTTGGCTTAAGATAGAATTCCTAACCTCTTGGTCCCAAACCTGATTTACAACCTGCATTGATGATGCCGATGGGCCAAACCTGTTAGAGGCAGTCTCCACTTTTCTCCTAAAATCATCAATGGAGATTTCATTTCCATTGATTTCTGCCACTGAAGAACCAATTTTACCCCCGCCTAAATCATTGCTGGTAAATACCCCTGATATCACAAACGCAAAAAGCGCTAATCCAATAATCAGTATCAATACGGTAGTTCTCTTTCTTATATTCTCTAAAATCGCCATTATATGGAATGTTTAAAATCAGTTTGCGAAATTACCATTTTCTTTTCAAATAATAAAAAGTAAAACGGCTCTAAAATAAGGTTCTGAAAGGCTTAGTCATTATCCAAGACCTGGAGTCTCACCAAGTCTATCTTGGTGTTTGAAACTTCTAAAATCGTAAATATAAAATTATCGATTTTGATTTCGGTATCTTGCCCTGGTATTTCCCCTGTTTCATTAACTATAAGTCCTCCCAAAGTTTCGTACTCATCGTTTTCCGGAAGCTCTAATTTGTAGTTCTCATTCACATAATCAACCTCAAGACGCGCAGAAAATTTATAGCTATTTCCTTCAAGTTGCTCTTCAACCAAGTCTGTGGAATCGTGTTCATCTTCAATTTCCCCAAAAAGTTCTTCAACAATATCCTCAACGGTCATAATGCCAGATGTTCCGCCATATTCATCCAAAACCACAGCAATACTTTTCCGTTTCTTGGTCAAGACATTCAATATATCCTGTATGAGCATTGTTTCGGGCACAAACTCAACGGGTCTTAGTATACTCTTTATGGTTTTGGGTTTTTTAAATAGTTCATAGGAATGCACATAGCCGATAATATTATCAATCGTATCTTTATAAATCAGTATTTTGGAATACCCTGTTTCTGTGAATAACTTAGCTAGATTCTTTGGATTTTCATGCAGTTCAACTGCTGTGATTTCAGTTCTGGGCACCATCACCTCACGGGCCTTAACGGCAGAAAATTCAAGGGCATTTTGAAAAATCTGTATTTCAGAATCAACATCATCTTCCTCTTCAACAGTTTCCAATTGTTCTAAAATATAATCGCCCAGTTCTACTTTACTAAACGCCAATTGGGTTTCATCCCCATCAGTCTTAAAAAATGTTTTAAGAATAAAATCAGATACTTTTATTATGAACTCTGAAATAATCGAAAACAGCATATAAAAGAAATAGGCGGGAACAGCAAGTACCTTTAACAAGCTATTCGCATAGATTTGAAACAAAACTTTTGGTAAGAATTCTGCTGTAATTAAAATAATCAAGGTTGAGATTATAGTTTGGGTCAGCAAACTAAAATCGGTCAACATCAAATCCATAAAACCATTGCTGGCAGGAAGCATCCCCACAAACCAGTTCATCAGCAATTCACCCATAAAAAGACCGTAGATCACTAATGAAATATTATTTCCAATAAGCATCGTGGCTATAAACTTTGAAGGTCTTTTCGTTAGGCGAGATAGTACTTTGGCCAAAAAATCGTCTTGCTTTTTTTCAATCTCAATATGGATTTTATTAGCCGATATGAAAGCTATCTCCATGCCCGAAAAGAAGGCAGAAAATACTAAGGAAAGTATTATAATGATGATGGATGTATCCACTTTTATTGTTCGTTATCCTTTTTTCTTTGTTCGAACTTTTTCCTATAGTTTCTGCGAAAAGCGAACATCCCAATTGAAACTACAGCAAAGAACATAAACAAATAGGTGCTTTGGCGATCTATATTCCAATCTGTATAAATTCTGTAGAGCGAGAAAAAAGCAACTGCCAAGTAAAGATACTCGGTATATCTTAATATCTTAATCATTAATTTCTTCTTTTATGGTCATGAGACCATAGGTTTTATGTGCATTTAAAAAACTGAAATCCTTATTGAAATCCATTCCCTCGCCATCCATTATGGTACCTTCTTCAGGGTTGGTGTATTTAAATTTATTTTGTGTAAAAACCCATTCATTGGTTTGATCATAGAATAATTGGGGAGCTTCCAACATTTTGCCATCATGGGTTTCTATAATGACATTACCTCTTAAATCTATTAAATTCGTTGCCGTATATCTAATGCCATAATCCGCTTTGATCATATTCTTGTTGTTATCCTCGTCATAAATATCAACTACGAGCCCTTTAGGAAAAGTACGATATGGGAATTCAAGGTTGTCAAAATTTTCTGTAATCGGACCCGATAACACCGAAATCACCTTAGTAGTATCAATATCCTCGTTCTCCATAGACTCTTTGCTCTCGGTATAAGTTAAGGAGAAGTTTTCGGCAACACCTTGCGGAAAAACCAGTGGCAGTGCCTCATCGCCTACCCTTTTGTAATTATCGGCACAAGAAAAAAAAAGCATTGCCCCGATATATACTAAGGCAATGCTTTTTAGATTATATCTAAAGGGTTGTATCATTCTATAAATTGGGAACCTTCACGCTTCCACCAACCCAGCACTTAAATGCAACTGTTTTACCGGCCATTCCCGAGTTGAAAATATCAGTTTTTGATGGCGCTTTCGCCGAATAACTAGCCGCAGATTGATTAGCCCTACCACTTAATGATGGATCAACCCTTCCTGCTTTTCTAGCCATTTCAGCCGCTCTCCAGTAAATAGCACGTTTCTCAAATGGGGTCTCACCACATTGGTTAGCACTTGTTGCATATAAATTGGCTATCAACAAATAAGCTTTTCCGTTTGATGGGTTTGCATCAATAGCCTTTTGAGCATAACTTCTTGCTGTTGACTTACCTCCTCTTCTAAAAATAGTAGCAACCTTATAAGCAATATTCGATCTTTTTCTAGAATCGGTTTCCAATTCCAAAGCCTTGTTAAAATCTGCCACAGCTCCTTTGGTATCACCTGCTTTTTGTTTTAGGTTTCCGCCATAAACAAAAGCATCGGCTGATGGGTCAAGGGCCATTTGGGCCTCGAACAATTTTCTGAACATTGGGTCGTCTGTACATTCTTTGTTGAACATTCTACCAACAGCTCTTTTAACCCAATCAATATTGTTCTTCTTAGCTTCAAAGCTTTTTTGGTATAAAGGCACCAAGTTGCCACAATCTGCCAAATCACCCAGCTTGGAATCTATACTGCCAGCTATCTTACCAAAAGATTCTGAATTTGTTGTTGACGCTTTCAACTGTTTTTTCTCTTTGGAAGTTAGTGTACCTGCTTCTTCTTTAGGAAGCAATTGTGAAATCCTATCTGTCAACTTAATATTCTCCTCTTCAATCTTTTCTGTTACATCATCATATACATCAAAAACTTCTTGCAAATCTTTACTACCAGCTTTGTGCAAATCAACCAAACTAGAGAAATATAGATATAGGGCCTTTGGATTTTTAAAATTTGCACGATCTTCTTTAAAACCTTTGCTTAAAGAACTATAAATTTCATCATTTGCAATCATCTTGTTGTCATACTTCAACAATACCTGATCGATTATAACAGATGACAATGATGCTTTTTTAGGGAAATATTTTCTGCTATTATCAAATAGCGCTAATAAATCCTGGATGTTGGCATCTTTTTCAGCACCTGAAGATTTCTTTATTTTGTCTTTTAAGATTCTCTCCCCGTATGCAAAATTTGCCCAGTTTACATCGGGACAGTTGTCATATACCATTTTCCATGGGGTATAAGCTGCCTCATAGTTTTTGACTTTTGCGTGCTCCACGTAGATAGAAAGATTAGTCATGCACTCTTGATTTTGCGCCTGTGCATTACTTACTCCAATGAACCCTAAGAGCATTATCGCTGTGAAGTAAATTTTAGTTTTCATATTATTATGTTTAAAGGGGTTAAAGTACTAAATTTTTCTTAATTAATTCTTCGCTTTCGGAACCAAATATCATTCAACGAGAGACCTAAATTGAATTTAAAGTAATTCTCGTTTATTAAATCTGCATCTGTAGTACCTCGCTTACCAATCTCAAAACCAAGGTTAAGATTTGAAAAACTTCCGCGCATTGGTAACCCAAATCCAAAAGTTATGCCAAAGTTGTTAATCTCTTTATTATTTATGGTCATTCCCGTTTTATCCATATGTAATCCTGCCCTATAGGTTATCCGTTTATAATACCCCGAAAATGCAGAATGGTCCGGAATATAAAACCCGCCAAAAGCAAAAGAACTAGCATCTTCATAAACCAAATTTTCCACATCGATAAAATCATTGGAAAAAGAGCTAAATCCTTGGAAACTATACTCGGCACCCAAGAACCATTTTCTATACTCCCCAAATCCTAAACCTAATGTAACAGCAGTCGGTATCTTAAGCTCTGTATTTCTAAGATTCACAGCATCTAAATCAACATTGACCACCTCTATATTCTGCCCTGTGGTTGTAGAAAGGGAACCGATTTCCTTTTCGTTTTTGGAAGTAAGATTAGCTTGCGTATTCACTCTTACCGAAGTATAAATTTTATACTTATCACCAAAAGTAGGATTATAGTTTAGGGCATAGTTGAAATCCATTCCATTTACTCTTGAAGTTCTTTTGTCAAAAGTACCAAGTTGTACATTTTCTATACTTTGAATCCTATCGTAATTCAAAGTTCCAAAATTAAAATTGGCAGTTACTCCAACACTCAAATTCTTTACGAACTCATAGCCCGCAGAAAAATATACCTTATTTAAGCCACCGTCTCCTTCATATATATTGGTCACCAAGGCATCATTATCATTTATACTCTCAGAAACCAAATTGTAACCCACCGATGTATAAGGCATTATACCAAAACCAATACCAAAACCTTTCTTAATCGTCATTGCCAAAGACACATATTTAATATTGGTTACAGAACTGCTCTGACTTTCCGTATTGTTTTCAAAACTTAACCTATTATGGGATAACCCGAAAGTATATGTAGTATTGCCGAAATCCTCACCAAACTGAACTCCCATTTTACTCAAGGCAGCAGGATTTTTCAGATTTACATGAATACTATCTGCAAACATGCCAATACCACCCATCATTTGGTTTTCAATTGTTCCCCTGGACTGTAAATCGCCGATTCCAAAATAAGAGTAAGGTGAAACAGAGCCATTTTGAGAATACAAGCCAGTTGTGGCGATGCACACTATTGCAATAACAATTTTATTGATCATTTAACGCTTGTTGTAGTCCAGCAAATAATTTAATCCTATTAGCAGAAATTTGGAATGGGCAAATATGGTATTTTTTAATCGTTTAGACAAAAATTGGGCATCGCCTCCTGTTAAAATAACTGTTAAATCTTCAAATCTAGATGAATATTGCTCAATTATCCCATCAATTTCGGAACAAATACCATTGACAACCCCACTGTGAATGCTAGCTTCGGTGCTAGTGCCTATCAATGCAACGGGGTTTTCAACCGTTAATAAAGGAAGTTTTGAAGTTTGTTCATTTAAAGCCCTATACCGCATCTTTAAACCAGGGGAAATGGCCCCACCCAAATAGTGCCCTTGACTAGTGATCATATCATAAGTCAAACATGTGCCAGCATCAATGACCAATGTGTTATCATTTGGATTACGCGAATAGCCTGCAGTGGCGAGGGCTATGCGGTCAACACCTAATGTTTTAGGTGAAGCATATAAATTCTTAAAAGGTATTTTGGATTGATGGTTTAGGATGTGGACATTGCATAAACCATTAAGTTCGTCGATAACATTTTTACCCAAATGAACAACAGATGAAACAATGGCCCAGTCTATTTGGGGGAATTCATGAAAAACCCCTTTCGCTCTTTCCAATAGATTTTCGACCTCTGCGGTTTCATCAAATAAAAGGTCTCCATATTCAAAAACAGCAAGCTTTACAAACGTATTGCCAACATCTATAATTAGATTCATGTTACAAAGATCCGTAAATGAAAAAAAACAATCACCTTTTTTTTGGTTTTTGTTTGTATATCCTAAATTTGAAATTATATTTGCACCCTCCTACGCCGCACCTATGGTACGGCTCCGGCGGGCGGGCCCGCCACTATTGGAAAGCTTGGAATATTTTGAAATATTGGTGCCTTAGCTCAGTTGGTAGAGCAATGGACTGAAAATCCATGTGTCCCTGGTTCGATTCCTGGAGGCACCACAAAAAAATCCTTATCGTACGATAAGGATTTTTTGTTTTATACAATTACACCAATGCCCTAATTCCAAATTCTTTTTACTTCATTTATCGAAAAAGCTTTCATCGAAAGTTCACTATCACCCAAATTCTGAATAGTCAAATCGGTATAATTGCGTTTTGGAAAAATTTGTGAAGTCATCACATACTGCCCATTATTAATAAAAACTTCTACAGAAGACCAATCGATAAATACACTTACTTCATATTCCCCATCAGGCAAATCGGGAACTGGCAATTGCTGAATTCCCTTTCCAAAATCTTCTTGAAAGTCGACTTTTCCTGATTTGGACCTGTCAAGAAAAAATGTTTTATCCTCGCCCATCATAGTCAACAACAATTCATTGTTGTCACCATTACTGAACTTCAATTGAAAATCTTTTAAGGAGGTCGTAAACCTGATTTCTGATTGGTTGAAATTTTCTGAAGTAATCAACTCTTTTGTATTAGCCGCTATGTTCAAATCTTTCTTGGCTTTTTTGGAGACAATTACATCGACACTTTTAATAGGATAATTGAACAAATGATAGTTGTCCCCAACTTTTTTCAACGATAATTTTCTGGGTAGGGTCATGGCACTTCTCCATTTTTTAGTGGGGGTATCCCGTGCGTATGTCCAATTACTCATCCATCCTATAAAAATTCGATCGCCATTGGGAACATTGTCATAAGTTACCCCAGCATAATTATCGGTTCCCCAATCTACCCATAAATGTTCTTTTTGGTCAGTGGTAAATTTCTGACCATCAAAATCACCAATAAAATATTGTGTGCCACTACCTCCATTTGGTGCTCCAGGGTTTATACTGATCAATAGCACCCATTTTGCCTCATTGGTACCATCAACCTTTAATTTGAATAAATCCGGACATTCCCACACGCCACCATGAGCACCTACATTCTTACCAAATTCACTCATCAAAACCCATTCCTTTAAGTCATGTGAACTGTAAAATTTTGCATGGTCACCGGCAACCAAAGACATGATCCATTTTTGCGTTTCTTCATGCCATGCTACTTTTGGATCCCGAAAATCTTTAATTCCCTCATTGCCGATTACAGGATTCCCTTCATATTTGGTCCACGTATCACCATTATCCAGACTGTAAGCAATTCCTTGGGTTTGGAAATCCAATTTCCCGGCCTTTTCCCCTTCCATTAGATGATAGGTATAAATTGCCACAAGCGGAGGGTTTTCAAGTGAACCAAAACCTGAAGAGTTGTTTTTATCTACAACTGCACTCCCGGAAAATATCATACCGTGTTCGTCAGGATACAATGCAATAGGTTTATGTTCCCAATGTACCAAATCCTTACTGGTGGCATGCCCCCAATGCATGGGCCCCCAAACGATATCATCAGGGTAGTACTGATAGAACAAATGATAAATTCCCTTATAGTAAACCATACCATTGGGATCATTCATCCATTTTTCCTCAGGTGAAAAATGAAATTGAGGTCGGTAAGGTTCATTGTAATATTCCGTCATAGTAGTGTCAGTCGTAATGGTCTGTTTTTGCTCCTTGTTTTTGCAAGATCCCAAAACAAGCATGACGATAATAACCACAAGTAAATTCAACTTAAGTTTCATAATACATCATTTTTATTGATTCTGTTAAGTTAACAAAACACCTTTAATATAGTATCTTTACCCTTATTATTTTTTTTTGCCCATGAGAACTTTGTTGCCTTTTTGTTTCATTCTTTTTTTGACCGTTTCGGGGGTTGCACAAAAGAAAATGGATAGGATTATCAGAATCCTCAATAAAGAATCGGTTCCCTATATTCAGATTCCGGAAGCGATTGAAAAAGATAGTGTTGTCTTTCTTGATACTAGAGAAATTGACGAGTTCGAAGTTAGCCATCTTAAGAATGCTGTTTGGGTAGGTTACGATAAATTTAATCCACAAATTGTGAAGGATTCAGTACCCAATACAAATACACCTATCATTGTATATTGCTCAATCGGAGTCCGATCAGAAGATATTGGTGAAAAACTACAAAAATTAGGTTATACCAATATTAAGAACCTATACGGTGGAATTTTCAAATGGAAGAATTTGGGCTATCCTGTTTTTGATTCTACTGGCAATAAAACAGAAAAAGTACATGCTTTTAATAAGTTATGGGGCAATTTGCTGACCGAGGGCGAAAAGGTATACGATTGAGTTAACAAGCATTATGAGTATCATTGTACCCCAAACGAATAAAAAAGACAAAAAAACCATTCACTACAATTTGGCCAATTCAAAAAATCTATTGCTCATTTTTACAAGAAATCCCGTTTTGGGGCAGTGCAAAACACGATTGGCTGCAACGGTCGGCGACAAAGTTGCATTGGATATTTACAGGTTTCTTTTGGACCACACATTTGCGATTACGTATGAACTTCCAGTGCACAAACAAGTTTATTATTCAAACGAAATTTGGGAAGACGATATCTGGGATAGTAGTATTTTTGACAAACGTTTGCAGCAGGGATCTGATTTGGGCGAGCGTATGTCAAATGCGTTTCAAAACGGTTTTGAAGATGGATTTGAAAATATCATCATCATCGGAAGCGATATATATGAATTGGCGACGAAAGATCTGCTAGAAGCCTTTGACGCCCTAGAGCAAAACGAATTTGTATTAGGTCCTGCTGAGGATGGTGGATATTATCTCCTTGGGATGAAGGCTTATAATGAAACCGTTTTTAAAAACAAAAACTGGGGCAAGGAAAAGGTTTTTCAAAATACCATGGATGACTTAAAAAATGAAAAAGTATATCTGTTGAAAAGCAAAAATGATATTGACCTTTATGATGATGTAAAAAATATTGAAGCCTTTCAGCCCTATTTGAAGAATATATGATAATAACAGAGCAGCAATTACAGGAATCTACCGATTACCTAATAAGTAAAGGGTTTAATAACCCAGAAATCGGTATTGTTTTAGGAACCGGTTTAGGCCAATTGGTCGATGCCATTGAGAACCCAATAACAGCACATTACAATCAAATTCCATTTTTTCCCTTGGCCACTGTCGAATTCCATTCAGGTAAATTGATTTATGGTGCCATAGAAGGTAAGAAGACCGTTGTCATGGAAGGTCGTTTTCATTTGTATGAAGGTTATGATTATATCGATGTTACCTATCCCATTCGAATCATGCACAAGCTTGGGGTTCAGAAGTTATTCGTATCGAATGCCGCTGGAGCCATTAACCTAGACTTCAAAAAAGGGGATATAATGCTGATTGAGGACCATATAAACTTACAAGGTGGCTCACCTTTGACATTTGGCAACGTAGCCGAGTTTGGTGATCGATTTGTTGATATGAGTGAACCATACGATGTTTCCATGCGCAATAAAATATTGGCTATCGCGGAACGTGAAAACATCAATCTTCAAAAAGGAGTGTATGCTGCAGTTATTGGTCCACAATTGGAAACAAAGGCAGAATACCGAATGTTAAAGATCATTGGTGCAGATGCCGTGGGCATGAGTACAGTCCCGGAAGTAATTGTTGCCAATCATTTACGACTACCCATCGTAGCGGTATCAGTATTGACCGATGAATGTGACCCAAACAACCTTTTACCTGTTGATATTCAAGAGATTATAAAAATAGCAGGCGAGACTGAACCTAAAATGATAAAATTATTCAAAGAATTAATAAAAGAACTATGAGTTATTTAGAAGCAACTAACGATCTATACAAAGAAGCAGCTTTAACACCTGATTTAGGATTGTGTTGCACCACGAACCCCATTTGGCAATTTCCGGGTTTATCTATTCCGAAAATCATGCAAGAGATGAACTATGGTTGCGGTAGTACGGTTTCTGCCCAAGACTTGGTCAATAACCCTAAAGTTCTATACGTAGGTGTGGGTGGCGGAATGGAGCTTTTGCAGTTCTCTTATTTTTCACGTCAAAAAGGGGGCGTTACCGGAGTGGATGTAGTTGACGAAATGTTGGAAGCTTCAAGGCAAAATTTTAAGATTGCTGAAATAGAAAACGATTGGTTTAAAAGTGAATTTGTGAATCTTGTGAAAGGCGATGCCTTAAACTTGCCCATTGAAGATGAAAGCATTGATATTGCGGCGCAAAATTGTTTGTTTAATATCTTCAAAGCTGAAGATTTAAAGAAAGCCATTTCTGAAATGTATCGTGTATTAAAGCCACATGGTCGTTTGGTTATGAGCGATCCTTCTTGCGAGCAGCCCATGAACGATGGGTTGCGAAATGACGATAGACTTCGAGCTTTATGTTTGAGTGGCAGTATCCCCATCAAAGACTACGTAAAAGCACTTACCGATGCTGGTTTTGGAACCATCGAAATTAGAGCTAGAAAGTCGTACAGGGTTTTGTCACCAAATCATTATCCTACAGATGAATTGATATTTATAGAATCTATTGAGATTGCCGCCATCAAGGACCCCATGCCAGAGGACGGCCCCTGTGTTTTTACGGGGAAAACAGCAATCTATTTTGGTGACGAGGAATATTTTGATGATAAAGCCGGCCATGTGCTTATGCAAAACCAACCTTTGGCAGTTTGCGATAAAACTGCTGCAGCTTTGGTAAAGACCAGTGACCAAATACATGTTAGTGATAGCACTTGGCATTACAATGGCGGAGGTTGTTGCTAATTTGTTTTGTAAGGTTTTACGCCATTCATGAACTAATGAAACATCTTTCATCTTTTAATTGCACAATGATCAAGTTAAAATCCGTAGGCATAGTTGTACTCCCTTTTTTCATGTTAATCAGTTGTTTTGGTCAAAAACCATCTGAACTACAATATGAAAACAGCGTTAAAACCCTTGACCATACTTCATGGGACATACTGCTAATAAAATATGTGGATGATAATGGAAATGTAGATTACAAGAATTTTAAGAATGATGATGACGAACTGAATAGCTACCTTGATTATCTTGCTAAAAACCCAATATCGAACACTGCAAAAAAAGAGGAACGTTTGGCGTATTATATAAATCTTTATAATGCAGGCACAGTACAATTGATATTAGAAAATTACCCGTTAGAAAGTATCAGGGACATCTTTAAACCATGGGGCAAGGATAAGGTGATGATTGGGACTGATAAATATTCACTAGGTGAGATTGAACATGATGTGCTACGAAAAATGAATGAACCTCGAATTCATTTTGCCATTAACTGCGCCTCGTTTTCCTGTCCAAAATTATTGAACGAAGCATTTACCGCTTCTAAAATGGAGGAACAGTTGGAAGAAGCTACCTCCAATTTCATCAATGACCCAACCAAGAACAAAATAACCGCAAATTCGGTCGAGTTATCAAAAATATTCAAGTGGTATAAAGGGGATTTTACTGGAAAGAACACTTTGATTGATTATATAAATAAATATTCAGACAAAGAAATTTCAAAGGATTCCGAAATAGATTATTTAACCTACGATTGGCGTTTGAATGAAAAAAGATAATCCTACAATAAGCATAATAATTCCGGTTTTGAATGAGGAAGACCATATTGGTGATCTCATTTCCTACATTCATAAAAATAGTACTTCAGAAAATATATCCGAAATTCTGGTCATTGATGGGGGAAGTTTGGACAACTCCGCCCTGCTTGCGAAAAGTGCTGGAGCGATTGTACTTCATTCAGAAAAAGGAAGGGCCAAACAAATGAACTTTGGGGCGAACAAAGCCAAGGGCGACATCCTATATTTTTTACATGCCGATACTTTTCCGCCCAAAGACTTTGACCTTCATATAATCAATGCTATTTCGAGTACTCAAGAAGCTGGATGCTTTCAAATGAAGTTTGATAGTGATAATTGGGCCCTTCAATTTTTTGCTGGGTTTACAAAATACAAGCATAAAATTTGTAGAGGGGGTGACCAGTCGCTTTTTATCTCAACAGAACTTTTTAAGAAAACCAAAGGCTTCAATGAGGATTATATCATTTTTGAAGACAATGAATTTATTGGTCGTTTGTATAAAAAAACCAGTTTTAAGATTCTTCCATTCCATGTTAAGACCTCTGCCAGAAAGTACAGGAAACATGGGGTGATAAAACTACAGTACCATTTTGGGGTAATCCATCTAAAAAACTATTTGGGTGCTGGGCCTGAAAAATTATATGATTATTATAAAAGAAAAATTGCTATCTAGCGAATAGGCCCTATTTCACCTCCTTCGAAATCCAATAGAACACCTTCAGAAATCCATTTAGCCAAGGCTTGACGATTGTCTGGTTCCAAAATTCTTCTTTGGTCTTTTTTGTTCCTAATATTCCCTACCTCTATAAAAGTCATTGCAGGATTGGTCTTTTTGACTAGATAAAGTGAAGTTCGGTCTTCGAAAGTACCTGAATAGGTACGATTGGGTTGGTACTTTTTATATTTTTTTTGAAAAGTCTTGTGAATACTTTCCGCTAGTTTCTTTCCGTTCTTACTTTTTTCGTGATGGTAGAAAAAAACATCGATATTCTGGCCCTTGCTGCGACTATCTACATGTGTTACAATGAGCCGTTGGAACTGGCCCCGATGTTTTTTATGAAGATTGTTTACAATATTGACGCGCTGTTTTAATCGAGCGACTTGATTTAACGGTATGACCTTGTCCGGATAAGCGACCTCATCATGGTCTATCTTCAAAATTCGATCATCGCGGATTCCGTCATTTTCGTCTCTAATAATGATATATACGGTTGCATCGTGAGACATTAATTCTTTGGCCAATCGTAATGTGATATCATAGGCATACTCGTCCTCTGAAATTTTCTTATCCCCATAAACGGCCATCGCACCTGGATCTGGCCCACCATGACCGGACACGAGATAATACACTGCACCCTTAAGCTTTTCACTCTTAGGGAGAACGGTCTCATAGCCTTTGCCGAAAATAGGAAAAGATTTTCCCTCAATTTTTTTTATCTCGTTCGTTTTCTTTTGAATAGAATCTACTATGGCAACACTTTCCAATTTAATTTTAGGGATTTTGTAATTCCTCCCTTCATATAAATGGACACTGTCACGAAGATTTTCCAAATTCATGGCGATAAAATCATCATAAGATTTATATGGATTAAAGCCTTGCTTTCGTAAAAGGGAGTAGATACCATCACCTTTCTCGGCCTTTACCGAAAGGTATGAATCCTGTGCACTGGTAAGCAGCGTGCCAACCAACAGAAATAGGTATGTTATTATTTTACTTCTCAATGATTTATTTACTAATTATCCTCAAACTCAGTATTAGAATAATCGGACAAAATTCCACTGGTAATTAGGTCAGCAATGTTTTTCTTATTTGTGGTCACCTTTAAGGTTTTTATACTGTTGGCCCCTTTTGCACCAATATCAATAAAAGTAATAGTCGGTAAAATATTTTTGGCAAAAGCAATATTTTTGGCATCGATGAAAACTTCGGAATATTCATTCAACGCTGTGTATTTAATAGTGTTTTTGCCGAACACTTTTAAAATATTATCAGCAAAATCCTTGCCTTCCTTACTTTCTGCATAATGATAAACCGTAACATCGGTCTTTGACTTTGGTCTCATGTCATCGGTATTGATTACCAACAACCTTTGATAGTCCCCATTATGTTTTAAATACTTCTTATTTATTATACTCACAAAATCGATCAAATCCAAAGAATCATTAGGACTACTATATAATAGGTAAACCCTTGCACTACTTTGAAGCAATTTTCTTGCCATTCTAACAGCTATCCCATCTTTTGATTTCTTGAAGCTTTCTTCAATACCTTTTCCCTCATTGGTTAAAACATAAAATACCGCGTGTTTCAAGGTACTGTCCTTAATTTTCAAAGAAGCCAACTCCCCTTCAAATATTGGTGTTTCCCCAGCATCTGGCATTACTATTTTTGTCCCCCTTCTTTTAAATGAATCAGGCGCATCAGGAATTATATATTCTTCCCCAACAATCAAACGGCTCCCGTTCTCAATTTTGTCCTGGTTCAGCTCAAGAAATTGACTGTAATACTTAACAATATCAATGCCTTCGTTCCTAAGTATCGAGAAAATACCATCCCCATTTTTTGCAACAACTGTTTGTAATGAATCTTGGGCAAGAACATTGTTCAAGGAAAGGAAAGTAAATACGATAAGTAAATAATTCTTAAATAGGATCACTAAAAAATGGGTTTATACAAAGTTTATCAAAAATACCGGCCAATTCCAAATACAATTACGCGAGAAGGGTTTTTTGTTACAGCATGACCATGATCAAACCTAAAAATTGCATTGAAAATTCGTTAATATATAAATCGCAACCCTACACGAGGATTGATTCTTAAGTTTTAATCATCCTAATAATCAATTAAATCTCCTTAAGGTTATCTTCCTTATTACTGGCAGAACAGGCATATATACTATCCTAAATAATTTTCTAAAACCAAGCATGGTATTTTAGGAATCTTCTTCACTCAACTAATCTGCTGAAAACCCACAAAAAAGAAAATGGTAATGAGAGAATTAATTCGGTATATGTCAGTATATTTTATAAAAATCCCGAATTACTAACTGCGCAGGTTTATTCTGTGGTGTAAACCTATTGTCCTGACCACCTCCTGCTTTATCATGTTGAATAAACCATTTCCAAACATAACCCCCGGCAAACCAATCTTCGTTCCAGAATTCTTCAAAAATCGCTTTCTTGGCATTTACTTGTCCTTCCAGATTCACATTTTCATCATTTCTATCCACTAACCATGGCTTCTTGGCCGTATAGTCCATACTTCGATACCCGTACTCCGTAAATATAATGGGTTTGTTTTTTTCAAGGGACAAGGCACTTATTTGGTCCTTATGTTTTTTCCATCCCTTTTTCAATTGTTCAACGGAAGGTGTTCTTTCTTCGGACAAAGGGAAATATGCATCAATTCCTATGAAGTCAATATCCTCCCAAAAAGTAGTTCTAGGATATTCATCCCAATTCGCAGCATAAGTCAATTTTCCTTCATAAACTTTCCTGATTTTTTCGATGAGATTTTTCCAGAAAACTGGTCTGTTTTTTACGAATTGTTCCAATTCTGTGCCAATACATAGTAGTGCTGTATTGGTTTCTTGTGCCAATCTTGCATACGACATCAAAAACTTCTCATAGGAAGTTTCCAATGCTACCCAATCTTCCTCCGATTGCATTTTCAAGGTGCCTGTAAACTCCCCACGCCATATCCAAATTTGTGGTTTCAGCATTACCTCAATACCGTTCTTATGAAGCATTTCAATGTATTGCTTGGCACCGGTTTTGGTTTCGCCAAACCATTGTCTTTCCGTGTCAAAAATAATTTCAGGTGAGTTTATCTCTCGAATAAAACCAAAAGGCATAACCGCAGCGTGATTGGCATGTATATTCAGGATTTCCTCTACATGATGCTGCCCTACTTTCTCACGTGACGCAACAAAGCTAACTCCGTTGATTTTATCGAATTTCTGGCTGGCACAGGAAAATTGTAAAAAACATAAAACTAATAGGCCTAAAGTCCTCATTCATCAGTAATTAAGATTCTAAAAGTAAGTTATTTAAAATTATATATTATACTTTTTATGACCAACGGTTTATACCCATTAATCCCAAAAGCTTGATAATCCGCTTCGTTATCCTCCGATAAATTTATTTTCTTAGCAATGTCCAATAGCACATTTACGGAATGCGGATTCTTTATAATTGATTCTGTATTCAAATAACACCAAAAGATATCACATAATTATAACAGAATTAAACAAGCTTGAAAATTAAGTTCCTATATTTAGTTGCGACATAAGTTCAGAGAATCAATTAAAATCACATGGAACACATCGTTATTATTGGCAATGGCATTTCTGGAGTGACTGCAGCTAGGCATATTAGAAAACTTTCCGATAAAAGAATTACCATCATTTCTGCAGAGACAGAATACTTTTTCTCACGCACAGCGCTAATGTATGTGTATATGGGTCATATGAAGTTTGAACACACCCAGCCTTATGAAAATTGGTTTTGGGAAAAAAATAGAATTGAACTTGTAAATGCTTATGTTGAAAGAGTAAACCATTCAGAGAAAAAACTCCATTTAAAAGGAGCCTCAGACATTTCATATGACAAGTTGGTGATTGCCACAGGTTCCAAACCCAATAAATTCGGATGGCCAGGACAAGACTTAAAAGGTGTACAAGGAATGTATTCCAAACAGGATTTGGAACGGTATTGAAAACTATGCGCCAAATAATGACGTGTGCAATAGAGCAGTAATTGTTGGCGGTGGTTTAATAGGAATTGAACTTGCCGAAATGCTTCGTAGCAGGGATATACCAGTTACCTTTTTGGTTAGGGAAGACAGTTTTTGGAATGTGGTTTTGCCTGCTGGGGAATCCCAACTGATCAATGAACATATTTTGGAACACCATATAGATCTGCGATTATCGACAAATCTTGTCGAAATAATTTCGGATGAAAATGGACGAGCCAAAGCCGTGACAACAGATAAAGGAGATACCATTGAATGTAATTTTGTGGGGCTCACAGCAGGAGTATCACCGAATATTGATTTCTTAAAAGAGAGTGGCATAGAACTGGGTCGCGGTGTTAAGGTAAATCGTTTTTTAGAAACCAACATCAAAGACATCTATGCAATTGGTGATTGTGCTGAACAACATGAATCTATAGGAAATCGTAGACCAATTGAAGCTGTTTGGTACACTGGTAGAATGATGGGCGAAACCGTTGCCCAAACCATTTCTGGTAATAAAATCCCTTATAAACCGGGGCATTGGTTCAATTCAGCCAAATTTCTAGACGTAGAATACCAAACTTATGGTTGGGTATTTAGTGAAAAAACCCAAAAGGATTATGAAAAACATTTTCATTGGAGACATTCCAAGGAAAAAATCTGTATTACGGTTGCCTATCATAATGAAACAAAAGAATTTTTAGGCATCAACACTTTTGGAATACGTATGCGTCATGAAATATTCGATCGCTGGTTGACCGAAAATAGGAATGTTGATTATGTGATGGAATTCTTAAAGGATGCTAATTTTGACCCTGAATTCTATACTCAATATGAATCTGATATTGTATCCAAATTCAATTCGGAACTAGGAACCAAAATTGTTCCAAAAAAGAAAAGTTGGAAACGAATTTTTAAAAGCGCTTAAGGCAATATGAAAACAATAAAAAACATAGGCCTTATTATCTTTTTAATTGGCTTGGGAATTTTTACTTCACTTATTTTCATTGGTAAGTTTGAGGTTAATCAAGACACACTGGATCAGGTTATTTCTGAAAAAGGTATAAAGAGTGAAATTTTTATAGAAGAGTTGAAAAAAAATGTTGTGGGAAAAGAGTTTGATGGCATGCTTTCCTTCTCTCCAAAAATCACTTCAGCCGTAGAAACGGCAAACCAACAACATCGAAGTAACAAAGAGTTTAAAAAAGTTATTTATACTGCCCCTCATGAAATGGCCGCGTTCATCGGAAAGAAAGCAGGCAGTGGTTTTATAACGAACAATAAAGGTTTAATGTGGTTTTTAACCTTTGGTCTGGGCATAATCGGAGCCTTAATATTCATTATCCCAAACGTAATATTACTGGGTGCAAAAGGGATAAAAAATGATGGAATTTATCATGAAAATGCGACGAACAGAGGTTGGATTGCTTGGTTCGTATTTATCTTTTTAGTCTCCTTTTATTTGATTCTTTATTTCCGTTCAGAATATGCAGTGAATTGGACGTATTTGCTCGACCCGATTAGTGAAAGTCTTAGCGGTAATCCCGCCGGACATTGGTTCGTGTATGGTTTTATGTATTGCGTGGTCATGACCGTCATGGCAGTTCGCATGTATATAAAATATCGCCATAATATGTACCAAATGGTGCGAACGACTTCAGTTTTGTTCTTTCAGATTGTATTTGCTTTTCTGATTCCCGAAATTATGGTACGCTTGCAAATGCCTTACTACGATTTCAAAAATGCCTTCCCCTTGGATTACGATTTCTTTTTTAGTTGGAATTTAAAGGAACTTATGTCAAGTGGTGGAATTGGTTTATTCATTCTCGTTTGGGGTATAGTTTTGACACTGATCATTGTTCCTGTAATGGTATATTTTTTTGGCAAAAGATGGTATTGTTCCTGGGTATGTGGTTGCGGTGGCTTAGCGGAAACTTTGGGAGACCCATATAGACAACACTCAAGTAAGTCTCTTTTTTCTTGGAAAGTTGAACGTTGGCTCGTTCATTTGGTATTGGTCTTTGCCGTAACGATGACTTTATTGACCTTATATAGCTTTTTTACGGAATCGAACATGGTTCTTGGTATTAAAACACAAAGTGTACAGAACACGTACAGCTTATTAATTGGTGCCTTTTTTGCCGGTGTAATTGGCACAGGATTCTATCCTATTTTCGGTAATAGGGTTTGGTGTAGGTTTGGTTGCCCGTTGGCTGCGTATTTAGGATTTGTGCAACGTTTTAAATCCCGTTTTAGAATTACTACCAACGGAGGACAATGCATTTCTTGCGGAAATTGTTCAACCTATTGTGAGCAGGGAATAGATGTTAGGGCTTACGCCCAAAAAGGTGAAAACATTGTACGGTCAAGCTGTGTAGGTTGTGGTATCTGTTCAGCGGTATGCCCAAGAGGTGTTTTGAAATTGGAAAACGGCCCAGAGAAAGGTCGTATCAACCCAACTCAAGTTTTATTGGGTAATGATGTTGATTTAATGGAATTAGTTAATAAGAAGTAGCCATGCCCTATAGAATATTGATATCATTTCTTTTTGTTTTCGTGTTCTCTTTAACAAACAGTAATGAATCCGAGTATTTAAAGGATTTCTATGAATCTGGCAAGACAAAATCGGAAGGTTGGTTAGTAGATGGAAATAAAGCCGGATATTGGAAATTCTATTATGAGAATGGCAAAACTTCAGAACAGGGACACTATAAACACAATAGAAGAGAAAAGTATTGGTATTTTTACAGCCCAAACAGAATTCGAATCAAAGAAGGCAATTATCTAGATGGGGAAATGACCAGTTGGTGGTTATTTTACGACAACAAAGGAAGAATTAACCATAAATGCCAGCTCAACAATGGCAAAAAGAACGGGTACTGTCTCAATTATGAAAACGAAGAACTGGTCTCTGCCGAAAAATTTCAAAATGGAAACAAAATCAAGGAATGGTTCAATTTTGTTGATTTTCAGCGAGAAAACAAACTATCCGATTTAAAATAATGGCAGACATCAAGGTTATTATCCCTGCTTATAATGAAGCAGATTCCATTGCCCAAGTAATTCAAGAAATTCCAGAATCGGTTTCCGAGGTAATTGTTGTCAATAATAATTCTTCCGATGAAACAGCCCAAACTGCTAAAAATGCTGGCGCAACAGTACTATCAGAGAAGAAGATGGGTTATGGGTATGCCTGTCTTTGCGGTATGCAATACATCGGAGAACAGTCCAAAAAACCAGATATCGTCGTATTTATTGACGGGGACTATTCTGACTATCCTGAGGATTTGACGAAAGTTGTGCAACCCATTATCGATCAAGATATTGATTTAGTGATAGGTGCGCGCACTAAAGAGCTGAGAGAGCAGGGAAGTATGACGCCCCATCAAATTTTCGGTAATTGGTTAGCCACTTTTTTAATGAGATTACTTTTTGGGGCAACATTTACCGACTTAGGGCCCTTTAGAGCTATAAAATATGACAAGTTGTTAACATTGGAAATGGAAGATAAGACCTATGGCTGGACTGTGGAAATGCAGCTAAAGGCATTAAAAAAGAAACTGACATATACCGAAGTACCAGTACGTTACAAAAAAAGAATTGGTATTTCTAAAGTGTCAGGTACGGTAAAAGGTAGTATATTTGCGGGCATAAAAATTCTAGGTTGGATTTTTAAATACAGTATCAAATAATATGGGACTTACAATATCTTATTTAATCATTGCCATTTACAGTGTAGCACTGTTATTGATATTCTTTTATAGTCTGGCCCAACTGAACCTTTTAGTCAATTATTTGGGCAACAAACGACAAAACAAAAACGCACCCAAATTCAATCTTTTAGACGCAAAGGAAATTCCCTATGTAACCATCCAGCTTCCAGTTTACAACGAAGAATATGTAATGGAACGTTTGTTAGCGAATATCGCGAAAATAGAATACCCTAAAAGTAAATTGGAGATTCAAGTATTGGATGACTCCACTGATGATACCGTAGTAGATACTGCACAAAAGATTAAAGTCTTACAAGAAAGCGGATTGGATATTCAACATATTTGCCGGAAAAACCGTCAAGGGTTTAAGGCAGGTGCCTTAAAAGAAGGGTTATTAACCGCTAAAGGCGACTTCATTGCCATATTCGATGCCGATTTCTTACCTGACCCAGATTGGTTGAAAAAGACTGTTATCTACTTTAAAGATGAGGAAATTGGCGTTGTACAGACCCGTTGGGGCCATATCAATAGAGATTATTCTACATTGACAAAAATACAGGCTTTCGCTTTGGATGCCCATTTTACATTGGAACAGGTAGGTAGAAATGCAAAAGGGCATTTCATTAATTTCAACGGCACTGCAGGTATTTGGCGTAAAGAATGTATTCTAGATGCCGGAAACTGGGAAGGTGATACATTGACCGAAGATTTGGATTTAAGCTATAGGGCCCAATTAAAGAATTGGAAATTCAAATATTTAGAGGATGTTGAAACCCCTGCTGAATTGCCAGTTGTTATCAGTGCGGCACGTTCACAACAATTCCGTTGGAACAAAGGTGGTGCTGAGAACTTTAGAAAAACGGTTCTGAGTGTAGTTTCAGCGAAAAACATTTCATTCAAAACAAAGTTTCATGGGGTGATGCATTTATTAAACAGCTCTATGTTCTTATGTGTTTTCCTTGTTTCCGTATTAAGTATCCCAACAATGTACATCAAGGAAATATATCCCCAGTTCGATTGGGTCTTCAGTGTGCTTAGTTTCTTTGTCTTAAGTACCGTTATTCTCTTTATTTGCTATTGGTTTACCTATAAGAGTATTCAAGGAAGTAGCTTTGATAATTTTGTGGACTATATCAAGATCTTCTTTACCTTTTTCTCTGTCGCCTTAGGATTTTCTTTACACAATTCAATTGCTGTTTTGGAAGGCCATATGGGAAAACGAAGTGAGTTTGTGAGAACACCGAAGTTCAATTTAAATAATATCACTGATAGTTGGAAAGGCAATAAATACTTGGCCAAAAAATTGTCTCCAAACATGATTTTGGAATTTGCGCTAATGATCTATTTCTTATTTGGAATGTACAGTGCAGTGCCATTGAATGATTTTGGTTTATTTCCATTCCACTTTATGTTATTCGCCGGTTTCGGTTTTGTTTTCTTTAAGTCACTTACGGCAAGAGCATAATCAATTCGTTTCGTTGTAAAATACAATAAGGAGTACCGCTTTTTTATTGGACTTTTTTTCGGTTATTTGTAAAAATCCTTTTCACAAATAACAATGCTCAATCAGATCATAACATATTGGAAACTACATAAGATTCCAATAGTACTGGCCATATTGAGTATTGGTTTTTATTACACATTTGCCTACCATCTGGATCGCACCGATTTCATTAAATTGATAACTCTTTTTGGAGCGTTATTTTTCCTTTGTTTTAAGCTAATTCAATTTGAAAAATGGAACTTCAAATTTTTATTGTTTATCGGCATTCTTTTCCGTTTGGTATTCTTGCTCACAGAACCTAACCTTTCCCAGGATTATTACCGCTTTATTTGGGATGGTGAACTTGTCCTGAATCTTATCAATCCGTATTTACAGTTACCCAACACTTTAATTGAGCAACAGGATTTGGTTATCGTTAACGCACATGAACTGTACCAGGGCATGGGAGAATTAAGTGCGCGCCATTTTAGCAACTATCCCCCATTAAGTCAATTCATATTCGCTTTGGCAGTAATGCTTGGTGGTAAAAGTATTTTAGGAGCTACCATTGTGATGCGGTTGATTATTATTTTATCAGACATCGGTATATTTTACTTTGGGCGAAAATTACTAAAGAATCTCAACCTTTCGCCATATCTTATTTTTTGGTATTTTCTGAATCCCCTGATAATTATAGAGCTTACCGGAAATCTTCATTTTGAAGGTGTTATGCTATGTTTTTTCATTGCTTCATTGTATTTGATATCTATTAAAAAATGGATGTTGGCAGCAGTCATTTATGCCCTATCTATTTCGGTGAAATTAGTACCCTTGATTTTTTTACCCCTATTTTTGAAACATCTAGGATTTAGGAAAAGTGTACTCTTCTTTCTTATTATTGGAACCACTTCACTAGCTCTTTTGGCTCCTTTTCTCTCAAACCAATTTATAAGCAATTATACCGATACCATTAATCTTTGGTTCTCTAACTTTGAGTTCAATTCAGGTTTGTATAACGCCATAAAACAAATTGCGCTAAAGCTCGAAGCTAAACCATGGGAATTGATAAAAACCTACGGCAAAATAACGCCGTACTTAATAGTTTCACTTGTATTGCTATTTACCTTTTTTAGAAATAATCAGAAATTATCAGTACTAATTACATCAATGCTTTGGATTTTGACCGCCTATTACTTATTGGCAGCAACAGTACATCCTTGGTATATTGTATTCCTTGTATTGCTGACTATTTTTACAAAATATAGATTTTCACTGGTTTGGTCTTTGGTTGTTATTTTAAGCTATTATGCTTATTCCCAAATAAGTTTTAAAGAGCATTTGGGTCTTCTTTCGATTGAGTATATTGTTGTATATGGATTTATTATTTTCGAATTGTTCAGACTAAAGAGCCTAAAACTGCTATTTCGTAAAAATTGAGGCCTTATTGATGCTGTTTCAATTTAATTTGTACATTTGGATGACAATGAGAAACGAACTACATATTTCCACAACCAATTGGGCAATAGCTCCCAATCGTTCGTTTGTACCTGCACGTCGCCGCCCGTAAGGGTGTCTTCTAGTATGGAAATAGGTGAGTCCATTTCCGCAAAATCAAACAAATCATTATTCAATCTTATTATTAAAACAAGTAACAATGGAAATTGTTATTGCCAACGAATCCCATTTTAAATACGCAGCGATAATTTGCGACACAATTGCCGAATCGGCCAAGGTAAGGGGTACAGGTATTGCCAAAAGAACTCCTGAATACATTCTTAAAAAGCTCGAAAAGGGCAATGCTGTAATCGCTTTGGATGATGGCAAATTTGTAGGTTTCTGCTATATAGAAATTTGGGGACATAATAAGTATGTAGCAAATTCGGGGCTTATCGTCCATCCTGATTATAGAAATCAAGGAATGGCTAAAAAAATCAAAAAGACCATTTTTGAACTTTCGATTAAAAAATTCCCTTCAGCAAAGATTTTTGGTATTACAACTGGTTTGGCCGTAATGAAAATAAATTACGAGTTGGGTTACCAGCCTGTAACATTTTCTGAGCTGACTGATGACCCCCAATTTTGGAAAGGTTGCCAAACCTGTAAGAATTTTGATATTCTTACCCGAACTGAACAAAAGATGTGTTTATGTACTGGCATGTTATATGACCCGGAAGCGAAACAAAAAAATACTGCAAAAGAAAAAGTGAACAGTAAGGCATTCACTAGATTAAAAAGCATAAAGGAACAGTTGTTCCTTAAAAAGAAGAAAAAATAGATTTTCTTTTAGAAGAAAATGAAAAATTATAGATAATGAAAAAATTAGTTTTAGCATACAGCGGAGGATTGGATACTTCCTATTGCGCAAAATATTTATCCAAAGAAAAAGGTTTTGAAGTACATGCAGTTAGTGTAAATACAGGTGGATTTTCAGATGCTGAAATTGCAACTATCAAATCAAAGGCTTTGGAATTAGGGGCAACTTCATACACCTCGATTGATGCTGTACAAACGTTCTATGATAAAGTGGTCAAGTATTTGATTTTTGGCAATGTTCTTAAAAACAACACCTACCCACTTTCTGTAAGTGCCGAACGAATTGTGCAGGCCATTGAAATCGTTAACCATGCGAAAAAAGTGGGTGCAGAATATATTGCACATGGCAGTACAGGTGCTGGCAATGACCAGGTTCGATTCGATATGATTTTTCAAATCATTGCTCCAGAAATAAAAATCATTACACCTATTCGGGACAATAAGCTTTCCAGGGAAGTTGAAATTGAATACTTAAAAGAAAATGGGGTTGATTACCCTTGGGAAAAGGCAAAATACTCCATAAACAAAGGGCTTTGGGGAACGTCAGTTGGAGGTGAAGAAACGCTGACCTCCAATTTACCATTACCGGACAATGCCTACCCAAGTCAACTGCAAGAGAAGAACCCAACAGAAGTTAAGTTGACTTTCGAAAAGGGCGAACTAGTGGCCATTGATGGTAAAAAAGATGCTCCTGTGGCCAATATTGAAAAACTGGAGGCAATGGCCTCGAAATATGCCATTGGTAGGGATATTCATGTGGGCGATACCATTATTGGAATCAAAGGAAGGGTTGGCTTTGAGGCCCCCGCTTCATTGATTATCATTAAAGCACACCATTTATTAGAGAAACATACGTTGAGTAAATGGCAGCAATATCAAAAAGAGCAACAAGGTAATTTCTATGGCATGCTCCTTCATGAAGGCAATTATCTAGATGAAGTTATGCGAAATATTGAGGCATTTTTGACTGATACACAAAAAAACGTTTCAGGTGATGTTTTCGTTGCTTTGTATCCCTTCCAATTTAGATTGAATGGAATCTCCTCAAAACATGACTTGATGAATGCATCCTTTGGAAGTTATGGTGAAATGCATAAAGGCTGGACAGCTGATGACGCCAAAGGCTTTATTAAAATCCTATCCAACTCAGGAAAAATATACAATCACGTAAATCACAATCATGATTAAAGTAGGCATTATAGGAGGTTCTGGATATACGGGTGGCGAATTGATCCGAATTTTACTGAATCACTCCAAGACAGAAATTGAATTTGCTTACAGCACCACTAGGGCTGGGAAAAAAGTATCAACCGCCCATCCAGATTTGTTAGGATTGACCGAAATGAAGTTCACTGGCGATGTGAATTTAAATGTGGATGTTGCTTTTCTCTGTCTGGGACATGGTAATTCCACCAAATTCCTGAATGAAAATAAATTTTCTGAAAACACAAAAATCATCGATCTAAGTAATGATTTTAGATTAAAAAAAGATGCGGTTATTGAAGGTAAACAATTCGTTTACGGTCTACCGGAATTGAAAAGATCCAGTATTATAAATGCAAAGCATATTGCCAATCCTGGTTGTTTTGCCACGGCAATACAACTGGCGTTATTACCATTGGCCAAGGCTCAAATTTTAAAGAAGCAAGTTCATGTAAATGCAGTGACCGGCAGTACTGGAGCTGGTGTTAGTCCGTCTGGAACAACCCATTTTAGTTGGCGAAACAACAATGTTTCTTGGTACAAACCTTTTACGCATCAACATTTGGGTGAAATCAATGAAAGCCTAAAGGGACTACAAGAAAATGCTGGTGAAATTATGTTTTTACCCAATCGCGGAAATTTTACTAGGGGCATTTTGGCAACTGCTTATACCCATTTTGAAGGAACAGAAAAAGTCGCCAAGCAACTTTACAAGAATTTTTATTCAGATGCCGAATTCACTCAAGTTGCTGAGGAACCCATTAATTTAAAACAAGTAGTGAATACGAATCAATGCCATATTCACTTGCATAAGCATGAAGATACTTTACTAATTACATCTGCTATAGACAATCTTTTAAAAGGAGCTTCTGGACAGGCCGTCCAGAATATGAACTTAATGTTTGGTTTTAAAGAAAATGAAGGATTACAACTAAAAGCAGGAGTCTACTAAAAATAAAAAATGAATTTCTGTTTGTACAGGAGTAAAAAATACTAAGCACATGAAAATAGCAATAATAGGCACAGGGAATTTAGGGTTATCGATAGCTGAAGGAGTCTTACATAGCAACGGACATACCAGTATGTACTTGACTAAAAGAAATATTGAAAGCATTAAACATTATGAGAAGTTCGGCAATGTTGTGGTAACAACCGACAACCGTGAAGCCGTTCAAAATTCGGATATTTTAATCTTTGCCGTACAACCCTTGCATATTGGAAAATTGTTGGAAGAGGTAAAAAATCTACTTACCGAAAATCATGTGATCATTTCAACTATCACCGGTTTCAGCATTGAAAACATCGAAAGTATCATTGGCAAAAATCAGAACATCATCCGCAGCATGCCCAACACAGCAATTTCAGTTGGAAAATCTATGACCTGTATTTGCGCCAATGAAAAGGGCAAGAAGCGAATAGAATTGGCCAAGGCCATTTTTAACCGAATGGGGCATTCCATGGAGATTCCAGAGGAGCAGATGCAGGCCGCAACGGTTATATGTGCGAGTGGAATCGCGTTTTGGATGCGTTTGATCCGAGCTACTACCCAAGGGGCCATTCAATTAGGTTTTGATGCCAAAGAAGCTCAGGAATTGGCAATGCATACCTGCGATGGGGCGGCTGGGCTCTTAATTGCTTCTGGACATCATCCTGAAGAAGAAATTGATAAAGTAACCACTCCTATGGGTTGTACAATACAAGGATTGAACGAAATGGAACACCAAGGCTTAAGTTCATCACTTATCCAAGGTATTGTAGCTTCATTTGAAAAAATAAGTGAGTTTAAAAAAGCGAACCAATGAAACTATTCGATGTATACCCTCTATATGATGTAACACCTGTTTCTGCGAAAGGAATTGTCGTTACTGATGATAAAGGAAAGGAATACCTGGATTTTTACGGAGGACATGCCGTCATATCAATTGGTCACGCCCACCCACTTTATGTAAAACGATTAAAAGAGCAATTAGACAAAATTGGGTTTTATAGCAATGCTGTACACAATCCGCTTCAGGTACAATTGGCAACTAAACTTGGGAAAGTCTCAGGTTGCGAGGATTACAATCTATTTCTTTGTAATTCTGGTGCTGAAGCCAATGAAAATGCCTTGAAAATGGCATCCTTCCAAACCGGTAAATCACGGGTTATAGCTTTCAATAATAGTTTTCATGGTAGGACCTCGGCTGCAGTGGCCACTACGGATAACCAAAAGATAAACGCTCCTATTAACAAACAACAAAAGGTGACTTTTTTACCTTTTAATGATTTAACAGCCTTTGAAATTGAAATTAATAAAGGAGATGTATGTGCGGTAATTTTGGAATCTATTCAAGGAGTAGGTGGGTTGGATGAACCTTCAAGTAAATTTTTCCGGCAAGTTGAAAAATTATGCAAAGAAAACCATGTAGTGCTTATAGCCGATGAGGTACAGTCCGGTTTTGGGCGAAGTGGAAAATTCTTTGCGTTTCAGCACCATGAAATTAATCCAGATATCATTACCATAGCAAAAGGAATGGGAAATGGGTTTCCGGTAGGTGGTGTTTTGATTCATGAAAGAATCAATGCTTCTTATGGACAATTAGGCACTACATTTGGTGGCAATCATCTTGCCTGTGTGGCAACTTTGGCTGTTCTTGAAGTTATCGAAAATGAAGGATTAGTGGAAAATGCAGAAGAACTTGGTAATTATTTTTTGGAAAAGGCAAAGGAAATTCCTCAAGTAATAAGAACCAAAGGAAAGGGATTAATGTTAGGATTGGAATTTGATTTTGAAGTGGCAGCGCTTCGTAAAAAACTGATTTACGAGCAACATCTTTTCACCGGTGGGGCTAAAGACAAACACGTTTTACGAATTCTACCTGCTTTGAATATCACAAAAACCGATATGGACCTATTTTTTGAGAAACTAAAAATGGCATTGTCATGAATTTAATGTTGAACATAGATAAACGTAATGCAGTCCTTAATTCCATGATCGAATGGATAAAAAAGGAGAAAAGTGCCCTTTTGGAAGCTAACAAAGAAGATTTGGAAGCTTACATTGGTGATGATATTGCCATGTATGACCGCCTAAAAGTTGATGACGATAAAATTAATGGGATGATAACATCCCTAAAGGAATTGGCGCAGCTGAATGACCCTTTGAACATAGAACGGTTTCAATTTGAGCATGAAAATGGATTGCAAATCAGCAATAGAACGGCTCCCTTTGGAACAGTACTAATCATTTATGAATCTAGACCTGATGTAACAATCGAAGCTGCTGGAATAGCCTTTAAATCTGGCAATAGAATATTATTGAAAGGGGGTAAGGAGTCGTTGAATAGTAATTTGCTTCTGGTTGATTTATGGCACAAGGCTTTATCAGAACACCAGGTTTCAAAAGATTGGGTGACTTATCTACAATATAATCGAAGTGAGACTCAAAAATTTTTAGAAAACCCCACTCAAAAAATCGATTTGATTGTTCCCCGTGGTGGTGAAAAGTTGATTGCATTTGTAAAACAACACGCTATATGCCCTGTAATTGTAAGCGGCAGGGGCAATAATTTTGTTTATGTAGATACTGAAGCTAATCAGCAAATGGCATTGGATATTATCATTAATGCAAAGACAACCAAAATATCCGCTTGTAATGCTTTGGATAAAGTATTGATAAATACTGATTTGATGAATAAAGAGGCTTTTACCAAAAAACTCATTGCCTTATTGAAAGAAAGCAACGTAACCATATTGGCTGACAATCACTTATCTAGCTTGGAAGACGTTTCCAAAATCACAGATGAATCTGTTTGGTATGAAGAGTTTTTGGATTATAAGATTCTTCTTGGTGAAGTAAAGGATATGGAAGATGCTATCGATAAAATCAATCTTTATGGGGGAGGGCATTCAGCAGCTATCCTTACCGAAAATGACGAAACCGCTTCTTATTTTATGAATAATGTTGATTCCGCTGCGGTTTACCATAATGCATCAACACGATTTACAGATGGTGGTCAATTTGGTCTGGGTGGCGAACTCGCAATAAGTACCGATAAATTGCACCAAAGAGGCCCTATTGGCTTACAACATTTGGTGACCAACAAATGGTATATAAAAGGTAATGGACAAATAAGATAATTATGAAGAAGAAAAGAATCTTATTAAAAATAGGGTCCAATACCTTAACCAAGGAAACGGATCAGATATCCCGGGGTAAAATAGAGGATATTGGAAGACAGATTGCAGCGTTGAAAGATAAATACGAGTTTATTATCGTTAGTTCGGGAGCCATTGCTGCTGCCAAACAGTTCGTGAAATTAGAACATAATGGGGCTGCCATAGATGTGAAACAGGCATTGGCAGCCATTGGACAACCACACTTGATGCGAATTTTTCAAGAAAATTTTAGGGAATTGGGCTTGTCAACCTCCCAATGTCTCTTATCCTATTCCGATTTTGATAATTTAGATGCCAAGGCGAACATTAAGAATACCATTAATGTTCTAGTAGCAAATAACTTCATTCCCATTATTAATGAAAATGATACAGTAGCCACTGATGAAATTCAATTTGGTGATAATGATAAATTGGCTGCTTTAGCTGCTGCTCTTTTACAAGTTGATCTATTGATGATTGCTACCAATACCGATGGGGTTTACACCAAGGAATCCATTGAAAATAACAAACCGGTAACGATTGCCACAGTTTCTGGAATTCAAAAATTGCAAAAAGAAATCAGTGCTTCAAAATCATCCCTCGGTACGGGTGGAATGCAATCAAAAATCGAAGCCGCCATCATTGCCCAAACAGCAGGTATCGAAACCTGGATCATAAACGGGTTAAAAGACAATTTCATTACAGATGCTATAACTGGCAAGAGTAACCATACTAAAATAAAATAATGCAACACTACCTCTCTATAGACGATATTGATTCACTTTCTGATTGGGTTGATGAGGCAAGGGCCTTAAAAAATGAGCCGTTACAATCAAAATCGTTGGGTAAAAATAAAACCATCGGGTTGTTGTTCTTCAATAACAGTCTAAGGACCCGATTGAGTACCCAAAAGGCAGCTATGAATTTAGGAATGGAAGTCATAGTAATGAACTTTGGCAATGAAGGTTGGGCTTTGGAATATGGCGATGGCACCATAATGGATCAAGGTACATCGGAACATATTAAAGAAGCTGCCAAGGTGGTTTCCCAATACTGTGATATTATCGGGATTAGAGCTTTTGCATCGTTGACGGATAAAGAAAAGGACGAAGCGGAAGTAGTATTGAAAGGTTTTAAAAAATACGCCATTGTTCCCATTGTAAATATGGAAAGTTCTGTTGGACACCCATTGCAGGCTTTGACCGATGCCATTACATTGGCCGAAAATTCCAATAAGGCCAAACCAAAAGTGGTATTGTCTTGGGCGCCCCATCCCAAAGCCCTGCCCCATGCCGTTGCCAATTCATTTATACAAATGATGCAAAGACAAGATGCTGATTTTGTGATCACACACCCTAAGGGATATGAACTGGACCCTACAATAACTAATAATTCACAAATCGAATATGACCAAAGGAAAGCACTTGAAAATGCTGATTTTGTATATGTGAAAAATTGGAGTAGTTATGCTGATTATGGTAAGGTTTTGAACCAAGACCAAAATTGGATGATTACCAAAGAAAAGCTGGGTGATGCCAAATTTATGCATTGTCTACCGGTACGAAGGAATGTTGTCGTGGAGGATGCCGTTCTTGATAGTAATAAATCTTTAGTCATAGAACAGGCCGATAATAGAACCTATGCGGCTCAAATTGTACTGAAAAAGATTTTAGAGAATTTAAAATGAAGCAAAAACTATCCATAGTTAAAATTGGTGGAAATGTAATTGAAAACGAAATTGAACTTGACCAATTTCTTTTGAATTTTTCCAAATTGGAAGAGCCTAAAATATTGGTTCATGGAGGGGGTAAATTGGCGACAAAATTAGCATCCCAATTGGGTATTGAATCGAAAATGACAAATGGTAGGCGAATTACAGACGGCAAAAGTCTAGAGGTCATTACTATGGTCTATGGAGGACTCACAAATAAGAATATTGTGGCCAAATTACAAGCTTTGGGAACGAATGCCATTGGACTTAGCGGGGCAGATGGCAACTCTATTCAGGGCCATAAAAGACCTGTAAAGGAAATTGATTTTGGATTTGTCGGTGATATTGATGGAATTAATTCTGAACTTATAAGCACTTTGCTTCAGTCTAATTTAACACCCGTGTTTTGTGCCATTTCCCATGACGGTAAAGGTCAATTATTGAATACCAATGCAGATACGATTGCTTCGGAATTGGCCATAGGGATGAGTTATAAATATCATACTACCTTATACTATTGCTTTGAGAAAAAAGGAGTATTATCGAATGTTGAAGATGAGGAATCCGTCATAAAACATATCGATACCCATAGCTATAATGACCTATTGGAACAGAACATCATTACGGACGGTATGCTTCCGAAAATAGAGAATTGTTTTTATGCTTTGCAACAAAATGTCGACAAAGTTTGTATTGGCAATATTTCCATGTTAGAGACAGGTTCAAATTTATTTACAACCTTAACCTTATGAAAATGGATCAACAACTGCTTACTGAAAAAGCTATTGAGCTATTAAAAGAGCTTATCTCCATTCGATCATTTTCCGGGGAAGAACACCATACGGCTGAGGCCATTGAAGCTTGGTTCGAAGATTTTGACATTCCATTTCAGAGGGAAAACAATAATGTCATTGCCAAGAATAAACATTGGGATAACACTAAGCCAACACTTTTATTGAACTCACACCATGATACCGTGAGGCCAAATAAAGCCTATACTCGGGACCCGTTTGACCCACAAATTGAGGATGGAAAATTATATGGATTGGGCAGCAATGATGCTGGTGGGGCCTTAGTCTCTTTAATGGCAACATTCACATACTTTTATGAATCAGCAAATTTGACCCATAACCTATTGATGGTAGCTTCTGCTGAAGAAGAAAATGCTGGACCAAAAAGCCTAAGGGCCTTACTTCCTATTTTGCCAAAAATTGATGTCGCTATAGTAGGAGAACCAACGTTGATGCAGTTGGCTATTGCAGAAAAAGGATTGGTGGTTTTCGATGCTGTGATAAAAGGCACTCCGTCACATGCTGCACATCCTAATGAGGACAATTCCATTTACAAGACCATTGAGGTGCTTGATTGGTTCAAGAATTATAAGTTTGATAAGGTTTCAGAGGCCTTAGGAGCGGTTAAATTAACAGTCACACAGATAAATGCAGGAAGCCAACACAATGTGGTGCCCGCCCATACGGATCTAGTTATCGATGTCCGCGTAAATGACTGCTACAGCAACAAGGAAGTGGCCGATGTTTTAAAAAAACAAGCACCTTGTGAATTGCAAGAACGCTCTTTAAGATTAAATTCATCCTCAATTGATAAAAACCATCCTTTGGTAAAATCGGGAATCAAGTTAGGTCGCAATACCTATGGCTCACCAACGCTATCAGACCAAGCTGCCCTGACTTGTCAATCGATGAAGTTAGGGCCTGGAGATAGCCCCCGTTCACACTCTGCAGACGAATTTATTTATGTATATGAGATTGAAGAAGGCATTGACTTATATATTAAATTATTAAACGGATTTCTAATATAGCAGGAATTACATAAAAGACAAAAACTATGAAACTTTGGGAAAAAGGATTCAGTACAGATCAAAAAATAGATCATTTTACCGTTGGTAATGATAGGGAATTGGATTTGCTCCTTGCCAAGTATGACGTGATTGCCTCAAAGGCCCATGCCAAAATGTTGGGGAAAATTGGGTTGTTGACCAATGATGAGACAATTTCCCTAGTCAAAGAATTAGACAATATTGCATTGACCATTGAAGAGGGATCGTTCACCATCGAGGATACTTTTGAGGATATGCATTCCAAAATTGAATTTCTACTTACTGAAAGGTTAGGGGATACAGGAAAAAAAATTCACACGGCACGATCTAGAAATGACCAAGTATTAGTGGCCATGCATCTCTATTTGAAAAGTGAGTTGATGGAAATTAAAAGTGAGACTGTTACGCTCTTTAATTTGCTAATGGATTTGGCGGAACAGCATAAAGAAGTATTGCTTCCTGGTTATACCCATTTGCAAATAGCCATGCCCTCCTCATTCGGGCTGTGGTTTTCTGCCTACGCCGAAAGTTTGATTGATGATCTTTATTTTATCGATGCCGCGTTTAAGGTAGCGGATCAAAATCCCTTAGGTAGTGCTGCCGGTTATGGGAGTTCTTTCCCTATAGACAGAAGCTTTACCAGCAAAGAAATGGGTTTTGAGACTTTAAAATTCAATGTGGTAGCTGCCCAAATAGGGCGCGGTAAGGTTGAAAAAGCCACAGCTTTTGGAATGAGCAGTATAGCGGGCACCTTATCTAAAATGGCAATGGATATTTGCCTCTACATGAACCAAAATTTTGATTTCATTTCATTCCCAGATGAATTGACTACGGGCAGCAGTATTATGCCACATAAGAAGAATCCTGATGTTTTTGAATTGGTGCGTGCTAAATGTAATAAGCTACAGGCCGTTCCCAATCAATTGACCTTGATCACCAATAACCTTCCTAGCGGTTATCACCGAGATCTACAATTGGTCAAGGAAGTCATTGTTCCTGCAATCCAAGATTTAAAAGCTTGTTTGGAGATTTTGACTTTTAGCCTAAAGGAAATAAAGGTGAACCAAAATATTTTGGAAAACCCAAAATACGACTACCTATTTAGTGTAGACACCTTGAACGAATTAGTTCAAAACGGAATGCCATTTCGCGATGCGTATAAAAAAATGGGTATGGAAATCAACGAAGGTACTTTCACTCCAAAACGGGATATTGAACATACCCATGAAGGTAGTTTGGGCAATTTGTGTTTAGAGGAGATTCGGGAGAAAATGAAAAAACTTACTTGATCATCCCCAAATTAATAACCTCCTGATCCGTCAAATAGCGCCAATGTCCTCGAGGCAGGTCTTTTTTGGTCAATCCAGCATAGGAAACACGATCTATTCTAGCCACTTCATATTCCAAATGTTCAAAAATACGATTTACAACCTTGTTTTTTGAGCTATATATCTCTATACCAACTTCCCGCTTTGGGGCATTGTCGATAAAGCTTATTTCTTGAACTCGAACAGGTTTTTCATCCAAGACAACCCCATCCTGTATTTTCTTTAAATCAGCACTGCGAAGGTCTTTGTTCAGTACAACATGATATATTTTACGAAGTCCATTTTTAGGGCTTTTCAAACGCTTGGTCATGTCCCCGTCATTAGTGAACAATAAAAGTCCAGTGGCATCTTTGTCCATCTTATCAACAGGTAACAATGTTGACTTTGACGCATTCGAAATCAATCCATTTACATTACGCCTTCCACGTTCATCCCTAACCGTTGTCGAAAAGTCCTTAGGTTTATTCAACAGTACATATTCCTTCTTTTCCGGATTTAGCAAGCGGCCATCGAATTTTACCACATCGGTTTTCTTCACTTTATAGCCCATCTCGGTTATGGCTTTACCATTGACGGTAATATTACCAGCAGCTATATAGATATCGGCATCCCTACGGGAACATACACCTGAGTTGGCAACGTATTTGTTCAAGCGAATCAAATCTGGATTAGAGGGTTGTTTGGGTGCGGATTTCTTTTTTATAGGCCCATCTCCCCGTGCATAGCTTTTCTTACGAAAGGTTCCTCCTTCCCTTCCTGTAGATTTTTTGCCTTTGTTTGAATCTGACCTCCCCATAACGCTTTAAATTTTTGCAAAGGTAATGAAATGAATTCCTGCCTGCATAGGAATGGGATATAAATATCAATCCTCGAAGGCCACGGTAGATTGCCTTTCGCGATTTACAGTAAGCTTTGTTACATCTGGTCTTGAGTAATGTCCAACTGGGTCAAAATTCTGGCGTTCTTCATATACTCGGTTAAAATCCAACGTATGATAAATGGGCCCTTCCTTATGACGAATTGGCTCTACCAACCATTCCCCATCGGGGCCAGCAATACAGGAACCTCCATTAGCAAGTACATCAGGTGCTTTGTTTAAAATTTCATCAATATGCGGAGTATCTATGGGGAAGTCCTCTTTTTTCATCAATGAGGAAACTGAAATTACATAGCTGCGGGATTCCCGAGCAATAAACCTTGTAATATCCTTTGTATTGTTTTCGCTTCCTGGCCATACGGCAATATGCAAATTCTCACCTTGACCATATAAGGCCGTTCTCGGCAATGGCATCCAATTTTCCCAACAATTAAGACCGCCAACTGTAAATTGCTTCAAGGAATGTACTTGTAACCCGTTACCATCACCAGGTGACCAGGTTAATCTTTCATCATAGGTCGGTTGTAACTTTCGGTGTACGGATTTTATATCGCCATTTTGATCAATATATACCAAAGAACAATACAAGCTGTGTCCGCCACGATCTTTAGCACGTTCGATGATCCCTAAGTAAATGGCTATTTTATATTTTTTGGCAAGCTGGCAAATAGATTTCAGCTCCCCAGCTTCAATCTGAATAGAGTTGCGAACATAATGGGCATGCAGTTCCTTATTTATTTTTAAATCCCATGCAGCTCCATTGGTTAAGGCCAACCAAAACGGGTAACCTGGTAAAAGCGCCTCACCAAAAACGACCAATTCCGTCTTTTCCTTAGCCACTTCTTCAATGGTTGCCTCAATTTTTTTTATAGTTTCAGATTTATTCAACCACACCGGAGAAATTTGGGCGAGAGCTACTTTTAATAAATTTTCCATTATAAAATACGGTTTAAAACAAGGTCTATATTGATTAATAAGATACTAAAAACCCCTACAATGATTATAAATTTCAAAATATTATGCAGCCATATATAATGCATTTTAGTACTTGAATTCCAAAGTTGGATTATGAAAAGAACCAATAATATAATGCAACCGATAAAGTAGAGATACATATAGCCTACATCAAAATAATTGATCAATAAAAGCGAAGGTATTAGCGTCAATAAAATCAATATCGTTATACATGCCTTTGAAAATCTTGAACCGTATAAAACTGGTATTGTCTTGTAATTCTGGGCCATATCACCAGCTATATTTTCCATATCCTTAATCATTTCTCGAGCCAAAATCAACAAAAAGAGAAACATGGCATGAACAAAAATGACCGTTTCAAAATTCTTATAATAGACGAAAACCGCAAAGAATGGTGCAATTGCCAATGTAGCCGAAATAAAATTGCCAAGAAAGGGTACTTTTTTTAATTTATGGGAATAAAACCATATTCCAAATATGTACGCTGCGAAAAAGAAGACCGCCCTAAATGAAACATAACTAGCAAAAAAAACTGCTAAAAAATTCAATATAAAATATGCAGATAATTTAGTGCGCTGACTAACCAATCGATCCAACATACTTTTTCTGGGTTTATTGATCAGATCTTTTTCCGAATCATAAAAATTGTTGATAATGTACCCCCCTGCAATCACCAAAGAGGATGATAGCACTATGAAAAAAAGATTAAGGTCCAATATTACGCTTCGAAGAGGTAAATTAGGCGCAAGAATATAAATCGATGCTAAGTATTGTGCCAGGGTTATCATTAAAATATTATAACCACGAACAATAGAAAACAGACTCAAAAACTTTAAAAGTAAGAGCTTGTTCTTTCTACTAAGCATTATTGAATTTTTAGAAGTTGTAAACCACTTCTAAATTGTAGTCTTTCAGTGCGTTTTTTGCCCTGTCGATATCTTGCGTAAAACCCAAAATATATCCACCACCGCCTGAACCACAAAGTTTTAGATAGTAGTCATTGGTATCTATACCCTGTTTCCAAAGTTGATGGAATTTAGCCGGAATCATGGGTTTAAAATTATCCAAAACCACATGAGACAATTGTTTTAAATTTCCGAATAGCGATTTTACGTTCCCATTAATGAAATCCTCCACACAGGCATCTGTATGTTTAATAAATTGGTCTTTCAACATATGCCTAAAACCCTCATGCTTCATTTTTTCCATGAACAATTGTACCATAGGAGCTGTTTCTCCTGTAGAACCACTGTCCAATAAAAATACGGCTCCTTTCCCCTCTTTGTTTTGGGAAGGGATACTGGTAGATTCTATGTTGTCTTGGGAATTAATCAAGATGGGCAAACTCAAATAGCTGTTCAGTGGATCTAAACCTGAGGATTTACCATGGAAAAACGATTCCATTTTTCCGAAAATTGCTTTTAACCTTAGAAGTTTTTCACGAGTAAGATTTTCAAGCACAGTGATTTTATCCTGTGCATATTTATCATAAATAGCCGCTACTAATGCACCACTACTGCCAATACCATATCCTTGTGGTATTGAACTATCAAAATACATTCCCGCGTTCACATCATTCCTTAAAGTTGCTAAATCAAAGGACACCAATTGTGGTTCTTCAATTTGAACATGCTCTAAATACGAAACAAAGTCCTTCAAATAACTGTTAGATTTTATTGCCGCTTCCGAAGGGTCTTCATCTTTTTTCAAAGCCCCTTTAAAAAAGTTATAAGGGATAGATAGTCCTTTGGAATCCTTAATGATACCATATTCCCCAAAAAGTAGGATTTTAGAATAAAACAATGGTCCTTTCATAGGCTTTACAATGATTCGGAATTATTAAATGTACCGTTTGAAATCACTAATTTTGTTTAAAAGTTACACTTTTTTAGCTCCGAAACCAATTCTGTCGCAAATATACTGTCCGTTTTCACAAAATGCAACTAACTCATCCTTAATAAATTGGTAAACTTCCTCTTTCTCATTTTCGGGATATAACACATGAACATTCGCACCAGCATCCAATGTGAAACAAACATGGGTTTTGGAAGACGCTCTAAACTCCCATATTCTATTGATGATTTGTAAGGTATTTGGTTTCATCAAAATAAAATAGGGCATACTGGTCATCATCATGGCGTGTAAGGTCAGCGCTTCACTTTCAACAACTTTTATAAAATCATTTAAATTTCCTGTGGCAAAAATGGCTTTTAATTTAGACAGATTTTCATGCGCTTGGCCGAATCTTTGTTCTGCAAATGGATGATTATGCATTAAATTGTGGCCTACTGTACTGCTAACTTGTTTTTGGCCTTTATCTACTAGAAGTATTGTGTCATGATATTTTTGAAATACTTGATGCACATTATAAGGATACTTGATACCATATAAGTCGGAGCTACCTTCTGTATCTTTATGATCCCCCCACTGGATTACATCCCCTTCAATGCTCCGACAGGCACTCCCAGACCCCAAGCGTGCCAAGAAAGATGCTTTATGATTAAAGAAGTCATCATCCATCTCTGGGTTCATTTCTTTTTCTATGTTTAATAGGCACAATGCCAAGGCAGCCATCCCGCTAGCTGAAGAGGCAATTCCACTACTATGCGGAAAGGAATTTGAGGTTTCTATTTTGAGATGATATTCCTTTAAAAAAGGCACATATTCTTCAATTCGAGTAAAAAAAGTTTGAATTTTGGGTTTAAAATCTTCCCTGGGCTTTCCTTCAAATAATAATTCAAAAGAAAAATCATTACCCTTATCATTCAATTTAGAGTAGGAAATTGATGTCGTTGTTGCGCAGGCATCCAACGTAAAACTTATTGAGGGATTGGCCGGAATTTGATCCGCCTTTTTACCCCAATATTTAATCAGAGCAATATTACTTGGAGCTTTATAGGTTACCTTTCCTTCTTGAATTTGGTGATTGTATTTTAAAGGAATGAAATCTTTAATGGTCATTGAAAAAGAATTTATGCAAAGATAGTTTTTAAGTGGTTTGAATGGCACCCATAAGATTTAATCACTATTTTAGAGGATAATCTCCAACCAATTGAATAAGAAAACTAACCTATATCGCTATTGCTGTAAGCGTATGTCTGGTCATAGGCTTTCTATCCGGTTTCGCTACACAGAGTTCGGTCAATGATTGGTTCATGACTTTAAATAAGCCCAGTTTTAACCCTCCTAATTGGGTGTTCGCCCCAGTATGGACTCTGCTTTATATTATGATGGGGGTGGCCGCTGGCTTGGTTTGGTCTAAAGGTTTTCACCATTTATGGGTCAAGACGGCGTTATATCATTTTGGGTTTCAACTACTTTTAAATGCCTCATGGAGTATTGTTTTCTTTGGTTTTAAAGAACCATTTTGGGCACTTGTGGTAATTATTACCTTGCTCATTTTACTTGTTCTGACCGTACGCTGGTTTAGGATCGTAAGCAAAACCGCTGCCTGGTTACTTGTACCCTATTTGCTATGGGTATGCTTTGCAACAGCTTTGAATTATAAAATCTGGGAGTTGAATTAATGGGAAGATAGTTCCAATAACTTAGTCATGGTCCTATAATTCCGGGATGTTGTAGCAACCTTCAATTTAGATTCAAAAAATTTGATACCGCATTTAGCTTTTCCCGCACCCAAATCATATCGTATAAAAACACATTCTGGGGTGATGATGAATTTTTCATTTTCAAAAAATATCGTCGATGTAGTTTCAATGTCTTCTTTCCGTGGTATTTCTTGCAATAGAACGAAATAGATTTTATTACTAGCAAGATCTTCAGGGTCATTATATGGATTATTTTCCAAGATTGTGTCGATTTCGGTTCTGGTCTTAACCAAAACGGGCACTTCAAATCCATAGTGGTTTTTGATGGCTTCTGAAATTTGATTTTGGTGTTTTCTATGATCCTTGACCTCACTTTTGAAAACAACATTACCACTTTGTATATAGGTCATGACATCCTTATATCCCAACCCTTCAAGAAGAAGTCGTAAATCGGCCATTTTGATTTTCTTATGACCGCCTACATTGATTCCCCTTAAAAGTGCAATGTATGTTATCATTGTTCTATCCATTATTTGTAATTCCCTGAGCGGCGATATAACCACCTGTCCATGCATTTTGAAAATTGAATCCGCCAGTAATGGCATCAACATTAATAACCTCTCCTGCAAAAAATAGATTCTTATGAATCTTGCTTTCAAATGTTTTAAAATTTATTTCTCTTAGGTCAATGCCACCGGCTGTTACAAATTCTTCTTTAAAAGTACTTTTGCCTTCGACCATAAACCTACCGTTGGTCAATTGATTTGCCAAATTTTGTAATTTTTCTTTAGTAACATCGGCCCATTTTTCGTCTTGGGTAATTCCTGATGCCTTCACCAGATTGGACCATAACCGCTTAGGAATTTCAACAACTTTTGTTCTTAGCACTGTTTTTCTTGCTTCAATTTCCTTGATTTCCATCAACAAGGATAATACAGATCCTTGATTATACTCCGGCAACCAATTTATACGAATCGGAAATTTATATTTTAAATCATTCAAGACAATAGCACCCCATGCCGATAATTTTAATATGACCGGGCCACTTAAGCCCCAATGCGTTACCAATAATGGTCCTTCTGCGCTTAAGAGGGGTTTTTCTGCCTTCTTGCTTTTTGATTTCAAAGTGATTTCTGGTGTAATGGTTGGCTTTGTGAGCACATCTACTCTTGCGTGCGTACTAACACCTTGGATGCCTGAAATACGTTCATCCCTGATATTAAATGTGAACAAAGATGGCACAGGTGGAACTATTTTATGGCCTAAGCCTTCAATCAACTTCCAAATTTTTGGGTTGCTCCCAGTAGTGAGCAATACCTTTTTACATTGATATTGATTATTAATTGCGGTTATTTTCCAAAAACTTCCATGATCATCATTCGATAACGGTTCAATCTGGGTTACTGAGCTTTGTCTAAATACTTTGATGCCCAAACGAGCCGTCTCATTCAAAAGACAATCGATAATGGTTTGGGAAGAATCAGATACTGGAAATACCCTTCCGTCTTCTTCCGTTTTTAATTGCACTCCCCTTGATTCGAAAAACTGTATTGTATCCTGATTATTGTATGTGTAAAAGGGTCCTAAGAGTTCTTTCTCCCCGCGTGGATAATTTTTGACCCATTCTTTTGGTTCTGTTTCGGAATTTGTGACATTACATCGGCCACCTCCAGAAATCTTGACCTTTTGGAGTACTTCCTTACCTCTCTCTAAAATGGCAATTTTAAGATTGGTGTTCGCCTCGGCAATATTGATGGCCGCATAAAATCCTGAAGCACCTCCCCCAACAATGAGTACATCGTACATTATTTCACTCGTTCAGGGAAATTGGTAATAATACCATCAACAGACCATGACTTTGCCAGTTCTATGTCTGAAGGTTCATTAACGGTCCAAGTATAAATTTTAAAACCTGCTTCCTGGATTTTGGTTGCCACCGCTAAATCTAATTTTTCGAAATTTGGATTTATGGCTTCGGCATTCAGTTCTTTAGCAATATCAATTGCATCCAACGGATTTTTTTGCGTTAAAATGGCAATCGGGATATCTTTATTCAATTTCCTAATCTCCCTTAATTCCTCCCATTTAAAACTTGAAATCAAGAAATTATCCAAGGACCAACCTCTTTCTTTAACATAGAAGCTTACAATGTGGTTTACAGCATTTGCAGTATTATGACCCTTTAGCTCAATATTTAAACGAACCTTATTATCTATTAGTTTAAGAACATCCTGAAGAATGGGAATTCTATGATTACCATCCAAGATTAATTTTCTTAATTCAAAAAAATCGTACTCTTCTATATTCCCTCCTCCATTGGCAAGACGATTTACATATTGATCGTGAAAAACAGCAACTTCCCCACTTTTGATTCGAAATACATCAATTTCTATCATATCAACGTTCAAATCAAGTGCCTTTTTAACTGAGGCCATCGTATTTTCCGTTTCATGCCCCATAGCTCCTCTGTGACCGATAACCAATGGCTTTTCTTTCATACCACAACTTTGTAACAAAATTAAGCAAAGTAAAAGCAGTTGAATTCTTGTAAAATATTTCATACCAAACTATTATTCTTCAAAGATACAAAGGGTAATATAATTTGGAAAACAGATATGGGCACTTTATATAACTTATTCTTTAAAATTTCATAACACGCAGTATATCAGCTAGGTAAAAAATTAATTTTTCTATCTCTACGGTATTTTTAATTATATTTATAGCAACAACCAATTAAACACAAAACTTATGTTCACAAAACAAAATTTACTTGCCAGTTTGGCCGGCTTTCTTGTTATGTTCTTTTTAGGCTACGCAATTTGGGGTTTTGCCACAGAAGATTTTTTTGAAGGGCATACCTTGAACAATTTTATGAAGGAAACACCCGATATGCTTTTTGTAGCTTTGGGTAATTTGATCGGGGCATTTGCCTTAAGTTCAATTTATGGGAAATGGGCCAGGGGCGTTCATAATGCCAAAGAAGGGTTCAAATTCGGTATTTGGGTAGGTGTTTTTACAGGATTTGGCATGGGATTGCTAAATTATGGAGTCAACGACCTAATGGACCTTACAGGTCATATTGCCGAAGGCGTTCTTGAGATTATATTTTATGGAATTATAGGCGCTGTTATAGCCCTGGTCTATAAAGCAACCACCAAAAAAAGCGACTAAATTTTATAGGAGCCATCAAAAAGGCAATGCAATAGGCATTGCCTTTTTTATTGAATTTTAAAAATAAACGATTCCAAAGGTTCAATTTCAATCTTCATGATCCCAATTCCATCTTTAACTTCAAGTGAAGTATTTTTCTGGCTATATAATTGCTCTACAGCTGCATAGGAGCCTTCTTTTAATCCCCATTTATTGATTATGTCTTTCGGGATTTTCAGTTCAAACCTATAGTTTTCATTCGAATCAAAATTAGCAACCACAATCAATTTTTCGTTTTCAGACCAGCGCACATAGGATAATACACGATGGTTATAATTCTCGGTATGATCCCGATTGTAATAATGAATATCTTCATAATTACCCATTAGGGCATCGCTATTTATTGTAAAATTGAGTAGTCTTTTATAAAAATCCCGAAGATCTTTTTCTTCTTTGGAAAGTTGGCCACCGTCAAATTTCTTATCATTTACCCAGCGTTGAAGATGGGGAACACCGATATAATCAAAAATGGAGGTACGTGTTGGTTGTCCAAATCCGGCATTTTCATTTCCAGGCTCCCCAACTTCTTGCCCAAAATATATCATAGTTGGCGATGTGCTAATTGTGGCTGAGACTACCATAGCCGGTTTTCCCTTTTTTGCATCACCTACAAAATCGTGACTTGCAATTCGCTGTTCATCATGATTCTCCAGAAAATGAAGCATATGGTGCTCAATATCCTTTAAATTATTCTTTACTACCGGGATATGGTCGGTCCAGCCATGACCTTGCATAATATGCTTTAAAGAATCGTACATCTCAACTTTATCGTAGAGATAGTCCATTTTACCCTTATGAATATAATCACGATACAATTGTGGGTTATATACTTCGGCCAAAAGAAAGGCATCAACGTTTTTCATTTTTATGTTGGAATTCATATAGCTCCAAAATTCCACAGGCACCATTTCAGCCATATCAAACCGAAATCCGTCAACTCCCATTTCTATCCAATACAGGGCAATGTCCTTAAATTTTTTCCAAGAATCAGGAACTTGTTTGGTTGACCAAAAAGCATAATGCTCTTTGAAGTCCTTTCTATCAAACTCATTAGGCAACACATCAAAATCATACGAACCATCTGGTTTAACACCATAATTTACTTTTACAGTTTCGTACCAATCGTTCATATTGGGTTGTGCCAAGCGAGACCCATTACCCGTCCATTTTGCAGGAGTCTCATCAAACTTTCCATCCGCCAAAGGGTGTGATAGCCCTCCCAGCGGCAAATATCCGTTTTGCCATTCAGGAACCTTGAACGCCTCATTGGGAATGTAATAGAAATTATTATCCCTCAGGTACTCAACAGTATTGTCATCATTTGCACCAAAAGGTTTAAGCCCCTCTGGAGTTGATTTTCCCTCATAATTTCTGGCTACATGATTAGGGACAATATCAATCAATAATTTGAGTCCGGCTTTATGGGTGCGATCTATCAAACTTTTAAACTCGGTTAATCTTTTCCCGGGATTATTGGCTAAATCAGGATTTACATTATAGTAGTCCTTAACGGCATATGGTGACCCAGCTCTACCTTTGACAATGTCTGGGTCATCATTTGAAATTCCATAGGCAGTATAATCCGCGATAACATCATGGTGCGGAACACCAGTATACCAAATATATGTAACTCCCAAATCCTTGATTTCTTTAAGCGCCTTATCAGAGAAATCAGAAAACTTTCCAACCCCGTTTTCATCAATCGTACCCCAAGATTTGTTGGTGGTATTTGTATTTCCAAAAAGTCTCGGGAACACCTGATATATTACATCTTTTTTCTTTTTCTCTGATTCGGATGACATGGGTTGATTTTCTTTATTGGTAGTACAACCATGAATTATCAAGATTGCAAAAAAAATTATAGGATAGATTCCAAAATTGTTCATTTTAGGCTGAAATTTCCTCATGAGGCCTTAATTCTAGACGTTGACCATTCAAACGAATTGACATTTGCTCGCTACCTTCTAATTTAAATTTTGTTTCTTCTTTAGTTACTATAACCTTTAGTATTCTATTTCTGAAGTTTATTTTAAACGAATAAGACTTCCACCCTTTTGGTATTCTGGGCGTAAATGATAATTTATCTTCTAGAATCCTAAGGCCTCCAAAACCTTCAACAATACTCATCCATGTTCCTGCCATTGAGGTAATATGAAGCCCCTCTTCGACTTCCTTATTATAATCATCAAGATCTAACCTTGAGGTCCGCAGATAAAATTTGTATGCCTGTTCCATTCTATCCAATTTTGCAGCCTGTATACTATGTACACATGGTGAAAGCGAAGATTCATGCACTGTAAAAGGTTCGTAAAAATCGAAATGCCGCTGCAACTCCTCTAATGTAAATTGATCCTCAAAAAGATAGAAGCCTTGGAGTATATCTGCCTGTTTAATATAGGGCGAACGCAGAATGCGGTCCCAACTCCATTTTTGATTGATTGGGCGTTGGGATTTATCTAAATTATCAACGGTAATAAGCTCCTTATCCAAAAAACCGTCTTGTTGTAAATAAACATCGTATTTCTCAGAGCGGGGGAAATACATATTTTCAGCAACATCCTCCCATTGATCAGTCTCACTTGATGTCAAATTAGTATACCCAATTATACGGGCATAATCATCAGGATAACCCTCTTTTACTTTTTGAAGTTGCTCCATAGTGTATTCAATGCACCATTTAGCCAGATAATTCGTATACCAATTGTTGTTTACGTTGTTTTCATATTCATTAGGCCCGGTGACGCCTAGAATTACAAACTTTTCCTTGCTTTCTGAATAATTCGCTCTTTGATGCCAAAAACGTGCAATACCAATTAAAACTTCCAATCCCATTTCGGGTATATAGGAATAATCCCCGGTATAACGATAGTAATTGAAAATAGCAAAGGCTATTGCACCATTCCTGTGTATTTCCTCAAAGGTGATTTCCCATTCATTATGGCATTCTTCACCATTCATAGTAACCATTGGGTAAAGGGCTGCGCCATTACTAAAGCCTAACTTCTGGGCATTCTCAATGGCCTTTTCCAAATGCTTATAACGATACTTTAATAAATTCCTTGCTACTTTATGATCTTTGGTCGCCATATAAAATGGTATGCAATAGGCTTCGGTGTCCCAATACGTACTGCCCCCATATTTCTCCCCGGTAAAACCTTTTGGACCAATATTCAATCTGGAATCCTTTCCTAGATATGTTTGATTCAATTGAAAAATATTAAAACGGATACCTTGTTGCGCTTTTACATCACCCTCTATGGCAATATCACTCATTTGCCAAATGGCATGCCAAGCTTTTTTTTGTTTTTCAAGCAAAGCTTCAAACCCTATTTCTCTGGCTTCTGACAGCACTGAATCAGCTGCTTTTATCAATTCTTTAGCCTTGTGATTGGTAGATACCGTATATCCCCCAAACTTATGCAAAGACAAGGTTTCGCCCTTTTTCACATTATATGAGTAGGTATGTCCTATAAAGGTTTCTTCTTTACTTTCTGATGGAATACTTTCGATTCTTTTTCCTTTGTGAAATAATTGTGCCTCCATAAAAGTGCAGGTCTCAAAATTCGTCTTCATGGTATGAGCCTCTATATATGCCCTACTGCCTTTTGAACTTACTGAAGTAGTATTCCAAAACTTGTCATCCCAATTACTGTCCTCATTGGTAATGCCACTATCTAAATAAGGAATAAACGTTATCTCAGCATCGGTATTAACAAGTTCAATATCGTATTTGATTGCTCCTAATTCGTCCAAATCAAGGCTTAAAAACCGGGTGATTTTTGCTTTTATGGTTACTTCATTTGGCAAGGTGGCAGAAAAACTTCGCTGATACCACCCTTCTTTCATATTCAACTCCCTACGGAATTGCTCTACTCGGGAACATTTGAATAAATCAAGAGTTTCACCATCTACCAAAACATTTATACCAATCCAGTTTGGTGCATTTAAAACTTTGGCAAAATATTCTGGATATCCATTTTTCCACCAACCAACTCTGGTTTTATCCGGATAATAGACCCCAGCAATATAGCTTCCCTGAAATGTAGGTCCCGAATAGGACTCCTCAAAATTCGCTCGCTGTCCCATGGCCCCATTGCCAATACTAAATAGGCTTTCAGAGGATTTTACCATTTCTTGGTCAAATCCTTCTTCTATGATTGACCAATTGTCTGCTTTTATATAATCTTGATTCATTTATTGTTCAGTAATTTTTTGATAAAACTCAAATCTATTTCTGTAAAGTCCCTAAAATTAAAATTCGCTTCTTTTAATATTTTTTCCTCACCAATTCCTATGCTGATCATTTTTGCGTTGTTTGCAGCTTCAATACCAGCAACCGCATCTTCAAATACGATACAGTTTTCTGGTGCAATATTCATATTATTAGCTGCAATCAAAAATACCTCGGGGTCCGGTTTGGCTTTTGTAACACTATTCCCATCAACTATAAAATCAAAATAACCCAATAATTTCACCTTTTCTAAAATAGGTTTGGCATTTTTACTGGCTGAACCTAATGCTATTGGAATATTATTTTCTTTCAGGAATTTTAGGATTTTTGGAACATCAGGTAAAATTTCTGACTCATCCATTTTATCAATATACGCCAAATAGTCCTTATTTTTTTCAACCATCCAAGTATCAAATTGTTCCTGTGTGGCTTTGATGTCACCTATTTCCAATAAGATTTCCAAACACCTTTTCCTACTCACTCCCTTGAAAAGCTCATTCTGTTCATCGGTAAATTCGAATCCCAATTCATTCGCAAGTTTTTTCCATGCTAGGTAATGATATTTGGCAGTATCAACAATAACACCATCCAAATCAAAAATAAATCCCACTTTGTGCATTAATCGATTTTTTAATTAGTTGATCGTTGAGCCTCTTTCTATAAGCGTGGTCTCTATAACTTCTGTACGGAAAGTTTCTACTTCTTCCTCATCCTCACTTGCGTGTTCTACTTTTTCAATGAGCATTTTCGCAGCGACTTCACCCATTTTTTCTCCATGCTGGGCAACTGAGGTTAATCCTGGATTGGCATATTTTGAAAGAATACCATCTGTAAAACCAATAAAAGAAATATCCTCGGGAATTCTCATACCTTTTTTTTGAACAAGGCTCATAGAATGTATAGCGAAAATTTCATTGACACATAAAACCGCATCAATCTTATGATTATTAAAAAACGCTTTTAAGGCATGTTCATCCACATCCATAAATGGTAATTTCAATATTAGACTTTCATCTACTCTTAAATTACTCGTTGAAAGTGCTTCTCTATAACCTGCTTCTCGTGCCTTGCTCACACTAAAATAATCCTCAGTCGTTATCAAGGCAATTTTCTTTCTGCCGTTATTAATGAATTTATTTACAGCATGCATGGCCGCTTCCTTATCATTTACCAATACTTTGTCGCAATCTATTTCATTGGTTACCCGGTCAAACAGCACAAGTGGAATTCCTTGTTCAATAATTTCCTTTAGATGGTTGAAATCCTTCTTTTTCTGTGTTTCAGCGGATAAGGACATAATAAAACCATCCACACTACCATTGGCCAACATTTCCATATTTATCACCTCCTTATCAAAAGACTCATCAGAAACACAGACAATAACATTATATCCAAGTTTATTTGCATATTGCTCAATACCCCTAAAAACCGTGGTAAAAAAATGGTGAACGATATCTGGGATAATGACACCAATATTTTTAGTACGCTTGTTTTTTAAGCTAATAGCAACATTATTGGGTTTATAATTATATAATTTAGCAAATGCCTGAACCTTCTCCTTGGTATCTCTACCAATTTCCTCGCTATTCTTAAGGGCCTTGGAAACCGTGGAAATAGAGACTCCCAATTCTTTGGCGATATGTTTAAGTGTAATCTTTCTCTTCAAAATGCTATTCTATATTATGTCCCCTTATAAAAATTGAAGAACCTTTGGCCTTGCAATTGGGCTATTTACCAAAGATTAGCATAAAAGTACAATTCAGGGGAAATAAAAGCCCTATATTTAGTTACATATTAAATTTCCCCACTTTACTATACAAAATTTTACGAATTTTGTAATCTACAAAGCAAAGGATTATTATAATTATATAAAGTGTAAGTTATCAACACGAAACCGTTTTCGTGACTTTTAACACCTTAATATTTGCATTTTAACATATATTTTACATATTTTGCGGCTTGAATTTAAATTAACTCAACTAAAATTAACTCTTTATGAAGATTACGCTACTAAAAAGCTTTCTGCTTGTAGGGGCTTTATTGTGCTTCGGATTTGCACAAGCTCAAGAGATTACAGGGAATGTCTCTGATGCCAATGGTCCTTTACCAGGAGCCAGTGTTGTGGAAAAAGGCACCACAAATGGAACACAAACCGACTTTGATGGTAATTATATCCTTACTGTTGGTGAAAATGCAACTTTGGTAATCAGCTATATAGGATATAGCACCTCCGAAGTCGCAGTCGACGGAAGATCTACTGTTAATGTAACTCTTGCTGAAGATGCTCAAGCATTGGATGAAGTTGTTATCATTGGTTATGGTACGACTACTGTAAAAGATGCCACAGGTTCTGTTTCATCAGTAACCGCCAAGGACTTTAACGGTGGTGTTATTTCATCTGCGGAACAATTGATCCAAGGTAAAACCGCAGGGGTAGCTATTCAACAAACGAGTGGTGAACCAGGAGCTGGTATTTCTGTAAATATTAGGGGTTCAAATTCTGTTCGTGCCAACAACAATCCTTTATTTGTTGTAGACGGCGTTCCACTATCAGGTGACAATACATCTCCTAGTGGTGATTCAGGTCTTGGTGCAACTGCCGTGAGAAACCCTTTGAATTTCTTGAATCCTGCAGACATTATGAGCATAAGTATCTTAAAAGATGCTTCGGCAACTGCGATTTACGGATCAAGAGGTGCCAATGGGGTGGTCATCATTACTACTAAGAGTGGTAAAGCAGCGTCAGAAGGGGTACTTGAGTTTTCTACTAGTTTAAGTACGGCAACGCCTGCTAGCGAATACGATTTATTGAATCGAAGTGAATTTCTTAGTGCTGTAACACAGTTCGGTGGAGATGCTGGAGCTGTTGACTTTGGTGCAAATACCAATTGGCAAGATGTGGTTACAAGATCTACGGCATCTACCAACAATAACCTGTCTTATTCTAAAAATTATGGCAAAGGGCATGTACGTGCAACTTTTGGTTATCAAAAGCAATTTGGTGTTATTGAAAAAACAGACTTGGAACGGATTACAGGTAGATTAAATATCACACAACGGTTGTTTGATGATAAACTAACCTTAAAATTATCAGGAACAATATCACGTGTTAACGATGAAACTGCACCTTTGAGTGCTACTGCTGGTTTTCGTGGCGATATCTTGGGTGCGTCTTATTCTGCAAACCCAACCTGGCCCAATAGCCCAACTTTTACAGATGGTGGTACGCAAATCTTGCCTGCCAACCTTTTGGCATTTTCGCAAAACCGTACCAACACGGATCGTTTTCTGTTGAATGCTTCGGCAGAGTATCAAATTACGCCAGAATTAACTGGAAAAGTGAATCTTGGTTATGACAACTCTGAAAGTGAAAACGTCTCAGTCATATCATCAAATGTTGAAAACTTAAATGGTATTGAAGATATTGGTTTTGGTGTATACAATAGATTGGAAAGACAAAACAATCTATTGGAAGCGACTTTAAACTATAAAAAGGAATTCGAAAATTCCAGTTTGGATATCCTAGCCGGATACTCGTTCCAAGATTTCCGATCAAAAGGTAGAAATGCACAAGGAAGAGGTTTTCAATCTAAGGATTTAAATCAGATGGGACGTGACCTTAGAGCTACGGTTAACGATGCGGAAAAAACACTTAGCGGTTCATACCAACAATTCTTTTATGGAACTAACTCTGCTGGCTTAGTGGTAAATAGATTGTTTCCAAGTGTTGTTGCTGGGGAAGTAACTCCTTTTGGTTTCGAAAAAGGGGTAGACGCTATGACGGCTGATCTTTTTGACAATACAGATGAATTGCAATCATTTTTTGGCCGTGTTAACTACTCCATCGCAGACAAATATTTGTTTACGGCTACTATGAGAGCTGATGGATCATCAAGATTTGGACCAGAAAATCAATATGGGTATTTCCCATCAGGTGCATTCGCATGGAAAATTAACGAGGAAGATTTTATAGGCAACAGTGTTTCAACCTTAAAGCTTAGATTAAGTGGTGGTTTAGTTGGTAGCCAAGATGGCTTGGGTTATGGTAACTTTGTGGCAAGACAACGTTTTGCCGGTGTTGGAACTAACACCGATCTTACGGTAAATGGTAGTGGTTTGCAAATTGTTGCTACAGATGTCCCAAGCTTGAAATGGGAAGAAACCTTAAGCATAAATGCTGGTATCGATTTAGGTTTTAACGTAGATCGGTTTACTGCAAGTATTGATGTTTATAAGAGTGAAACAACGGATGTTCTCTTGAGAACGCCGCCTGCCTCGCCAGCTATAGATCCTTTCCAATTTGGTAATGTAGATGCTAAAATTGTAAACCAAGGTATTGAATTGGCCATGGGATATGACTTTATACAATCTGAGGATGTAACTTTTTCCGCTTCTTTCAACATCGCATACAATCAAAACGAGGTGCAGGATTTTGGTGGTGCAATAAACACAGGTGAAATTAACGGACAGGGGCTTTCAGGAGCATTTGCCCAACGCTTTGAAGCAGGACAACCCCTATATTCCTATTATATGGCTGTATTTGATGGTTTAGATGCTAATGGTCAGCCAACTTTTGTTGATCAAAACGGTGATGGTGTAGGAGATGTTTTTCAAGACAAAGTATTTGTTGGCGAAAATGCCCTACCGGATTATACAGGAGGTTTATCATTAAACCTAAGAATCAAAAACTTTGATTTTGCTTCCTATTTTTCAGGGCAATCCGGATTCTCTGTTTATAACAATACAAGAAACGGATTATTTACCTCTGGTTCTATAACCAATGCTAGAAACGTAACCAAGGATGTAGTAAGCAGCGGGGAAGCACCAGGAACTTCAGCGGATGTTTCTACAAGGTATTTGGAAAAAGGAGATTTTATTAGATTCCAAAACGCAACCCTCGGCTATAATGTCCCTCTTACTGGAGAAGGATTGTTCAAGTCTATGAGATTAACAGTTACAGGACAAAACTTATTCTTGATTACAGATTATTCTGGTCTTGATCCAGAGGTTACTGTAGCTACAGGGGATTTAGGTTCCGGGGTGCCTACAAGAGGTATTGATTGGTCTGCATTCCCTAATCCAAGAACAATTACTTTTGGTATAAATGCATCATTTTAAATATAAAAATTGTAACTCATGAAAAGAATTAATATCAAATTTTATTTAATAACGCTCCTATCGGTAATAGCACTAAGCTCTTGTACCAATTTGGAGATTGAAGAAACCGATTCAATTATCAGTGAAGGTTTCACAGGATTGGCCGATGCAACATCGACCGTGGATCAATTATATATCAGATTAAGAGACCAATATGGGGATCAGGGTAACCGCTTTGCACTTAGTGAAGTAACCTCTGATGCCGCAATAGTACCGACTCGTGGTACTGACTGGGGTGATAATGGCCAATGGTCTAGCTTACACCAACATCTATGGACTCCTGAGCACGTTTTTGTAATTGCAGTATGGAACGATTTTAACGGTAATCAGTTAATTGCCTCCCAGGTTTTGGATCCACGAAGTAATCCAACTGCCACCAATGTTGGAGATGCCAGTTTTATTAGAGCTTTTAGCATGTATACTATTTTGGATTATTATGGTCAGGTACCCTTTAGGGATGTTACCTTGCCTTCATCATCAGTACCCGAAATACTTTCAGGTGAAGCTGCAGTTAACTTTATTTTGGCCGATTTAGATCAGGCCATTGCCAACCTTCCTAGTGTAAGCGCCGGTAGCGGTGAAGCCAATGGCAGAGCCAGCAAAGCAGCGGCTAAATTTCTTAAGGCCAAGGTGCTCTTGAACAAACATATTCTTCTATCGCAATTGAGTGAAAGCGGACCAACTAATCCTGATCCAGCAGATATGTCTGCCGTTATTGCATTGGTTGATGAAATTAAGGGAGAAGGATATGACCTTCAGGCTGGTTATTTTGAACTCTTCAGGGATACACCCGATAACGAAACTATTATGTCTACGACCTCTGAAGTTGGTAACCGTATTTTTAATGGATTACATTACAATTCAACCTCAGAAGGTGGTGGAGGTTGGAATGGCTTTGCTACTTTAGCAGAATACTACGACCTTTTCGAAGGTGATCCAAACTCAAATAGGGTTGCATTGGATGAAACTCCACTCGATGGTCAGGAAGAGCGTAGAGGTGGTGTTCCATCAGCTGGTTTACCTTTTACTAGCCGTCCTGGAACTACAGATGAAGGAGGTTTTGAATTAAGCTCCAATGTTGGTAACGGCTTCTTGGCTGGGCAACAATATGCCTTGGATGGTACTCCACTAGAAGATAGAGCTGGAGCACCTTTGACCTTTAAAAGAGATTTTCTTGATGGTACCGGTTCTCCCAGTATTATAAACAATGATGAGACCACAGGTATCCGGGTCATAAAATACGCCCCTAGATTTGGCGCATTTAACAGGCATGAAATATTATTTAGATATTCAGATGCCCACCTTATGAAAGCTGAGGCGCTATTGCGAAGTGGTGGAGACCCAACTGCCTTGGTTAATGAGCTAAGAACTATAAGGGGTGTTGCACTATTAGGCACTGTAAGTGAGCAAGATCTTTTGGATGAAAGAGGACGCGAACTGTTTGCTGAAGCTTGGAGAAGAAATGATTTGATTCGTTTTGGCCAATTTACAAGAGATTGGATATTTAAAGCACCTGCTTCTATAAATAACGATAAATTCAAATTGTACCCGATCCCTGCCTCTCAATTATTGGCAAACCCTGCTTTGATTCAGAATCCAGGGTATTAAGAAATTAATTCATATAAAAAAAAGACCGCTTTATAGCGGTCTTTTTTTTTCGTTTTCCCAAGCAATTAGAATAAATGAACAACTTAAATAACCATTAGTTATGGTTTTATTGGGTAAAAACCCTAATTTGTTATTTCCTAATAAAATCAACCAACTAAATTATGACAACAGCTTTCGGATTTTGGGACTATTTTATTTTTATTACTTACGCCTTTCTTATTCTAGGAGTTGGTCTTTGGGTATCCAGAGACAAAAAAGGACATCAAAAAAATGCCGAGGATTATTTTTTAGCAAGTAAATCTCTCCCGTGGTGGGCGATTGGCGCCTCCTTGATTGCCGCCAATATATCAGCAGAGCAGTTTATAGGCATGTCTGGGTCTGGGTTTGCTTCAGGATTGGCCATTGCCTCTTACGAATGGATGGCAGCAATTACATTGATTATTGTAGGTAAGTATTTCTTACCGATTTTCATTGAAAAAGGATTGTACACCATTCCGGAGTTTGTTGAAAAAAGGTATTCCACCAATTTAAAGACCATTTTGGCCGTCTTTTGGATTGCACTTTATGTTTTTGTAAATCTTGCTTCTGTGCTTTATTTGGGCTCATTGGCACTGGAGACCATTATGGGCATTCCGATGATATACGGGGTAATGGGCCTCGCTTTGTTTGCGGCTGCCTATTCACTCTACGGAGGTCTATCAGCTGTGGCTTGGACCGATGTAATACAAGTTATTTTCTTAGTATTAGGTGGTTTGGCTACTACCTACCTCGCTCTGAATACTGTTTCAGGAGGTGAGGGAGTCATTGCTGGTGTTAAAACCATCTTTGAGGCTGCACCGGACAGATTTGTAATGATACTGGATGAATCCAATCCTGAATATAAAAACTTACCAGGCATTGCCGTTTTAGTTGGTGGATTATGGGTTGCCAATCTTTATTATTGGGGATTCAACCAATATATAATTCAAAGAACACTTGCGGCAAAATCATTGAAAGAAGCTCAAAAAGGCATCTTATTGGCTGCATTTTTAAAATTGGTTATTCCTCTAATTGTTGTTGTACCTGGGATTGCGGCTTATGTAATGGTGAACGATCCTGAGATTATGGCTAGATTAGGTGATGCTGGACTTAAGAATTTGCCGTCCTTGGAGCAAGCGGATAAAGCTTACCCATGGTTACTACAATTTCTTCCTACAGGTCTAAAAGGCGTGGCTTTTGCCGCTCTGGCTGCTGCTATTGTATCCTCATTGGCATCCATGCTAAATTCAACCTCTACCATCTTTACAATGGATATTTATAGGCAATACATCAATAAAAACGCCAGTGATAAAGCTACAGTGAATACGGGTAGAATTTCCGCAGGGGTTGCTCTGATTATTGCTTGTATAATGGCACCTTTATTAGGAGGAATAGACCAGGCATTTCAATTTATACAAGAATATACCGGCATAGTCAGTCCTGGAATTCTGGCGGTGTTCATATTAGGTTTATTCTGGAAAAAAACCACTAACAAAGCAGCTATTGTTGGCGCATTAACTTCCATTCCCATCGCGATGTATTTCAAAATAGCACCGAATGGATGGTCATCCAGTTCGTTCTTTGTAGATGTTCCTTTCATGGATCAAATGGGATATACCCTCATATTGACCATGATCGTAATTATTTTAGTCAGTCTTGGCCAACACAAGGGGGCAGATGATAAAAAAGGAATTGAAATAACCAAAGGCATGTTTAAAACCAATTCGGTATTTAACATTGGTTCTTTTGCCGTTATGATAATTCTTGTTGTCTTATATGCCCTTTTCTGGAACTAGTAGATTGATATCCAATCAAAATAAAATGCCTGACCTTGATAAAATTTATATCAAGGTCAGGCATTTTTCCTTATCACTTTTTAGAAACACAAAGGAACATTAAAAAGTTATCATCACGAAAACGTTATAATAACCCATTTGCAGCCATAAGCGCATTTACATATTGTTTTGCTTTTTTAAATTCAGGATATTACATAATAGCATTATCAAAAACTATATGGTTGAAAATGTTAATTTATTGATTTTATCCCTTAATAAAAACAGTGATTTATAGGATGAAAACAGATGATGCACTATTTTTGCAAAATCTTGATTATCAAAGACCTTTTATTGTAATAATGCAACTATTTTAATGGTCAAGGGTTTATTGACTTTGCTTCAAATTGTAGCATTCAACATAAGTGTATTTGATAGCATTTATTACAAATTGATTCGATTATTTGAAGAGTAAGAACAGTTAGAAAAAATGACAAAACAAAGAATTGAAAAGTACTTACTTTTTTTATCCCTAGTAATTCTATTTACCGCTTGTAATTCTGAAAAGAAAGGCAACGAGGAAAGCATTGTCAAAGAGCCTGTTCTTTTCTCTTTATTAACTTCGGATAAAACAGGTATTGATTTTACCAATAAGGTTGAAAATCAAAAAGACTTCAACATTTTCAAGTATCGTAATTTTTATAATGGTGGTGGTGTGGCAATTGGTGACATAAACAATGATGGCCTTCCCGATATTTATATGACCGCCAATATGGGCAAAAACAAACTCTATTTGAATAAGGGCAATCTTACATTTGAAGATATCTCTGTTACTGCCGGTATTGAAGGAAATAAGCCATGGTCAACAGGAGTGAACATGATAGATATTAACCACGATGGATTGCTCGACATATATGTGAGCAATGCTGGCAACATGAAAGGCAATAATCATGACAATGACCTTTATATAAACAATGGGGATTTAACATTTACAGAAAGAGCACATGAGTATAATCTAGCAAAAACTGGTTTTTCAACGCATGCCACTTTTTTCGATTATGACAAGGATGGTGACTTGGATGCTTACATCTTGAATAATAGCAACATTCCAGTAAGCAGTCTGGGTTATGCTGAACAGCGGAATGTTAGAGCCCAGGATTGGGAGGGAGTACCCGATATTTTTAAAGGTGTTGGTGACATGTTATTAAGAAACGATAATGGCAAATTCGTTGATGTTAGTGAGGATGCGGGTATTTATGGCAGCCTTATTGGGTTTGGCCTGGGTATTATGGTCACGGACATCAACAAAGATCTATATCCAGACATTTATGTGTCCAATGACTTTTATGAAAGGGACTATTTATATATAAACAACCAAGATGGTACTTTCAGTGAAGAAATTAAGGAGTGGACATCCCATCTTTCACTATCTGCGATGGGGATTGACATGGCTGATATTAACAATGATGGTAATGCCGAAATTTTTATTACCGATATGCTTCCTGAACATGATCAACGTGTAAAATCGGTGATGGAATTTGACGGTTATAATGTTTTTAAATTAAAGCAGAGCAAAGACTTTTATCAGCAGTATATTCAGAACACTTTACAATTAAATAATGGCAATGGTTCATTTTCTGAAGTGGCCTATTATAGCGGTGTTGATGCCACTGATTGGAGTTGGGCAGGCCTCTTATTTGACATGGACAATGATGGATTACGTGATATCTACATTACCAATGGAATAAATCATGACCTGACGGATTTGGATTTTGTTGACTTTTTCGCCAACGAAATCATGAGAAAGATGGCACTTACCGGCAAAAAGGAATCCATAGATTCGATTATTAATAAAATGCCCATAAAACCTTTAGCTAATTATGCTTATAAGAACAATGGGGACATCACATTTTCAAACGCTAATGCTGATTGGGGTTTTGAGACTAAAAGTATGTCCAACGGTGCAGCCTATGGTGACTTGGACAATGACGGTGACCTAGATTTAGTGGTGAACAATGTAAATATGGCATCTTTTGTTTATGAGAACAACACCAATGAATTAACCGACCATAACTATATTCAATTAAAATTTGAGGGTAGTGAAAAAAACAAATTCGCAATAGGCACAACAGTTATGCTCTACTACAAAAATAATGTAGTGATGCAAGAACTCATTCCTTCAAGGGGTTTTCAATCGTCAATGGATTATACAATGACCATTGGCTTGGGAGAGACTGAAATCATAGACTCCTTAAGAGTAATTTGGCCAGATGATAATACAGTGAAGCTCACCAAAGTGAAGGCAAATCAAGTATTGAAACTTAAATTTGCTGACGCTAAAGAAAAATATATTCCAGTAAAAAAAGTAAGTCCGGCAACATTACTTAAAAAAATGACCAGTAATCAATTGGTCGCCCACAAAGAAAATAAATATAATGATTTTGATTATGAAGGTTTAATTTACAAGCAACTTTCTCAAGAAGGTCCCTCCATTGCTATTGCTGACATCAACGGCGATGGTAATGAAGATATTTTTGTTGGCGGAGCCAAAGGTCAGTCTGGTACTTTTTATCTGCATAATGGCAATGGCAAATTAAGGCAAAAAAGCCTTGGAATGGATTCGAATTATGAAGATACAGCAGCTTCCTTTTTTGATGTTGACAATGATGGGGATCAAGATTTAATGATAGGCTCTGGTGGTAACGAGGTAGGTGAGGAAAAAAGCTATGTGATTCGATTATATTTTAATGACGGAAAGGGCTCTTTTTTGAAGTCAAGCGAAAATCTACCTTCAACCTATAAGAACATTTCGATCATTTCTCCGAATGATTTTGATGAAGATGGTGATATTGATGTATTTGTAGGTTCTAGAAGCGTTGTGGGTATTTATGGGATTGATCCTGACCATTTATTCTTGGAAAACAACGGTGACGGAACCTTTGTTGATGCCAGTGAGCGCCTGGCGTATGATTTAAAAGATGCTGGAATGATCACCAATGCGATATGGGTAGACTTAGATGGTGATGCAAAACAAGATTTGGTTACAGTTTCAGAATGGGGCACTCCTATGGTGTACCATAATTCTGGAAGAAGACTATCAAAACAAGAGACCTCATTAGATAGCTTATTTGGATGGTGGAACGTTGTTGAAGCTGCCGATTTGGATAATGATGGCGACAATGATCTTATTCTCGGTAATCAAGGTCGTAATCTTCATTATAAGCCTACCAAGGAAAATCCGATGAAAATGTGGATCAATGATTATGATGACAACGGCACAATTGAGCAAATAGTTACTCAGCATTCTAATGGCAAAGATTTTCCGTTGCATCAAAAAAAGGAAATGACAGAGCAAATTGTCTCCTTAAAAAAGCAAAATTTGAAAGCCTCTGAATATGCCAAAAAAGCTATTAATGAATTATTCCCAGAGGAAGTCATAAATAATACTATTGTAAAACAGGTCAACACCATGGAATCTGTCATTGCAATAAATGAAGGAAATGGAAAATTCACGATTAAAAACCTACCAAGTAGGGTTCAAATGTCCTGCGTTTGTGGTATTACCTGTACCGATATTAATAATGATGGCAATCTTGACCTAATTATGGGAGGTAACAACTACGAGTTTAAACCACAATATTCAAGGTTAGATGGTAGTTACGGCAATGTTTTGTTGGGCGATGGTAAAATGGATTTCGAATGGCAGGATTATTCGAATAGCGGCTTTTTTGTTAAAGATGAAATAAAGCACCTGAAACAGTTCAAAGACAAAAACGGAAATGTCTTTGTGATTGCAGCGATTAACAATAACAAACCCATGATTTTCAGCATTAATGAATAAATCCTATTTATTTGCGAGTATATTCATATTGACTATTCTGTTAGGATGTGAAAACAAACATGGCAAATTGTTCAGCAACCCCGATCCAGAACATACCGGTATTCATTTTTCAAATGACATTACAGAAACCGATGATTTGAATATACTGGATTATTTGTATTTCTATAATGGAGGTGGCGTAGCCATCGGAGATATTAATAATGATAGTCTACCCGATATTTTTCTTTCAGGAAACCAAGTAAAGAATAAGCTTTATCTGAATAAAGGCGGCCTCAAATTCGAAGATATTACGGCCGAGGCAGGTGTAAAGGGCAATAGTACGTGGAACACAGGAGCTGTAATGGGCGACGTAAATGGTGATGGTTTGTTGGATATATATGTCTGTGCCGTTGTTGGGATTAACGGTTTCAATGGCCACAATGAACTTTATATAAACAACGGTGATGGCACTTTTGAGGAAAGTGCTTCTCAATATGGCCTAGACTATGATTCCTATAGTTCCTCGGCAGCGTTTCTGGATTATGATCTTGATGGGGATCTTGATATTTATCTCTTAAACCATGCCGTACACACGCAAGAGTCTTATGGTAAAGCTGACTTAAGGTTAAAACGGAATTTCCAAACAGGGGATAAATTGCTTCGTAATGACGATGGAAAATTCAAGGAAGTAAGTGAAGAAGCAGGGATTTATAGCGGAATAAACGGTTATGGACTAGGTTTGGCCATTTCCGATTTTAATCTTGATGGTTATCCTGATATTTATATTGGCAACGACTTTCATGAAGACGATTATTTTTATCTGAATAATACGGACGGCACTTTTACCGAAAGTTTGAAAAAATTCTTTGGACATACGACCCGTTTTTCGATGGGGAATGATGTTACAGACATAAACCATGATGGTCGCCCAGACCTGATGACCTTAGATATGCTTCCAGAAGATGAAAAGGTCCTAAAATCTTCGGATGGGGAAGCAGATTTTCAAATTCAAAAAATGCAAATTGAACGTTTTGGATATCATTATCAGTATACTCGGAACATGCTACATATCAACCAATCTAACGGTGCTTTTTCTGAAACCGCCTTGTTGAGTGGTGTTGCCGCAACCGATTGGAGCTGGAGCACCCTTTTTGCTGATTATGACCAAGACGGGGAGCAAGATATTTTTATTTCTAACGGTATCCCTAAAAGGCCCAATGATCTTGATTATATCAATTTTGTATCAAGTGATCAGATTAAGAATAAGATCAGTAACACCAAATTAGTAGACCAACAAGCCTTTGAAATGATGCCTGCTGGGGAAATGCACAATTATGTCTTCAAGGGAGGTAAGAACTTAAGCTTCGATGATAAATCTAAAGACTGGACATCAATGCAGAAAACTGTATCTGGAGCAACTGCATGGGGCGATTTGGACAACGATGGCGACCTGGATTTAGTGACCAATAACTTGAATGGCACGGCGACCTTGTACATCAATAATTCGAATGAGCAGAACAACTACCTTAAACTAAGGTTCAATTTCACAGGTAAGAACCCATATGGTCTGGGCACAAAGGTCTATTCATACCATGATGGCCAATTACAATACAAAGAACTTTATACAGTACGAGGATTTCAGGCATCATCTGAACCAATCGTACATTTTGGATACGGCAGCACCGAAAGTATAGATTCCATTAGGATTGTTTGGCCTAACAAAACTTACCAAACACTGACTAATATCAAAACCAATCAGTCCTTGTCGATAAGTCCACAGAATCCTAAACCATTCAGTTATAATTCGCTTAAACCAAAAACCAAACCCATCTTTGAAAAGATTGAGAACAATTTAGGCATAGATTTTACCCATGTTGAGGACAGCTATATTGATTTTAATCGCCAAAAGCTTATCCCCTACCAAATTTCAGACCGTGGACCGGCTTTTGTTTTTGGCGACCTCAATGATGATGGTAAGGATGATCTTTTCTTTGGAGGATCCAAATACAATTCCTCCAAAGTATTTGTTCAAAAAGATTCAGTTTATATGGAATTTAAAATTCCCTTAATTGCAAAAGACTCAATTAAGGAAGATGTTGTTGCACTAATTGCAGATTTCGACGATAATCAAAAAAATGACCTTTTAATAGGAACAGGTGGTGCCGATTTCTTCAATGAAATGAAACCGTTATTAGATTCCTATTATTTGCAAAAAAGTGAAGGTTTTGAAAATGGCCAAATTCCGGAAAACTTTCAAAACACTTCAGTAATAAGGGCAAACGACTTTGATAACGATGGGGATTTAGATCTTTTTATAGGCAAACAATCCGTTTCCAATGATTTTGGAAAAATACCTTCTTCATATTTGTTGGAAAATGATAATGGAATATTTAAAATAAAGCCCAATAAGGATTTAGAGGAGATTGGAATGGTCACAGATGCAATCTGGGAGGATTTCGACCAAGATGGCATTAAAGACTTGATAGTTGTTGGAGAGTGGATGCCTCCTACCTTCCTTAAAAACCAAAAAGGCAATCTTACCAAATCAAATTATAGCGAATCTGACCTGAATGGTCTTTGGCAAAGAATCATACCTTTTGATATTGATGCTGACGGAGATACGGATTATCTTTTGGGCAATTGGGGCACTAACTCCAAATTCATTGCATCCAAAGAAAATCCAATGAAAATGTACTATGGCGATTTTGACAATAACGGACAAACGGAAACGATTACCACTATAGCAAAGAAAGGAAAGTATTATCCTTTAGAGGGATTGGATGAATTGGGCGGGCAAATGGTGAGTCTTCGTAAGAAATATAATAGCTATAAAGAATTTGGTGGAAAGACCATTGAAGAGGTATTGGATGGTTACACCATTTCAAAAAACCAAATAAGAATCGTTCATAATTTGAAATCAGGGTATTTAAAGAATGAAAACGGATATTTTGAATTCATACCTTTTGAAAATTCCTTACAAATATCGCCAATTTTAGCATTCCTCAAATTCGATTTTAACTCAGATGGTACGGAAGAAGTGCTAGTAGGGGGAAACTATTTTGGGGTCAAACCATTTATGGGCAGAATGGATTCCTTTTCAGGAGCCCTTATCAAAGATGAAAATAATGTAATTTTGGGACATGATTTAGGGTTGCAAATGACCCATAAATCCGTTCGCCATTTAAATATAATTACCCTTGGCGAACAAGCCTATTTGCTTATTACTTATAATAATGAAAAGGCAGAAGTATATCAAATAAACAACAATAAGTAGGAGAAATATGAAGAAAATATTAGCATTTTGGGCGATAATTTTACTTTTTTCTTGTGATAAACAACAACCCATAGAAGTATCAGTTGACGACTTACATAATTCTATTGACCAGGTAACTAATATTATGATTCATGATATTTTCTCACCACCGGTTGCGAGTAGGGTTTATGCCTATCCGAATATAGCGGCCTATGAAATTGTGGCAATGGCTGATAGCAATTATGTTTCACTTGCAAATCAGGTTAGGGATCTTACGGCAATTCCCAAACCTGACAGTTTAAAAACGGTCAACTATAAGTTAGCGGCACTCATTGCCCATATCGATATTAGTAGGCGTCTTATCTTTTCAGAAGATAAAATAGCGACCTATAGAGACAGTCTCTATTCCGTTTGGGAAGCGAAAAACAAAAAAGAATTTAGTAATTCTAAAGACTACGGCCTAGAGGTGGCGGAACATATAGCAGCATGGATGAAAAATGATAATTACTATCAAACACGCACCATGCCCAAATTTTCAGTTCGTACAGATGATCCATCTAGATGGCAACCTACACCACCCGCTTATATGGATGGTATTGAACCCCATTGGAACAAAATTCGCCCATTTGTAATCGATTCAGCAAATCAGTTCAAGCCAACCCCTCCTCCTCCGTTTTCCATGAAAAAGGGTACGGATTTTTACAAGGAGGTAAAAGAGGTATACGATATAAGTATGGAGATTACCAAAAAAGGTGATGATTCTGAAGAAATAGCCATTGCGCAATTCTGGGATTGTAATCCCTATGTATCTGTAACAAGAGGACATCTCATGTTTGCCACTAAAAAAATATCTCCTGGCGCCCATTGGATAGGAATTACAAAGATTGCCAACAAAATGACCAATAGCGATTTTAACAAAACCGTATATGCCTATACTAAGACCTCTATTGCTATTTATGATGCCTTTATAAGCTGTTGGGACGAAAAGTACAGAAGCAATTTAATTCGACCGGAAACACTCATCAATGAACATATTGATGAGAACTGGAAACCCGTTTTACAAACCCCGCCATTTCCTGAATACACTAGTGGCCATAGCGTAGTATCAGGAGCTGCTGCAACTGCTTTGACCGATGTTTTTGGCGATGACTTTGCTTTTGCTGATGATACCGAAGTTGCTTATGGACTTCCTATTCGAAGTTTTGCATCGTTCAATCAAGCTGCCGATGAAGCTGCAATAAGTAGAATGTATGGTGGCATACATTACCGGACAGCTGTTGACATTGGGGTAAAACAGGGAAGAGATCTTGGTAAATTTGTTTTGGACAATTTGAAAATGAACTAAAAACCAACTTTCGCCACTCATTAAAGCTATGAAGAAATTCTTTTACTTATTGGTATTTGTATTGTTTGGAGCTCTTTTATGGTATTTTTTTATAAAGCCCCATGATTATCAAGTTTCAATGAATGTCAAAACATTCCCAGGCACCATAAATCAGAGTATCAAGTATTGGAGCAACACCATGGATTATTCTGAAATAACAGAACAAGCAGGTGTTTTAAGCTTAACACAAAAACTGCAATTCGGAGATTCAACCCATTTATATTCCTGGAAAATCATTCCAGAAACGGACTCGACTTCAACGATAATAGTTTATGCTCGAGATGCCGATAACAGTTTTAAGAATAAGTTGAATATCCCCTTTTCTGATACTGATTTTGAAAAACGAACAAGAAAATCCTTGGTCGATTTTCTTAAAAACCTGAATGCGCATATAGCTGACTTTAGGGTTCAAATAATTGGGCAGGAAGAATTAAAATCTAAATTCTGTGCCTGTACCACCCAAAGCACTTCACAAGTTGCTAAAGCAGCAGGGATGATGAAAGACTACCCGTTGTTAGACGGTATTCTTGCAAAGAACAATGTTATCCTAAAAGGAAGACCTATTTTAGAGATTACCGAATGGGATAGCACCAAAGACAGTATAACATTCAATTTTTGTTATCCCATAGAAAAAGCTGATCAGCTACCTCAACATAAGGAAATTACATATCGGGAAATTTCAGGGGGAAATGCGTTGAAAGCCATATATAATGGCAATTATATTACCTCAGACAGAGCGTGGTATGCGTTACTGGATTATGCAACGAAAAATGACATATCTTTAACTGGTTTACCGATTGAGATTTTTCACAATAACCCAAATATGGGTACTAATGAATTTGAATGGAAAACCGAAATTTTTATGCCCTTAAAAGAATAGTATGAAGATGTATGCCGTTTTAATGTTTTTATGCTGCCTTTTATTCGGCTGCAAAAATCACGGTCAACTCTCTTACATTACCAAACTTCCCAAAGATCTTGATGAAAATTCTGGTTTAATCACCTTAAAGGACTCAACGATATGGTTAATTGAGGACCGCGGTAACAGCGATAAAATATACAATGTCGATTTTAAAGGCAATTTGCTGCGGCAGTTTAAAGTAAAAAATGCCAAAAACCACGATTGGGAGGATTTGGCGGAGGACAAGCAAGGAAACGTTTATATTGGTGATTTCGGCAACAATTCAAATAAAAGGAAAGACCTTGTAATCTATAAAATACCGAATCCTGAAATTGAAAAGGGCGATAAAATCGATGCGGAAAAAATAAAATTCAGTTATCCGGACCAAAAAGATTTTCCGCCGGTCGTAGCAGAACTAAACTATGATGCAGAGGCTTTCTTTTATCATAAGGATTTTCTATATGTAATCACCAAAAACAGAACAATACCATTTTCAGGGGAAGCATTCATATATAAAATACCTGCTAGGCCTGGAAAGCACGCTGCAGAATTAGTGGGTAAGTTTATTACTTGTAAACAAGATGTAATTTGTCAAGTCACAGCTGCGGACATTTCCCAAGATGGGTCAACCATTGCAATTTTAAGTTATGGCAAGCTGTTTTTGTTTACTGACTTTAAATGGGATGATTTTTCAAAAGGGAAAATGAAAACCATTAATCTGGGCACAACGACCCAATTGGAATCCATATGCTTTTTAAACAGTGAAACCTTGCTACTTTCAGATGAAGAAAGAGGTAATACCGGAGGTAATCTATACGCATTGAAACTTAGAAAGTAATTCCTATTTGCTAAAACCCAAACCCTAATCCGAATGCGAATCGGGCTCCATCGACGCTTTCAAAGTAAGCCAAGGTCATGGAAACAATATCAGTGGCATTAAAGAAGAAGCCCCCGCCGTAAGAGGTGTGCCAAGTGTCTGAATCCTCATTCGGCAACCATACCCGACCATAGTCATAGCCAGCGTAAATACCCATGGTGACCGGCAATAATCCTGTTTTCAAGCGCTTTAATCTAAATCTTAGATCGGTATTCTGATAATACGATTTTTTTCCGGTAAAGCGCTGGTTTCTAAAACCCCTCAAGCCATCCATTCCACCTATACTTGCTCCTTGATAAAATTCATAACCATCCCCTATATTAAAATGGGCCTTCCATTTTGTGGCCAATACCAACCTTCCACTAGGCACCAATTTATAAGCAAAGGAAAGACTAGGGATTATATAACCAAAGTTCTGCTTACCATCTTCGGTATTACTTTTATAACCTAAGTGTAACGAAGTCGCCATACCTACTGTTGGGAAGGCTGCATTGTCTGAATTTGAATAGGTGTATTCTGCATCCGCACCAATAAAGGACTTGCTGCTATCCCCGCCATTGGCGGCATAAAATAAATTCACAAAACGGTCTTCGGTTTCCTCAACTTCCACATTTTCATAGCTAATGCCCATTCTGAACTTTGAACCTAAATCGCCCCTCCAAACTAAAGACGGTGTTAACTTTAATGTTTGCATCTTCACACGATTATAATCCAACTCCAAATCATCATCAAAGTTTTCTGTGTCATTGCCAAACCCAAAAAAGTTTATGCTATAATTGGGACTTGTAAAACGAGCATCCAGCTCTAAATTAGCCTTGCCTATTGCGTTTGCAAATTCGCCGTTATAACCAACATCAAAACCGTTAGTTGCAAAATAGAAGGCCGCATTTACTGTGTGCTGACTGGTAAACGGATTTTGCCTAAACCCGTTAAACGTATAAATATTGGCAAACCCTATTTTAAAACCGTCATCGGGATTTGACCCAATCGATGGTATGATTTGATTTGAACTACTTTTCAGTTTTATGGGTTGATAGGTATTGGTTTCATAATCATTGGTCAATCGTATTTTGGCACTTTTAATGTTCTTGAAAGTGTTCTTTTTAGAGATATGGTCATACACATAAACCCCCCTACTATCAATCACATCATAAACGTCGTTGTTTTGACCGCCAACCAAGCGAAGTTTAATATTTCCTTTCTTTCCACGTACTTCAAATTGGTCGTCATCATCCAAGCCATAGATCCAAACTTCTTTGGTTATTTTTTGGTCAAAGGTTTTATTGAAAAACACCTCTCCCTTTTTGCCGTTTTTTATTCGATTACCCACTACCATGGTATTTCCATCGGGCAATTGTGTTATGGTAAAATAATCATCCTTATCGGTTCCCGTAACCACGGCGTATTTATTGAGCAATTCATAATATTCCTCTGCGGTCTGCATTAAATTACTTTTTCTTGCCAACAGTGTTTTCTTGATTTTTGTTATGGTCTCACCCTGCACTTCCTTGGGGAATGCCATAAAAGCCTTATCAATTACCTCTTCATTAATATTGTCTTGAATAAATTTCACCTGTGCTCTCCAAACATCCATAGTGGTTTCAGGCAAGAGCACCATATCCAAAGCAAAAGTCTTTGGAGAGCCATTAAAACCTTTTACACTGCGAATTTCCTCGTTAAATCCTTCCATTAGGGTTAGCCCAGGAACAATACGGGTAATTAGGTTCATTAAGGGGCCATCACCCATGATGGAGAATGCCTGGTCTCTATCCCTTGGAACAGGTTTGTATATAATCTTATCGTTATCCTTGTCATTGAATCGTGCCCAACGCCATTGATCGGTATGTCTGTCCCAATCCCCTATCATCATATCAAATAAACGTGCCTTTAAATAAGCCGTATTATCAACAAAATATTTTTCATCGGTTCTAAGTTTTTTGAGAATATCGTCGGTACTTTCCAAGACATTGGAATAACCGAAACTTTTCAGATTACCATGACCACTATCCGTACGTTCTTCAACCATATACAGTTCATCTCCAAACTCATCATCAAATTCCATAATGGCTTTTTGTTTGGGAATATAATAGAGTTTGGGATTGGTATGATAAATACCAACAGCGTCAGACAGTTTCCCAATAGTAAAAGGTGCATACGGATGTGATCCCGTATAAAAATCCTCCAATAGGTTTTCTGTAAAGGTATCCTCAAACTCACCAACCACATACTGCTCTTTAAAAGCCATTGATTGCAAATAGATTTCAGCGCTCTTTCGCAAGGCGCGCATCACATATTCCTTTCCCTCTTTATTTACTAGTCTGAGTGATTTTGATTGGTGCCCTCCTCCTTTGCGAACTGCTTTCAATCCCCCGAAAAGGGTATCCAGATCAACGGTTGGGGCAGCCACTTTGACCGCATAAACATCGCGATATCGCTCACCCCAAATAGATTTGAAAAACCAACTCTTGTCTACTTCCTCATCGGTATAAATAGATGCCTTTACCTCTGCCGGAAAATTGGTATCGTATACTGCTAGGTTATTATCCCTTTTTGCAGCCAATACCTCGGTGGTATATAAAAATTGTTCTGTGCCATCGACGTTTACTCCATAAAACCGAACCCTGGAAGAGCCGTCTGTATAGATTTCCAAAGTAGCATATCCCATGTGACCAGTAGAAAATTTACTGCCATTCAATAAGCGTGTTGCGCCCTCTTTAGCGCCTGCCCCACTTATAATCTGAGGTGTATTCTCCTCAACAATGTACTGTAACGTATGCTCATGACCTGATGTGAATATTACTTTTTCAGAATTCTGGGCCAAGGTAACGATACGATTTCTTAATTGGCGGTAGCGTTTGTTTTGCAAGTCTTCAGGTGAGGCTCCGGTTGTTTTTCTCAAAAAGTTGACTACGCTTCCAATTCCAGGAAGCGGAAATTTACCTCCACTAGGATACAAATGCCTTTTCACGGAAAATTGTCCTCCATGTGGACCATAACTGAACATGGGATGGTGTAAGGCCATGATGGTAGTTTTATCCGTATTCTTTTTGATCAGACCTTCCAGTTCCTCAAAGAACTTTTCCCTATCCTTGATCTCACATTCATCATTCATTGTAGGGTGTTTATCCCAATTGGTCAAGTACCACTCCGTATCTATGGCAATCACTACGACATCATCACTCACATCTATCTTTTGTATGGGACAACCATCTTGAGGGAAAAATACCTTTTTTCTATCCAACTTTTTCTCGATATATTCTTGCTGTCTTTCAAGCCCTTTTAACCCTTCATTGTACCAATCATGATTCCCTGGAATAAAAATAGGTTTCCCCTGAAAGTCGTCTAAGGTATTCAGTTGTGCATCTAAATTGTTTTTTGCCGCTTGGTATTCTGCCTTGGCATCTTTCTTATCGGGCAAACCAGCAGGATAAATATTATCGCCCAAGAAAATAGCCGTGCTGTTCTTACCAGCTTGATCTAATCTCTTCTTTAACAATTTCAAAGCTGGGTTCATTTCATCCCTCGGCGATAAACCCGCATCCCCAATTAAATAAATGGTATGTGAAACCTTTTTGGTCGTTGGCACATCATAGGTATTTTCCATAGCGGCATATTTAGACTTATGGGTCGCGCAGCTAGCCGAAAGAAATAAAAGCAGAAGGGAAAAGTAAAATTTTCGCATATCAAAACTATAAATTCTTAATTTCGTAATTTGGGGTTTTGTAAAAACACTATATATGTCGGAAATAATTGAGAAAACTGAATCTTTTGTTACAGATTTATTGACCAATGAATTGGATAGCAAATATTTATACCACAATTTAACGCATACCCGACGTGTGGTTAAAAGTAGTAAAGAAATCATTAATTACCGTAACCTAAATGCACAGGACAGCGAAACGCTTATTTTGGCCGCATGGCTGCATGATACAGGTTATACGAAAGGCAGCGAAGGGCATGAGGAAAAAAGTTGTGCCATTGCCAAGGATTTCCTTGAAAAGCAAGGATATAGTGTGGATGGCATAAAAGAGGTTTTGGATATTATCATGGCAACCAAGCGGTATTACGTGCCGAAAACCGTAAAAGAGCAAATTATAAGGGATGCCGATGCCTCACATTTTGGACAAAAAAGTTATATGGATACCTGTGAACTGCTACGAATGGAACTCTCCCTTTTAGGAATCGCTGAATACACTCCAAAAGAATGGTTGAAAGCAAATTTACAGATGTTGGAAATGGAGCACAATTTCAACACCAACTATGCCAAGGAAAATTGGCAACCCGGTAAGGATAAAAACATAAAAAAACTTAAAAAAGAACAAAAGCTCGATAAAGAGATTGCGAAGAAAGAGGCACTAAAAGCAAAGTATAAGACTGAAAGCCCAGATCGTGGCATACAAACCCTATTTAGGGTCACCTTAAAGAATCATTTGACTTTAAGCGATATTGCCGATACAAAGGCCAATATTCTCTTATCGGTCAACGCGATCATCATTTCATTAGCCCTCTCCAATCTTATTCCAAAATTGGACAATCCTTCGAATCATTATTTGATTATTCCCACAGTGGTCTTCATAATTTTTGCAGTAATTTCCATGATCTTGGCAGTGTTAGCCACTCGGCCCAATGTTACCAGTGGTGAATTCACCAAGGAAGATGTAAAAAACAAAAAAGTGAATTTATTGTTTTTTGGCAACTTCCATAAAATGAAATTATCGGAATACGAGTGGGCAATTAGCGAATTAGTCAAGGACAAAGAATACATTTATACAAGTTTAACCAAAGACCTCTACTTTCTAGGATTGGTCTTGAACCGTAAGTATAAGATCTTAAGATGGACCTACACTATCTTCATGATTGGCACTATACTTTCTGTGATAGCGTTCGCCATCGCCTTCCAGTATTTTGGCCCTGATCGATAGATGTAAAAAATTAAGCTTTAATCTCCTCCATCAAATCTTCGTAGGTAAACGTTTGCTTGGTCTCCTTTCCTTTTTTATAGAGGATTTCGGCACGAATGGCCTTAAGTCCGGTTACACCCTGTAAACCATCCAGCTCAACAATTTCAATGTTATTGGTAAAGCACCCCTTTGATTTTAAAAAGTTGATATACCTCAGGTATTCCAACTCGTCTTTTTTCTGGGAATATACAATAGAGAGTTTCCCTGGCTGGGTCAAACGTTCATTGGTCCCTTTGATATAAGACTTATCAATTCGCTTTTTGATTACCTCATAACGTGCATTGTAGGTGCCATCCACATCAAAACGTTTTTCATCCATTCGAAAACGAATCGATAGCGATGTACTATAAACCAACATTAAAGAGGCTACATCCAACGGCACAGCCAAATCAGGCTTTAGATTGTAATGGGTATTTTCCATTTCGCACATAACCTGTAATTGCCAAAGCCTTAAATTGTTCAAATACAGCGAATTGAAAGGCAATTGGCCAGAAATAGCATCACCGATGTACATATTATGTTCAACACCATCGGTCTTATAACGTTCAAAATAATGTGGAAACATGGCCTGTGCATCTTCCTGACGTTGATCTATTACCATTGCCAGTTCCTTATTAATGCGCATTACGCTTTCATCATAATTTTTGCGATGGTCGTAATAGGATTCTGTATCACTATCAATCGCTTCCTCATAAGCCAATATCAAATCCTTCAATTCTTCATCGGTTTCTTTCAAATGGTCAAATACGGCAAGTACTTCCTCCTTTACAAAATCGAAAATGGCTTGTTCGCTATTGGTATTCAATGCTTCCTTGATTTCTTCCAGTAGATTATTTATTCTATACAAAAGTTCCTCATAAATTGGCAACTTATTTTTTTTCCAAGCTTTTGAAATAATGCTATTTATAGATACAAGTTGAATAATAAGATCTTTCTGTATGCCCGAATTCCTTGCCTTGGAAGAGTCTTTTATATCTATTTGCCCATAAAGCGGGTACACATCCTTAAAAACCACTTCATTGAAAGATGGCTGCTTACCATCAATTTGATCGCCAATAAAACGTTTGGCTTCTTCCCTGAATTTCCAGTATACTGAAGAATGTACCGTAGTGCATTCATTTTGAATAATGGCACCTATCAAATTCTCCTCTTCCGTTGCTGAGCGTAATACCGCAGTTACGATAAAGGGCATAATATCCTCTAATTTTTGGGCATTTACCCCATTAAGTTCATTGGCGTTAGTAGATACCAATTCAAGAACGCCCAGTAAGTTACCATCATTGGCAATAGGTGCAAATATGGCACTTTTTATACCTTGTTCCTTTAAGCTTTTATAAGGGGCGAGGCCCCCGGACATCTCATAATACTTATCAACATCGGCAATGGCAAAATACTCTTTCTCTTTGAGTAATTTACTATACGACCCATGGCAAAGTGCATCACCACAAGATTGCATTTCCTTATTATGCAACAGGAAGCTCTTCATATGCTTGCCATGCACTTTTTCAAATTTATTATCGTTGGGATTATAGGTTACGAAACCGACTTTAATATCAAGAATATTGAAGAAAGACCTGAATATGCCTTGTAGGTTCTCAACAAAATTTTCACCCGCTCGCTTATCACTTGAAATTAGGTTAGATTTTATCTCAGAAATGGCATGTTCCGTAGTAGCATCGAACATATTGGAAATAACAAAGCCTTTGGATATAAAACTACCGGGCGGAATCTTTTCTTTCCAAATTTCAACATTGTCAAAATTCTCCAATAATTCATCAACATCGGCCTGGGTCAATTCCTTGGCTTTATCTGTTGGTGTCAAATCCATAAAATCGGCATTATACAAAATTCGATAATGCTTCATTACCCCTTTAGCATCAGGAATATCATAGAAAAGTGGGCGTTTAAAATTAAGATTGTATCCATAATGAAAACTCAGGATTATGGTACAACCCATAATATAGTTGAACTCTTCTGTGATACCGCGAACCTTAAGTTCAAAATCCTTCCCGGCATTATTCAGAATATTTTCGAAACGTTCTGTGCTATTGAAGATCAGATTAAAGTAAGGTAGCGAAGCGGTCTTTATTTCGTTCTTGCCCAAAACACTCGTAAACAGATCCTGCAACATGATCTTAATGACCTTTTCATGTTTTTTAAGCAGTGTAATATCTGCAAACCCTTCCCGGAGTTCAGGATAAGGAGCCTGGGCGTCTAAAATATACTTTGCCTTACTGGCCAAAAATGGATCATCACTTTCTGCCATGACATCATATTGCTCCAACAATTTGTGGAAGCTTATTAGTCGCTGTAGCGGAAATTCTTCTTCTAAAAATTTTCCCATACTTCTTATTCCCCGTTATTTTATATTCAAATTGGTATTATTGGTCTACCAAGGACCGGTAAAATTACAAAATATGAAATAAACTTTTGCTTAATGAAATCTAAGGGTATTCCCCATTTTTTTGGATATTTATAAAAAATAAATGCATGTCGTATAATTTCAGGTTATCAAGAGCGTATAATAATGCCAAAGTGGTACCTTTTGATGATACTTCAAAGTTTATTCTTTTTAGTGATTGTCATCGCGGCGACAATAGTTTCGCCGATGATTTTGCCAATAATAGAAACATCTACTACCATGCCTTAAAACACTACTACAACAATAATTTTCAATACTGTGAAATTGGCGACGGCGATGAGCTCTGGGAAAACCGCTCTTTTGAATCCATTTTCGAGGCCCATAAGAACGTTTTTCAACTTTTACGAAAGTACCATCTAGAAAACAGGCTGCATATGCTTTGGGGCAACCACGATATGGTTTATAAGGACGAAACTTATGTAAAAAAACATCTATCAAGCTATTTTGAACCAATTGATGATAAGGATAAAGAGCTTTTTGAGGGCATTACCTATCATGAAGGCGTGGTTTTAAAGCACAAAGACACCCAACAAGAACTCTTTTTAACACACGGACATCAAGCCGATTGGTGGAATTATACGTTTTGGCGTTGGGGCCGTTTTCTAGTGCGCGTATTATGGCAACCCCTGCAGGTTTGGGGTATTGCGGATCCAACGAGTCCTGCAAAAAATTATAAGGAATTAATTAAGGTAGAAAGGCGTATTAAGCGATGGATACTAAACAATGAACTTTTGATCACTATTGCGGGACACACCCACAGGCCCCGTTTTCCAGAGCCTGGGGATATTCCGTTTTTTAATGATGGTAGCTGTGTTCATCCGCGTAGTATTACAGGGATTGAAATTGAAAATGGAACCATATCCCTTATAAAATGGCAAATTGCCACCAAGGATGATGGCACTTTGCAAATTGTACGTATTCTGTTGGAAGGGCCTCAAAAGCTAATCGACTATCAAGAAGCACAGGATTGACCAATCCAATCATTACAATCCAGGAAACATTTACTATTTTACTTTACTGTGTAGCCAGTACAAAATTCACAGGAATACTGTAAGGTACTTTAACTGATCTACCCCTTTGCATACCAGGTGTCATTTTAGGTAAGGAAGCCACGATACGAGCTGCTTCTTTTTCCAATCCTGGGTCTGGGCCCCTAGTTCTAATTCCGTCTATAATTCCTTTAGAATTAATAGCGAACTGAACGAATACCCTTCCTTGAATGCCCATTTCGGCTGCAATCTGTGGATAGCGAAATTCTTTCATAATATGTTCCTGTATTTTCTTTTGAAAACAAGCTTTTCGAGCGGCATTACCCTTGGCACTTTCGCAACCAGGATAAATAGGTACATTCTCGATTATCGCAAAAGGCACTGATAATTCTTCTTCCTCTTCACCAACCTCAACATCATCAACATCAATTACCTCTACCACTTGGTCTTGGCTAGATTCTGTACTTTCGATAATAGTCTCTTCAATTTCAGCGGCATCCTCAACCACTTCTATAATCTCAGGAGCCGATGGTGGTGGTGGTGGTGGTGGTGTTTTTATCTGTTCTGTAATCGGAACATCCTCTTTAATATCTTCTTGTACGTTTAACATTTCCACAATCTTATCAGGTTTAGGATAAGATTTATATTCTAAAGCCCTCCATGTAAGAAAGAGGACTAGGGTAAGGCCTATAACAAAATAGAGACCACTATTGCGATTTAAATCTACTTTTGGATTCTTTTTGACTTGCATGACTTTTGCTTTATGAATTACCCAAAAATACGCCTGTATTAGACCATTAAATATGATATATGTCAGTTTCGAGACCCCTATTTCATGAATTAATTATATTTCAATTATATTTTGTCGATTTGCAAATAAGCAACGATATTCTCAGCGTTTAGCACAAAACCTTTGTTTTTTTAAACAAAATTGAACCTTTTTCAACTTCCTTAATTACCCTTATCCCTGATTTGTTCTTATTATACCCTGCCTAAGCACAAAATCGTTCTTTGATTTTGGCAATAACCACTTCTGGCACATGCCAAAAACGACGTCATTCATTCCCCCTTCGCTTTGAAAAAAACCGTCTTGAATGCATCTTGCCTACCAGAAGGCTGAGAGTGAAACCTAGTCATAGAAATAAAAAATGGATTCCTGTATTCACAGGAATGACAAGAAAACAACTTTCAATAATTCATAATGCCCCAGATTGGTTCACCTATTCACAGAAAAAGGGTTGAAAGCTGCCTTCCTTTAATGAAAGGGGGCTTGTCTACCGGCAGACAGGGGACCACCAAACAATAAAACCATAAATGATTTAGTCCTCTTCTGGGTAGAGGGAGATAGGAGGGGATCAATAATGAAAATAAACAGCCTAAAACCTAACATAACCATCCTGGCCTTCCGCCAACCCTCCTTCAATTAAGGAAGGGAGCAGTCTTATTCATGGATTACGTTTAAAGCACAGAATGACAATGTCAAATAGCGGGCCCTAAGGCCCGCTATCGCTAATTCAACAAAATTCATGACCAAAATAACCACACTACTTCATCGGAGCAAGTAACGTCGCATCGAAGTCAATACCTTCTATGGGCTTTAATATTTCCTGCTCGGGATCCCATTCTATGCGTCTTCCCAATTTATAGGAAAGTCCGGCCATATGTGATGCTATGGCCTCTTCAAAGCCTTCTTTGATACCACAACTTAACTTGCCACCATTACGGGCGCAGCTCAACCATTCGCGCATATGTAGGAAAGTTGAATCAACGCGTGCCCCGTTGATGTATGTCCACATAAGACCTTTATCGGCAAAATATTGAGAGGTGGCCGATGCCACGGCATCTGGCGAAGAGGCACCAGGATTGTATTGGTAAATTGGTACTCCAGGACTCATTTTATTGGTCTCTACCATATTAGCGTATCGTGTAGAACCACCATCGGGCCAAATCGTTAATTGGTTGCCAAGTTCCATGGTACCGTCATGACCCATAAGATGGGTAGGACGGTTGAAACCATTACCCAAAGTAGCACTATAGACAAAGGTCATTCCCTTTTCCTTGCCCTTCTTTTGACTGCCTCCGGTACTAAAGTTGGGATACTCCATATTCACGTTCAAGACATCGGGTACATTACGCCCATCCCGATGCGTATAAATACCACCAGAAGCCATAACGGAATCCGGGATTCCCATATTCAACACACAGTTCAATCGGTCATAATCGTGGGACAAGAGATCGCCGGAAAGCCCTGACCCATACGCCCACCACTTCCGCCATCTAAAGAAATGGTTTTTATTAAACGGTACTTTGGGTGCAGAACCCAGGAACATCTCCCAGTCGATGGTTTGTGGACTCGCATCAGGGTGAATGTCATACATCCAAGCGCCATTGTCATCGTTACGGTTGGTATTGGTCTGTATGAGCGATATATGCCCAATCGTTCCTTTCTGGATGATTTCTTTGGCCGTCTGAAAACTCAAAGTCTGCCTGTGCTGGTGCCCTACCTGAAATACGGCTTTGGAGTTGCATGCCGCTTCCCGCAAGCGATAGGTTTCCTCCACAGTGTGCGTCATGGGTTTCTCAAGATACACATGAATGTTGTTTTCCAAGGCATCAATCGCCATAGGGGCATGCCAATGGTCGGGCGTTCCTATGACTACCGCATCGACCTTCCCGGAACGAATCATCTCTTGATGGGTATGAAAACGCTCCATTTTATTGTCATTGGTGTTGAAGGACTTTAAGGCCATATTCGCCCTATAATCAAAAATATCACAGATACCCGTAAGTTTTACGTTCAGTTTGTCTTGGGCCTCAAAATCTTTTAATGCGGAATGCTTTGGATTCTCCTCGGCCTCTAAACGCATCTCCTCTTTCCATTCATTAGTGGCAAAACCCAAGGCACGGCAAAGTTGCTCGCCGCGAATTCCAAAACCTATGATCCCTATGCGAACAGCTTCGCCCCCAATTCCAGGTACGGCAGTTGGTAATGAGGGTTGTATGTTCAAATGCTCCAATATGGCGGTACGCTCTTTTTTCTTGGCCACGGTGTTGGCAGCTCCTGCCCACCAAATAGCTCCCATAAGCGGTATGCCCCCTAAACCTTTTAACGCGTCTCTTCTCGTAAATTTCATTTTATATCAGTTTGGGTTTGAACCTCTTTTTTATTGAATAATCGGGCAAGCCCAAAAAATTGGGAAGTAGGTATTTGATAGATCACCAAACAAGCGATAAGCTCGATCAGGTTTTTATTGATGAACCAATAGCTACCCTCAACATTGAGTTGGGTAACCCAAGGAAAAGATGGATGGGCCAAATAATACTGAGCCAATAAACAGGCACCCACAAGGGCTCCCCATTTTTCAAAAATGCCGAGGACCAAGGTGAGTCCTACAAAAGTCAATGCGATGATGTTACCCCAATCGGCAATCCCGATAAGCGTATCGCTGGTTAACCAAAGAAAAAAAGGGCGAAAAGGGCCTTGTGCCGAGGCGAGATATCCAAAGGAGGTCCAATCGGGATTATAAAGTTTTATAATGCCCTCATAGAGAAAGTGCCACCCTATGAACAGTCGCAATAGCACCATACTGATTCTTAGCGACTTTTCATTTCTGATTGTGATCATGTGCCGCAGTTAAAATATTAAAGGCTTTTACGCCTGGAATGGTATACAACAAATAACAGCGTAAAACTAGGCTCCAATGCCAGCTAATACTATGACTTTTATCAGGTTTGAAAAAGGGTACACGCAGCCCTATACACTGGATGAAAATGCCTTACCACTTAAAATTAAAAGAGGCCGTCAAAAAAGTTAAAACAAGTCGTAATTACGGACTTGCCTGCAGTAGGTAGGCGCAGTGAAGTAATCTGTTACTTGGTTGTCAAGAACTAAGAGATTGCTTCGTGCCTCGCAAAGAGGTTGAATATGACTTTTCCCAGGTTTAAAAAAAGGTTGTCGTATTCCCAAAAACAGTATCCGCCTTAATAAAAAAACCCTTCCTATATAGGAAGGATCTTAAAGTTTGGTTTAAGGGCTATTTCCACTGTCCCATACGTACCCGTAGGCCTGAACGTACCAAATGTGATTCGCCATTGTCATCTAAAAATTTTTGCCATCCCTTATCATTGGCCGTCTTCTGGGCATCGGAACGTAAATGATTGGCTCCTCCCATGGTGCTCTTAAAGTCTTTAAACCCATTTATCACCCATCGGTTTTCACCTTTGGAAGAGACCCCAGCAGTAAAATTACCCATCATATTGAGCATACCTTCGGGGTGGTTTGCGTTCCTGTAAGTGTTATAGGCACTGTCCCACATTGGACCATTATCTGCATGGACTATAAAATACTTTTGTATGGGGAAGTCTTGGTCTAGATTGCCCATATGCGACTTTCGCGTGCCCATACGTGCACTAAAGCCCTTTTTAATATGCTGATTCAATTTTACCAGATACAATTCCCAAGCAGCACCCCCATCGTTGGTGTACATGTTGCCTAAAGCATCCAAAGAACCAGAAAAACCAATGACATGGGTAAAGTTGTCACCAGGATCATTAAAGTGGTTTTCGTAGAAAGTCACGGTTACCCCTTCTGTTTTGTTGGCCGTAAAATAATCATTCGTCAATTTGTAGAACGTATCCACATTTTGTGGTTCTACTACAACTTGGTAATTTGTCCAGTAAGACTCCTGTGCGCTGAGCGTACAGGTCATAAAAACGAGAAAAAAAAATACTTTTTGCATTGTGGTTGTTTTTAAATTAGAAATATGCTACTGCTTAGTAAAAGCTTTTGCGATGTTTTGCATTCACCCAACTGTTATATTTTAAAAGTTACACCATACGCATCATATGACACAGCAATTAAGGATGAACCCCTATGATTTTTGTCCTAGCAGCGGTAAAATATTTCCTAAACTTTCACAACAAATAGTTTGCCTTAGCGTTTTTGGGGCTTTCCCAGCGGATGCTTTAACTAGAGGAATTCTACCATTACTATCACAACTTTATGCTGTTTTTAGCTACCTTAGTAGCTGTCTTAAAACAACACTATGGAATTTAATTTAGCAGAAAAATTGGCTTTAGTAAAGGCAGTTGATGAGGTAATATATGTAGATGGCAGAGTTGACACAGAGGAGATGGACTTTATGACCCAATTGATGGATACCTTGAACTTTGATCGCATGCTCGTAGAGGAGGCCCGAAAAATTACGGCCAAAGAATGCCTATCGATTCTAAAAGGGATGACCTATGAAAAAAAACAGGCGCTTTCCGAACTACTTAATGAAATGGCCAATGTTGATGGGGAATTCAATAAAAAAGAATACCGTTTGATCTTTAATATACTTCATGAAGTAGGTATTGGTCAGGACCTGGAAGACCAATAGGTTTTATTATAAAACGGGCATACCTATTTGTGGATAATCTACATTGCCAATTTTTTCCGATATTAGTTGGTAACTCTATCCGGTTGTTATCAATACTAAATATATGAGTGGTTTTAGACTTGAAAAGCTGTTTAAATTTAATTGGCAATTTGGTTTAGCGCTGATTTTAGTATTTGGAATCCCTAGGTTTTTAATTGTTTTACAGGCCAATGCAACAGGGAATTACAATTTCACCTCTATTATTTTTCTAATGATGTGGATAACTCCTTTTGTTCTTCTAACAAAGCAAGGAAGACGAACCATCGGCATGAAAAAACCTGAAAATTATATTTGGTTGATCTACTCCTTTTTTATTGGAATTATCATTTGCACACTAGTATATTTAATTGGCACATGGTTATATCAAAGATCAATTGATAATTGGTTTGTATATATCTCCAATTCATATGGCAGTATCCCGACCGAAGCACTTAAAGGAAGCAACCGAAACAGCTACTTCATCATTTTTGCAGTTATTGGCATGACGTTTAGCCCAATTGGTGAAGAGTTATTGTATCGTGGGCTCATTCATCAAAGTTTGGTATCTAAGTTTGGAACTAATAAAGCGTCTATTATCGATAGCCTGGCTTTTTCCATTACACATTTGGCTCATTTTGGTATTATTTATTCCTTTGGGACTTGGAGCTTTCATTTCCTCCCAGCTTTAATTTGGATGTTCTTGATATTCCTTATAGGTCGACTATTTTTCTATTGTAAATCTAAAACAGGATCAATTTACGGGGCTATTATAAGCCATGCTGGTTTTAATCTTACAATGACCTACTTTATATTTTATTACGTGCTTTAAAATACAAAGGCCAATAACAGATCCAATAAAAAACCTTACACTTCTTCAAAAGCCCAAAAAAACGATAGCGGTTTGTTCAACGACCCCTTAAATGCTAAAGGTAATACCCACGTTTATCGTCGAGGTACGGTCATTTTGCAGTGTTGACGAAAAGTCAGTATAAAAATAGTTGTACAATGCTGAAAGACTAATATGATCCGTTAACGGTATTTCGGCCTTGAGCTGGCCTAATATCCTATGGTTTCCAATGTCCCGGTAGAGAGGCTGAAAATACACGGTTGCAATAAGGTCTAGATGTATCTTTTTGAAGGCTTGGTTCAAGGATAGATAGCTACTATTCCGATGGTTATAAAACCGTTGGTCCATGCCATTAAGCTTCTCAATCTCATACATATACGAATTCCCAAAATAGGCTTTGGTCCTTTCCTTATTGATCAGTTTAAAACGTAGGCCCGCACCGACCAAGGTTCTTCTGATGATGGTCAACTGGGCATTGTTCTGGTCCTGCACGAAGGCTTCTAAGCGAAAGAGCTCTGTTAGCTTACGATTGTATCTGGCATGTAGAAACCAGGAATTCTTAATATCCTTTTCGTCTGTGCGGACCAAATTATAATTCAATACCAAAAAATAGATTTTATTAAAATCCTTCGATTTAAATTGTGTTGAAATATTGGAATCAAGCTGTAATACGAACTCCTCATTATTATCGGTATAGTTGAAAAGTAAATCGCTCTTCAACACAAAACGGGTAGAATCGGTATGCATACGCTTGGCCTCGATGTTAACCAATTGTGCTTGCGAAGTAAAACCGAAGAAGAGGAATATAAGGAAGGTTGCTATGCGCAAGGTTTTCATCACTTTTAATGTATGCCTGCAAAGATATTCAAAATAGTTCTGCTGAGCTTGCCGAAGTACGACTATCACTATTTAATAAAAAGTCCAAAAAATCGATCTTCTTGCAATTTTCAATAGACCGTTAAGATCGCCCGTCATGTAAAAAAGGGATTCCGTTAAAACTATCATCCCCCTAAAACGGGAATCCAACTAACGGAACCTAGTCTGGGGGTTTATCTGCCTCTTGTATGGCAAGCAGACCCGAGGCTGAGCCTTAGGGAATTTTTTTATTATAATCTTATGCGTATCTTAGAACTACCAAATTTGTAACCCATGAAAACTAGGCCAATCCTTTTCCGAAATTTTATAACGGTTTGTATGCTGATGGTCTTTATACTGGGTCCTAGTGTTTTGGCGCAGAACGTAGAACTAGATTCAAAGGTAAAGGCCTTCCTCGAAAGCAAAGAGGGACAATGGCACGATTTGAATGTCCCGGTTTCTGACGGGCAATTGCTATATGACATCATTTTAAAAAACAGGTATACCCAAGCCTTGGAAATCGGCACCTCTACTGGGCATTCCGCTATTTGGATCGCCTGGGCTCTTAGTAAGACCGGTGGCAAATTGATCACAATCGAGATTGATGAAGTGCGATACAAGCAAGCCCTTGCCAATTTTGAAAAGACCGGCCTATCGCCCTATATAGATGCCCGCTTGGCGGATGCCCATGGGTTGGTCAAAGAACTAACCGGCCCTTTTGATTTTGTCTTCAGTGATGCCGATAAAGGCTGGTATATCAATTATTTTAAAGATGTGGCGCCCAAATTAAAAATGGGCGGTTGCTTTACGGCCCACAATGTACGCCCAGCCAGTGGCAGGGGAAGTTACGGCACGGGAGCCTATCTCGAGTACGTTAAAAAGCTAAACGATTATACTACAACCGTTGACAATTCCGGCCGAGGATTGGCCATTAGTTACAAAAAATAGAGGGTTAAGGGCACTTAAGGATATTCTAATTACCCGACATGGTTATTTAGCATTTTGAAATCAAAGGAGTAGTGGAAAAGCATCTGCCCTATAATTGGGTCGATTGTAATTTGATTAAGCCAATTTAGCTTTGTTTCTTTTTGTAGTAAAAGACAAGGCTTTCTTTACTCTAGAATTTTTGAACTTGTACAAACGAGCTACTGTGTTCTCGTTAGTAGTGGAAGTAACGATGCTCATTTCAACAGTTTCTACCTTAACATCAACCTTAGCGTCATGGGCTTGAGCTGTTACTCCGATCGTAAGAACAAATATTAAGGTTAAGATAGTTTTCATGACTTGCGTTTTTATATAATAAAAACGCAGCATGGCGTATCCAACAGGGTCGTAAAACGTTCAAAACCCCTTATTTTTCGGTAACTGACAGAAATTCGGATAAAGTGCAAAAAATGCTCGATGAACGTAACGCATCCCAAAAACAGCTTACCGAAAGTATGTGCATTTCATCGGCATAAAAATACCCTTACCAACAAGAATTTTGAGCGGATTGATGGGATTCCGGATTTCAATGGTAGCCTGACCCAGAGCGTCGAGGAATTCTTTTTAAATAAACAGACTGCCCCTTCTACTCCGGTCAGGGTGACAATGAGTGGGCCAATAAACAAAAAGATTTTAAACCGTCATTACGAACGAAGTGAAGTAATCACTTTATGTAGAGCAACTAACTTTTGAGATTGCTTAGTGCCTCTCAAAAACGTGTGTGCTGATAATATCCTTATGTTTATGCTAAAATCAGATAAAACTTACAGTTATATAATCACGTCTAAATCCTTAACGACCCGAATTCAACTTCATATTCAAATAGGTATACATACCAAAGGTCCGAATTCCCCTCCCCCACGGATATTGGCCAATACATATACACCACCTTGCTCTAACCATCCCAAGCCTATGGTATAACTATAGTCTGGCTGTTCTAAACTTTTAAACCCTCCATAGGCATAGACCAAAGTAGGATTGGTGCCATCCCATTTCATGCCTTTTTGATGTACCATAAAGTAAGGAATCATAGTACCGTCCTTTGAGGCCACCGTATATTGTTTTACTTCTAGGTTATCAGTTTTGAAGACATCCTTTAATTTTTTAGTGACCTGTATTTCATCTGCATTGGCATATTAAAAGGTCCTGAAGAACATTATTTAACTTGATACATACACCCCAGCATTCGACAACCCCTCCTTTAAATAAGGAGGCGATGGCCATAGAATATTTCAGGAATATCTAGTCCTCCCTTGCCAAGCGGTAGTGACGACCGGCATAGGGGTTTATAAATAATCATCATTAAAACTGGATGCCATCACCCTTTCTTCCCTTTGCTGCCTTTTGCATGACGGGCATGGCGAAGAGCTACTACTAATCATAAACTAGCACTACCCTATACTCATCTTCCATAACAATTTTTTAAAGTATATTTGATACTACACTTCTTTAAATCCATATATCATATGAAATCCAGTTTATTGTGGTTATGTCTTATTGCATTCACCTTCACTTTTACTACTCAAGCACAAGATTATCCGAGCACGCCACCCGAAGTTTCGCCCATGCCCATGAAACCAGAAATGACGGAAATCTGGGAGCCCGAAGTGGTGGTTGTTATTCCAGCTAAAAAATTGGGTGATGCCCCATCAGATGCGATTGTTCTTTTTGATGGTTCTAATTTGGACCAATGGGTAAGCAAAGAAGACAAAACCAAACCGGCACCTTGGAAAATTGTCAATAATGACCATATGGAAGTGGTTCCGGGCTCAGGCTACATACAGACCAAAATGAAATTTGGCGATTGTCAATTGCATATTGAATTCAGTGCACCAGATGAGGTGCAAAGTGTGGGTCAAGGCAGAGGCAACAGTGGAGTGTTTTTCCAAGGCCGCTACGAACTTCAAATATTGGATTCCTATAACAGTCGTACCTATAGAAACGGTCAGGCAGGTAGTATTTACAAAGACCATGCGCCTTTGGTCAATGCCATGCGCGGACCGCTAGAGTGGAACACCTATGATGTAATATATACCGCTCCCCGTTTTAAAGCCGATGGGCGATTGGATTCCCCCGGAAGAATCACCGTGTTGCACAATGGGGTTTTGGTTCAAAATAATAGCACCATCAATGGCCAAACATATTACATTGGTCTGCATAACTATCCGGAGGCCCATGGCGATGATGTTATATCATTACAAGACCATGGCAATAAGACCCAATTTCGCAATATTTGGCTGCGAAAATTGTAGCGTGGCAATAATTGTTGCCTAGTTTTTTACAAGAATAGTCTATATGATTTTTACGGCTAGTTGGCTTGCTCATTCTATGGTAATTCAGATTTGTCAGATATGTTAAAATTCAGTATCTTTTGAGCTATAATACACTGAATAGTAAACAACTAAAACCCTAAGAACATGAAAAAATCTATCTTAAAAGTTATGCTAAAAACTGCATGCCTATCAGCTGTCCTCGTTATGGTGGCCTGTGGCGACATGCAAAAGAAAGAATCCCCAATGGAAGCGGCAGAGGAGCCAGCAGCTGTTGCCGCCTCTGAAGAATACGGAGACATTGTGGCTGGTTCATTGGACCAGTTTGAAAATCTGGAATTTGAAGCTATGCTGACTAATTATACCGATGATGTGCAATGGTTATGGCCCGATGGTACTGCAGAGACCCGATCAGTCATCAAAGGCAAAGACAGTCTTTTGGCTTTTTGGAACAATTATAAGGAAATGTCCGGCCTAAAGAAAATGAGTTTTACCAATAGGAACTTGATGCCCCTACAGGTGAATAGACCCACCAATTATTATAAAGTTGAAGGTACCGTGGTACTCTATTATGGTGATATTCATGCAATGTATGAAAAAGATACGGTAAGCGTAAGGCAGCATATTGTCTATGGCTTTAATGAGGACAAAAAGGTCAATCGTATCTTCCTGTATTATGACCGTACGGATTGGGTTGCCATGAGTGGAACCTCAATCAGTTCAGATTAAAAAATGGTATAAGATTGCTACCAACCTTTTTGAGGATAAAGTAAAGCGGCTTGGGTTAATTCCCAAGCCGCTTTTTTAGTGGTTGCCAACGAACACTTTTTTACAGTTTCTTACTATCATGTAGCTGATTTAATTCCCTTATTTGGTTATATTTGAGGATATTCAAAAAAAAATAAAGCATGAAAAAAGTACAAGCCTATGCAGCCCAAGAAGCTGGAGGAAAATTAAACCCTTTCACCTACGAACTTCCAGAATTGGGGAGCGAAGAAGTAGATATCAAAGTCCATTATTGTGGTATTTGCCACTCCGACTTGAGTATGCTCGACAATGAATGGGGCATGACGCAATATCCCTTTGTTCCCGGTCATGAAATTGTCGGGGAAGTTATAGCGGTAGGTAGTGAAGTAAAAAATCTGGAACCAGGTAATTTAGTGGGTTTGGGTTGGAATTCCGCTTCCTGTATGCATTGTGATCAGTGTATGAATGGTAGTCATCATTTGTGCAATACCGTGGAAGGCACTATCGTTGGGCGCCATGGGGGTTTTGCCGATCAAGTTAGGGGACATTGGTCATGGGCCATTCCGCTGCCAGAAGGCATTGACCCTAAGAAAGCCGGACCTTTACTATGTGGTGGTATTACGGTTTTTAATCCAATTATCTTGGCCGGCGTACAAGCTACCGACCGAGTAGGTGTCATCGGTATTGGGGGCTTGGGTCATATGGCCTTGAAATTCTTGAATAAATGGGGTTGTGAAGTCATTGCCTTCAGTTCAAACCCAGATAAAAAAGAACAGATACTCGCTATGGGCGCGACCAAGGTCATAAACTCAAGAGATCCGAAAGAACTGGAAAGCATAGCCGGTAGTTTGGATTTTATCCTGAACACCACCAATGTAAGTTTAGATTGGAATTCGTATTTGACCACACTTGCACCCCAAGGTAAATTTCATACGGTTGGGGCGGTATTGGAACCTATGGCCATACCTGCCTTCTCGCTCATTATGGGCGAAAAAACGGTTGGTGGAAGTCCGTTGGGAAGTCCGGCTTTAACCCGCACCATGTTGGAGTTCTGTGTGCGTCACAATATTTATCCAATGGTAGAAGAATTTCCTATGACGGAGGTCAATGAGGCTATGGAACATTTGGAAAAAGGGAAGGCGCGGTATCGTGTTGTTCTAAAGGCTTAAAAAACCATCAATAATGGATCTGATTGAAAATTGGAGTGCCATCAGGAAGCATTTTAGCCAAAGTTTTGGCTCAAGCCTGCATGTCTCCATAGCATCGGTAGGTGATGAAAATAAGCCTACCGTTACCCCTGTGGGTTCTCTATTTCTTAATAGCGATCAGACGGGGTTTTATTTTGAAAAGTTCATATCTACCTTGCCACAACATGCAGCGGGCAATAATAACATTTGTCTCTTGGCAGTCAACAGTAACAAACTATTTTGGCTGAAATCGCTGTTCAAAGCTCGTTTTGATGCCTATCCTGCCTATAGATTATATGGGGAACTTGGCAAACGAAGAGAAGCTACCGAAACTGAAATCAGGGCCTTGAAAAAAAGATTGAAAACTACCCGGCGCCTCAAGGGCCACAAATATTTATGGGGCAATATGAAAGAGGTCAGGGAAATCAGCTTTCATAAAGGCGAAAAGATCAATATCGGGAAAATGACCCAAGCCCTTTAAAAGAGTAGTGGTTGCATTAGCAAATTCGCGCGTTTGAAGCAGCGGTTAATTTTAGAAAATCAATCAGCAAATCATAATCTATTTTATCTGGATTGGCATAGCGTATACAACCCTTGCCATGATTTAATCCTGCCAACCGTTCCTTATTGTTCAGCATAACCTCGTTAATTAGAAAATAAACACAAATATGTTGCTTTTGGCTAGCAAAGGCCACCTCCACCTGATTGTTACGCGTATAAGAAGGCATTTTGTAGACCATGGCCTCCATGTGATCCGGGAGATGTGCCAAGCAGAGCTTCCTGATTTTTTGTAAAGCCGCAACTCTTTTTTCAGGTACCAGCTTTAGGTACTCATCCACTGTTTTTGCTTCGCTTGTCATAGTTCCGTATTTAAAGATATTTAACCACTTGCCATATACATTTGTACCAAAAGCAGAGTATCCATATAGGCATGGGCGAGAATCAAAATCCAGAGTCGCTTTCTCAATTTAAGATAGCATATCCCCAAGACCAGCCCCATAAATCCAGTTTGCACCACTCCCATAGGACCCCAACTATAATGGATCAAGCCAAAGATGATGGCACTCAAAATCACAGCAACAATTCTTGCCTTTTTGGTATCCAAACCCAATTCTGAAATACGGTTGATTAAAAAGGCCCTATAAATGACTTCTTCCCCAAAGGAAGAAACAATATAAACCCCAATAAGGGAAAGTATCAGCATCCCAATATTGTCCTTCAAATAGTCGTAATTGGCCATGTCCGCATTTTCGGGAATGCCTGTAATATTAGCCATGATAATGGATCCGATAACAAAGCCAACTAGTGCCAAAATAAAAACCAAAAGCGATAATAGGAAGGCTCTAAGGGCAGCTTTGAAGCTTATTTTCTTAAAGCCCAACCCGAAATCTTGCCAACGCTCACCCCGTAACTTAAGACCCCACCATACCAACAAAAGCATCGCAATATTGGCCACCCATACCACTCCCTGATTATAGAGAAGATGGTTGCCATCATTGGGCCGTAAAAATAACTTGATGATGACGAAAGCCACAAGAAAAACCGTTAGCAACTCGCTAATTTTCGCTATGCTATTTGTTCTTAGGAGATTTCCAAGTTTATCCATGCGCTAAGTTTCTGATTTTTGGTGATTGTTGCTCCTGTAAGATATCGAAAATATTTCCAATTTTTGGCAAACCCTTAATTCGTTATATTTGACAGTAAAGGTTGCAGCTTTACCTCTAACCTATGTAATCGAAAATGAACCATCCATTATGAAGAAAATAGTATCCCTAATTCAATTTCCTTTTTTGATTCTCTCTTTACTCATTGTTCATACTGAAAAAGCACAAGCGCAATCCCAGAATTCCGCAAATAATCAAGCCTTAGTCACCTTGTTCAAGGAATGGAGAACTTTTGAAAAACCACCGCTTCGAGAAGGAGCCCCGGATTATACCGCTGAAACTTTCGAAAAACGCTGGCCCGAGTTTCAAAAACTACAGACAAAGTTACTTGCCATGGAGGTCTCGGATTGGCCGGTTGAACAACAGGTCGACTGGAACCTAATAAAGGCAGAAATGAACGGCTACGACTTTAATCATCGCGTATTAAAACCTTGGGTAAGAGATCCGGCATATTACAAATCACTCTGGATGTCTCGTAGCGATGTCCCCGCCCATGAAGGTCCCACACATCATGGGACTACCGAAATCTGGACTTATAAATTTCCGTTGAGCAAAACCGAAAAAGCCAGATTGTTGAGTGATCTCAATGTCATTCCGCCTTTGAACGAACAGGCCAAACAAAATCTTACTGGCGACGCCAAGGACTTGTGGATAGCCGGTATCCGCGATATTGAATTCCAAAGTAAAAACCTTAAGCAACTATTGGAATGGCCTGATATACAGCGTGATAAAAAATTGACGAAAGCAGTACAGTCAGCCATTACCTCTACCCATGATTTCGTGGAATGGTTGCAAAATGAAGCCCCCTTAAAAACAAGTCCTTCGGGTATTGGCAAGGAAAACTATACTTGGTATTTACAAAATGTGCATTTAGTGCCCCTTACTTGGGACGATGAGGTTATGATCTTAAAACGGGAACTCGCCCGTGCATGGTCTTCCTTAAAACTGGAAGAACACAGAAACCGGAATTTACCAGAACTCAAGGATGCCAATTCCCCAGAAATGTATGCAGCAATGGCTGAAAAATCGGCCCAAAGTCTGCTCACTTTTTTGGATCAGGATGATATGGTCACCGTAAAGGATTATTTCGAGCCCGCTTTACGACCTCATATGGGAAAATACATCCCTGTCGAGCAACGTAATTTCTTCTGGATCGTGACCCATTATGATCCAAGACCACTCTATTCCCATTTTTATCATTGGTTCGAATTGGCACGAATGGATACTGAACCGCATAAAAGTGAAATTCGCCGTGGGCCCTTATTATATAACATCTTTGATTCGCGCAATGAGGGCACCGCCACTGCAGTAGAAGAAATGTTTATGCATGCCGGTTTGTATGAGGACAACCCCAGAGCTCGGGAACTAGTTTATATTATGATAGCACAACGTGCTGCAAGAGGATTGGGCTCTCTTTACGCCCATGCCAACGAAATGACCATGGAAGAGGCTGGTGGAATCCATTCGGAATACACCCCTCGTGGATGGATGAAAACTGAAAAAGAATTGCTTTTGTTTGAACAACATCTCTATCTGCGCCAACCGGGATATGGCAGCAGCTATATCACTGGAAAGTACCTACTTGAAAGTGCAATGGCCGATTTTGCTAAAATGAAGGAATCATCAAAAGAACCCTTTTTAATGAAGGACTTTTTTGATCAATTGAATGCCATAGGCAATATTCCAATCGCTTTAGGACATTGGCAGATGACAGGAAATAACGAACACCTAAAGAACATCAAGAACTAAAGTACCGTAACGATGAAAACCAAAGTATGCCTGATACAAGATAGTCCAGTTTTCTTTGACAAAACAAAAACCCTAGAGAAGGTCGAAGAATTAACTAAGAAATACGCTTTAGAAGGATGCGAGCTCATTGTCTTTCCAGAATCATTTGTGCCGGGATATCCGCGTGGTTTTAACTTTGGCGCCACTGTAGGAAGCCGAACACCCGAAGGCAGAGCACTTTATAACGAATATCATCAGCATAGTTTTGATACGCAGAGTGATGATTTGAAAAAAATGGAACAACTGGCAAAATCACAAAATGTGTATTTGCTCCTTGGCGTTACCGAAAAGGATGGCACCTCTGGTAGTTTATATTGTTCCATGCTTTATATTTCGCCCACAGATGGCTTATTAGGTGTGCATCGCAAAATAAAACCTACAGGTACGGAGCGCATTGTTTGGGCCGAAGCTGCTGGGGAATACTTAACGACCTATCAAACCAAAATCGGAAAATTAGGCGGCCTCATATGTTGGGAAAATTACATGCCATTGGCCCGTATGTCTATGTATAGCAAAGGGGTGGAAATTTATATTGCCCCGACCGCTGACGCAAGAAAAGAATGGACTGCGACTATGGTGCATATTGCTTTGGAAGGAAGGTGTTTTGTACTCGGCTGTAATCAATATTTCACTAAAAGCATGGTCCCTGAAAAATACCAAAAATTGGTAGTGGATGAACCTGAAGTTATGTCCGCTGGTGGCAGCATTATTGTTTCCCCCTTGGGAAAGATCATAGCAGGGCCTTTGTTTAATTCGTCGGGTGCATTAATCGCTGAATTGGATCTGGATGAGATTAAAGAAAGTAAATTGGATTTTGATGTTATAGGCCATTATGCCCGAAATGACATTTTTCAATTGAATGTCTTGAACCAACCGGAAATGACAAAAGAAAAACGTCCCCATTAAAGAAATAACTAGCATAGCACAATAGTACAATAGCCAACGAAACGTTATCCCCTGCTCGCCAAGGTCTTCATGGCACTAACGAAATGATCTAATTCATCAGTGGTCGTATATACATTGGGGGTTATTCTGCACCCTTGTACATTGGCATAGTCGATGGCCACCGTAAAAATTTTGAATTCGTCTAATAATGTTTTGGCCAAATCTGCAGGTTTCATGTGGGTTACGCCCACATTGGCAATACCACAAGAGCGATGTTCCTCAACTGGAGTGTTGATGACAATATTTTCAACATCACGTAATTTATCACTCCAATATCGCTGTATATAGCGCATTCTTTCTTCCTTTCGTTGCATCCCAATCATTTCAAGATAGTCAATGGCATCATTGATAGCCAGATCGGTATGTACGGGATGTGTGCCTGTATGGTTCAACCGTTGGATTTTGTTCTCATTCGTAATATAATCTGCCAATAAAGGCCAAATCTTGGGAATTTTATCTTTGGCAACATATAGCAATCCCGCACCCAATGGCGTACTCAACCATTTATGTAAGCTGGATCCGTAATAGTCGCAATGTAGGTCGGCGATATTCACGTCAAAATGACCAATACAATGTGCCCCATCGACCATGACCTCAACGCCATGAATATGTGCCATATCACAGATTTTTTGAATAGGGAGAATATGCCCCGTAATATTGATCATATGACAGACCATCATTAATTTGGTCTTAGGGGTAATCTGTTGTTCATATAGCTTTACGATCTCCTCGTCATTGACAGGATGATTGGGTACTGATACCACTTTGTTTACCACCCCATAGCGCTTGGCAATCTGGTTAAAATGATCTTGCATAGAACCATAGTCCTGCTCCGCAAATATGGCCTCATCGCCCTTTTGCCATGGGAAACCACCAATAACCATGTCCAAGGATTCCGTGGTGTTTCGGGTAATTATCAGTTCTTCCGCATTGACACCTACCATTTTGGCAAGCCTTGCAGCTACCATGTTTTTATTCTCCCATTGTACCGTACGCATATAATGGGAAGCCTCATAGTTCACCATTTTCACATGCTCAATAAACTTATTTAGCGTGGGTTGTGGTGCAAAATTATAATACCCATTTTCAAGGTTAACGTAATCCGGTTTCAAGGCATAATCCTTTCTGATACGCTTCCAAAATTCATCATCATTGTCCGTAGGATACGGTTCTTCCACAAAAGTGGACTGTGCCTGTAAACCCAAAGGCAAAAATGGGGACAAAATGGCTGCTTGGCCAATGCGTTTTAGAAATTGTCTTTTTTCCATGTTTTTAGAAGTTCAACTAAGATACTGAAATCATTTATAATGTTGCAAAAAGTGCCTGCCTGAATGGCAAGATTCGGTCAGGCAATGGAAAACAAACATATCTAATGCGCTTCAACCTAGCCTGTCTAGAGCACCTTGACTACGCTTGGCACAGGCTATGTCGAAAGGCTCAGCATGACTCACTCAGTGTGACAATCCTTAAATTGTTAATCCACTATCGGTGGAGCACCTGCATTCTGCAGCAGTTTTTCTACACGGGGTACATCGGTATCAAGGAATTTCCGCAATTGGGCCTCTAAGCCAGCATATTGCTGTTTGGCCAATTCAAAACTTTCCATTTGCATTTTTGTTGGTCCGTAACTATTGCCAAAGAATCCCCGTTGGGCTATCATAAGGCGGTCACTGACCGTTGGGTCATCCTTTTCACCTACTTCGGCCTTGGCCGAATTACCGAACAAAGCAACATTCAGGGTATTCATTGTTTGTTGCAATTGCACCACTTCATTCTCTAAAGTGCCCGGTGCAGCGCTCACATATTTCAAAGCTTTTGTAAAGGCCTTTACCCTTTTACTTGCCTTATTGAAATCGTTTACCGTAACCCCATAGGTAGTGGCAAATTCCTTCAACTCCTTGGCATAGTCAGCAATTTTATCGGCATTAGGATTGGATAACACATTTTTACGAATACGTTCTACCGTAAACATTTGAGGGGTTCCCAATTGGGTAACAGCACCATCGACCGATTTATACAAGGTAACGGTATAGTTGCCTGGATCTACCATAATCGCCCTTCGGAATCTTCGACGACCTTCCTGCTCCTTGGCTGTGGTAATTGCTGTCTGCATGGATTGCGTTAAATCCCAGGAAACTTGTTGGAAACCCTTTTTTAAAGGTCCATTGACCCTTGTTACTACCTTATTGTCAGCATTCTTGACCACTAAAATCACTTCAGACTTTACTTGGTTTTTTTCATTTTCCAGAGCGTCCCATCCTGGAAACGGAATATCCTTTTTGGCTTTTTTAAGTTTCTTTTCATTCTCTTTTCGACTATCGGCCATGCTCTTATCCGCATCGGATAAATAGTAGTTGAAAACAGCCCCGTAAGGTGGATTATCGGCCGCGTAAAAGTCCCCTCCTTGACTACTACTTCCGCCTCTGATTTGAGTATACTGAAGTGCTTTTCTAGGTTTGAACATCACGCCCTCTTTACGTAGCATTTCTTCAGAAACTTCCCGTAAAGGACTATAATCGTCAAAAACATAAAAACTTCTTCCGAAAGAAGCTCCTATCAAATCGTTCTCCCGTTTTTGAATGGCCAGATCCCTAAAGGAGATGGTCGGCAATCCGTTGGAAAACTTGATCCATTTAGCACCTTGGTTGAAGGAAACATATATACCATATTCCGTAGCTAAAAACAATAGGTTCTTGTTGACATGATCCTGAACCAAACGCCAGGTCAAAGTACCTTTTGGTAAACCATTATTTATGGCACTCCATGTTTTTCCACCATTGACCGTCTTATATAAATACGGATTATAATCACCGAACTTATGATTATCCAAAGCCACATAAGCGATATTGGTATCATGCAAATCAGCCTTGATATCGTTCACGAAAGCGGTACTTGGAACCCCTGGAAGTGCATTTACGTTCACATTTGTCCAATTTTCACCACCTGTGGTCGTATATTGAATATGGCCATCGTCTGTACCTGCGAAGATGATATTCTCATCTAAAGGTGATTCTGAAAGGGACGTAATCGTATTGTAGGTAGACATTGCATAGACATCCCAAACAGCATCCCAACTTTGTCTTTTCCCCATAATTGGCAGTGTTAAACGCTCTTGGTTTTTGGTCAGATCTTTGGAAATTGGTGTCCAACTATCGCCCCGATCATTAGATCGCCAAACCCTTTGCGAAGCAAAATAAAGACGTTTTGGATCGTGGTTACTCACCAGAATGGGCGAATCCCAATTGTTACGTTCGTATTCCTCACCCGGTTTGGAATAGGGTTTAATAAATACAGCTTCCCCTGTGGTGCGATCTACACGGTGCAAATTTCCTTGCTGTGACTGGGCATAAACGATATCAGGATTACCTGGAGTGGTTGCAGGTTGATGACCATCACCGCCTAAAAGCACGTACCAATCTTGATTGGCAATTCCCCTTGTGTTGAAGGTGCGAGACGGTCCGCCTTCAGAATTATTATCCTGCGTGCCTCCATAAATATTGTAGAAAGGTACGGCATCATCAACCGCCAATTTATAAAACTGGGTAATCGGTAGATTACTCACATATTTCCAGGTCTCAGAATGATCAAAACTCTCATAAATGCCACCGTCAGAGCCCATTAATAAATAATTGGGGTCATTCGCCTTAAATGCCAGGGAGTGGTTATCGCCATGCTTTTGATCCTCTTTCATGCCCACAAAAGACTTTCCGCCATCCTCAGAAATCAAGGCATTATTGTTCATCAAATAAAGCCGATCAAAAACATGGGGTGAGGCAATCAATTCCTGATAGTAATGCGGCCCTGTTCCTCCAGAAACCGTGTCTGACATTTTTGTCCAGCTACCGCCCTGATCGGTTGAGCGATAGACAGCTCCTTTTCTACGCTCCAACTCAATGGCAGCATACAGTACATCAGGTTGCATGGGCGAAATGGCCAATCCTATTTTACCCATATCCCCTTTGGGCAATCCCGTTTCTAGTTTATTCCAGGTTTCACCCCCATCAGTACTTTTATAAAGTGCCGTTCCTGGACCGCCACCCATGTAGGCTGCCACGTTTCTATGCCGTTGCCATGACGCTGCATATAAAACATCAGGGTCACGAGGGTCTATAACCAAATCGGTTACACCTGTCCATTCATCAATTTTTAACGTTTGGTTCCAAGTTTTACCTCCATCAGTGGATTTATAAAGGCCCCTGTCGCCACCAGAACTCCATAAAGGTCCTTGCGAAGCAAGCCAAACGACATCTGAATTGTCTGGATGCACAATAATCTTGGAAATATGTTCCGACTTTTTAAGTCCCATATTCTTCCAAGTATCCCCACCATCAATACTCTTAAAAACGCCATGGCCAACACCAATATGTCGACCGCCGTTATTCTCGCCGGTACCCAACCATATAACGCCACTGTTATTTGGGTCAATGGTAACACAACCCGTGGCATAGAACGATTCTTTATCCGTCAAGGGTTTCCAAGTAGTCCCTGCATTTATGGTTTTCCAAAGTCCGCCAGAAGAAACAGCGGCATACCAGACATTTTCATTAGCAGGATCAATGGCAATATCAGAAAGTCGACCAGACATAAAAGCGGGCCCTATACTTCTGAATTTTAAGCCTTCAAACGATTTTTCATCCCAAATAGATTCGGTCTTTTCCTGTGCAAGGCCCATAAGGCATCCAACAACAAAAAAGAACCCTAAAGTACATAGTGTAAATTTTTTCATTTTCTAAGTGTTATTAATTATTAAGGGTATTCCATTAGTTCCTAAGAAAGAGTTATTCCAGAGGTGTAATTCGAATTAAAAATTCCTTTCGAATTTAAAAAATGAATCGACTGACAAGTTAAAGAAAACTTAGTGATTTTTTAAATTTCACGCCTATAAGTTCAACATGCCGATGCATATTCGTTTCTTCAATAATCACTGATAAATAGAGCATTCATTTTAATGCCTTGATTTTACTATCTTAGTCTGAATTATTTTTTGCCGTAAAACCAACCTATGCCCTTACTCATTGTCATTTTTGGAATTGTATTGTTATTCCTACTTATCGCAAAATTCAAACTCAATGCCTTTATAGCCTTTATTATAGTTTCTTTAGTAGTAGGGGTCGCCGAAGGCATGGAATTCCTTAAAGTATTAGGTTCCATTGAGGAGGGTATAGGCAAGACTTTAGGAAGTTTGATTATGATTCTGGGTTTTGGTGCCATGCTGGGAAAATTGGTCGCCGATAGTGGTGCTGCCCAACGTATTACTACCAAACTTGTTGATAAATTCGGAAAGAAAAACATTCAATGGGCCGTGGTACTCACAGGCTTTATTGTGGGTATTCCCATGTTTTATACTGTGGGCTTCGTAATCCTTATTCCTTTGGTCTTTACAGTTGCTGCTACTACGGGATTACCCTTGATATATGTAGGTCTGCCTATGCTGGCATCCCTTTCTGTAACGCATGGATACTTGCCTCCACATCCCGCTCCTACTGGTATCGCAGTCATGTTCGATGCCGATATTGGAAAGACATTATTGTATGGTATTGTTATTGCCATCCCTGCCATTGTTGTTGCAGGCCCTTTATTTTCAAGAACCATTAAGAATATAAAGGCCACGCCACTTAAAGAATTTGTGAACCCAAAAGTGCTGAAAGATGATGAAATGCCGAGTACGGCAACTAGTATTCTTACTGCCTTGCTCCCTGTTATCTTAATAGGAATTGCTTCACTGGTAAATGTGCTACTGCCAGAAGAAAGTATCATTACGAAAATCACGTCGATCATAGGTAATCCGATAATAGCTATGTTATTATCAGTTTTGGTCGCAGTCTATACGTTGGGATTAAAACGCGGCCGTACTATGAAAGAAGTGATGGACTCTGTTTCCCATGCGGTGGCCGGTATTACTATGGTATTATTGATAATCGCAGGTGCAGGTGGCCTTAAAGAAGTTTTAATCGACAGTGGGGTAAGTGAGTATATTGGTGATTTGCTCAAAGGTTCAACAATTTCACCTTTGATTTTAGCCTGGCTAATCGCTACGGTCATTCGTGTATGTGTGGGGTCAGCAACCGTTGCAGGTCTTACCGCTGCGGGTATCGCGCTGCCGCTTTTATCATCATCAGGTGTGAGTCCCGAATTAATGGTCTTGGCCATAGGTTCAGGAAGTTTAATGCTTTCACATGTTAACGATGGCGGTTTTTGGCTTTACAAAGAATACTTTAACCTTTCGGTCAAAGACACCTTACGCACCTGGACTGTTATGGAAACAACCGTAGGCGTAATGGGACTATTAGGGGTACTCGTTTTAGATATATTCATATAAAACAATAAAAATGGAAAATTTACCATCAGAAAGAATAAAGGCATTGGGGTTAATCTTACCTCCTGCCCCACCACCAGCTGGATTGTATAAGCCTGTTTTGGTAGTTGATAATTTTCTATACGTATCTGGGCAAGGGCCCATGAAAACCGATGGAAACTTAATGGTAGGTCGTGTAGGCGAAGACCTTAATTTGGGACAGGGCAAACTAGCCGCGGAACAAGTTGGTTTGACCATGCTTTCTACCATTATCACCCATTTTGGTTCGGTCGATAAAATCAAAAGGGTTGTAAAGGTATTGGGTATGGTCAATTCAACACCTGATTTTGGACAACATCCCTTGGTCATTAATGGCTTTAGTGAATTAATGGCTGATGTTTTCGGAATCGATAACGGCGTCGGGGTTCGCAGCGCTGTAGGAATGATGCTCCCAGGAAATATTCCTGTTGAGATTGAAGCGATGTTCGAGCTACATTGAACTCGTCTTGAGTTAATTAACTAATAAATATGCAAAATCTTGAATGGTATCGTTTGAGAGATACTACAAAGGTAATTTCCCCTTCACTATTGGTATATCCTGAAAGGATAGAAAAGAATATTCAGCTAATGGTCGAAATGGCTGGTGATACGGAATTTTTGCGTCCACACATCAAGACACATAAAATGGCCGAAATTGTGGATATGCAAATACAATATGGCATAAAAAAGTTTAAATGTGCGACCATTGCAGAAGCCGAATTATTGGCCCAATGTGGAGCTGATGATATTCTTTTAGCAATGCAGGCCGTAGGTGCCAATATGCTGCGATTTTTTAAATTGATAGAAACCTTTCCCGATTCTAAATTCTCGACCTTGGTTGATAATTTTAATACACTGAATGAATTCATTGCCGAATCTGAATCTAGGAAAACCAAGGTTGCCCTATGGATGGATATTGATAATGGCATGAACCGCACGGGAATCCAAGTTGGGGATAAGGCTAGAAAACTTTACCGTAAGATGGTCGCCAACAAACAAATCAATGCTAAAGGTTTACATACCTATGATGGGCATATTCGTAATGAGGATATAAACGAACGCAAAAAAATATGTGATGCTGCCTTTGAACCAGTATTAAAACTTAAAGCCGATTTGGAAGATGATGGTCTTGGACCTATCGAAATGGTGGCCGGAGGATCTCCTTCATTCCCTATTCATAGCAAAAGATCAAATATAGAATCATCACCTGGAACAACATTACTTTGGGATGAACGTTATGGTACTTCATTCAAAGAGATGAAATTTCTTACATCGGCTGTATTAATAACCCGTATAATAAGTAAGCCAGGAGCAAATTTACTATGTCTTGATTTGGGCCATAAATCCATCGCTCCAGAAATGGGGTTTCCAAGAGTTAAAATATTCGGATTGGAAAATTGCGAACAAATAGGACAAAGTGAAGAACATTTGGTGGTGAGGTGTGAAGATCCTGTTGCTCACGAAGTAGGTGATGTGTTTTATGCAATCCCCATGCATATTTGCCCAACAGTGGCTAAATATGAAAGTGTTTCAACTGTAGCAAACAATGTAATCACCGGTTCATGGAAAGTGGCCGCAAGAAACCAAAAAATAACTATCTAATATGTTCATATTTGATGCCCATCTAGATTTGGCGATGAACGCCATGGAATGGAACAGGGACTTAACCTGGTCTATCGACGATATTAGACGAAGTGAAACGGGCATGAAAGATAAACCCGGAAGGGCAAATAATACGGTTTCTTTTGAAGCCATGAGGAAAGGGAACATAGGGCTATGTATGGCCACACAAATTGCACGATATACCAAAAAGAACAATCCGTTACCTGGGTGGAAATCACCACAGCAGGCATGGGCACAAACGCAGGGACAATTAGCTTGGTACAAGGCTATGGAGGACATTGGCGAAATGGTTCAAATTCGAAATACCGAGCAACTCAATGCCCATTTAAAACTTTGGGAAACAAAGGATAGTAAAAAACCCATTGGCTATATATTAAGTCTAGAAGGAGCGGATTCTATAGCTACAATGGACCATTTGGAAAAATCATACGAACAAGGACTAAGGGCCATTGGTCCTGCCCATTATGGTCCTGGCACATACGCACAAGGCACCGATGCCTCTGGTGGTATTGGTGTAAAGGGAAAAGAACTGTTAAAGGAAATTGATCGTTTGGGATTGATATTGGATGCCACACATCTTTGTGATGAGAGTTTTTGGGAAACCATGAAGAACTTTAATGGCCCTATTTGGGCCAGTCATAGTAACTGCAGGACTTTGGTTGAACATAACCGGCAATTTTCCGATGAGCAAATCAAGGAACTTATAAGTCGGGATGCTGTTATTGGGGTTGCCTTGGATGCATGGATGATGACCCCCAATTGGATAAGAGGACTTTCGACCCCGAAAGGTCTTGGAGTGACCTTAGGACAAATGATAGATAATATAGACCATATATGTCAATTAGCAGGAAATGCTGATCATATAGGATTAGGTACCGACTTGGACGGTGGCTTTGGCAAAGAACAATGCCCGTCTGATCTAGACACCATTGCTGATTTACAAAAAGTGCCAAAAATGCTTCGACAAAGAGGTTATTCCCCTAAAGACATAGAGGGTATAATGCACAACAATTTCTTGCGCTTTTTACAAAAAACCTGGAAATAAATAGTTTGCCGAAAACCAATTGCATAAAAAATGGCTGGTCGAGCGCAATCGAGAGATCGTTAATGAGACCGAACTCAAAAAGGTCTCGACTGCGCTCGACCAGCCATTTTATAATTATTTAATAACTTATTTGGGTTAGCTTATCAATTTTTCTCGTCTCATGAAGGTATCCAGACTATCCGCAATATCGAAGCAACGACTAAATTTAGAAGAATCGTTACAGAATCTAGATTCGTCTTTATGCGAGTTACAATCAAATCCAGATAAATGTACTTCCTCAAAGTGTTTATTGATGCTTTTACATTGCTCGTAAAGGCTATCAATAGAATCCTCACTTTTGGTTTCAATACCATTTTCAATAAGATATCCCTTTAGATAATTTACTATAGCATGTTGAGAATTGCTGCATACCAATTGGGAAACTACATCTTCCTCAGGTCTGCACAACTCATCATTGGCCTCCTTTAGTTTTTGTACTGCTTCTTCATACAGTTTTTTAGCACTATCATTCATCTTTATACTATTTTAAAGTTAAACAAGGTAGACTTTGTCCCATACACCCCGAATCTATAAAGATCCGGAATGTATGGTTTCAAAAAACAAAGTCAATAATTAAGGTAATCCTACCTTATAATTTAAATTACATATCCCTATAAAGCTCCAAACGTTCCCATCTGGTTTCAACTTCTTCTTGTGCTTGTTTAAGAAGTTTAGCTCCTAATTCAGCGTCATCTTTAACAACTCTAGTAAAACGGGTTTCATTGTACATGAAATGGCTCAATGGTTTGCTTGGCGCCTTGGAATCCAATCTGAACTTTTTACCTTTTGGTTTTGAAGGATCAAAACGGAACAGTGGCCAGTAACCTGTCTCCACAGCTTTCTCTTGCTGCAATGCGCCATCCTTCAGATCGTAACCATGATCACCACAATGCGAATAAGCAACAATCAATGAAGGTCCGTCATAAGCTTCCGCTTCCTCAATTGCTTTTAGTGTTTGCAAATCCTTGGCTCCCACCGCTATTTGGGCCACATAAACACTGCCATAGGATACTGCTTGCAAGGCCAGGCTCTTCTTACCCGTTCTTTTACCGGAAACAGCGAATTTAGCACTTGCACCCAATGGTGTCGCTTTAGACATTTGTCCGCCGGTATTGGAGTAAATTTCTGTGTCCAATACCATAATATTGATGTTTTCACCAGATGCCAATACGTGGTCAACACCACCAAAACCAATATCATAAGCCCAACCATCTCCACCAAGTATCCACACAGATTTTTTACGTAAGTACTCTGTTAGTTGTGATAGTTTTTTAGCATCGGCATTATTAATACCTGCTAATTTAGCTTTAAGCTTATCAAGATTTGCGAAGTTTTCTTCTTTCTCAGCTTCATTTTTTTCCGGGTTGTTCAATATAGCATCAACCAATTCACTGCCAACTTCCTGTCTTAACCCCTTTAATAAGTTAACGGAAACTTCTTGTTTTTTGGATAAGGCTAATTTCATTCCCAGACCAAATTCAGCATTGTCCTCGAATAATGAATTGGCCCACGCAGGTCCTCTACCAAATTGATTGGATTTATATGGCGTTGTTGGTAGATTACCTCCATATATGGATGAACAACCTGTTGCATTGGCTATTAAAATACTATCCCCATATAACTGGGTCAGTAATTTAATATATGGTGTTTCACCACAACCAGAACAAGCACCAGAGAACTCAAACAATGGTTCAAGGAATTGTGATCCTTTTACATTGGTTATTTGCAATTCTGTTCTGTTATAATCCGGTAAATTGATGAAGTAATCCCAGTTTGGATCTTCTGCAACTTCAACTTTAAGTTTACTGTGCATGTTGATCGCTTTAAAGTCTGGATCTTCTTTACTTACAGCAGGACAAACAGCCACACAAAGGTCGCAACCTGTACAATCTTGAGGAGATACTTGTAAAACATAAGATTCTTCTTCACTATTAAATGGTCTACCTTTTGCCGGAACCGATTTTAATGTTGAAGGAGCTCCTACCATTTCTTCGTTAGTAACAACTTTAGCTCTAATGGCAGCATGAGGACAAATAACCACACACTTGTTACATTGTGTACATATATCCTCACCATCCCAAACCGGGACCTTGTCGGCAATACCACGTTTCTCAAATTGAGTTGTTCCAGTTGGGAAGGTACCATCAACTGGGAAGGCACTTACTGGAAGCTCATCGCCTCTACCTGCTAATATTTTCCCTAAAACTTCTTTTACAAATGGATCATCTGTCCCGGTCATCATCGGTTTTAATTCCGTATCACTTGTAATCTGTTTTGGATAATCCACTTTTTGAAGATTTTCCAATGATTTATCTACTGCATTAAAGTTCATTTGAACAACAGCATCACCTTTTTTAGAATAGGATTTTACAATGGCTTCTTTAATTTTTTGAATAGCTTCGTCTTTTGGAAGAACCCCGGAAATAGCAAAGAAACACGTTTGTAAAATGGTATTGGTACGTTTGCCCAAATTGGCTTCTTGAGCTACTTTAGTGGCATCAATTACGTAGAATTCCAATTCATTTTCAACAATCTCTTCCTGCATTTTTTTAGGAAGTATTTCCCAAACAACATCTTTATCAAAAGGAGAATTCAATAAGAACGTTCCACCTTTTTTGATGTTTTTAAGAATGTCATATTTTTCAATGAAGTTGAATTGATGACATGCAATAAAATTAGCTTTATGAATTAGATATGTTGAATATATTGGTTTAGGACCAAAACGTAAATGTGAAACGGTTTGTGCTCCTGCTTTCTTGGAATCATAAACGAAATAACCTTGTACGTAGTTATCTGTAGTTTCACCAATAATCTTAATGGAGTTTTTGTTTGCCCCTACAGTACCATCAGAACCCAAACCATAGAACATACAGTTAAAGGTGGTTTTAACGGTATTTAATCGGTCACCTATTTCTAAACTTCTGAATGAAACGTCATCATTGATACCAATAGTAAAGTGATTTAATGGCTGTTCTTTATCCAACTCATCATAAACCGCTTTAACCATTGCTGGATCGAATTCTTTAGAAGATAATCCGTATCGTCCGCCAACAATTTCTGGCATAACTCTATCGCTTTCCATAAAGGCTGTTAAAACATCCTGATAAAGAGGTTCTCCTAAACTTCCAGGTTCTTTAGTTCTATCTAAAACAGCAACTTTTTTAACAGTTTCCGGTAAGGCGCCCACAAAATGACTAATAGAGAATGGTCTAAATAGGCGTACTATGATAGCACCCACTTTTTCGCCATTTTTCACCATTGTATCAACAGCTTCCATAACAGGGCCTTGACCAGAACCCATGATTATCACTACTTTTTCCGCTTCTGGATGACCTACATAATAGAATAGGCTATATTTTCTTCCGGTGTGTTTGTAAAACTCCTTCATTGTATCTTCAACAATTCCAGGAACTTTATCATAATAAAGATTTGCAGCTTCTCTTGCTTGGAAGAATACATCAGGGTTTTGAGATGTACCTCTTATAACAGGGTTGTCAGGATCCAACGATCTTTTCTTATGCGCCATTATTTCATCCTCTGGCATCATCTCCTTAATGACCTCATCAGTAATACCATCAATTTTAGAAATCTCGTGAGAGGTTCTAAAACCATCAAAAATATTCATGAATGGAATTCTTGATTTTAATGTAGCTACTTGGGAAATCAGGGCGAAATCTTGCGCTTCTTGCACAGAACCACCAAATAACATGGAGAATCCTGTTTGCCGTGCTGCCATAACATCGGAATGGTCCCCAAATATTGATAATGCGTGGGTAGCAATTGTTCTAGCCGCAACATGAATAACAGATGGCAACAACTCACCAGCCATTTTATACATGTTAGGTATCATCAACAATAGCCCTTGGGAGGCTGTAAATGTTGTTGTCAAGGCTCCTGCTTGTAACGAACCATGAACTGCTCCTGCAGCTCCACCTTCACTTTGCATTTCAACAATTCTAGGAATGTTTTCCCAAATGTTTTTTTGCCCTTTGGAACTGTATACATCTACATGTTCGCCCATTGGTGAGGCCGGGGTAATAGGATAAATGGCACAAACCTCATTGGTTTTATGTGCCACTCTGGCAACCGCTTCATTGGCGTCGCAAATTAATTTTTTGGATTTTTCTTTCATGATGACTTTGCTTTTTGAACAACACCGATAGGTATCAGATGGATATAACCTTAAAAATGTTGTAATTCAACTAATTACAGTGGTATTGCGTCTTATAAATCGCGATAAAAGTACACACAGTTCATACCTTAGACTATGACATTTGTCAGGTATTCAAAAAGCTAAATCCTGTAAAAGACAAAGAGGGGTTTAATCTGAAGGCCTAATATTCTGACCGTGCGAGAAACGCAACAAATATTATTAAAATTGTTGAATTATGACAAAAAGGAATTGGAGGCATTCAATAATTCTGAATACCTCCTATTTCTATTTGGTTTGCGAAGAGAAAGACAACGTCTAATCCCCGTGTAGCCAAGCCTTTTTACCAAGCAAGACCTCTTCGGTCTCAACATGATCTTCGTCTGGTACACAACAATCGACCGGACAAACCGCTGCACATTGAGGCTCGTCATGGAAACCTTTGCATTCGGTACATTTGTCGGTGACAATAAAATAGAATTCGTCTGAAACAGGATCATTTTCCGCATCAGCGTCAACTTCCCTACCATCAGGGGTTGTAACCATACCGCTTAAAGAAGTTTCATCGGAATAGGACCATTCTTGATCAGGTTCATAAATCGCGTTGTTTGGACACTCGGAAACGCAAGCATCGCAGTTTATGCATTCATCTGTGATTATGATAGCCATTTTGCTTATTTTTATATAGTGAACAAAATTAAAGTAAAGAACATTGTTTTTTAATGACAAATGTCATATTTCATCGCTAAAAGTGAAATTATATTTGACACTTCAATATACCAAAATTAAATGGTTTAGTACCACTAATAAAATTTACCTATCATGATTGCAGCCAAAGAAGAAAAAAAGCATGAAGTTTTAGAAGCAGTTATCATTCGTTTTGTAGGTGATTCTGGTGATGGAATGCAATTGACCGGTACCCAATTTTCGGATACTTCGGCAATGTTCGGCAACGACGTAGCCACCTTTCCCAACTACCCGGCAGAAATTAGGGCACCCCAAGGAAGCTTATATGGTGTTTCAGGATTCCAAGTACATATAGGTAGTGTAGAAATCAGTACCCCTGGCGACAATGTTGACCTATTAGTTGCAATGAACCCAGCTGGACTAAAGACTAATTTACATGCCCTTAAACCGGGTCATACCGTTATTGTGGATACCGATGCTTTTACCAAGAAGAATTTGGAAAAGGCACTTTATGAATCGAACCCTTTGGAAGATGGAAGTCTTGAGAATTATAGGGTGATCGAAGTTGCAATGACCTCTATGACCAAAGAGGCTTTAAAGGAAGTTGAAGGATTGGACAATAAGAGTATTACCCGAAGTAAGAATATGTTTGCCTTAGGTATGGTCTATTGGATGTACGATCGTTCCACGGATTATACCATAGATTTTTTCAATAAGAAGTTCAAAAATAAACCTCAAATCATCGAGGCTAATACCAAGGTGCTAAAGGCTGGTCATAATTTTGCCAATACACTTGAATTAATCCCAAATTCATATACGATCGCTCCTGCAAAAATGGAAGCAGGCACTTATAGGATAATTATGGGAAATACAGCCACAGCTTGGGGTTTCTTAGCAGCAGCGGAAAAAGCAGGATTGGAATTGTTCTTGGGCTCTTATCCCATTACGCCGGCCACCGATATTTTACACGAATTGGTGAAACACAAACATTTTGGTGTAAAGGCTTTTCAAGCCGAAGATGAAATTGCTGGAATTACCTCCTCAATTGGTGCATCATTTGCCGGTGATTTGGCGATTACAACGACATCTGGTCCGGGTTTGGCCTTAAAAGGCGAAGCTCTCGGATTGGCTATGATGATTGAACTACCCCTTGTTGTAGTTGATGTACAACGTGGTGGACCTTCAACCGGTCTCCCAACAAAAACTGAACAATCGGATTTATTGCAAGCCATGTACGGCAGAAATGGGGAGAGCCCGATCATCGTTATTGCGGCCAGTACTCCTGCCAACTGTTTTGATTATGCCTATGAGGCTGCAAAACTTACATTGGAGCATATGACTCCTGTACTATTATTGACCGATGGCTACATTGCCAATGGTTCGGCACCTTGGAAGATCCAATCTGTTGCAAGTATGCCAGAAATCAAGAATAACATTGTTAAGAAAGCGAAAGAAAACTGGCACCCCTATGATCGAAATGAAGATAGTTTAGCTCGGAATTGGGCTATTCCCGGTTCTGCAGGATTAGAACACAGGGTCGGCGGATTGGAAAAAGACCGTATTTCAGGAAATGTATCCTATGTACCTGAAAATCACGAGTACATGACAAAAATACGCGCCGAAAAAGTAAAAAGAGTGCAGAATTATATCCCGAATATTGAAACCGAATTTGCCCATGAAGGTGATTTGTTGGTTGTTGGCTGGGGTGGTACTTATGGAAGCTTACATTCAGCGGTAAAACAAATGGATGATGATGGATATACCAATATTGGGTTTGCGCATTTCAACTACATAAACCCACTACCAAAGAATACAGAAGAAGTATTGAAGAAATTCAAGAAAATTCTTGTTTGCGAGTTGAATAGTGGTCAATTCGTTCAGGTATTGAGAATTAATTTCAATGGATTTGATTTCTTACAAATGAATAAAGTTCAAGGCTTGCCATTTGGAGGCAATGAGTTGATCCAAAAATTTAAATCTTTAGTAAAATAATTATGGAAGCAGCAGTAAAAGAATATACTTATAAGGATTTTGCGAGTGATCAAGAAGTTAGATGGTGTCCGGGCTGTGATGACTATGTTATTTTACGTTCCATGCAAAAGGCGCTTCCAGAAATGGGAGTCAAAAAAGAAGATGTAGTATTTATTTCAGGAATTGGGTGTTCTTCTCGATTCCCCTATTATATGGACACTTACGGTATGCACAGTATTCACGGCAGAGCCCCGGCGATTGCTTCGGGCGTAAAATTAGCCAATCCAGACCTAAGTGTTTGGGTGATTACTGGTGATGGGGACTCTATGGCGATTGGTGGCAATCATTTTATTCATGTTTTACGAAGAAACTTGGATTTGAACATTATTTTGTTCAATAATGAAATCTATGGATTGACCAAAGGACAATTTTCACCAACTTCATTAGTAGGTCAAAAGACAAAATCCTCACCTTACGGAAATACGCAACCCCCGTTTTCAGCTGGGGAATTGGCAATTGGGGCGCAAGCACGGTTTTTTGCCAGAATTTCAGGAAATACCCCTAAAGAAATGACGGCTCTATTTATTGAAGCTGAAAAATTCAAGGGTACTTCGTTAATTGAAGTGTTGCAAAACTGTCCTATTTTCAATGATGGCTGTTATGTTAAATTCACCGACAAAGCGGTACGGGAAGATCGTCAACTCTTCGTTGAGCATGGCAAACCAATGATTTTCGGCAAGGAACGTGACAAAGGTCTTGTTTTAAATGGCCTAAAGTTAGAAGTGGTTACCATAGGTGAAAACGGGATTACACAAGAAGATCTTTTGGTTCACAACGCTAAAGACGAGGATCCTACATTACATCAAATGTTGGTGCGTTCAGAATATCCCATGGTCACAGGAATCATAAGAAGTTTTGATGATGTTACCTTGGAAGAAAGGGAAGATGCACTTACCGCTCAGGTAAAATCAAATTCCAATTTTACAAAAACCGACGATTTGTTTTTCTCTGGTGACATTTACAATGTATTTTAAGAAGTATAAGTAATAAATATGGGGTCAGAAGCTATTATTGTATTTCTAATTGCCGGAATTGTCTTGGTGGCAGGAGCTAATTTTTTATCGAATTTAATTTCGCATAAATCCGATAATCCACAAAAAAGAGAGCCTTATGAAAGTGGTATGACCACCATTGGGCCCACCTGGGTACAGTTTAAGGTTGGTTACTATTTATTCGCCATATTATTTTTGATTTTTGATGTGGAGGTGGCCTTTCTTATTCCTTGGGCGGTAGTTTTTAAAGATGTAGGGGCTGTTGCCTTTATCGAAGTCCTCATCTTTCTAGTGATTTTAGGTTTAGGTTTAATTTATGCATGGAAGAAAGGAGCGTTAAAATGGGAATAGACAAGCCAGAAATACCAGAAGATTTTCCAGGAAAGGTAATCCCAGCGGGGAACGGTGCCAATGTCATTGTTACTTCGTTGGACAAAATAATTAATTGGGGCCGCTCAAACTCACTATGGTCATTGTATTTTGGAACCAGCTGTTGCGCCATTGAAATGATGCAGACAGGAGCAGCAAGGCATGACTATTCCAGATTTGGTTTTGAAGTTGCACGACCTTCCCCAAGACAGGCTGATTTAATTATAATAGCAGGTACCATTGTAAACAAGATGGCGCCCGTATTAAGACGTTTGTATGATCAAATGGCTGAGCCCAGATATGTAATTGCCATGGGGGCATGTGCCATTTCTGGCGGACCATTTTTCTATAATACCTATTCGGTAGTTAAAGGAGCCGATCACGTAATCCCCGTTGATGTATATGTCCCTGGATGCCCTCCACGCCCTGAAGCATTATTGGAAGGTATGTTAATGTTACAAGATAAAATACGAACCGAGAGTATGAAGCATAAAAAGAATCCTATTGACGGGTTTGATGAAGGGCTCTAAACCAAAAAATATGACCAACCAAGCATTACAAGAACTAATAGGAAGCTGGTTTCCCAATCCAGAGGCGGATAAGGTTTCTGATGTGGTAGAAGTAGCTGAAAATGCAGAAAGTTCAGAAGAAAAACCAGCGACCACAAGAACCAAGTAATCCAAGTCTTTTGGAGTTCAGTGAAGAGGGTTCCCAGTTCTTGAATATTTTTGTACAACCAGAACAATTACATTCATTGATGGCCCAATTAAAGGGTAATGAGCAAACCCATTTTGATTATCTATTTTGTCTTTCTGGCGTTGATTGGGGAGCCGAGTTGGGAGTTGTATATCATTTAGAATCAACCACTCACAGACATAGCATTGTTGTAAAAGTAAAAACACCTGATAGGGAGCACCCTACTTTGGATTCCGTTTACGATATATGGATGACCGCCGAGTTCCATGAGCGTGAGGTATATGATTTTTTTGGAATAACATTCAATAATCACCCTAATTTAAAAAGACTCTTTTTGACAGATGAATGGGAAGGTTTCCCATTACGTAAGGATTATGTGGATGAAATAAATATGGTTATCAAATAATCCTCGACAATAAATTAAAACTGTAATATAAAAAGTGAAATAAAATGAAAAAAAAGTACTTGATTGGATCTCTTATTCTGGTTGCCGTACTCCTATTGGGTTTTCAGGTTGCCCAAGATTTGGGGTTGCATTTGTTGCAATCGCCAGGCGCTGTTGTTAAAGATTATATTGAACCCGATTATGGACTTGGGGCAGGTCATATTGATTCTCTAAAACCCTTTCCTAAAATCAAGAAAGGGGAAAGAACCCCTTTTGACCTATGGAACTATGGCGGAAAGGGGAAAAGTTCATTTATGGACCCCAACCTTCCTATGGAATGGAATGAATGGTTGGCATTCCACAATAAGCAAAAACCCCAATTGATGAAGGATATAAAATCCTATATGAATTCGCGTTACAATTTCAATGGTGAATCCTATGAAGGAAAATATATGTCAGGGGGAAGAAAAGCTATTATGAAAGGCCCTATTACAAGATTGCCAAGTGGTATTGGTTCGTATGGGCAGTTAGCCAAATTGACTGCAGAAGAAATAAAGCAAAAAGATCTGTTTCCGTTTAAACCATTGGCTCATCCACTGGCTTCAACAGCACATATGGTGTTTCCTGATAGTTGGAACATAGCACATCCTGAACACCTAAGAATTGATGTTGACCATGATTATCCGGATCAGTACCTTCCTGAGTTTCCTCCACCAATGTTTCTAACAACCCATAAAGAGTTGGGTGATGTTACTAAAGGTAGAGAAATAACTTTCAGCAATTATTACGAAATATTCAACGGATTATTAACTCCCGAACAAATGGAGGGTTTAAAGGAATTACTAAGACCAACTCCTACAACTTGGTTCAACCAAACCACACACAGGGTAACTCCAGAGCCCAGCGCTGGCGTAGCCTGTTTTTCTTGCCATGTAAACGGTCATACCAATGGAGCTTTTGAACTTTCTCCCGACAGCAGGCCTCATTTGGCACGACTCCGAGTTGGCACGCCAACAATGAGAGGCAATTACAATTTAATACAATTGTCATCTAAGCGTTCCATTCGAAGTATGGATCATTTTGCAGAAATAGAAGAGTATTTTGATGGTGACCCTGGAATGATGCAACATATAGGACCAAGAGCACATCAAAAATCAGTGTCCAATAGAATGGGTGATTTTAACGCCATGCTCGATTTTCCACCTGCTCCAAAATTAGGCCCTATGGGGAAGCTGATTCCTGAAAAAGCCACCAAACAAGAATTATACGGTGAAAAATTGTTCAACGGAAAAGCGCAATGTGTAAGATGCCATTACGGACCTGCTTTTGTTGATGACTATATGCATGATTTAAAGGTGGAACGGTTTTACAAAGGAAGGCCTGAAGGACCTATAAAAACATTCCCTCTAAGAGGGATAAAGGATTCCCCGCCTTATTTACATGATGATAGGCTACCAACACTGGACGATACCGTTGAGTTTTTTAACCTGGTTTTAGACCTCGATTTAACAAACGATGAGAAAGAGGCTCTCACGGCATATATGATGTGCCTATAAGTATAAGAGTACAAATTAGATGATGCCAAACAAAAATTATAAGGAATAAATATCCTGCGTCAGCGAAAAGTGAATTATGGAAACAACAACAGTGGAAACCAACTTTAAATCTGAGGAATATTTTATTAATATGGGACCTCAGCACCCTGCAACCCATGGTGTCCTTCGTCTTTTGTTGACCATAGATGGTGAAATAATCAAAAAAGTTGAGCCAGACTTGGGGTATATCCATCGTTCTATCGAGAAAATGTGTGAACGGGATAGCTATCAGCAAATCGTTCACCTTAACGGATCGAATGGATTATTTATCATCAAACATAAATAATGAAGCAGTCTGTTTAGCAGTGGAAAATGCACTTGAACTTGAAGTTCCTGAACGTGTAAAAGTTATCCGAACGATAATTGGGGAGCTTACCAGAATTTCATCGCATTGCTTATGGTGGGGTGTTATGGGAATGGACGTAGGTGCCTTAACTACCTATTTTTACGGTTTTAGGGATAGGGAACTCATCAATGATATTTTTGAGGAAACCTGTGGTGCTAGATTGACCATGAACTACAATGTTCCTGGAGGGTTAATGTTTGATATTCATCCTAATTTTATAAAAAGGGTCAAAGATTTCATTGTACATTTTAAAACCAAACTTCCTGAATACGATAAGTTACTGACGGGTAATGTCATATTCCACAAAAGAACAAAAGGCGTTGGTATTTTGACCAAGGAAGATGCCATCTCATTTGGGGCATCAGGTCCTGTGGGTAGAGCTTCTGGTTATTCCTGTGATGTTAGAAAACATCATCCGTATAGTGCCTTGGACAAGGTTACTTTCAATGAAGCTTTAAAAACTGAGGGAGATACTTTTGCCCGTTACGAAGTACGAATCCAGGAAATGTGGGAATCCATGTCTATCATAGAACAATTAATTGATAATATCCCTGAAGGGGAACACCGTGTGGCAACAAATGCGGTTATAAAACTGCCTAAGGGAGAGTTTTACCAAAGGGTTGAAACAGCAAGAGGGGAACTTGGGGTTTATATCATAAGTACTGGGACCAAAAACCCATATCGTTTGAAATTCCGCTCACCCGGTTTTTCTAATTTATCCCTATTGAACCATATAGCCGTTGGTGGCAAAATTGGGGATTTAGTTGCAACAATGGCAACACTGGATCTTGTAATCCCTGATATAGATCGATAAAATGATAAGAGCATTAAGCATAACAAAGGGTATTCACGATTGGCTATATAGTATTATGTCCGAAAACTTGGCCTATCTCGTTGAAATGATATTGATAGCCCTCGTCTATCTAGCCATTTTTGCCATAGCAGGATTGTTTTTGGTATTGATAGAAAGAAGAGTCGCTGCATGGTTTCAATTGCGAATAGGTCCCAACAGGGTTGGTTTTCAAGGATTGTTGCAAACCATGGCCGATGCCTTGAAATTACTTTCAAAAGAGCTCACAGGGACAGAAAAGGCGGATAAATTTTTATACAATCTGGCACCTTATTTTGTGATTATAACCGCTTTAATGGCACTGGCTGTAATTCCGTTCACACAGGATTTTCATGCCTTTGATATTAATATTGGGATTCTGTTTCTAATAGCGATTTCTTCAATTGGTGTTATCGGCATTCTTTTAGGGGGATGGAGCAGCAATAACAAATTTGCCTTGATTGGAGCCATGCGGAGTGGTGTGCAGACGATTAGCTATGAGCTATCCATAGGTTTATCGCTATTGACCATGATTTTGATTACGGGTACGCTTCAACTTTCTGAAATTGTTGAAGTTCAAAAAAATGGGTGGTTGATTGTACAAGGTCACATTCCCGCCATAATTGCTTTTATGATCTATATGATTGCGGGAACGGCTGAAACCAATAGGGCCCCTTTTGACATGGCCGAGGCAGAATCAGAATTAGGGGCAGGTTTTCATACCGAATACTCCGGAATGAAGTTCGCCTATTTCTTTTTGGCAGAATTCATCAACATGTTCATAATCGCAGCTATCGCAACCACAGTTTTCTTTGGAGCTTGGTTATCTCCCTTTGGCATAACAGAATCCATCCCAATATTAGGTGTATTTTGGTTCTTGGCAAAGGCAATGGTGCTCGTATTCTTGATGATGTGGTTTAGATGGACATTCCCGAGATTAAGGGTTGACCAATTATTGACGTTGGAGTGGAAATACTTGCTCCCACTTAACTTAATGAATATTGTAATAATGGCCTTGATTGTTTGGCAAAATCTTACAATCCAATTTTAATACTATGAGTTATTTTTCAGACATATATAAAGGCATCAAAACACTACTAACCGGTATGAGTGTTACCGGCAAGTACTTTTTGACTTCCAGAAAAGGAGCCATTACGCAGCAATATCCTGACAACCGGGATACCTTAAAAATGTTCGACCGTTTTCGTGGTGAGGTTATCATGCCCCACGATGAGGAAAACAGGCACCGTTGTACCGGTTGCCAAAAATGTGAGATTGCCTGCCCCAATGGTACCATTGAAATCATTTGGGATAGGGGAATTGATGAGGAAACAGGAAAAAAGAAAAAGAAAATAGATCAATTCGTATATCATCTCAGCATGTGTACCATGTGCGGCCTTTGTATAGATGTTTGCCCGACAGATGCCATAGAATGGGGACAAAATTTCGAAAACTCTGTTTATGATCGGACCGCATTGACAAGAGTATTAAATGAACCAGGTTCTAAACTAATGCCAGGAGTAGAGGATTAAACCTATGGAACGAATAATTTTTTACACATTAGCCTTAATCATGATTGTTTTTGCAATAGCTTCGGTCACCAGCCGTAAAATGTTACGCTCGGTAATTTATCTATTATTTGTGCTCGGAGCTATAGCCGGAATCTACTTCTTGATTGATTATAACTTTCTAGCGGCCATTCAACTTACAGTATATGCAGGTGGAATCATTGTATTGATTATTTTTTCAGTGCTTTTGGTTCACCATATTGAAATGGAATTGGAGATTGCAAAAACCGCTAAACAAATCCTTACTTCGGTGGCTTGTTTAATAGGTCTTGGTGTATTCTTGACTACTATTTATTCGCACGAATTCAATGTAGTGGAAAATTCGGTGACCACCACCACATCAGATATTGGAACTAAACTATTAAACTACAGTGATGGCGGATTCATATTGCCTTTTGAAGTAATCAGTGTGCTGCTTCTGGCAGCAATGGTCGGGGCAATAATCATTGCCAAAGGAAATAAATTAACCGATAAAAATGACGAAAAAGCATGATTCCTGGAATTAGTATATACGAGATACTCACGGTAACATCAATTTTGTTTTTCATTGGTGTTTATGGATTTATCACCCGCAAAAACCTTATTTCAATCTTAATTTCAGTGGAATTGATTTTGAATGCCTCGATTGTAAATTTTGTGATTATCAACAAATATTTATATCCTGACATGCTACAAGGCGTACTGTTTTCGCTTTTCATTATTGCCGTTGCTGCTGCCGAAACCGCTTTGGCAGTATCCATAATAATTGGCTTATATAGGCAAATCAGTTCGGTCGAAGTAAAAGATGTTGAAACCATGAAGCATTAAATTTTAAAGGATGAACTTCAGTAATATCATATTAATCCCCTTGATTCCTTTGGCAGTATTCCTGCTTTTGGGAATATTCAATCAAAAAATCAAACCATCCGTATCAGGTTATATTGGTGTTGCCGGATTATTGGTATCTACTTTATTGTCCTTTAACACAGCATACCAGTATTTCTTTGTGAATGGTAAGGTAGATGGCGTATATCAAACTTTTGTGGAAAAAACAGTGTGGATGAATTTCACGGACACGCTGGCTATTGATATGGGAGTTCAAATTGATCCAATTTCTGTAATGATGCTCATAGTAGTTTCCATAGTGTCATTAATGGTGCATATATACAGTAGAGGCTACATGAAAGGAGACGATGGGTATACCCGGTTTTTTGCTTTTCTGGCTTTATTCTCTTTTTCAATGTATGGATTGGTTTTGGCGACCAACCTTTTTCAAATCTATATTTTCTGGGAATTGGTTGGTGTTTCATCCTATTTGTTGATTGGTTATTACTACACCAAACCTTCGGCTGTTTCTGCGGCCAAAAAAGCATTTGTTGTTACCCGTTTTGCAGATTTAGGTTTTCTGATTGGAATTTTGATTATTGGTTACTATACAGGAACCTATGATTTTGAAACCTTGAACAATCCGGAAGGGAATGCCATCCTAAATTGGGCATCCACTTCGTTCATGGGATTATCGGTTTTGACATGGGCCTTAATACTTGATTTTTATTGGAGGTGCTGGTAAATCGGCCATGTTCCCACTGCACATTTGGTTACCGGATGCCATGGAAGGCCCAACTCCGGTTTCAGCGCTCATCCATGCCGCAACTATGGTTGTTGCCGGTGTGTTTTTGGTTGCCCGTTTATTTCCCATGTTTTACTTTGTTGAAGATGGTTTCGCCTTGAATATCGTTGCCTATGTGGGTGCATTTTCATCCTTGTTTGCGGCCATAATAGCAATAACCCAGACAGATATAAAACGTGTGCTGGCATTCTCGACCATGTCCCAATTGGGGTATATGATGTTAGCCTTGGGCGTTTCGGGTTATGAAGGCCATGAGGGTCTTGGTTATATGGCGTCTATGTTCCATTTGTTTACCCATGCCATGTTTAAAGCACTATTATTTCTTTGTGCAGGTTCAGTTATTCATGCCGTACATAGTAATTATTTAAAAGATATGGGCGGATTAAGAAAATATATGCCTATCACCAATATTACGTTTTTGATAGCGGCTTTGGCCATTGCTGGAGTCCCACCTTTTGCCGGATTCTTTAGTAAAGATGAAATCTTGGTCGCGGCCTTTGAGCATAATAAACTGATCTATTTTATCGGGATTTTTGTAGCTGGCCTTACTGCTTTTTACATGTTTAGGATTTACTTCGGTATTTTCTGGGGAAAGGACACAAAATATGAACACGCACCTCATGAATCGCCTATTTCGATGACCTTTCCATTAATGGTCCTTGCCCTATTAAGTATTGTTGGCGGGTTCATTCCTTTCAGTGAGTTTGTAACCGCGGATAAGGTCGGTTTCGAAGCACATTTGAATTATCCACTTGCGGCTGTTGCCGTAGGTGTGGGATTGATTGGTATTGCCCTTGCTTGGGTATTCTATAAAAAGGAAAATGATTTGGCAGATAAGATGGTAAACTTTTTCGGCCCATTGTATCAGTGGACGAGTGATAAATTTTACTTCGATGAGATTTATCTCTTCATTACCAAGAAAATATTATTCAACCGAGTTTCTGCCCCCATTGCCAAATTTGATAAAAAATATGTTGATGGTACCATGGTTGGCATCGGTAACAAAACTGTATTGACCTCGGAAAAAATAAAAGGCATGCAATCAGGTAAGGTCCAGGATTATGCATTCGCTTTTATCGCCGGAGTAGTAATTATAGCCTTGGTATTTATTTATCTGTGGACGAACTAAACGATTAATATGGATATTCTATCACTTTTTATTTTAGTACCCCTAATAACCATATTAGCTTTAGTTTTCACTAAAGGATTGAAACAGGCCCGCATAGTTTCAATGGTTGGAAGTCTTGTACAATTGGGCATGGCCATCAACTTGGTTTTTGCCTATTTCAAGGAAAAGGCCATTAATAGCGATATCATGGTCTTCACCAAAGACGTGGTATGGTTCAAAGAATTTAATATTCATTATAATATTGGTGTGGATGGTATTTCAGTGGCACTTTTATTATTGACTTCAATTGTGGTGCTGGCAGGGGTGTTTATATCCTGGAAAATGAAAGATTTACCAAAGGAGTTTTTTGTTTCCCTTCTGGTTCTTTCCATTGGCGTCTATGGTTTCTTCATTTCCCTCGATTTATTCACCATGTTCGTATTTTTTGAAATTGCTGTAATACCCATGTATTTGTTGATTGGTATTTGGGGCACCGGACCTAAGGAATATTCGGCAATGAAATTGACTTTGATGTTAATGGGAGCTTCTGCCATTCTTTTGGTCGCCATCTTGGGTATTTATTTTAACTCAAATGCAGATGGTGGTGCGTTGACTTTCAATATCTTGGAAATTGCCAAGGTGAATATTCCCATTGAAGCACAAAAAATATTCTTCCCATTGACTTTTATAGGCTTTGCGGTAATTGGGGCACTATTTCCTTTTCATACTTGGTCTCCAGATGGTCACGCATCAGCTCCTACAGCAGTTTCCATGCTTCATGCCGGGGTATTAATGAAATTAGGTGGTTATGGCGTATTCCGGGTTGCCATGTATTTATTACCTGAAGGTGCACAACATTGGTCTTGGTTCTTTATTATTTTAGCGACCATTGGCGTTATTTACGGAGCATTTTCAGCCATTAAACAAACCGATTTGAAATATATAAATGCTTACTCTTCTGTGAGTCATTTGGGAATGGTTTTGTTCGCCTTGTTGATGTTGAATAAAACGGCATGGAATGGCGCTATTTTACAATCACTCTCCCACGGATTTATGACGGCCCTTTTCTTTGCTTTAATAGGCATGATCTATGAAAGAACCCATACTAGAGACGTAAGGAAACTTGGTGGTTTGCTAAAAGTAATTCCGTTTATTTCAGCGATTTATGTTATTGCAGGTCTCGCATCTTTGGGACTACCTGGATTTAGTGGATTTGTGGCAGAAATGAACATTTTTGTTGGGGCATTTCAACATGACGATATGTTCTATAGAATAGCAACAATTGTTTCGGTCTCGGCAATCGTGGTTACTGCAGTTTATATTTTGCGCGTTGTAGGTATCATGCTTATGGGTCCCATTAAAAACGAAGAATTCTTAACCATGGAAAGAGTTACATGGTATGAGAAATTGGGAATCTTGTTATTATTGATTCCTATTGTGGGAATGGGGGTTGCACCTTTATGGTTGAGTGATATGATTTTAAAAAGTTTACAACCTTTTATACAAGGTGTTTTATGATGAAAAAGACGGAAAAGGGAAGACGGATGTTAAAAAATATATAAATGAACAGTAATAAACCTTTTAGAGTTTTAGCCTTTGGGCTTCGAGCTTCAGACTCCCAACCTAAACCAGCAAACCAATGAGCATCGATAATTTTCTACTAATGCGTCATGAAATACTGCTTTTGGCAATTATCTTATTGCTAATAGTTGCTGAAGTATTTATTCCGCAAAACAAAAAACAAAGTATAGTTCATTTGGCTATCCTATTGTTTGGTGTACATACATTAGTTGGATTCATTCCGGGAAGTGAAGACAGCCTATTTGGTGGTATGTTCAGAACCAATGGTTTAATCCATTTGTTTAAAAATGTGCTTAATGTAGGGGTGCTGATTCTTTTACTACAATCTGCAGATTGGCTACAGGAAAAAGTTGTAAGACAAAATAAGGGTACAGAGTTCTTCATATTACTTTTTTCTTCCTTATTGGGAATGTATTTCATGATTTCTTCAGGTGATTTCTTAATGTTCTATCTGGGATTGGAATTATCCACGCTACCGGTTGCTGCTTTGGCTGCCTATGAAACTGCAAGTAGGAAATCCAGCGAAGCAGGGATTAAGTTGATTCTTTCCTCTGCCTTGGCATCGGGAGTATCCTTGTTTGGTATTTCTATGTTATATGCAACTTCAGGATCTATCTATTTCAATGATATTATCCAAATGATAACTTCCACTGATTTAACCATCCTTGGAATGATCTTGTTTTTTGCCGGATTGGCATTTAAAATTTCCTTGGTTCCATTTCATTTTTGGACGGCTGATGTTTACGAGGGAGCACCCATTAGTATAGCATCCTATTTATCGGTAATCTCAAAAGGTGCGGCTGTATTTATTCTAATGATTCTGTTGTTCACTGTTTTAAAACCACTTATGCATGTTTGGGAAAATATGATTTATGTTGTTGCGGTTTTAACCATGTTCATTGGCAATTTGTTTGCATTGAGACAGCAGAACATGAAACGTTTTTTGGCATTTTCTTCAATAGCCCAGGCAGGGTTCATACTTTTGGGATTGATTGCCGGCACTCAATTGGGAACAGCAACCATAGTTTACTTTGTATTGATTTATATATTCTCAAATTTAGCGGCCTTTGGAGTGGTTCAAGCTATTTCCTTGCAGACGGGCAAAGAAAATATAAATGATTATGAAGGCTTGTACCGTACCAACCCCAACCTAAGTTTGGTAATGATGTTGGCTTTGTTCTCTTTGGCAGGAATACCTCCCGTGGCGGGATTTTTTGGTAAGTTTTTCCTTTTTACAGCAGCTGCGAGTGAAGGGTATTACCTTTTGGTGTTTTTAGCTGTTGTAAACGTGACCATTTCACTTTATTATTACCTTTTAGTAGTTAGAGCCATGTTCTTGAGGAAAAGCGAAAATCCAATTCCTTTTTTCAAGAGCAAAATTTATATGCGCCTAGGTTTATTGATCACAGTACTTGGTATATTGGTGCTTGGGCTGTATAGCCCATTGTATGATTATATTTATGAATTAAGCGGAATTTTTAATTAAAAGTTATGGCACTCGGAGGAAAACATTTATTTGGCAGTATTGAAGATACCAGAGTAACTTTTGTTGAAAAGAAAGTTGATGAAAATAGAAAGGATTTTCTAAAAAAGTTATTGGAACACAACGGTTTCGAAGTCCTTATTCAGGAAGAAAAAAGGCCTTCGGAGGAAGATCCCCAATTATATACCGTTGGTGTTACCGATATGGTATTCAATCCAACAATATGGGTTTTTCAACGTAAGTTAAGAACGTTCGATGGTCATAAAGTAACCCAGGACTATTGGAACCAACAGACTGAAGATACCCATCCGCAGTATTGGAACAATGGGGGATAGCATGCTTCTTTCTATCAAATTATAATCCCGGCATTCATTTTGGCAACATTGGTCGCTGTTAGTAGAACAGAAGCTCCAGATGGTTATCACGACTGTTAGGATGTTTTGGCAGGAGCCGCCATAGGTATTGGCAGTACATATCTTTTCACTAAGCCCTATTTTAAAGAACATATTAAGCTAGGTCTTGCTGCTGGCAAAGACCACTTCGCGCTTACTTTTAAATATAAATTCTAAACCTGTATATTCCATATATCGAAATTAACAACGCTTTAAGGCCCTATGGCAGGGTAATTGCTATCTTTATTGCGAAATTCTAGTGTTCAATAATGTTTGCAAGAAATATTTATATATTCACCTTTCTATTAATGCTTTCCTTTTTAGGTAATGCACAGACCGATTTGCCGAATAGTATACCCTTGGAAATCGGTACTGTTACCAATCCAAATGATAATAACAATACTTCTCAGGGAACAGCATTGAACATTCCTTCTGTAATAGACCCTAAACCCAATATCAATCTAAAGGATTCCCTTACGAGGATGCCTGTTAAAATGTTACCAGATACCGAAATGCTTCAAGCTGGACATGGTTTAAAACTTGACCCAAAAGTAGGCAGGTCAGAAAAGCAAGGGGGTTCCAAGGAGAAATTTGGCGACCAATATTTAGGTGATATTAAAAATGATGGCAAGTTTGTGGGCATTGTTTGTCGTGATCATGAATATGTGGATGGTGATCGGGTGAAAATTTCAAAGAATGGTCACGTTATTGATCATAACGTATTGCTAACAGGAAGCTTTAAAGGGGTAAATGTAGATTTGGAAAAAGGTTTTAATCGTCTGGATTTTGAAGCCCTTAATGAGGGCTCTGCAAGTCCTAATACGGCACAAGTCGACGTTTATGACGAAACCGGACAACTCATATATTCCAATAAATGGTTATTATCAGAAGGGTCTAAAGCGACTTTGATAATTACAAAAGAATAATACTATCGCTGACCGGGCTTATATTGTTCCTTGGCCCTCTTAATAACATCTTCCTTATAGAAAGGCACCTCCTTAAATTGCATATCGGCATAGCGTTGTGCCTGATCATTAAAATGTGGTGAATCTGGATCTCCACTTTGTCCACCTGCTAAAATACTTTTGGCTTTTACCTTTTTACCAAACTCAACTACTGCCACAAAGCTATTTCCACGTGTCCCATATAGCTTTTTCGTATTATTGGTATATCGTGCTCCGTATGCTGCAAGAGCTCCCCAACGGCCTGAGGCAAAACCAATAGGAATACTTGGTTTACTATCATCAAAGGGCTGTCGAATATCTCCATTTAACCGTTGATACCTATTTACTTCACCCCAAGGAATTTCCCAAGTGCCAAAATTGGTTTTCAATTTTAGTAAGACTTGCGTAAACAAATTCCGTTTTTCATCATCTGAAGAATCACTGCCCCAGAACTCAATAAGCTCCATTGGCTTTAAACCCTCAGGGCGTTCACCAAGTTGATTGTATAATGTACCATAGTAATGGGCTAAAGTCATGGCAATCGATTCCTTGGAGGTTCTATAATCCCAATTACGAAGTTCATCAATAGGCCTTTTTAATTCCTTCGCTAATCCCTTTGAATCATAAGCTTTAACCAATCCTGGAATCAATTTTTCGAAAGCCGGCAAAAACGGATCATGGGCCAGTTCTATCAAATTGTCCAAAGTATACCCTTTTCTATCCTTTAATAAATTAATGGCATGAACTCCTCGAAAATTCTCCCTATCAATTGACATGTAATTTGGATAGTTTTCCTTTTTTGGGCTAGATTCCAAAGCTGCCGTAAAAGGCGTGGAATTGCAATTTTGAAGCCATCCGTTTTCTGGATTCAACAAAAGGATATTCTCGTCAACGGTATGCAATCCTTGCCAATCGGTTTTGGGGTTGCTACCGTCAACAGGTCGGGAATAATCAAAGGAATCATCCCTTTTCGGGACAAAATTCCCATGGAAATAGGCAATATTCCCCTCCGCATCGGCATAAACCGTATTATTGGAAGAATTAGTACGAATATCCATCATTTCCTTAAAACCTTTATACCCATCTTTTTTTGTACGAACAAAAGACTGTTCCAAGGCTTTTACGGGTTCCCACATTATGGCAGATGACGTCCATTGACCATCCGCCAAATGGGTTATCGGGCCATGATGGGTATGATATGCAGGAAAGGTCTTTTTCTTTAATTCGTCACCATCTTTATATTTCAGAGTGATTTTGGATTCTTTTATGGGGCGCAATTCTTCACCATATTGATACAACAGTTTATCTTCCATTTTCACAATGGACTCCTTAAACTCATCCATCACATCGGTATAGGTCGAGGTGTGCATCCATCCTGTTTTTTCATTGAAGCCTTGATATACAAAAAATTGGCCCCAGGTTACCGCTCCGTAAGCATTTAAGCCCTCTTCACTGACCACATGCACTTCTCCCCTAAAATAAAAAGAGGTATGCGGATTTATCAATAGCATAGCATTACCAGACTCTGTTAATTTTCCTGATATCGCAATTCCGTTAGAACCTTGAGGCTCGGCCATTTCCTTCTCTTTTTTGATTTTTAGCTCTTCCGATTCAGGTACTTGCATTCCACTTTCATAGAAGGCCTTGATTTTGCGGGTTGAAATCCGTTCTATATCGCCACCAATAGATCCCTCACTAAAATACATAGGCATCCAAGGCTCAAAACGTGTCAATAATCTAGGCTTTACTTCAGGATGTGTATGGAGGTAATAATTGATTCCGTCAGCAAAAGCATCACATAAATCTTTTAACCATTTCGGGCTTTCTTCATAATTGGATTTAGCCTCTTCTTCGGTCATGAACAGTTTGGCACGTAAATCACTATAAAGTGCCTCTTCCCCTTCTACTTCAGCCAACCTTCCTGTTGCCCAAATGTAATTTTGTTCCACACGATTAAAATCGTCTTCACATTGTGCAAATAGTAGCCCAAAAACGGCATCTGCATCTGTCTTCCCATAAATGTGAGGCACTCCAAAATCATCACGAATAATCGTAATATTTTCAATCTGGGCCTCCCATTTTTCCGCTTCTGTTAATTGTTCCTTAGTTGAACAAGATAATAATCCTAAAAACAGGGCAACATATATAAATCGCATACGAACTGAAATTATTTTTTTATCAAAATACCAATGATAGATATACACTATCGCCGTGAAATTAAAGGACTTGAAAATGAAATGCTAATTTTTTATAAAAATTCCAGAGGTTAATATCCCAATCAACAAATCCATATAAATTTACAGTAACTTGCGTCTTCTTTAAATTGAACTCCTCAATCAATGTCACATAAAAAAGTAAGCATTCTAACCGCATTCAAAACCATTATTTGGCCAAGAAGAAATCTAGTTTTTGTCGGGTTGCTATTGATAGTGATCAGTAGGGCAGCAAGTTTTGTAACACCTGTGGCCTCTAAATATTTGATTGACGATGTTATCGCCAACAAGGATATTCAAATGCTTAAAGTTTTGGTCACCGTTGTTATTTTGGCCATTTTGGTCCAATCAGTAACTTCATTTCTTTTGACGAAAATACTGAGCGTACAAGCACAATTCATGATTTCGGAATTACGGGCCCAAGTACAAAAAAAGGTGCTTTCACTACCAATTCGGTTTTTCGACAATGCCAAGTCAGGCGCTTTGGTTTCACGAATCATGTCAGATGTTGAAGGGGTTAGGAATTTAATAGGAACTGGATTAGTGCAATTGGTTGGTGGGACACTTACTGCAATCGTATCTTTAATATTATTACTTCGAATAAGTATTAGCATGACGCTATTTACCTTTATCCCTTTAGCCTTATTCGGTATAATCGCCTTAAAAGCGTTTAAAATTATTCGCCCTATTTTCCGGAATCGAGGAAAAATCAATGCAGAGGTAAAAGGAAGGTTAACTGAGACTTTAGGCGGAATAAGGGTTATCAAAGGTTTTAATGCAGAGGCCCAGGAACATAAAGTCTTTGAAGAAGGTGTTGAAGAATTGTTTCAAAATGTGAAGAAAAGTTTGACTACCACGGCATTTATGACCAGCTCCTCCACTTTCCTAATTGGTATTGCGACTACAGGTGTAATGGGTTATGGTGGTTATAAAATAATGCAGGGTGAATTGACCATTGGTGATTTATTAATGTTTACCGTATTGTTAGGAACAATGGTTGCTCCGATAGTTCAAATGAGCAATATAGGCAGTCAATTGACTGAAGCTTTGGCAGGCTTGGATCGTACCGAAGAATTAATGAATATGATTCCAGAGGCCGACGAGAAGGAACGCGTACTACAGTTAGAGAACGTAAAAGGCGATATGACATTTGAAAACGTATCTTTCGCCTATGAAGAAGAAAAAGAAGTACTACATAACATCAGCTTTGATGTGAAATCGGGATCTGTAGTTGCCCTTGTTGGGAGTTCCGGGTCTGGTAAAAGTACCATTGCTGGTTTGGCAGCAAGTTTTTTAAATCCACAATCAGGTAAAATAACCATTGATGGAAAAGATATGTCCAATGTAAATCTCAACAGTTTTAGGCAACACTTGGGAGTGGTGCTACAGGATGATTTTTTATTTGAGGGCACAATTAGGGAAAATATCCTTTTTCCTAGACCTAACGCAAGTGACGAAGAATTACAACAAGCCGTAAAAGCTGCTTATGTAGATGAATTCACAGATCGTTTTGATGAAGGTCTGGATACCCTTATTGGTGAAAGAGGCATTAAACTTTCAGGTGGACAACGCCAACGTATTGCCATCGCAAGAGCGGTTTTGGCAAACCCTAAAATATTGATTTTGGATGAAGCCACATCCAATTTGGACACGGAAAGTGAAGCATTGATCCAGAAAAGTTTAGCAAAACTTACGGAAGGTCGTACAACTTTCGTCATTGCCCATAGGTTGAGTACCATTCGTAAGGCCAATCAGATATTGGTTATTGAAAATGGCAGAATTGCCGAGCAAGGAACACATGATGAACTTATTGCCAAAGAAGGTAGGTATTATAACTTATTTACGTACCAAGCTAGAATCTAATCCTAAGTAATCAGTGAATGAAGATCCTACATTATCGAAGCTAATCAAGGTATATGGTTTTGTTTTAGTTCTAGTTTTCCTTTATAGCTGCAAAACCCGCTATACAAGATCTTTCACCTATGACCATGGAGCTATTGTACGAGGTGATAGCACCCATAAACAAATAACATTGGTCTTCACGGGCCATGAATTCGCCGATGGTGCCAAGCATATTCGAAGCATCCTTAAAAAGCATGAAATTAAAGCTGCCTTCTTTTTTACGGGTCATTTTTATAGGAATCCAAGTTTTAAAGCGACCATAGAGAATCTAGTTAATGACGGCCATTATTTGGGCGCACATTCGAATGATCATCACTTGTACTGCGATTGGGTAAAGCGGGATAGTCTTCTGGTAACATATCAGGAGTTCTTGAACGATTTAGGTTCCAATTATATGGAAATGGAGCAGTTTGGCATTTCCAAGGCTCAAGCACCCTATTATTTACCTCCTTACGAATGGTATAACAATCGCATTGCCGAATGGACAGTGGATTATGGTCTTCAATTGATCAATATGACCCATGGTACCCTATCCCATGCGGATTATACTATACCCGAAATGTCAAATTATCGGAGTAGTGAAAAAATCTACAGAAGTATTTTTTCTTATGAGAGCAAGAATACAACAGGTTTAAATGGATTTCTACTGTTGATGCATATAGGCACAGATGCTAAACGCCAAGATAAATTCTATAATCACCTTGAAAAGCTCCTTCTTGAATTAAAATCCAGAAAATACGACATTATTGGGCTGGAAAAGATGCTTGCAAACAAATGAGTTTACGAGTATATTTATAGTTATCCCTTAAACCTAGAAAATGAGCCGACTAATATTTCTTCTCTATTTTGTTTCACAAATTGTATTGGCTTCGCCCCCTCCCAACGACGTTCATATTCGAATCAATCAGCTGGGATATGTACCCAATGAGGCCAAAATCGCCATCCTTTTTTCCCATAGAGAACTCAAAGAAAGGATTGTTCTGGTCACCAAGAAAAATCATCGTCCAGTAGCCACCTACAGACCCAAAAGAACGAAGACTAAAGGTTGGGGAACCTTCAATTATTATTACGAGGTTGATTTTAGTGCTATTACTGAAGAAGGGGAATATTTGTTACAAACCAAAAATACAGCCATTACTTCCCAAACGATAAGAATTTCGAAAAGTACATATCAATACAAATCTGAAAATCTATTGGAATTCATGCGGCAACAACGCTGTGGGTACAATCCATTTTTTGATGTTGTTTGTCATCAAGGTGATGGCCGTTCTTTTTATGGTCCTATGCCAGATTCTACTTTTGTAGACGCTTCAGGAGGATGGCACGACGCAGGAGATCAACTAAAATATTTGATAACTGGAAGTTATGCTACGGCCCATATGCTAAAGGCCTACGAGTTATTCCCACAGACATTCATAGATAGTGTTAACCATTTGGGACAACCAGGATTCAACGGTATTGCTGATGTTTTGGATGAGGCAAAATGGGGTTTGGATTGGATGTTAAAACTGCATCCGCAACCAGATCAATTGATCCACCAAATAGCCGACGACCGTGATCATGGCGGTTGGAAAATGCCAGATAACGATAACGCAGATTATGGTTGGGGTCCCAATAGTTATAGAGCCGCCTATTTTGCAACGGGTCAACCACAAGGCTTAAAAAAATATAAAAGTGAAGCAACTGGGGTATCGAATTTGGCAGGCCGTTCGGCAGCTGCTATGGCCATTGCATCCCGTATATGGGGAAAAGAAATACAAGATTCCATTTACTCAGCTATTTGTCTGAAGGCAGCGAAATCACTTTATAAATTAGGTAAAGCCAAAGAAGGATTCCAACAGGGAAATTCATACGGTGCTCCTTATCGATATTCAGAGAAAACCTGGGCCGATGATATGGAATGGGGAGCAGCGGAACTTTACAAAACTACGAATGAAAATGAATATCTTGAGGATGCCAAAAAATATGCAATCAAGGCCAATACCGTTTCTTGGATGCCTTATGACTCTGTTCCCCATTATGAATATTATCCATTCGTGAATATTGGGCACTTTTCGCTGTATGAACATGTCGACACTGATTTTAAGAAGACCTTGGCGAATTATTACAAAAGTGGCATTGAAGACAATTTAAAGCGGGGAAACACGAATCCATACAACATTGGTGTTCCGTTTATTTGGTGTTCCAACAACTTATTGACAAGCTTGATCACACAGGGAATTCTCTATGAAAAAATGACTGGTGACAAGACCTATTCAAAATTTATGATAGAACAGCGTGATTGGCTTTTTGGAAGAAACCCTTGGGGCACTAGTATGTTTACAAAAATGCCAGGAGATGGTGAATACCCCTTCGATGTGCATACCAGTACATGGGCGTTGGCCAAGAAACAAGTGCCTGGTGGACTAGTGGACGGGCCAGTTTATAGTACGATTTTCAAATCGCTTAAAGGATTGCATTTAGGCGAACCAGATGAATTTGCCCCTTTCCAGAACAAATACGTTGTTTATCATGATGATATTGGGGACTATTCTACCAACGAACCTACCATGGACGGTACGGCAGGATCAATTATAATGATGGCCTATTGGGCAGACCAGCCTAAATAATATAAAGAGAGTCTTAGGCGTAATTGCATTTTAATCAAGGTTGATGACCTCCTCAATTTGAGGCGCATACTTCTTGATGGTCATTTCAACACCACTTTTTAGAGTCATTTGGTTCACAGTACAGCCTACACAAGCTCCTTGTAGTTTTACCTTGACAGAAGTATCATTATCTATTGAAACAAGCTCAATATCCCCACCATCGCTTTGTAGAAAAGGACGGATTTCATCGAGTGCTTTTTCAACATTGAATTTTAGTTCATCTGATGTCATACTCATTTCTTGTTAACCGCTGAACAACCAGCCATAGTGGTGATTTTAATCGCCTCTGTTGGTGGTAAACTTTTATTTCTACCCACTAATTCCTGAACAACGCTTCTTGTTATTTCTTCAAATGAAGCCTCAATTGGAGAAGCAGTTTGCATAGCTGCAGGTCTACCTACATCGCCAGCTTCCCGAATACTTTGAACTAAAGGAACTTCACCTAAAAAGGAAACCTTTAAATCCTCAGCAAGGTTTTTAGCACCCTCTTTCCCAAAGATATAATATTTGTTATTTGGTAATTCTTCAGGGGTAAAATACGCCATATTCTCTATAATCCCTAATACAGGAACATTGATGGATTCTTGTTGGAACATAGCGACACCCTTGCGGGCATCGGCCAAGGCAACCTCTTGTGGCGTACTCACTACAACTGCCCCAGTAACAGGCATAGCCTGCATAATGCTCAAATGAATATCCCCAGTCCCAGGAGGTAAATCAATCAAAAGAAAATCCAACTCACCCCAATGGGCATCGAATATCATTTGGTTGAGCGCTTTTGCAGCCATAGGACCTCTCCATATTACTGCTTGGCTAGGTTCGGTAAAAAAACCAATGGATAATAGTTTAACACCATAATTCTCTACAGGTTTCATTTTAGATTTACCATCGATATTTACAGCCAGAGGCTTTTCGTGGGTAACATCAAACATAATGGGCATTGAAGGCCCATAAATATCAGCATCCAACAAACCTACTTTAAAGCCCATTTTTGCCAAGGTAACCGCAAGGTTTGCAGTTACCGTAGATTTACCTACTCCTCCTTTACCAGAAGCGATCGCAATGATATTCTGTATTCCAGGTAATGGTTTACCTTTTATTTCGTTGACTTGGGGTTTAGCTGGCGCATCAACCTTTACATTGATTTTAATCTTGGCTTTTTCATAAACCTCTTTGTGGATAATCTTAAGGATTTCCACTTCGGTCTTTTTTCGTGCCTGAAGACTAGGGTTGTTTATGGTAATATCTATTTCAACTTCATCACCGAAAATCTGAACATTCTTTACAGCACCACTTTCTACCATGTTCTGACCTTCACCAGGTACTGTAATATGCTCTAATGCTTTTAGGATGTCTTGCTTATTCAATTTCATGTTTTATGTATATTCATTCTAAACAACAAAGATACATCTTAGGGTTGAGAAGCTAAAGTTATTGGATTGAAAAGTGGTATGATTAGATAGATGTTTACTATGGAATTACATAAGCTCTTTCCAAGGATCCCAAAAGTGCTTATCAAAATCAATGATTTGATTATCGACCACCTTGATGCCTTCACTTTCCAAAAGTTGCTGCATTAGATTGGTCCCATCAAAGTGATGCTTGCCTGTCAAAAGACCTATTTTGTTAACGACCCTATGAGCGGGGATTTCGGGCATAGTATGAGCCCCATTCATAGCCCAACCTACCATTCTTGCGCTTCTAGCAGCCCCTAAGTACTTAGCAATGGCACCATAGGAAGTTACCCTACCATAAGGGATAAGCTTGGCTACTTCATATACCTTTTGAAAAAAGTTTTTGTTCTCTTCCCGCATCAATTAAAAATCCTATAAATGGTTATGGCCAAAAGAATCAGCATTAATACACTTAAGATATAATTGGAATTCTTCGAAAAACGGTTGGTCTTGTTTTCCAATTTATTGAAATAAATAGTATACATGTACAATACTGAAAAAGTACCACAACCTGCAGCTAAAACAAAAATCACAATATCCCAGACTTGAAATTTTATCCATCCGGAAGCATTCCACATTATATTCAGCCCACTGTAATAAGGAATGGTCAATAAATTTAGAGCAGCTAATAGCATGCCCTTAAAAAAGCTGTTTCTTTTACTAATTTTTACGGCCTTTACAAGCTTTTTTCGATTATTTCTTGCTGCCATGAAAAAATATACGGCAAAGAAAGCAAAAACCAATACTGCTATTTTTAATAAAACCTCAACAACATCAGGATTTCTATGTAAATACTTAGATATATAAACAGCAATTATAGCTTGAAGCATTATCATGGACGAAACTCCCAAACTGAAAATTATACCATTTAATTTGCCTTTTTCAACACTGGTTTTTGCAGCATTCATGTTCAAAAGTCCAGGAGGTACTGTAGCCATAAAAGCAGCAGAAAATGTTGCAAAGAAAAGAATGAGATGGTGTTCCATGTATTAGTTTATCCTAAACTTGATATAAGTGATTGGTTTTCCCGTATCAAGATACTGTTTTTCATAGAAAGTTTGAATAGACAATACTTCTTTAGGGCTTCCCTCATTCTTATACACATCATGATTTGCATATAGCACTTCGCGACCACTGCCATGTAAAAGTCCTAGAGTATAGCCATGCATGAATTCACTATCGGTTTTAAGATGAACCAATCCTCTATCAATTAATATACGCTCATATTTCTTAAGGAAAACCTCATTGGTCAAACGATGCTTGGTTCGTTTATATTTTATTTGTGGATCAGGGAAAGTAATCCAGATTTCAGACACCTCATTTTCATCAAAAATCTGGTCTATCAGCTCTATTTGGGTTCTTAAAAAAGCAACATTGACTATATTCTCCTCTAAAGCTGTTTTTGCACCCCTCCACAAGCGGGCTCCTTTAATATCAAGACCAATATAATTCTTATTGGCATCCATTCGTGCCAAGCCCAAGGTATATTCCCCTTTTCCACAACCCAATTCCAACACGATGGGATTAGTGTTACCAAAATGTTTATACCAGTTACCTTTTAACGAAAATAAATTCTCTTCGATTTCTTGCCTATCTGGTTGCACCACATTTTTAAATGTGGCATTCTCCTTGAATCTTTTTAGCTTGTTTTTGCTTCCCACAGCTCTATATTAATTGATCCTGTGGTAAATCTAATGAAATCCTAATTGCTAAGTTCAAAATGTTCTTTGTCCCTGACATTGGTTTTTTCCAAAGTAAAGGAAAATTCAGAGCCAACACCTTCTGCGCTTTCAACGTAAATTTTTTCGTCATGTGCCTCAATAATATGTTTGACTATGGATAGCCCTAAACCAGAACCACCTTCATTGCGACTACCACTTTTATCTACCCTGTAGAAGCGTTCAAATAATCGGGGAATATGTTGTTCGGATATACCTTCCCCATTGTCAGTTATGCGAACAATTACCTTGTTTTTTATCAAATTTTCGACACTTACCTCAGTAGTACCCTCTTCTTGACCATATTTAATTGAATTCACCAATAAATTGGTCAAAACCTGTTGAATTTTGTCACGGTCGGCATGCACGAATATGGGATTTTTATAATCCATATCAAAAGTCAAAGCAATTTTCTTTTTGGTAGATTTCATTTCCAGTAATTCGAAGACATTCTCTATGAGTTCAACAATATCAAAATCGGACATTTCCACATTTAAATCACCAACTTCAAGCTTAGTGATCATATCTAAATCACGGACAATATAGATAAGACGCTCAACACCTTTATTAGCCCTTTGTAGATATTTCTTCCGGACATTTTTATCTTCCAAGGCACCATCAAGTAAGGTTAAAATATATCCTTGAACCGTAAACAATGGCGTCTTTAATTCGTGTGATATATTTCCAAGAAAATCCTTTCGGTATTCCTCTCGAATCTTAAGCGTATCAATCTCTATTTTTTTGTCTTGGGCAAATTTCTCAATCTCCTCAGTGAGCGTTTTCATGTCTGTTGTAATCGGGCCAGAGGTAAGGGTAGAGGATTCCAATAGGGCTACATCATCATATATCTTTTTAATCCTGCGATAAATAAAATTTTCAATTCTAATTTGTAGTCCAATAAACGAAATTATAAATGTCAAAGAGGCAAATATTCCAATCAACAGCGAGTTTAAAGAATTAAAATACCAAAGTAATCCCAATAAAATAAGTGTAGATGCCAAAGTGATCAAGAGTGCGGATCTTAAAGCAAACCTATAAGATTTTTTTAAGCGAATAGCCATTACAGAACAAACTTATAGCCTACACCCTTAACTGTTTTAAAGTGATGGTCTCCTATTTTTTCACGTAATTTTCGAATATGCACGTCTATAGTACGCCCTCCAACAACAACCTCATTGCCCCAGACCTTATCAAGAATAACTTCACGCTTAAAAACCTTGTTGGGTTTTGAGGTTAGCAATGACAATAATTCAAATTCCTTTCTAGGTAGGATAATTTCGATTCCATTGTTTTCAATTTTGTATTCTTCCCGATTAATGACTAAATCTCCCACCTTTAAAATCTCTTCTGCAACCTCGACATCATCCTTAAGTCTTCTAAGTAGAGCCTTGACTTTGCTTACCAACACCTTGGGCTTAATAGGTTTTGTAATATAGTCATCAGCACCAGCCTCAAATCCTGCTACTTGCGAATAATCCTCTCCACGCGCCGTTAGGAATGTTATAATTGTATTCTCAAGATTTGGACTTTTACGAATGATCTCACAAGCTTCAATACCATCCATTTCTGGCATCATCACATCTAAAATAATTAAATGTGGCTGTTTTTTCTTTGCTTTGGCAACTCCCTCTATCCCATTTTTTGCCGTAAAAACCCGGTATCCCTCAGAGGTAAGATTGTAACTTACTATCTCCAAAATATCTGGTTCATCATCAACCAACAGTATCTTAATATCCTTCTTTTTCATTGAGAAATCATGTTCTATTCAAGCATGAAAGTAAATATAATACTATTACGTTAAACCACTTTGGATTCAAATGAATTAGTACCATTAACATAACACCATAAACATAAAATATTAACTAACAGTTTATTGTACTATTAAATCATGTGTAATTCATCGAATTTATACTTAAATGATAAGAGCGCACCTACAATCCAATACTAAAATTATTATATTTGCGCTATGCCTATTGCAATTCCATTTATATGAAGAAACTTTACTTGATCTTCTCTTTACTTTTTATTTCGTTGAGCTATGCCCAAGATGCCAAGCGCAATGCAGATATAGAAGGTTTTAAATTATATCCGAATCCTGTCACGAATGGCAAAGTTCATATTATAACAGCGGATAGAGCCCCAAAAAGGATTCAGATTTTTGATGTTTTGGGAACCCAAGTTATGAGAACTACACTGCTTAGGGAAGAATTGAATGTTTCTGAATTGGATGCCGGTGTGTATGTTTTGCGGGTCTACGTAGAAGACAAAATGGCTACAAGAAAGCTGATTATTAAATAGTTATTTCCTTTTTGACTTCAAATACTCTTATAAATTTTTATCGATGACTTACCAATAATATCGATGAACTGCAAAGCAGTGTTTATTTACCTACATTTAATCGAATTTCACAACATTTTTATTCTGTAAGTATCCCCTTTCAGTATCTTTACTCTTGTTGATCCCAAATCAATACAAATGAAGAAAATCTACTTTGTCCTACTTATGGTGTTCTCTATTTCGCTTTCTGCACAGGAACCTGTGGATTTTAATAATCCACGAAAAGAGGAAATCCAAGGATTTAAACTTTATCCCAATCCAGCTTTTAACGATGTGGTCTATATTACAACTGAAAAAAATGCCCGTAAGGAGGTCTATGTTTACGACGTTTTTGGGGAAATAGTCCTAACGGATCGTATATTGAATAAATCATTGAACATTTCAAAGTTGGTGCCAGGGGTTTATGTTTTGCAAGTGACTGAGGAAAGTAAGACAATTACCCGAAAGCTCGTTGTAAAATAAGCATCACTTTAGATTCGATCATTTTATCATATTATTACCTTTGCAACCACGAAGCTAATGATCGATCCCTTTAAAATATTTGAAATTTCCACCTCAACGGAATTCGAATCCATTGCACTGGATGTGTTTAGATTTCAGATTGAAAAGAATCCGGTTTATAGCATTTTTTGTGAACATTTGGGAAGAACCAAGACCAACATTACCTCATTCAAAGAAATCCCCTTTTTACCTATTTCCTTTTTTAAATCGAAGAAAGTCGTTTCCTCAAAAAAAATAGAACAAGCTATTTTCTCAAGTAGTGGCACAACTGGGCAAAACACTAGTAAGCATTATGTGCCAGACTTAGCGCTTTATGAGAAAAGTTATTTAAAAGGTTTTGAATCTTTTTATGGCGATGTTTCAGATTATTGCATTTTGGCACTTTTGCCTTCCTATTTGGAGCGTAGTGGATCTTCCTTGATATACATGGTTGATGATTTGATTAAAAAAAGCAATCATAGGGATAGTGGTTTTTATTTAGATGAAATTGATGTGCTTATTGAAAAATTAATTAGACTTGATTCTCAAGGTAAAAAGGTATTGCTTATTGGCGTTTCATTTGCCTTGTTGGATTTGGTTGAAAAACACCAGTTGAATTTGAAGAACACCATTGTGATGGAAACTGGGGGCATGAAGGGCCGCCGAAAAGAACTGATCCGTGAAGAACTGCACGATATTCTTAAAAAGGGCTTTGGAACAAAATCCATACATTCTGAATACGGGATGACAGAATTGCTCTCCCAAGCTTATTCCCAAGGAAATGGAATCTTTAAAAATCCGCCTTGGATGAAAATATTAATTCGAGATACCGAAGACCCGCTAACGCTGCAGGAATTTGGAAAAACTGGTGGGGTAAATGTGATTGACCTTGCGAACATAAATTCCTGTTCTTTTATCGCTACCCAAGATTTAGGGAAAAATTATAATGATGGGAGTTTCGAAATCTTAGGTCGTTTTGACAATTCCGATATTCGTGGTTGTAATCTTTTGGTATTGTAATTACTCGAATGTATAAATTGCATTAATCGACAACGAGCACAAAATAATTCTTCTTGCCACGTTGTAACAAAACGAACTTCTTGTTTATCAAATCCTTTTCAGTAATGATGTAATCTTCTTTAACCTTCTCTTTATTCACTGAAATAGAATTTTGTTTCAATTCCCTTCGGGCCTCTCCATTAGAACCTAAGAAACCTGTTTTGGCTGCCAATGCTCCGATCATATCCAAACCAGTAACTAAATCTGTCTTTTCTATTTTAGCTTGGGGAACCCCATCAAAAACATCCAAAAATGTAATTTCATCAAGGGTTTTCAAGTCTTCCGAGGTAGATTTTCCAAATAAAATGTTACTTGCTTTTTTGGCATTATCCAAGTCTTCCTGTGAATGAACCATCAGGGTAATTTCATCAGCCAATCGCTTTTGCAAAACCCTTAAATGTGGTGCTTCCTGATGTTCGGAAATCAATTCCTCGATATTGTCCTTAGTTAAGAAGGTGAATATTTTTATATATTTCTCAGCATCCGCATCTGAAGTATTCAACCAATACTGATAGAATTTATATGGCGAAGTCCTATGCGGATCCAACCAAACATTGCCCCCCTCCGTTTTTCCAAACTTAGTGCCATCGGCTTTGGTAATCAAGGGACAGGTCAATGCGTAACCCTTTCCTCCACCTATTCTTCGAATAAGTTCGGTTCCTGTGGTAATATTGCCCCATTGGTCACTACCACCCATTTGTAGGGTGCAATTATTATTCTGGTATAGGTGAAGAAAATCATAGCCCTGTACCAATTGATAGGTGAATTCTGTAAAAGACATGCCCTCTTTGGCTTCAGCAGATAGTCTCTTTTTTACGGAGTCCTTCGCCATCATATAATTTACCGTAATGTGCTTCCCTATATCCCTTATAAAATCCAGAAACGAAAAATTCTTCATCCAATCATAATTATTGACCAAAATCGCTGCATTATCATCATCGCTCTCAAAATCCAGGAACCTGCTTAATTGGGCTCTTAGAGCTGCTTGATTTAAACGAAGTGTAGCTTCATTCAATAAATTTCGTTCTTCAGATTTACCAGATGGATCTCCAATCATTCCAGTAGCACCTCCCAATAAAGCATATGGCTTATGTCCTGCCAATTGAAAATGGCGTAACATCATCACTCCAACCAAATGACCAATATGGAGTGAATCTGCTGTTGGGTCAATACCAACATAAGCAGACTGCATACCGGCCATTAAATGTTCTTCGGTTCCTGGCATGGCATCGTGTAACATCCCTCTCCATTTTAATTCTTCAACGAAATTTGTGCGCATTCTTAAAATAATTTTATGATAGCTACAAATATAAAAGGAAATACAATGCCTTTACCTATTTGAAATTGGATTTATTATCCCACAAATACCTAAATTTGAGCCATGGTTTTGGTTACAGGTGGTACAGGTTTGGTTGGGGCACATCTTTTATTGTATTTGGTTCAGAACGAAACTCCAGTTAGGGCAATTTACAGGCAAGGAAGTAATTTAAAACGGGTAGAAAAGGTATTTTCCTACTATACTCAAAATGCCCCAGATCTTTTCAATAAAATCGAATGGCAACTAGCAGATATCAACGATATTCCTGCTATGGAAATCGCATTTAAAAATGTGGAATATGTTTACCATGCTGCGGCATTGATTTCTTTTGATCCAAACGATTACCGAAAACTTAAAAAAATAAATGCTATAGGCACAGCCAATATCGTCAACTTATGTCTAGCCAACAACATAAAGAAACTGTGCTATGTGAGCACTATAGGAGCCATTGGTAAAAGTGCTCAAGGTCTCAAAGCTACTGAGGAAAATGATTGGACCGGACAAGAAGCCAATGTTTATGGTCTTACAAAACACAGGGCAGAAATGGAAGTTTGGCGGGGATCTCAAGAAGGTTTACCCGTAGTAATTGTGAATCCTGGGATTATCATTGGCCCTGGATTTTGGGATAGCGGCAGTGGAAGGCTTTTTACAACAGCTAATAAAGCATATAGTTTTTATCCTCCTGGAGGAAGCGGTTTTATAACGGTCGGCGATGTGATTAAAATGATGACAACACTAATGAATTCTGAAGTAACCAATAAACGTTTTATTGCAGTAGCCGAAAATTTTACTTATAAAAACATTTTGACCAGATTATCAACGGAATTAGGGAAAAAAGCACCTGTCAGAGAACTAAAAGTCTGGCAAATGGAATTGGGTCGTGTTTTTGATTATGTAAAAAATATTTTCACGAGCAGCGGAAGGAAAATCACAAAAAATACTATTTATTCCTTAATGGCTCGCGAAATTTATGATAATCAAAGCATCATTAACACCTTAGGTTTTGATTTTGAAGCTTTAGATGAAGTAATTGCCTACAGTTGCGCGAAATTTAAGGAAGAGAAACCTTAGATTTCTTAGGTTTACCCCTTTTTATTTGGCTTTTCTTTAAATTTCTTTCTAAATCCAAGCTGTCCTTTATTCTTTTAGCTTCAGACATTTGTTCTTTCTCATAGTCAAGCTGTTTTTCAATTTCTAGATACATTGCTTCATATTCATTGGGTAAAGAAGCATAATACTTGTCACTTGTGACAAATTGCAAACTATCTACCCCATATTTTGAAAAAACGAATGTAGTTGGTTCAATCTTATAATCATGTAAAACTGTGACGCTTGTACTCCTAGCGGAATTTAAAATAGTAATATCCTTAAGGATATTTATCATTTTTTCCTTTGGAATTAAATCTTCCGGTTTATCAAGCAGTTTCTCGCCACATGAAGTTAGGAGTAATGCCAATAATAATACAAATAGATTTTTCATCGCTATCTGTTGAAAGTTAATCGTTTCGCATTTCTTTGGGTCGAAAACTTACCATTTTCATAAGCAAGATGACCATTCATGAAAGTATGCGATACTTTTGATTTAAAAGTGTATTCCTCAAAAGGCGACCAACTACACTTGTATGCTATATTCTCCTTTGTAACTTTCCAAGAATCGTTTAGGTTCACAATCGCCAAATCCGCGTAAAATCCTTCCTTGACATAACCTCTATTTTTTATCTGAAATAATTTTGCCGGGTTATGGCACATCTTTTCGACGATTTTTTCCATAGATATGATTCCTTCATGATATTTTTCCAACATGGCAGGCAATGCATGTTGCACCAATGGTCCGCCTGATGGGGCTTGGGTATACACATTATCCTTTTCTTCCAAAGTATGTGGAGCATGATCAGTCGCAATTACATCAATACGGTCATCTAACAATGCTTCCCATAGCTTACTTCTGTCCCCAGCCGTTTTCACTGCCGGATTCCACTTTATCAAACTCCCCTTAGAATCATAATCGGCATCAGAAAACCAAAGATGGTGAATACATACTTCAGCGGTTATTTTCTTTTGCTCTAAAGGAATGTCATTCCGGAATAAATCGGTCTCAATGCCAGTGGACAAATGGAAAACATGAAATCTAGCTCCAGTTTTCTTTGCCAATGCAATAGCTTTTGACGAAGACAGATAACAAGCTTCGGCACTTCTTATCAATGGATGATATTTAACTGGTATGTCGTCGCCATACTGTTCTTTGTAATTGGCCAAATTTCTTTTTATGGTTGTTTCATCTTCACAATGAGCGGAAATAACCATTTCTGTATTTTTAAAGATCTCTTCTATAACATCTTCATCATCAACCAACATATTTCCTGTTGAGGATCCCAAAAACAATTTTACACCTGAACATGCATTCTTATCCAACCGTTTCAATTCCTCTAAATTATCATTCGTGCCTCCGAACAAAAAAGAGTAATTAGCGAAAGAAGAAACTGCTGCACGGGCAAATTTCTCTTCCAATTTTTCTATGGTCGTTGTTTGTGGGTTTGTATTCGGCTGCTCCATAAAACTTGTAATACCGCCAGCAATAGCCGCCCTACTTTCTGATGCAATATCCCCCTTATGGGTTAGTCCTGGCTCCCTAAAATGTACTTGATCGTCAATAATCCCGGGGAGTAGATAATTGCCCTGAGCATCAATGATCTTGGCATTTTTATCCCCAATATTCTTATCAATTCTAGCAATCAATTCATCCTCAATCAAAAGATCACTTTCGAAAATTTTATACTCGTTGACCACCTTGGCATTTTTAATCAATACTTTGCCCATAATCAGAATTTATTTTTTTGGAAAATACTTTTCAGTTTCATTTTCATTACACCAAAGACAGCCTCACTTATAATTGACGAACTCATTTTAGATTTACCCTTGACCCTATCTCTAAAAATAATCGAAATTTCCTCTATCTTATACTTTTTCAGATAGGCCCTAAATTTCATTTCAATTTGAAAAGCGTAGCCCACAAACCTTATTGAATCAAGATTAATATTTTCAAGTACCTCTCTTTTATAACAGACAAAACCGGCCGTTGGGTCATGTACAGGCATTCCGGTGACCATCTTTACATAAAATGAGGCCCCATAGGAAAGCAAAACACGATACAACGGCCAGTCAACAACATTAACCCCCTTTTTATAACGCGATCCCACTACTACATCTGCCCCGTTTTCGCAAGCCTTTCGCAAACGTAATAGGTCTGTTGGATTATGGGAGAAATCGGCATCCATCTCAAATATGTAGTCATATTTTCGTGCAATCGCCCATTTAAATCCATGTATATAGGCCGTCCCCAATCCGGATTTGCCTTTGCGAACCTCTAAAAATAATTGATCCGGGAATTCTTTTTGCATCGTAACAACATGATTGGCAGTCCCATCAGGCGAATTATCATCTACGACTAGTACATGAAAATCTTTCTGCAACTCAAAGACTGCCCTTATGATCGAATCAACGTTTTCAATCTCATTGTAAGTAGGGATAATGACCAAACTGCTCGACATAGCCTTGAAGGAATTTTCACAAAAATAGTATATTAATAACTCTACGGTAATTGGATTACGCAATTTATCATTTTCTTATACCTTTCAATAATGTACAGAATTCGTAGTTTTGTCTCCAATCAACAATTGAGAATGTCTTTGAAATTACCCAAGCTCTTCTTATACCTTTTAGGTTCAATATTGGTCTTGAACCTTTTACAGGCCCATTTTACAGCACTTATATTTGACGAGGCCTATTATTGGCTCTATTCCAAAAATATGGCTTGGGGGTATTTTGACCATCCACCCATGGTGGCCTTGTTGATTAAGCTCAGTAGTTTTCTTTTTGAAGGTGAATTGGGAGTTCGTTTTGTTGGCTGTCTTTTATCGACAGGGATCTATATAATTTTATGGTTCTCTATTGACAACCCTGCTAAAAATAAGTTTGTTACACACTTTATTGTGCTTGTTTTTTCAATGACCCTAATGAATGCCTATGGGTTTTTTACATTACCAGATACCGCATTGCTATTCTTTACCGCCTTGTTTCTGTTGGTTTACAAGCGATTTATAAAAACGCCATCATTTGTCTTAGCCCTAACACTAGGGATAATAATGGCTGCTTTAATGTACAGTAAATACCACGCTATCTTGGTAATATTCTTTGTATTGCTATCGAACTTGAAATTGGTCTTTAATAAATATGCATGGGTGGCCGTATTTATAGCTTTACTTTGTTATTTACCCCATTTCTTATGGCTTTTTGAAAATGATTTTATATCGATAAAATATCATCTGATTGAACGGCCCAACGCGGCTTATAATTTTAATAAATTTACATTAGGGTTTATGGTAAATCTTGTGGCGATTTTCGGATTAACGTTTCCTTTTGTTTATTACACCTTATATAAAAGCCGCTATAAGGATTTATTCGATAAGGCCCTTATTTATCTAACCTATGGGGTTCTGATTTTCTTTTTTATTTCAAGTTTTCATAGGAGGGTACAAACGCAGTGGATAATAGTTATCTGCATTCCAATCACCATTCTTGTGTTCAATTTTATAATTGAGAATGGGAATGTGCGCAAATGGATTTATAGGTTAGGATTGCTAAATATTGCTGTTATCCTTTTTCTTCGTATAGGCTTAATTTACGAGCCGGTATCTCCGGTGTTCTACGAAACACATGGCAATAAGGCATGGATAGCCGAAATACAATCCAAAGTGGGTGATAACCCAGTTGTTATTGAAAACTCATACCGTAATGCCTCGATGTATGCTTTTTATACTGGGAATACATCGTTCTCCCTGAATAATATAAATTACAGGCAAAACCAATATTCCATGGATGATTCAGAAGATGCTGTTCAACATAAAAAAGTGTTCTATATATCAAAATACCTAAATAAAAAAGAATTCACTTTTCCAAAAAAAGATGGCGGTATATATTATGGGCATTTTATAGAAAATTTTGAATCGTTCAGAAAGTTAAGATGTTATGTGAATGACGAAAAATTTACAATGAATAATGAAGAATACCAGGTAAAAGTACATAATCCTTATTCGAAGAATATTGCACTCAAGAAATTGAGGTTCGCTATAGCCTTTTTGAATGATGTCAAGGATCTCGAAGAACTTGTCCCCATTGAATTAATATCCGAAAATGATAACTTATTTGAGCTAAAATCAAATGATACAACATTTTTTAAGTTTAAGTTGCCACAGCCAAAAATAACCAAGTCCCCAGAATTTTTTAAAATTGTAATTTCAGAAAACGGATTAAGACACGGATTGAATAGCCATGCGATTAAACTAAACTAATGGAACCCATTCTTAGAAATATAGTGGTGATGGATTGGATTACGATTCTGATTTTTCTAAGTCTTTTATTTGTGGTTTTGGCCAAAGGAGTTTTTTATTCCCGTTTCCTAAACTTCATTATTCTACCTTTCAATAACAAGTACATTTTCATGTACAACAAAAAAGAAAAGCTGCTAAATTGGTTCAACCTATTTTTCGGTTTATTTCTAATCATCAACTTTTCACTGTTCTTGTATCTAGGTAGAAACATTCTTTTTGAGCCTTCCCAAAATTCGGCAGTCATAGTGTTTCCTATGATTTTGGGTTCATTAGTGCTTTTTCTATTTATAAAACTTGCACTTCAAATAGGCAATGGTTTCATTTTTGGAACACAAAAAACGATAACTGAGGTAATTTTCAAGAAGTTATCTTATTTCAATTACAGCGGTTTGATCATGTTTGTGGCAAATGTTATCCTAACCTATATCGCAATTGGGTCAAAAGTTGTGTTTTATGTAGCGTTTTTACTAATTCTTTTGGTTAATGTAATTGGCTGGATAACCATTCTAAGGAATCATCAAAAATTCATAACTAGCAACTTTTTCTATTTTATTTTGTACCTTTGCGCTCTTGAAATTGCACCGTTTATTCTCATCGGAAGCTATCTAATAGACTAGGATTTATGAAAATAAAGACGATTTTGGTGTCGCAGCCTGAACCTAAAATGGAAAACTCCCCTTATTCCAGACTTATTGATAAGGAAAAAGTAAAGGTAGATTTTCGACCATTTATTCATGTTGAAGGGGTTGATGCCAAAGGGGTTCGTCAACAAAAGATAGATTTGAACAACTATACGGCAATTATACTGACCAGTAGAAATGCGGTTGATCACTTTTTTAGAATTGCTGAAGAAATGCGATTTAAAGTGCCGGACACAATGAAATATTTTTGCCAGTCCGAAGCTGTTGCCTACTATCTTCAAAAATATGTGGTTTATCGCAAACGTAAGATTTATGTAGGTAAGATGAATTTCAATGACCTTGTTCATTTATTCAAAAAATACAAGGAAGAGAAGTTTCTTTTACCATCTTCAGATGTTTTAAACCATGAAGTTCCTGAAAAATTGAATCAGTTGGGTGTTGATTGGACCAGGGGTATTTTCTACAAAACAGTAATCAGTGATCTTTCCGATCTAAGGGATGTATATTACGATGTTCTAGTTTTCTTTAGCCCATCTGGTATAGAATCATTATTAAAGAATTTCCCTGACTTTGAGCAAAACGATACTCGCATAGCTGTATTTGGTAATTCTACTGTTGATGCAGCGACCGGAGCAGGCTTACGCATAGATATTAAGGCCCCAACGCCTGATACGCCATCAATGTCCATGGCGTTGCAAAAGTATATTACTACTGCCAACAAGAAATAAAAAAACCTGACGTAATCGTGAATTTATTAATTCATTCTTTTTAAAGCCCGAAATCCCAATACAATCCAACCTAGAATTAATAATGCGCCCCCCAGTGGAGTCAGTAACCCAATTTTTTTGAAATCAAAGGATGTTAAATCATTGGTCGCCAGAAGAAATATCGAAAATGAAAAAAGTATAATTCCCAGGGTAATGAGGTAAAAAATAACCTTTTTTTTCTTTTCGCTTACAAAATTGATATTAGCCAAAATCAATAGCAATAAGGCGTGGTACATTTGGTATCTTACCCCTGTTTCATAGGTTTGTATTGCATCTGCATCAACTAGTTTTTCCAAGCCGTGGACCCCGAATGCGCCCAAAAGCACAGCCAGTGTACCAAAAACAATACCTGTACTGAAAATTGTTTTGTTCATAACTTAACTAACCGCTTTTTTTATAAATATAACAATTTGATACCTTAGTGCTTCGTTATAATCACGTAAAAGTAATTAAAGTAAATGTTGCGAAAAATACTTGTTTTAGGTGCTGGTAAATCAACTTCTTATTTGTTGGACTACTTTTTAGAGAAGTCCAATGCTGAAAAACTTCACCTTACCATTGGTGACATTAATCCTGATGCGATTCCTGCGCCAATCAAAGACCATACTAATTGTACGGTCATGCATTTGGACATCTTAAAAGATGAAGACCGTAAAAAAGCAATCATAAACAGTGATATTGTGGTTTCCATGCTGCCTGCCCGCTTTCATATGAAGGTAGCCGAGGATTGTGTGACTTTGGAAAAACATCTGGTCACAGCTTCGTATATCAGTAAAGAAATAAAGGCACTAGACAAAAAAGTAAAAGACAAAGGCTTGGTCTTCATGAACGAGATTGGTCTTGACCCGGGAATTGACCATATGAGTGCGATGAAGATTATAGACAACATTAGAAGCCAAGGTGGTAAAATGCTTTTATTTGAATCGTTCACAGGCGGATTGGTCGCTCCTGAAAGTGATACTAATTTATGGAACTATAAATTTACCTGGAATCCAAGAAATGTGGTTCTGGCAGGTCAAGGCGGTGCGGCAAAATTCATTCAGGAAGGTTCTTATAAATATATTCCGTACCATAAACTTTTTAGGCGAACAGAATTTTTTGAAATTGAAGGCTACGGTAAATTCGAAGGCTATGCCAATCGCGATTCTTTGAATTATCGCGAGGCCTATGGTTTACATAATGTACTTACGCTTTATAGAGGTACAATGAGGAGGGTAGGATTTTCAAAGGCGTGGAATATGTTCGTGCAATTGGGAATGACCGATGATAGTTATTCTATTGAAAACTCAAAGGGAATGTCATACCGCGCATTCACCAACTTGTTTTTGCCCTATTCGCCAACCGATTCAGTTGAATTGAAATTACGACACTATTTAAAAATTGACCAAGATGATAGCAAGTGGGAAATGCTTTCCGAAATAAATCTTTTTGATGCTAATAAAATCATCCCTTTAGAAAATGCAACTCCTGCTCAAATTCTACAATTGATTTTAGAAGATAGTTGGACATTGGACAAGGATGATAAGGACATGATTGTCATGTATCACAAGTTCGGTTATGAACTCAACGGTAAAAAATCCCAGATTGATGCAAATGTAGTCGTGATTGGTGAAAACCGAGCGTATACTGCCATGGCCAAAACTGTTGGCCTACCAGTGGCTATTGCCACCTTATTGATTTTGAACAAACAAATTACCACACCAGGAGTACAAATACCTATAACCCAAGAAGTGTATGATCCAATATTGGCCGAATTAAAGAATTACGGAATCACCTTTAAGGAGTATGAGGTTCCCTATTTGGGTTACAATCCAGATGTGGTGGGTATTTAGACTTTCATAAGCATTTCGTATTTTTACTTACATATTGAAATGAAGAAATGAAATCTGACAACAATAGTGTAAAGATTGATGGGATTGACAAGAAAATCCTAAGATTCTTAATGCAGGATGCCCGAAAACCCGTTCTTGAAATAGCACGAAATATTGGTATATCTGGTGCGGCCATTCATCAGCGTCTTCGAAAGTTGGAAGCATCAGGGCTTCTTGCTGGTTCAAAATTCATCATCAATCCTAAGGTTATGGGCTATACTACCATGGCCTACATTGGTATTTATTTGGATAAGGCCATGAGCAACCCTGTCGCTGTAAAGCAATTGGAGAAAATCCCGGAAGTATTGGAATGTCATTATACTACTGGCAATTGGTCAATTTTAATAAAAGTACTCTGCAGGGACAATGAGCATTTAATGCATGTTTTGAACAAGGAAATCCAGCAAATCGAAGGGGTTTCACGAACAGAGACCTTTATCTCGCTAGATCAACAAATAGATCGTCAGATTACCATATAAAAGACCCCAAAGGTTTTGGAAACCTTTGGGGTCTATATTTTTACTTAATTGGATTAATCTCTTCCTCCCAAAACTTGTAAGCCCCAATAAAACAATGTGGCCAAAGAACCAATAGCAGCAACCAAATACGTTCTTGCTGCCCATTTCAAAGCATCTTCTGAGCCTTTATATTCTTGCTGTGTTACCATATTTTTGGCCTTCAACCAAGCTAAAGCCCTATTACTGGCGTCATATTCAACCGGTAAAGTGATAAAACTGAACAAGGTCGCCATTCCCATCATAATCAATCCTGCGATGGCTACCCAGTAACCAAATCCAACACCTGCAGCAGCACCTAACATCAGTCCACCAAAAACAACCCACATAGACATCCCTGAAGTTACACTAACAACAGGAACCAATCTTGAACGCAGCATCAACCACTCATAAGCCTGTGCGTGTTGAACGGCATGACCACATTCATGTGCTGCAACTGCAGCTGCAGATGCGTTACGCTGTGCATACACACCTTCACTAAGATTGACTGTTTTATTTTTTGGATTGTAGTGATCCGAGAGCATTCCAGGGGTAGAAACCACCTTTACGTCACGAATACCATGATCGGCCAACATTTTTTCAGCTATCTCCGCCCCACTCATACCATTGCTTAGATGTACCTTGGAATAATGCTTGAATTTACTTTTGAGCTTACTACTCACGAGCCAACTCACCAAAGCAATAGCACCAATTAATATATAATATCCCATCATAACTTTTCTGTTTTAACTTTTATAAAAATACTAAAGATTCATTTTTCAATAGAATAGATATAGAACAAAAACCCCGCCAAAATACGTGGGGTATGTTTTTCTGACATATTGTCCAAAACGATTACCCTACGATGTTTACAATCTTACCAGGTACCACTATCACCTTTTTCGGTATTCTGCCCTGTAGTTGTTGTCGGGTCTTTTCGTGAGCCATTACAGCTGCTTCTATCTCATCTTTGGAGTAATCCAATGGTAATTCTATAGTGAATCGCATTTTCCCGTTGAATGAAATCGGGTATTGCTTACTACTCTCCACCAAATGACTTGCATCAAAGATGGGAAAAGATGTTGTTGAAATAGAATCATTGTAACCCAATCGTTCCCAAAGCTCCTCTGCAATATGTGGGGCATAAGGCGAAACCAAGATAGCCAATGGTTCTAATATGGCCCGACTTGTGCATTTTTGGGTTGAAAGCTCATTCACACAAATCATAAAAGTGGATACGGAAGTATTGAAAGAAAAATTCTCAATATCGTCCTCAACCTTTTTAATGGTCTTATGTAATGTTTTTAGGTTCTCTTTTGTTGGTTCCGCATCATTGAACTTGGCTCCATTCTCGCCAAAATACAAACGCCAAAGCTTCTTCAAGAACGAATGTGTTCCTGTAATCCCCGCAGTATTCCAAGGTTTGGATTGCTCCAAAGGCCCCAAAAACATTTCATACAAACGCAAAGAATCTGCACCATATTCCTCACAAATACTATCAGGACTCACCACATTATATTTGGATTTGGACATTTTTTCAACTTCACGACCTACGAAGTATTTCCCATTTTCTAAAATGAAATTAGCATCCTTAAACTCCGGTTTCCACTTTTTAAAAGCCTCAATATCCAATTCGTCAGAAGTATTGACCAATGAAACATCCGCATGAATTGGTATAACTTTTTTATTACCAACCATCCCTTTCGAAATTACATTCCCTGATAATTCTTCCCTATAAACAAAAGCACTTGTACCAGTTATCATTCCCTGATTAATGAGTTTCTTGGCAAACTCATCTTTAGGCACCAAACCTTTGTCAAACATAAACTTTTGCCAAAAACGGGAATACAATAAATGCCCAGTGGCATGTTCGCTGCCACCGATGTACAGATCCACATCTTGCCAATAGGTTATGGCATCTTGTGAAAAGATTTCATTCTCATTCCCAGAATCCATATACCTATTAAAGTATTGGGAGCTCCCAGCCCAACCTGGCATGGTATTTAATTCCAAAGGAAATACATTTTTATGGTCAATCAAGTGATTACTAACTACTGCTGACTGGTCTTTATCCCAAGCCCAAACCATGGCATTCCCTAAAGGGGGCTCACCGGTTTCCGTAGGTAGGTATTTTTCTACTTCAGGCAATTCAATTGGCAAATGCTCCACATCAATCATCTGTGGCATCCCATCAACATAATACACTGGGAAAGGCTCACCCCAATACCGTTGTCGGCTAAAAACGGCATCGCGCAAACGATAGTTTATTTTTCCTTCGCCTTGGCCCATTTGTTCCAACTCAAAAATCACCCTTTTTACGGCCTTTTTATAAGGCATTCCGTTTAGGAAATCAGAGTTGGCAATTACCGTCGTAGCCTTATCTGCAAAGGCTTCTTCCGAAATATCAACCCCTTCAAAAATATTTGGGATAGGGATATTGAAATGTTTGGCAAAGTCATAATCGCGTTGATCCCCACAAGGAACAGACATAACCGCTCCAGTCCCATATCCTGCCAAAACATAATCGCCAATCCATATTGGAATAGGCTCGTTTGTAAATGGATGTTCAGCATAAGCACCAGTAAATACTCCGGTAATGGTCTTTACATCGGCCATGCGGTCGCGCTCGGAGCGTTTTGCCGTGGCTTCAATATAGGCATCTACCTGAACCTCTTGTTCAGGTGTAGTAATTATGGACACCAACTCATGCTCAGGGGCCAAAGTCATAAAACTAGCCCCAAAGATGGTGTCGGGTCGTGTAGTAAATACGTCTATTTTATGAGATTGCTTCTTTTCGTTCGCAATGACTTTGAAGGTAACCGAAGCCCCTTCGGAGCGACCAATCCAATTGGTCTGCGAATCTTTTAAAGGCTGTGGCCAATCTATTTTTTCCAAACCATCCAACAATCGCTGGGCGTATGCTGTAATTCGCATACTCCATTGCGTCATCTTTTTACGAACCACAGGATGGCCACCACGTTCTGATACTCCATTTATGATTTCATCATTTGCCAATACAGTTCCAAGTGCAGGACACCAATTTACCTCGGTTTCCGCCAAATAGGTCAACCGATATTGCAGCAATATTTCTTGCTGCTTTTTGCTTGAAAACGCATTCCAATCCTGGGCTGAAAATGCCTCGATATTATCGTCACAAACAGCATGTACATTAGCGCTTCCCTTCTTTTCAAAAATAGCAATCAATGTTTCTATATCCTCAGCCTTATCCGAATCTATATTATACCACGAATTGAACAGCTGAATGAAAATCCATTGAGTCCATTTATAGTAGTTTGGACTTGAAGTCCGTACTTCGCGACTCCAATCAAAAGAGAATCCAATTTTATCTAATTGTTCGCGATATCTATTGATATTGGTTTCTGTAGTAATCGCTGGATGTTGCCCGGTTTGAATAGCATATTGTTCTGCAGGTAGGCCAAAAGAATCATACCCCATAGGATGCAAAACATTGAAACCTTTATGTCTTTTATAGCGTGCATAAATATCACTGGCAATATAGCCTAACGGATGCCCAACATGTAGCCCCGCCCCTGAAGGGTAAGGGAACATATCCAGCACATAGAACTTTTCCTTATCGGAGTTATTCTCTGCTTTAAACGTTTGGTTTTTGGCCCAATATTTTTGCCATTTGGCTTCAATTTCGTTGAAATTGTAATGCATTTTAGCTTTCTTAACTATACCGCGCAAAAATAAGTTTAATCAATTTACTTTCCTATTTTTACATATTGAAGTGTACTACCTATGAGCAAATCTTTTGAACGCTACCAAAAACGAAAGCTGATTTCTTCCTACTTCTCAGTGGTTTTAAGCATTGGGTTGGTCCTTTTTCTACTTGGAATCTTAGGATTATTGGTATTAAACACCAAAAAAATGGCAGACCATTTTAAGGAACAGATTACAATATCGGTATTTTTAAAGGAAAACGCCAAAGAAGTAGAGGTTGACCAATTGCAAAAGAGTTTGGCCATGGCCGAATATACCAAATTGGCGACTTATGTTTCCAAAGAAGAAGCTGCTGAACAACACAGTGAGGAAATTGGAGAAAATTTCATTGATTTTCTTGGTTATAATCCGCTAAAAAATTCAATCGATGTTCAATTGAAGGCTGATTTTGTCTCCCCTGAACAGATTGAGGGAATAGCCACTGAAATCTCGAAAAAGAATTATGTTGATGAAGTGAGTTATGACAAACCTTTGGTAGGTCTACTAAGTGATAATGTGAAGAAAATTAGTTTTTGGATTCTTGTGGCCAGTGCCATATTCACTTTTATCGCTGTATTACTGATTAATAGCTCTATACGACTTATCTATCTATTCAAAGCGGTTTATAATAAAAACCATGCAGATGGTGGGTGCAACCAAAATCTTCATTCGCAGGCCTTTTTTATGGACGAATATTAAACTAGGCATGTTAGGCGCAGTAATTGCTCTTCTGGCACTAGCTGGGGCATTGTTTTATTTGAATAACAATTTTCCTGAACTCAATCTTTTTCAAGATAGTACGATATTGATTCTACTCTTTGTTGGGGTTTTTGTTTTAGGGGTCTTGATTTCATTGATTAGTACTTATTTTGCAACACAACGCTTTTTGAATCTTAGGACAGACGAATTATATTACTAAATTTGCCTCATGGGGAAAAAGCAAAACAATAACAAAGGACAAGCGTCCAAACCCGAATTTATTTTTCAGAAAAGGAATTATATATTCATGTTCCTGGGAATAGGCTTTATCGCTTTAGGGTACATATTAATGATTGGGGGTGGTAGTGATGACCCCAATGTTTTCAATGAGGATATTTATAATTTTCGTAGAATCCGACTAGCTCCAACGCTCGTGTTAATCGGTTTGGGTATTGAAGTCTATGCCATTTTGTTGAATCCGCATAAGAAGCGCAACTAATTGGAGACCATTGACGCCATCATCCTTGGTATCATCCAAGGACTCACAGAATTTCTTCCTGTATCATCTAGCGGACATTTAGAACTAGGTAAAGCAATATTAGGAGACAGCTCTGTTCCCCAAGAAAGCCTTTTGTTTACAGTAGTACTACATTTTGCAACCGCTTTGAGTACTATTGTTGTATTTAGGAAGGATGTTTGGGAAATTATACGTGGGCTTTTTCAGTTTAAAAATAATGAGGAAACCCTTTTCTCTCTGAAAATTGTTTTGTCCATGGTACCCGCAACAATGGTCGGTCTATTATTTGAAGAGCAATTGGAAGCCTTCTTTGACGGTGATATACGATTTGTTGGTTTTATGCTATTGATTACAGCAGTTCTTCTCTATTTTGCGGATAGAGCTAAGGATACCCATAAAAAAGTTACTTTTAGAAATGCTTTTATTGTTGGTGTTTCCCAAGCAATTGCTATTTTACCGGGTATCTCAAGATCCGGAGCAACAATATCAACTTCCGTATTATTAGGTATAGATAAGACCAAAGCCGCCCGTTTTTCATTCTTAATGGTCGTACCATTAATTATCGGTAAAATGGGTAAGGATATCTTAAGTGGTGAATTAAACCTTGAAAGTGAGAATATCTTTGCTATGGGAGCTGGTTTTATTGCCTCTTTCATTGCAGGTTTGGCAGCATGTACTTGGATGATCCAAATTGTTAAGAAAAGCAAACTTTCTTACTTTGCCATATACTGTTTATTAGTAGGGCTTATTGCTATTGGGTACAGTTATTGGGGGTAAAGGCCCTTATCCCCCATGAGGGAAAAATAAAAGAATCCATTAAAATGAATTCATTATCCAAAGAAGATTTTTTAGACGGACAACTTCTTCTAATTGACAAACCTTTAGGTTGGTCTTCGTTTCAGGCGGTGAACAAACTTAAATGGGCCATTCGAAAGAAATTCCAACTTAAAAAATTCAAAATTGGCCATGCCGGGACTTTAGATCCTTTGGCAACTGGACTTTTACTTATATGTACAGGCAAATTCACCAAAAAGATAAATGAACTTCAAGGATTGGCAAAAGAATACACTGGTACCATTACCCTTGGAGCAACTACGCCCTCTTTTGATTTAGAAACAGAAATAAACGAAACTTTTGCCATAGACCATCTTACCGACCAACTGATTCTCGAAACCACGGCTAAATTCATTGGGGATATAGAGCAGGTTCCTCCAGTATTCTCGGCATTAAAAAAAGATGGGAAACGTCTTTATGAATATGCCCGTGAAGGTAAAGAGGTTGAAATAAAAAAACGATTGGTAACGATTTCGAAGTTTGACATCATCAATATTAACTTACCAGAAATTGAATTCAGAGTGGTCTGCAGCAAAGGCACATATATTAGATCCTTAGCGCATGATTTTGGAAAAGCACTGCAATCTGGAGGCCATTTATCTGCCCTAAGAAGAACCAAAATAGGGGATTTCAACGTAAATAAAGCCCAGGACCCTATTGTTTTTGGCGAAATGATGCTTGGAAATGGGGATAATTCCCACTAAATTAGGAACTGTTCATCTTTTCAAGGAAAATTTAAAATAATTAATTAAAAAAGTGGTTATAGCCTTATGAACCTCAACCGCCAACAATTATCGTTGCTTATTACATTCTTCTCCATGTCTATCGTGGTGTTGGGGCTTTATAATATTCATCTTGGTGGACAACAAGAAGAAGATGAATACGTGGTTGAATTGATTCTGGACGAGGAACTGCTCGAAGAATTAATCAAAGAAGAGGAGAAGTTGTTAGAGGAATTGCAGAAGCAGGACCCGATAAAAAGCCATATGGCATACAACGAAACTGCAAAACCCAGCTATGGCGATCCTGAACCCTTAAAGACACTTGAGGAAATTCTAGAGGAAAAAGCCGCTAGTGAATCTGATGAGATTTCAGATTTTAGCAGTGAAGATTCTGCATATGCTGCCAAGGTTAAGGAATTGGCCAAAGATAGGGAAGAGAAAAAGCAAATGCTTGGAGAGCGCGAAGCCCAAAAAGAAGAACGAACCAATAACTTGGCAGCTAGAAAAACCTCTGTTTCCTATTCCCTTGTCGGGAGAAACAATTATAAACTACCCCCACCAATTTATACTTGCATAGAAGGTGGAAAAGTAGTCATCAACATAACTGTAGATGCTGTTGGAAACGTTACTGCGGCAAATTTTAATGAAAAAAGTTCAGGGACATCAAATGGTTGCTTGATAGAAAATGCAATCACTTACGCCCTAAAAGCCAAGTTCAATACTTCTACAAAAGCATCCCAAAAAGGAACGATTACCTATTTATTCCAAAGCAAGTAACTCCATTAGATCCCTTAGCGTACTCTGCCCTTTGTCTTTATTATACCAAATCTGCAGATCTTCCTTGAATTCCAGCGTTAGCATACCATGTTCGTTTTTGTAATCGATTACCATTTGGGAAGCGATTTTAGGTCTTGATCCCCAATCACCAAGTATTTCTCCTGTAGCGTCTTCAACCATAACTAATTTTGGAATACTCATAGTATTATTGGTCAAAAAACGGTTCATAACATCCAAGTTTTCATCGCGCAAGATTACCTTAAAGGAAATATTGTCGTTATGTTCGGCCACCTTATTCATCATCGGCATTGTTTGGGCAGCATCACCACACCAACTTTCGGTCAAAACCAGCCAGGTAACTTTCTTGTCAAAGTGATTGATTTTTCTGACCGCTTCTTCAGTGATTTTTAGTGTTTTGTCCAAACGTTTCATTCGCCTTTGATTCAAGACGGTATAGTTAGTCAAAGCCTCAGTCTGTTCAGGGCCAGTTGACCTGCCTTCTGCCGATAAATTATCAACCAATATTCTATAATCCCGGTAAGACATTGCCTTTGATATTCCTTTTTGAATCACATCTTTAGTAGTCTTTTCCAAATTCTCTAAAACGCTTGTTTCCATTATATTTCAATTAAAAAAGCAAAATTACCACCGAAAGTTCAATCCTTTGGTAACATAGGTGACATTTGTAGTAAATTCATAAAAAAACTTACAATATCCATTTATAAATCATTCATTCATGGAGTATCACATTTTTCAATAAATTTTCAGTAATATTCATTGAATTGGCTTTAAGAACTTCAAAGATTTTCAGGGTTTACGGCAAGACTGTTGAACAGTTTAGCCTTGGCCGTATAGAACTTATTTTGTACTTCGATTTGCTTCAATTCGGCGTCTATCAATTTGCTTTCACGCGAATTGATGAGAAACAACGAACTTTCCCCAAAACTGAATTTACGCTCTTCGGCAGCTAACAATATGTTGTAATTTAGAACAATATCGTCAATGAGTACATTCTGGGTTTCAAAAGATTCCAGCTCGCGATAAAGGGCCACAATTTTGTTTTTCAATTCAATTTGGGCATTGTCCAAATCGAATTGCGCGTCGCGAAGCTTGAATTTGGCCAATTTTAATTCTCCTCGCTCCTTTCTCAAAAACAGGGGCAATTGAAATGTAAGGCCTCCTTTATATTCTTGGGTTTTAAAAGAGTTGATAAATTCTGGGGTTTCTGTTAAAAAATTATACTCCAAGTCTATTTTGGGCAACAGTTTATTCGCTTTTAAATTTTTCTCGACCCGTAATCCCTCTATTTTATATCCTAAGGATAATAATTTAGGATGGTTTTCAATGGTGAAACTGTCTAAAGGCTTCCCGAGGATTTCCAAAGTAGTGTCAATCTCTCCGCCAATATCAATATCCGGAATCACATTCGGTTGTAACTCTAAAGGAATATTATCATTCATCCATAGAAAATTGGAAAGTTCCAAAGAGCGCCTCATCAACTTCACTTTTACCTGCTCTAGGCTTAGTGCCCTATTTTGCAAGGCAATTTTGGCCTCTACGGTGTCTATAGCCGCAATATCGCCAGACGCTGCCCTACTTTTGATTCCCTCAAAACGAATATCTGCATTGTTCAAAAAGTCCTGATATATGGTGGCTTCGTTAAAGGCACGCAACCAGTCGAAATAAGCCAGGGCCGCATCGTACAGAATTTGGTTAACCAAAAGGTCGCGATCCGCAATTGTCTGCTCCTTAAAGTATTTTGCTTGCTTCAGTGTGGCCATGCGTTCATTGATCCAGAGACCTTGGCCCAACGACACTGAAACGCCAGCACTGTACAAGCCATCCGAAGGAACCGACTCAGCTGGATTCAAAAATTCTCCATCGTTCTGCTCGAACGTCCCTTTTAGTTCAATACCATACCAAGTCGGAATCTTAAAAGCGGCGTTCAAACGATCATAGTACTCGCTTCCCTTAAACTCTTTTCGGTCATAGTCAACCTCGATTTTAGGGTCGAATCCACCTCGGGCCTTCATTAAATTGGCCTGACCGATACCTAGCGTAAGTTCTGCCTGCTTGGCGATGGGGTGGTAACGCTTCACATAGCCCAAATACTCGTTAAATCGTAGTACAAGTGAATCTTGTACCTGACCCGTCATTGAGAAGGTGATCAACAACAATATATATGTAATGTACTTGCGCATCTTACTTTTTTACAGGTTTTGCTTGTGCAGCCTCCGGTTGATAATAATTAGGTGGGAAACCATTCAATTGTCTCCATAGCTCATACCAGATTGGCACATCTTCTAGTAGCGCAATTGTGTTTGCACCGGAGCCAACGCGAATATCTTTTGGCCACTCGTGGTCGTCTGGATCAGGAGAAAGTAACACCCTATACTTGCCATTGTCACTGATAAAGGTTTCAATGGCGACCACTTCTCCACCATATGTACCATAAGACACATTGGGCCATCCACTGAAAACGATAGCGGGCCAACCATCAAACTGAATCCGGACTTTTTCACCCAAATGAATCAATGGTAAATCGAGGGGCTCGACAAAAGTCTCAACAGCCATATCGATATCGGCAGGCATAATTCCTAGGAGCGCTTCGCCCTCTTTGAACGTTTGGCCGATTCCGCCTTGTATGGCCTTATTGATAAATCCATTTTGAGGTGCCCGTATGTAGTACATTTCATTTCGCATCTCATAGTTAGTGAACTCATTTTCTAGCTTGGTAACCTGAGCTTCAGAATCAAATTGGCTCGATTGTGCGGTGAACCTATCACTCTCTGCTTTTGAAATTTTGTTGACATACTCATTTCTCACGCGACTGATTTCAACTTGGGCATTGATTACCTCGTTTTTGGTGGCAAGCAGCTTATTTTCTTGAGAGATAAGTTTTGCCTGAGTCTCCTGCAATTTGAGTCGCTTTTCCTCAGCATCGGTGACTGCTTTCAAACCTTCTAATTGCAATTGAACCACCCGGTCGTATTGTCTTTGAGCGATACTGATATTCGTCTTTGCTGCTTCAAGGTCGATACTGTCACTCTGCACCTTCAGATTTGCCTGCAATAATTTGTTCTTTGCCTGTTCCAATTTCAGTCTACGCTCATTCGACAAAGCAGAAATCTGATTGCCTAAGGCTTTTACCTTGCCTTCATAGGAGGTAACAGAAGCCGTTTTCGCCTTGATTTGCTGACCTGTGCGTTCGACCAGATTAGGATCGAAATATTCATTCTTAATCTCAGAAATGAATAAAATAGTATCTCCTTTTTTGACATAATCCCCTTCTTGTACGTACCACTTCTCGATACGACCCGGAATCGGGGACTGTAAGGTCTGTGGCCTCTGGTCGGGCTTCAAAGTAGTCAAATAACCCTTACTACTGACATTCTGGGTCCATGGAAGAAAAAGAATTAAAAACCCGACAATGGCAAAGGCCAATAAAAAGCGATTAAAGTGCTTGTAATAGCGCTCATGGAACACTTTTTGAGCCGAGTTGAACCGATCCAAGCTCACCTTTTTATTCAGTTGATTATGTGAAATATTCAGCATTATTTACTATTTCTCATTAATAATTCGACCATTTTCCATGGTGATAATTCTTGTACATTTATCGACCCATCTTAAGTTCGCACTAACCACCAACAAGGCCCAACCATTTTCAGGATTGCTTAAAAAGTTTATGATTCTAAGGGCTTCGTCTTGATCAAAATGATCCAAAGGATCTTTTAAAATCAGAAGTTTGGGCTTTCTAACTATACTGCGGGCCAAAACAATTTTCTTCGAGATGGTCGAAGGAATTTGTTTTCCTTCAGGATACAATACGGTTTGCAATCCCTGAGGTTGTTCTTTAACGAATTCAGTTAGGCCCACATTTTTTAAGGCCCAGTATACCTGCGCTTGGGAAATGGTTTTATCACCAAAAGTGATATTGTTTAGAATTGATCCCTCAAAAGGAGATTCCTCAGGTAATGATTGACCCAAATTTGAACGGTAATAATTAAGATTCATACCCTTCAGTGAGCTATCGTTTATATATATACCACCCGAATCGGGCTCCAATATTCCCGCAATTATCCGTAGCAAAGTTGACTTTCCAGATCCACTACTGCCATTTAAAAGAATGCGACATTTTGGGGTAATGCTTAAACTTACATCATCAATTATCTTTTTATCCCTGTCCGGAACATTGTAAGAAACACCATCTAACTCAACATGAAACCCTTGATTTTCTTGAAAAGATATTTCACCATCTTGAGACTCCAGTTCTTTATCAACCACTTGACCTAATTTTTCCAATGAAGTCAACAGATCATAAAAAGTTTCAAGTCCTAAAATCAATTTTTCGACTGAACTAATGACCAAAAGAATTATAATTTCTGCAGCAACGAACTGCCCAATGTTCATTTCCTGATTCAACACCAATAATCCACCAATCAAAAGAAGACCGGCAGTTACCAAAACCTTGAAACCAATCATCTGTATATACTGCAACACCAAAATATTAAAATGGCCTTCACGGGCCTCAAGGTATTCAGTTACCAGTTCATCGTTTTTATCCAAGGCATGTGATGTTTTGCCAGAAAGTTTAAAGCTAATGATTGATCTTGCCACTTCCTGGAGCCAATGGGCCACTTTATACTTGCTCTTAGATTCGTTAAGGCTGGTGTCTAGGCCTTTTTGAGCTGTAAATTTGAAAACCACATAAATAAGCAGCAACAATAAGATACCATAAATAATGAAAAACGGGTGATAGAATGAGAGTAATAAGAGCCCAAGAATAATCTGTAGCAATGCCGCTGGAAAATCAATCAATATCTTGGAAAGACCCTTTTGTACCGTAAGCGTATCAAAAAAACGATTGGCCAGTTCCGGGGGATAGAAATTTCGTAATTGACTCATTCTTATTTTTGGAAACCGATAGGCAAACTCAAAAGAAGAACGGGTAAATATTTTTTGCTGTACATTTTCTATAATACGTATCTGCATCAATTGTAGCACTCCTACAAAGGCGACACCAATAGTGACCAAAATGACCAGTATAATCCATGAAGTACTTATCTGCGCTCCTTGGATCAAGTTGATAATCGCTTGAATACCCAGAGGTAGGGAAAGGTTAACAACCCCTGCGAAGATGGCGTAATAAAAGACTTGGTAAACATCCCTTTTATCCAAGCGCAACAATCCCATTAGCCGCTGCCAAGAGCTCATTATATTTTTAGACATTCTAGTTATGATTTAAGTAGGGTGAAAACAAGATGTAATAAATAACTTGTAGGACTATTTTTTTTATGACAATTGGTCAAAGAGGGAAAATGGTCTTTGAGAAAGTACTGATGTAGGGAACCTTCCAGAATAGTACTTGAAAGGCTAGAAGGATATGCATAATCAGCATCTACAGCGTGAATCATATCACTGATCCGATTTACCAATCGCTTATAGATGGTAAAATAACCTTCTTTATTTTCAGTATCGACTTCTTTTGTCAAATATGATTTGGAATACTCATTTATAACAATCTTATTTAAAATGATTTCGTTTATATGTGAAAAAGACGAATCCTCCTCAGTCTCTTTAGTAACTATCTCAATCGCTTTTTTAAGTTTTTCTGTAGGATTAGCAATACTATTAGTGGCGAAAACCAATTGATACTCCAACCAACCCCAATACCAAGAAGTTAGGTATAACAACAATTTGTGTTTGTTCTCAAAATAGCGGTATATAGAGCTTTCATTAGAGCCAATCTTAACACCCAATTTTTTAAAAGTAAAGCTTTCGAAGCCCTTTTTATGAATCATATTGATACTCTCCTCTATAATTCGTTTTCCCAAATTGGAAGATTCAGGATCTTTAACAAAAATCTTTTCGTTGATGTTGATTTTAATAGACTTTAATAAACGTTCCATTGGGTAATCATTTTTAATATGTTACAAATATAATAGTATTACTGTCATATATTAATAGTTTAACTATTTTTTAACAAATGCAATACTTGCATATAAAAATTTATTTTATTAACTTTAGTCTGTTATTTAAAAAATCTGAATCATGAGAAATATTACATTCTGTATCCTTTTTGTGTTCTCAGTATCCTTAATACAGGCACAACAAAAAGAACCTATCAACATCCAAAAAGGGGCTGTTTTAACCATTGAAGAGCCTTCCGCATCGGATTACCAGCACGTTCATTTCCCCAGAAAGAATTTTATTATAAAACGGGGAGGTATAGCTGATATGAAGACGGTATTAGGTAAAAAAGTTGAAATAATCAACTACACTTATACTTCCGATGGCAGCACGCAGGTTACTTTAAAAAGACTGGACGGCAAAAAATTCTTTAGAAAATTCCCCACCATTAAAGCGGATCTGGAAGATGCATTATCCTCTGGCGAATTAACTGAATAAGAATTTGCTTTCAGCTATGAGCTTCTCAAACTATTATTGAAGGCCTATAGCGGGCTAGGTTATTTAGTCCACACCAGTATTAAAAATATTCTACTATATTTAGAACTCAGGAATTAGTGGAATGGAAAAACAACGCTGTAGTTGGTGTCTGGGTGATGCCCTTTATGAAGCATATCATGACAATGAATGGGGTGTCCCTGTAAGGGATGATGATACGCTGTTTGAATTTTTAATTTTAGAAACCTTCCAAGCGGGTTTAAGTTGGATTACCATTCTCCGAAAACGAGAGAATTTTAGAAAGGCCTTTGACAATTTTAACTACATAAAGATTTCAAAGTATTCTGAAACCAAAATTGAAGCTTTGTTGCAAAATGCTGGAATTATTAGGAACAAACTTAAAATACGTTCCACGGTAAGCAATGCACAAGCATTTATAAAGGTGCAAGAGCAATTCGGGAGTTTCAGTTCATACATTTGGGGCTTTGTTAATGGCCAACCCATTAAAAACACCATTGCGAACTACAAAGAAGGCCCTGCTAATACCGTCTTATCTGATACCATTAGTAAAGACCTCAAAAGAAGAGGCTTCAAATTCGTGGGCAGTACTGTGGTATATGCCCATATGCAGGCTACGGGAATGGTCAATGATCATGAGGTTAATTGTTTTAGATATGACGAGGTTTAGGCTTTTTATAGTATTGCTTTTTATGAGTACGGTTTGTTTTCCACAACATATTGAAAGGGAACATCGCATTAGGAAATCCCAGTTTCCGTCGCTTCAAAAAGATATAATGCATATTGGACAAGAAACTAAACAAGTAAGCTACTATAAAGAGGTCGACAGTTTGGGAACCACTTACCTTATAAAATTCAAACGAGATCGCATGCGTTACTTCCTAAGCTACGACACGAGCGGTAAATTAATAAATTCAGGATTTCGGATCAAGGAAATTGATATTCCAGAAGATACTTTTGAAAAAATAAAGACATACTTAATGGGTTCTTACCGGAAATCAAGAATAAGGAGGATTTATCAACAGTACCCGGCAACTAATCCTGAAAATGATGAATCAGCATTAAAAAACACCTTTCAAAATCTCATACTCCCAAGCAATGTATATAGGCTAATCATCATCGGGAAGAATGATCAAAGAAATACTGAATATGATCTTTGGTTCGACGCAGATGGAAATCTCATTCGGAAACGGCAAGCCTTACCAATGAATCACGACCGTATTTTATATTGAATATGATGCCTTAAAATGAACGGATTCATCCAAACTTTAGAACTTGAACTTAAACGCAACGCAAATCGTAAGATTGCCAAAGAACAAAAGGCCTATATGCGCAATCAGTTCGAGTTTTACGGAATAAAAACCCCATTACGTCGAGAAATACAAAAGCCATTTCTAGCCAAATCCTATTTGCCCCCAAAGACTGATTTAGAAGAAATCGTAAAAACCTTATGGAACAAACCCCAACGAGAATATCAATTTATTGCCCAAGAACTCGTGTATAAATACACCCAACAATTTGATAAAAATGATATTGCTCTTATAGAGTTTATGGTAACCCATAAATCTTGGTGGGATACTGTGGATTATATTGCCGTTAAATTAATAGGCACGTATTTCATTCGTTTTCCTGAGCAATTGGATAGCTACATTGACAGATGGATGGCTTCGGGGAATATCTGGTTACAACGATGCTGTTTACTGTATCAATTGAAAAGCAAGGACAATATGGATACCCAAAGGCTGCAATACATCATTCAAAAACTATTGGGATCCAAGGAATTTTTCATCAATAAAGCCATCGGTTGGGTATTACGGGAATATAGTAAATCCAACCCTAAATGGGTCAGGGATTTTACTGAGAACAACGATTTGGCCAATCTAAGTCGCCGTGAAGCGTTGCGATTAATGGATTAATCTAGTTTTTTTTAATATTTCAATGAAGCGGGATCTTGGAATTTCCTCTGCTCCAAGACTTTCTAAATGCTTGGTATAAAGTTGGCAATCAATAAGACTATATTTCTTTTGATGAAGTTCTTCTGCCAATTTTATAAAAGCGAATTTTGATGCATTACTCACCAAACTGAACATGCTTTCACCACAGAAAATATGTCCTAAATCAATGCCATAAAGTCCCCCGACCATTTTATCGTCTTGCCAAACTTCATACGATTTTGCAAACCCCATTTCATGCAATTTCAGGTAGGCCTCCTTCATTTCATTGGTAATCCAAGTACCTTCTTGTCCCACTCGCTTCGCCAATGCGCATTGGTCGACTACGGCTTCGAAACAGCTGTTCTTTGTTAAACTAAATTGATTGTTTTTCAATATTTTTCGCATGCTTTTTGAAATCTTGATACGCTCAGGAAAAAGTACCATTCTTGGATCAGGACTCCACCATAAAATCAGTGAACCTTCATTAAACCAAGGAAAAATGCCGCTTTTATAGGCAAGCATTAAACGTTCAGGCGAGAGGTCGCCACCTACTGCCAATAATCCTTCTGCATTTGCATTTTCAACTGATGGGAAATATAGGTCGTTGGTCAAAAAGTTTATGGGTTTTTGTGAGCTATCCTTTTTCACGAATACAGTTTAATCTAAAGTTACTTAAATTAAAAATGAATGTATAAACTTAAATATTGAATACAAAAAAAAGCCCCGCTAAACAGCGGGGTCAGTTCAATAATCTATTTAGAATAAGTCATATTAATACCTTTTCAAAATAAGTTTCACTAAAATGGAAGATCATCATGATCTTCATCGTTGATATTGTCAGCCGGTTCAAAAGCATCCATAGGAGGTACTGGTGGAATATCAGCATTACCCGCAGCAGCCTGGAGGTTTTCAATTCGCCATCCTTGGATAGCATTAAAGTATTTTACTTCGCCTTGCGGGTTGGTCCATTCACGACCTCTTAGATTAATACTGATCTTTACATCTTGACCAACAGTATAACTATTGAGTAAATCACACTTGTCTTGAACAAACTCAACTAAAATATGTTGAGGATATTGCTCCTCTGTTGTTACTACTACTTCCCTCTTTCTAAAACCATTGCTTCCAAAAGTTTTAGTTTCATCAATCATCTTAATTTTTCCTTGTATTTCCATGTTTTAATAATTGTGCAATTTGCGTTTAGTGTTTAATATTCTATTTTCTAATTTGGAAGCCCTATAAGGTATGTTCCCTGTCTTTTATCGTTCTTTTTTTTTGCATGCCCTTTCTGCCATGTGTAATTCCCAGAACCCAATCCTGCAAGCAAATGTTCTAAATCTTTGAGCGTATACATTCTTGGCAAAGACGCTTGACCGTCCCAAGCATAACAAATCGGGATTATCGGAATCAAATAGGTAAAAACAATTTGCTGCCAAGTTAAGGGTTTTACGAATGGTGTCATAAAAAGTGCCATAATTATTAATATGACCAATGAAATTGGGAGCAACAACCACCATATAAGCAGGGGTATATTATTATCGCCCATTTCATAAATTAATAAAGGTTGGTTGGTTCTTTTGGCCGACTCCAAGATTGCCCTTGCCTTTTTAGGTGGCATATGATGAAAACAATTCACCATGGTTTTGAGGCCTTCTGGCGCTGTGGCAATATTTGTGGCATCTACAGATGATTCAAGATAGCTGATTTTATTTAAAGCATCTGTATTGAACTTCTTCAACATTTCGGAGCTGGGAAATAAATCGGTCATGGTTAACGTTACTTGTTCCAAACCTTCTATTTTGTGAAGTGAATCCATAACTTCAGGCATTGCCCCTCCAGACCCCGAACCTAAATCAACGATATTATTAATTTGTTTTTTCTTTAGAATATTGGCAATTAAGTCTGCCAAGAGCTCTGGTACGCCAATCATCTTTTGAAGGATCACAATTAAATTGGTCATACAGACCCTTAACCAACTAGGGAACCAACCAAAATCCTCAAATTCAAATAATTGTATTCGTTTCATTATGCCAATAAAACTTTCCAAGCAGAAAGCACTTCTTCTTTAGTTAGGTATTCCCGGGCTTTACGATGCACTTTTATTCTATCTTTTGAATTGATCAAGTCACTGAGTTCCTCATTCGAATCGATAAATTCATTTATTTCAGATTGGGAAGGCAATTTTTCTATATTACCCAACATTCCTAGATCATTGCCTGTAAGAACGTTACTTGACCTAATTTCTTCGGAAATATTATCAACGCCGATTCCTAAGGTGGATAATGGTTTGGGTACTTCAAACAACCCTTGATTAGCCCTGGAATACCAATTGCCACCCATCCGGGCTACTTGGTCAATTTTATATTGGTCAATACTCCCATCTTCACCAATAATGTCCTTATCAATATGTATTTTGACTACTTCTGAGAAAATAAGATTTCCTGCGCCTCCTCCCTTTCCCAAAGATTCAATCTTGGTTACTTTACACTCAAATTGTACCGGGGATTCAGCTACCCTGAATGGCCTAATCAAATCAGATTTTAACATACTAAGACCAGCTTTCAAAAACTCATTGTCCCCTTCAGCATATTCGGTACTTGAAAGTGACATCTGCTGTACGATTTCGAAGTTTACAACGTTAATGACAACTTCCTTAACCTTTTGAACGTTATCAAGCGTATGTTTTGTGGTATTGTCCCGTACCCTCCTTGCAGGTGAAAAAATTAATATCGGTGGATTGGCACTAAAGACATTGAAAAAGCTAAAAGGCGATAAATTTGGCCTTCCTTTGTCATCTATTGTACTTGCAAAAGCAATAGGCCTGGGACCAACAGCACCCAAAAGATATCCATGTAATTTTTGGATCGGAATATCGCTTGGAAGAATAGAAAACATATCAGCCATTGTTTTACAAATGTAGTTAATTTGACTGCGATTTAAAACAAGAACCCATGTGCTTTGCACACCATTTATTATCATTTTACGTTATCTTTAAAGCAACAAACCAACTGGATGAATTTTAATCCTAAAAAGAAAACTTCCAATTTTTTTTTACTTGCGATAGCTTTTGCTATTGTGAGTCTAATTTTATGGAACACCAATAGTTTCTTTAAAAAATTCAAGGAAGAAGAACGTTTAAAAATGGAGATATGGGCTACCGCCCAATCGGAGCTTTTGCAATATTCCGAAGATATTGATATGGGTAATCTTACCATTAAAGTACTTCAAAACAACACCTCAACGCCCATGATCTTGGTCAATAAAGATGGCTCTATCAAGACCAATAATATGCCTGGGGATAAGGTTAAGGATTCAATATATCTTCAGCGAAGAATTAAAATATTTCAGAGTGAAAATACCCCGATCTCGATTGACCAACAAGGTGAGCATTTGGCCACTTTGTATTATGGAAATTCAGAAGTTCTGAACAAATTAAAATACTATCCCATTGCCTTATTGCTTATTATTCTGCTCTTTGCAACGGTTATTTTCTTTTTCTTTAAAACCAATAAGGCATCTGAGCAAAATAAACTATGGGCCGGTATGGCAAAGGAAACCGCTCATCAGATTGGCACACCGCTATCTTCGCTTTTGGGTTGGAATGAACTTCTTAAAAGTGAAAAAATAAACCCTGAAATCACGAAGGAAATAGCAAAGGATATCTCCCGACTTGAAACCATAACCGAACGATTCTCGAAAATAGGTTCTTTACCTGAACTCAAAGAATTCGATATTGTTCAAGAGACGAAAGAAGCCTACGATTATTTAAAACGAAGAAGTTCTAAATTGATTCACTTTTCGTTCAATTCCAAAGTTGAAAAGCTCCCTGTTCTTTTAAATCATTCCTTATATAATTGGACCATTGAGAATCTGGTTAAAAATGGAATTGATGCTATGAAGGGTAAGGGAAGTATTGCCATAGATATTATTCCTGCCGGAAAATATGTGAATATTCTGGTGGCAGATACGGGTAGTGGTATCCCAAAGAGTAATTATCAAACCATATTCAATCCTGGGGTAACCTCTAAAAAAAGAGGTTGGGGCCTAGGGTTATCATTGGTAAAAAGAATAGTTGAAGAATATCATCAAGGAAAGGTTAAAGTGCTCTCTTCGGGTAAAGAAGGTACCATAATGCAGATATCCTTAAAAGTAAATAATTAAGCTATGGCGAAGGAAAGATTTGAAGTTATCAAGGAAGCTGATATCACCAACAATTGTCCAGAATGTTTTAATCAGGACATGAAAATTACTTTTCAGCAAAAGCATAAATTCGGAAAATTATATGATAGGACCACTAATGAGGTAACGCATAAAATTAAATGTAACAAATGCGAATCTACGATCTATCCTGTGAATTGGACTGATGATATTGAAAGAACCTTCAATTATTATCAAAAAATGGTCGCGCCGAAAAAGGCTTCAATCCGATTTACCTCTTTGTTTTATGTTTTGATTATCTCCTTATTAGTATTGATAGGAGTCGGGGTATATCTATGGCAATCGGGGATTATTCAATTTTAGAGCGAATTTTAGCCGAAATAGCTTCAAATTCCTCTTTGGTAGGTGCGACTTTATGTTGAAATGTTGCTTCTTTCATTTCATTCAATGGAATCAAATGTACATGAACGTGGGGTACTTCGAGACCTATTACCGTTATACCAACTCTTTTGCAATCCATGGAAGCTTCAATGGCCTTGCCGATTTTTCTTGAAAATGCCATAAGGCCCATATAGGTTTCCTCATCCAAATCCATGATCTTATCAACTTCATTTTTTGGAATACATAAGGTATGGCCTTTGGCATTAGGATTTATATCCAAAAAGGCAAAGAAGTTTTCGTCTTCGGCAATTTTGTAACAAGGAATCTCTCCGTTAATAATCTTAGTGAAAATACTAGCCATCGTGCATCTACTTTAATTTGAATTCAAAAAAAATCCTATCAAGATTTGATAGGATTAAATATAAAGATTTATTGATAGTTACCTATCTTGTTATCTCTAAAATCTCAAAGGTAATAGAACCATTGGGAATCGTGATTTCGGCAGTATCTCCAACTTCTTTCCCCAATAACCCTTTCCCTATAGGTGAACTAACTGAAATTTTTCCAGTCTTAATATCGGCCTCACTTTCCGCTACCAATGTATATTTCATTTCCATACCATTGGCTTGGTTTTTTAGTTTAACCGTTGACAATACCAATACTTTTGAAGTATCCAATTGTGATTCATCAATCAATCTTGCGTTAGCCAAAGTTTCCTCCATTTTGGAAATTTTCAGTTCTAATAACCCTTGTGCTTCCTTGGCAGCATCATATTCCGCATTTTCAGATAAATCACCTTTATCCCTAGCTTCCGCAATTGCTTGTGAAGCATTTGGACGTTCAACGTCTTTAAGCTGATTTAACTCATCCCTCAACTTTTTTAACCCTTCTGCCGTGTAATAAGATATGTTACTCATAGCTTCGTCGTTTAATAAATAGGAAAATCCCCTTTTTTAGAGAGGATTTAACGCAAATATACATAATTTTTGTTCAATTTTGCCCAAGTATCCCTAATTAGAAAACGCTTTATGACCCGTATTTTTGGTTTAGTCTTATTGTTTTTATTGGTATCTTGTAGTAATGATGGTACAAACCGTAATCCCTTTTTACAAGAAATTGGTTTTAGGTTTGATATGAACCTGAACCTGCCATTATACAGTCCATTGACCAACACAGGTAATGCAGTATATGTGGGAGCCGAAGGCGCAGGCTTAGCTGGTTTCTTTGCTATGAATACGGGATTCAACCAATTCAGGGCTTTTGAAGCCAGTTGCCCCAACCATGCACCGAATGATTGCTCAACTATGGTACTTAATGGACAAACCGCTACCTGTTCTTGCGAAGATTATGAATACAGTTTATTTACAGGACAAATGCTGAATAGACCTGATGATGGTAAACGCTATTATGATATGTTGGAATATCGAACTAGTTTTGGAGGTAATACCTTAAGTGTTTCCAATTAAATTTGCGATTACTGCAAGCCCAAGATTTTATCCATTACCCAACTGGTATGCAATCCTGATTTCCCTAGGGAAGGATGGATTTTTTCACCCAATAAGTGACTTTTGATGTTGAATACATGAAATTCCTGAATATGCCTTGGATTAGGAATTTCAAGTTTTTCCTCCCCTTGTGAATTCAATAGAATTATAGGCTCTTCATTGAAAATAGAAAAAATGATCTTCCCATCACTGCCTAAGATTTCAACCTTATCTTCGCGCTGATAGCAACCAAAATTCCAGCTACCATCACCCGTTACACCCCTTTTGTGCATCCAACTGGCTACAACGGCATCTTTTGCTGAATACAATCCCATTTGATTCGTTGCAATGCCATTGGCTATTTCAATATCTCCCAAGAAGTAAATAAACAAATCAAGTCCATGACTTGCCAAGTCATCAAAATATCCTCCTGGGGCAATACTAGCATCCGTTCTCCAATTATAAGTCCCGCTTAAATCGAATCTATTCGGAGGTTTGGACAAATGCCAATGTATATGACGAACCTCACCGATAGCACCTTCATCCAACCATTGTTTTATTTTGTTGAAACGAGGTAATGAACGCCTATAATAAGCTATGAACAAAGGAATGCCCTTCTTTTCAAAAGCGCTATAGATTTCCAAGCTATCAGAGTAACAGTGAGCCATAGGTTTTTCAATACAACAGGGCTTCCCTGCCTTTGCTACTTTCAAGGCATAAAATTTATGCGAATCTGGGGGTGTAGCAATATATATGGCATCAATATCATTGTCAGCAATTAAATCATCTGCATTGGTAAAGTGCTTTGAAATATTGTGCCGTTTGGCATAATCAGCAGCTTTTTCCTGGTCACGACGCATGACCGCCACAACTTCAAATCCATCAGTGTTTTGATAGGCTGGTCCGCTTTTTATTTCAGTAACAGCACCGCAGCCGATTATTCCCCACCTTATGCTTTTGGAGTTGGACATTCAATTGAATTATTTATTTCTAAATCTACGAATTCTGGTGAAATCATCACTAATAAAAAGGGCGATGCTCATTTGAATATCCACATAATACCTTCTTAATAACAAAGTAAAAATCACTTAGAAATTCAAAGTAGCCCCCAATAAAAAGTTAGTTCCTGCTTGTGGATAATAACCGGCACCTTCTATCGTAGTTGTCTCTCCAGGAACAGACCCTGTATCATCATAGGTAAAGAAATACCCGTTAGAAACAAACTCGGCATTGAATATATTGTTTACCAATGCCGAGAGCGTTATACTTTTTATAAAAGAGTTGGTTTCTATCACATATTGCAAATTAAGATCCGTTTGGGAATAGGCATCCAAAACTGAACCTTTGGCATCAATATTACCCATATATTGTTTACCAACATATTTACTTAACAATGAAATCTGTAGGTCTTCAATAGGTATATATGAAATCCTGTTCCCAATGATAATCTGAGGTGAAAAAGCGATATTGGTATTTCCTAAATTTTGAATTGCCCCATCTCTTTGAAAAACAAAATCTTTATTCTTATTTGAGCTTAAAGCTATATTTGGACTAATTGCGAATTTATTACCCCAAGCAATATTCGCATCAATTTCCAAACCAAAACGATAACTATCGCCAACATTCGCCCTTAATGGAGCGCCCACATCATTCAATTCGCCAGTAAGTACCAATTGATCCTTATAATTCATAAAGTATAGGTTAGTGTTTAGTTGAACATCAGTAGAAAGGTATCGCCAGCCTAATTCAAAATCATTTAGTTTTTCGGGTTTTGGACTCCCATTTTCATAGTCATTTCTATTAGGTTCCCGGTTAGCAACAGCATAGGATAAATAGAAGTTATTGTTTTGGTTTAAATCAAATGTTGCCCCAACTTTTGGATTAAAGAAATTGAAAGTATCATTAACCAAACCAGTGTCATCGCCATTAGCCTTATAACCTACCGTTCTATATTGCAAATCCGCGAAAAGACTCCAATTATCAACTAATTTGAAATTGGCTTTCGTAAATATATTAAAGTCGGTCTTTTTTGAATCATCATCATAATATCGATCCCGAATGGAACTATTAGGAGCAAACTCTGCCCAAATCACCTCTCCAAAATGTTTGCCTTCATAGGAATTCCAGCCTCCTCCGAGAATCAAGTTCAAATTTTCCTTATTATAATTTGCTGAAAATACGGTACCGTAAAAATCATTATCCAACCATCTTCTGCGAATGAGGTCAGTTGTATTCACCTCTTCACCATCAATTGTAAGAGGAGAAAAACCGTAAGTAGAAAAATCGTCATCCTCTTTAAATTGCTCAAAAAAGCCTCGCCCTCTGGTATAATGAAGCGCCAAATTGGTGTTCCAACTATCATTCAATTTTTGGTTCCAAAGCAATTGTGCGTGGTTCTGTTTGTAGTTGTCTACTTCATTTTCATAGAATTGGGTGTTTCCGTTTTCATCGGTATATCGTCCTGAAGGATTGAAAGTTCTATCAGACTCTAAAGTAGCCGCATCAATACCGTACCAAGCTTGATATGTAATTTCATGACCACCAAAAAGAACAGCCTTTAATAAAGTGTTCTCATTCTTATAAGCTCCTTGTAAAAAATAAGAATCCAATTCGGAAGAAGCCCGATCAATATATCCGTCTGAGTTAATTCGTGATAACCTTCCAGAAATCTCAACATGGTCGTTCAACAAACCGGTACTAAATTTTAAGTTGTTTCTCAATGTACTGAAACTACCAATAGATGATGAGATTTGACCATAAGCTTCTTCTGAAATACCATCTGTAGCAATATTTAGACTTGCACCAAAAGCTCCGGCACCATTAGTTGAAGTACCCACCCCACGTTGTAATTGCAAACTCTCGGTTGAGGATGCAAAATCGGGCATATTTACCCAAAACGTACCATGAGATTCTGAATCGTTATAAGGTATTCCATTTATAGTGACATTTACCCTTGTGGCATCGCTACCACGAACTCTTATACCAGTATAGCCAACCCCGGCTCCAGCATCTGAGGTCGTGACCACAGCTGGCATAAAATTCAATAAAATAGGAATGTCCTGTCCTAAATTCCTTGGTTTTAAGTCTTCTTTGGTAAGATTGGTGAATGTTACCGGAGATTTATTGGTTGCTCGAATAGCGGAAACAAACACCTCGTCCAACGTTATTTTTTTACCTTCAAGGGAATCTTTCTGGGCTTCTTGGGCTGAGAGACCCATAGTAATGACAATTAAGCCGAACACTGTGAATAAAAGTTTCATCCGTAATACATTCGTTACGAATAAAAGGGGCTATTATTCTTTATTAAAATTGATATTTGTTTCTAAAAGAAACATTGGAAAATCCAAATGGCATTTTTTGCCTCCCTTGACAGCATTACCTGTCCAGGTTCATTGGGTATAATCTCAGCCTGCTTACAAGCACCCCTTTTGAGATAGCACAAATGTACTATTGAAAAATAAACCCTCATAATAAAAGATGATTTAGTTTCTATTTTATTAGGATCAATCGTATATGGGAAAGGTTCTTTTTATCTATACTTGATGTGTGGGCTTCAACAAGTCATTGACGGTCTTTACAGGATTGAATGTTGATAGTGGAACCTCAACGAAAATCGTATTCCAAAAGGCCATAGCCCCATTCCATAACCCCGGAAGTTCCAAAGCCTTTAACTCACGCCCTTCTTGGGTCTTACTGGTTATAAAAGCTTGTTTATGATCAACAAAATTCAAAAGATTGTATTTCTCACCTTTAAAATTCTTCACCCCACATACCAAGTCAACAGGATTAAAATGTGTAGCATTTTTAAGGATATCGACCTGCCGTTCATTAGACATATTAATTTGTGCAGATTCAATGATTTGAAGCGAAACATGATCATGGGCATTCCTTATCCAAAAAGGCCCACCACCAGGTTCCCCTTCATTTTTGACCATTCCGCAAATACGGATTGGTCTATTAACTTTATCCTTTAAAATTTCAATCTGATCACCTAGACTAAAACTAGAATATTTATCTACAAAGCGAACATTAAGCTCGTTTTCAAGAAATTCCTTTATCTCCAACATTACATTGGCAGATAAGTCGTCCGAATCAAGTATTTGAGCATATTTGAAGGCCTTCTCCTGAACCTTTAAAAGCAAGCCTGCCAACATTTTCTTACTTTTTGTAAGTTCATCTTGTGCATTGGGTACTACAACATTATCAATGTTTTTAATAAAAATAACATCAGCTTCCTCTTCATTCAAGTTCTCAATGAGCGCACCATGACCACCCGGTCTAAACAGTAAAGAACCGTCTGAATTTCGGAATGGATTATTATCCATATCAACGGCAATGGTATCTGTTGATGCCTTTTGGTATGAGTATCCAATGTTGAAATTCGTTTTTGTTTCTTGAGATAGTCGCTCATTAATAGCACCATATTCTTTAGTAAACATGCGAATGTGCTGTTCGGAAATGGTAAAATGCAAATTAGCGTCTTCTCCAACTTTAGCATAATTGGAAGCTTCTTTTAAATGTTCTTCAAAAGGAGTGGCCGAATGGTCCCCGTAATTATGAAAGGGCAGTAATCCTTTTGGATAAAATCCATAGTTCAAAGCATCTTCAGACATCATTTCCTTAACAAAAAGATATAGCTCTTCGTCCTTATTAGCGAATTTTCCTTTGATTCTTTCTTGAACAATATCGTAAAATGGAAAATCTTTCAATCCAGCATTAAAAACCTGTAAATCAGTATCATTAGTACGTTCAAAATATTTTTTTAGACTTTCTTTTGATGGATCACAGGTGTCCAAAAAATTGAAGAGTGCCTTAAACATTCTTGATGCAGCCCCAGAGGCAGGAACAAATTTGAGAAGCGCTAAATCGTCTTTAGAACCTTCGAATTTACTGATAAGCGATTTTTGTTCGCGTACTGTAAACTTGCTAATGCCCTCACCCACAACGGCAGCGTTTACAAGATTTACAAAAGGAATACCGTCTTCGAAAATTTCGATTTGGCTTCTAACTTTCTCTTTCGCAATACCTTTTGTGGCTATTTGTTTTAAATCGTTTTCGGTTAGTTGAATCATTTTTTCAATAGGTTATCTATATGTTCTACTGCTTTTTTTAAACGTGTTTTTTTATCCCCTTTTAAGATAACAAAATTCCTATTATATTTCTCCAGCGTGTCCTTAAAATATAAAAACATACGTTCGCGCTCGTTAGGTTTATCACGCAGATCATCTGCTTCCCAAGGTATATCAATATAAGTCAAGAAATATAAGTCATACTGATTTTCCAAAGCATGTTTTTCTAATGTAGAATCACAATACCCAAGATAATAAGCCTCGGAATAAACCTTTGTCTCCAACAAATCGGTATCGCATATAAGTAAATCAGTAGCTTTAGTCGCCAAGTCGTTTTCCAAACGCATCTGCCCCTCGGCAATCGGCAATAAATCTTTGGGTTCACAGGTTTTTCGTTCGTTATTCCATTTATCCTGAAGATATTCCCTAGCATACTCAGGCACCCAAACCGTATTATAGTGTCTTGCCAATTTCTCGGATAAAGTGGTTTTACCAGTAGATTCGGGCCCAAAAATTACTACTTTAATAAGGTCTGTGGGCTGCTGCTTAAATTTTTCTTCCATGCAAGATATCCATATACGGCGATGACTGTAAATATAAGATACTGAAGACTTGTAAATGTAAATCCTTTATAAAAATATAGAGGAACTGAAATTATATCACCAACGATCCAATAAATCCAGTTTTCAAGCTTTCGTTTTGCCATGAGCCACATGCCCACAAAGAACACGGCAGTTGTAACGGTGTCTACATAGGCTGTCCAGCTGGTCCATTTATCAAAGGCTTGGTAAACTATATAAACAAATATCAAAGTGGCTATGAATATTATCACCGATATTCTGTGCTCTATCTTTGTTGTTCTTGTAATAGGCGTAAAATGAGTGGCGTCCACTTTTCGGGTCCAGACATACCATCCATAAACACTCATAATGAAGTAATACCCGTTTATCATCATATCCCCAATGAGTCCCCATTGAAAAAGAAGATAAACATAAATAGACGTGCTGATCATCCCGGTTGGGTAAACCAGGATATTATTCTGTTTAGAAAACCAAACAGACAGTAGTCCAAAAATTACCGCAATAATCTCAAAGACTATATGAAATGTTTCATATTCGGCATATTGCCCGAACAAAAACTCAAAAATGTGGCTCATAATCGCTTCGGTCGGTTTTGACAATTTTCATATACAATAAGCCTTTATCCATGAGTTCAAACGCTTCTTTGATTTCAGAGTTTAAAACTTGCATTACCTCATCATAATTCCCGTAAACTTGGGTACTTAGTGGGTTTTCTAAAACTGTAAGACCCGATGCCCTTAATTTTTTGATAAAGTTGATAATATGCTGTTCAAAATCATCTTGTAGTGGAGAAAAAGTAAGCTCAACCGAAATTTCCATCCTTATTGTAAATTAGTGTATTAATTTTTAATAGCGTAAACACAGGTAAACCCTTCAAATTCCAAATACTTCAATTCATAATAAGAAGTATCGCCCTCATAATTTATCTGTCCTTCAATTAAATTATCAGAAAATTCAAAATCCTTTATATAAATGTGGTTTAAAAAGCTAAGTCCAATAGTCGCATAAATTTTATATAAAGATTCTTTACAACCCCAGACTATCGTGTATTTACGCACCAAATCCTTAATGTCCTTTATATGGCCATATGCTTCAATAGGGGTGAATTTATGGGCAATACGGGTAATTATTTTCCGTTGCATTTCAATGTCAATGCCTACTTCGTCCTTATCACTAATTATTATCCCCGTAAAGTGATGGGAATGCGTGATACTAATATGCTTTCCGTCATGCAGATGAGGTTTGCCTGCATTGTCGTAGAACAAATCCTTATCTTCATAACCGGCCTCGGCCATTAAATGCCGAATACTTAAGAATCCCCTACGATGCATTTCTGACTTCATGCCATCTAATCTGTTTTGACAATGAGTTGTCAGCTCTATTCCCAAGGCAAGGTCATTTTCAGACTCTTCAATCTTCCAAATGTAAACCGTTATCGCTGGGGTTACTCGTATTGTTTTGTAAAGAGGCATGGTGTTATTTAGGATATTCGTAACTTTGCAAATCTTTACAAAGAAGAGCTAAAGTCAATAACGAAAGTAAAAATAAAAAAGGATATGTCTACCAAAACCGTATCATATGTGCCTTACAAGGTAAAAGATATTTCTCTAGCGAATTGGGGAAGAAAAGAGATTGAATTAGCCGAAGCAGAAATGCCAGGTCTAATGTCACTCCGTGAAGAATATAAGAATGAACAACCACTTAAAGGGGCACGAATAGCAGGTTGTCTGCATATGACCATACAAACGGCTGTTTTGATTGAAACTTTAGTGGCTCTTGGCGCTGATGTTACATGGAGTTCATGTAATATATTCTCAACCCAAGACCATGCTGCAGCTGCTATAGCAGCCGCAGGTATTCCTGTTTATGCTTGGAAAGGCATGAACGAAGAAGAATTTGACTGGTGTATAGAACAGACTTTGTTCTTTGGAAAAGATCGTCAACCCTTGAATATGATTTTGGATGATGGTGGTGACCTTACCAATATGGTTTTGGATCAGTATCCTGAACTTTCTGCTGGGATAAAAGGAATTTCTGAAGAGACTACGACCGGAGTTCACCGATTGTATGAAAGGGTGAAAAATGGCACCTTACCAATGCCGGTTATTAATGTGAATGATTCTGTCACTAAATCAAAATTTGATAATAAATACGGATGTCGAGAGAGTGCCGTTGATGCTGTCCGCAGAGCTACTGACACCATGTTGGCTGGTAAGCGTGTAGTCGTTGCAGGTTATGGCGATGTTGGCAAAGGTACTGCCGCCTCATTTAAAGGTGCTGGTTCTATTGTAACAGTTACTGAAATTGACCCAATTTGTGCCCTACAAGCCTGTATGGATGGTTTTGAAGTAAAACAATTGGAAACTGTTGTAGGCAATGCCGATATCGTAATTACAACCACAGGGAATAAAGACATCATACTACCTAAACATTTTAAGGCAATGCGCGATAAAGTCATTGTTTGTAATATTGGGCATTTTGACAATGAGATTGATATGGCTTGGTTGAATGATAATTATGGCAATACTAAAGATGAAATAAAACCTCAGGTTGATAAATATACTATAGATGGTAAGGACATCATTATTTTAGCGGAAGGTCGATTGGTGAATTTGGGATGTGCTACAGGACACCCAAGTTTTGTGATGAGTAATTCCTTCACGAACCAAACCTTGGCTCAAATAGAACTATGGAAAAATAGTGGTTCTTATGAAAACAAAGTATATATGTTACCTAAGTATTTAGATGAAAAAGTAGCCAAATTGCACCTCTCCAGATTAGGTGCCGAACTTACAGAACTTCGTGAAGACCAAGCAGAGTACATAGGCGTAACGGTGAAAGGCCCTTTTAAGCCGGAGTATTATAGGTACTAGGTAAAATCATTGCGTTTTTAGAATCAAAATGCAAGACAAAAAATAAAACCCTTGTTCAAATACTGAATAAGGGTTTTGCATTTGGCAATTTCATTTGGTTCATTAAAATAGATCATAACTGAATTTTTGTCCTCTAACAGAGGTATCGGCGATCAAACCTACTTTAGGCAGTACAAACAAAGCCACGCTGTCTTTGTATTTGATAACCATAATATTTTGAAAGAACGCAAATAACACTCTAAACTTTTTCTGGGCCTTGATTTTAATTGAATCTCCTTTTACCTTTACAGTATTCTAAAACAATTAACTTTTAAAAATCATTTTCTGATCAAATGATTTTTTCAGTACTTCGTATAAAATTTTGTAATATGACAATATTTGTAGATATGGATGAGGTTATTGCTGATACCTACGGTGCGCATATAGAGATTTACAATGCTGAATTCAACCAACAACTTAATACAGAAATATGTTTGGGCTGGGAAGTTTGGCAAAAGGTTCCTAAAGAGCATCAGGAAAGCATTCGCCTACATGCCACTAGACAAGGTTTCTTCCGAGACTTGAATCCTATTAAGGATAGTCAAGAGGTTTTAAAAGACTTATCCGAAAAACACGAAGTCTACATTGCATCGGCTGCTATGCAATTCCCAAACTCTTTGAAAGAGAAAAGTATTTGGCTGGATGAGCATTTTCCCTTCATCCCTTGGAAAAAAAGAATCCTATGCGGAGATAAACATATTTTATCCGGCGATGTACTAATTGATGACCGAAGTTATAATCTGGAACATTTCGATGGTAGGCCAATTCTTTTTACCTCCCCCCATAATATTAACAGCAATGTATTTGAAAGAGCAAATAATTGGCGTGAAATTGCAGATAAATTACTTTAAACAATTAGCTTGAAAACTTGGTGTTAATCTTAACTAAATATTAAGCTGAATAATCTTCCCATATTAAAGCAGCTGCCCCACAAATAGCAGTGGTCTTTCCAGGTAGGCCAGATCGTAACAATTTGACTTTCCCTTTATAGAACTCGAGCAAGTAGTCTTCAAAATATTTATGCAGGGGGTCAAAAAGCCATTTACCGCTATTGACGAGGCCACCCATCAAAAAGAACGCCTCAGGCTGGGTGAAAGCGGTAAAATTAGCTAGGGCCATTCCTAAAATATCAGCTGTAAAATCAAATGCTTTCAGGGCAATAGGGTCACCTTCCTCAGCTGCTTTGGTAATTTCCTCACCATGCAAATCGTTATAAGCGATGTCCCTGAACCTGCTTTCATCCATGTACTTACACATCATATACAAAATGGTACGCTTTAATCCGGTGGCCGAAACGTAGGCCTCCAAACCTCCCCTAACATTCTGACCTGTTAATCTGCCGTCCCCTATAGTCATATCTATATGCCCCAGCTCACCTGCAAAACCGTCATAACCATCTATCAATTTACCATTGGCTACTATTCCGGCTCCAAAACCAGTACCCAAGGTAATGATGATAAAATCTTTCATTCCTTTGGCATTCCCGAACAGCATTTCTCCCAAAGCGCCAGCACTTGCGTCATTCATAATCTTCATGGGCATCGGCATCCGTTCATTTAGTTTGTCAAGAATAGGCACGGTATCTTTCCAAATTAAATTAGAGGCATTTACAATAGTGCCATTTTTGCTTGAGGCATTCGGAGCTCCGATCCCACATCCTAAGATATTGACATCTTCAGGGAACTTGCTCTTAATTTCATCTACTGTAGTTTTGATCTTATCTAAATATTCCTCCAAATCCGGATATTCTCTAGTCCTGAAGAATGCGTCTTCCAAACAATGCCCTTCAATGTTTACCAAACCTATTTTGGTTTTGGTGCCTCCTATATCAATTCCTATTGCTAAATCCATGTGTAACCTATTTTAAAAAGAATAATCCGTGAAATTCATTCAAATTCCATCATTTTGCAAAGTATATGAAAGGTACTATATCATATGATAATTCCCAACTTCCCTATCAGATAAAATAGTATCTTTTCATTGGTTTTTAGCATAAAGGTCTCAATAAAAAAATGTGAACGACATCCAATATCGTTTTTGAATTTCACCCCTGTATACAATAAAAAAATCCCTATCCAATTAATTGGATAGGGATTTTACTATTATCAAAAGCAGTTATTAAGCCTCAAAAGGCTCAATGGAAACATAGGACTTACCTCCTGCTTTCTTATCGAATTTTACTAGTCCGTCTACTTTTGCGTGTAAAGTATGATCCTTACCTGCATAAACATTATCACCTGGATTATGTTTAGTACCACGTTGTCTAACGATAATATTTCCTGCTATGGCAGCTTGGCCACCAAAAATCTTAACACCTAAGCGTTTCGATTCTGATTCTCTACCGTTTTTTGAACTACCTACACCTTTTTTATGTGCCATGATATATTATTTTATCAACCTTGATTGGATTGTCAAGGTCTAAATTAAATTATTTACTTAAGACAGCAATTAAATCAGCCTTTTTCATTGAAGATAAGCCTTCAATTCCTTTGGCTTTTGCCATTTCTTTTAACTCAGCAACAGTATTCTTGCTATAGTCAACGACCTCTTTCGCTACTGCGGCCTTCTTTGGTGCTGCTTTAGGAGTTTCTGCTTTTGGGGCAGTGGTTTTAGGAGCTGCCTTTTTTGGGGCAGCAGCCTTTGGAGCAGCTTTTGCTTTAGGAGCTGCAGTTTTCTTGGCGCCTTTGGCAACAATACCTTCAACAACAATTTCAGTCAAGGACTGGCGGTGCCCATTCTTAACTGCATAACCTTTACGTCTTTTCTTTTTAAAGACGATAACTTTGTCACCTCTTAGGTGCTTTATGACTTTAGCCTCAACAGCGGCTCCGTCTATAGCTGGGGCGCCAACAGTAACGTTCTTTCCGTCATCCAAAAGAAGTACATTGTCAAAAGTTACCTTTTTACCTTCTTCTGTCTGCAAACGGTGAACATATACTTTCTGGTCTTTCGCAACCTTAAATTGCTGCCCTGCCATCTCTACAATTGCATACATAGCGTATATATTAGTTAAATTTACTCCTATTTTTTTTAAATAGGCGGCTGCAAATATACTGCTAAATGCCAAATTCACAAGACTTTTTGATGGTTTTTAGGAAGATTTTTTCTTTATGTCGTTACCAGACTTGAATAGCTGCATAAATGATAGGGTAAGTACCAAGGTAGTTGATAATCCCATGATGGCAGCCGTGAAGAATACTATGGCCTCGAAATCCTTGAAATCGCTAAACCATGCTTCTGATAATTCCTCGAGAAAATCCGGGTTAATTTCTGTTGAATAAAGTGCAAAAAAGACAGTAAAAATTAAGGTGGCGACAAATCCGGTAATCAATCCGGTTTTAAAACCCTGTCCATAATTAAAACCCTCTTTGTTCTGAATACGCTCATATTTTATTGCCTCATAGATGGCAAAACCAGTAATAACCCCATTAAAAAGGCTATAAAACACATTGGTATGAAGGTTGAAAAGTGAGAGTATCAAGAAATACGCAATGAGCGATCCACTAGCGGCTATTCCAAATCGGATTGGTAAAGTAAACTGTTTCATTTTCGCAATTTATAAATAACCTTTTTAAATTACGCATTTTTAAGGTATTTTGGCCTAAATTCTTGTTAAAGACCAAAGAGTTTTCCCGCTATTCTATTGAAAAAATTATATTCGTGAAACATTTTTAACTTTGATCGCACTCATAATCTATTAATTATTTAATCCTAACACTTGTAAGAATGAAACTACGACTACCATTTACTCTTTTGGCACTACTTATCTTGTCAGCTACAACTGCCCAAAAGGTTTCCTATGAGGAATACGACCTTGATAACGGGCTCCATGTAATTTTACATCAAGATAACAATGCCCCTGTGGTTACCACTTCAGTCATGTACCACGTTGGCGCCAAGGACGAAAATCCAGAGAAAACAGGTTTTGCCCATTTTTTTGAACATCTGTTGTTTGAAGGTACCAAAAATATTGAGAGAGGAGAGTGGTTTAAGATCGTATCTTCCAACGGGGGACAAAACAATGCAAACACCACGCAGGACCGTACTTATTATTATGAGGTCTTCCCTTCAAACAATCTAGAATTGGGTCTTTGGTTAGAATCAGAGCGTTTAATGCACCCCATTATCAATAAAATAGGGGTTGATACACAGAGTGAAGTTGTCCAAGAAGAACGAAGATTGAGCTATGATAATGCGCCCTATGGAAGGTGGCGCGAACAAATGTTCATTAGTCTTTTCAAAAAACACCCTTATCGCTGGCAAACCATAGGTTCATTGGAACATTTGGCAAGTGCCTCTTTGGATGACTTTAAAGAGTTCAATAAAAAATATTATGTGCCCAATAACGCCGTTTTAGTAGTTGCAGGTGATATCGAGATTGACAAGACCAAAAAAATGATTCAAGACTATTTTGGACCTATTCCAAAAGGAACAGATATTGAGCGCAAAACTTTTGTTGAAGACCCAATTACCACCACGATAAAAACAAAATATAACGACCCTAATATTCAAATACCCGCAATACTAATGGGCTATAGAACTCCTGCCCAAACTGATAGAGATGCCTATATTCTTGATATGGTTTCTACGTATCTGAGTGATGGGAAAAGTTCTAAATTATATAAAAAGCTAGTAGATGAGAAGAAGAAAGCCCTACAAGTTTTTGCTTTTAACGGTTCTCAGGAAGATTACGGAGCTTATGTTGTAGGTGCCCTACCAGTTGGCGAAACATCGTTGGAAGATTTGAAGAAAGAGATTGATGAGGAAATCGCAAAACTACAATCTGAACTTATTTCTGAAAAAGATTATCAAAAATTACAGAATAAATTTGAAAACAACTTTGTCAACTCAAACAGTAGCATTTCAGGAATTGCAAACTCTTTGGCCCGGTATTACATGTTGTATGATGACACAAGCCTAATCAATAATGAAATTGATATATATCGCTCCATAACCAGAGAAGAGATTACAGTAGTGGCCACTAAATATTTAAAGCCAAGCCAACGCGTAGAATTAGACTATTTACCACAAGAAGCAACTGAAAACTAAGAACATGAAAAAATTATATATAACACTTATCCTAGGTCTTGTAGCACTGAACTTGCAGGCACAGGTCGATAGAAGTAAAATGCCAAAATCAGGGCCTGCTCCTGAGATAAACTTACAGGAACCCCAGAGTTTTGAAATGCAGAACGGACTTAAGATATTGGTTGTTGAAAATCATAAACTACCAAGAGTTTCAATTCAATTACGCATTGACAATCCGCCCATTTTAGAAGGCAATAAATCGGGTGTTTCAAGTCTGACGGCAAGTCTATTGGGCAATGGGTCCAAAACCATTCCTAAAGATGATTTCAATGAAGAAGTCGATTTTCTTGGGGCACGTATCAGTTTTGGCTCCCAGAGTGCATTTGCAAGTTCATTGTCAAAATATTTCCCGCGGATTTTAGAGCTAATGGCAGATGCCGCCATAAATCCAAATTTCACCCAGGAGGAATTTGACAAGGAAAAGCAAAAATTACTCACAGGGCTAAAAGCTCAGGAAAAAGATGTATCCGCGATTTCAAACAGGGTTCAAAATGCCTTGGCCTATGGTACTGACCATCCGTATGGCGAGTTCCTTACCGAAGAATCCGTGAATAATGTATCACTGGTTGATGTAGTTCAATTTTACGAAGATTATTTTGTTCCCGCGAATGCATATTTGGTGGTTATTGGCGATGTTGAATATGACGAGGTCAAAACACTGGTAGAGGAAAATTTCACGCCATGGGTAAAGGCCATTCCTCCCTCTTTTCAATTTTCAAGACCCTCTAATGCCCAATACACCCAAATAAATTTTGTGGATGTTCCCAATGCGGTACAATCAGATGTGGTTGTTGAAAGTTTGGTTGACCTTAAAATGAGCAATGACGATTACTTGCATGCCCTTATGGCCAATAGGATTTTAGGCGGAGGTGCGCAAGCACGGCTCTTTTTAAACCTTAGAGAAGACAAAGCGTATACGTATGGTTCTTATTCGAGTTTAGGTAATGATAAATATGCCCCAGCAACCTTTAGCGCATCGGCACAGGTGCGTAACATGGTTACCGATAGTTCTGTGGTAGAAATATTGAAGGAGATGGACAAGATTATCAAAGAACCTGTTACAGACGAAGAACTTGCCGATGCAAAAGCCAAATATGTTGGCAATTTTGTCTTAGCATTGGAAAAACCCGAAACCATTGCCAGATATGCACTGAACATTGAAACCGAAGGTCTGTCTAAAGACTATTACAAGACTTATTTGGAACGCATTAATGCCATTACCAAAGATGATGTACAAAAAGCCGCACAAAAATACATGACAACAGATAAAGCCAGAGTTGTGGTCACAGGTAAAGGAAGTGAGGTTATCGACAATTTAGAAAAAGTAATATTCAATGGTAAAAAAGTGCCAGTTAAATATTATGACAAATTTGCAAAGAGTAGCGAAAAACCAAATTATGAGGCAGCTATTCCAGAAGGAATGACCGCCCAAAATGTTTTGGAAAAATACATCGAGGCTATTGGCGGCAAAGAAAAACTAATGGGGGTTGAATCCTATTCCTTGATGGCAGAAGCCGAAATGCAAGGCATGATATTAAACCTGGAAGTTAAAAAAACCTCTAAGAATCAGTACATGCAAGATGTAAAGGTCATGGGCAATTCAATGAGCAAACAAGTTGTTGATGGAGACAAGGGGTATATGGTAATGCAAGGCCAACGTAAAGACCTAGGTGAAGACGAATTAAAGAAGGTAAAGGAAGAATCAGCTCCGTTCCCAGAATTGAACTTGTTAAACACTGATGTTGCCTTAGAGGGTGTTGAAGTAATTGATGGTAAAAAAGCCTATAAGATTAAAATATCAGATGAAAAAACTTCTTTCTATGATATTGAAACTGGATTAAAGGTCCAAGATGCTGTAAACGTTGAGGCCCAAGGGCAACAAGTGAATACCACTTTCGATTATACTGATTATAAGGAAGTATCAGGGATTAAGTTTCCGTTTTTATTTATACAAACCATGGGGCCTCAAAAATTTGATTTTATAGTTAAGGAAATCAAGGTTAATGAAGGCGTTTCTGATGTAGATTTTGAATAAATTGTAATTAGAATATCATTTTAAAAAGAGGCTATTATTTTACTATAATGGTCTCTTTTTTCTATTTACTAAATACACGCCAAAAAGAATAATTGCACCACCTATCAATTGATATAGATTTATCGTCTCACCATCCCAAACTCCCCATAGAATAGCAACAAGGGGAATGGTATAGGTTACCGATGCCGCAAAAACAGGGCTTGATAAGTGAATTAGCTTGTTGAAATAAATATTGGCAACAGCAGTACCCAAAAATGCAAGGGCCAGTAAATACCATAAGGAGTATTGCATTTGTACATTACTGCCTATTTCATTGAAAAAACCGGAATAAAATACGATAACCAATGCTGGAACAAAGGCTACTGCAAAACTGCCAGTGGTAACTGCTAACGGACTCAAATGTCCCAAATGTTTTTTAATGATATTTATATTCAAGGCATAACCAATGGCAGAAAGTAAAATAAAAACGGAATACCAATAATTTTGGTTCGGATCAAATTCCATTCCAGTTAAAATCAAGGCTAAAGTTCCAAAAAGACCTATCAAAACCCCGGCAATTTGTCGTTTTGTAATTACGACTCCGAACAAGGCAATTCCGACAATTGTGGTAAAAAGCGGAACAGCCGAATTGAAAATGGAAGTAACTCCACTATCCAGTTGTGTCTGTGCCAAGGCAAACAAAAACGGAGGGAAAAATGAGCTCAGAAGTCCAGCCATAAAAATCCATTTCCAGTCTCTTAAGGTCAGTGTTCTTAGACTTCGATAGCCAATAACAAACAAGAAAGTTGATGCAAAAACAATACGTAAACTACCCAATTGCAGCGCAGTAAAACCCAATAGCGCTCTTTTTATCAATATAAATGAAGAACCCCACACCAATGAAAGTATTATAAGGTAGATCCATTTTCTATTGTACTCGTTCATATAGGTAGTTTGTGCAAAAATGAAACTTTAGATTTAAAATATGCCGGATTAATATGTAATTTTATCCATATAGTAAATCATTGAACAAGCCAGTGAAAAAACACAAATTAATACATCTTACAAGAAAATGGCACCGCTATCTTGGATTGATTTTAGGAATTCAATTTTTTCTATGGACACTGGGTGGTCTATATTTTAGCTGGACGAATATTGATGAAATTCGCGGCGATAATTTGAAAAATGAAAATCCTACTTTGGTTTTTGACCAAGACCTTGTCTCTCCATCACTATTTTTAAACCATCATTTGAATTCTTCCGATTCATTGATATCACTTAGAGTTGTTTCCGTATTGAAAAAGCCATTTTATGAAATGGTTTATAACTCAAAAGGAAGCGAGGAAGTAAAACTCATTAACGCACTTAATGGAAAAATGCGACTGCCTTTGAACAAAGAAGGTGCTATTAGTATTGCCAAAGAAAAATTAAATGTTGAGGCCACTGTCGCCAATGTTGAATTTTTAACTGCAACCAATGGTCATCATGAGTATCGTGAAAGACCTCTACCAGCCTACGCCATAACTTTTAATGCTCCCGCCAGTACTACTGTTTATGTTTCCCAAGACTATGGCAACGTTCAGACCTTTAGGAACAATAAATGGCGCATATTTGATTTTCTTTGGATGATGCATACCATGGATTATCAGGAGCGGGATAATCTTAACAACTGGTTACTACGGGCATTTTCAATCTTTGGATTGGTAACCATACTTTCAGGATTTACGTTGTACTATTTAACATCAAAAAAATGGTTTCTGTGAAATTTCGGAAGTAATTAGTCAACAAAAAAGATAGGTAATCCGTACTTTTGAAAAAGAAATCATTCTAATGCGAAACTATTTTTCTTTACTTATTTTTTCGTTATTTGTGAGTTGTACAAGTACCAAAAACCAACAATTGGCGGAAAAGGGATCAAGAGCAAATTCGGATATCGCTATTGCTGCCATTACTATAGATGGAATGGCTTGCAAAGAGGGTTGCGCTGACGCAATACTAAAGAATATAGAGGACCTAGAAGGAATACAATCTGCTGAAGTTGGTTTTGATAAGGGTGAGGCGGAAGTAGAATTTATTCCAGCAAAGACCAATCCAGAAAAAATTCAAAAGACCATCACAAACACTAAGGAGAAGGATTATGTCTACACCATAAAGTATATAAACATTAACACAAAATCATCAGAATGAAAAAGTTATTTAGCATTTTGGCCGTAGTATTATTGATTAGCAGCATTTCATGTAAAGATGAAAAAAAAGAAGCTACAAAGGCCTCCAACGAGCAAATGAAAAAAGTAATGGCCATTCATGACGAAGTAATGCCCAAGATGAGTGCTATGGGTAGCATAGTTGGTGAATTAAGTAGCAAGGAAGATAGTACTGAGATTGGATTGCAATACAAAGCTGCAAGAAGGGATTTGCAAGATGCCCATAAAGCCATGATGGATTGGATGCAAGGTTTTGGCAATCGCTTTGATTCTGATGAAATACTAAATGGAAAAGAACTGACTGAACAAAAACAAATTTGGCTAGACGAGGAAGAGGAAAAAGTCAAAGCATTGCGCGAACAAATAAATAGTAGCATCGAAAATGCTGAAAAAATATTGGAACTTAATAAAGAGCTTAAAACTAAAAGTTACCTAAAACTTCAGGGAGCAAAGGGTTCTGGTTTTAGATTACAAGGGCGAAACCCGGTCAGTACAAATAAGGCCTCTACTATAGAAAAACTTCGAGGTTGCGTTACGATTATGGCGGATCCTACAATGATCAATAAGGAGAAAGTACTTTATTTTCAGTTTTTAGGACCAAATATGGGCGTTATTGAGGATAATGCCAATACAATCACAGTGGAGGGCAATGTATATAGTAAAAAGGTCGAACTTGTCTTTATGGGCGCAGAAACCCAAATCTGTGACTATATCACCATTCCAGAAGGGTCATTGAAAGCAGGAAATTATATCCTCAAGGTCTTTGAGGATGAAAGATTACTCGATTCAGCAAAATTTCTGTTAAAATAATATATCGCTTTTAGGGAATATCCTATATTTTCCAAACGGCAAAACAGGAAGACGATTTTAATAAGGTAATTTCATATGCAAAGGAATACGGTTATGTATTCCAATCCAGTGAAATATAGGATGGATTGGATGCAAGGTTTTGGCAGTCGATTTGATTCTGATGAAATCCTAAATGGAAAAGAACTGACTGAACAAAAACAAATTTGGTAAGACGAGGATAAAGTAAAAGCATTGTGCAAACAAATCAATAGTAGCATGGAAAATGCTCAAAACATATTGGGTAAAGAAAAATAATATCCAGAGAAAGCTTATTCTTTCCACCTTAAACTTTCCATTATTTTTTTAATATCGTTCTGTATATAGGAAGCTGCAGGATAAATGGAGTCATAATTGGGCTTGGTATAGAAATAAAGAGACCCTGTTACAAAATGTTTGGTACTATCGGTAACATAAAATTGTGCCTGTGAAGCGGCATCACCAATAACCTCAAAGTACATGCCATATACCCCATTATCCTTATTTACGAAAGGATGTGGCAATATCCCATCTGCTTTAGCTGAATGTTCAATAGACAATCTTTGGGCATCCATCAATAATTTATCAATATTTTTATCGACTTCCTTATACGTTATGAACAAGGACCCTTTTATTGTGGGATAATCCAAGGTAAGGGCGTTGTTGTTCTTTTGCTCAAATTCGCTCAATACGTTCTTTTTGAATTGAAAGTACTTCGTATCCAATAAACTATATTCCGTACTGGGATATTCCAGACGCAACATCGCTTTAGGTTTGGGCAGTGCTTCTTCAGTACATCCAGTATAGAGCAATAATGCCGTCATTAAAAAAAGAAAACTTTTAATTTTCATGGGGTAAGATCACTTTTATTTGCTTTAACCTCTTTTTATCAAGACTCTCTACAATAAATGCATAGTCTTTAAACACTATCTTTTCACCTTTCTTTGGAAAGCTTCCAGCAATTTCCAGCACGAAACCTGCAATCGTTTCTGATTCTCCTTTTTGTTCATCGAAATCTTCTTCATCCTCAATCTTGACAACCCGATAAAAATCCTTCAAGGCTGTCTTCCCTTCAAAAACGTAATTAAAATCATCCAGTTTAGAATATACCAAATCCTCATCGTCGAATTCATCACTGATATCACCTACAATTTCCTCAATAATATCCTCAAGCGTAACAATTCCCGAAGTACCTCCATATTCATCAACGACAACCGCTAAATGGTTCTTCTTTTCTTGGAATTCCATTAAAAGATCATCCAGTTTCTTATTCTCAGGCACAAAATAAGGCTCACGAATCAGCGAAAGCCAATTAAAGGTCTTTCGATCAATATAAGGCAAGAGGTCCTTTACATAAAGAACGCCCAAAACATTATCCATATTTTCTGAAAATACCGGTATCCTAGAATATCCTTGGCTTTTTATTTCGTCCAGCACATCCATGAATCTCATGTCTTCGCTCAAAGCGAATAAATCTATCCTAGGGCGCATTACCTGTTTTGTGTCAGTGTTTCCAAAGGAAACAATACCTTCCAAAAGTTTTTTCTCTTCCATGGTGGTATCGCCCTCAGAGGTAAGTTCTAAAGCTTGTGATAAGTGATTTACACTTAAGTTCGATTTATATTTTCCAAGTTTGTTATTCAGATAAATAGTTGCAGAACGCATTGGCAAACTCAATGGTGCAAAAAGAAAATCGAGCGTTTTCAAAGGGTAGGCCATAAAATGGGTGAAACTCAACCGATTTCTATTGGCATATACTTTTGGTAAAATCTCACCAAACATTAAAATTAGGAAAGTGGCAACTACCACTTCCATCAAAAAACGTACAGAGATAAAACTGAAGAGTACATAATTAATGTTTGAAAATAAAGTATCTCCTATTAAATTAAAAAGAAGTACTACACCAATATTAATGGCATTATTTGCAATTAAAATGGTAGCCAATAACTTTTTAGGGCGATCCAATAATTTTGTAATAATGTTACCCTTGGCAGTCTTCTTTAGCTCAATTGCATTAATATCTGTCGGGGACAGACCAAAAAATGCAACCTCTGCCCCAGAAATTAGTGCTGAACAAAGCAATAATAGCAGAAGGACACAAATTTTGAGCACAAAGGCACTCTCAAAAGCCATAAAATTCAGAAAGAAACTAAGGGGGTCAGGGTCCAATAGTTATAAATTTGATTTGATTAAAATGGTAAATCATCATCCTGTTCAGGTTCGACTGCAGTTGGTTCAGCTGCCTTGGCAGGAGTCTGTGGTTCAACTGGTTGTTGTGGCTGACCACTGGCTTGGGCATTGGCAATGCTTTCCTTTTTGGTTGATAGGAAAGTGAAATCCTGTACATGAACCTCGGTGGTATATCTTGTATTCCCATCTTCACCTTGCCATTGTCTATTTTTTAAACGGCCTTCAACATAAATTTTATCCCCTTTACTAAGGTATTTTTCACAAATCTCAGCGGCTTTATTCCTTACGACAATATTATGCCAATCAGTATTGGTTACGCGCTCACCAGTTTGCTTACTCGTATAAGTCTCATTCGTGGCAATTGGAAATCTGCCTATACAACCCCCACCTTCAAAATAGTGCATTTTCACCTCGTCTCCCAAATGCCCAATAAGCATTACTTTATTCAATGTTCCACTCATAATTTTTTTCTAATGGTCAAAAGTACTAAATTTTAAATGTTTTTATAAAATCTGCAATCAAAACAGGGACAGGATAATTATGTAAAGTATTGAACTCAATCCCCTCTTTTAAATCCACTTTAGTTTTAAATACCCAAAACTTGGTGTGCAGGTGTTGGTGCGAAAGCTTATGAATAATTTCTTTTTGATTGAATTGATAGATCTCGGGCATGTCATCAATAGATACAATCATTTCATATTTGGTTTCCAATTCGTTTATATTGGTTTTTTCATTGGTTTCCAACAATGGGAATTCCCAAAGGTTTTGCCAAATTCCTTTACCTTTTCTTTGCTGTAGTAATGTTTTATTGTTTGGGTCAATGAAAACCAAGTAATTGAAATATCTATTTTTAACCTTTGTCTTATTTACTTTAACAGGTAACTCCCCTACTTTATTTTTTTGAAGTGCAATGCAGGCATCATTCAATGGGCAAACCGAACAATCTGGCTTTTTAGGAGCGCATTGCATAGCGCCAAATTCCATGATGCCCTGGTTATAGTCCCTTATATTATCAACATCCATCACTTCTCGCGCCAATTCCTTAAAAAATCCAATCCCTTTTGCACTATTGATAGGAAATTCGGCACCATAGAATCGGGAAAGAACCCTATAAACATTACCATCTACGACAGGTTCTGGCTTATCGAAACAGATTGAGGCAATGGCACTAGCTGTATAGTCTCCAACTCCTTTAAGTTCTAGAAGTTCACTGTAGGTCTCGGGGAAATTACCTCCATAATCAGAAACCACTATTTTCGCAGTTGCATGTAAATTCCTGGCTCGCGAATAATACCCTAATCCTTGCCATAGTTTCAAAACCCTTTCCTCAGATGCACTAGCCAAATCATTCACAGTAGGAAATTGCTCGGTAAACTTCAAATAATAAGGTATGCCTTGAGCTACCCTCGTTTGCTGAAGCATGATTTCAGAAAGCCAAATTCTATATGGGTCCCTGGTACGTCTCCAAGGTAAGGTTCTCTTATTTTTGGCATACCAAAGAAGAATTTTTTGGGAAAAAATCATGTACTCGAATACTATTAGATAAAAGTAGGTGTTTATATACTTAAAATTAGCTGATTAGAACAAAAGATTGAATTTAATTTATATATTTGCAAGCCGAAAAAACATACAGAAAACATAATATTCAAGATGACGAAAGCGGAAATAGTATCGAAAATCTCAGACAAGCTGGGAATAGAAAAAGGAGATGTTCAAGCAACTGTAGAATCCTTTATGGAAGAGGTAAAGACTTCTTTGGAAAGTGGTGACAATGTTTACCTCAGAGGATTTGGTAGTTTTATCATTAAAACCAGGGCAGAAAAAACCGGGAGAAATATCTCTAAAAACACTACTATTAAAATACCGGCACATAACATTCCGGCATTTAAACCAGCCAAGGTTTTTGTAGAAGGAGTAAAGAGCAACGTTCAAGTAAAATAATAATCTTTAAATAAGAACTTTATGCCGAGTGGTAAGAAAAGAAAAAGACATAAGGTAGCTACCCATAAGCGCAAGAAGCGTAGGAGAGCTAACCGACACAAGAAAAAGTAGTTGTTTTCAACTACTTTTTCGTTTATTACGTTCATTGACATAGAAATTCTAAAAAGAATTTCGACGGGTTTATACAACCTGTAAAATTATTGTTTAATCTATTTGTTCACTCCATATTAAGTTAGGAGGAACAGGTATAAATAAAATCAGGTGAATAGAGAATTAATCGTAAGATCTAGTTCTGACGCCGTCGATTTTGCCTTATTAAAAGAAGGGAAACTCACTGAATTACACAAAGAGGAAGACAACAACGATTTTTCTGTTGGCGATATATTCTTGGCCAAAGTCAGAAAACCAGTTACTGGTCTTAACGCAGCCTTTGTAAATGTAGGTTATGAGAAAGATGCTTTTCTGCATTACCATGATCTAGGGCCGCAATTATCCACAATGCTTAAATTCATTAAACAAGTGAGTATAGGAAAGCTCAGGGATTATTCCTTAAAGAACTTTCCTTTAGAAAAAGATATTGATAAACATGGCAGCATAAATGATGTCATAAAATCAAATCAATCCTTATTAGTACAAATTGTTAAGGAACCCATTTCCACCAAAGGACCAAGAATAAGTTCTGAGCTTTCATTAGCCGGACGATATTTGGTAATGGTGCCTTTTTCCGAACGCGTTTCAGTCTCACAGAAGATTGGGAGCAAAGAAGAGAAAGACAGGCTAAAAAGGCTCGTAAAGAGTATTAAGCCTAAAGGATTTGGTGTAATTATCCGAACAGTTGCCGAGGGCAAAAAAGTCGCAGAGTTAGATAAAGATCTAGAAAATTTGCTGAACAAGTGGTCAGCAATGTGTAAGAAATTGTATAAAGCTCCAACACCTTCAAAAGTATTGGTTGAGCTCAACAGAGCCTCAAGTATTTTAAGGGATGTCTTCAACGATTCGTTTACAGGAATACAAGTTGATGATGAGACGCTTTATAATCAGATTAAAGATTATGTACTGGAAATTGCCCCAGGCAAAGAATCTATTGTGAAGTTATATAGTTCTTCGGTTCCGATTTTTGAAAAATTCGGAATTGAAAGACAAATAAAAACTTCATTTGGCCGTACCGCTTCAATGAGTAAAGGAGCGTACTTGATTATAGAACATACCGAAGCACTTCATGTTATTGACGTGAATAGTGGTAATCGTTCTAACAAAGCCAAAAATCAAGAAGACACTGCTTTAGAGGTGAATATGCTATCGGCTTCTGAAATCGCAAGACAATTGCGTTTGCGTGATATGGGAGGGATTATCGTAATCGATTTTATCGACATGGTGAAAGCACCTCACAGAAGAAAGCTTTTTGATCATCTTAGAGATGAAATGAAAGATGATCGGGCCAAACATAAGATTTTGCCCCCGAGTAAATTTGGTCTTGTACAGATAACCAGACAACGGGTACGACCCGAAATGAATATTAAGACTACTGAAGAAGACCCCAATAAAGCAGGTCTGGAAGTAGAAGCTCCTATTGTTTTAATAGACAATATTAATGTTGACCTTGAAAAACTTTTGAAAGGCCCAAAAAAGGATAGTAAGATTACATTGAACATACATCCTTTTATTGCCGCATATTTAACCAAAGGTTTTCCATCTATACGCGCCAAGTGGTTTATGGAACATAAGAAATGGATCAAGATTCAACCAAGGGATGCATATACGTATCTAGAATACCGTTTTAAAGACAAGAATGGTAAAACCATATATTAGTGAAACACTATTTTAATCTGTTTTAGCAGAATAAAATAGATAGTTGTACTAACCCTGAGCAATGTGAAGGGTCTTTTTAATCAAAAGATGTAACTATTTAAAGCGACTTCAGCAACGGAGTCGCTTTTTTTATGAATTGAATTATTTATTTTAGATGTATGAGTTCTTACAGCAGTTATACTGTCAAAGAAGCCACCAAAAAATTGGAAAGCTATTGTGCGTACCAAGAACGTTGTCATAAAGATGTGATTACCAAACTCGGGGAATTGCGAATGCTACCCGATGTCATAGACCAAATAGTTGTCCATTTGATTCAAGAAAACTATTTGAACGAAGAACGTTTTGCCAAAAGCTTTGCACGTGGTAAATTCCGAATCAAAAAATGGGGAAGAAACCGAATAGTCAATGAACTTAAATTTCGTGCTATTTCAAAATACAATATCACAACCGCTTTGGCAGAAATCAACGATGAAGATTATTTTAAAACTTTGGACGTACTTGCCAAAAAACGAATGGATGCCATAAAAGAAACGAATATTCAAAAAAGAAAAAGAAAACTGGCAGATTATCTATTATACAGAGGTTGGGAAAGTCATCTCGTGTATGGCAAAGTTAAGGAGCTTGTTGGGTAAAAGAAGAAATCTGTTCTTTAATTTGAACCGTTTGTCCTTAAAATAGCTTGTTCATTCTTCCAATCTATCCATTTCTGGCCTTTCATCTTGCGCATGAGTCCGTCATAGTTCCGCATTACGAATACATTATACAAGGCTGAGAATAGGTTTTTAGGATTCTTAGCCAATGAGCGTAAGCTCATTGAAAATCCTGGAGTTATATATTTCATATAATGCCAATAGCCTTCTGGAATATATAAGATTTCACCGTGATTTAAATGAGTCCTATATCCGTTTGCATTTTTTAAAGCAGGCCATTTTTCAAAATCAGGACTCGCAAAATCGATGCTCTCATGGGTAATCAAAGAATGCGGAACTTTGTAGAGATGTTTACTTTCAGATTGCGGAAACAAGATACATTCTTTCTTTCCCTCAAAATGAAAATGGAAAATGTTTGCCAAGTCAATGTCAAAATGCATAAAAGTGTGCGAATCCTTACCGCCAAAAAAAAGCATAGGTAATTTTTTCATCAATTTTAAACCTAAATCAGGGTAATCATAATCCTTTTGCAATTCGGGAATTTCTTTTAAAATATTCCAAAGAAAAATACGGTATTTGGTGGGTTCATTTTGAAGTAGGTTGACATAATCGGCCATCTTCATTTTAGCATGAGGTTCGTTAAAACCATCCTCATGATGAACTGGTCTATCATCATACAAGGGTACTTCTTTATCCCCCGCAATATCACGCATATAGTCTAAACTCCATTTTGAGTAGGCAGGCCAATCCCCAATAAGCCGTTCAATGACGACTGGTTTTTGCGGCTTAAAATACGTATTGATAAAAGCCTTTTTGGTAATGGTTCTTACCCTGGGAATTTCGTTTAAGATCAAGTTTAAATGGGTTGAATTATGCAGTAAATTTATAAAACCCTAGAAATAAACATCTAAAAATCTACTAATTGTATCAAATTAGTTGTTCAATTTCGCCTTTTGCTTGGCTTTTTCGTTACGCTCAATGGTATGTCCTGGTCTTGTCCATTTTGGTTTTTCATCCAATGACTCATAATTTGAATCCTCTGCCTCAACCGTCTTGGGCTGTTCGAATTTTGTGAACGGTTTCTGTGGATTAAGCCCTAAAACCTCGAACATTGCCATATCTTCATTTACATCAGGATTTGGAGTGGTCAACAATTTATCACCGGCAAAAATTGAATTGGCCCCACTAAAGAAACAAAGTGCTTGACCTTCCTTACTCATTTCGGTACGACCAGCTGATAATCTTACTTGGGTTTCAGGCATTACAATTCGGGTTGTTGCCACCATACGGATCATTTCCCAAATCTCAATCGGTTCAATATTTTCCATTGGTGTGCCCGCAACGGGAACTAACGCGTTTATTGGCGTGGATTCTGGCTGTGGATTCAATGAAGAAAGGGCTACTAACATACCAGCTCTATCCTCTAACTTTTCACCCATACCAATAATACCACCGCTACAAACGGTAATATTACTCTTGCGTACATGGTCAATGGTTTCCAATCGGTCTTCAAAAGCCCTAGTGGATATTACATCCTTATAGTAATCTTCAGAAGTATCCAAATTGTGGTTATAAGCATAAAGGCCAGCTTCAGACAAGCGTTTGGCCTGGTTTTCGGTTACCATGCCCAAAGTACAGCAAACCTCCATATCCAACTTATTTATGGTCCGTACCATTTCAAGCACCTGGTCAAATTCCGGACCGTCTTTTACGTTACGCCAAGCAGCTCCCATACAAACTCGAGAACTACCAGATTCTTTTGCTCGAAGTGCTTGCGCCTTTACATGTGGTACTGACATTAGGTCGTTTCCTTCAATATCTGTATTATATCTGGCTGCTTGGGGACAATAGCCACAATCTTCTGAACAACCCCCAGTTTTTATGGAAAGTAAAGTAGAAACCTGAACTTCATTTGGGTCATGGTTTTTGCGATGTACGGTAGCTGCTTCGTAAAGCAATTCCATTAATGGTTTATTGTATATTTCAAGGATTTCCTCCTTGGTCCAATCGTGTCTTGTAGCGCCCATATGCTAAAATTAAATAAGGAGCGAAATTAATCCATTATCCGCAGATATTGTAATTATCTTGGGTATTAATTATTTGAAATGAGTATGCTTGTCTTTAGGATTCTATGTGTCGTGAGAAGAATATTTTAATAATATACTAACAGCATTTCCGCCAAAACCGACCGCATTCACCATAACCTTATTCACTTTTTCAGGGGCTGAAATATAATTATCAAAAGGCGTTCCAATAAACTCATCGTGTTGCATCATAAGAATAGCCAATTCCAAACTCAACAAGCCCGAAGCTCCAAAAGTGTGACCCACTTTCCATTTATTTGAAGTAAGAAATGGTGTTTTGCCACAAAATATTTTGTCGATAGCAGCTTTTTCATACAAATCCCCTTTCACTGTTCCTGGAGCGTGCATGACGATTACATCAACATCATCCGGGTTGGTATTACCCAAGGCCATTTTCATGGAACGCTGAAAGCAAATCGCATCTGTTGATATGGAAATGTTATGTTCCAATACTTCTGTTGCGTACCCAACTCCCTCAATAACTGCCAAGGTGTTTTTTTGGACTCCTAGTTCCAAACAGGCAATAGATGAGGCCTCACCAAGAACCATGGTGTTTTGCTTTTTTTGTAAGTCCATTGCTCTGCATGGATAAGCCCTTTCGACTGCGCTCAAGGCGACTTTTGGTTTGGCATAAATGCGCATTGCCTTCATTTGGGCAATGGTGAACGGTGTCAAAGGAGCTTCACTCCCGCCGACCAAAAACTTATTGGCCATACCGCTCTTTAGCCATGCCACTCCATTTATAAGGGCATGTAATGCTGTGGAACAGGTTATGGAGTGGGAAATTTCAGGTCCTTTGGTTTGCAGGTCATGGGCTACCCATGAAGAAATATTACCTAATGTTGTAGTGGGAGATGATAAGGTTGAAGCTTTTTTAGCGTTTAAAAACTCTTCATGATATTGTTCAAATAATGCTGTAGCACCACGTGAAGAACCTATGTTGATGCCAAAATTGTCAGTGGAAGACCAACCCACCTTTTCTATGGCCATTCTAGAAGCGCAAATGGCATACAATACTGAATTATCCAGATCTTTATAATTGGAATCTGAGTTCCGCAAGGCGTCAATTTTCGACCTGGCATTTTCGGGCAATATTGACACATATTCCTTTTTATCCCCAATTAACTTTGTTGTAATGAAATGACCATTGTTTTGGTAAGCATTCCAAGCTTCCTCAAGGGATGTACCTAAAGGAGATATCGACGCTATGGATGTTATTGAAATAGGATTGTTCACTTGACTATTTTTTAATCAAACTAAAGAGAGTACATCTTTTATCGAAGCATAAATTTTCTTCAACTGTTCATCTGTGATTATATAAGGTGCAAGAATATAAATGGTATTGCCCAAAGGACGCAAAAATACCCCATTATCCATAAAGTGTTTAAAAAGTCTATCTCGAAGATTGCCATATCGCTTCATTTGCACGTTCAAATCCAAGGCAAATATTATTCCGCATTGCCGAATACTGGCAACTTTTGGATGTGACTCAATCTCGGCACCAAAGAATTCATGCGATTTTGTGATTCGATCTATGCTGGTTTGAATATCTACAGATTGTAAAAGTTCTATCCCTGCCAATGCCGCCGTGCAAGCCAAAGGGTTTGCCGTATAGGTGTGCCCATGAAACAGTCCTTTGGCCAAATCATCACTGTAAAACGCATCATAAACATCATGGCTACAGGAGGTGATGGCCATAGGCATTAAACCTGCGGTAAGGGCTTTGGACAAGCAGATAATGTCGGGCTTGGTTTCAATTTGATCAGATGCAAAATTGGTTCCTGTTTTACCAAAACCGGTCATTACCTCATCAGCAATGGTCAGCACATTGTATTTTTGCAATAGTGTGAGGATTTTATTAAGTCCATCAACATCATGCATTTTCATGGCTGCAGCACCTTGGACCAATGGTTCATAAATGAAGCCAGCAATATTATTATTTTCTAATCTTGATTCCAATTGAGCAATGATCGATTTACCGTTATCTTTAGTTGGAACAGGAATCCGATCAACTTCAATTAAGAAATCCTTAAACGGCCCATTATAAACAGATAGACTTGAAACGGACATGGCACCGAAAGTATCGCCATGAAAACCGTCTTCAAAAGCCAGCATAACATTACGTTTTTCACCTTTATTAAAATGGTATTGTAATGCCATTTTAATACCAATTTCGGTAGCAGTTGATCCATTATCGGAAAAGAACAGTTTTTCTTGATTATTGGGCAATATCTTAATAAGCTCTTCAGACAATTTAACTGCAGGTTCGTGTGTGAATCCACTAAAAACCACTTGATCCAATTGCTGCATTTGACCAATGACTTTTTCCAAAATAAAATCATTGCAATGCCCATACATACAAGTATACCAAGAAGCAATACCATCTATATATTCATTTCCTGCCTCATCAATTAACAAGGCTCCTTTGGCTTTTACCAAACCCATCATTTCAGGGTGCAGCTTATGTTGTGTCAAAGGGTGCCACAGATGTTTTTTATCGCGTTCGGAAAGATTTTTTATTGCCATTGAATTCAATACATTCGTATTTTATATGTCTTGCAAAGATGGGAAATAATACCTTATCAATTCATGATAAATAAAGCCTAAAACTGTGGTTTTTCAAAAGAAAAGGAGGGTTTTTAATAAGAAACAAATTACGGAAAACGAATATATTGATGCTTACTTTTTAGAGCATTATAAAATACAGGTAACTGTTGAAAAGGTGGAAATAGTACAACGGTTAAAGTGACTCTAAACTAGGTCGAAACATATCGGCATATTTTTTAATTACCTCTTGGTCAAAGGTTTTTTCTTCATTGATTCTTCCGATGGATTTGACCCCGGTTTTTTTAAGAATAATACTTTCAGTAGTCGGATGTTCATCTCCACTGAATAAAATTGAAATATCATATCCTTTTAATTGAAGCCAATTAATGGTCAAAAGTGTATGGTTTATACTCCCCAAATAATGCCTGGAAACCACTACAATTTTGTAATTGGGCAATATCAAATCCATAACGGTATCAGTATCGTTTAGTGGCACTAATAATCCGCCTGCACCTTCAATGACCAGATGATTTTCGGTTTCAGGCTCAAAGACATTATTTACTTCAATGGTGACCCCATCAATTACTGCTGCTGCATGTGGACTCATGGGGGTGTTGAGTTCATAATTACATGCATGTATTTTTGTTTTGTTATTGGATATCAAGCGCGCTACCTTATGGCTATCAGTATTATCCAATTCACCCGCCTGTACGGGTTTCCAATAGTCGGCCTTAAGTGCTTCTGTGATAATCGCTGAGGCTATGGTCTTACCCACTTCAGTTGATATTCCAGTAACAAAAATTCGTTTCATCTGTTTTGTTTAATTGATTTTTATGTTCAGATGTAATGCCTTAATAATCCTTTCAGCAATGAAAAAGCTTTAGCAGAGGTATTTAATTTTAATTTGCTTTTGTGATCATGCCACACTGCATACATTTATACTTTCTACTTTCAAAAAAAGGAAAAAGTTTTAGAAAAATTCCTTTTCGACTATAATACGCTTCTGATCTTTTGGCTTTGCAATTTGGACAAACAATAGGGTTCCCGTCATTGTCAACAGCGTAGGCACGTATCTCATTATAAATCTTCAATGCTTTTTCTTTGTGTTTACTGTACACTTCTAATTTTACTCCACCTATAGCATAACTGATTAATGGATCGGAATTCAAAGTGTTTTCGTCACGAAGAAAAACCGGGATTCCCTCCGATTCTAATTTTCCTTTTATAATTTGAACATCAGCAGGGTAATCAAAAGAGCCAATGGTGTAAAACAGGTCTTCCATAACCTCAAATATATGAATCTAATAGTCCTAAAACTTCTTTTATTTCTTCTGTGGAATTATAGGAATGAATACAAAACCTTAAACGTTCCTTAGCTATCGGAACCGTTGGTGACAGAATTGGCCTAACATCAAAACCTTTGTCCTTTATTTTTTGCGAAACCGATTTTACCTTATCGTTTCCTGGAACAATACAACAGTGAATGGCCGAATTACTTTTAATAAAACGCCCTTGAAGACCTAACTGTTCAACTTCAAGATTAAATAATAGGATTTTCTCCTGTAGTTTTTGTTGCGGATTTCCAGAAGAAACTAAATTGGCATAGGCGGCGATGATGGTGGCAATTGAATGTGGTGGCAAGCCAGTTGTATAAATAAAACTCCTGGCAAAGTTGATCAGATAATTTTTCAATACTTTGCTCCCCAAGATAGCAGCTCCATGACAACCCATGGCCTTACCGAAAGTAATAATCCGTGCAAATACCTGATCTTGTAATCCCATTTCCTGCACGAGTCCTTCTCCGCTTTTCCCATAGACACCAATGGCATGGGCTTCATCAACCACTAAATGAAAATTGTTGGATGTACAGAATTTAACCATTGCCACTAAATCAGGGGAATCCCCATCCATTGAAAAAACGGATTCGGTCACAATGTAGACATTCGTGTCCGGCGTTCTCGACTGCGTTCGAACTGACCGTTCAATTACAGTTTTTAAGTTTTCTAAATCATTGTGTTTGAACTTGAAGCTCTTCGCGTTTCCCATTTTAATTCCGTCACGAATACTCGCATGGATAAATTCATCATAAAACACTACATCACCACGCTGGGGCACGGTATCAAAAAATCCAATATTGGCATCATAGCCAGAATTAAATACCAAAGCAGATTCAACTTCATGAAAGTCACACAGCTCTTTTTCAAGTTCAGTATAAAGTAAATGGTTACCCGATAGCAGTCTGGAACTAGAGGCTCCATTTCGCACTAAACTATGTTCTTTCAATAATTTCATGGCATGATGAAATACCTCTTCATTCTTGGCCAACCCCAAATAATCATTGGATGAGAAGTCAATCAATCTGTTTGGATTCGGTAAACTTCTTAATGCATTATTATCCTCTCTTTCCGAGAGTTTAGCCAATAATTTTTTTGGGAATTGCTCCATAAAGCAAAGGTAATATTTAGCAATTTAAATGCTATATTCGTTAGCATTAACCTTAAGAAAATGAGAACCTTATTCTATTTAGTTGCTTTAGTCACTTTTACATCCACAGCAACCTCCCAAAACATTTTCTATGAAATATCATTCGAAAATGCAGTTCATCATGAAGCACAGATAAAAGCTGTATTTTCCAATATTAAGGAAGATACCCTAGCGGTAAGAATGAGTCGTACATCGCCAGGACGTTATGCCTTGCATGAATTCGCCAAAAATGTTTATGGCCTTAACGCAACCGATAGTAAGGGAAATAGTTTGCAGGTGATGCGTCCGAATAACCACGAGTGGCGAATTAATGGCCATGATGGAACCATAAATATCAGCTATACATTATTTGCAAATCGTGGTGATGGCACCTATGCACAGATAGATGAAACACACGCCCACTTGAACATTCCTGCAACTTTTATGTTTGCACCTAGTTTGAGTGAAATACCTTTAGAGGTCAAGTTTAATGTAAGGGAAGACCTCAACTGGAAGGTGGTAACGCAATTACCATTGGTATCTGGCACTACATTTTCAGCACCCAATTTGCAATATTTTATGGATAGCCCTACTGAAATAAGTGATTTTAGCCTACGCGAATTCAAAGTTGGTTTGCAAAACGTGAGATTGGCATTACACCATAATGGCACTGAACAAGAAGTAGATACTTATTTTGAAAAAGTGAAAAAAGTGGTATTGGCAGAAACGGAAGTTTTCGGTGAATTACCAAAATTTGATTATGATACTTATACCTTTTTGGCTTGCTATGTCCCCAATGCCTCAGGAGATGGAATGGAGCATCGCAATTCAACTGTTTTAACCAGTACGCGTAGTTTGGCTAAAGGTGGTATGGAGCGTAATATAGGAACGGTTTCCCATGAATTTTTCCATGCGTGGAATGTAGAGCGAATCAGACCTGAATCCTTGGAACCTTTTAACTTTGAGGTAGCCAATATGAGTGGTGAACTTTGGTTTGCAGAAGGTTTTACGAGCTATTATACCAATCTTATTTTATGCAGAGCCGGACTTATAACACCAAAAACTTATGTAGAAGGTCTTGCTGGTGGCTTCAATTATGTATGGAATTCTAATGGAAGGCAATTCTTCAATCCAATAGAAATGAGCTATCAAGCACCATTTGTCGATGCAGCTACTTCAGTTGATCCAGTAAATCGAGACAATACCTTTATTTCGTATTATTCCTACGGAAGTGTTCTTGGTTTGGCGTTGGACCTTTCGTTACGACAGGAAAATTTGAACTTGGATGACTATATGAAAATGGTCTGGCAGCAGTATGGAAAAAATGAAACGCCCTATACCATTGAAGATTTACATCAATCCTTGAATAAATATGCTGGCAAAGCCTTTGGCGATGCATTTTTCAATACCTACATCCATAACAGCGAAATGCCTGATTTTAAAAAACTGTTTGAATCTGTGGGGGTTACTCTACAGCAAAATGCAAATAAGCCCTATTTTGGGGCATCTGTGGGCATAACTGAAGCTGGTACTGCGATAATACAGCGAAATACAACAATGAATAGAGCTGCTTATAACGCAGGCTTGGAAAAAGGGGATGTTCTAACTAGTATTAATGGCAATGGTTTTGAGAAAGGGCAAAAATTCAATGACATTATTCAACAATATAAAGTGGATGATGTTTTAGAAATTAACTTCACACGCTTTGGCCAAGAAAAAAAGACCATCGTTAAATTAGATGCGAGTCCCACATACAAAATATTTATCAATGAAGCTGCTTCAAAAGAAGCATTGACAAAAAGAAAAGCGTGGTTGAAAAGTGAGTAAATTGAATATAAGGTATTGCAGATCTAATACCGATAAGGAATTACATCAAATTCTAAAGCTACAACAAAAGAACCTATTTGATAACATTCCTGATAAGGATCTAAGACATGAAGGCTTTGTAACTGTCGCACATACTTTTGATATCCTACGAAAGATGAATGCCGTTTGTCCCCATATCATAGCCAAGGTAGATGATAAAGTTGTTGGTTGTGCACTTTGTATGCATCCCCTATTTTCTGCAGTAATAGCAGTGCTAAAATCCATGTTCGATGAAATTTAAGCGGTCAACCTAAAACCTAGCAACTACATTGCCATGAGTCAGAATTGTATTGACAAGGAATATCGAAAAAAAGGCGTATTCAGGAATCTGTACCAAAATATGAGCGATTTTCTAAAACCTGAATTCGATTTTATCATCACTGAAGTTGATGCTAAAAACATACGCTCTTTAAATGCACATTACACAATTGGTATCAAGCATTTGAAAAGTCATAATTCAGTAGGGCAGGATTGGGAACTGATAATCCTTAGATAAAAAAAGCCATACAAAAAGTATGGCTCCATTATAAATAATATCTGCTTTTAATCCGCTAAAACGATAACCTTGTTATCCTTCATCTCAATGGTACCACTTGTGATCGCTAAAACCGTTTTTCCTTTGGCATCTTTGGTGAACTTGCTTTCGTACTCCTCATCAATGGTGATGTCCCCATCAACAACCACATTCCCTTTTTGAAGTAAAGAAACTATTGGTGCGTGATCTTTCAACATTTGAAACTCCCCATTGATTCCAGGCACCGTTACCGAGGTTACTTCGCCTGCGAATAAAGTTGCTTCCGGTGATACGATTTCTAAATACATAGTTAAACTTGTTTAACTACCCTGTACTAGTTTCAGGGTCTTACGATTTTCTAATAGATAAAAGCATACTGAAACAAGTTCAGTATTGGCTTCGGCTAAACTTCTGCAAGCATTTTCTCTCCAGCTTCGATAGCCTCTTCGATGGTTCCTTTTAGGTTAAAAGCAGATTCTGGTAAATGATCTAATTCCCCATCCATAATCATGTTGAATCCTTTCATGGTTTCTTTAATATCTACCAACACCCCAGGGATACCCGTAAACTGTTCAGCTACATGGAAAGGTTGTGAAAGGAAGCGCTGTACACGCCTAGCCCTACCCACAGCCAATTTATCCTCTTCAGACAATTCCTCCATCCCCAAAATGGCAATAATGTCTTGTAATTCCTTATAGTGTTGCAACAACTCTTTTACACGTTGTGCGCAGTTATAATGATCTTTTCCTAAAATCTCCGGTGTCAAAATCCTAGAAGTGGAATCCAAAGGATCCACTGCTGGGTAAATACCAAGCTCAGCAATCTTACGAGACAATACCGTAGTTGCATCCAAGTGGGCAAATGTTGTTGCTGGTGCTGGATCCGTTAAATCATCCGCAGGTACATAAACCGCCTGTACAGATGTAATGGAACCTCTTTTGGTTGAAGTAATACGTTCTTGCATAGCTCCCATTTCAGTTGCCAATGTTGGTTGGTACCCTACAGCAGATGGCATACGACCCAATAGTGCCGATACCTCTGAACCTGCTTGTGTAAAACGGAAAATATTATCGATAAAGAACAATACGTCTTTTCCTTGACCCTCCCCTGCACCATCACGGAAATACTCAGCAATGGTCAATCCAGAAAGCGCAACTCGTGCACGAGCGCCGGGAGGTTCGTTCATCTGTCCGAAAACGAAAGTAGCCTTAGACTCTTTCATTACTTTCTTATCAACTTTTGATAAATCCCATCCGCCTTCTTCCATAGAATGTAAAAAGTCATCACCATATTTTATAATTCCAGATTCCAACATTTCACGAAGTAAATCGTTCCCTTCACGAGTACGTTCCCCTACCCCTGCGAAAACTGAAAGTCCACCGTGGCCTTTAGCAATGTTGTTGATCAATTCTTGGATCAATACTGTTTTACCAACACCGGCACCACCAAACAAACCAATTTTACCGCCTTTTGCGTAAGGCTCGATCAAATCGATAACTTTGATTCCTGTAAAAAGCACTTCAGTGGATGTCGAAAGGTCTTCAAATTTAGGTGGATCACGGTGAATAGGCAAGCCGTCTTTACCTGCTTTGGGTAAATTACCAATACCATCGATAGCATCACCAATTACATTAAACAAACGTCCGTAAATATCATCCCCAACTGGCATTTGAATTGCATTTCCCGTAGCAATTACTTCAGTACCTCTACTTAGTCCATCGGTAGAATCCATAGCTACGGTTTTTACGGTGTTCTCACCAATATGTGATTGAACTTCCAAAACCAAGATTGATCCATCTTCTCTGGTAATTTCAAGGGAATCATAAATGTTGGGGAGGTCTGATCCCGATTGAAATTGAACATCAACTACTGGCCCAATTATCTGGGAAACTATACCTGCAACTTTCGACATTACTTACGTGTTTATGTTTTAAGGAAATTCTATATCTTAAAAAAGGTTCATTAACCTTTGTTTTTCAGGCTGCAAAGATATGTTATTACAATTAAATTAAAAATAGTTTAATAGGATTTTAAACAAATAAAAAGGAGCAATAAAATATTGCTCCTTTTTTATAAATTACTTTAAAGCTGTTATTGTAGTGTTGGTGAAAAATTTGTTGGATAATTACCAGCATCAACCAAATTACCAGATTCTTCAAAATTTGATCCATAAGTAGCATCTATCGCCTTCATAAACTCGTTTGCCATTACAGCATAACCTCTTGCGGTTAAATGAATACCATCTAGACTTACTAAACCGCCAGTAACCAAATTCGTAGTTAATGTATAATCTCCTGAAGGAATTCCAGTTGTTGATGCTTGCTCTAATATTGATTTAAAATCAACATAAGCCAGACCATTTGTAGTCGCAGCATCAGCTATTGTACTATTAAAAGCATCTGTTGCTGTTTTAATTTCAAGTTGTTCCGAAGGAACAAGCACCCATTTATCCTCTAATGGCAAAGTAATACCCTCAGCCGAAAATTGCCCTGCCAATTCCTGAGGTAAGCCCAATCCCATTAATGCCATAACATTAGCTGTATTGACTGTACCAATGACTGTGGAACTAGGTAATACCAATAAATCATCTGCTGTTGCTTGTCTTGCTTGACCATAAACTAATCCTAATAAACCTGCTACACTAGTTGCTGCCTGAGGTGGCAATCCAAATTGCCCAATAAAGGCTTCGAACGCGGGAAGATTTGCATAATAATCCTCCAGAAATTATAGCTGAAATATCTGCTAAACTTTCATCTTTTATGACGACTGCACTTGCTTCTGTTTCAGAAAACAAAATAATACGCGAAGGGTCTACTTGCGCAAAAATCTGGTTTAATGCACCAAATATTGTATTTAACAAAGGTATTTGAGCCGCATAGGCTGCAAGATCTTCATCTAAAGGATCTAATGGATTATGAGGAACCGTTGTAAAATGAGGTAAATCTGTAATATAAGGAATATTTGCAATGACACCATTTGCCCCATTAGAGGTTAATGTAGTTACAGTAGCATTAAATGCTTGAGCAAAAACATTGGGGTCCGTAATATCATTAATACCATAAGTAGCAGGATTAAAATTACCGGCCTGATCTACGCCAGTTCCACCTGAAAGCGCATAAGATAGCACATCATTTCCTGCAATCTCTGACAACGTAAAGAAACTGGGATTTTGTGCCATAACATCTCCCAATACACTTGCCGATGGACTAGATGCCATTCTTATGAAATAAGGATTTGCATAAACCCCTAACCCATTAATATCCCCATATCCAGATCCAGGAATACCAAGATCTAGTAGGTGAAAGCTTTTAGCACCTGGGATTCCCATATTGTTAAAAGGTCCTGTAGGGTTATTCAATACCACATCCGTTGTAGGGGTTACTGGCCCAATAAGCGATTCTAATGAAACAGGCCCTGCACCACCAAAAACAAGTCTTGGTTCTGCAATTCGAGCTCCGTTGGCGGCTAGACCACCAAAATTATCATTGGTCAAAGGCTGTGTAAAAGCTCCACCTCCAACATTTGCAAATTGTTGTGATAATATATTTGGAAAAGAATTTTCTTGTGCAGTTTTGAATAAAGCTCCATCAGTATATCCTGCCGTAAATGACGCACCAACCGCGACATAATTAGAAAAATCCGCAGATCCTGAAGACAATGCCGGTAATTCAACAGCTGCTTCAACAGTACTAAAATCTTCTTCGTCATTGCAGGCAACAAAAGCAGCAAGAAAAGCTATCAACAATATATATTTTATATTTTTCATCGTAAAGTTTTTTAGTTTTTATTAGTTATTTATTGTCCATGATAAATAATACATAGAACCAATAAAACCTGTTCCAAAAGCAGTAAAGTACTCATCACCTAAAAGATTAGTTGCTCCTAATTTAAATGAAGATTTTATACTTGGCACAGCATAATTGATTTGCGCATCAACAGTATAAAATTCTGGAACAACACCATTTCCAAAAGTAGCTTCCCAGAAATAATCATCGCTAAACCGGTACGCTATATTAAATCCAAAATTTTCAAATAAATTGGTATTCCCAAAAGAGGCTTTGAATTTATGCTCGGGTGTATTGAAATTTGTTGTAAATCCTGGATTAGCCTCTTGATCAAAATCAAGTTTTGCATAAGTATAACTTCCGCTCAAATCAAAATTACCAAATACTTTGGCAGATAACCCCAATGATGCTCCATAGGAGTTAATATCCACATCAGCGTTCGTATAGGCGCTATACGTTTGATAATCCCCTCTACCAATTGCATCAACAGATAATGTTCCATCCCCAACAACACCATAGTAAGGCGATCTAACAGCTTCTTGGGAAATGAAATCCTTATAGCTGTTATAATACGCGCTAAAATCTATGGTTAGCTTTTTTAATTTCCCTCTATAGCCTACTTCGGCGGAAGTAACTTGTTCCGGCTTCACTAAATCAGGATTTGAAACAACCAAATCACTTATATTTCCCGTTACTTTGTATATTTCAGTAGATTCGGCATTGTAAGAATTGTTATAAGCTACTGCACCTGTTTGAGTTACCGTAGCGGGTTGTCCTGCCAATTGACCACTTCCGCTTACTGAATAATCCCTTGACCATCTATCTAAGTTTTCCGGTGCAGAACCAACAAGGATTGCCCTACCAGCATCCAATCCTATAAATAAATCTTGAGTTGTTGGGTTTCTAAATCCTGTTTGTAAAGAGGCCCTAATATTATGACTTCCATTTACAGTCAAACCAGCAGAAATTCTTGGAGAAAAGAAACCGTCAAAAAATTCGGATTTATCATAACGAACGGAACCCGTCAATTTTAAATCCATGGTTTCATTTAATTCAAAATTATTTTGAAGCTGTGTATATATACCAAACTCCGAGTAATCAATAGGGCCATCAAAATCAGTATATATGGTTCCAAAAGAATTTAAACTATATTTTCTGTACGAACCACCAACTTGAATATCGGCAAAGTCCTTGGTTAAATGGCTAAAATTATAATTTCCGTCAGCATGGTAATATTTTGAAGCATCCTGGAATTTTGAACCTGTGCTTAGGTCGGGATCGTTTATGCTTCTGTTAAAAGCTGCTTGATACTCTGGAGTTCCAGGTAAATAACGACCAGATTCCGCCTGGGCTCTTGCTGCTGCATGTGCTTGGGCATCTGTTGCGCCACCCAGCGTTGCTTGAACGTAAGTACCAGCATATTCTCCAAACCAAGTGTTGTCATCTTTCCATGCCCTGTTGATATTAATTCCTGTAAATACCATGTCGTATGAATCTCCGGCTTTATCTGCAACCAAATAACCTCTTAAAAAGAAATTATCATGTTTAACCTCAATTTTATGCTGCTCTTGGAAAAACCCATCAATATTGTATCGGTTTAAACCTTGATAAATTGTGGTACCTGTACCTACCTTACCCACATAAGAAAGTTCTAAACTATTACCAGTTATTGGACGATAATACAAACCCCAATCTGCCTTAATGCTTTCCGCATTATAATTGGTTAAATCACTTTCATTATATCCAGTTCTACTTACATCCACTGAAGGAACCAACGCATTTGCCCCAGCAGGTAAAACGCCTAAACCTTCAAGTACTACTGCAACTTCTTTTATATCTGTAGATACTTCATCCCCATATACATTTATACCATCGTAATTCAAATCTGCCCGAGTACCACCAGGGGTCGTTTTATCTACCTCACTTGTTGCCGCCCAATCAGTACCCTGTAAATACCCAAAATTGACTTTGGCTGCGAATTTATCACTGAATTTGTATGCCGCTCTAATTCCAATATCTGTATAGGCATTATCTCCTGAAGCTTTCTGAGAGGTAATACCTCTTTTTACAGAAACACTTATCCCTGAATAATCAAAAGGGCTTTTACTTCGCATAAAAAGGATGCCGTTAAAGGCATTTGCACCATATAATGCTGAAGAAGCACCTGGAAGTAATTCCACACTTTGAACATCCGTTTCAATCATACCTACTAAATTTCCTATTGGAAAGTTAAGGGCCGGTGTTGAATTGTCCATCCCATCTACCAATTGCATAAAACGATTGTTTGCGAATGTTGCGAAACCTCTCGTATTCACAGATTTAAAGGTCAAACTGTTAGTGTTCACATCTACGCCCTTTAGGTTTTCAAGTCCATCATAGAAATCCGCAGAAGCTGTATTCTTGATTTCTTGAAGCCCAAAACGCTCAACAGTCACAGGCGATTCGAATAATCTTTCAGGGGTTCTGGAAGCCGAAATAACGATTTCATCAAGAATCGTTGATGATTCAGACAATACAATAGTCACCGTTTGATTGTTTGAAGTTATGTTCTCAGTTTCATCGGTATAACCAATGCTTGTTATTTTTAATTGAAATGGGGGAGTTTCAGAAGTTTGCAAAGTAAAATTACCATCAAAATCCGACACAGCTCCTACTGCCTTACCAACAATTAGTACGTTGGCTCCTGGTACGGGCTCATTGTTTTGGTCAACAACATTTCCGTTGATAGTAGTTTGGGCGAAACCTATAGTGCCCAACATTAACAGGGATAAAAATAGTATCGTTCTCATTATAGTTATAGTTAAATTAGTTATTTGCCAATATACAGATTTTTTTATATCGATAATGGAAAAATTAAAATAATTATGCGCGCATAATATTAATTTACTAATATTTACTACCTAAAAATGCGTAATCTATAATTTACATACAAAAAAGACCAAGATAAATATCATGGTCTTCAAAAACGTAAAAATATTTTAAAATCTATTCTACCGTAACTGATTTTGCCAAGTTTCTTGGCTGGTCTACATTGCAACCCCTCATAACTGCAATATGGTAAGATAATAACTGCAATGGTATAGTCGTCAATAGCGGTGTTAAGCTCTCCAAAGTTTCTGGAACTTCAATCACGTGGTCCGCCAAATCCCTCACCTGTTCATCACCTTCTGTAACTATAGCAATGATTTTACCCTTTCGTGATTTAATTTCTTGAATATTACTGACCACTTTTTCGTAATGTCCCTTTTTCGTTGCAATTACAATTACAGGCATATGCTCATCGATTAGTGCTATTGGACCGTGTTTCATTTCCGCTGCGGGATACCCTTCGGCATGTATATAACTAATCTCTTTAAGTTTCAAAGCACCCTCAAGGGCAACCGGAAAATTATATCCCCTACCCAAGTACAGGCAATTCGTAGAATCTTTATATACATCAGCAATAATCTCAACCAAGGTATTTGATACCAACGCCTTTTCAACCTTAGCTGGGATTGTTTCTAGTTCGGTCAAAAATTCATGGAACCTGGATTCTGAAAATTCGCCTTTTTCTTTAGCCAATTTGAGTGCCATTAAGGTAAGGACCGTAATCTGTGTTGTAAATGCCTTTGTGGAAGCAACTCCAATCTCAGGACCTGCATGGGTATAAGACCCTGAATCGCTTATCCTTGAAATTGAAGATCCCACGACATTGCAAACACCAAAGACAAATGCGCCTTTTTCCTTGGCCAGTTTTATAGCAGCCAAAGTATCTGCAGTTTCACCTGATTGGGAAATGGCAATCAATACATCCTTATCGGTTATCACAGGATTTCTATACCTGAATTCCGATGCATATTCAACTTCGACAGGGATTCTTGCCAAATCTTCAAATATATACTCCGCAACCAACCCTGCATGCCACGATGTACCACAGGCTACAATGATAATTCTATCTGCGTTAAGGAATTTCTCTAAATTCTGGTCTATTCCGGACATTTTAATAATACCCTGATCAGCCAATAATCGACCGCGATAGGTATCTAAAATTGCCCTAGGCTGCTCGTATATTTCCTTGAGCATAAAATGATCGTAACCGCCTTTTTCAATTTCCTCCAAATTCATTTGAAGTTCCAAGATGTTGGGATAGGCAACAGCATCATTCTTTATTTTTCTCAGTTTTATTTCTTTTCCGAGTCGTATTATGGCCATTTCCCCATCTTCCAGGTAAACGGCATTATTTGTAAACTCAATAAAAGGTGAAGCATCTGAAGCAATAAAAAACTCATTTTCGCCAATACCAATAGCCAAGGGACTTCCTAATTTAGCCACTATGATTTCATCGGGTTTTTTCTTATCGAAAACGGCAATGGCATAAGCACCTACTGCTTGGTTAAGCGCAATTTGTACGGCTTGCCCTAACATAACTCCTTCCGTTTTCTGAACCTCTTCAATTAAATTCACCAAAACCTCGGTATCAGTATCAGAAGAGAAAGTATAGCCCCTTTTTGTCAATTCTTGTTTTAAGGATTCGTAGTTCTCAATAATCCCATTATGAATGACCACCAAATCCCCTGAATTGGAGTAATGTGGATGTGAATTCACATCATTAGGTACACCATGGGTTGCCCAACGCGTATGGCCAATACCTAGATTACCTGCCAATGATATTGATGATTTTGACTTCTTATTTAAATCCTCGACTTTACCCTTGGTCTTTGAAAGGTTAATATGAGTCCCATCGAAAAGTGCGACACCTGCGCTATCATATCCCCTATATTCCAAGCGCTGAAGTCCCTTTATTATAATTGGATAGGCATCTCTATGCCCAATATAACCTACAATTCCGCACATAATATGATGTTTGTTAAATTGATGAAAACTCGTTTTACAGCAAATTTAGGGTTAATTATGAAAAACCTTTGAATATTCAGTTGTAAAACATCAAAACTCTATAAGTGGTATATTACCAACAAGATTAGGGATTAAATAATGTTTTGGGAGAAATATGTTATGCTTACTAAAACTAATTTGTTTCCGTATAGAAGATTTCGAGCTTTAGTTTTTTGTCACCATTTTCAGGTAGTCCTCCAAAAAGTATCGTTCCTAATGGACTTAATGTTTGGGAGACAGGCAAATCTTTCGCATTACCATCCATCATCATTGCCTCATTAATCCCAATAAACTCAATGTCCGGTGTCAAGGTGAGACCTAAAGGACTGTTATTAAATTCTCTTACCAGGATATTATTAATATGCTCTGTAATTCTTATGGTATATTTCTCACCTTTACCATCAGAAGATTTGTTAATTACGCCATCATAATTCAGGAAAGCCCCTAATAAAGGGATTGATGTTTGATCCGTACTTTCAGTGTTTCTATTAAACAATGGTAGATTATCTTCAGTGTTATATAGGTATAATCTAGATGGTTCTAAAACAGCTCCCCCAAAATCAAGGGTTTCGCGATCGACATAAAATACAAGATTTGCCTCATTGATAATCCAATTATTAGCTTTAATCTGATTAATCAATGCTTGACCTTCGGTATCGTCTTCTGCAAATAGTTTTAATTCTGTATAGGTTCCCGCTCCTCCTTTTAGGTACAATTTTGAAGCGTTTTGCTCCATGTTTAAAGCATCACTAATTGTTGCTGGGTAAATTTCATCATTCAATGTATTTATGGCATTTCCGCTTACAAAGCCATTTTGCTCTACCAATGATGATAAAACAAATTGGGCATTCTCGACAACTATTTCATCGTCTGAAGTATCATCTAAAGTATCATTTGTATTTACTTTGTTATAATGATAATAAACAGTAATCGCCAATTCTTTCATATCTAACAACATCATAACATCATCTGAAATCGTTGCTGTTGAAATATGTATGCCTCTAACAAATTCAGTAAAATTAGCTTGGCTCAACAATTCTGTGGCACCTTCCTTATCAATTAGATTCTCTTGAAAAAAAGCATTATCCAATGCGACTCTGATTCCAGGATCTAAAATGGCTTTTTGCTGGGACTCATTGATATCTGCCGTTGAAGAATTGTCAAATTGGTCCAATAATAACTGATCATCTGAAATAGAATAATCGCCTTCAAACAAAACTTCGGCAACAAAGCTTGGGGAAAACTGTTGTGATGAATAATACTCTTGTGCTTCTTGAAAATTGGTATTTGGATCCAAATCCCTTAAAAAGTAAGTTGAGCGTTCCACCTTTAGATGAAATGATGTTTCAATGTTACTATTAATTGCTTCGCTATTGACATAAATACTATCTATATCCACTTTTTTAGAAAAATTGTTGGCAACGAAATCCTCATCATCTACTGAATCTTCTATTAAAGGGTTGGTGCCACTTATACGCTCCTCATTATCGGTAAAACCATCCCCGTCAGTATCACTATTAGCATCTCGTGGGTCAATATCATACTCATCTGCAACTCCATCACCATCCAAATCCCCTTTTGGGTTCTTTAAAAATGGTATATATAGATAAACCGAATCAACTGTTTCGACCTCAGGAATAGAGCTTATATTATTATCATTTTCCCAATTATCCTCATCTTCTTGCGAAAACACTCCAAAATTTGGACCAACGGCAGTCAATAATAATTGTGAGGTTATACTTGCTTCTGTCTTACCGTAAATTGGGTCATCATAAACACCCAATTGGTAAATTGGTAATTGATTGGTTCTTACTGCCTCAATTTTACTATTGTATGCAAAAACGTCAAATTCTGCTTTATCTGTTTTGAAAGGTTCACCACCTCTTACTTCAGCGCCAATAGTTGTAATTTCTTCTTCACAGGAAACAAATGCGACAACAATTAAAATTCCTGTGAGAACAGGAAATTTGGATCTCTTAAAAAAACTCATTTAAATTATTTTAAAACTTCAGTGTTATAAAAATTGGCATATGCTTCTTCAAAACCTTGCAAAGGAACAAATGGCAACACGGGTTTTTCTAGGTTGGATATATGGTTTTGTAAATCTTCTGGAATTTCTTCCGCGGCTAAAATAACAGCATCGGAAAAATCTACCGCTACTTTTAACAAATTATTATAGTTAGGTGCGTTTAGTACGCTGAAACTTTCTTCCGGAATACCATCAAATGCTATTTTCTTGACCATGTCTTTATCAAGCTCGCCTTCAAAACCTTGACCATAAACCGAAGTGACAATTTTACTATCTGCGAACAAGGGTTCATCAGCATAGAATTTCTTTAGGTATAAGGGTAAAAGGGATGCCAGCCAACCATGAACATGGATAATATCAGGAGACCAGTTCAATTTTTTAACAGTTTCAACAACGCCCTTTGCAAAGAAAATGGCCCTTTGGTCGTTATCTTCAAAAAGATTTCCATCAGCATCAGTAAAAGTTGCCTTTCTTTTAAAATACTCCTCATTATCAATAAAATATACCTGTATACGCTCTTTAGGTATTGAGGCCACTTTGATAATCAATGGCATATCCATGTCATTAATGACAAGGTTCATCCCTGATAAGCGAATTACCTCATGAAGTTGATGTCTACGTTCATTGATATTCCCATATCTAGGCATAAAAATCCTAATTTGGCCGCCATTACTATTGACCATCCTTGGGGTTTCATATGACATTAAGGAAACTTCGTTCTCTGGAAGGTAGGGGACTAATTCTGAAGATACAAACAATATCTTTTTACCATTCATAAAAGCATTATTTTATTTATCCTGCAAAGGTAGCTGCAAAATTACAAAAATTATGCAGATTAGCAGTATTTATAGTAAGTTTGCTCGCTTTTAAAAGAAACGTATGTTGTTGATCAAAACCAGAAAACAATTAATTGCACATCTTTCAACTTTGAAAGAAAACCATAGTCTTGGTTTAGTACCTACTATGGGAGCCTTGCATATAGGTCATGCAGCACTGGTTACTAGGGCTGTTGAAGAAAATAATGCTGTGGTGGTAAGTATTTTTGTTAACCCTACGCAATTCAATGATACAGATGATTTAAAAAAATATCCTCAGACCTTAAAGGCCGATATTGAAATCCTTGAAAGAATATCAAAAGATATTATTGTATTTGTGCCGAGCATTGACGAAATGTATTCAGAAGAAGTAAAGTCAGTTAATTACGATTTTGATGGATTGGAACAGGTCATGGAAGGAGCTTTTAGGGCCGGACATTTTGATGGGGTCGGCACAATTGTAGAATCTTTATTGGCCCTCGTTAAACCCGATAAGGCATATTTTGGCGAGAAAGATTTTCAACAACTTCAGATAATCAGAAAACTCACCGAAATAAGAAAAATACCCGTAGAAATCATTGGCTGTCCAATAGTGAGGGAAGCTAACGGATTGGCATTTAGCTCTAGAAACGAAAAGCTATCAAAAAATATTCGAAAAGAGGCGGCATTTATACATAAAACCCTAAAATCTGCCAAGAAAATATTTGGCACGAAAAGTGCTACCACTGTTAAGGAGTGGGTGTCGGAACAATTTAAGCAACATCCTGATTTGGAACTCGAATATATAGAAATTACCCAAGCCAAAACATTAAAGCCAATTGTTAGAAAACAAAAAAATAAAAAATATCGGGCCTTTATTGCCGTTTATGCCGAAGGTGTGCGACTAATAGATAATATAGCCCTTAATTAATTACCTTTGTCCCATGCAAATAGAAGTTGTAAAATCTAAAATACACCGCGTAAAGGTTACCGGTGCGGACCTTAACTATATTGGTAGCATAACCATAGATGAGGATTTGATGGATGCTGCAAACATTATCCAAGGTGAAAAAGTGCAGATAGTGAACAATAATAATGGCGAACGCTTAGAAACCTATGTTATTCCGGGACCTAGGGGCAGTGGTGAGCTTACCTTAAACGGTGCAGCAGCACGGAAGGTCGCGGTTGGTGATATACTAATATTGATAACCTATGCCAGAATGGATATCGAGGAAGCTAAAAAATTTAATCCAGCATTGGTATTCCCCAATGAGGAGACCAATTTGTTAAACTGATTTTTTGACCACACCCTTAAAAAAGACCTTAAAAACCATACTCCCAATTGCCTTGGGAGTTTTTTTGGTTTGGTACTGGTACACTTCAACCTCAGCAGAAGATAGGGAGCAAATCGTTTATCATATTAAAGAAGCAGATCTCTTTTGGGTGGGATTATCGGTTCTCTTAGGTATTTTGGCTTATATCTCAAGGGCCATAAGATGGAACTATCTTTTAAAACCTTTAGGCTATCAACCAAAAGTGAGCAATAATCTATTCATAGTTTTAATATCTTATCTCACAAATCTAGGAATCCCCCGATCAGGCGAAATTCTAAGGGCCACGGCACTGGCAACCTATGAAGATGTGCCATTCGAAAAAGGTTTTGGCACAATTGTAACCGAAAGGATTGTAGATGTAATCATGCTTTTGACCATCATTTCAACAACGCTTTTTTTACAAACTGAAATTATTGTTGAGTTTCTTCAAAACAAAGGATTCAATTATAATAGCATTCTTTTACTTTTAGCTGCCGGAATTATTGGTGCTCTAATCTTCATTCTTTTTATAAAAAGGTCTTCAACCAAAATTGCCATTAAAATCAAGGGCTTTGTGAAAGGGCTATTAGATGGTGTATTGAGCATTTTTAAAATGGAGAACAAATGGGCATTTGTATTTCATACTTTGTTCATTTGGGCATGTTACATTGGAATGTTTTGGGTCATTAAATACACGATTTCAGAAACTGTTGACCTTACTATCAGTCAATTATTGGTAGCCTTTGTCGCTGGAGCCTTTGCCATGACCACTACAAATGGCGGTATTGGCCTATACCCGATTGCAGTGAGCAAAGCGTTGGCCATATTCGGTATCAGCGCGGTTTCAGGTGATGCCTTTGGGTGGATTATGTGGATCTCACAGACTGCCGTCATTGTGGTATTCGGGGCAATATCTTTTCTATTATTACCGTTATTGAACAGAAACCGGTAGCTACCACTGTTACCACAATACTGTTTTATGCAACGTATTCTTTTACTTTTGGCTGTACTTTTTTGTTTTGGCCTTAATGCCCAGATAACCAAGGAGATATTTGAATCTTTTAAACTTCAGGAAAGAAGGGATGTCAGTTATTATTTCCCTGAAGAATACGATAAAGATAAAAAGCACCCACTCATTGTGGTTTTAGATGCCGATTACTTGTTTGAACAAGTTGTGGCAACGGCTAAATTCTATAGCAAATTCCACGGCATGCCAGAATCTATAATTGTAGGCATTCACCAGAGTAAAGAAAGTATTCGTTTCGATGATTGTGCTTTCGACAAACAAACAGGATTACCTTCAGAAAAAGGGAATAAATTTTTTGAATTTCTTGGAATGGAGATCATCCCTTATCTTGATTTAAATTACAACACAGCCCCTTTCAAAATGGTGGTAGGTTATGATATCACAGCCAATTTTGAAAACTATTGGTTGTTCAAGGATAATTCACTTTTCAACGCCTATATCAATATTTCGCCTACTTTGGCTCCCAACATGGAAATTCATGTGCCTTCTAGATTGGAGGCTATGAACCAACAGATTTTCTATCAATTGATCGTTGAGGGTGAAAAAAGCAAACAAATCCCAAGAATCATGGCGATGAACAATGCCATCAAAGCCATAAGTAAAGAGAATCTTCATTACTATTTTGATGAATATCCAACGGCTGATCATATTTCAATTGCTACCTATGGTATTGGGAAAGCATTCGATAATATGTTTGGCATGTTCAAACCCATTAGTCCAAAGGAATACAAAACCCAGATATTGACTTCCGATGAACCCGTTTTCAATTATTTGGAGAACAAATACAAAACTATTGAAAAGCTATTCGGGATTAAAAAACCAGTTGATCTTAATGATGTAATGGCAATTTATGCCGGGACTCGTAAAAAAGAGGATTTTGAATCCTTAAAACCTTTATCGGACTTATGTAAGATTGAATTTCCTGGAACCATGTTGGGATTCTATTTCGAGGGGGAATACTACGAACAACTAGGGGAACCTAAGAAAGCGCTGCGCACCTTTGAAAAGGCTTTTGGAATGGATGAAATTGATTTCCTCACTAAAGAAATGGCTCTCGAAAAAATTGATGCTTTGAAAGCTGATTTCGGTTTCTAAATTTCCACTCAGAAAATCGATAATCAATTAACTTTTTTAAAAGTTTACTTTATCTTTAGCCAGAACCAACAAAGAGGTAATGGCCAAAACCAAAACAGCATTTTTCTGCCAAAACTGTGGCACCCAATACGCCAAATGGGTAGGGCAATGTTCTGCCTGTAAAGAATGGAATACCGTTGTTGAAGAGGTCATTCAAAAAGAAGAGAAAAAAGGTTGGAAAAAACCCACGAACAGCTCCAAAAAAATAGCAAAACCATTAAGGGTCAATGAAATAAGCACAGATACAGAACTGCGATTAAACACCTATGACTTAGAGTTCAATCGTGTATTGGGTGGTGGACTTGTTCCAGGTTCATTGGTCTTATTGGGTGGTGAACCGGGTGTTGGCAAGAGTACCCTATTGCTTCAAATCGCATTAAAATTGCCCTATAAAACGCTCTATGTTTCGGGTGAGGAAAGCCAGAAGCAGATTAAGATGCGGGCAGACCGTATTCTTCCCAACAGCGAAAACTGTTATATCCTTACGGAAACAAAAACCCAAAATATCTTTCAGCAGATTGTAGCTATGGAACCTGATATCGTGGTTATAGATTCAATACAGACTTTACATTCCGATTATATTGAGTCTGCTGCCGGAAGCATTTCCCAAGTTAGGGAATGTACCGCAGAGCTTATCAAATATGCCAAGGAAACCAATACCCCGGTTATATTGATTGGCCATATAACCAAAGACGGTTCTATCGCTGGACCTAAGATCTTGGAGCATATGGTCGATACCGTACTTCAATTTGAAGGGGACCGCAATTATGTATATCGAATTCTTCGAGCCCTTAAAAACCGATTTGGTTCAACATCAGAACTAGGCATCTATGAGATGCAGGGAAGCGGACTAAGGGAGGTGAACAATCCATCTGAAATATTGATTTCAAAAAACGATGAAGGTCTCAGTGGTACGGCGATTGCATCCACCGTGGAAGGCATGCGGCCTTTGATGATTGAAATTCAAGCTTTGGTAAGTACCGCAGTTTATGGTACACCCCAGCGCTCAACAACGGGTTACAATGCCAAAAGATTGAATATGTTGTTGGCTGTTCTTGAAAAACGAGCCGGATTCAAATTGGGAGCGAAAGATGTTTTTCTTAATATTACAGGAGGCATCTCTGTTGATGATCCTGCCATTGACCTTGCCGTAATAGCAGCTATTCTTTCGAGTAACGAGGATATCCCCATTGAGAAAGGAGTTTGTTTTGCAGCTGAAGTTGGCTTGGCTGGTGAAATTAGACCCGTACAACGCATTGAACAACGCATTCTCGAGGCCGAAAAGTTGGGTTTCAATACAATTTATGTTTCCAAGAACAACAAAATCAGTCTTAAAAACCCAAAAATCAATATTGAGCTTGTTGCCAGGATTGAGGATGTTGTGAGTGGTTTGTTTGATTAACGCTTATCGCGCATGATTCTGGCAAATACCAAAATAATCAGTACCACTACGATAATCAATGCAAGCTGTCCAAAACCTATACTAATAAAATACATATCTATTTATTTAGGGTGAAGGATTCGGGATTTCACTGTGTATGGCATTGATATCCTTTAATAGCCCATCGCTTAATTTAACATCAATGCTATCAATATTTTCCTTGAGTTGTTCCATTGTAGTCGCACCGATGATGTTACTGGTAACAAAAGGCCTGGAATTTACAAAGGCCAAAGCCATCTGGGCCAAAGATATACCGTGGTCTTGGGCAAGGTCAAAATACTTTTGCGTGGCCTTTGTCGCATTTTCCCCTCCGTACCTATTATAATTTGGGAATAGGGAAATTCTGGATTTATCAGGAAGTTTACCTCCTAAGTACTTACCGCTTAAAACTCCAAAGCCCATAGGGGAATAGGCCAAAAGACCTATATGCTCTCGAATTGCTATTTCGCTCAAACCAGTTTCGAATGTACGGTTCAAAAGGCTAAATGGGTTTTGAATTGTTACAACACGGGGTAAACTGGCATGAACCTTACTTTCTTCCAAAAAACGCATAGTTCCCCAAGGGGTTTCGTTTGATATGCCCACATGCCTAATTTTGCCATCATGTGTTAAATCCCTTAGGGTTTCCAAAACTTGATGAAAATTGTCTTCCCAATGGTCGGTAACATCATGTTTATAGCCACGTTGTCCAAAATAATTAGTAGATCGTTCCGGCCAATGCAATTGATAAACATCAATATAATCTGTTTGCAATCGTTCCAAGCTACCCTCAACGGCACTTATAATAGATTCCCTAGAAAAACCTGTGGTTCTAATGAATTTGCTGTAATCACCATTTCCGGCGATTTTAGTGCCAAGGATTATTTGATCCCTATTTTCGTTTTTCTTAAACCAGTTACCAATAATTTTCTCAGAATGTGCATAACGGTCAGGATGCGCAGGAATGGGATATAATTCTGCGGTATCAAAAAAATTTATGCCTTGGTCAACGGCATAATCCATCTGTTCATGACCCTCTGTTTCAGTATTCTGATTGCCCCAGGTCATAGTGCCCAGACATATTTTACTTACTTCAATATCGGTATGCGGTAACTTGGTATAAATCATTCAGCTACTGATTCTTTTAATTTTTAATCCGCAAAATTACGAATATTATATCCCAGAAAGTTATCTATAGGACAATTATCCCAACTCTACCAAAATAGGGCAATGGTCGCTATGTTTGGCATCTGATAATATCACCGAACGTTTTAATCTATTTTCAAGAGGCTCGCTCACCATACCATAATCCAAACGCCAGCCTTTATTATTATTTCTGGAATTGGCACGGTAGCTCCACCAGGTATAATTATGGGGCTCTTTGTTCAAATGTCTAAAACTGTCAATGAATCCGCTTTTCATGAAATTGCCAATCCATTCCCGTTCTACCGGTAAAAATCCAGATACCTTTTTGTTGCGGACTGGATCATGAATATCAATGGCTTCATGGCAGATATTATAATCCCCAAGAATAATCAAATTTGGATGTTTCTTTTTTAGTTGATCAATATAAAGCTGGAATTCGGCCATATATTTCAACTTAAAATCAAGTCTATCCATATTCGTTCCTGAGGGCAAATAGAGGCTCATAATGGATACCCCATTAAAATCTGCACGAAGGTTTCTTCCCTCAAAATCCATATAATCGATTCCAGTGCCATATTCTACATGATCAGGTTTATTCTTTGATAAAATGGCAACGCCGCTATACCCCTTTTTATTGGCACTGTACCAATAATTGTTCGAATAACCCACTTCTTCGAACAAGGAGAGATCCAATTGTTCTTTCATGGCTTTTATTTCCTGTAGGCAGATTACATCGGGGTCAGTGGCTTTCAACCAATCTATAAATCCCTTGTTCATGGCCGCTCGAATGCCATTTACGTTGTATGATACTATTTTCACTTGTTCAAATTTGGCCTAAAATTAAGGAATGTTTTTTGCACCCGCTCACCTTTTCTCCGCTTATCTAAAAACCTTGATTATTGATTCTAAATCGATAATTCATTTCTACTTTTACCACTTTGGAACAGGATTTGATTTCTTTCAAGAATATAAAAAATTAGTGCGATGAAAAAGCTTTGTATTGTAATCCTATTTTTGAGCGCTAGTTTAGCTAGTGCGCAGGCCTATCCAAGATTCAATAATAATAATGAACTCAAATTCAATATTGGTTTGTTTTTGGCCAGCAGTACGGTCGAAGGATCCTATGAGTATTTTTTTAATGAAGATACCAGTATTGGTGGAACAATATATTTTGATAATGATGCAATGGATTATAATGGCAATTTTGGTATTGGCCCCAACTTAAGGGCTTATTTTGGATATACACCAAGAAGTGGATTCTTTGCTGAGGCATTTGGACTCTATTATACAGGGGAGGATAAAATACCGGATAACAATCTTGGGGTTCGGAACTATGATTACAGCACTACGGCATTAGGATTGGGCGTTGGGAACAAATGGGTGACCCAAAGTGATAAATTTAGTATGGAAATAAGTGCGGGAATAGGACGGAATATAAATCCTGAGGATTTTCAGGATACCTTTATGTTTCGTGGTGGATTTTCTATTGGATTTAGATTTTAATAAAATTAATACTTTTTGATATATGAATAAATTAATAGTCTGTTCCCTGCTGTTTATCTTAGTTGCATCTATCGTTCAAGCCCAAGAAGATGAATTGAATTCACTAGAACGGAATGAAATAAAATTAAACGCATCTAACCTCATCGCTTTCACATTCGTGGATATGTCCTATGAAACCCTCTTGAATGAGGAATCCTCGGTAGGCATAGGTATATTGGTCAACGTTGGTGATGATAATTCCTTGGAAGAGTACAGAACTTTCTCTTTGACCCCGTATTATAGACAATATTTCTCTAAAAAGTATGCAAAGGGATTTTTTGTAGAAGGTTTTGGGATGCTAAACTCGGGAAAAGAAGAATATTATATTTATGACGATATCATCGGGACAGATTTTATAACCGATAATACATACACAGCTTTTGCACTAGGAATTTCAGTAGGTGGTAAATTTGTGACTGAAAGAGGATTTGTAGCGGAGATTTATGGCGGTATTGGTCGAAATCTGATTGGTGATGATTTTTATACTGATATTGTTGGGCGTGGCGGTATATCTTTAGGCTATCGGTTTTAAACTGAACAACAGTCTTGTCATCTTACATTAATCCACATCCTCGAACTTGGTATCGGCCATTCTTGACTGTCTTTCAATATCAAAATCGTGGATATCCTTGCTCTCAAAACGCAAAGTTTTAAGGCCCATGTCGAAAAGGGCAAAACTGGATTCTTTCATCGCTTCTTTTAGTTCTAAATCGACCCCAAATCGATTGTTCTGTAATTGTAATACCCTTAATTTTGGTAATGCGAGAATAGCACTGGGAACTGCCCCACTTAGTCTGTTTTCATGAAGTACTAAGCGATTAAGGTTTACAAGTTTTCCCAAACCTTCGGGCAAAGATCCTTCAATTTTATTATTGCCAAGTTCCAATACTTCCAGGACCTCTAATTTGTCAATAGATTCTGGGATTTTACCTTCAAGGGCATTATTCGATAAAACCAACATTTGCATTTTGACCAATTTACCAATACCTGAGGGTAGAGTGCTTGAAAGATCATTATCGTATAGATCCAAAATTTCCAAAGACTTTAAATCCCCAATATTTTCTGGGATTGATCCTGAAAACCTATTTTTTCCCATTCTAAGAACATTTAGCTGTTTTAAGGAAGTTATTCCCGTAGGTATTTGTCCGTTCAATTGATTAAAGGCAACATTCAACACCTTGAGGTGCTTTAATTTACCTATTGAATTGGGTAATTGACCAATGAGATTATTGTTGAATAAATTAAGGCCAACAACATGGTCATTTTCAATTTCTACACCATGCCAGTTGCTAATTGGTTTATCCAACTGCCAAGACTTCGTCCAGTATTCCCCTTGGGTGCTCTTAAACAATTCCAAAAGCACCTCTTTTTCAACCTTAGATACCTTGGCATTCATTGCAGAAACAACCAATAAGAAAGCAATGAAACAGATTTTTTTCATATAAATGGCTTAACACAATATAACTAAAGAAAGTTCCTTATGGTCACAATCTAGTCCTTTCACTACTTTATGCTGCTAAAGTAACGAAGAATCCCTTAATTTTATTGTAAGTCAACATGGTTGTTAAAGTAATTTAAAATGCTGTGATAGCCTTTAATTTACAGGCATATCAGGTATTAGTAATTCTTTATTGCCGTTCTGTGAGTTTATTATACTTTTTAATCTACCTTTTTTCGTCCTATTCAAAAACACCAAAGAAGTTTTGTTTTAATATGTAATTTAGCAGCCTATCTTCCCGCTATGAGATTATTCACTTTTTTATTTCTATTGTTTTTTACCATCACCATATCTATTGCCCAAGAAACCATTCTCAATGATAGTATAACCCAACTGGAAGAAGTGATTTTGTTGGACTCCTTAAAACCCAAACAGGCAACAGGGATCGTACCTTCAAAAGTAATCGGTGCCAAGATTTTTCAGAATTACAGTCCTGTGGATATTGTTTCCTCAATGAACCAAATATCTGGTGTGTATGTACTTTCTGGGGCCTTGAATACCAACCGGATTACCATTCGTGGGGTAGGTGCCAGAACTCTTTTCGGGACCGATAAAATCAGATTATACTACAATGAAATCCCAGTTACCAATGGTTCCGGCTTTTCAACCATTGAAGCCTATGACCTCGAGAACATGAATTCGATTGAAGTTATCAAAGGTCCTAAGGGAACTGCTTTTGGAGCAAATTTGGGCGGTACAATCATCTTGAACCCCAAAGAAGCTTTACTGGAATCTACTACTCTTCGTAATAACTTCACTCTCGGCTCTTATGGTCTGATCAAAAACAGCTTAGGTTTTACCCATGCTGATAATAAACTTTCCTTGGAACTGCGTTACGGACACATGACCATAGATGGCTATCGAGAGAATAACCGTTTTGAACGGGATGGCATATTATTGAATACAGCTTATAAAATCAATTCGAAAAGCAAGATCGCATTCCTTTTGAATTATATTGATTATACCGCCCAAATCGCAAGTTCCTTAAGCCAGAGTGCCTTTGAAGAAGACCCTACCCAAGCGGCTTTTACTTGGAATGCCGCTAAAGGGTATGAAGCCAACAAATATACCTTGGCAGGACTTTCCTATTCCCTTGCCTTTAATCAGAAACTTTCGAATACCACAAGTGTCTTTTATACCTATTTAGACCATTATGAGCCTCGGCCTTTTAACATTTTGGATGAATTCACCAACGGTTATGGGTTTAGAACACGTTTCTTGGGTGATTTTAGAATAAAAGAAAATGCAGCACAATACTCTTTTGGGGCAGAACTATATAAAGACAATTATAATTGGGGCACTTTTGAGAATTTATATGAAGAAAATAATGGCAACGGAAGCTTACAAGGCAATGCATTGAGTGACAACCAGGAGTTCAGGACACAGTTCAATGCCTTTGGTACCTTTACCCTGCCTTTTGCCAGTTTTTTTTCAGCGCAATTGGGCTTGAACATCAACAAGACGAAATATGATTTTCGGGATATGTTCAATACCGGTACAGAAAATACAAGCGGAAAACGCAGTTTTGATGTCATTTTTTCACCCAGTTTAAATTTGAACTATACTTTTTATCCGAAGCAGAGCATATATTTGAATGTAAGTCGTGGCTACTCCAACCCCAATCTGGAAGAGACGTTGACCCCTGAGGGAGTTATAAACCCTGATATTGCCCAAGAAACTGGCACCAATTATGAGCTGGGAAGCCAATTATCTTTGGACAATAACAATTTAAAAGTTGAAGTTGCCCTTTATCGAATGGCAATAAAGAATCTTCTGGTCGCTCAAAGGGTTGGGGAGGATGAATTTATTGGAAAAAATGCCGGAAGCACCAAACATCAAGGTATTGAGTTGGATGTCAACTACAAACTGACCCTAAGTCCAAAATTTCAAATAACCCCTTTTATGAGTTACTCGTATAGCAACCATAAGTTTGTGGAATTCATTGATGGGGATGATGACTTTTCGGGTAACCCTTTGACTGGAGTTCCCAAACATAGATTGAATTCTGGCTTGCAAATGCAATGGCGAAACGGACTCTATTGGAACACCACCTACCAATATGTAGGCGAGATACCCTTGACCGATGCCAACACCTTATCCAGTAAATCTTACAATTTATTGAATACCCGAATGGGCTATAAAAAACAGCTATCCCATACAATCACTATTGGTTTGGACTTTGGTATTAACAACCTTACCGATACCCATTACGCCCAGTCGGTTTTGATCAATGCATCTAGCTTTGGTGGGCGTGCCCCTCGTTATTTTTATCCTGGCAATGACCGGAACTTTTATGGAAGTCTGCTCTTGAGTTATCGTCTATAATCGTTCTTTTCTTACAGCTATTATGATTAACTTGGTGTTATATGTGGGATAGCATCAATAACTATATCCCATTGTTAGCATGAATTTCTAAAATCCTAAAAATGGACGTCTAAATACTTAATAATTGTGAAAAGCATTAATCTTAAAGGTCTTCTAATTACAGTATTTGCCATTTCCTGGATTGGAGTATTGCCGCAACTTCTTTTTGCATATGAGATCAAAATTCCTAAATTTCTAGGGAGTTTAGATATATTGATGACCCTAGGCCCAATTTTAGGTGCAATAATATTCATTTTAAAAGCTCAAGGGAAGACAGGATTAAAATCTTTTTTTTCAAGGTTATTTCGGATAAAAGCTTCTCTCTTTGTGATTTTATTCGCAATTTTTTTTCCAATTATTATGAGCTTATTTAGCTCATTCCTAGGGCTTAAGTTTTCCAACACAAATTGGCCTGAGGCTTTTACATTAGGTAATATAATGAGCAACGGACTCATTATTTTTTTAATGTATCTGGTCATTAATACGGAAGAACTAGTTTGGCGAGGAATTGTTTTTGATAGATTTTTAGAAAAATATGAATTTGTGAAATCTTGTTTATTACTTATTCCCATTTGGTGGTTATTCCATATGCCCCTTTTCTTATTACCAGATGGGCACCAAGCAGGGTATGGGTTGATTGAATTTACATGCATTGTAATTGCTCAAACTTTTATTCTGGGATGGATATATTTAAAAACTAATAAAAGTCTATTTTACGTTCATATACATCATCAATTAATTAATGGTTTTGGGCAAGCATTCCCAATATTCCCAGTATTTATAATGGGTAATAAATATCCTATTTGGGTATTATGTATCCTTTTATTAATAACCACTGGGATTATTATTATGACCTCACGAGGAAAACATTCTGATTAGAACAAATGCCAACAACGCGTATAGTTCATTGCCCCGAAATTCCCACTCGGAATTTCCTTGCTGCTGAACAATGGGTTCTCTCCTATTTGCTATCTTAGTGTGAACACAACGAAACCATACACAAAACGTTATCGGAAATAATTTAGTGATAATCTTTGCTCCAATTTAATCTAACTAAAACATATGAAAATTGATTTACACAATAAAAACATACTTGTTACTGGTGCAAGTAGTGGTATAGGAAAGGGCATAGCTGAAGCTTTAGGAAATTCTGGTGCAAAAATTGCCATTCACTATAATTCAAATCAACAAAATGCAAGTGAACTAGCTAGGCAAATTGGAAATGGATCTGAGGTTTTCCAGGCTGATTTAAGCGATTCTAATAATTGCGAGAAGTTATTTAATGAAGTTATAAGTAGGTTTAATCGTTTAGATGCAATTATTAATAATGCAGGAACATTAATTTTGTCCCCTATGGAAAGTAAAAATTGGGTAAAAGATTGGGATTTAACTATGGCAACCAATCTCAGGGCAGTTGGCATCTTATGTAGAATGGCAATTCAGCATTTTCAAGCTAATGGTGGAGGTAGGATTATTAATATTGCATCACGTGCTGCCTTCAGAGGGGATACACCAGAATTTCTTGCCTATGCTGCCTCCAAAGCGGGTGTAGTTGCACTAAGTAAATCAATTGCCAGGGGTTTTGGCAAAGATAATATAACTTGTTTCACATTAGCCCCGGGCTGGGTAAAAACAGATATGACTAAAGAATCAATTGATAAATACGGAGAGAATCATATACTTGAAGGCATTGCATTAAATAGGTTAACAGAACCGAAAGATATCGTCCCAATTGTAATTCTATTAGCAAGCGGACTAGCAGATCATGCAACTGGTACAACAATTGATATTAATGCTGCAAGTTACGTTCGCTAAATTACATGCGACACCACGCCATATCCAATTCGCACTTTTTTTCGAAAAATACTCTTCCAAATTGCTATCGCAACTTCAGATATACCGGAACGTTGACACCAATCAAATCTTCAATGTAAACTGATAAATGTCATTGGATTACACTTTAGTCCCTTATACCTTTCGTGGTTCAAGTCAAAGAGTATTAAAATGGATCCAGATTTATATGCTATTAAAGATGGTCCTAAAGACGGAAAAAAAGTATTTAGGAAATTAGGAACCTGTTCGCGTACTTTCTTTCATATTTTAAATCGAGAGTTTGGGCACCCAAAAGAACAAGAAGAGCGTGCTGCCGATTCATTGGCAGGTGGTATCATGCAGAAAGGGCACCAATGTGGTATGCTTTGGGGAGCTTCCCTAGCTGTTGGGGCTGAGGCTTATCGCCAATGCAACAATCAAAATCAAGCTATCCACGTTGCTATAAATGCTACACAGCGTCTAATGGAGTCATTCTCAAAAAGAGAACATACCATCAACTGTAGCGATATTACGAATTGCGATTTTTCGAATAAATTGAGCTTTGCCAAGTATTTTTTCTCTGGTAGGTTCTTGCACTGTTTTGACTTAGCTGAAAAATGGGCTCCTGAAGCTGTACAATCAGCTATTGAAGGATTATCACATAGTGAATCCGAATTATCCAAAGATTGCGTCAGCTGTGCCACTGAGGTTGTAAAAAAAATGGGCGCAAGCGATGAAGAAATGATCATGGTAGCAGGTTTTGCAGGCGGTTTAGGTTTAAGTGGTTCAGGTTGTGGTGCTTTGAGTGCAGCAATTTGGATGAAATCCCTTGAATGGTGCAAAGAAGAAAAAAAGAAATCATCATTTAAAAATCCATATTCAAAAAAAGTATTGGAAACATTTTACTTGGCAACGGATTCAAGGATTTTATGTTCTGGTATATCCGGGGCGCATTTTATGAACATTGATGATCACACATCATTTATTAAAAAAGGTGGTTGTGCCGAACTCATCAATACGCTTGCTGGGTCCTAATTTTAAAATAAATAAAACTACTGAGAACATGGAATTACTGAAAGAATTTTTTATCCCATGGATTTTATCAAATAGTATTGCGGTTTTATTCTTGGTAGCGGCCATTATAAAAACAAAATTGGCACGTTTGCTTTTTGCGCTATTGTTTGCTTGGGCGTGCTGGCTTAACTATACCACTGCACACTATAATCCAGAGGAATATTTGAATTATGCAAGGCTAACTCCTATTGGTTTATACCATGACTTCATCAATGGTTGGTTTAAAGCACATATTGTCTCTATGGTTACCATGATCTCGCTAGGGCAAGGATTAATAGCCATAGGCATGTTGCTCAAGGATTGGGTGGTTCGCCTTGCAAGTCTTGGTGCCATCATATTTTTCTTGGCAATCGCACCCCTCGGTATTGGTGCAGGTTTTCCGGCCACACTAATATCAGTTGTGGCAATCTATTTCATTTTGAAGAAAGATGACTTGAACTTCATTTGGAAATTTAAAAATAAGAAAATAACTGAGTAATGTTTTAGTGCACACAGTTCCTAGCTGTACTCGATAGAACCGAATAATCACTATCTTACTTGGACCAAAAAAGAGTAGCGATTCAAATCATTCGTCAAAAAACAATAAAGCATGTGGGAAGAAAAATTAAAGGTTTATGACCAACTGGTTGCCAAATGTGACCGATGTGAAAGAAAAGGGAAAACAATGCCCTATACCTCTGCCAATGGATATATGTTCTCACTTTTCAATAAAGCTGGGGAAATAGGAATTCGATTTTCAAAGGAAGTCCAACAAAAATATATCGAGGAATTCAATTCCACTATTTACACCTCTTATAATGCTGTAATGAAAGGTTATGTACTGATTCCCGATGAAATGCTGAAGGATTTGGATAATGTGGCAAAATACTTAAATGAGAGTTATGACTATGTTATGAGCCTTGAACCTAAATAAAGAAACGCCCTTGTTTAAAACAAAGAAGACTTGAGTAACCTCAAGTCATCTTTTATTTTTTGGTCGAAAATCCTTTGATAATTACTCCATCCTTTGCAACCAAGACTTCATATCAACCTCTTGGTGTATAATAGCCCTTAGGTCAGTAATGGCAACTCGATTTTGCTCCATAGTATCGCGATGGCGAATGGTCACTGTTTGATCTTCCAAGGATTGGTGGTCTACCGTAATACAAAATGGTGTCCCTACAGCATCCTGTCTTCTATAACGTCGCCCCACCGCATCCTTTTCATCATAAATCACATTGAAATCCCATTTTAAATCGTCGATGATTTTATGGGCCACTTCAGGGAGACCGTCTTTTTTTACCAATGGAAATACTGCGGCTTTGGTAGGTGCCAAAACAGCAGGCAATTTCAATACTGTTCTTGTAGTGCCATTTTCAAGTTCTTCCTCACATAATGATTTTGAGAAAACGGCCAAGAACATACGGTCCAGACCAATGGAGGTTTCAACCACATAAGGCACATAGTTTTCCTTAAGATCCGGGTCAAAATATTGTAATTTTTTACCTGAGAACTTCTCATGCTGACTCAAATCGAAATCAGTTCTGGAGTGAATACCTTCCAGTTCCTTAAACCCAAACGGAAACCTAAATTCAATATCAGCCGCAGCATCGGCATAATGGGCCAATTTCTCATGGTCATGAAAACGGTAATTTTCCTCACCCATACCCAATGACAAATGCCATTTTAATCGGTTTTCCTTCCATTTTTCATACCATTCTTGCTGTGAACCAGGTTGAATGAAAAATTGCATCTCCATCTGTTCGAACTCACGCATTCTAAAGATAAACTGTCGTGCTACAATTTCATTCCGAAAGGCCTTTCCAGTCTGGGCAATCCCAAATGGAATTTTCATACGGCTTGTTTTCTGAACGTTCAAGAAGTTCACAAAAATTCCCTGGGCAGTTTCAGGTCTTAAGAACAGATCCATCGCACTTTCAGCAGTGGCACCCAATTTAGTGCCGAACATAAGATTAAACTGCTTAACATCGGTCCAATTTCTTGAGCCGGACATAGGACAGGCGATTTCCAATTCCTCAATAAGATTTTTTACATCTAACAAGTCTTCATTTTCTAAAGACCTACCCAATCTTTTTAATATGGAAGTTGCTTTTTCTTGATACTCTACCACCCTTTGGTTGGTGGCCAAAAACTGCTCTTTATCAAAGGAATCACCAAAACGTTTCGAGGCCTTTGCAACTTCCTTTTCTATCTTTCCTTCAATCTTAGCGACATGATCCTCTACCAAAACATCGGCACGGTACCTTTTTTTGGAATCCTTATTGTCTATCAAGGGATCGTTAAAGGCATCAACATGGCCAGAAGCCTTCCAAGTAGTTGGGTGCATAAAAATGGCAGCATCAATCCCAATGATATTCTCATTGAGTTGAACCATCGCTTTCCACCAATATTCCCTTATGTTCTTTTTGAGTTCTGCCCCGTTCTGTGCGTAGTCGTAAACGGCGCTTAATCCATCATATATTTCACTGGATTGAAATACATAGCCGTATTCCTTTGCATGTGAAATTACCTTCTTAAAATCGTCTTCCTGTTTTGCCATTTGGCAAAAATAGGACATTCCCCTAAAAGCGATATGTTATTTTAACTGAAATTCTGCTGAGTCAAGCAATCTTTCATCCTCAAAGATATTAATGGTATATTTTCCTGCTTTCAATGACCCTTCAGGAATGGTGATAAAGTCACAGACTTGGGTTTCCTCACCCATAAAGACAAGTTCGACCTTTTTACTATATACATTGCCCTGCACGGTGATTATATTGGCATTATCCTCAATAACGCCCATATTTGGTCCTAAAAACTGAAAATAAAGCACTTTCTCCTTATTGATCATAGTAGGATCCGCCATAATCGTAACGCAACCTCGAAGTTTTTCTACAGTAGAGGCCTTATTGGTTCTGATTGGGTTTCGCCCGCGTATTCTAAAACTAGAACCCTCTGCTCCCTCAAGTTTTAAATAACTTTTGGTTTTAAGCTCTCTATTAAGTTCCAATATACGTTGACGTTGCAATGCCTCTGCCTCTGCTATAGAACTGCTTGCCTTTCTTAATTCCTCAATCTGAGCCTGGGATTCTGCATTCTTTTCTGTAAGAAGCATGTTGTTGTATCTTAGGAAGTTGTTCTTTAGTTTGAGACTATCATTTTTAGATTCCAATCTTCGAAGTTCTGATTTGAATTCCCTTAATTTCTGGATGGTAAAAGTTAACCTTCCCACAGAATCCAACAATTGCTGAACTTCATATCGGGCGCCTTGTATTTCAATTTCATTGACTTCATTAAGTGCAGTGAGCCTGTCAACATCGGCCTTCATTAAAGTAAGGTCCTTTACCAACAGCTCTTTTTCCTGCTCCAAGAAACTGATTTGGGTATCGGATTGGGCATAGCTATAATAAAAAGCTATTAATATACCAATAATCACAGCAACCAAAGCAGCAAGAATAATCTTGTAATTGAATTTATTATCTTGTGCGTCCATCAAATTCGATCGGCTTTAAGTAGGTTATTAAAACTCGGGATTCATTGTACTCTAAGTTTTCAAATATACTAAATGATATCATCTCAGTCCTGTTACCTAGGGTGTGTTTTGGATGTAATGCACGATTAAATAGAGGAGAGTATCACCTATGTACCGTTTGTCGAAACCAATTACCACTCACCGAATATAGTTTTAACGTCGAAAATGCCGTTGACCGTATTTTTTTTGGACGAAATACCATCAAAAAGGCAAATTCCTTTCTTTTTTTCATCGAAAATGGCATCGTAAAAAATATGATACACCATTTAAAATACAGAAATCAAGAGCAAATTGGTGCTTTTTTGGGCGATTGGCATGGCCAAATTATTGCGGAGAACAATTACATAGATAAAATAGATTATGTTATACCCGTTCCTTTGCATCGGAAAAAAATGAAAAAGCGTGGGTATAATCAGGTTTCGGAGTTTGGAAAACGACTTGCCCATCATCTAAATGCCCAATTTTTGGAGAATGCGCTCATAAAAACGGCCAATACTAAAACCCAGACCAAAAAAGGCAGGATTGGCCGTTGGCAAAACAATAAAGCCCTTTATATGCTTAATGACCCATTACTTTTAGAGAATAAAAACATTCTTTTGGTCGATGATGTCATCACCACGGGAGCTACTATGGAAATCTGTGCCAATACCTTATATGAGGCCAAAGGAGTAACCATTTATATTACAAGCATGGCTGTGGTACCCTTAACTTAAAAAAGTTCTTATCCCAAAAGGAATGAATATCCTTTACGCAATGTTAATTCTTGGATACAATTTCTAAATAATGTGTTACTTTGTTCCATAGATTGATAAATTGATGTTCAAACGCTTTTTCGCTTATATCTTCCTCTTTTTAATCGCAACTGCATTGATGCAATGTGCAAGAAGGGGAAGACCCACTGGAGGTCCCAAGGATGTTACCCCACCGGTATTAATAAAAGCAGAACCTGACAATATGACCATCAATTTCAAGGAGACCAAAATCAGGCTCTATTTTGATGAATTGGTGAAATTGGAAGATGTTCAAGAACAACTGATCGTTTCACCGCCACTCAAATATTTGCCCGATATTACGCCTCAAGGGGGAGCGAATAAGTTTGTCGAAATTAGAATAAAGGATACCCTCCAAGAAAATACCACCTACACTTTGAATTTTGGCCAAAGTATCGTTGACAATAATGAAGGTAATCCCAGTAGTTTTCTGACCTATGTTTTTTCCACTGGAAGTTATATAGATTCACTGGAAGTTAAGGGTGCCATAAGGGATGCGTACAATCAAAAAGCAGATGAGTTCGTTAGTGTAATGCTTTATGAGATTGATACGGCCTATACTGATTCAACAATTTTTCAAAGACCACCTAATTATATTACCAACACTTTGGATAGTGCGGTTATCTTTACATTAAGCAACTTAAAGGAAGGAAAATATGCCATGTTCGCGCTTAAAGATGCCTCTAGAAATAATATATTCGACCAGAACACGGATAAAATTGCATTTCTTCAGGATACGATTTCAGTCCCGACAGATTCAACCTATCGATTGGACTTATTCAAGGAAATACCTAATTACAAAATAGCAGTGCCTAGTCTTGCCGCCTCTAACAAAATTATATTTGGGTATTATGGCGATGGAAAAAACATTGATATTTCAACTTTGTCGGTTTTACCCGATACTGTTAAAACAAAAACAACCAAAGAACGCGAAAAGGACACTTTGAATTATTGGTTTACCCCTTTTGAAATGGATTCTTTGATTTTCACGGTTAAAAACGAAATTCTGCAGGTGATTGATACCTTTACGATCAAAAACAGAAAAGTAGTTGCAGATTCACTTTTATTGAACCCTAACCAAAGTAGAACATTGAGTTTTACCGACCCCTACAATATTGAGGCGAATACACCGCTGGCGGGTATAGATTCAACTAAAATAGGTCTTATGAACAAGGATTCCCTTGCGGTTGATTTTAGCATTAAATTAGATAGTATTGGGAATAAGGTTGATTTTGAGTTTGCCAAAGAACCTAATGAAAACTATCAATTGGAATTACTACCAGGTGCGATTACCGATTTCTTCGGTAACGAAAACGACACGTTGAATATAAGACTTGGCACAAAAAGCTATGCCGATTTCGGAAATCTTAGCATGACTATTGCTTCCGAAGAAGAGAATTACCCATTGCTCGTTCAGCTTACTGATGAAAAAGGAGAAACCAAACAGGAAATCTACGCCAAAGAGCCCAAAATTTTTGAATTCAGTAATATAGAACCCTCAAATTATCGGGTACGTGTAATTTTTGATGCCAATGGCAATGGCCAATGGGATACTGGGAATTATCTAAAACGAATTCAGCCAGAAAGGGTAAGCTATTATCCAGACTTAATTGAAATTCGGGCCAATTGGGAATTGGAGCAGACCTTCACAATTTCAAACTAAACCCATCGCTATCTTCTAGAAATTTGAGTTTATTTCTGGTACTTGTAATATGTGCTTTATTCAAAGTCGCATAAAGAATAGTTTCTTTTACAGAAAATACATGCTGTTCGCCTAAGCAATCATAAACTGCGGAATGTCCTGAGTATTCGTAACCACCTTCATCCTCACCACAGCGATTTACCCCAATACAATATGACATATTCTCTATGGCGCGGGCTTTTAGGAGTGTATCCCAAGCCGTTATCCGTGGTTTGGGCCAATTGGCCACATAAATCAATACATCATAATCCTGAGTGTTCCTTGCCCACACAGGAAACCTTAAATCGTAACAAATCATAGGGTTAATCCTAAACCCTTTGTAATCAACAATTAAATGACTATTCCCTGCTGCATAAACTTGATCCTCACCCGCTAAGGTAAAGGTGTGGCGTTTGTCGTATTGCGAAATAGTACCATTGGGCTCAACAAAGAAAAGTCGGTTGGTAAAGTTGCCATTTTCAAAAAAAGCAATACTCCCGACAATTGCGGCATCAGAACCTTTAGCTTCATTTGACATCCACTCCACCGTTTTTTGGCCTTCTGCGGTATCAATGTTTTGCGGTGTCATGGTAAACCCGGTAGTGAACATTTCTGGTAATAGGATTACATCAACTTTTTTTGAAAGGGATGCAATTTTATTTGATAACCTAACCCTATTCGCTTCGGGGTTTTCCCAAATTAAACTGGTCTGAACTAGGGCCACATTGAGTACTTGGTCTTTCATACCTCAATCAAAAAAAACATTTGTAATATTGTCAATTACCATAGTATATAGCTGTTGTATTTGGGTAGTCAAAATTCTATCTTCTGACAGGTTTGGCAAGTCAGCAATATTGAAGAATTTAGCACCGCCCATATCAAATCCATGTTTTAGGTTACCACTTTGAATCTTGCATAAAAATATCAATTTGTAAATATAAAAAGGCTGTGGCGGATGCATATGCATTCTTTTGTCATAAACCGCCAATAGTCTATCCACTGTGCAATTTAGCCCAGTTTCTTCTTCAATTTCCTTTACCACCACTTCGGAAGGGGTATACCCAATATCTGCCCAACCCCCTGGAATGCTCCATTTACCATCAACTTGCTCCTTGGCCATTAGAATTTCATTGCGCTCATTCAGTACAAAACCCCTAACATCAACTTTTACCGTGGGATAATCTTTTTCAGGCATAAAAAAGTCATTTAGAACTGTTAGAGGTTCATTGGAAACATTGCTAAGTAGTTTTAAGCTTATTTCCCGGAGTTCCACATAGCGTTCCCTATCATATTCATCTTCGGCATATACCAGCCCTGTATCTGCCAATGCCTTGATTCTTTTGATCAATTCAAGATTTTGATTTTCCTTCATTGACTTAATACTACAGATTTTCCAACAGATTTATCATGGCAGGAATGCCTTGTATTTTTGCATGATCAAGTGCGGAATTACCACGAGCGTCTTTTGGCCCAGTATCTGCACCATGGGCAATCAATAATTTTGCAATTTCCGTCCTGTTTAAAGTCACAGCATAAATCAGACATGTAGCACCCATAGCGTTACGCTCATTCACATTGGCGCCTTTCTCAATTAATTTTTCGGCTATCTTCGTATAACCCTTAAAACACACACCCATTAATGCTGTATTGCCAGATGCATCCTTTGCATCGATTTCTGCCCCATTTTCCAACAATAAATCCGTAATATGTGCATGATCGTAATAAGTTGCCAATATTAACGGAGTGGAACCTCGATCATCTTTGGAATTTATTAACTCTGGTGTCATAGCGATAAGTGCTTCCACTTTAGTCAAATCCCCATTTCTAATTTCGTTGAAAAAAGTAATCTTAATGTCCTCCATTAAATTAAATGTATAAAAAAACTGTCACATCTTGATAAAATGGATGTGACAGTTTTCTAATGGTTTATGTTTAAATTCCAAAATCTGCCAGACAGCACTGAAATCAAACCAAGTCGAAACGATCTAGGTTCATAACTTTCGTCCAAGCAGCAACAAAATCTTTGACAAAACGATTTTGGGAATCATCACATCCGTAAACCTCGGCAATTGCTCGGAGTTCAGAATTGGAGCCAAAGATAAGATCAACTCGCGTACCTGCCCATTTTACCTTTCCGGAAGCGCGATCACGACCTGCGAATACATCATCTGTTTCAGAAGTTGCCTCCCACTTCGTGCTCAAATCAAGTAAGTTAACAAAGAAGTCATTAGTAAGTGACCCTACGTTTTTAGTAAAAACGCCATGTTGAGACTGATTATGATTTACGTCAAGAACGCGCAAACCGCCAACAAGAACTGTCATCTCAGGTGCGGATAAAGTCATCAGCTGTGCCTTGTCAATCAACATTTCCTCCGCACTTATGGCGTATTTTGCATTCATATAGTTACGGAATCCATCTGCTTTTGGCTCTAGTGCCGCAAAAGATTCAACATCGGTTTGCTCTTGTGTGGCATCGGCACGTCCAGGAGTGAAAGGTACTGTCACCTTATGACCGCCATTCTTCGCCGCTTGTTCGATACCTGCACTTCCGCCTAGCACGATTAAATCGGCAAGTGAAACCATTTTGCTTCCTGACTGAGCTCCATTGAACTCTTTTTGTATGCCTTCAAACGTTTCCAACACGGTTGCCAATTGACCAGGGTTATTAACTTCCCAATTCTTCTGAGGAACAAAACGAATGCGTGCACCATTCGCACCACCACGTTTATCAGAGCCACGGAATGTTGATGCCGAAGCCCAAGCAGTAGAAACCAATTGGGAAACGGAAAGTCCCGAAGCAAGAATTCTTTTTTTCAGTTCGGCGACGTCCTGATTATTGATAAGATCATGAGTAACTACCGGGATAGGGTCTTGCCAGATAAGCTCTTCTTTAGGCACTTCTGGGCCAAGGTAACGGGCAATGGGACCCATATCGCGATGCGTAAGTTTGAACCATGCACGGGCAAAAGCGTCTGCGAATTCGTCAGGATTCTCATAAAAGCGTCTAGAAATTGGCTCGTATATAGGATCCATTCGTAGTGCCAAGTCCGTGGTTAGCATTATAGGTGCATGACGTTTAGAGGAATCGTGTGCGTCTGGAACACTATCGGAACCAGCACCATGTTTTGGTATCCACTGTTGCGCACCTGCTGGGCTCTTGGTCAGTTCCCAATCGTAACCGAACAGGTTCCAGAAGAAGTTGTTGCTCCACTTTGTTGGTGTAGAGGTCCATGCCCCTTCAAGTCCACTCGTAATAGTGTCGCCTGCATTTCCTGTACCAAAAGTGTTTTTCCAACCAAGACTTTGTTCCTCAATACCCGCGGCGGCAGGTTCCCGACCAACATACTTGTCCGGATTGGCCGCGCCATGGGTCTTCCCGAAGGTGTGCCCTCCTGCAATCAACGCAACAGTTTCTTCATCATTCATGGCCATACGGCCAAAAGTCTCACGAATATCCTTGGCTGCAGCAAGCGGATCAGGGTTACCGTTTGGACCTTCAGGATTCACGTAGATCAATCCCATTTGAACTGCACCAAGGGGATTCTCGAGCTCGCGGTCACCTTCATAACGCTTGTCACCAAGCCACTCGGTTTCAGAGCCCCAATAGATATCCTGTTCAGGCTCCCAAACATCCTCGCGTCCTCCGGCAAAACCAAAGGTCTCAAAACCCATTGACTCTAAAGCACAATTGCCAGTAAGGATCATTAGGTCGGCCCAAGATAATTTCTTGCCGTATTTCTGTTTAATTGGCCAGAGGAGTAAGCGTGCCTTATCAAGATTCGCATTATCAGGCCAACTATTGAGGGGTGCAAAACGCTGCGTTCCGGTACCGGCACCACCACGACCATCAGCAATACGATAGGTACCTGCACTATGCCATGCCATTCGAATGAAGAAGGGGCCATAATGACCATAATCGGCAGGCCACCAGTCTTGCGAAGTTGTCATTAAATCAACAATGTCTTTTTTAACAGCAGCCAAGTCTAGACTTTTAAACTCTTTAGCATAGTCGAACTCTTCACCCATCGGATTGGATAATGAAGAATGTTGTCGCAGAATGTTTAAATTCAATTGATTTGGCCACCAATCACGGTTTGATGAGCCCCCACCAGCTACCTGTTTTATTGATCCGCCCATAAATGGGCATTTGCTTGAATCGTTAACATCATGTACTTTTCCGTTTACAGATGCGCTCTGGTTTTTAGTATCCATAGTATTCTATTTTAAGCTTTGCGAAGTTGCAATTAGCGGTTAATTTCGAAGTATTAAAAATACAAAAAACAAAGCGTTTTTTCATAAGCCTATCATATGAATGCATTATTAAATCATAAGCATTGCTTATGAGGTGAATTCCTTATTTCCGGTTGAAATTCTTAAAACCAGGAATGGTCTTTATGGCCCATTTTCAGGCATCTTTCTTATTTGTAATATTTATTTGTAATTTTAATAAACAAAACTTCCATCTTGAACAACCTATTTACAACGGATTTCATTAAAACCGCGCCAATCTCTATGGCGATTTTGGACAAAAACCTCTGTTTTACGAGTTACTCCAAAATTTGGCTCAAGGAATTCAATATCAAAGAAAAGAACATAGTAGGTAAATACTATTTCGATGTTATTCCAAACACTCCTGAACGATTACGAAGAGTTTACCTCAAAGGTCTTCAAGGGAAAAGAAGCAACGTAACAGGTCAAAAATTCATTGATCTCAAAGGCAACATTCAATGGCTGAAATGGAAGGTGGATCCTTGGCACGATTATGAAGGAAATATTACGGGTATTATCATTTTTGCTGAGGATATCACAGCTACTACAAGAAAAAAAGAGCTCTTAAAAAAAGCGCAGGAAGTAAGTATGATTGGGGGTTGGGAATTGGACTTGGCTACAAACCAATTGCACTGGACAGACGTTACCAAAAAGATCCATGAGGTGGCCAATGACTATATACCAAAGTTAGACGAAGGCATAAACTTTTACAAAGAAGGGGAGCAAAGGGAAAGAATCACAAAACTCGTTAGCAAGTGTATTGAGACGGGGAAACCTTATGATATAGATTTACAGATTATTACCGCCAATGGAGATGAGCTTTGGGTACGATCCAAAGGGGAAGCAGAATTTCACAAGGGCAGATGCGTTCGTATTTTTGGGACATTTCAAGATATCGATCAAGAAAAAAAGAATGAGCTTAAATATAAAGAAACTGCCGAGCGACTTAAAATTGCTGCCAAAGGAGCCCATATAGGAATTTGGGAATACGATTTTGCCGACGATAGCTTTAGGTGTAATGATGAACAGTATGAGCTCTATGGAATCAAAAAAGAAGACTTTGCTGGTGATTATCAGGCATGGAGGTCCATGATTCATCCTGAAGACCAGGAAAAAACCAGAAAAGAAGAAGAAATGGTCCTAAAGGGCAAAAAAACTTATAACATCACATATAGGGTGGTTTGGCCCAACGACACTATTCGCCATATTCAAGCCGCAGCTGTATTATTAAAGGATAAAGAAGGAAATCCACTTAAAATGATCGGAACCAATTGGGATATTACCGCGATCAAAGAGTCAAACTTAAAATATACAGAAGTTTCCGAGCGACTTAAAATTGCCGCCAACGCGGCCCAAATAGGCATTTGGGAATACGATTTTACTAACGATAGCCATGTGTGGAACGATCAAGTGTACGAACTTCATGGAGTCAAAAAGGAAGATTTTGCCGGGGGTTATGAAGCATGGAGGTCCCTGATTCATCCTGAAGACCAGGAAAAAACGAAAATAGAGGAAGAAATTGTCATGATTGGAGAAAAAGACCTTGACCACACTTATAGGGTAGTTTGGCCCAACGGCAACATTCGTCACATTCATGCCAAAGCAAAATTACTCAGGGATGAAAAAGGAAATCCCCTTAAAATGATAGGTACCAATTGGGACATAACCCCGATCAAAGAGGCACAACTAAAATATAAAGAAGTTGCCGATAGATTAAATTTAGCCACCAATGCGGCCCAAATAGGTATTTGGGAATACGATATTGCCAATGATAGCAGCCAGTGGGATAATCAAGCGTACGAACTCTATGGGGTACGTAAGGAAGCGTTTAAAGGGAATGATGCGGCTTGGAGGGCACTAATTCATCCTGAAGACCAAGAAAAAGTCCGAATGGAGGAAGAAAAGGTCCTGAACGGGGAAAAAGACCTTGACCACAATTTTAGAGTGGTCTGGCCCAACGGTACTATTCGCCATATTCAATCCGCAGCTATATTACTCAAGGATGAAGAAGGAAATCCCCATAAAATGATTGGCGCCAATTGGGATGTAACCGCAATCAAAGAGGCCGAAGAAGAACTTAGAAAACTCTTAAAGGTAACCAATGAACAAAATAATAACCTATTGAACTTTGCCCACATCGTTTCCCATAATTTAAGGTCACATTCCGCTAACCTTTCTATGTTGAGTAGTTTCCTTCTTAATGAAGAAAATGAAGAAGAACGTAAGAACCTGATCAAGATGATAGATGAGGCAAGCAGCGGCTTAAACGAGACTGTTCAACATCTTAACCAGGTGGTTCATGTAAAAACCAATGTGAACGGTAATATGGCGCCTATTAATCTATATACTGCCCTTAAGAACGTAGAAAAGAACATAAGTACCTTATTTAAGAAGAAAGAGGTAATCTGTGAAATAGATGTACCCAAATCACATAACCTAAAAGCCGTACCCGCCTTTTTGGATAGTATTTTGTTAAACCTATTTACCAATAGTGTAAAATATAGTGCACCCAATAGACAACCCCAAATAATGGTCTCTTCAAAAATAGAAGGGAATAAGGTTGTTGTTGCGTTCAGCGATAATGGTCAGGGTATAGATCTAGACCGCCATGGCCACAAAATATTTGGTATGTATAAAACATTTCATGGTAATGAAGATGCGAAAGGTATTGGTCTTTTTATCACCAAAAACCAAATAGAGGCCATGAATGGTAAGATTGAAGTTGAGAGTACCGTGAACGTTGGTACTACTTTTAATTTATACTTTGATGCAAACTAGTAATGGAAAATAAAAACAGGATAAAGCGTGCCTGTATCATTGATGATGATCCCATTTTTGTATATGGAATAAAAAGAATCATGAATGAGATTGATTTCTGTGATGAGATCATTGTTTATGCGAACGGCGAAAGTGCCCTAAATGAACTCGGGTCATTGGTACAGGAAGGAAAGAAATTACCGGACGTTATATTATTAGATCTGAATATGCCCGTTATGGATGGATGGGTCTTTTTAGATGATTTTGTGAAAATCCCCAACCACAATCAAGACCACCTCTCTTTGTATATTCTGACTTCTTCTATTAATCCGAGTGATATTGAAAAGGCCAAAAATTACCCGATAGTGAACAACTTCATCTCAAAGCCAGTAACTGTTTCCGATTTAAAACATATACTAAAAGAACTGGTTTAGTTTTAAACCTGCCATTTTCTTTCGTAAACCCATTTGGCAACTTAGTTCAGGTCTCTTTAATTTGTGTTTAACTTAAAATAATCGCATTTTTTATAAAAACGCACCTTTGTTGGCGCCTCTAGTTGTATACCTTGGCCATTATCACACCCGCGGTTTAACATAATAGGTGTTCATTTATAAGTAAATTCTTCTTAACTTATTCGTCCTAAGTTTGTAAGACACCCCCCCATATTATTGATAACAACTAAAAAACATTTGAAAATGAAAAAAATTATTTTGCCCATCGCATTATTGGCATTGGTCGGTTTTGGAATAATCACTGCTGGACTGACCGATAAGGAACGAAAAATGGCAGTTGCAGAACTGAACAAGACCCAAGATCGTTTTACGAGCACTTTAGAAGGGCTTAGTACCAAAGAACTCAATTTTAAACCCACACCGGAATCATGGTCCATTGCTGAGTGCGTGGAGCACTTGGCCATTTCGGAAGGTATGATCGGGGGAATGCTCACAGGGGCATTGAAAACCCCGGCGGATCCTTCAAAAAGGGATTCAGTACTGATTTCAGATGAAAAATTAATGGGCATGATCTCTAGCCGTGACAAAAAGGTGAAAACGGGAGAGGCTTTTGTACCCTCTGGTAAATTTGGTTCCCATGAAGAAACCGTCAAGGCCTTCTTGACCAAACGAGGCGAACATATCGAGTATCTTAAGACCACAACAGATGATCTTAGAAACCATTATGGCAAATTGCCATTTGGTACTATCGACGGTCTGCAAATTCTTTTGTTCATGAGCGGACATACCGAACGCCACGTTGCACAAATGGAAGAAGTTATGGCGAATGAAAACTTTCCTTCTGCTACCATGGGGATAGAGGAATAATGAATTTTTATAAATATTACATGAAATTTAAAAGAACTATTTTGGCTTGTATTGCAATCGCTTTTTTTGCTTGTAAGTCCAGTACTATTGGCAACAAAGAGGTTAGTGCACCTAAAAATGTCATCCTTTTGATAAGTGATGGCACAGGATTGTCACAGATTTCCTCCGCGTTCTACTTCAAAGACTCTTTACCAAACTATGCCCGATTTAAAGATATTGGCCTAATAAAAACATCATCTTCCAGGGAAGATGTTACCGATTCTGCTGCGGGGGCGACAGCTTTTGCATGTGGGGTCAAAACATACAATGGTGCCATTGGAGTGGCCGATGATTCTACAGAGGTAAAAAATTTAGTCGAAATCGTTTCAATGAAAAATATTAGAACTGGAATGATTGCCACTTCTTCTATAACCCATGCCACACCTGCGAGCTTTTTTGCACATACACTTAGTAGAGGGTCAACCGAGGAAATTGCTTTACAATTGGTAGAATCGGAGGTGGATTTTTTCGCTGGTGGAGGACTTCAATTTTTTAACAAACGTAAAGATGGACGTAACCTCTTGAATGCACTAAATAAAAAAAAATTCACTGTAGACACTACCTCTCTTGATGACTTTTCCAAAATTAGATCTAGCGAAAAGGCCGCTTATCTTTTAGCTGAAAATGATATGGCTCCGGCAGCTGAAGGTAGAGGGGACTTCCTTTCAACAGCAACGACATTGGCCATTCAATTTTTAAGTAAAGATGATGCTGGCTTTTTTATGATGGCCGAGGGTTCGCAGATAGATTGGGCCGGACATCAAAACAATGGGCCATACCTAGTATCGGAACTCATTGATTTTGATGATGCCATAGGCAAAGCATTGGACTATGCCGAGAAAGATGGCAATACCTTGGTCGTAGTAACTTCTGATCATGAAACAGGTGGTTTTACTTTGTCCGCAAAAAAGAAGAAAAGAGAAGACGGTTCTGAGTATAGTGATTATAGTGAAGCTGGTATAACATTTTCAAATGGAGGGCATTCTGCTACTTTGATTCCTGTGTTTGCATTTGGCCCTGGCTCGAAAGCATTTGTAGGCGTTTACGAGAATAATGACATATTTGAAAAAATATTGAAAGTTACTAAATGGAGAGGGCAAGACTAATTGTGAAAGAAAGCTACAGTGAACAATAGGGCGATAATTGCTGAAAATTTGAATACTATTTTCATAATTTTTGATTGTTAAGATTGATAAATAATTAGGATACAAACTTAGGTCCGAATATTACTTTCCCATATTGCACATTTTTTCATTTTGTGTTCAAAATTAACTCTATAAGATTTTAAATGTGTTCATTATGTTAATTTAGCATAGATATATGGTAAATTTGTGGTGATTTTCCACAATAGACCGCTATAATTTTACTATTACTTTTAAATAGATTTAGCTATGCTTGCACAGAAACCTACTTTTGAGTCGATAACCCCTAATTTTGGACATTCGTTTACGTACCAAAAATTCGACGAAAACAATAAGAACAGAAATACCGTTTGGCACTACCACCCTGAAATAGAATTGGTTTACGTAAACGGGGGGACAGGCAAACGACAAGTCGGCAGCAATTTGTCCTATTATACTTGGGGCACATTGATTTTAGTAGGCAGCAACTTACCACATTGCGGTTTTACCGATCAGCTTACCGGCAACAAGAACCAGACTGTCATACAGATGAAAGCGGATTTTTTGGGAAACGAATTTTTAAATATCCCCGAAACGGCCAAAATAAAAAAACTTTTTCAACTAGCTCAACGGGGCATCGTGTTTTCAGGAAATACCAAAACAACGGTTGGTGCCATGATGGAAGAAATGGAACAACAGACCGATTTTCAGCGCTTGGTTTCCATATTGCTCGTTTTAAACGAATTGACGAATACCGATGAATTCAGGATTCTTAATGCCGACGGATTCGCCCTGTTGTCGGATGTAAAGGACAACGACCGCATTAATTTGGTCTTCAATCACGTAAAGACCAATTTTAAGGAGGAAATTCCGTTGGAGGATGTTGCCGATTTGGCTAGCATGACGGTTCCGTCTTTTTGCCGCTATTTTAAAAAGATTACCGGTAAGACATTTACCCAGTTCGTCAATGAATATCGATTGGTACATGCTTCTAAATTACTTGCCGAACAACCCATTAGCATCACGGAAGTCTGTTTTGAAAGTGGATTCAACAATTTTTCACATTTCAACAAAAAGTTTAAGGCATTCACGGGGCAGAATCCATCGGAATATCGAAAACAACTTACAACGGTGCTTGAGTAATACGGTTAAGTTAATTCATTAACAGTAGTCATAAAATTAACTTGACCAGCCAAGAAAAGAGTTCGATAATAGGTTTCTTTTATGGGACTTGCACTAGGTAGAGATAAACGATACCTCTAGCTTATATTACTAGCATAATTAACTTCCTCCTGCGATATTTTGGAAATGAAGAACATAATGTGCTTTGCAAATTAGATGCCAATAATAAAACTGCCCCTCAATTACAAAGAGCTCCATAGCACACATCACTTTTATTCAGTCCGAAGAAGGAATAGCAATTCGACCATAAAGGTAAGATGCTAGCCTGTTTTTTTAAGCTAGCCAACTTTCTCTTTCATCCCGGTCTCTATTTTTTGCTTCGCTAGAAATTCCTCTACAACATCTGCAAGACTTGGTTTCCCGATAGATTGAAGGTCATAAAAAACTCTTGTGCTTGGTTTCTTAATATCGATCACCCGATTCAAATCAATAGGTGTACCGATTACAACGGCCTCACATTCGCAGCTATTGATAGTCGCCTCCAAATCCCGAAGTTGCTTATCACCATATCCCATCGCTGGTAATAATGTCCCGATCCCAGGATAGGAACGGAAAGTATCTTTCAGTTCCCCTATCAGGAATGGCCGTGGATCTATCATCTCCGAAGCACCGAATTTTTCAGCAGCCAACGTACCGGCTCCAATTTTCATCCCTCCATGGGTCAGTGTGGGACCATCTTCAACGACCAATACTTTCTTGTTGCGGATTATTGAAGGATCGGCTACGCTGATCGGTGAAGCAGCATCGATCACAATAGCTTGGGGAACAATTTCGGCAATCATCTTTCTAATCTTTGCTATATTCTCGGGAGGTGCGCTGTCTATTTTGTTGATAATCACGACATCGGACATTCTCAACGTCACTTCTCCCGGATAATACCGCATTCCATGGCCTGCCCTATGCGGGTCCGTTACGGTGATATGCAAATCAGGAGTATAGAAAGGAAAATCATTGTTTCCACCATCCCAAACGATGATATCACAACCGTCGGGATCATTCTCAGCAGCCCGAAGAATTGCTTCGTAATCAACACCTGCATAGATGACATTGCCCCGAACGATATGCGGTTCGTATTCTTCCATTTCTTCTATGGTACAATCGTATTTCTCTAGGTCCTCGAGGCGGGCAAAACGCTGTACCTTCTGAGCTTCCAGGTCTCCATAAGGCATAGGATGACGGATGGCCACAACTTTCAGACCTTTTTCGATCATGATCTCTATTAATCGCCTTGATGTCTGGCTCTTTCCGCATCCTGTTCGGGTCGCCCCGATACTGATTAATGGTTTAATGCTTTTGATAGAAGTATCTTTCCTGCCGAGCAACACAAAATTGGCACCGGCCGTATTCACCCGTGCGCTTTTATGCATCAGGTATTCGTAAGACACATCCGAATAGGAAAAAACGACATCATCGATTTTCAGTTCAACAATGAGTTTTTCAAGGTCTTTTTCATCATAGATGGGAATGCCATCGGGATAGTTTTTCCCAGCGAGGGAGGCGGGATATTTACGGTTGATAATATTCGGAATCTGTGCTGCGGTGAAAGCCACCACCTTGTAGTTTTCGTTATCCCTGTAGACCGTATTAAAGTTGTGAAAATCACGGCCGGCAGCGCCCATAATGAGAATTCTGTTTTCTATCATATTCAGTTTTTTTATCGTGTCTTCTTTCTTCGAAGATATTCCAAGGAATCTAAAGTAAATATGACTTATGTCAGTAGAGGGAATACAAGAAGTCAAGTTCTGTCGGAATTAAAAACAGCTGTTATTTCCAATCCACCTTAAAAAAACAGAATAGTAGCCCAAAGATGAAGCAAATCGATCCGCTTGAAGATTATTGAAAAGTGGATCAAATAAGTACAACCAAAACCGTTTTAATGTTCAACTCGGGAAACTTCCAAATGAAAACACCTAAAATGATTATGAGGCAATGCTTAGAAATGATGGAGTTTATTATGGTTTTAGCTTGATATGGATAAAGTATGTTCCTATATATGAGATTTATCACATTTTCTAAGGCCTCTTTTATCTAATTTTGGATGTAATTGGATATAGCACAAGTAACTAGCGAGAAATATTTTTCTGTTGCCAAATATTAAAAGAACATACTCATGCAAGAAAAAAGATTAGATTTAGCCGGACCTGGAATTAGTACCTATGAAGAAGTAAGTAAAATTCTTCCTGATAACTACAAGGCAGTATTACCACCATTAAAAAGAATGGAAGCTCTTTATATGATTAAAGACTACATCGAAAAAGGTTTGGCAGAGGCCTTAAATCTGCAAATGGTTCAGGTGCCATTAATTGTAAGAAAGGATAGTGGTGTAAATGATTATCTGGACCGTGATGGCTCTCGCACTCCTGTGGAGTTTCCTGCAGGACTGGGATTACCTAAACGTATAGAAACGCAGGTGGTACAGGCTGCAACCAAATGGAAACGCATGGCTTTGGCACAATTTGATTGTGCAGTTGGGCAAGGCATCAATACGGATATGAGAGCTATAAGAAAGGATTATTTTCTTGATCATGACCACTCTGCGTATGTCGATCAATGGGATTGGGAAAAGCGGATCTCTGAAGAAGACAGGACCTTAGATTATCTAAAAGATACCGTTAGGAAGATCTGGAAGGTAATTAGAGAGGCCGGTGTTAAGGCTAAAACGCATTTTCCGGAATTAGACGATTCCAAATATCCCGATTTCCCGGAAGAACTCAAATTCATTCATGCAGAAGAGATCCTGGCCATGTATCCTGATCTGCCGAGAAAGCAAAGAGAAAACAAGCTTCTAGAAACATATCCTGCCGTATTTATCATTGGCATTGGTTCAGTACTAAAAGATGGCTATCCCCACGAAATGCGTGCAGCAGACTACGATGACTGGATTACGCCAACCACAACAATAAATGGCGAACAAATGTACGGACTAAATGGCGACATTCTAGTATATAATCCAGTAACCAAAAGACGGCATGAGTTGAGTTCAATGGGGGTGCGAGTTACCAAAGACACTATGAAAGCCCAATTGGAGCTCGCTGGACAGACAGATTTTCTTAAACTTCCTTACCATCGGGCTATTTTAAATGATGAAATTCCATTGAGTATCGGTGGCGGAATTGGTCAGGCAAGAACCTATATGTATCTTTTAAGAACCGCGCATCTGGGTGAAGTAACCGTTTCTATCTGGCCTGATGAATTGAAAGCGATTTGTGCCAAAAAAAATATTTATGTTTTAGAATAAGCGGGTATATTTAATAGGGACATTTCCGCAGTTCTGACCTACTGTCTTGCCTGCATGGCAGTTCGCTCATTATTTAGGCGGTCTCATTGCGCTGCGCTTCGTGCACCCGGAAGGTGTGTAAACCGGCAGGTAGAAATCTTTGTCTAACTTTTGGGCAGAAGTGCAATATCGTTCCCCTAGAAATAAGATAAAAAGTATTGATTATTTTGTCTTGGGGGAAATTAAATCGCTTTATTGGTTTCTTGCCCCAGGAGTAAAATCCTCGGGTGCATTTTGGGGTTGGTTCGTAGTTCCTACCGCCCCAGAATCATTAAAAATGGTCCATTCGTTAAAGGTATAGGTTGCATTTGCTTGAACAATTTCTGGTTTTCTTACGGCCTTCCCATCCTCAAATTCGTGGTTGGTTCCTGAACCATCTTCCCCGACAATTCCAAATGAATCTATCACAGTTCCGAAGGGGTCAACCAACTGTAGATTGTCATCCCCATTGGAATCGGCTGGGCTATTTGTGCCTATCGCCAAATCAGGAGCAAAACCATAAACCGTTTCAAATTCTGTAGCGTTTGGTGAAATAACCAACGTGTTTTGGGCTGCAATATCCAAACTTGACAAATCCGCTGTTGAACTAAGCTCAGTATTATCATTGGTAAATCTGTTCAATGTCCATCCTTTTAGTGATAGCGGCTGTGTTGATGAATTGTAAAGTTCAACAAACCTAGCCCCTGAATTATTATTAGGGTCGGCTAATTCAGAAATGAATATAGCGTTAGAGGTAAATTCATCTATTAAATCCATACATCTTTCATTTTTAAGATTAATGTCGTTCAAATCACGGATTACAATCTGGTAATCATTATTCGCTTTTAATAATATGCCCACTACCGAACCATTACCCTCAGGGAGTAATTCAGATTGAAAATCAGAATAACCACTATTCAACAATACAATTTCATTATCGTTGCAATCCATAAGGGTCCGTTCTGTCTCTTGCTCAACTTCAGCAAATGATAAACCCAACTCATCTTCAATAATTTCTAGGTCATTTAATTCAATAAGTGTATTAACCATACTGCCATCCAATGTTGAAAGACCAATCTGGGTTGGTGTTGCTGATACAAGGACATCACAGGAAGAAAATAGGTGTTTTGAAACGACGTTCGCAGGCAACCTACCAATAGACAAGTTCCCGAAAGCCGAAAACGTTCCACCAAGTTTATAAACACCTTTTTGTTTGCCTAAATAGAGTCCTTTTAGCTTTATATAAATCTTACTTCCGACAGGATAAAACAAATGGGAATCCCGTAAATCAAATTCTATTTGAAAACCTTCAGTGGGATTGTCTAGCTTGTCTTGAAAATGAAGAGAACTAAAAAAATTACCAGCATCATCGGATGAAATAACATAGCCTTCAATAATCAGGTCATCCTGTATATGAATAACTCCTTCTGAATATATCGCCTTCACTTCTGAAAAAGTGGTATTGGCTATTATGTCTGAAGCGCATGTTTTTTTAGGCGGATCGAAATCTTTATCCTTGACACAGGAGAGCACCCCTAATAAACTTATAAGGCATAAAATCAAAATCTCAAAATATCTATTATAATTCATTGTTTCTTTATTCAATACCCCACCGGCTTCCTTGCTCTGCTGAAAGCCACCTTCCTATGGATAAGGGGAGCACTTTTTTTTGTTCATGCTCAAAAACTATAAGCCACATTTAAAAAATAGGTGCGGCCATAGCCATACCAATATTTTGGGGCAAAAGACGGATTGCCACTAAGATTATCCTGTTTTAATTGTCCAAAATTGCCATTTCTACTTTGTTCATATCCGCCTGTTCTGAAAACAGCATCAAAAACGTTATTAATGCTTGCAAAGACACTTATGTATTTACCTTTTTTGAGCCATGATTTACCGCCGACCAAATTCAATAGATAAAAATTATCCAAGGGATTTTGTCGCAATAATTGAGCAACATTCTCATCTGTTGCTTCGGGAAAAGGCACTCCTGTTTCTGGATTAATATAAAAGCTTCGTGTTCTAGTTATTGTGGAGATATTGGTATAATTATTGGCTAAATAATTCGCAGTGGCACCAACCCACCAATATTTTGGGTCGCGGTATTCAATTCCAAAAGCAAAAGCTTTTTGAGGGCCCTGGGACAACTTGTAATCTTTAATTTTTGCCACACCTAAATCAATATTACCTTCTAGATTAATCAAATCCTCTTCTGCCCCGGCAGTATCAAAATTTATGGTCACATTAGGGTCACTCGCATACAAATATTTTCCCATAGCCGCTACCGCTGAAAGTTTTACCGATGATGAAAGTTCATATTCCAAGCCAAGCTCAATTCCCATATGAAGTTTATCAAGATCCGTAATTACCTCTTGCACAAAATCAGAACCAACACCGGCATCTACAAAGAAATAATTTACATCTGTAGTATTTTGAAATCGGGTATAAAAGCCTGTTAATCGACCTGTGAGCTTTGGTAACCTAATAAAATAATTTGCGTCAACAGTTGAGATGGTTTCGTTTTGGAGATTTGTAACAACTTCATTATTCTCCCTTGGATTAATAAATACATTTTGCAAAACTGGCGGCCTGCCTAAATATCCCCCATTAATCCTTAGCCAGTGCCTACCTGTAATTTGATATGAAAGTCCACCTTTAAAGCTAATATTTGAGAAAGATTTATCTTCACTTTTACCAAAAGAATTATCGGCAAAGCGTCCGTTTTTAAATATTCCGTTTCTTTGATAATCAGTATTTAATTGGCTTGCCGAAAGAAATCCATTCCACTTGTTTAATGAAAATTTAAGTTGTCCAAAGGCATCCAATTGTGAAGCAGATATCTTATAATGATAGTTAAAAATATCTGCTTCATTCTTTCTTGAATTTCCATCAAGATCATTTTCGGTATTTGAAAAAGGGTCTAAATCCTCATGATAGCCGGCACCGAATAGATCAATTATTTTGGCGTGATTATCAGATTTCAAACTTTTATAATTTATCCCAAAATCAAATTGAAAATGGTCATTTATAGTCAAATTCCCAACACTATTTATAGCGAACTGACTATCTTCTAAAGCATCATCATATAGAACATATGCCGCTTTATCGTTGGAGTTGGCGGTATAAATACCTCCCCAAGAAATTTGTTTTTTTTCTAAAAATCCTTGATTCGCCAAATCTGCACTTATGAAATTAGCGCCAATTGGGCTATTTATATAAAAACTAGGTAAATACCGATAATAAGTGGGATCAGGATTGGGTGCATTATAATATCCCAATCTACTTCTAGCATTGATTCCAGTTTGATACGAAATACCTGTATTCAAGTTGAATTTATTTGTTTCCAAATAATGGTTTAGTAGAACAATCGGCTCAACAATTCTTCGCTCTCTTGAATTTCGAATATCTCCGTTTTGGTGTCCCCAATAGGGATTGTATCTACTACCTACCAAATTATATACTTCCTCAGTAATCGCTGATGAACGGCCCCTCCTGTTCGAAGCCAAGATTGCAGTGGCAACAATACTATTTTTAGTGTCTATACGATATTCTAGAGCCCCAAATAACGAATATGCATCATACAACGTACCGTCAATATATCCTTCTTTTGCCCACCTACGTGAAGCGGAAATGGTATAGGCTAGTCCATTTTCTTGTTTGGATGAGGTATAAGTTGCCATTACCCTACCTGTATATGTTCTATTTGATGCCGATGCTGAGAATCGAAATCCTGGACGCAAGCCAGAAGGTCTGGTATCAATGTTGGTGTTTCCTAATATTCCTCCAAAAGTATAGTCAGAAGCATCAAGACCATGTGTATATTCTTGATTTCTCGTAACATCATTCAAACCTCCCCAATTGTTCCATTGTGGACGACCATCAAAAAATTTGTTCATTGGCATCCCATTAATCAACACTTTGCCATTTTGGGAGTCGTAACCTCGCACACGAAAAAACGCCTGACCAAAATCAAAAGCTGCTTTACTTAGAAAAATATCCCTTGTAGCCTGTAGTAATCCTGAACTCAAAGAGGTACTTTCCTCATCTGAAAAATCAGAATCTGTAAGTGCTATCAGGTTATCAGTTTTTTCGAAGACCATATCCTTTTCCAGATATATGATGCCTAAATCCAGTACTTGATTTTCCAAAGTGATCGGAATTCTTTTGGTGATAAAGTTGGTCGAAGAAACGTTCAAAATATACGCTCCCAATAACGAAATTGGCGGTCTGAATTGGAATTCAGATCCAAATTTGATTGAAACCTGTGTGTCTTCGATAGAAATGGTACAGTTCGAAAGCGGTTTTTTTGATCTACTGTTCAAGACCTTGCCCAAAATGACTGATATTTCTTGCGCATTAAGGGTTTGATAACCGAATAGGACTAAAAATGAAATAAGAAAAAGACGCATTTAAATTTTGGTAGCGTTACAAAGTTGATTCAATGCTATAAGAAGCTCTAAGGATAAGGGGAAATACGGTTTAAATTTCCATAGCATTTTCAGACATGAGTCTACTATTTGACATCATAATAAATCAAATATACTTGTCCACACTGCATAATTCTTGCAGACTTGGAATTTAACTTGCGCAGGCCTTCCAAATCCAAATGAAAAGAATCAATATTTAATTGAATGAAAACCAAAACTATAGCTCTCATTGTATTTCTATTAACCTTTGTCGGACAGGCACAAAAAAAATATAAAATACGCGCAGTAGCCTTCTATAATGTTGAAAATCTTTTCGATACAGAAAATGATTCCTTGACCTTTGATGACGAACGAACTCCGGAAGGAAAGGATGGTTGGACCCAAGAAAGATATGAACAAAAGGTAGCAAATATCGCTAAAGTTCTTTCCCAGATTGGTACTGTTACCACTCAAACTTCACCCGATATTATTGGTCTTTGCGAAATAGAAAACAAAAAAGTTCTGGAAGATTTGGTCAGCTATCCTAATCTGCAAAAAATGAACTATGGTATTGTTCATTTTGATTCCCCTGATGAACGTGGTATTGACGTAGCCTTAATTTATAAGAGAGCCGTTTTTTTACCAACATCTTTCCACAGTCGTAGGTTGTTATTGCAGAACATAGATGGTGAAAGGGATTATACGCGTGACCAATTGGTTGTTGGTGGTTTATTGGATGATGAACAGATCTATTGCATTGTTAATCACTGGCCATCAAGAAGTGGTGGCGTGGCACGTAGTAAACCTAAGCGATTGGCTGCAGCCAAATTGAATAAAAGAATCATTGATTCTATCTTAGAAATCGACCAATCAGCAAAAATCATTAGCATGGGCGATTTGAATGATGACCCTATAGATGATAGTCTCAGGAAAATCTTGAAAACGAAAGGAAATCAAAAGAACTTAGAAGAAAATGACCTTTTTAATCCTATGGAGAAACTTTTTAGTAAAGGTATAGGTTCTTTAGCCTACCGAGATAAATGGAACCTTTTCGACCAGATTTATTTTACAGCTAACTTGCTGGAAAAAGAAGGTGGTTCTTATCGCTTTTGGAAAGCGAATGTTTTCACTGCTACTTATTTATTTTCCAAAAAAGGAAAATACAAAGGTTATCCGTTTAGAACATATGCAGGAGGAAATTACACAGGAGGGTATAGTGACCATTTTCCTGTTTATATGCACCTAATAAAGCCTATTCCTTAAAATTTACTGGGGCGTAGCGACTATAATGTTCCTCCATTTTACCTTTATACCCCCACCATCGTGTATTTGAAGTGCAATTGAACCTTCGCCAGCGCCAATTTTAGTATCGGTTATGGTAACCATTTGTATACCATTGAGCCATGAGGTCAAGGTATCTCCGTTTAATCTAATCTTCATCTGGTTCCATTCTCCCATTTTTAAGGCTTTGTCTTTTTCTGGATCAGGTTTGATCAGCCAACCACGGCCATATGATTCATAAACCCCACCTGTATCATGACCAGGAGGAGCCACCTCAACTTGCCAACCACTTACCTTGGTACCGTCTACGGTAGAACGGATGAATACCCCGCTGTTCCCATTGGCCTCTTGCTTGAATTCCAGCGTAAGTGTAAAATCCTTGTAGTGTTCATTGGTAGCCAAATACCCATATTGTTTATCAGGGCCGCTCTCACAGACCAATAGACCATCTTCTACATACCACTTTTCGGTACCATAGATGGTCCACCCAGAGAGGTCATCACCGTTAAATAAAGATTGCTCTTGAGCGAAAGTAATGGTCGTTGAAACCAATAGCAGCGTAATTGTTAAGGTGATAAGATTTTTCATATTTCGTTGATTAAATTCAGTATTTGCTTTTGTTTAAAAACCCCTCCTTTATGTCGGGGTAATTCAACTAAATTATTCTGGGGTATTGCAATTGCAATACCCCAGAATAAAGTTTCATTAATTAAGCCATTGTCCCCAAGGAATTCTACTTAAAATAAGAACAAGACCAAGACCATAAAATATGGCAATGCTTTTGAACTTCTTTTTACCGTCCATAAATTTCTTATGTCTGGACCACCCAATTGTGATAAGGATAACCGCCAGAATATTCACAAACGGATGCTCTACAGCCAATAAACGTACGGCCGAATTCATACCCCCCATGCCCAATTCTTGAATGGCATTTAGTCCGTTTGGCGATAGGAAAAAAAGCACCAAACCTACCAGAAGTTGCAAATGACAAACAATCAGGGCGAATAGGCTAAGGCGGAAATCTTTCCCAAGTGCGGCAAACATTCTATTACCTACCAAGCCCATTATGGCATTGGCAACGGCCAAAAATAGTACGGCAAGTGCCACATAAGCTAAATATGAGTGTAATTCTAATGCCCATTGATAGGCAAGTCCTTGTTCTTCCATAATTATTCTAAATTTTGGTTTGCTAAAAATACTACTTTTTGGCATAAAAAAAGCCCCTTACAATGAGGGGCTTTTAATATTATAAATTGAAAAGTCTAGAAATTATAGCGCAAGGTAACGTTCCAAGTTCTTCCCCAACCAAAATAGCCTCGGTTAGAAACTGCTAGCCCATTGTAGGTTTCATCGCCGGCCTCAGCAAAGTTGGCTGTTGATAATCTTGAGATATACTCTGTATCAAGAATATTATTAATATTAGCCCTAATTTTTATAGACTTTGTTTTTTCAGCTCCTACAGCCATCCTGTAAGTAAGTCCAAGATCCAATATGTTATAAGAAGGCAACTTCAAATTTTCCTTTACTGCACCGACATCAGCATAAAGATTGTCATAATACCTCCAATCAGAATCAACAGAGAAACTCTCACAGATTCGATAGGCGAATCCCAAACCACCTGAAAGCTGTGCGGCACCACCTACTTTTCCGCCATCAAAGTCATTGGTTTCGGTACTTATTACATTACGTTCTTCATCAGTAACCTGGGTTACTGCTTCGCCTTTGTACACCCAGTCCCCAATAGAAGCAAAACCGTTAATGGAAAGGCCAGGTGCAGGTCTTACTTTAAAATCAACTTCTGCCCCTGAATGTAATTGCTCGGTTCCAAAGTTGGTTTCAAAAGTAACCACATCATCAACAATATCAGAACTGGTAACAACCCTATCTTTCCATGAGGTTCTATATAGGTTTAGCGTAGCAGAGAACATAGGGGATGTGAAACCATAACCAGCCTCCAAACCAAAAATCTTTTCATTCTCTGTCAAAGGATTTATTTGATTGGTGAAATTCAAATAAATATTATCATGGTACGGTTGACGATCATAGTAACCCGTATTTGCATAAAAACTGTGGGATTCATCTGGTTTATAACTTAAACCTGCCTTAGCATTGTACCCAAAATTATTCACTTTTTCAGAATCTACCCCGTCAGTGATACCTGCTGGCAAAGGTTCACCAGTACTCTGAGAAGATGTACCATCAATTAACGATTGATCGGCATATTGGTACAAATCAAATCTTTGGTGGTATTGATTAGATACTGACCCTTGGAAAAAGGCAGAAAAATTATCAGTTCCATATTCTAATTGGGTAAACAAACCTCCGTAAGAAATTCGCTCTTCGTTGTTATACGCAATTTTCTGATCTTCAGGATATTTATTAAATGCAGCCTCCCAACCAGAAGGTCTGAAACTTTCAGTTGCAGTCACAAATTTATATTGGCCAAAGCCTCCATAGGTATCGTGATTGTTATTTTGATCTCTTAGTCGAATATTTTCTGTCCATGAGTTTAACCCATGAAAATCAGATACTACCCTAAAATGCTTACCATAATAGGTTCTTAAATCAAAACCTACATTCCAAGTAAGATTATCCGTAAGTTGTTTCTCAAAGTTGGTTATCAAACCAAACCAATTGTGCAAGTTCATTGATGCCCGTGTTATGTAGGCATCTTCTGAACCAAAGTAAACAGCATTACCATCGGTAACCTGTGAATTTTGGGCATAAATAGCATCATAATCTATACGCCCTTCATCAGTTCTTATCCTGTTTCCACGATTACCGGTACCACCCCCATTTCCGAATGAGGCATAAAGTACAGTCGATAAATTAGTCGTCTCATTAATATTCCAGTCCCAGTTTAGGTTGATAACGGGCTTGTGATAGAAGTTTCTTCTTTCTGTCTTGTACTGACCATTATATGTACCCCAGTTATTGTTGTAACGCAAACCATACTGCAAATAACTTGAAATTGACTTCGTAAAGTTTTGGTCGTGAATCTGTGGCGCACCCGTAATTAAAAAGTTGAAATTATGGGAATCATTTGGTCTGTAACCAGCAGATATAAAATAAGTCTGGCCTTCACCAAAATTACCTTCGTTATAACCATCTCCTTGCCAGTGCGAAAGCATTACGCTTAGGCCCCATCCCTTTTCGGAAATACCAGTATTATAACCAGCGGAAGTTTTAATGTAGTTATTATTTGCTATAGTAGAATAAGCAAAACCTCCTTGCCTCATTTCAGTAGATTTAGTCACAAAGTTGACTGTACCACCAACGGAAGAAATCGCCATTTTAGAAGAGCCCAGACCTCTCTGAATCTGAACAGCGGAAGCAATATCATTTAATCCAGACCAGTTTGACCAATACATTAAACCATCTTCCATACCGTTAATTGGTTGACCGTTTAGAAGAAAAGCGGTGTTATCCTGATCAAAACCACGAACTCTCATGTTTGTATCCCCAAAACCACTTGATTGACCGGAAACATAGACAGAAGGTGTATTTACCATTGTCATGGTAATATCTTGAGTACCTATTTTTTCTTGTATAATTGTTACAGGAATAGAAGAAACAGCAATTGGTGTTTGCCTATCTTCCGCAAGGTCAATAATTCCTGTACCTGTTACAACAACTTCTCCCAATTCTTGAGCATCAGGAAACAATGAAATAGTACCTATACTCCCAAGGCTTGTAAATTTAATGTTTGTGTTAACATAACCGATATAGGAAACGACCAAAGTTCCTGAATTTTCAGATACCTCAATTGTAAAGTTGCCATCGAAATCTGAAGAGGCGCCATTCGTCGTTCCTTTTATAAGCACGCTTGCTCCTGGAAGGGGTCCTCCTAAATCACCATCGATAATGGTTCCCGTAATAGTTCCTTGTGAAAATGCAATAGCAGTCATTAATAATGCTGCTAAGGCCATGTACATTTTTCTCATTTTTTCAGTGTTTAATTTGGTTTAATATTCGGCGCAAAAATCAATAATTTTTATTACCCGCACATTAAGCCAGTGTTAATTTTTGCGATGTTAAATTTAACATAAAATTCGCATAATAAGCACTGATAAATAAGAAGTTATCAACCTATGTTAAGAAATCAAAAATAAGTAGTTTATTTCTTAAATTCTTGCAAAAGATTCAAGGTAGAAGCGTCATGATCAACTATTTCTGAACGTTCAATGTCCTTTAGGATATTGGAAGCCAATTGCTTTCCAAGTTCTACACCCCACTGATCATAGCTAAAGATATTCCAAACCACTCCTTGAACAAAAATCTTGTGCTCATACGCGGCAATTAGCGCTCCTAAATTTTTTGGAGTTAGCTTGTTGATCAAAAAGGTATTTGTTGGCTTATTGCCTGTAAATACTTTAAAAGGAAGCAGTTTTTCGATTTCTTCTTTCGTTAGGTTTCTTTCTTTCAATTCACTTAATACGTCCTCAGCTGCTTTACCATTCATAAGCGCTTCAGTCTGTGCAAAGAAGTTGGCCATTAATTTATTATGGTGATCAGTATCACCATGTAAAGATTCTTTGAATCCAATGAAATCAGCAGGAATCAATTTCGTGCCCTGATGGATCAATTGAAAGAATGCATGTTGGGAATTGGTCCCAGGTTCTCCCCAGATAATCGTTCCGGTTTGGTAATCAACAGCTTTGCCATTGCGGTCAATGCTCTTACCATTACTCTCCATAATACCCTGTTGCAAATACGCTGAGAATCTACTCAAATACTGTGTATAGGGAATAATCGCCTCAGTCTCTGCGTTATGGAAATTGTTATACCAAATGCTCAAAAGCGCCATTATTACAGGAATATTACTATCGAATTCGGTCGATTTAAAATGATGATCCATATCATTTGCACCTTTCAATAAGGCATCGAAGTTTTCATAACCTACTGCCAAGGCAATGGTTATACCTACTGCACTCCACAACGAAAAGCGGCCACCAACCCAGTCCCACATAGGAAACACATTTTCAGCAGAAATTCCAAATTCAGCAATCTTCTCCGTATTCGTAGAAACAGCAGCAAAATGCTTGGCAACATCTTCTTGTTTTGCATGTTTTAAAAACCATTTTTTGATTGTTGTGGCATTGCTCAAGGTTTCTTGAGTCGTGAAAGTCTTTGAAACCACTACAAATAATGTAGTTTCAGGATTCAGTTCCTTTAAAATTTCATGAACATGGTCCCCATCTACATTACTGACAAAATGTGTTTTTAGATGATTTTTATAGAATTTCAATGCTTCGACCACCATCGCTGGTCCTAAATCCGAGCCTCCAATTCCAATATTGACAACATCGGTAAATGCTTTTTCTGAAAACCCTTTTTTTGAGCCAGAAATAATGGCATTGGTGAAAGATTTTATATGCTCTTTTACCTGGTAAACTTCAGGAACAACATTAATACCATCAACTAAAACCGATTCTGATTTTTTAGCACGCAAGACGGTATGCAGTACTGCTCTATTTTCTGTCTGATTAATGGCATCACCACTAAAATATTGTGTAATGGCATCTTTTAAATTAACCTCATCGGCCAATTCGAGCAAGATGGAAATAGTGTCTTTGGTAATTCTATTTTTGGAAAAATCGAACAAAAAATCATTCCACCTTGTACTAAACTTATCCGCTCTGTCTTTATCAGCAGCGAATAGTTCTTTTAAATGGAGATTTTTCGAAGTATTATAATGTTGTGTAAGTTTTTTCCAAGCTTGGGTTTGTGTAGGGTCAGTGTTCTGTAATGACATTTTTCTCGTTAAGTGTTAACAGTTCTTCTTCTTTTGGCTTTTCAACATATTCTATGCAATCCAATTGGTCCTTTTTAGGGGTTATGAATGCATAATAATCGGGACGCAAAGATTCAGCCAATGGTTCAGCTTGTGGTAATTCCTCTTTTAATGGATCTACTTGTCTGCCATTTCTCCAGAAACGATAACAAACATGTGGCCCTCCCGTGTTACCTGTCATTCCTACCCAACCAATAACATCACCTTGGCGTACAAACTCACCCTTGTGGACATTTTGCTTTTTCATATGTAAATACTGGGTAGAATAGGTGCCATTATGGCGAACCTTTACATACTTACCATTACCCCCGCGTCTTGTGGATTCTGTAACAGTACCATCCGCAGTAGCCATAATCGGAGTGCCAATTGGTGCTGCATAGTCCGTTCCCTTATGTGGGCGCAATTTATACCCATAATATCGGATTCTTCTTTTAAGATTATATCTTGAGGAAATTCTACTAAACTTGACTGGAGCCCTCAAAAATGTTCTTCTCAAATTATTGGCCTCCTCATCAAAATAATCCACAATATTCTTTAAAGAATCATTCTCATAAGCGAAGGCATAAATAGGCTTGCCGTTATGCTCGAAATAAGCGGACTCGATAGGTCCCGCCCCAGCATATATAGAATCGTTGATGTATTTTTCCTTATAGATCACCTTGAACTTATCGCCCTTTTGAAGTCTAAAGAAATCTATGGTCCACGCATAAACTTCAGATAAATTATTGGTTACATTATAATCTATTCCCTGTTCCAAAATAGCTTCAGATAAAGAAGATTCTATTATTCCTGATGCTTCCCGCTCAACATATTTCACCTCTTTCTTATCCTTGTAAGCGACAACGCTATCCCTTAAATCGACCACCGTATAATTAATGGCGTCGTTCTCGTATATAAAAATCTGAGCTGTCTCAGTAGTATCCTTGGACTTTAAAATCACATAAGGCTTACCAATACGAATTCTGCGCACATCGAAAGTATCTTTAAAATCCTGAGTGATTTTAGCGATTTTCGGGTAGTCCACTTTGTTACTGAGCATTAGTTCACCGAAACTATCGCCATTTCTGACCGTGTCTTGCTGAACTGTAAAATCGTTAAGATTAAAGCCATAACGTTCTACAATTTCAGGTTCTTCAATAACTGCCAAAGTGGCCACACTATTTTCGGTTGAAGTATTGGCTTTATCATTCTTGCAGGAAACAAGAAAAATCAATATGAAAAATATGCCCCAATATTTATTCATTATTCTTTTTTTATTTTTTCTGGATTAAACATATGGTCTACCCATTGTTTCCCCCAGTCATTTAACTCCTCTTCTGAATACATTTCTGGGAAAAATACGATTTTTTGAAAACTTGGCGGTAAGAATTCCTTCCAATTGGTACCCCCTGTCGCTTCTACTTGCCCTTTTTCTTTTCCTAAATATCTATGGGCAGAACCCATATGCATTAAAGGCCAGTTTATATTCGCATTAATATCCAATGTTCTTAACGCTTTGATAAGTGCTTTATTATGCTTTTTCTCTTCAGATAGCTCTAAATATTTATGATAAATCGTGCTATTTTTCACTTGCTTGGCTATCCTGATCAATCTTGGTGTATATCTATACTCAAATTGTTTAAGCGTCAAGGTCTTGTCTCCAGTAGCTCTATCAGTCGCACCTTTTTTCCAATAGATATGTTCGTATAGTTCTTCTATGGAGTCTTTTGATGAAAATTGATTACGTTCAGAATTGTGGACCAAGTTCTCCAATGGTGTTGCATATACCTCAATCATTCTATATTGGACAGACTGAAAACCACTAGCTGGTAATAAGGCCATTCGGTATTGAAGGAACTGTTCACGTTCCATACCTTTTATCATAATACTGAAAGAGGAAATCAGCGCTTCGTAATAACTATTGATTCGCCTTGCTTTTTCAATTAAAAAGTCAACATCCTGTGCCTTATGGTCAACAAACTGCCTTTGTTCATGTAAAATAAGTTTAAAATACAATTCGGTAATCTGATGGTACATAATAAAGATTTCCTCATCGGGAAAATATGTACGAGGTACTTGAAGGCTTAATAGTGTATCTAGGTGAATATAATCCCAGTACGTGAGATATCGTTGGTGAAGTAGTCCGTCTAAATAAGAGCTTAAATCTTGGCCAGAATCCTTATATTTTTCTTCAAGTTTTAAAATTTGGGATTCAATGTGCTCTTTGCTCTCCATGCTGTGGTCAATCCATTACTATTTTAAACTGATGTTTTAGTCCATTATATCCATCCAAATCAGCCTTTATTGCACCTACGGCCAAATCGGCTTTAATGCGAATAGGGATTCTATTTTTATCATTAGAAACCCATAATGTTAGGCTTTCCTGCTCTTTGAACACCCTTCCGGATTGTACTAATGGTCTAAACTTATAGCATTCAACCTTTCCGTACTTCGTTCTAATTACCTCAGTTCCTAAATACTTTAACCGAAAATTGAAAATACCATCATCATCATAGAGCATTTTTAATTTTATGGCTTCTCCAACCACCAAACTATCAGGGTTGTAATTGTTTCTTAGATAGTAGAAACCTGAAATTAAATCATGAATGCTGTCTTGGAGCGTAAAATTAAACTTTTTCTTGTTCTTTTTATCATTAAGAACGGCTTTATCCTCCTCATGGTCAAAATTGATTTCAACATCTTTTTTGTAACCTCCTTCATTTATTTTTCGAACAAATCTGTAGGGTTTACCGTCTACTTTGCCAAAATAACTTTCATAGGTATCATCTACCTTAAAAAAAATGCTTGCAAAACCTGTGGTTTGTCCTCTACCTACAACATGGTATACCGGTACGCCATCTATACTATCAGATTTGACTTGTAAAGTTGCATAACTGGCATTTAACCAGCCATAATGCATACGGAATTTCAACCACTCACCAGGTTTGAACACAGATGCACTTTCCTGTGCAGTTGCTCCAAGTGTAATAGTCAAAAACAAAATTGTAAATAATACCCTCATACTTATTTCTTATGTAAAACTACTAAAAGAGATTTAATCTTCTTTTTGAGTTATAATTACATAACATAAACAACTTTTGTTCCAAAGTATTGTGCAAAAAAAAGCCCAGTCATAAAACTGGGCTTTTCCTAAATAACCAACCAAACTTTAAATTATGAAAAACCAATACTTAAAGTTGTAAGGGAACCACCCCTTACATGAACAAATTTAATACATACTATTGGTGCTCGAAACCTTTTTAACGTTCTTTAACTAAACCCTTAACAGTTATTTATGCTTGTTTTATGAAAATTGGCGAATTGTTAAGAAATCCATACCTTTTATAAGGTGCCGCGGGACTCTTGTTCTCGTTCAATGGCCTCAAAAAGTGCCTTGAAATTACCCTTTCCAAATGATTTCGCCCCTTTCCTTTGAATGATTTCAATGAACATTGTGGGCCTATCTAAAATTGGTTTCGTGAAAATTTGTAATAGATAACCTTCATCATCCCTATCAATAAGGATACTAAGTTCTTGCAGGGGTGCAAGGTCCTCATCAATTTCGCCGACCCTGTCCAATACATCTTCATAATAAATCTCAGGAACTTTTAGAAACTCAACTCCACGATCTCTAAGTGCCGTTACCGTCTCGATAATATTATCGGTCGCCATAGCCATGTGCTGAACTCCGGCTCCGTTATAAAATTCAATATACTCTTCTATCTGTGACTTTTTTCTTCCGTCTGCCGGTTCGTTAATGGGAAATTTAATTCTTCCGTTACCGTTGCTCATTACTTTACTCATCAAGGCAGTATACTCGGTCGAAATATCTTTATCATCAAAAGAAACCAATTGGGCAAAGCCCATTACTTCTTCGTAGAATTTACACCATTTGTTCATTTCGTTCCAACCAACGTTGCCTACCATATGGTCAATATATTTTAAACCAACATCAGGAGCTTTATAACGTGGATTCCATCTCACAAAACCAGGTAAAAATAGGCCATCGTATTTCGCTCTTTCAACGAATAGATGAACTGTTTCGCCATATGTATGAATGCCTGACAAAGTAACTTCGCCATTTTCATCTTTAAGCTTTTTAGGTTCTAAATAACTTTCGGCACCTCGTTTGGTCGTTTCATGATGACTTTTGGCGGCATCATCAACCCATAAGGCAATTACCTTAACACCATCGCCATGTGCATCAATATGTTTATTGATCTCGCCACCTGATTTTAAAGGAGAAGTAAGGACCAACTTTATTTTATCTTGCTCGATAACATAAGACACTTTGTCTTTTAATCCAGTTTCAAGACCTGCATAAGCCAAAGGTTGAAAGCCCCAGGCGGAAATATAATAATGTGCAGCCTGTTTGGCATTGCCCACATAAAGTTCTACATAATCAGTGCCCAAAAGCGGTAAAAAGTCTTCGGCTTCAGGGTTTTCTTTTGGTAATTGTAATGAAGTATTATCTAAGTTAGACATGATATGATGTTTTGATATGTAAATTAAATTGAATTTTAGACAGCATTATCAATGCTCAACGGAATATTCGACAAGCACTTTACCACATTGCCCTAAGATGGGGCGTAATATCAATTCTTGGTTTTGCCATGTTGCTTTACTCAATAGCAAATATCGCAAAAAAGAAATATATGCACGACCAAGGAGTCTAAAACCAATAACCAAGGCTAAAAAAGAAATTACTGTTGCCCTCTGGTGACCATGAATACATGACCTGCAAAGGCCCCATAAAAGATTCAAGGCCGTAACTAATGCCATAGCCTGAATAATTGGGATCTGTAAACCACTCCCCTGTTCTAAAGATATCGTCGTCAACATTAGCAAAATTTGCAGTGAACATTACATGGTTCTTTGGTGCAATTTCCAAATCTAAACGACCATAAGCCTTTACATAACTATTGCCGGGCAGTGATAAAAAGTCATATCCTATAAAAGGTGTGAAATTATTAATCAAGTTATTACCATAACCTCCCAATACAAAATCAAAGGTAGTTACACCCGATGTGCCCAATTTAAATCCCCCTTCGGTTTCTAAATTCAATGATAAGTTCTCAAGTATGGGGAAAGCTGTTCCCATTCTAGCTTTGGCAATCGAAAATTCTTTAAAATTGTCATTAAAATCAGAGGAAAGTACATAAAAATGCAAATCCCCATCAAAATATAAACCTCTTTTTGGAAAATATTTATTGTCATACGTATCCAATTTTAATTGCCCATAAGTACTGTAAAAATTGCTTTTCTCGAAATAAGTTCTCTCATCGGAATTGGGCCCCAACTGCGTATTTCCTCCATCCAAACCAGCTAAGGTTCTTGTACTGTATCTTAAATATTTATGCTCAAGACCAACGCTTAAAGCAAATTCTTCTTGCCATACGGTCTGTAAATAAATCTGGTTGGTAAGGTCTAAGACATCAATATTAATGGTGTTTAAATTTTCATTCCCCAGAACTTGAAAATTACTTTGAATCAAATCAAAGTCAATCTCTTTTTCAAAATCATTGTACCGAGAATTGACGCCAAAACTCCAATAAGTTCCTTTATCAATATAATATTGCAGGTTATAGCGAACGTTATCCCCTAGGATAAAATCGAAAGAAGCCACATCATCACCAAAAATTAGATTCTTACGTGTTAGATTTAAAATGGCCGCACTATTATATAAGTCATCATAATGTGCCCCTATTTTTAAAAAAGTTTTGTTTTGGGTTTCATCTAACTTTAGTATGAGATCCTCACTGTCTCCATGAGACAAAAGTTCATACCTAATCGTTTCAAAATTACCAGTAGCTGCCAAATTACTGATCCCCTGTTGCAATTTTTCAAAGGTCGTTTTATCCCCTAATGTGAATCTTAGTTTACCCTTAACATACCCACGTGTATAGCTCTCATTATCTCCCCTGATGATTAGTCTGGTAACCAACAGACTGTCTACAGGTGCAATTGGTTCCAATTCACTTACATATTCGATTTGCCTAGAAGCTACTTTTCTCAATTCCTCAAATTTAACCCTGGTTGCATTTTCACCCATTGTTATTATCTCATCTTCCAAATCGAAATCCATTACAGAGTAATTTGACATATTTGGTTTAATATAAATATCTGTTTGCGCTGATTTCTCAACCATGTCCTCAGCAGTCCTAAAATTATTAATCTGCAATAAAATCTCGGTGGCAGAAAGCAAGTCACTTCTATCTCTTAACCCATGTTGAACATCGACACCGATAATGATATCAGCACCCATTTTTTTTACCTCATCAATCGGGTAATTATTAACTACACCACCGTCAATCAGAACTTTACCATCAATGGTAAAAGGCTCAAAAAGAGAAGGTAAGGTTCCACTGGCCATAATGGCCTCTGGCAAATAACCGCTCTCAAGATTAACTTGTTCCCCAGTCTCCACATTAGTTGCTATACATACAAACGGAATGGGCAGTTTACCAAAATCATTTACATCTTTAACGTGGTATAAATGTTTTACCAGTTCGTGATAAATGTTCTGACCTCCTGAAAAGCCTTGTGGTATGGCAATCTTGAAATTGTCAAATGGAAGTTTTATCGCATATCTTTCAGAGTCTTCTTTTTCATAAAAGGTTTTTACACCTCTGGGAAGGTTATCGCTTATTAATCTATTAAAATCCGTATTCCGGAAGATTGAATCAAGTTGGGTTGCGGAGTACCCTGAGGCATAAAGGGCTCCAACAATTGCACCCATGCTCGTACCACCAATATAATCGATTTTCACACCTGCCTCTTCAATCACCTTTAAGGCCCCAATATGCGCCAAACCTTTAGCACCCCCACCACTCAGAACCAAACCTACTTTGACCTCTTCGTTCGGTCCCACGACTTGTGCCTGGACTTGAACCACAAAGAAAAATAGTAAAAGTATGGTCGTTGTTATTTTCATTCTGACAATAAGTCGCAATTTTTAATGAAATGTTTCATATATTTTTTTGGCTTTGGAAGCACCAACTACAAAAGTCAGATTTTCGACTGAAGCTTCTTTGATCCGTTTGACCGATTTGAATTTTTTCAATAGCTCTCTTGCTGTTTTTTCACCAACCCCATCAATGCTTTCCAATGCCGAATTTATAGCGGCCTTGCTTCTCTTGATTCTATGTAACGTAATGCCAAATCGGTGGGCCTCATTCCTGAGTTGTTGAATAATTTTTAAACTCTCTGATTTCTTATCCAAATATAAGGGTATGGGATCGTCGGGAAAATAAATCTCTTCCAATCTTTTGGCAATACCTACAATAGCGATTTTTCCTCTTAGTCCCAAGACATCCAAACTTTTCAAAGCTGATGATAATTGTCCCTTACCTCCATCTATGACGATTAATTGCGGTAAAGGTTGCTCTTCATTCAACAATCTTTTATATCGTCTGTAGACCACTTCTTCCATCGAGGCAAAGTCATCGGGTCCTTCAACCGTTTTTATATTATAATGACGATATTCTTTTTTAGCAGGCTTTCCGTTCTTGAAAACAACGCATGCCGCCACCGGATTGCTCCCTTGAATATTACTGTTATCAAAACACTCTATATATCTGGGTTCTTCCGATAATCGAAGGTCTTTTTTCATTTGCGCCATGATTCTGTTCGTATGGCGCTCTGGGTCTATAATCTTGATTTGATTGAACCGTTCCTGTCTAAAATACTTCGCATTCCGAATCGAGAGGTCTAGGATTTTTCGCTTATCGCCTAATTTGGGTACAATTACTTTTAAATGAGGTTCAACAATTACCTTAAACGGCAAATAAACTTCTTTGGATTCCGAATTAAAACGCTGCCTTATTTCAAAAATGGCCAATTGCAGCAAATCCTCATCTTTTTCATCTAACTTCTTTTTGATTTCCATGGTGTGCGACCTAATGATGGAACCGTGTGAGAGTTGTAAAAAATTCACATAAGCAAACACATCATCCGCAATAATTGAGAATACATCTACATTGTTGATTTTTGGGTTGACAATTGTAGTTTTAGACTGGTAGTTTTCAAGAACATCAATCTTATCCTTGATTTGTTGAGCCTCTTCAAAATGCATTTCATTGGCCAACAATTTCATTTGGTTTTTGAAAGATTGTAATGAAGATTTAAAATTTCCCTTGATAATATTCCTTATCTCGTCAACTTGTTTGTCGTAAGCTGCGCTACTTTGTAAACCCTCACAAGGGCCTAAACAGTTCCCCAAATGATATTCCAGACACAACTTATATTTACCAGCTTCAATCTTTTCCTTGGATAAATCATAATTACAAGTTCGCAAAGGATATACATTTTTAATTAATTCCAACAAGGTCTTAACTGTATACATGCTCGTGTAGGGGCCAAAATATTCCGAACCATCCTTGACTAATTTACGCGTTGGGAATATTCGAGGGAAACGTTCATTTTTTATACATATCCATGGGTATGACTTGTCATCTTTCAGTAAAACATTATATCGCGGCCTATACTTTTTAATAAGATTGTTTTCCAACAAAAGTGCATCAGACTCCGTTTTAACAACGATATGTTCAATGTTACAGATCTTTTTTACCAGAATACGGGTTTTTCCATATTCATGGTTCTTGTTAAAATAAGAAGAAACCCTTTTCTTTAAGTTCTTTGCCTTACCTACATATAATATCTTATCATCAACATCATAAAACTGATATACACCAGGACTATTTGGTAGTGTACTTATTTGAATTTTTAAGGGTATTTGAGGCATTAAGCTGTCTAATGTTTTATTATAAAATGTGCTCCGTTAAATTACTACGTTTTTGATTAAACAAATACACTTATCTGTTTTTTAACTTCCCCTCTTGATTAACCTATCAAAGTAGCTAATTAGGGATCATTAAAATTTTGATGATTAATTATGGAATTATTAATTTTTGTTAATTTTTTCTACCTATTTACAAAAGTAACTTGTTCTTTATTCCGTTTTAATTATATTTAACTAAGCAACCGCTATTGATTCTATGAAGGCACTTTTATACTTTTAACTCTTTGTATTTGTGCTAGTTAAATAACTTTAAAAGAAATAACCCCTCCTTTTTTCATTTATCAAAATGCTAATTTTTTATTAAAAAGGTGCATTTCATCGATAAAAATGTACGTTTTATGGATTTTTTATTTACATTTAGAGCATCAAAATCAAAAGATATTTTATTTCATGGACAATTATATTATAACCCTCGGCACTTATTTAATATTGATGTTATTTTTCAAAGTATATTTTGCAGTAGCCGCAAAAGAATAGTACCCACTTTTCATATCTTGTCGTAAATTTTCAATACCCCCGCATGTTGAAATCAGATTTACGATTGCTTTATTCTAAACTTAGGGAAAAACTCTCCTTTCAAAAGATTGCGGATAATAGTCTGCAATTAGCCAATAATTCATTGGAACTACCTATATGGAATTATGATTATTACCACATATTTTTACCTATAAGGGATAAAAAAGAAATAGACACTTCTTACCTATTGTCTATACTTCAAGGACGAGATAAACATGTGATTCTTCCAAAAATGGAAGGTGATGATTTAATCCACTTTTTACTTACTGATAATACCATCCTCAAAACAAACCAATGGAATGTTCCTGAACCCGTTGAGGGTATTTCAGTGGAGTCCAGTAAAATTGAGGTGGTTTTTGTACCCCTTTTAGCTTTTGATAAACATGGCAACAGGGTTGGTTATGGTAAGGGATTCTATGACCGATTTCTAAAGCAATGTAAAAAAGATGTTGTTAAAATAGGATTGTCATTGTTTGAGGCTGAAGAAGAAATTGAAGATGTCTTTGAAAACGATATTCCCTTGGATTATTGCATAACCCCAAACAAAATCTACGAATTTTAAGAATCCTGATTTTCTTCATGCAGAACTTTTTCTGTTTTCTTATTGCCAAAGGCCTTTTTATTAAAAACCAATAAAATACCAACTCCGGTACTTATGGCCGTGTCGGCCACATTGAAGACGGGGTCAAAAAAGCTGAAATTACTTCCACCAAAATAAGGCACCCACGATGGCCAAGTGCTATCTATCATCGGGAAATAGAGCATATCTACAACCTTGCCGAAAAACAAACCGCCATAAGGTTCCTCTGAAAAAAGTGTCGCAACCTGACCTATACTGTCATTGAACAAAACACCGTAAAAGACAGAATCTATAATGTTACCCAGAGCCCCGGCAAAAATTAATGATACGGCAAGAACCAATGTTCTTGAGCTTTGCTTCTTTATACTATCAAAAAGCCAATACCCAATACCTGCAACAGCAAACAAACGGAATACGGTCAAAATTAATTTGGCCGTATCTTCAGATATAGGTAAGAAGTCATTTAATTTGGCTCCCCAAGCAGCGCCTGAATTCTCAATAAAATGAATTTTAAACCACTCGAAAACCTCATAAGAATCTCCAAGGGCAAAATGGGTTTTGATGTATATCTTACTCACTTGATCAACAATCAATACCAAGATAATAATCAAAAAAGACTTTTTAATACTCATTCGTTAATTTATAGATGGGCAAAAATAAGTATATTATTCGGTTTTCTTTAGGTAGATATTGCCCGTCGTTGTGACCAAATTAAAATAATCGTCTCCCTTGGGTATATTCTCGGCTTCAGTGTTTCCAAAGGCATTTTTAGTCTCAATGTTCGCCCCTTTTGAATACACATAGATGTCACCACTACGGGTTACTACATGAGCTTTACCCTTAATACTTTGAAAATTGCAGTTGCCGTCATCCAAGGTTACTTTTAAATCTTTATAACTCCCTTTAGCATATACATTGGTATTACTCCCAAAAAAACGGACTTTCATTTTTTCAGGAACCTGCACTTTAAGAGAAATTGAAATTACCTTATGTGCGCTTAACTTATCATTGGGTTTTATGAAGTTCGGTTGAAATCCTGTGCTTATTTCAATCCATGGGCCATCTTCTTCTATCTTAACCAACAAATCATTTTTGTACTCTCCATCAATAAGCGCTTCTACGACAATCTCTTTTGATAGTGTTGTTGTAATCTCAACTTTGAAGCAGTCATTAGCGTCAATAAGAATGGATGAAGTATCAGGATTGCGGACTGATTTTTTAACCACTTTTTGGGCATTCAACAATCCAATGGATATCAACAAAACCAGAACAAATATTCTACTTACCATTACTAACAATAAAAAAACGCCCCAAAGGGCGTTTTAATTATTTTTGCATGTTTTTCGCCTCAATGCTCAGCGTAGCATGAGGAACCAACTTTAGTCGTTCCTTATTGATCAGTTTACCTGTTACGCGACATATACCATAGGTTTTGTTCTCAATTCGTAACAATGCATTTTTTAGGTCGCGAATAAACTTTTCTTGGCGTATGGCCAATTGTGTATTCGCTTCTTTACTCATAGTCTGCGAGCCTTCTTCAAAAGCCTTGAACGTAGGCGATGTATCATCCGTACCATTATTACCATCGTTCATATAAGAACTCTTCAATAAATCCAAGTGACTTTTTGCTTTCTCTATTTTTTCCTCTATCAAAGATTTGAATTTTGCCAAATCTTTATCGGAATATCTTATGTTTAAATCTTGTGCCATAATATTAGTGTTTTTCAATATACAATTTTGTGTTCACTTCGTCAAAGGCAATTGCCGTGCCATTTTCTAATTCATCCTCAAAATTCAGTTCTGCTGTCAATGTTTCTGCCTTGATATAACCTAGATTACTTTCAACGGCATTTTCAATCAGACCATCTTTTAAGATTTTTATGTCAATTTTATCGGTTACCTCATAACCAGATTCCTTCCTAATATTTTGAATTCTGTTTACAAGTTCCCGTGCAATACCTTCCTTTCTAAGATCATCATTGATGGTTACATCGAGGGCTACGGTAAGTGGTCCTTGACTAGCTACCAACCAACCTTCAATGTCTTGGGAAGATATCTCTACATCCTCTAACCGTAATTTAATGATTTTATTTTCAATTTGTAATGATATTTCGCCCTCTTGTTCAATTTTTTGGATGTCTTCCTGTCCTAAAGCACCTACACCCTGTGTGATTTGCTTCATTTCCTTACCATATTTTGGGCCTAAAACCTTAAAATTTGGTTTAATCCGTTTTACCAAAATACCTGATGCATCATCCAAAAGTTCTATTTCCTTTACGTTGACTTCTGACATGATTAAATCGGCAACCGCTTCAATCTCATGCTTCTGTTTTTCGTCTAATACAGGAATCATTATCTTTTGCAAAGGTTGACGGACTTTTATTTTTTCCTTTTGACGAATAGAGAGTACCAATGATGAAATGGTCTGTGCATTGGCCATTTTACTTTCCAATGCTTCATCGACCAACGATGCATCATATACCGGGAAATGAGCTAGATGCACACTTTCGAACTTGTCTTTTGAGGTGGTATTGGTTAAATCCTTATACAGCCGATCCATAAAAAATGGCGCTACCGGGGCTGAAAGTTTTGCCACCGTAAGCAAACAAGTGTACAATGTTTGATAGGCAGAAATCTTATCTTTTTGATAATCCCCCTTCCAGAAACGTCGTCTGCATAAACGAACATACCAATTACTTAGGTTTTCCTGGACATAATCAGAAATAGCCCGTGTGGCCTTAGTTGGTTCATAGTCCGCATAAGCCACGTCTACCTTTTTAATCAGCGTATGTAATTCCGATAATATCCAACGGTCAATTTCTGGGCGTTCATTCATGGGAATGTGATCCTCAGCATAGGAGAATTCATCAATATTTGCATATAGCGCAAAGAACGAATAGGTATTATAAAGTGTACCGAAAAACTTTCGTTTTACCTCAACGATGCCTTCAATATCAAATTTGAGGTTATCCCAAGGGTTGGCATTTGAAATCATATACCATCGTGTGGCATCTGGTCCGTGATCGTCCATGGTCTTGAAAGGATCAACAGCGTTACCTAGTCGTTTCGACATTTTCTTGCCATCCTTGTCCAAGATCAAGCCATTTGACACCACATTCTTATACGCTACAGAATCGAAGACCATAGTAGCTATGGCATGTAAAGTATAAAACCATCCTCGAGTTTGATCAACTCCTTCAGCAATGAAATCTGCAGGGAATGTTTGTCCCTTATCAATCAAATCCTGGTTTTCAAAAGGATAATGCCATTGTGCATAAGGCATTGAACCACTATCGAACCAAACATCGATCAAATCGCTTTCCCGCTTCATAGGTTTGCCCGATTTGGAGACCAAGGTAATTTGATCAACTATATTTTTGTGAAGATCTATTTTATCATAATTCTCTTCGCTCATATCACCAACAACAAAATCCGCGAAAATATCCTGGGCAAGAACACCAGCTTCTACAGCCTTGGTCATTTCACTCTTGAGTTCTTTCACCGAACCAATAATACGTGCCTCTGTACCATCTTCGGTACGCCAAATAGGCAGTGGTACTCCCCAATAACGTGAGCGTGAAAGGTTCCAGTCGTTGGCATTCGCCAACCAGTTGCCAAATCTACCTTCGCCTGTTGCTTTGGGCTTCCAGTTAATGGTCTGATTGAGTTCGAACATACGATTCTTAACATCGGTTATTTTGATGAACCAAGAATCCAATGGGTAATATAAAATGGGCTTATCGGTACGCCAGCAATTGGGATAACTATGCACATACTTTTCAACTTTAAAAGCCTTGTTCTCTTCTTTTAATCGAATGGCAATTTCAACATCGACCGACCTTTCTGGGGCTGTGCCATCATCATAATATTCGTTCTTGACATATTTACCGCCCAATTCCTGCATCTCCGGTCTAAATTTGCCTTGTAGATCTACTAGTGGAACGGGATTCTTGTTCTCATCCAAGACCAGCATTGGCGGCACCTCTGGAATAGCTTGTTTGGCAACCATGGCATCGTCAGCACCAAATGTAGGGGCCGTATGTACTATTCCTGTACCATCTTCAGTAGTTACAAAATCCCCCGAAATTACCCGAAAAGCATTTTTCGGATTTTGATAGGGTAACGTATAAGGTAATAACTGTTCGTATTTTATGCCTACCAATTCCTTACCAAGTACATTGCCAATAATTTTATATGGAATCTTTTTGCTATCTGAAGAATATTCGACAAACGCGTCTTCATTCTCAGCTTCAAAGAATTTTCCAGTGAATTGTTTTGCAACCAAATTTTTGGCCAAAACCACCTTTATCGGCTCAAATGTATATTGATTGAAAGTCTTTACTATAACATATTCTATTTTCAGGCCAACAGTCAATGCCGTGTTTGATGGAAGCGTCCATGGCGTGGTGGTCCAAGCTAGGATAAAAATATCTCCTGCGATTTTATCAAAAGTACTGGGCAACGATTCCTTTTTAACCTTAAACTGAGCGGTGACCGTGGTATCTGTTATGTCCTGATAGGTTCCAGGCTGATTCAATTCATGCGAACTTAAACCTGTGCCTGCTTTTGGTGAATATGGTTGAATGGTATATCCCTTGTAAATTAAGCCTTTATCATAAATCTGCTTTAACAACCACCAAACAGATTCCATGTACTTGGACTTGTAGGTAATGTAAGGGTCATCCATATCTACCCAATAGCCAATTCTTTCAGTCATCTCATTCCACACATCGGTATAACGCATTACTGCCTTCTTGCAGGCTTCATTATACGCTTCCACAGAAATCTTTACACCAATATCCTCCTTGGTAATACCCAACTCTTTCTCAACACCCAACTCAATAGGAAGACCATGTGTATCCCAACCCGCTTTTCTTTTCACCTGAAAACCTTTCATGGTCTTATAGCGTGGAAAGATATCCTTGATAGTTCTAGCAATTACATGATGAATACCTGGCAGTCCATTTGCCGAAGGAGGGCCTTCATAGAATATATAACTAGGATTACCTTCTCGAGTGGAAACACTTTTTTCGAAAATAGCATGTTCTTTCCAGTATTGCAGTTCTTCTTTTGCAACCTTAGGTAAATCCAATCCTTTATATCCAGCAAACTTCATTCTAGCTCTTATAATGCTTTATTTATCAAGGCTGCAAAATTATAACTTTAGATTGAATTATTTCCAAATTATACCAAATGAAATGCAGGCAGTTAACTCCATATACAACAAATGTTAAAATAAAGCATCCAAAAGTTGGAATGCTACGTATATCCTTGCAGTTAAAATAAAATAAACACAAAAACCAAAAGAAGATGAGAAAAGTAATTTTAAGTGCAATTTTAATGATAGCGATTAGCGTATCATTCGTGTCATGTAGAGAAACTGCTGAAAAAGCCAAAGATGCTACCGGACAAGCTGGTGAAGCTATGGGTGAAGCTGCTGATACTGCTGGCGAGGCGGTAGAAGGCACTATGGAAAAAGCCGGTGAAGCTGTTGACGACGCCGCTGATACCGCTGTTGAGGCAGTAGAAGGTGTTAAGGATGCAGCTGGTGAAGCTGGTGAAGAAGTTAAAGATGCCGCAAATGAAGCAACCGATAAAGTAAAGGAAAAAGCAGAAGAGGTTAAAGACGTAGTTAAGGATTAACTTCTCTTCTTAGTAAATCAAAACCCTGATGGTAACGTCAGGGTTTTTTGTTTAAAAACTATAGCTTACTCCCAAAATCAGATTGGTGCCTGGAGCCGCAATACCCGAAGAATAAGAACGATAAAGCTGGTTTGTAATGTTCTCTAAACTAAGGCTGACTTTAAAAGCATTTGTGAGATTATACTGGCTACGTAAATTCAAAGTATACCACGACGGGGAGTAGGGCAATCCGTTCGAGTCCAAAGCGTAAATATAGCTTTTGTTCTGTTCCGAAGTCGCCAAATCGTTATTTGCAATCTCACCATTGTAATTAAAAAATAAATCGGCCTTTAGATTTTGGTTTTTCCAGACCAAATGAAAATCACCAAACGTTGGCGCAACATGCCTTGCAGGCGTTTCGGTACCATCCTCTTCTTCTTCAATACCTTCTGTTAAAGTCAAGTTAGAAACCAGTGACAAGTTTTCCGAAAGAAAGGCCTCTAAACCAAACTCAAATCCATAGACATAAGCTTTAGCGGCATTTTGCATAGCCTGAACATTACTCAATTCACCATTGTACTCAATTTGTGATTGCCCATTAAACTGGTAATCCCTTCGCACCAAGGCATCAACCAAATAGGTATAAAAGGCAGCTCCTTTAAAAACGACTTTGTCCTTTAAATTTTTTTGAATTCCCAATTCAACATTATAGGCATATTCTGGCTCTAAGTCAGGATTTGGAACAACAACAGAACCTGGTTCGGAATCAAAGACCTTACCCACATCGTCTATATTTGGGGAACGAAAACCAGTTGACCCATTAAAGGTAATTTGAAGATTTGCTCTTGGGAACCAACTAAAACCGATACTACCAGTTAGTGCTCCAGTGCTTAAATTGGCATTATCAAATGGAAAAGGGTAAAAGGTTTTGTCAAATTCGGCATTTATCCAAACATGACTGTATCGCATTCCTGAAAGTAGCGTAAAATTAGGTTTTGCTTTATATTCCCCATTTAAATATCCCGCCACAGTTTGCCAAGATGAACCATCTGGATAACGCGATGCTGCTTCTGATTTAGTATTTGTGGTGATATTTTTTTGACTGCCATCTGAATTTACGTAGTTATAAACATATTCTGTTCCGTAATACAACCGAAGATCTCCGATTTTCTTGTTTTCAAAATCTATATTCGTAGATAGGGCATTGACCATTTCTTTAGTAGCATACAAAATAGGGTCTTGATAACCACGGTCGTTTCGGCTTTCTTCAAAATACTGGTACGCAGTGGTAATCTTTAGGCCATCATAAAACTTTCCCTTCCCTTTTTTATTCATTTGAACATTTCCCATAAACCACTTTTGGGGTCCATAATACCATTCGGCTGAACGAAGTCCCGTACCATCCTGGTCAGGTCTTATCAATCTGTCATAACGGGAATAATCCGATGTTGCAGAATAAAACAGACCTATGTCCATATTCCAATTATTATTGGGTTTATGGTTTATTTTTTGCATCAAATTTAATTGGTCATAACCTGTAGATACCTGTTTCTGAGGGTTATCATTAGTTACCAAAGCGTCTACACCATTAGTGGTAGTGACATAATTTTTTCTTAGGTAAGCATCCGGACCTATGGATCCCATTTTAAGGTCATCAAAACTGTTATAGGAAACACTGGTTAAATATGCCCATTTTTTTTTCCCAAGATTAAAATCTAAATGGACCGTATTCTCTTTATTTGCTGAGGCAAAACGATAATTGGCATTGCCTGAAAATGATAGGCTATCGGTATTTGAAAGCATTGCATTTTTCGTATAGAAATTCATTACACCCCCAATAGCGTCGCTTCCATAAATGACCGATCCCGGACCGAAAATAACCTCAGTATTCTTTATGCTGTAGGGATCAATAGATATCACATTTTGAATATTACCCCCCCGAAAAATGGCATTGTTCATTCGAACACCATCAACGGTCAACAACAATCTATTGGTGGCAAAACCCCTGATCATAGGACTACCACCTCCCATTTGACTTTTTTGGACAAAAACCTTACCGCTATTTTGTAGTAAATCTGCCGATGTTTGCGGATTGGCAAATGCAATTGCCCTGGCATCCAAGGAAGCAATTTTATTCGGAATATCTTTCTTCTGCTGCTCCCATTTAGAGATTGACATAACCACCTCATCCAACTGTTCAGGCTTAAGTATCATATACGCCCGAGCATTGTTCCTCAATAATTGTGATTTGGATGATTTGAAAACCTCGTAACTAATATGCTTAAAAGTGATCCGCTCATTGTTGCTGAAAATGGAAATATCACAACTACCATCCAGTTCAGATAGTGCCGTTTTCGATTTATCAGTATTGAAGACTGCCACATTGATGATGGGCTCCTTGGTATAAAAATCCAAAACCCTTATTTCCTGAGCAGAACCAGTAGCTAAAAACATGAAAAATATGATAAATACAACCTTGTTCATACTAGCTGAAAACTTCATTTAATATAGCGAGTGACTTAGGTTTTCGAAATCCCTGCAAATGTAATTCAAAATAAAGAACCAAAGATTGTAACAACTCTTGTCTATTGGCCTTATTCATCTTGACCTTATGTAATGTATCAAAATTTATGCCCAAAAACCTTTTGAAGAAACTTAAATTTTCTCCAGATAAATTAGGGTTTAATGTTAGGGTGTTTGTAAACGCTCCTTCCAATAGGTCAAAATATGTTCCTGACGTGTTCGTGGTATCGGGATAGAAACCCAAATACTTGGTTAGACCAATTAAAAAATACATGTGGAAGTTGGTGATTTCGGTATTTGTATCTAGCCATTGTAGGGCACTTTCAACAAAATAAAACAAGCCTTCGTTCCGCTCTTCTTCTTGAATACTATTGGCCAACATTTCGGCCAAAAAAAGGGTTATCGCGTTCTTTGAAATCTCAGAATGTAATGTTTGGTAATGATATGTTACCCGGGTTTCACGAATTGCCTCCAAAGTGCCTTTGTTTCTATGGTTCGCAACCAATTCAAGTTGGGTCAAAGGTTGAAAGTAAGCCGCTTTTAGCTTTCCTTTCTTAGAAGTGAGCACGCCTTTTAGCATATATGATTTTAACCCATCAGACAATGTAAATGCCTTTACAATCAGGCTTGTATCGCCATATTTAAGTGAGGATAATACTATGGCTCTTGTAGTTACTTGCATGATTGGTGCTTAGGTTTCTTCAAAGATAAAAGTATCTGCAAGAAAAGTTGGCAAAAAGAAAAGGCTTTCCAATTCATGAAAAGCCTTTTCAGTATTATATATCAGTGGTTTAGATTACTCCCTGCGCCAGCATAGCGTCTGCTACTTTAACGAAGCCAGCAATATTTGCACCTTTTACATAGTTGCAATAACCATCTTCTTCTATTCCAAATTCAATACATGAATCATGAATACCTGTCATAATGCCCTTAAGCCTCTCATCTACTTCTTCCCTTGTCCAGCTAATTCGCAATGAATTCTGTGACATTTCCAAACCTGAAGTTGCAACGCCACCGGCATTTGAGGCCTTACCAGGTGCAAATAGAATTTTTGCATCCTGAAAAGCATGAACTGCATCCAAGGTAGAAGGCATGTTTGCACCTTCAGCAACGCATTTACAACCATTTTTTAATAATTGTTTTGCGTGGTCTCCATTCAGTTCGTTTTGAGTGGCAGATGGCAATGCGATATCACATGGTACACTCCAAGGCTTCTCTCCTTTATGAAAAGTGGCCGAAGCATATTTATCAGCATATTCAGAAATACGACCTCGTCTGTTGTTCTTCAAATCCATTACGAAGTTCAGTTTATCAATGTCAATACCGTCTTTGTCATAGATATATCCACTAGAATCTGACAGGGTAACAACCTTACCACCCAAGTGTATCACTTTTTCAGCAGCATATTGGGCTACGTTTCCAGATCCTGAAATGACCACGGTTTTTCCTTTTATATCTTCATTTTTGGTTCTTAGCATACTTTGGGCAAAATATACAGTACCGTAACCTGTAGCTTCAGGACGTATTTTGGAACCTCCCCAAGAAAGACCTTTTCCTGTGAGTACGCCCGTAAACTCGTTTCTTATTTTCTTGTACATTCCGAAAAGGAAACCAATTTCCCTAGCACCTACACCTATATCACCGGCAGGTACATCTGTATTTGGCCCAATATGTCTGTTCAATTCGAGCATAAAGGCATGGCAAAAACGCATTACCTCATCATCGGATTTATCTTTTGGATCAAAGTCAGAACCCCCTTTACCGCCACCCATGGGCAGTGTGGTCAAACTGTTTTTGAAAACTTGTTCAAAAGCCAAAAACTTAAGAATACTGGCATTTACTGTTGAATGAAAACGTAATCCTCCTTTGTAAGGCCCAATGGCAGAGTTCATTTGTATTCGGTAGCCTCTATTTACATGTATATCACCTTTATCATCTACCCAGGCGACCCTAAAAGATACAAATCGTTCTGGTTCAACCATCCGTAACAGAATGTTTTTACCACTATAAATCTCATTATTTACGATATACGGAATTACTGTTTCCGCTACTTCCTGTACTGCTTGAATAAACTCCGGTTGATGACCATTTCGGTCAATAACCTCATCCATGAATTCTTTGATTTTTGCCTCCATATAAGACTTTTAAATTTTATTTTTTTATTGAATTGAAAATATATCGGCAAAATTATAGTATTTATATAATTTAACACCTATTTTTTTAAAAATACTGCAACTAATTTAGCAATAGAACTTTTCTGTTAAAACACGCGCTGTACACCCCTGTTTTTGAACCAAATAAGACTTTGATGTAAAAAAGTTATAACATTAGCCTATGGCCTGTTCTAAATCTTCGATAAGATCGGCTTGATCCTCAATACCAACACTAAGTCGAATCAGGGCATCCACGACGCCACTTTTTTCACGCTCTTCCTTTGGTATGCTTGCATGTGTCATGCTAGCCGGGTGCCCGGCCAAACTTTCAACTCCGCCTAAAGATTCCGCTAAAGTGAATATTTTAAGTTTCTCAACAATTTTAATGGCGTCATCATAGCTGCTTCCTTTTGTTATAAAAGAAATCATCCCTCCAAAACCATTCATTTGCTCCTTTGCAATATGGTGATTGGGATGGTCTTCAAATCCTGGCCAGTACACTTTCTCAATTTTTGGATGATTGGCAAGGAAGTTGGCAATAGCAATACCATTTTCACAATGCCTTTGCATCCGCACATGCAGTGTTTTGATTCCCCGTAGCACTAAAAAACTATCCATAGGACCGCAAACCGCACCACTAGCATTTTGGATAAAATAAAGCTGGTCTGCTAATTCTTTTTCCTTAACGATTAAAGCGCCAACTACAACATCGCTATGACCGCCTAGATATTTCGTGGCTGAATGCATCGCAATATCAGCACCTAAATCCAGCGGTAATTGTAAATAAGGAGTCGCAAAAGTATTATCTACCGCTAAGAGAACATCATACTTTTTGGCAATTTGTGAAACAGCTTTAATATCTATGATGTTCATCATTGGGTTTGTAGGCGTTTCAACCCAAATCAGTTTTGTTTTATCGTTGATGTACTCCTCAATTCTATTAGGGTCCTGCATCCCAATAAAATGAAAGGTGATTCCATATTTCTCGAATATTTGTTTGAATAGGCGGTAACTACCTCCATATAAATCGTTTGTAGAAACAACCTCATCCCCTGGATTCAACAATTTTATTACAGCATCCATAGCGGAAAGTCCACTTGCAAAAGCAAGTCCGTACTTTCCATTTTCGATACTTGCCAAAGAATTTTCCAGAGCAGTACGGGTTGGGTTTGCACTTCGTGAATACTCAAACCCCTTATGGCCCCCCGGCGTTGTCTGCGCGTAGGTCGAAGTTTGATATATCGGAGGCATTACAGCACCATATGCCTTGTCTGGTTGTTGACCACCGTGAATTGTTTTACTATTGAATTTCAAGTCTTTTTTGTCCATAAATCATAATTATCAATACAAATGTATCGTTATCTTTCGGAGATTACAATGAAGCCGTAACTTAGCATTATCAAAATTCAAGACCCAAATGAATTCCCCAATACGTTATCTACTATGTTTTATATTGCTCATTGGTTGCAATGATGAACACAAACTTACTTTTGAACCACTTATCGTTTCTGATAATGATTGTACAGAATGTCCTAATATTTCAATTGAAATTCCTAAGGCCTTGGAACAATCCAAACTTACAGAGACCATTAACACTGCTCTTGAGGAAGAGCTTATTTCGCTTTTGGTTTTTGATGATGAGGTAGAAGCGTCATCGGTCTCGGAAGCTATTCAATCTTTTAAGAATGGAAATGAGGAACTGAAAAAATTATATCCTGATGAAACAACGGGTTGGCAGGCTAAAATTTCAGGGACAGTTACATTTGAGGACAAAAACATGATTACCATAGCGTTGAATTCATATCTGTTTACTGGTGGAGCCCATGGCTATACTACTAGAAGTTTTTTGAATTTTAACAAACGTAAAGGAAAAGAGTTTGAAAACTGGGAGCTTTTCAAAGACCAAGATCATTTTGAAAATTTTGCCGAGGCAAAGTTTCGAATTCAAGAAAATATCCCCCAAGACAACCCAATCAATAGTACAGGATTCATGTTTGAGCAAGATGAATTCTACCTTCCAGATAACATTGGGTTTACTGAGAAAGGTTTAGTGCTACTTTATAACCAATATGAGGTTGCTTCCTATGCCGATGGAGCCATTGAGTTGGTCTTGCCCTATACTGAGGTAAAAAAATATTTGGCCAAAAAAGTGAAATCTTAAACTTAGACTTCGCTTGTCAGCATTTTTTCGAGTGACAAAATTACCCCAAGATGCAAACCTTCATGAAACATATTGTATGCGATTGCATCTTCAACATCCTTTAGGGTGACATTAGCACTTGTAGTATATTCAATAAAATCTTTGAATATGCTATTTTCATAATCCTCTTGAGCCCATTCTACCGTTGAGAACAGGAATCCTTTGATCATATTCAATTCTTCATTGGTTGCTTTACCATCGGGGACAGTTCCTTTTTTATATTTATCGACCAGTTCTTTAGGTACTTTCATAGCTTGCCCACTTAAATTATAGACAAGAAGTTGTTGGGTTACCACAACATGGGCAATATTCCACCAGATATTATTTCGGTATCCTTCAGGAATCTTTAGCAATTGTTCCTTTGGCGTATTGGTAAGGATTTTATAAAGTATTTTTCTATTCTGAAGCGTGATATTGAATAATTTTTCCAATTTGTATGATTTTAGGAGATAATAAAAATAGAACATTCCATTGGAAATAGGTTTCTTTGCTTAACAAATAACTGATGTATATACTGAAATAAATTCAGCATAAATGAAAAAAATATACTACCTAAGTACCTGTGACACCTGTAAGCGTATATTAAAAGAGTTACAACCTTTGGATGGATTTCTACTGCAGGATATAAAGGTCGAAGCAATCACCAATACCCAATTGGAGGAAATGAAAAACTTATCGGGCAGCTTTGAATCACTGTTCAGTAAGCGAGCCCGCCTTTACAAAGAAAGAGGCTTGGGCAAACAACCACTTGCCGAGAATGATTTTAGAAAATTGATTCTCGAACATTATACTTTTTTGAAACGACCGGTTATTCTTTACAATGATAAAATCTTTATCGGAAACAGTAAAAAAGTGGTTGAAGCAGCTAAAGAAACCATTCACTTTTGAGCAAAAGAACCCTTGCCATATTGGCCGCTATTGGTGCGACAAGCATTTATGGTTTAAACCATACCATTGCCAAGGGAGTAATGCCTGGTTATATTGGTGCATACGGTTTTGTAATGTTGAGGGTCATCGGTGCTGCAGCTTTGTTTTGGATTATTTCAATCTTTGGCCCAAAAGAAAAAATCGATAAAAAGGACTATCTGCGTATGCTCATTTGTGCCATATTAGGCATGGGTGTTAACATGTTGGTCTTTTTTAAAGGGCTATCGCTTTCAACACCCATTAATAGTGCTGTCTTGATAACCACCACGCCTATAATTGTATTGATCATGTCTGCCCTATTGATCAAGGAAAAAATTACCCGAAGAAAGGTACTTGGTATTTTTATAGGATTGATCGGCGCTTTGGGTTTAATAGTATTTGGCAATGAAATTCGACAAGATGCCCCGAATATTCCACTTGGGAATTTCTTGATTTTAATGAATTCGGTCTTCTATGGAACCTATTTGATATTGGCTAAAATATTGATTTCCAAATACCACCCATTTACATTTATGAAATGGTTGTTTTCATTGGGTATTCTCATTTGTCTGCCTTTTGGTTTCCAAGAAATGACTGAGATAGAATGGTCACTTTTGCCTTTCGATATAATTTGGCGCATAGCTTTTGTAATTATCGGTACTACTTTTTGTACATATCTCTTTAATATATTCGCCTTGACCCAATTAAAAGCTTCGACTTTAAGTGCTTTTATTTATGTACAACCCATACTTGGAATTCTTTTCGCTATAGCAATGGGTAAGGATACTTTGACAACCATAAAGATCTTGGCCGCAGCGATGGTATTATTCGGGGTCTATTTGGCCAGTAGGAAAACTAAGCCAAATCTTTAGGTCTTTTTTCAAATTTACGGGTGTCTTCTTTGGTCAGAATACGAAATCCTTCCGGCTTTTCCACTCGTTGAAAACGTTCCAATAATTCTTGTGAAAGCCTTGTAAGCTGTCTTGATTCATGGCTCATCCATGCACCCATCATTTCACAATGGGCCACATTCTTTCCCTTACTGTCATAAAAATTATGATGAAACTCAAAGAAACAACCATCTTTACTCATGCCCATAACTTCTAGTGACACTTTTACAGGCTTCCCTGGAAAAACCTCTTTGAAGTAGTACATATGCTCATAAAAAACAACTGGACCAATTTTATTCTCAGCCATTAGCTTATGGTCAAGACCAAATTCCATTAGAAAAGCCATACGTGTATGGCCCATAAAATTTATGTAGGCCGAATTAGCCAAATGACGATTGGCATCGACATCACTCCACCGTACTTCAAACTCTTTTAGAAACATTCTTTTAGAATTAATTTCCTATGCATGCATAAGAATCACAAAAATACCATAGTTTTGGAAAACCATGAATAAGTTCCCAAAAGAATTTATTCCTATTTTTAAAATAATTAAAATCACAATATGAGCAGCAAAGCACATTTCATTCAAGACCTTTCCTTACCTGCAATCGCAGCGCCAATGTTTTTAATATCAGGCCCTAAATTAGTAATCGAATGCTGTAAAAATGGAATTGTAGGTACCTTCCCTGCCCTAAACCAACGAACCAGCGAAGGGTTTGAAGAATGGCTTATCGAAATAAAAACCGCTTTGGAGGTATTTGAAAAAGAGACAGGCAAAAAAGCAGCTCCGTTCGGGGTCAACCTAATTGTGCACCCTACAAACCCTCGCTTAGAGGCCGATATAAAATTATGTGTTAAACATAGGGTTCCATTGATCATCACTTCCCTTGGTGCGGTCTCTCAAGTAGTTGATGCCATTCACAGTTATGGCGGACTCGTTTTTCACGACGTAATTAAAAAGAGACATGCGCAAAAAGCAGCTGGAGCTGGTGTAGACGGACTCATTTTGGTGGCTGCAGGAGCAGGTGGTCATGCAGGTACCATAAACCCAATGACTTTGGTTGCTGAGATTAAAAAGTTCTATGACAAGACCATTATACTTTCAGGTTGCATAAGCACAGGTAGGGACATTGCTTCCGCTTTACAAATGGGTGCTGATTTAGCCTATATGGGCACACGTTTCATCAACGTTGAAGAAAGTAAGGCTCCTGAAGAATATCGTAAAATGATAGTGGAATCTGGAGCAAGTGATGTGGTCTATACGGCTTCAATTTCAGGGGTACATGCAAATTTCCTTGGGGCCAGTTTAAAAGCAGCTGGAATTACCGAAGAAGATTTGAAAAAAGATAGACAAATAGATTTCGGCAAGGAATTGGATACCGAAGCCAAGGCCTGGAAAACAATCTGGTCTGCGGGACAAGGTGTTGCCACAATCGAAAATGTGGTTCCAGTTTCTGAACTGGTAAATACTTTGAAATCAGAATTTAAATCGGCTATAGAAGAGCAGACAAAATTGTTGGGGATTTATCCCAAATAAAATGATGAAAGAATGTATGTAAAACGAAATATTAGTTGGGGCATTATCATACGGTTTGCTTGGAAGAATCTGATTTTTTTCACCCTTTGGGCAGGTCTCATATTCTCGGTATATCTTTTCATGGGATGGGAACATATAGATATCCCTTTTCAGCCTTTAAGTGTAATTGGAATTGCAGTGGCTTTTTATATAGGATTTAAAAATAGCCAGAGTTATGATCGTTTTTGGGAAGGACGAAAAATCTGGGGAGGTATAGTCAATTATTCAAGAACTTGGGCGAATAACGTTTTATGTTATGTTGAAAATGACCCTGAAGCGCAACGCGTCTTAATATATAGACAATTGGCTTGGATCAATGCATTACGGGTTCAATTACGGCAACCGAGTAGTTTTTCGATGAGGGAAAATAGATCTGTGGAAAAAATCTTCGCGCGACATGGCGAACGAAATCCGGTTTGTGCTGGTTTGGATAGTTTTTTAAGCACTGAGGAAGATGCGGACTTGGAAAATCGGAAAAATGTGGCTACGCACTTGATCAAAAACCAAGGATTGCACCTAAAACAGTTATTAAAAGAAGACAAGATCACAGAGTTTGACAAACAGATATTCCATAACAACTTGGAAGAGATGTATAACCTACAAGGCAGATGTGAACGCATTAAGAACACCCCATTTCCAAGGCAATACGCCTATTTTAGCACACTATTTACATGGTTGTTTGTACTTCTACTCCCCTTTGGGCTTTTGAATGTATTTGAAAATCAGCTAGTCGAAATAAAGGAGACAAATGTTTGGTGGTTTATGGCCCTTATGATTTTCTTTTCAGTTTTGATTTCTTGGATTTTCACTACTATGGAAAAAGTTGGAAGCAATAGTGAAGATCCTTTTGAAGGTCGTATCAATGATGTGCCTATGACCGCGCTTTGCCGTACTATTGAAATCGATTTAAGGGATATGCTTAACGAGGACAACCTTCCAGATAAAGTACAAGCCCAAGATAATATTTTGTACTAATGCCACTTATTTCATCAGATTATAATCCGCCATTCCTATTTAAAAACGGGCATTTTTCGACCTTTTTTTCTGGATTGATCAGAAAGGTCGATGGCGTCATTCAAGAACGTGAAAGAATACATCTGCCTGATGGTGATTTCTTGGATTTGGATTGGAGTTTTTCACAAAAACCAACCTCCAAAGTTATGATTCTTCTACATGGTTTGGAAGGCAATGCCCAAAGACCCTATATCACTGGTAGTGCCAAACAGGGCAATACCCATGGATATGATGCCTGTGCTGTCAATTTTAGAGGCTGTAGCGGAGAAACGAACAAATTATATCGCTCCTATCATTCCGGTGCCACTGAAGATTTGGAAGCCGTTGTTTTCCATATTTTGAATTCCAAAAAATATGATGAAATCTTCTTAAAAGGTTTTAGTTTGGGTGGTAATCTTGCCTTGAAATTCGTTGGTGAACAACGCGATGTTCCCAAAGAAATCAAAGCTGTTGTCTCCGTTTCAGTGCCCTGCAGTTTACACAGTTCACTAGTACAATTGCTACAACCCAAGAACTACTTATATGCCAAACGTTTTAAAGATCATTTAAAAGCTAAAATGAGGGAGAAACAACAATTGTTTCCTTCAAAAATTTCCGATGCCGATATTGATAATGTAAAGACCTTAAAAGACTTTGATGATATCTATACCAGCAGGGCACATGGGTTTAAAGACGCCATGGATTATTACAAACAATGCAGCTCCTTACAGTTTTTGCCAAAAATTACTGTTCCTGCGCTCATCATAAATGCGAGAAACGATTCGTTTCTGGGGCCCGAATGTTATCCGTACAAAGAAGCTGACAAAAACAGTTCGCTGTATTTGGAAGCACCTGAATATGGCGGACATGTTGGGTTCTACAACAAACAAAATATAACTTATACCGAAAAAAGAGTTATAAAGTTCTTTAAAGAAGTATAACCAATACCCGTAATTCTTATCTTAGGGGCTTCAAAAAACAAAGACATGAAAAAAATTCTTGCTATTTTGGCCGTAGGAGTCCTCATCATAAGCTGCGGCGAAAAAAAAGAAGATAAAAAAGGTGGTTTTGAAATGAACCGTACCAAAAAAGAAGTGAAAGCGGAAACGACTTCGGACGAAGTTCCCATTGATCTGACCAACAAGGGGATTGGCCCCATAACTTCTGTTGAATTTGGAGCAGGAATTGATGCCGATATGGCCGCCAGAGGGGAAAATACCTTTAGCACTATTTGTGTTGCTTGCCATATGGCCGAACAACGAATGATCGGCCCAGCCTTAAAAGGGGTATATGAAAGAAGAAGTCCGGAATGGGTCATGAACATGATTCTGAATCCTGACCGAATGCTAAAGGAAGATCCCATTGCAAAAGCCTTATTAAAAGAGTATAACAACGCCATAATGCTGAATCAAAATTTAAGTGAGGAACAAGCTAGGGCGGTAGCAGAGTATTTGCGTACGCTGTAATATTATAAAACAAAATGTTCTAATGCTGTTATCCTACTCAATATTTTAGGATAACAGTTTTTTTTGAAATAATAATTCTTAGCGAATTTTAGTCCGCATAATAAAATGACTTGAACAGTATCACGATGTCTCAAAAAAATAAATTAAAAGAAATTGCAAAACTCTTCTTTAAGTTGGGCTGTATTTCCTTTGGTGGTCCTGCAGCACATATTGCTATGATGGAAGATGAGGTCGTGACGAAAAGAAAATGGATGACCCAAGAACATTTTTTGGATCTTATTGGCGCTACGAATCTTATTCCGGGACCCAACTCCACCGAAATGACCATGCATTGCGGGTATGAACGAGGAGGCTGGAAAGGGCTTTTTTTGGCAGGCTTCTGTTTTATATTTCCGGCTGTGCTCATTACCTCGGTTTTTGCTTGGTTATACCTCCAGTATGGACAATTACCCGAAGTAGAACCTTTTATTTACGGAATTAAACCCGCTGTAATTGCCATTATTTTAATGGCCGCTTACCGCCTCAGTAAAAAGGCTGTTAAGAGCAACGAATTGGTCATCTTGGGAATCATCACCTTAGTGGCCTGCTTATTGGGTTTAAATGAAATAATAGCACTTTTCGGATGTGGGCTTCTAGGTATGGTGCTCTATTTTATTAAGAAAAACACGAATACTCTTAACAGTTATTTACCGCTTTTAATGTTACAGTTAAGCGACCCTCTAAAAATAGGAACCCTTAAAATATTTTTGACCTTTTTAAAGGTGGGTGCTATTCTTTATGGCAGTGGTTATGTCTTATTTGCATTTCTGAATTCAGAATTGGTGGCTAATGGTTGGTTAACACGACAGGCCTTGATTGATGCCGTAGCCGTAGGTCAAATGACGCCGGGGCCTGTATTATCAACGGCGACTTTCATAGGCTGGCAGATGAACGGCCTTGCAGGAGCCATGGCGGCAACTATTGGAATTTTTCTTCCTTCTTTCGTTTTTGTTCTGATTCTGAATCCTTTGATTCCAAAAATGCGGAAATCGAATATTATTGGTGCCATATTGGATGCCGTTAATGTGGCTGCGGTTGCATTGATATTGGCCGTATGCTTCGAAATGGGAAAAGATACCTTGACCGATTGGCGCACTATCTTAATCGCGATAGCCAGTCTACTTACTGTTTTCTATTTCAAAAAGCTGAACAGCGCGTTTATTGTTTTAGCAGGTGCTCTCTTAGGATATGTAATGACTTTTATTTAATTAAAATTTATCGACGACAACTTTATAGGTTGGATCTTCCAATACATTAACATCAATGATATCATTGGCATTCTTTAAAAGTAGAATGCAATCTTTACTTAAATGCTTTAAATGGACCTTCTTCCCTGCCTTGGCATAGCGTTCAGTAATCTTATTCAAGGCCTCAATACCTGACATATCGGCTACGCGACTTTCCTGAAAATCAATGATAACTTCCTCAGGGTCATTTTGAATATCAAATTTTTCAGCGAAAAGGGTAGTTGAACCAAAGAACAAGGGACCGAATATCTCGTAATGTTTTATGCCGTCATCATCGACATACTTTCTAGCGCGAATACGTTTCGCATTTTCCCAAGAATAAGCCAAGGCAGAGATAATAACCCCAAACAATACAGCAATGGCCAAATTATGGGTAATCGCTGTAATCAAGGTTACCAAGACCATTACGATAACATCGGAATTCGGCATTTTTCGAAAGGTTTTAAAACTAGCCCATTCAAAAGTACCAATGGCCACCATGAACATTAGACCTACCAAAGCCGCCATCGGTAAACGCTCGATCAAACTGGATCCAAACATGATAAAAACCAGAAGCATAACTGCCGCGGTTATCCCGGATAATCTTGCACGTGCACCTGAAGAAGTATTGATCAAACTCTGGCCAATCATTGCACAACCACCCATACCAGATAAAAACCCTGAAAGGATATTTGCCGTTCCTTGCGCAACGCACTCTTTGTTACCGCTACCCCGGGTATCGGTTATTTCGTCAATTATGTTCAATGTAAGAAGGCTTTCAGTCAATCCCACGACAGCAACAATGACCGAGAAAGGAAAAATAATTTTCAATGTTTCCCATGTAAATGGAATTTCTGGAATAGATAGTGGCGGAAAGCCTCCTTGAATAGTTTGACCTTCTTTCATGGTATCTGCTACGGTAAGCGTATCAACCCCAAACCCAATTACAATCCCCGAAACGACCACAATGGCCAATAAAGAAGACGGTATGGCTTTTGTCAATTTTGGAAATCCCCAGATGATCAACATAGTCAACAAAGTAAGTCCCAACATCGTATAGAATGGTGTCCCAGTTAAAAGATCGGTCGTTCCTTTTTGGTAAAAATTTGGAAATTGAGCCATAAATATGATAATGGCGAGTCCGTTTACGAATCCGAACATAACGGGATGTGGTACTAAACGAATGAATTTTCCCAATCGCAAAAACCCAGCTGCCATTTGTAACAACCCGGCTATGATTACCGTAGCAAAAACGTAGTGTAAAATGGTTTCCGGTTCAATACCAGGAAAAGTATTCTTAAGCTGCAATATCAATCCTATGAAGATTACTGCAACTGCTCCCGTGGCTCCAGATATCATTCCTGGTCTACCACCAAAAATTGAGGTTATTAGGGCCAACACAAAGGCTGCATATAGTCCAGTTAAAGGAGAAAACCCTGGAATCAAGGCAAATGCTATGGCCTCAGGCACTAACGCCAAAGCTACCGTAAGACCTGATAAAATTTCAGTTTTATAATCTACTTTCTGTTTAAAATCGAATATATTCAAATACTTCTTCACACCCAGGAATTTAAGGGCGCAAAAATAGTATTAAAAGTTGGTTTGACCTTAAATCAGTTAATTATTAAGGATTTGACAACTTACCAAGGCATTAAACCCAACAACTTTTCCCCAAGCGGAGATAATTCGGCAGTTTCGTATTTTTCTTGCTCCCAATTTCTAGGATCTCCAGGGAACGCATAGCCTTCCGGAGCAATTCTATTTTTCCAGGAATTAATACGCCATTGTTTTAATTCCTCATTTTCCTCTTCGGCTGGCATCATGGAAATGTATTGGGCAATACGAATTTTATCTTCTGATTTATTAGGACGTATTCCGTGGGGCTCAGTACTATTGAAGATGAGTAAATCCCCAGCCTCTAATTTTACCTTAACAATTTTATTGGCTATTCCAGAAATATCTGGTTGAAAACGATCGCGATCTTCAGGTTGCGATAATTTCCAAGTATCATAATTTCGGTAAAGCCAGGGAATACATTGAAATCCACCCATATTTTCATCGGTCTGGTCAGCCAAGGCCAATACACCTTGCACATTTTGTGGTTTAGTCTCTGGGTCGTAATCCCAATGAATAAATCCTTTTTGTTCATGACCAGGTCTGTTCGGAAAATTCAAATTAGCACGATCAATGGTAACCCAAAGTTTTTCAGTACCCCAAACATCCACGAAAGCATCATAAACACGTTGCATTTGTCTATTGTTCCATAAATGCTGGTTATTGTAAACCTCAACCATTCCCGTTCCCGTAAGCTCTTTCATTTTCATTTCGGCTCTTGGAGGTGCATACCAAGATTCTGGATCTTCTGGGTCTTTTTCCTCAAATTCCCAAAGAAAATCTGCCGTTCTTTGTGCCTGCTCCTTAGGAACCGCATTCTTTATAACGATATAACCATTACGCATCCAGAACGCCCAATCTTCTTCACTCATAACCCTCAAAGGTTTTCCATTAGAACGATTATTCAAGCTTAATTTACTACTTGTGGCCGTTGAAGGGTTACCGGGAATTTCTTCATGGGCCTTATTGGCCATCTCTAATTTCGTATTGACTTTTTCCATGACTTTTACTTTCTAGTTGAATTGATAATGTAAAACTAGGAATCCGTTTATTACTACTCAACCGCAATATTGACCATAATTTGAACTATTTTGATTTTTATGTCGTATTTTTGGTCTTATCTGTACAATTTAGTTAAATTTAAAAATGAAAATTCAGTTAGAAACATATAGTTCGGACAGCAGAAGTCCTTTTCGACTTTTGCATAATCCTAGATTGAACAATTTGTTCTACTGGCATTTTCATCCAGAATTTGAATTGGTCTATATAGAAGGTGCAAGTGCCACCCGACATGTAGGGGACCATATATCTGCCTATCAAAATAGTGATTTGGTTTTCATAGGATCTAATATTCCGCACTTGAACTTTGACTATGGCGTACAAACAGATTACACAAAAGAGGTCTTACACATTAAACCCTTTTTTAAGAATATGGTTCTTGGAGAAATCCCCGAACTTTCAGGAATAATGGAACTTTTCAAAAGATCTGCCCATGGCATTGCCTTTAATGGGGAAACCAAAAGAATAGTAGGGAACCGGTTGAAAAAACTTCATAACCTTTCATTATTTGATATGTTTATGGAAATAATTCAAATATTGAAGGTTTTGTCATTAAGTCCAGATTTTGAATTGCTCCATGACCAACCCTTCATTAATAGATACAATAAAAAGGAACAGGAAAGATTACGCCATATTTACGCATTTATCGATGAAAACTACCATAGAAAAATAAATATCGACGAAATAGCGGCGGAATGTAATTTGGGTAAGGAAGCATTCTGTAGGTATTTTAAAAAAGCTACTGGGAATACTTTTATTGGTTTTTTAAATCAATATAAAATCAGCCAAGCTAAACGTTTATTACTGACCGGGAAAAATGTGGGGGAAACCTGTTATGAATGTGGATTTGAAAGCCTTTCTTATTTTAACAGGACCTTCAAAAAAGTAACAAATGAAAATCCTTCTGAATTTAAAAAGAAATTGGCCTCAAATTTGATATAAAACTAATGTACCCAAGATTTAAACAATAGAATAAGGAAACGTCTCCTAAAAAATTAATGGTTAAAAAAAAGGTTTATTTTCGATGCTAATTTTTAACTTGGCAATCCAATAAAATGAATATTTTACTTTTATCCTTGACTAATAACAAATATTGAAACCTAATAAAAATCGTAATGCGCAAATCAAATATAATATTACTTCTTTTTTTTATCGGCTATTCTTTCTATGGTTTGGCCCAAGATTCGAATAAACCCAAATTGGTTGTTGGGGTAATTATTGACCAAATGGGTTTTGACCAATTGTATAAATATCAGGACAGATATGGGGAAACCGGTTTCAATAGGTTGCTTAATGAGGGATTCAACTTTAAGAACGCAAATGTGAATTATATTCCATCGGAAACCGCCCCTGGGCATGCTTCTATTTACACCGGTACTACTCCTGCTTATCATGGCATTATAGGTAATAGTTGGTATGACCGGGAATTAGGGAATTATGTAGGCAATGTAATGGATTCCAACGAAAAAATTGTTGGATCGCTAAATGAAAATCCAAACGGTACCTCCCCAATAAATTTAACTGCCACTACAATAACGGACGAATTAAGGCTTAGGAGTAAATTTAGATCTAAAGTGGTTAGTATTTCCATAAAGGATAGAGCAGCAATACTACCAGGAGGAAAGTCTGCCAATGCTGCCTACTGGTATAATTGGGATTCTAGTCCTGGCTACTTTGTTAGCAGTTCATTTTACATGAGAAAGGTACCCAAATGGGTTGCCAAGTTTAATGAATTGGGAAAATCCGATGCATATCTCAACGAAACCTGGAACACATTATATCCTCTTGATACCTACACGGCCAGTTCCCCTGACGACAATAAATATGAACCTTCTCTCGGTGGTAAGCCGAGTCCCACATTTCCATATGACTTTAAAGCCATGCGCGATAAAGTCAAAAAAAGCGGAACAGAATATCGCCTACTTTGGGTATCCCCTGCTGGTAATACCTTATTGACCGAGTTTGCCATTGCTGCCATAGAAAACGAAGAATTAGGGACCGACAAATATCCGGATATTTTGAATATAAGCTATTCGGTTACAGATGTAATGGGACATACTTTTGGGCCTCAATCGGTTGAAATGGAGGATATTTATCTGCGTCTTGATAAAAACCTTGGCGAACTTTTTGCTGCACTTGATTCTAAAGTGGGCAAGAATAATTATGTGCTCTTTTTAACTTCTGACCATGCAGCGATACCTGTGGTTTCTTACCTCAGAGAAAATAAACTTGATGGTGATATTGCAAGGATAAAACAGTACAACAATAAACTAAACGCATTTTTAGTAGCAAAATATGGTGAAGGTTCATGGATTGAAAATTTTGACGGGAACCAAGTTTACCTGAATAAGAACACTGTGGATGAAAAAAAATTACTGTTGCCAGTTATTCAGCAGGAAGTTGCCGACTTTTTAATGACACAGAAAGGGGTTTATTTGGCACTTACGGCACATGATCTCCAAACCCAAACCTATGAAGAAGGGTTAAGAAAAACCATGCAAAATGGCTATTATCCTAAGAGGTCAGGTGATGTTTTACTTTCCTATAATTCTGGCACCATTATAAATCCAAATTCACAAATGGCCGTTGAAAGGGTAAAAGGCACCGTACATGGTTCTGGATATAGCTACGATACCCATGTCCCTCTACTGTGGATGGGAATGGGAATTCCAAACGGAGAGTCGGTTCGAAGTGTAAATCCCATAGACATCGCTCCAAGCCTAGCTATGTTCTTGAACTTGCGACTACCAAGTGCAGTTCAAGGGAAGCCTTTAAATGAATTATTTGATTAAAATCTTATCAGAATGTAAATAATTATTTTGTTCTAGCGCGATCTAAAATATCTTTTTTAAACTTGGATTCATTGGCAAGAACATTGAAAAATTCATTAATATACGAAGTACATTGTGTGTATGCTTTTGGATTTTCAAAATGAACCTTAAGTGCATCAATAATTGCGAACATTTTTGTTTTGTTCTCTAAAAACTGATTTCTTACCTCGAGCATAACTTCATTATCCCTTTTAAAACCCCGATACATTCTTTGAGTAACCTCGGTAATCGGCAAAACATCCTTGCCAACCTGTGAAACTACTGCATAGCTGGTATTACACAAACCAGACATATCAAAATCATAAGGCACAGGCACGGAAGTTTTATTCACAAACAATAATTTTTCATTATGTTGATATGCAGTTGAAAAATCGGTGTTCCCGATCATAAACTGAAAAAATGCATTTTGAACAGAAGACAAAGCATCCTGCTGCATGGGGTGCACATTTCTTTTTAAAACCTTACCTCCATGCCGATCGGCCACTTTCTTGATATCCTCAATAAAAAATCCCTTTATTTTATGTTCTTTGAAGTTCTTTCCCTTGGGTTCAGTTAGTGTTATATCCAAGAGTCTTGTCTTATAATGATAGGGTGAAACCAACTCATATAGCTTATATGCCAGAAATTCCTTTAACAAATAATCATTTCTGTCCCTTTCTGTAAGACATGGCAATACCAATTTTAATTTTTTATTCCCTTTAAATAAAGTTCCTTTGTAGTCTTCTTTATTTATTTTCATTTTAATAGGGGCAAAATAGCAATTCTCTAACCTATTATTTCCGCGAGAACGAATCTTGACCGGTATACTTTTCCAATCATCACTTCCAACTTGATAGTCTAAATCCATATCTAAATAAGTACTATCATTGGTTCTTTTTCTGACCACTTTATTCGCATAATTCATTTTAATATGAACTACTGAATCACTGGAGAATAGCTTAGAAACCTTACCGATTTTTTTATCTTCCTTATTTTGCTGGGCAAAACAAGACAGTGTAGACAAAAAAGAAAGAAGAAGGAGTTTGATAATTATTTGATTATTACCCATAATCGGTTAACTTTATCCTCTAATGTATAAAAAATATTGTTATTAAACTATATCTGGCTTCATTAAATCATCGAACTCTGATTGTGCTCATCGTATCCGGATTAACCGTTTTCTTGTGCTATCAGTACCAAATATTTTTCAATTTGGATCTTACTTTGTTAAGTATTGCTATTATTTTTCCATTGGTCTTTACCATTCGAGGTTCTTTTAGGAGAAGGGAAAAAGCCCTAGAACACCTAAGCCAATATAGGAGTGCCATGAAAACGCTCTATTATTTTACAAGCACCAGCAATTTGACGTTGGAAGAAAAAAATAGCTTGGAAACAATTCTAAATGATATAGGTACGAAAACCTTGTTAGATCTTAAAAATCCGAATGAAGAAATTAAAGATCTGGATGATGAAATAGAAAATGTTTATTCTTTTATTGTTGCGAAAGATGGAATGATTTCCACGAAATTAAAGGATAGAATATTCAAATACATGAATGATCTTCACGAAGCAATTGACAATTTGCATGCTATTCACATCCATAGGACTCCCATAAGCCTCAAGGCCTATTGTAAAGTATTTATCTATATATTTCCTATTATTTATACCCCAACAATAATTTTCAATATTGGGCTAAATTATAATCATGCAGCTGTTTATTTTATTGTAATCCTAACAGAATTTATACTGATTTCCCTCTACAACATACAAGATCATTTGGAATACCCATTTGATAATAAAGGGCTTGATGACATAAAATTGGAACATTTTAAAATAATAAGAAAGTAGCTGCATTATACCATATCAAAAAAAACCGCCCCAACTTAATACGTCGGGGCGGTTCCTAACTAAATAACCAACCAAAAAACCTTTATTATTTTCTACTTCTTTTAATTTTCATTATAGGATTCGAAGTCTTTTTTCTTTTCTTTTCAACTGAACCTTTACCAGATTTCAAATACTCGATATATCCCCTTCCTTTAAACTCATATAGCGTTTCACTATTTGGGTGATACAGTTCAATAGTACTATCATTAATAACGTAAAGCTCAAAATAATCATTGCCCATAAAGTCGTAGGAGAGTGTTAAAGTTTTGAGCGTTTCATCGTTTTCTACATCAAAAATGGCATAACCCCCTTCAAAATCCCACTCAAGATTGTTTATCAATGTACCAGTTTGATCAATAGAAGATCTAAAAAAGTCGCCATCACTTTCAGAAAGAAACTGCAGGAAATTCTCATCATCAAAATCATTCAGAGCACCCTCCTGACTGGTATATGTTTTTTCCCATGCATTAAATTCTTGCAAGAAATAATGAATGTTGTCATAGAACACCATATCAAAATCAAAGTTATTTAATTGATACCCCTTTAAGTAGTATGAAGTATTGGAATTGGAATCATACAGTTCAAGCGTATTTCCGTTAACCACAAATACATCTAAAAGCCATAACCCATCAATATCATGATCTATTTCAATTGTCCCTGGGAAAGCATCAAAATATCCAACATCTATGCCATAGCCATTTCCCGTTTTACCAATACCCACTATATTATTGTTCGCATATACCTTCCCATTGTCAAATGAAATCGTGAAAGCACGTTGCAAGAAAGGCACTTCACCATTCCCTTTTGTGGCATTTATATCTATGTACCATAAATCATAGGATTCTAAGGCCTGAGCAGTATTGAAACCGGATTCCTCGATAAAGCCATCATCCAAAATTACTTCGGTATAACAAGAGGTCATCAATGTTCCCACAAGTATACATCCAAAGAGTAGTTTTATCGCTTTCATAATTCATGTATTTAAGTTCGTCTTATTTAAAACAATCACCATGCCAATTATTACAATTGATTGATTATCAGCACTTAACTCATTGTCTTATTTTATTTACATTTGATGCGATTAAACATTTCTTATGGACAAAGAATTACGATTTGCGGTATTAGGTGGAGGTAGTTGGGCAACAGCTATTGTTAAAATGCTATCTGAAAACTTAGAACAAATCACCTGGTATATGCGCAACGAAGATGCGGTTGAGCATATAAGAACACAAAAACATAATCCCAATTACCTCAGCTCTATTGAATTCGATACAAAACAATTGGACTTAACCACAAAACTCGATTATGCCATCAAAAACAATGATGTTCTCATCTTTGCCATACCATCGGCTTTTCTTGAAACAGAATTAGATAAGTTAACCGTCTCTTTAAAGGACAAGATTATTTTTTCAGCAATTAAAGGAATTGTGCCGGAAACAGGTTTAATTGTTGGCGAACATTTTCATGACATTTACAAAATACCTTTTGAGAATATAGGAGTAATCACCGGCCCATGCCATGCTGAAGAGGTTGCCCTCGAGCGCCTTTCATACCTGACCATTGCATGTGCTGTCAAAGAAAAGGCCGAATTGGTGGCCAACGTTTTGAAAAGTAATTATATTAAAACCAAAATTTCGGATGATATTATAGGTACTGAATATGCCGCCATGTTAAAAAACATATACGCTATTGCCGCGGGAATATATCACGGATTGGGATATGGAGATAATTTTCAAAGTGTACTTATGAGCAATAGTATTCGCGAAATGAACCGCTATATTAAACGAGTACACAAAATGAAGCGTAACATTAATAATTCTGCTTACTTGGGTGATTTATTGGTAACCGGATACTCCACTTTTAGTCGTAACCGTATGTTTGGCAATATGATTGGAAAAGGATATAGGGTAAAAAACGCCCAAATGGAAATGAGCATGGTTGCTGAGGGCTACTATGCCACTAAAAGTGCCTATGAACTCAAAGAGAATTTTGAAAGGAAAGTGCATACCCCAATTATTGATGCGGTTTATGATGTGCTCTATCAAGGCAAAAACGCAAAAAAGACTTTCGCAGCTTTAACCAATAAAATAGACTAACTGTAAAAGATAAATTACTCCCCTTAGTTAAGTAGGGAAACTTTTATTTATCTAATCCCTATCTAAAGAAAAATTTGAATGTTCTTCAATTTGGGTGTTTAATTCATCTTTCCAATTTGCAAGTTGGGTATCATCAACTTTATATATGTTTTTGAACACTTCCAAAACAGGATCCATTAGGCTACGAACGCCATCAATGTCAAAATAAAGTCGACCAGTACGGCGGATAAAGAAATCCATCGGGTTATGAACCATCTCATAATCAATACCAAAACAAAGTTCAGCCAATGCCAAGCGTATTTCGTTATTCTCCCCTTTTTGCTTGGAATAATAGTCTAAAATGGTTTCTGTCTGAATACCATAGTTGGTAACCAAAAACCAGGCGTTGTATTTGGTAAAACCATCTTCCTTTATACGTTCATAAATCTCATTGATGTATTTTTTTACATGTTTAAACTTCTTGAAATCACTTCCGCATAATGGAATCTCTTCTGTAATGCTACCTTTAATATCAATTTTATAATCTTCATCCATTTTTTTGGCAATTCGGTTTACTACTCGCTCTGCCATTTTTCGATAACCCGTAAGTTTACCTCCAGCCATACTAATAAGGCCCGTATCTGAAGTGAAAATTTCGTCTTTTCTAGAAAGCTCCGATGCGGACTTTCCTTCTTCATGAATCAATGGTCGCAACCCTGCCCAAGAAGAAACAATATCTTCCATTTCCAAGTTAATCTTGGGAAACATATTATTCACCGCAGATATCAAATAGAGAGCATCTACCAAATCAGTTTCTACGTGGTCTTTATCCTTGACATAGTTTGTGTCGGTAGTCCCTATATAAGTTACTTTTCCTCTTGGTATGGCAAACATCATACGCCCATCAGGGACATCAAAATAAACCGATTGCTTGACCGGTAATTTTTCATGTGGAAATACCAAATGAACTCCTTTAGTCAAATGTAAACGTTTCCCTTTTTTGGAGTTATTCACGCTGCGAAGTTCATCTACCCATGGCCCTGCAGCACTAATTACATATTTAGATTTTATTTTAAAGGTTTTCCCTGAAATCGCATCTTTTACAATGACTCCCGCCACTTTTTTGTCATCATAGGTAAAATCAGTTACCTCAGCATAATTTAATGCTTTCGCGCCATGCTGTAAACTGGTTTTAATGGTTTCTATCGTCAATCGGGCATCATCGGTTCTATACTCTGCATAATAGCCCGCTCCTTTCAAAATCTTTTTGGGTAAAAGAGGTTCCAATTTCAATGCCTCTTTTTTCTCCAACATTTTACGCTTATCATCCCCTGAAACCTGGGCCAAGATATCATAAACCTTTAGTCCTATTGAAGTCAGCCATTTGCCATAAGACCCATTTTCTATAAGTGGGAGCAGCATTTTTTCTGGGAGTACCAGATGTGGAGCCAATTTATGTACAATAGCCCTTTCAGAACCCACTTCCTTGACCAACCAAAAATCAAATTGTTTTAAATAACGCAATCCGCCATGAATCAATTTAGTTGACTTGCTACTGGTACCCGAAGCAAAATCACCCTTTTCGACCAAGGCTACTTTTAAACCCCGAGAAGCAGCATCCAAAGCAATACCTCCGCCGGTAATACCACCTCCAATAACCACAAGATCGTACGATTCTTTAGATAGTTCTTGAATTGTAGTTGATCTATCAAGATTTGAAAATCTGATATTATTTTTCATGTATTCTCTGATTTAATTTGGGTATTAATTATCTTCCCAGCCTTTTGTGCGTTCGACTGCTTTCTGCCATGTTTTGTATAAAAGGTCTCTTTTTTCCTTTTCAAAGGTAGGTTTGAAAATACGATTCATGGGCCTGCTTTGGTCAATATCTTCCTGAGTCCAGATACCAACTTGTATTCCTGCCAAAAATGCAGCACCCATTGCAGTAGATTCAATCACTTTAGGGCGATGGACTTCAGTGCCCAAAATATCTGCTTGAAACTGCATTAAGTAATTATTGGCACAGGCCCCACCATCTACTTTGAGGTTCTGAAGCTCTACCCCAGAATCCTCTTCCATTGCATTAATGATATCCTTGGTTTGATAGGCCAGAGACTCCAAAGTTGCCTTTGCCAAATGAGCCTTTCCTGTATCACGGGTCAATCCAAAAATGGCCCCTCGGGCATACATGTCCCAATATGGCGCTCCCAATCCTGCAAAAGCAGGAACAACATATACAGAACTATCGCCTGGTACCGAATTTGCCAATGCTTCTGTTTCTTTCGCGTCTTCAATAAGTTCCAATCCGTCTCGTAACCATTGGATAGCAGCTCCGGCAATGAATATACTGCCTTCAAAGGCATAATTTACCTTTCCATTCAATCCATAGGCTATCGTCGTTAAAAGTCCGTTATTTGAAAATTGGGGTTTTTCACCGGTATTCATCAACATAAAACAGCCTGTTCCGTAGGTGTTTTTTGCAGTTCCTTTTTCGAAGCAACCTTGGCCAAAAAGTGCAGCCTGCTGGTCGCCGGCAATACCGGCAATTGGAATAGTTTTTCCATTCAATTCATAATCCCCAAAATGATGTGCAGAGGGTTTAACTTCTGGCAACATACTTTTTGGAATACCCAATTCCTTTAATAATCCATCATCCCATGAAAGCTTCGTAATATCATAAATCATAGTTCGTGAGGCGTTGGTATAATCTGTAACATGATTGGCTCTCTTTGTCATATTCCATACCAACCAGGTATCAACCGTACCCATTAATAAATCCCCTTTTTCGGCTTTTTCTCGAGCACCCTCAACATTGTCCAGTATCCATTTTACCTTGGTTCCAGAAAAATAGGAGTCGATTACCAAACCGGTCGTCATTTTTACATGCTCAACCAAACCTTTGCTTTTAAGATCTTCGCAAATATCAGCCGTTCGCTTATCTTGCCAAACGATGGCATTATAAACCGGGTCCCCGGTGTGTTTATCCCAAACCATAGTAGTTTCCCGCTGGTTCGTAATTCCGATGGCCTTTATATCAGAGGCATCAACATTCTCTTTTTTAACTAATTCATGCATTACATGCAGCTGCGATTCCAAAATTTCTTTGGGGTCGTGTTCTACCCAGCCAGGTTTTGGAAAAATCTGTTGAAATTCTTGCTGTACCATATTCACTATGGTACCATCTTGATCCACCAATAACGCACGTGAGCTTGTTGTTCCTTGGTCAAGGGAAATGATATATTGCTTTGACATATTTATTAGGATAAGGTATTAAAGATAACGCTTAAAGCCTCTTTATCAAAAAAATCTCCTAAGACAATTAGGAAAGTTATTGCGGTCCTATTTCCTGCAATATTTATAGCGGTAAATATTGGAAACAAAAGACAAAAATTTCTAACAAGACATATCTATTGATCTTGTTCAGTGATTTATTTAATAAACTCATATTCCCGTTCTACCAAACAAATTCTAACCTTATACCATTTGTACCAATCGGATATTCCTTTTTGTTGAGCGAACAAATGGTCAGTATTGGCTTTCCAATTTGCAATGTCCTGTAATGTCTCCCAGTAGCTTACCGAGATTCCGATTTTTTCCCTAGCACTCTCAAAATCAAGAAATCCTGTTTGTTGTCTGGCAAGATCTTCCATCTTCTGTGCCATTTTAGAATAGCCATTGTCATCCTCAGTTCTTGTATTCGTGAAAATGACGGCGTAATAGGGTTTTTTCATAATTTAATTCTGTCATTCCTACTTTGGCAGTAATGACAACAAGTTTATTCAATATAGGCTTTTTCCAAAAAATAACTGACAATTGCCTCTTTCATCAAGACAGATTGCTCTCCCGCTTTTAATGCTGGCAAGTCTTCCTTGATCGTATAGTGCGGCCAACCATCTTCATCAAAAAATTCGAATTCATAATACCCATAGGGCTCCAACAAGCGGCAGATGGCAATGTGCATAAGGTTTAATTTTTCATCCTTTTTATAGGTCTTATGGTATTGTCCCAATTCTTGTACACCAACCAAATATATAATGGCATCCAACTCCAAAGTATCCCCGTCGGCAAATTGCACCGATAGTTTTTCAACCAACACTTCCCAGCGTTCTTTTAATTGTACGTCTCTTGACATATTTTATTTTCAAATTCAAAGGTACAAATCAAAGTTCTATATTTGAACCAAACGTAGTTCTATGGGGATTTTAGATATTGTTTTGGGTCTTTTGCTCATTTACGGACTTTACAAAGGCCTTAAAAATGGACTTTTTATTGAAATTGCCTCAATTATTGCATTGGTAGCAGGACTATACGGTGCCATTCATTTTTCCTATATCGCTGGGGATTATCTTTCTAAAAACATGGAGTGGAATGAGCGCTATATCAATATAGCGTCCTTTATTATCACTTTTATTGTGATTGTTATTGTTGTTCATCTTGCTGGAAAATTCCTGACTAAAATCGCTGATTTTGCGATGCTGGGATTACTCAACAAATTAGCTGGCGCTATTTTTGGCGCATTAAAAGTCGCTGTGATTCTCGGAGCACTTTTGGTGTTCTTTGAACGAGCTAATTCTTCAGTCAACTTGGTCAAAAGTGAAACATTGGAAGAATCCGTGCTCTATGAACCCATAAAGGAAATTGGGGCGTTTGTTTTTTCCAAAGTACTAAAAGGAAAGCAAGAGAATAGTGTGGAAGAATAAAATTTTGGACTAACTCTTTATTTTAAATCTTATATACCTTTCAATTTTCAGGGCTTACGGTCACTGTTTTAACTCCTGCTTCTTTACTTTGATTCCATGCGGGCATTAATAGTATTGTGGAATCAATACCTACCTCAGGGCTCGGGAAATCATCTTGATTGGGCATGGGAAACAGTATGCTTTGGGTGGCAAAACCTCTTTCTAATTCAAGGATAAACTTTGAAAAAATAGTGTTCCCGTACATATATTCATCGTCTAATTGAATTATCTTGTGCATAAGCCAAAATTATATAAATAGTACAGAGGAACAAGCTATGTGAATTCAGCACTTAATTTCATTTGGACTCAGAAGATGTAATATATTTCGCATAACAACTTATAGGGCAATAACTTGTATAATAATAATTCTGGTATTATAGAGATTATAATAGCTGTTGAACGATTTAAAACCGGACTATTAGGTTAGGTTTTATTCTTTTGTAAGTGAGAACGATGAAATGGGGGCATTTTGAAAAAACTAAAGGACACGCCATATTACTACAAGGCAATTCACGAGCGGAATTATAGTTTCGGTGATTTTTACCTTTTTGACACTTTTATAGTTGGGGAAATACACGAAGATATATTGTTTTCATGGAACGAACATGGTAAACAAATTGCTGAGGAACTATCCAACCTGTACGACAACAATGGAAAGGATATCATCTACATTTCAAATAGGGTGCACGACTATTCGGTAATCCCCATGGACTGGAAGAAATTCTACAAATTTGGTTATAATTTGAGGGCCTATGGCATTATAAGTTATACCAAAACAGGCTTTTTTAACGCCATGATTGAGCGAATGTTCGTCAGTTCTAAACTAAGATGGTTCAATTCCTTGGAAGAGGCCATTGATTGGGTAAGTGCCTTTTCACACTCCAATGTCCTGGAACCTAGGAAAAAAAGGGTTTCGATTTAATATTCTATAAATTTTCAAGTAAAAGTGTAAAATTATACGCCGTATCCTGTTTAAACCATTCCTCTGGCATGAATGTGATAGTCCTATTATTGAGGGTGATAAATTTGCCTTTGAAATATATTTCTGATATTTATTTAGATCGCTAAATTTTAAATTGGATTAATCCTTTTTGGAAGTACATCCTGCAAGAAACAAAAGGATAAAAGAGAAGCCTACTACTTGAATGACTTTCATTAATTATTGAATTGAATATAAAAGCAGTGGGGATTCTATTAAAATCCCTACCTGATTACCGTGAAGTCCAAACCTCGGAATACCTTTCTAGAGTTAGAACGAAGTTCAAAGTTCGGTAAGTCTTACTGATTTTATGTATAAAAATCAATAATAAATGTATGTTTTGGATTACAACTTAAGCTAGAAAGTTGCTGTTCATCGAAAAAAGAGATTTTTTTATCGTTAAAACGCGAAATTTTTTTTATCATTACAAAGCTTAGTAAACCCCCTATCTGCTATAGAATGCGAGGCACCCAAATCTCCTCCTACTAATTTTAGAATTTACCTACTTACAAATTAGAACATTGTATGAAGATGAGATTGCGAAATGCATTCCTCATTTTATTTGTATTTATTCTTGGTTCTTGTTCCAAGGAATCATTGGAAAATGCGAATATTATTGAGGCCGAAAATGCCACTGAGGTAGAAAATGAGCTGTTGAATACCGTGAACAGCCATAGAATTGCTTTGGGTTATTCTTCTTTAAATTTTAGTGCCGTTGCCTACGAATATGCCAACAAGCATACTGACTATATGATTTCTAAAGGTGGCCTAAGCCATGATAACTTCAGTTCAAGAGCGGCAGATATAGCTTTGGAGGTCGAGGCCGAATTAGTCGCAGAAAATGTGGCCAAAGACTACTCAAATGCCCTAGAAGCTTTTAATGGCTGGCTTAATAGTTCGGACCATAAAAAAACTATGGAAGGTGATTTTACACATACCGCCGTCAGTGTAAAAAAGAGTGCTTCAGGAAACTATTATTATACCCAGCTTTTCTTTAAAAAGTAATCCAAACAGGATTACACATGTCTTTACAAGGAGACATTTTTCTATCTATCAATTCTTATTCAAATTTTAAGTCAAAGAAATACAACGCTCAGAAATTCCTTTATTTAAGACCTGTGTTTTATTAAACGTACCAATACTTTTTTTAACTTTCCCAAAAACAAAGTTTATGGCAATTGACCCACCTTTTAATTTGAATAAATGGATTGAGGAAAATCGAGATCTATTAAAACCTCCCGTTGGCAATAAAAATCTATACAAGGAATCTGGGGATTACATTGTAATGGTAGTTGCTGGACCCAATGCCCGAAAAGATTATCATTACAATGAAACCGAAGAGCTTTTCTATCAGTTGGAGGGTGACATAGAAGTCCATATTCAAGAAGATCGTCAAAAGAAAACAATGAAACTTGGTGCGGGCGATATGTATCTACACCCAGCAAAAGTACCCCATTCCCCTGTTCGACATGAAGGTTCTATAGGTCTTGTAATTGAAAGGAAAAGGGCCGATATGAAGGTTGATGACGGTTTGCTATGGTTCTGCGATAACTGTAATCATAAATTATATGAAGCTTATTTTACTTTGAACGACATTGAAAAAGATTTTCTTGGACACTTTAAACATTTTTATGGTTCAAAGAAATTGCGAACTTGTGATAATTGTGGTACGATTATGCCTGTTGATGAACGTTTTACCTCTGACGAATAGGACTTATGGAAATAACCATTAACATGTTGGTAGGATTAGTTGCTCTTTTACATCTTTATTTCCTTTGGTTCGAAATGTTCGCATGGACAACGAGGGGTAGAAAGGTTTTCAAGAAATTTCCACCAGAATTATTTGAACCTACAAAACCCCTTGCCGCCAATCAAGGATTATATAATGGTTTTTTGGCTGCAGGACTCATTTGGACTTATTTCATAACAGACCCAATATGGAAAACCAATATTGCACTTTTCTTTCTTTCTTGTATTGCTGTTGCTGGAATCTACGGTACCCTTACGACAGATAAGAAAATATTCTTTGTTCAGGCTCTACCAGCAATCATTGCGATTGTTCTAATTCTTTTGAAATAATGCAGAAGTGTACAGTATTGATACTAGTTTTTATTCTATTTTCAACAATTTCTCCATTAAAAGCACAAGAAATGACTCCAGAACAGGTAGTACAAAAACAGCTGGAAACCTATAATCAAAGGGATATTAATGGCTTCATGTCACTTATTGCCGAGAATGTCACTTTCTATAATCATTCTGATGGAAATATTACGATGTCCGGGGCCTCTGCTTGTAAGGAATTTTATTCCAACCTATTTGAAGCATCCCCCAACTTACACTCAACAGTTTTACAACGTATTGTTTTTGGAAACAAAATTATTGACTATGAGCGTATTACTGGAAGAAATGGAAACAAGGGTATAGTGGAGTTGATACTTATCTACGAAGTTGAGAAAGAGAAAATAATCAAAGTTACCGTACTTAGAAAAGACATATAAAACATAGTTTATTCGTAGCTTTGTCAAAATTTTAACAATAAGCGTCCAAAAAGTTATAAAATGTCAAAAATAGCAGTAGAATTCGGCATCAATGATGCCCTAGAGAAATTGGGAATAAAAGAAACCAATGAGGGGACCTCAACCGGGTCTAACAATTTTGGTTCTGGTGAAATCATAGCTTCATATTCACCTGTGGATGGTGCCTTAATTGGCAAGGTTAGATGTACTTCCAAAGCAGATTACGAAAAAGTAATGGAAACCGCTGCTGGAGCTTTTAAAACCTGGAGAAAAAAACCTGCGCCACAACGTGGGGAAATAGTGCGTCAGTTTGGTGATAAATTACGTGAGCTAAAAGAACCTCTAGGTAAATTGGTTTCTTATGAAATGGGTAAAAGTTACCAAGAAGGGCTAGGTGAAGTACAGGAAATGATTGATATCTGTGATTTTGCTGTAGGACTTTCAAGACAACTGCACGGATTAACCATGCATTCTGAGCGACCAGGACACCGTATGTACGAGCAATACCATCCATTGGGTATTGTTGGCATTATCTCAGCATTCAATTTTCCAGTAGCTGTCTGGGCATGGAATACCGCCTTGGCATGGATATGTGGTGATGTTTGCGTTTGGAAACCTTCAGAGAAAACCCCTTTATGTGGTGTGGCCTGTCAAAATATAGCGGCCCAAGTATTCAAAGAAAATAATCTACCGGAAGGAATTTCTTGTTTGATCAATGGCGACTATAAAGTTGGGGAAATGATGACCCATGACAATCGTGTTCCTTTAGTTTCAGCGACTGGTTCAATACGAATGGGAAAAATTGTAGCACAAGCTGTTGCAGCACGTTTAGGAAAATCACTTCTGGAACTTGGCGGCAACAATGCAATCATCGTAACGCCAGATGCTGATATTAAAATGACTGTTATCGGAGGTGTATTTGGGGCAGTTGGCACTGCTGGTCAACGATGTACTTCAACCAGAAGGTTAATTATACATGAATCTATATATGATACTGTAAAAGATGCTGTAGTAAGTGCATATAAACAGTTACGTATCGGAAATCCTTTAGACGAGAACAATCATGTTGGACCATTAATTGACATTGATGCCGTAAACATGTATAAAGGGGCATTGTCAAAAGTTGTTGATGAAGGTGGAAAATTAATTGTTGAAGGTGGAGTATTGGAAGGTGAAGGTTACGAAAGTGGATGCTACGTAAAACCGGCCATTGCAGAAGCCCGGAACGATTTTGAAATTGTTCAGCATGAAACATTTGCGCCAGTTTTATATCTATTAAAATATTCCGGTGATGTTGAAAATGCCATTGCAATACAGAATGGTGTGGTTCAAGGATTGTCTTCGGCAATCATGACCAATAATCTTCGAGAGGCAGAAAATTTCCTATCACAATCTGGTAGCGACTGTGGTATTGCCAATGTTAATATTGGCACATCAGGTGCCGAGATAGGTGGCGCATTTGGCGGTGAAAAAGAAACTGGCGGTGGGCGCGAATCAGGATCTGATGCATGGAAAATATATATGCGAAGACAAACAAATACAATAAACTATACAACTGAATTGCCTTTGGCACAAGGTATTAAATTCGATTTATAATCCATAAAGAAACCCGCTGACCAATTAGCTCTTTCATCTATTTCTGATGAATTGGCTTAAACGGTCAGCGGGCTTACTTAACCAACTAAACTAACTAATTCAAACTATACGCAGGTTACCATACCTGTGTTGGTTCTAAGATTCTAAATTTCTTTTTTGAGATTCCTCAACTTTCCAACTTCCCTCAAGTAGGGCCTGAGTGCCAAGCACAATCACCATACAACAAAATATAAGGAAATTTTTCATTTTCGTTTTCAAGTCAATCGGTTATTAAGGTTCTCTAACATTAAACTTATTGCATAAAATGTATAAAATCAAGTGTTTATGTATCAATGGTGCTTAGTACTGTATATTTACCTTGATTTATGCTGTTTTTAGCAATTTATTGATGTGCTTTGATGGAAGAATTAGTGTGAGCTGCCATAAAGAATAAGAAACCCCGCCTCAATGCCGGAACTTTGTCGGGAGAGATGGGGTTTAACTTTTAAATTTTGATTGAATTTCTGAATTCTTTGACCATTATATTCAAATTTTGTGCAAACGGCAACAAAATCTGTATGAGTGGTAAAATCTGTCCTAAAGAGGCAATTCGTACTATGTTGATTTAGAGTATTTAGTAGTGTTTTTTTAACATATTTTAAGAAATTTTTAATACATTGTAGTCTAAACACTAAACTTTATTACCCATGACAAAAAGAACAACGAACCTTCTCGGAATAGTAATCACTATTTTGGCAGGAATTTATTTTTTCGTTATGTGCTGCAATGTATGTTAAGCCATGTAAGGAGGATGTTTGCATATAAAACAATGATAGTCCAGAGAAAAATGACCTATTAACGCTAACACTTTAATTTAAATAACTAACCTAAAAACATATAAAAATGGATTTTTCAACTATGAATATTTGGTGCTGGTTAATTCCGCTATTAGTTGGTATACTATGTGCTTATTTCGGATACCTTTTAGGAAAAGGAAAAAGTACAACCATCGATAATTCTGCCGATTTAAAACTATTACAAGATAAAAACACCAAACTACAAACGGATTTAGATGCCTGTAAAGGCAAATTGTCGGCAGGGGCTTCTATGGCTGGTGCTGGTAGTGCTGCTTCAGTAGCATCTTCCTTAACAGCAAGTGAAATTGTACCACCTTTCGATGCAGCATCAGCTAAAGCAGCCTTAGGAAAAGCAGTAAAACAAGATGACTTAAAAATCGTTGAGGGTATAGGTCCAAAAATTTCGGATATGTTCAGCGATGCTGGTATCAAGACTTGGAAAGCGCTTTCAGACACGGCAGTTGCCGATTGTCAAAAAGTTTTGGATGGTGGTGGTAATCGTTATAAAGTTCACGATCCAGCTTCTTGGCCAATGCAGGCCAAAATGGCATATGAAGGCAAATGGGCAGAACTTGCCAAATGGCAAGATGAACATAATCATGGCAAATTATAGTCTATAGGATAGCTAAAAAAGCCGGTTCAAATTGAACCGGCTTTTTTATTACAATGTTCCGTTGGCTTCTACCCATTTAAAATGGTATTGATCTTGCGGAAACGTCATTCGTTCAGAAATTCGTTCTAATCTAGCTGGAAGTTTCAATAGATAATCACGGGCTTTTTCAGCCTCATCTGAAAGACTTCTTACCGCATCCAATTCCCAATAAGAGTTCAATTTTTTAAGAATGTCAATATAATCATGAGCAGTATAAACTCCTAAACGTTGTGCGCAGTTTGAGAAGTTCTCGAAAGCTGTACCTATACTTCCACCAGATTCACGTAAAAAATGTGCTGGCATCACAATCTTCTTTTTCATCATATCGGCAAATGCCAACATCATTCCTGAAGGATCTTCCCCAAAAATATTTTTCACAAATTCGCGATAGGCCAAATGGTGTCTCATTTCATCACCTGCAATAATGGTACACATCTTTCCTAAAAGGGCATTTCCTTTCTTTTTGGCCATTTGACCAACACGTTTATGTGAGATATTGGTTGCCAGCTCTTGGAATGAGGTATATACAAAGTTTTTATAGGGATCTCTATCAGTTCCTATATCAAATCCATCAGCTATTAAATGCTGGGTAGTGATTTCCACTTCACGCATATTAACCCTTCCCGATAGGTATAGGTATTTGTTAAGCACATCGCCATGACGATTCTCTTCTGCTGTCCAAGCACGCACCCATTTAGACCAGCCATTTTTCTTGCCATCATGCTGGTTTACGCCTTCAACATCCATTAACCATGACTCATAGGTCGGCAAAGCTTCTTCTGTAATAGTATCGGCTACCATAGTTACCCAAAAGTCATAACCCAGTTCTTTGGATTCTTCACGCAATTGTTCAACTGAACTTAAAAAATCGTCGCTTTCTGGATCAGGAAGAAAATCAGAAGGCTGCCAAATGTCTTCTATGGGTATAAGGAATGAATCCATAAAATCACCTACTTGAGGCTCTATGGCCTGCATTACTTCCAATCTTATATTCTTCGTAACCATAATCTCATTTTTCACAAAGAACGTTATTATATCCTTTAATTATTGATAAAATTCCGCTAAAATTTAATTTCTACCCTCTTCCCCAGGATAAAAAGTATGTACGGAATCACTCTGCCAAATCTCTTTTGAGGCAACATCTATTACGGATAAAGGCCCCATAAATGCAGCCCCTGTATCTATGTTCCAAACATTGGCCGCTTTTTGTGGGGTAGTCTTGCCTAAGCGTGTAACTGGAGTGTGACCTATGAAAATTTCATTATAATGAAGTAACCTTTTGGGATAATATTGATGTTCTTCTTGCAATGTAGGATTCAATGAAAGCGCCAATTCCCATAGCGTCCTGTCCCAATAAAAGGTCTTTGGGAAATATTCATGCTCTACACCCTTAACATTAGTGAAACCAGCATGTAGATACAGCCGATTATCAGCATCCAGATAATAATTTTTCAATCTATCAAAAAACTGAATATGTTTCGCTATAGTATCTTTATCGGCTTTTTTATACGAATCTATACTTGATGTACCCCCATGCTGTATCCACATAGGATTATCCTCGCCTTTTACCAACCAGTCCGAACAAAGCTCATCATGATTCCCACGTAAATAAATGCAATTATGGGTTTTTTCAAGCTCAATTAAAAAATCAACAGTTTCTAATGCTTGGCTCCATCCGTCAACATAGTCCCCAAGAAAAATCAACTTGTCTTCTTTAGAAACAGCCGCTCTATGCAATACTTGTTCAAGCGCTTTTAATCCAGAATGAATATCACCTATTACCAATGTCCTCATTGTGCAAAAATCGCAATAAGGGCAATAACCACAATAATAAAAAGCACTAAAAAGAATATTTTCCAAAAAGAATAAGGCCTTGTGCCACTTAATGTACCTGTTTGGCCATTTATATAAAAATGATATTCCTTACCATTGTATTTATATGAACTAATATAAATAGGCAGAAGAATATGCTTAAAAGTCTCGTCTGATAATTTAATATCGGCATGATTGATTCTTTGGGTGTCCCCTCCAATGTCCCTGCGAATCCAATTATAGGCAATGTGTTTTGCTTCTTGAAAAGACTGATGATGGCCATCTTTGAGCGAAATCGTATACTTCTCAGTAACAAAACCTGCCAAGTATTTTGAATTAAAAACTACGAGTTCCTTTAAATTCCAATATGCAATTTGCGATGGAATGTCCCTTCGTTTTTTTTTCGAGGCATTAATTAGAATATCATCTATAAAACCATTGACTGTACCTGATGTATGTGCCCATCTTGTTTTTCGCACCTGCTGGGTCTGTACACCATTTTTAGTTCGCACCCTCTTCGTTTCATAATAATAGTCACCCCGTTGCCCTTGATATGCTGCATATAAATTCGAATCAAATGTCCAATAGGGTATATAGAGACCATGGAGTGCTTCAGGGTCCAAAGCTGCCCGTTTTAATCTGTTCGGAGCAAACCAAACTCTGCCTACCCAATTCTTGAAAATCAGTCGGGCTTTTTTCGCATCCAATTGAAAAGGCACTAAGGCTCCGGGAAGGATCCATCCTTCTTTTTCAATATCCTCCCGAATTAGGGGTTCACCGCAATAAACACAATCGAGAGATTTGAAATTTTCCTCAACATGTTGATTCGCTCCACAATTTTTACAATGGAGCAAATCAATGGTTTCTGTATAGGCATTTTCGCCAACGACTTTCAGATAGTGTTGAAGTTCCAACTCTTCAAAACTACTTTTGGCCTGTTCAATAAACTCCTCATAACCGCAATACGCACAATTCAACTGGTGCGAACCTGGTTTAAATTTGAGTTCTGCGCCGCAATTGGCACAGGACTTATTGACTTCGGAATTTAAGGTTTCTTCCATATAAAAATGTTGTCCTTCCCACATTCGTGCAAGAATTCTATAAAAATTTATACGGTTTACGCTGTTGGTAAAGGCGGTGGTATACTACCTCCTAAAAAGACCTTCAATTCTTCAACATCTTTTAAAGCAGTCCAATTGGCCATTCCTTGTTTCCAAACCAAAGAATCCCTATTCACCGTTCTACTAGCGAACAATTCCTTTAACTTATCGAAAGTCACGGGGCCTGCCTGTTGTCCATTCACGGCATAATGGTACATCACCTGTGTTGGCATTGGCGGAGGCACAGCAGCAACTTGTTGTGATTGCCCACCAAAAGGTTGTGGAGTCCCTGGTTGACTCATCATATTGCCCATTTGTTGTGCCAATACAAATCCCATTCCCATTCCCATTCCAGCTCCAGCAGTGCCGCCCTCATTTTTTGCGGCAGCTTCCATGGCCTTAGCAGCTTTGAATTGTGAAAGTTTGGTCATATCCAATTTATCAAGCCTACTGTATTCAAATATTTCCTTTTTAAGTTCTTCTGGCATCGATACATTTTCAATGTAGAATTTCTCCAACTCTATACCCACACGACCAAATTCAGGTTGCATTACTTCTTGACAGGTTTCAGAAAGTTCAGTCGTATTCGCAGCATATAATTCTATCGGAAGGTTGGCCTCACCTACTGTGTCTGTAAAACGAGTGACGATCAGGCTTTTTAAATGTTCGTTTACCTCATAATTTGTAAAATTACCATCGGTACCCACAACATCAACAACAAACTTACCTGGGTCGTTGATTCTAAAGCTATAGGTTCCAAAAGCTCTTATTTCAACTAGACCAAACCGCTCATCACTTAACATAAACGGATTTTTGGTTCCCCATTTTTCATCAGTGAAAAGACGGGTACTTACAAAATATACCTCAGCTTTAAAAGGGCTGTCAAAACCATACTTCCATCCTTTTAAAGTAGTTAAAATTGGTAGGTTTTTAGTGTTCAAAGTATAGGTGCCAGGGGTAAAGACATCGGCCAATTGCCCTTCATTTATGAAAACAGCAGTTTGCCCCTCACGAACAATCAGTTTCGCGTTATTCTTAATCTCATTCTGATATCTTTCAAACCTATGGACAATGGTATCGTTAGAGACGTCTAACCATTCAATTATGTCTATAAATTCATGACTCAGTTTGTTTTTTATCTCATCGAATAAATTCATTTTGCTAGTGTTTTTAATTTGCTAAAAGGTAAGGATTTCTTTAAATGTTCCAAAGGGGAAAATCCAATTTCTCATTGGTTTTATTACCTTTCCATAGGTATGGCAAATAGAATTTCCGTCTTTAATTTATTTGTTAACTTTTTTTTGTTGATAATTTCTTAACTATCTGATTTTCTTTTGTTTAACCCTATTTTCTTGTACACTTTATGACTTTTATCATAAAGCGATTGTTTTCTTTTTGTATACTTTTATACTTTCTTACAATGCACTTAATAACCATAAAATTTCCAGATGCAAACAAAAACAATGCCTCCCCAAAAAAAAACTTATACACAAGAAGAAGCCTATCATTCGAGTTTGGCCTATTTCAAAGGAGATGACTTGGCTGCACAAGTCTGGATCAACAAATATGCCCTTAAAGATTCGGAAGGGAATATCTATGAGCTTAATCCAGATGATATGCACCGAAGAATTGCGAAGGAAATCAGTAGGATAGAGCAAAAATATCCCAATCCCTTTTCTGAAAAAGAGGTTTTTGATTTAATTAAAAACTTCAAATACATAGTTCCTCAAGGGAGCCCAATGGCAGGTATCGGGAATCCTTATCAAATTGCATCACTATCCAATTGTTTTGTTATTGGCAATGAAGGCGCATCGGATTCTTATGGGGCCATCATGAAAATTGATCAAGAGCAGGTACAGTTAATGAAACGCCGGGGAGGTGTGGGTCATGATCTATCACACATACGACCAAAAGGATCAGCTGTAAAAAATTCGGCCTTGACCTCAACAGGGCTAGTGCCCTTTATGGAGCGATATTCAAATTCTACACGCGAAGTGGCCCAAGATGGCCGTAGAGGAGCCCTTATGTTATCGGTTTCTATAAACCATCCTGATGCTGAGGATTTTATTGATGCCAAGATGGAACAAGGTAAAGTTACTGGGGCCAATGTTTCGGTAAGGATTGATGATGAATTCATGAAAGCTGTCGAAAACAAGGAAACGTATATTCAAAAGTTTCCTATTCACAGTTTGGAACCAAGATTTACAAAAGAAATTGAAGCCAAAAAATTATGGAGTAAAATTGTACATAATGCATGGCAATCTGCCGAGCCGGGAATTCTATTTTGGGATACTATAATCAATGAATCCGTGCCTGATTGTTATGCGGACCTGGGATATAAAACGGTATCTACCAACCCCTGTGGCGAGATTCCGTTATGCCCTTTTGATTCCTGTAGATTGTTGGCCATTAATCTTTTCTCTTATGTGGATGAACCGTTTACAAAAAAAGCCGCTTTCAACTTCACCCTTTTCAAAAAGCATATTTCGGCCGCTCAGCGTATCATGGACGATATCATTGATCTGGAATTGGAAAAAGTGGATGGTATTTTGGCTAAAATAAAGGCGGATCCTGAATTGGACGAAACCAAGGAAGTAGAAATACGATTATGGGAAAAAATAAAGGAGAAAGCTATAAATGGTCGTCGCACAGGTATTGGTATCACTGCCGAAGGAGATATGCTGGCTGCTTTAGGTTTGCGTTACGGAAGTGAAGAAGCCAATAAGTTTTCAATCGAAGTACATAAGACAATTGCAGTGGAGGCATACCGCGCTTCGGTTTATACCGCTAAAGAGCGTGGGGCTTTTGAAATCTTTGATGCTGAACGGGAAAAGGAAAATCCATTTATCCTTCGACTAAAAGAAGCCGATGAAAAGTTGTATTACGAAATGCTGGAATATGGCCGTCGAAATATTGCTCTATTGACCATCGCACCAACAGGTACCACAAGTTTAATGACCCAAACCACTTCGGGCATAGAACCTGTCTTTTTACCTGTCTATAAACGCCGACGAAAGGTAAACCCCAACGACAAAAATGCGAACGTTGCCTTTGTCGACGAGGTGGGCGATTCATGGGAAGAATATGTGGTGTTTCACCATAGGTTTAAACAATGGATGGATGGTCAATGGCATTGAAACCGAAAAGAAATATAGCCAAGAAGAATTGAATAAAATCGTAAAAAAATCGCCTTATTACAAAGCAACTTCCAATGATGTGGATTGGCTGAGTAAAGTGCGATTACAAGGTGCAGTTCAAAAATGGGTGGACCACTCCATAAGCGTTACCATAAATCTACCCAATGATGTTCCAGAAGAATTGGTAGGTAAATTATACCTTGAGGCATGGAAAGTAGGTTGCAAAGGGGTGACCGTATATCGTGATGGTTCTAGATCAGGAGTATTGATAGCCAATGAGCCCGAAGCAGAAGAAACCTTGATCCATTTCCCAACAAAAAGGCCACAGGTATTGGAAGCCGATATTGTTCGTTTTCAGAACAACAAGGAAAAATGGATAGCGTTTATGGGACTGATTGACGAAAAACCCTATGAAATTTTTACCGGTCTGGCCGATGACGAAGATGGTATACTGCTTCCACGTTGGGTCGAAGACGGCTTGATCATTAAAAACAGGAATGAAGACGGTACCTCACGATATGATTTTCAATACAAGAATAAAAGGGGTTATAAAACCACCATCGAAGGGCTTTCACATAAGTTCAATCCTGAATTTTGGAATTATGCCAAATTAATTTCCAGTACGTTACGTCACGGTATGCCAATAGAAAAAGTTGTAGACCTGATCAATAGTCTTCAGTTGGAAGGAGAATCTCTAAATACTTGGAAAAACGGTGTTGCCCGTGCTCTAAAACGCTTTGTAGAGGATGGTACCATGGCAAAGGGACAAAAATGCGACAATTGTAAATCGACTAATTTAATTTACCAAGAGGGATGCTTAACCTGTACCGATTGTGGGTCTTCTAAATGTGGATAAAAACAAGTTAATAGACATAGGCTTTCTCGTATTTCGCCATAAATCTTTGGGGGAAGCTATATTTTGTGTTTACATTAGAGGCAACTAAGTATTACTTGAATTCATGAAGAAAGTTTTTTGTATTGGGGAGTTGCTTATAGATTTTGTTGCCGAAAAACAAGGCAACGATCTTTCAAAAGCGGAGGTTTTTACCAAAAAAGCAGGTGGTGCTCCTGCCAACGTAGCTTGTGCTATAGCAAAGTTAGGCGGACTAGGTAAATTCATTGGCTGTGTGGGCAAGGACCAATTTGGCTCTTTTTTGTTGAGCGTGTTAGAAGATAACCATGTAGATATTTGTCTGGTCCAACGTTCCAAAACATTTACTACCATTGCTTTTGTGTCCATCGCAGAAAATGGCGAACGTGATTTTGTTTTTAGCCGAGGCGCTGATAAAAAACTGAAATACGATTCTAAAGTCAAAAGTTCGTTCAAAGAAAATATAGTGCATTTTGGAGCAGCCACTGCCCTTCTGGGTGGAGACTTGGAAGATGCCTATGGCAGGTATTTTTTTGATGCCCTGACCCAAGATGCCTTTATTAGTTTTGACCCTAATTTTCGAGGTGACCTTTGGAAAGGTGAAGAAGAAATTTTCGTTAAAAAATGCATGCCCTTTGTTCAAAAGGCCCATTTGTGCAAATTTAGTTTGGAAGAAGCCCAATTATTATCGGGGAAGACTGATTTAGACGAATGTTGTGCGATCTTACACGAAGTGGGGACCAAGGTTATAGCCATTACTTTAGGAGGAGATGGCACCTTGCTCAGTACCGAAAATTCCAAACATACTATCCCTAGTATAAAAGTAAAGCCCATAGATACAACAGGTGCCGGCGATGCCTTTATTGGGTGTCTGCTCTACCAAATAGCCGCTCTACATGACCCTATGGAAGTTCTTGTAAACACGGCGCTGTTGATAGAGATGGTAAAAAAGGCTAACAAAGCGGGCGCAATTACAACCACTAATTTTGGGGCGATTCCGTCGCTTCCCAATCAAGAACAACTCGACGCTATAGAATGAATCAAGCGTCCCTACATCAAATTATTGCTTTAGAAAATCAAGATACTACTAAACCAAACGATTTTGATACGTTCTTTGAACAAAGGTTGTCTTCCAATCTTCCAATTATCAAAGACTTATTTTTCTCGCTCTATCCTGAAGAAAACCATACAACCTCTTTTAAGAAATTACTACTAGAGCTGCCGGCCCTTTTTAAGGAAAGACCAACACCTCTTAAATTACAAGATATAGGTCGTTTAAAACAAGGGGATTGGTACCAGTCCGAACAACTTGTGGGCATGCAATTATATGTTGACCATTTTAGTAAAGACCTAAAAGGATTGGAAAGTAAGTTAGGGTATTTTGAAAAATTAGGAGTGAATTTTTTACACCTTATGCCCATTACACGTAGACCTAAAGGTGAAAATGATGGTGGCTATGCTGTAAACAGCTACCACGAGGTAGACAGGCGATTCGGAACGAAAAAAGACCTTTTAAAGCTTACTAAAAAATTGCGCGATAAAAACATATACTTAATGCTTGATTTTGTCGCCAACCACACTTCCAACGAATTTCCTTGGGCCAAAAAGGCCATGGCAGGAGATTTAAAATATCAAGGGTATTACTATATCTATCCCGACCGAATTATCCCTGATGCATTCGAAAAAACGCTTCCAGAAATTTTTCCAATGACCTCCCCAGGCAATTTCACCTTCAACCCTGAAATGCAGAAATGGGTAATGACCGTTTTTAACCAGTACCAATGGGACCTTAATTATTCAAATCCAAAGGTATTTATAGCGATGTTGGGCAATTTGTTGAAATTGGCGAATCTTGGTGTAGATGTAGTACGCTTGGATGCCCTTGCATTTATGTGGAAAAAACTGGGTACCCTCTCCCAAAACTTGCCCGAGGCCCACACATTAATCTCCCTATTCAGAATGTGCTTACAGGTAATTGCTCCTGGAGTCATATTGTTAGCAGAAGCTATAGTTGCCCCAAATGAAATAATCAAATATTTTGGTTCGGGCCCTATGAAAGGGAACGAATGTGAAATTGCATACAATGCTACCCTAATGGCCTTGTTGTGGGATGCCATCGCCACAAAAAAGACAATACTACTTTATAAAAATCTCTATAATCTACCCAAAAAGCCAGAAGAAGCTACTTGGATCAGTTATATACGCTGTCATGATGATATTGGCCTTGGGTTCGATGATCATTACATTGATGAAGTTGGTTGGGATGCTAAAAATCATCGCAAATTTCTATTGGACTACTATTGCCAAAATATTGAATGGTCTCCTGCCAAGGGCGAGGTATTCATGTACAATCCAAAAACGGGTGATGGCAGAATTACAGGAAGCTGTGCTTCTCTGCTGGGCTTGGAAAAAGCCCTTGAACAAAATGATAAAGCCCAAATTAACCAGGCAATCGATAAAATAATCATGATGCACGGCATCATAATGTCCTATGGTGGTATCCCCCTTATCTATGCTGGGGATGAAATAGGTACATTAAACGACTATTCCTACCTAAAGGACAAAAACCAAAAGGAAGATAGCCGTTGGGTAAATAGGCCGTACCAAGATTGGGAGATTATTGCTCACCTTGATTCTAAGAAAACCTATCATTCAAGGATTTTCTTTGCATTACAGCAATTAATTCGCTTACGTAAGCAAAACAAGGCATTCGCAGACAGCAATAACCTTATTTTATATGAAGGTCATAACCCGCATGTTTTTATTTATGAACGAACTTCAGATAAAGATGAAGGTGTTTTGGTGGTGTGCAATTTTTCTGAAGGGCCACAGGTAATTGACCGAATTACACTGGGATCTTATGGAGCAATAACCGAAGCTAAAGATTTGGTTTCGGGTAGCGTAGCAAAGTTCATTGATAGTAAATTATACCTAAAACCATATCAATTATTTTGGTTATCTAAAGTCTAACTATATTTCACCTTCCGTAAAATTCGTAGCGATTCTTTTAGGGAATGATGCACCTCTTGATCGGTCTTTTTCAAAAGGACCCGTGCTTTCTCCATTTGGTCCTTAGCCTCTTCAAATCCGTTTAAAAAACAAATAAGATAGGTAGCTGGCAAGTGCGATAAATCTTCTTTATCGATAGGCTTCAAGGCCATGTTTTTTTCCAATTTACGAAGTATTGCATTGTTCGTATTGAAAATATGGTATAGTATCTTTTTATCGTATTTGGGAGGATCAAAAATCAATTCGCTTTGAATCTGATAGGTGCCATTATCCTCAAAAGTAATGTTCATTTTCTCCAGAGGGTAGTACTTCAATTTATTGGCCAGTCCCAAACGCACATACTCTGTTGTTGTAAAGGTATCATCATCGAATTCTACCGTAACCTCATCTAAAGTAGAGAAGAATAGTTTTACCTGTTCGTTGATCAGCTCAATATCAACCCTTGAAAAATAGGTTTCATCCTTGACTTTTTTCGCATTTCCGGCCCAACAGACCACAAATTGTTCTTTAAAAACTTTGTAATTGCTTTCAAGATCTTTATGTCGATTATTGAGAAAATCAATAACACCATCCAAAGTCAATTCAATATTGTTTCTGGCATGTTGCTCTATAGTTGCCACTACTTTTGAATTGATATCCTTCAATTCAATGTCAAAGGCCTTTGGCATACTAATACTTCCCTCCCTAAAAAAGACCGAACCCCCATAATACTTCCAGATATTTTTGCGAAGTGCACATACTTTACCATTGGATTTTATGGTCACCAAACCCACAACCCTACCTTCTTCTAAATGCGGAAACGGGATATTCTCATAGGCAATCAAAGGAGGGTTATCTAAATAAGCATTCACCAAATTCTGGATTTTGCTATCATCGAAAAAATCGACCCCAACAATCTTATTGTCCTCATCTTCAACCCCGATGACTATAAAAGAATGGTTTTTGGGATTGCTATTGGAAAGGGCACAAACGTGTTTAAGAAATTTTGCTTTTCCTTCTTTATGGCCAATACTTATAAAACGCTTTTTGTCGTAAAAGCTATTCTCGTCGTTATGTGCGAGGAGGTTTTTTACCAGAAGTCGTTTGTTGATCATAGTTCTTTCTTCACTATTGTACTACTTGCCTGTGCCGTTGGCATAACAACCAAATCGGCAATATTCACATGATAAGGTCGGGTTACTACAAATAGAATAATATCGGCAATGTCTTCAGGTTTCAAGGGTTGAAACCCCTTATAAACCACATCGGCCTTACTTTCATCTCCCTTAAAACGCACTTGACTAAATTCGGTCTCAACCAACCCTGGGTTTACTGCCCCTACACGAATTCCATATTGATTAAGATCAATTCGCATGCCTTGGTTTATAGCATCAACGGCATGTTTACTAGCGCAATAAACGTTGCCCTTGGGGTATACTTCCTTCCCAGCTGTAGAACCTATATTTATAATATGACCGGCCTTTTTGGCAACCATATTCCCCAATACGGCTTTTGAAACATATAGCAATCCTTTTACATTAATGTCAATCATGGCATCCCAATCATTAAGGCTTCCTTCTTCAATGGGGTCGAGCCCATGAGCATTTCCTGCATTGTTCACAAGAATATCAATATTTGAAAATTCTACAGGCAATGAACCAATTTGGTTTTTCACTTCTTGTTTGTTTCGAACATCAAAATTCAAGGTATGCACAGGCGTAAGCTCACCGAGTTCTTTTTTTAAGGCATCCAATCGATCTTGACGTCTTCCACATAAAATCAAGTTGTATTTGTTTTCAGCGAAAAGCTGTGCGGTTGCACGACCTATACCGCTCGTTGCTCCTGTTATTAAAGCTGTTTTATTCATATTATTTCATCAATTTTAGGGTACGGGATGACCAAGGCTAGCCTCCAATAAAATAAACCAATCTTCCAAGTCCATTTGTATGTCTTTTGCTTTATAGGCATCCGCCAATCGCTGTTTGGTAGTAGTGCCAACTACAGGGTGTATTTTAGCAGGATGCTTCATGATCCATGCCAACAGCAATTGGTCTTCAGTGGCATTATACTTTTCAATCATGGGTTCCAATTCCCTTCGAATACATTGTGTCTTTTTTGTGTTTTCCCTAAAATAACTTCCCAACGGACTCCATGACATCGCCAATCGCTTATTGGCAATAATATCATCTAAGGTACCATCATACATCACAGAATTGGCAATCAGTGAAAATTCAACTTGGTTTGCTGCCATTGGTATTCTAGATTCAAGCATGGTCATTTGTGACGGTGTATAATTTGAGACCCCAATCTCTAAAATCTTCCCAGTTTTCATGAGTTCTTCCACTGCTTCCTTAATAACATCAGGATCCATTAATGGACTAGGCCTATGTAATAGCAACAAATCCAAATAATCCGTTTTAAGATTCTTAAGGGAGTTCTCAGCGGACCAAATTATATACTCCTTTGAATAATTGTAATGATTTACAATGCTTTTTCGATTATCAGTCATTAATTGTATGCTGCACTTTGATATCAACTGAATATCCTCCCTATTTAATTTACTGCCACTAAAGGCATTTCCGAAGTCCTTTTCAGTGGTATATCCTCCGTAAATATCAGCATGGTCAAAAGTGGTGATTCCCAGTTCAAAACAATGCTGCATTAAGCTGATTATTTCCCTTTTTTGTAGCTGTTTTCCCCATCTACCCCAGGTCATGGTCCCGGCTATTATTTTTGAAAATTTTGTTATGTTTGCCATAGGTGCGTGAATTTAAAAAGAAATCACTTAAAAACTTCATAAAAATAGGGGCTATCGTCTTTTTTTAACCAATCATTAACAGCGATACAGTGAATAAATTTTCAATTTGCACCTCTGTTAAGATCAAAACAAAACATTACCTGAAAACGTATTAAAATATATGGAAGAAAATACTACAGTTGATATTAGTGCAGTGAATGAAAAAATTGCCCAAGAAAGTGCTTTTATAGACTTGCTAAAGTTAGAAATGAATAAAGTAATTGTAGGTCAAAATCATATGGTCGAAAGATTACTTATAGGTCTTTTGGGACAAGGCCATATTTTATTGGAAGGTGTCCCCGGACTGGCAAAAACCCTCGCTATTAATACCTTAGCCAAAGCCGTTAAAGGAAGCTTTAGTAGAATACAGTTTACCCCCGATCTTTTGCCTGCCGATGTTGTTGGCACTATGATTTACAATATGAAGGTAAATGACTTTTCAATAAAAAAAGGCCCCATCTTCGCCAACTTTGTTTTGGCAGATGAAATCAATAGGGCCCCCGCCAAAGTACAATCAGCTCTTTTGGAAGCCATGCAGGAAAAGCAGGTAACCATTGGTGATGAGACTTTTATTTTGGACAAGCCGTTCTTGGTCATGGCAACCCAAAACCCAATAGAGCAAGAAGGTACTTACCCATTACCTGAGGCACAGGTTGACCGTTTTATGTTGAAAACGGTTATTGATTATCCTAAAATGAACGAGGAGCAATTAATTATGCGCCAAAATCTTCTAGATCAATATGACGAAGTAAAGTCTGTGGTTTCCATCAAGCAGATTTTAAGTGCCCAAAAGGCAGTAAGAGAGGTCTACATGGATGAGAAAATCGAGAAATACATATTGGATATCGTTTTCGCAACGCGTTATCCTGAAAAATATAACCTAGAAAACCTAAAACCCCTCATTAGCTTTGGAGCTTCACCACGTGGTAGTATTAATTTAGGTAATGCTGCCAAATGTTATGCTTTTATAAAACGAAGGGGGTATGTGGTCCCAGAAGATGTGAGAGCAGTTGTGCATGATGTACTTAGACACAGAATAGGCATAACTTATGAAGCGGAAGCGGAGAATATTACTTCTGAGGAAATCATCAACAAAATTGTTAATGAGGTTGAAGTGCCATAAAACAGTCAACAGAGAGCAGTTGCCAGTTTAGTTCAACCGAACATTGGCTATATATTAGATACTCATTACTGTTTACTAAAAAAGATGGATACCAAAGAATTACTAAAAAAAGTTCGCAAGATCGAGATCAAGACACGTCGTCTTTCCGATCATATTTTTGGAGGGGAATACCATTCCACCTTCAAAGGACGAGGTATGACATTCAGTGAGGTACGCCAGTATCAATTTGGAGACGATGTTCGTAGTATTGATTGGAATGTAACGGCAAGATATAACGAACCTTACGTGAAGGTATTCGAAGAGGAAAGGGAACTAACCATGATGTTGATGGTAGATGTTAGTGGCTCTGAACTTTTTGGAACGACCAATCAATTTAAAAAAGGAATAATCACAGAAATATCAGCCACATTGGCTTTTTCAGCTTTGCAAAACAATGATAAGGCAGGTCTCATATTATTCTCTGATGAAGTGGAGCTATTTATTCCTCCTAAAAAAGGAAAAACCCATGTACTAAGAATCATTCGGGAATTGCTTGAGTTTAAACCTAAGAGCAACAAAACAGATATTGCTGAGGCGTTGAAATATTTGACGAACGTAATGAAGAAAAAGGCTATAGTATTTGTGCTGTCTGATTTTATTGCTGAGGACTATGAACGTACACTCAAGATTACGGGAAATAAACATGATGTAACAGGTATTCGCGTTTATGATGAGCGAGAGGAAAGCATTCCTAATTTAGGCATGGTACAAATGCAAGATGCTGAAACCGGGACATTGCAATTAATCAACACCCAATCAAAAAAGGTGCGCATGGCCTATGGTAAACACCATCGAGAAAGGGTAAAATACTTTCAAGAGACTTTTACCAAATCGGGTTGCGGTGTGCTCAGTTGTAGGGTCGATGAGAGTTATGTCAAGAAACTTTTAGGGTATTTTAAAAAAAGAGGATAATGCGGGCTAAGAGTTACGAGTTAAGAATTAGGGGGTTTGGCACAATATTATTGCGCTGCATCTTCCTATGCTTGTTTTTCTTTTCAATTAATGGGTTTGCCCAATCTTCCCCAAAGGTTTTATCAGAAGTAGATACCACTTTCATTAAAATAGGGGATCAACTGAAATTCAAAGTGATTGTTGAGGTGGATTCCACGGATATGGTAATATTCCCTGAAGGTCAAACCTTTTCCCCGCTGGAAACTGTTGAAGCTTACGCCACGGATACCACAAGAAAAAAGGATAGGATTACCTTATTGAAGACCTATGCCCTAACCCAATTTGATTCAGGTTCCTATAAATTACCTGCACAACGCATAGAAATAAACGGAAAAGGCTTCTTTACCGATTCTTTACAAATAGATGTGGCCACTGTAGCTGTTGATACACTTGCCCAGCAAATGTATGATATTAAACCCTTGATCCAAGTTGAAAAAAGCAATTCTAATCTATGGGAAATCCTTTTGATCATACTTGTGATATTGGTGGTTATTGGTGGTTTGGTTTATTGGTTTATGCTGCGCAAAAAACCGTTGACTGAGGAAGAGCAAGAAGCACTTTTACCGCCGTATGACCGTGCACTGTTGGAATTAAAAAAACTGGACAATTCAAAATACCTTATCCAGGACGAATACAAACAATACTATTCTGAACTTACGGATATTGTTCGCTCCTATCTTGAGGAAGATGTTAATGTTTCGGCCTTGGAGAGCACAACGGATGAACTGATCACCAAGTTGGAAATGATGAAGGATGCCGGAGAACTTGAACTCGACAATGACACCATAAAACAATTCAAAAGTATTTTACAGACCGCCGACTTAGTAAAGTTTGCAAAATCGAAGCCACCGACAAATGTAGCCATACAAGATAGAAAAGCGGTGGAGCAAATTGTGGTCAAGACCCACGAGGCCATTCCTGAGCCAACTATGGAAGAACTGATGGCCCAAGAAGAATACCAAGAAGCATTGGCCCAAAAACAACAACGCAAAAAGTGGATGATTGCAGGAGCTTCAGCCTTTGCTGTTTTATTGATTTCAGCCCTTGCTTTCATAAGTTATTATGGTGCTACCAAGGTTTGGGACACTGTAACAGGACACCCAACCAAAAAACTTTTGGATAGTGAATGGGTGGCAAGTTCTTATGGTTTTCCGCCAATTAGCTTAGAGACTCCAGAAGTATTGGTTCGTCAAGAAGTTAAAATTCCCGCAGAGGCCAAAGCAACTATAAAAGAGCTACAATCCTTTATGTTCAGGGACGCCAAAGCACTCCTCACCTTGGCTACAACTTCAACGACTTTTACGCAAGCTGCTGAACCTGAATTTGAAAAGACCATAGAACAGCTATTGAAAAATTTTGAGGATAAAGGTGCAAAAAACATCATTACAAAACAGGAAGAATTTGTTACAGTTACAGGGGTTAAAGGGCTAAAGACCTATGGCAGCGGAAAATTCAAAGTGCCTGAAACCGAAGAATTGATCAAAGGAAAGTATGTGATTCTTAGTTTCGGTGGAAAAGGATTTCAACAACAGGTATTATTGACCTGGCAAGATGGGGACGAATATGCACAGGAAATTATAGATAGGGTTTTAACCACGATTGAAGTAAAAACAGAAGTTTAAATGCTAGAGAATATATCATTTGCCAATCCAGAGTTCTTTTGGTTGCTTTTATTGCTTCCTCTGGCCATCTTATGGTATTTTTTTAAACGCCAGGAGCAATCGGCATCACTAAAAATATCTAGCTTAGAAGGATTTTCTTCAGCCACCATTCTTCCAAAATTAAAACCATTGTTATACATTTTCAGGGTTTTGGCCTTGGCTGCCATCATTGTTGCGATGGCTCGACCACAGACCGAGGATATATCCACTCGAACAAAAACCACAAAGGGTATCGATATTGTTATGGCTATTGATGTTTCATCGAGTATGCTTGCGAGAGACTTAAAACCCAACCGCCTTGCGGCCTTGAAAGAAGTCGCGGCCGATTTTATACGTCAAAGACCCAATGACAGAATAGGGCTTGTGGCCTATGCGGGTGAGGCGTTTACCAAAACCCCTATTACCAGTGATAAAGCAATTGTTCTTAATTCGCTACGCGAAATTACCTATGGGCAATTGAATGATGGTACTGCAATTGGTATGGGATTGGCAACTTCTGTGAACCGATTAAAAGAAAGTAAAGCAATTAGCAAGATCATAATCCTATTGACGGATGGTGTGAATAATTCGGGTTTTATTGAGCCTCAAACTGCTGCTGATTTGGCAATAGAATACGGCATAAAATCGTACACCATTGGCCTTGGCACCAACGGTAATGCACTATCACCGATTGCATATAATGCCGATGGTTCCTTTCGGTACGGAATGCGCCAAGTTGAGATTGATGAGAAATTGCTTCAAGAAATAGCCGATGCCACTGGCGGCAAATATTTTAGGGCCACCGATAATGAAAAATTGGAAGCAATTTATGATGAAATCAATAAATTGGAAAAGACTGAAATAGAGGAATTCAAATATTATAAATACGAAGAAAAATTTCGCCCTTGGGTATTGTTGGCGGGAGCTTTACTTATGTTGGAATGGGTATTCCGAAACACCTTATTCAGAAGTTTTATATAGATTATGATTCAATTAGACGAGAAAATATATTTCTATCTGCTGTTCATCATTCCCGTGATAGTAATGCTGTTCGTATTGCAGCAAGTCTGGAAGAAACGAACGCGGAAAAAATTTGCTGAATCGTCTTTATTGCGAAAGTTGACTCCCAACAGGTCAAGTTTTAAATCCAGCTTAAAATTGATGTTCTTCCTATTGGGAATTACATTTTTGACCTTAGGATTGGTAAATCCCAAGATTGGCACAAAATTGGAAACTGTAAAACGTGAGGGTGTTGATATTGTTTTTGCCGTGGATGTTTCTAAAAGTATGTTGGCCGAGGATATAGCCCCAAATCGATTGGAAAAAGCCAAACGATTGGTATCCGAAATAATCAATCAGCTTGCAAGTGACCGCATCGGGATAATTGCTTATGCAGGTCAGGCATTCCCACAACTGCCAATTACAACGGATTACGGGGCTGCCAAGATGTTCCTGCAAAACATGAATACTGATATGCTCACATCACAGGGTACAGCTATAAACGAAGCTATAGAATTGGCAACGACCTATTACGATGATGAGGAACAAACCAATAGGGTGTTGTTCATTATTTCGGATGGCGAGGATCATTCTGAGGGCACAACATTAAAAGCGGTCGATGATGCGGTTGAAGCCGGAATACAGATCTTTACAATTGGCGTGGGCAAAAGTAAAGGTGCCCCTATTCCGATTAAAAGAAACGGAGTTGTTGAAAGCCTTAAAAAAGATAGGCAGGGTGAGGTTGTAATAACCAAACTCAATGAAGTTGTTTTACAAGACATAGCCAGTGAAGGTAATGGGGAATATATTAATGGAACGAATACTGGTGACGCCGTGGAACAAATTAAGGAGATCCTGATTCAAATGGATAAGACCGAGTTTGAAGCCAAGCAATTCGCTGAGTATAAAGATCAATTCCAGTGGTTTTTAGGAGTGGGACTTTTATTTCTATTCTTAGACGTTTTTATATTGGATAAAAAGACCAAATGGCTTAAAAAGTTGAACCTTTTCAATGAAAAGAATAGAGAAGCAGCATAAGATGAACAAGTTTTTATTTTTACTATTATTAATTGGTTTTACCTCTTTTGCACAAGAGGAGGAAGAGGACAAACTGAAAGAAAAAGCACTAAACGAATCTACCAACCTCACATGGGAAGGCAATAAGTCCTTGTCAGAGGATGACTTTGTTTCCGCTGAGGTAGATTATCGTAAGGCGATTTCAAAAAGTGGTGACAATAATGCTGCCCCCTATAATTTGGGTAATGCCTATTATAATAAAGAAACCTATAGTGAGGCTTTCGGGCGTTTTAAGCAGGCAGGGGAAGTGGCCAATGAAAAACCCGACAAACACAAAGCCTATCATAATATGGGTAATGTGTTTATGAAACAAAAACAATATGAAAAAGCGGTTGAGGCTTATAAAGAGGCCTTAAGGAACAATCCCAAAGATGAAGAAACCCGTTACAATTTAGCACTTGCCAAAGAACTTCTAAAAAAAGAACAGGAAGAGCAAGACAAAAACGAAGACAACAAAGACCAGGAAGATAAAAAGGACCAAGATCAAAAGAACGAAGGGGACAACAAGGAAGATAAGAAAGATCAGGACGAAAACGATAAGAAAGACGAGGGCGACGAAGGGGATAAAGGTGACGAAGAGAAAGAGGATAATAAAGAAGGTGACGACGATAAAAAAGAAGAGGAAAAAAAGCAACCTGAACAAGGAGATAAACCCCAAGAACAAAAAGAACAGCCAAGACCCAATCAATTGTCTAAACAGCAGATTCAAAATCTGTTAGAGGCCATGCAGAATGAAGAGAAAAAGGTGCAGGAGAAAATAGATGCCAAAAAGGTTAAAGGCGCCAAAGTTAAAAATGAAAAGGATTGGTAATTAAAATGAGTTTTAAACATTTCATATCGTTACTTCCAATGTTGTTCTTGGCATTTGCTATGAATGCCCAAGACGATGCGGTCAACTTCGAAATGAACCTCAGCAAAGAAAAACTGGGAATCAACGAAAGGTTACGCGTTGAGTTTACAATGAACAAAGATGGTGACGATTTCAGTCCCCCAGATTTTAGAGGATTCCGAGTCCTTATGGGACCTTCCCAGGCCATAAGTTCATCTTGGGTCAATGGGGTGCGTTCTTATTCCAAAACGTATTCGTATACACTTGCACCTACTGCCCGCGGTACCTTCAATATAAAGCAAGCTTCGATTGTTATTGGTGGAAAAACCTATAAGTCATTGGCTAAAAAAGTCGAAGTAACAGCCGCTGTAGAGAAGCCCAATGGTCAAATGAGCATAGATGATTTTGCAGACGATAATCTGCATTTGGTTGCTGAGATTTCAAAAACGAACCCTTATCTAAATGAAGAGATTAGTGTAGTATACAAACTTTATGTTAGCCCTTCTATTCGGGTTACAAATTATCGTGCATTGGATAATCCCAAATACAATAACTTTTGGAGTCAAGATATTCCAGTACAAAGATTGAATGCGGAAAATGGCACCTATAATGGAAAAGCTTATCGCTATGTGATTTTGAAACGGGTTGTGCTTTATCCCCAAAAATCGGGAACAATGGAGATTGAGCCTCTTTCACTTGATGTAACAATAGATGTGCCCACAAACAAACGTGACTTTTTCGGGGGGAGAATTTATACGCAGACCAATAAAACGGTTTCTGCAGGTAAGCGATCGATCAATGTCAAAGATTTACCTGCCGTTGGGAAGCCTGTGAATTTTGGAGGTGCTGTGGGCGAATTCGAATTTACGGTTTCTACTACAAAAACGAGCTTGAATGCATCAGAATCACTGCAAGCAATAGTTGAAGTTAGCGGCGATGGAAATTTAAAACTTTTTCAATTGCCAAAACCCGAATTACCAAGCTCATTGGAAGTTTACGATCCAGAGCACAATGAAAGTGTTCGAACCACTTTGTCAGGTATGCGAGGAAAAGTAAGCGACAGCTATACTATCGTTCCGACCTTTAAGGGCAAATACCCTATGCCTAGTATTGCCTTTAGCTATTTTAATCCAAAGACAGAAAAGTACAATACAATCAATTCTGAAGAGATATTGATTAATGTACTCGAAGGTCCAACGAATACTTCTGCGGCTACCAATAGCGCCGCAAGAAACTCAAAACAATCTGTCATTGCTAAAGGAAATCAGTTTAGATTCCTTAAACTAAAACCTAATTTAACAGCAATTAGGTCCGACTATTTCTTTGGCTCTCAATGTTTTTATCTCTGGTGGTTATTGCCATTGTTACTTATACCACTGGCAGTTTTATTCCGGAAAAAGCGAGAGGCGATTGCTGGTGATATTGAGGGAAATAAAATTAAAAGAGCCAATAAATTGGCAAGGAAATATCTATCAGAAGCCAAAAAGACCTTAGGTAATAAAGATGCATTTTATGTCGCTTTGGAGAAAGCACTACATAACTATTTAAAAGCTAAATTGAAGATTGAAACTTCAGAATTCAGTAAGGATAAAATAGCCACTTTATTAACAGAAAAAGAGGTGGATGAGGCAACGAAAGAAGGCTTTGTTGGCTTATTGAAAAATTGTGAAATGGCCCGTTACAGTCCATTTTCAGATGTTCAAATGCAACAGGACTATGATAGAGCAAGTGCGGTTATCTCCTACCTTGATAAACAATTATAGACAATGAAACAGTTACTATCCATAATTGTAATGTTAATCACTTTCTTGGGAAATGCCCAAAATGAGGCACTCTTCAATAGGGCAACTGATTCATACAATAATGGCGACTACCAAAAAGCCATTGATTACTATTCAGAAATTTTGGATAGTGGTGAGCATTCTGCTGAACTTTATTTTAATCTTGGAAATGCCTATTATAAATTAAATCAGATTGCGCCTAGCATTTACAATTATGAGAAAGCACTTTTGCTCTCTCCCAACGATAAGGAAATCAAAAACAACCTTTCCTATGCGCGGAACATGACCTTGGATGCCATTGAAGTTATGCCAGAAACAGGTTTGTCAAAAATTTATAAAGCCGTTACCGGGATAATGACTTTTGATCAATGGAGTTATACAGCTATTATATTCATGTTTCTTTTTGTGCTACTCTACATTGCATTCTACTATTTTAAATATGCTACTAGTAAGCGTATTGCATTTATCAGTAGCATTGCATCGCTTTTCATTTCTGTATTGGCGGCAATATTTGCATTTGTACAGTATAATGACTTTAAAGATGATCAACCAGCCATCGTTTACGATAGTGAAGTCCAAATAAAGGCTGAACCGAACAAACGAAGCGAAGCTATATTCGTTTTACATGAAGGAACCAAAGTAAATGTTCTTGATGAACTTAATGCATGGAAAAAAATCAAGATTGTTGATGGCAAAACAGGTTGGGTCAAAAGTACCTCAATTAAATTGCTCAAGGATTTCTGATTTTTCTTTAAATATCCGCCAAATTTTATTATTTTCAGCGTTATTGAAAGCCGTAGAATAAAGGAAGGTTCTCTCTTAAAACAAATCTGGTTTCTAATAATGACCTTTAAATCATAAACATAAAATCATACTATGCTATACTACAAGGATATTTTAAGAAAAAACAAGGAATGGGCTGCTTCAAAGCTTGAAAAAAATCCACACTATTTTGACAAAATGGCTAAAGGGCAAACTCCGCCACTATTATGGATAGGCTGTGCCGATAGTCGAGTACCCTCTAGTGAGATAATCGGTGCTGAGCCCGGAGAAGTTTTCACCCACAGGAACATCGCCAATATGGTTATTCATACAGACATCAATATGCTCAGTGTGCTCGAGTATGCTGTAAACGCTCTAAAGGTCAGGCACATCATAGTTTGTGGCCATTATGGTTGCGGTGGCGTAAAAGCTGCAATGGGCCATAGTACTGTCGGTTTTGTGGGCAAATGGATTCGCCATATCAAGGACATTTACAACAAGTACAAAGAGGAAGTGGATTCGCTCGAAGATGAAAATGCTCGATGGAACCGATTGGTCGAATTGAACGTGAAAGAACAAATAACGGATTTGGCCAAAACTTCAATTGTTCAAAGTGCTTGGAAAAACGGACAGACCTTACACTTACATGGTTGGGTATATGATATTAAAACCGGCATTGCCAATGACTTGGAAGTTTCGATGGAAGACGCCACAAAGTTGGATGATATTTATAGAATTCATCTCTAGACCAAAAATAACAAATACCAATTTATGAAAGACTTCTTTGCTCATTTTAAGGGTGACCTTTTGGGAGGCGTAACAGCCGGTATCGTAGCATTACCCCTTGCACTTGCCTTTGGGGTAAGTTCTGGACTGGGTCCAAGTGCCGGACTTTATGGCGCAATTTTTATAAGCTTTTTTGCTGCCCTTTTCGGGGGCACGAACACCCAAATATCTGGTCCAACTGCACCAATGACCGCTGTAAGTATGGTCGTCATAGCAGGTGTTATAGCCATCTTTGACGGTAGTGTGGAGAAAGCACTCCCAGCTATTTTGACTATATTCCTATTGGCTGGGCTCATGCAAATTGGGTTAGGCTTTATAGGTGTTGGAAAATACATCAGGTACATTCCGTATCCTGTGGTATCGGGATTTATGACCGCCATTGGTGTCATTATCCTCGTCACCCAGATTTTGCCCGCATTGGGCTATTACCCCAAAGAAGATAAAGCTTTCGTAGAACCTTTTAAACCTCAGGCCGAGGAATTGATATTGGAAAATATTCTAAGGGAAGAGGCCGGTGAGGGTATTTTGGTACTGGAAGACTTTAAAGAAACCATTGAAAGGTCAAATGAGGTAACTGAAATGACAATTTTGCAGGAGGCTAAAACATTGGCTGCGAAAGACGCCTCAGGGGTTATCGGTGCCATAAAGGTTTTACCAAATGCCTTAAAAAACATCAATTGGTTGGAACTTGGTCTCGCCTTGGCCACTATTTTTATCATCTACGGGTTTAAACGCATAACCACTGTTGTTCCCAGCACTTTAGTGGCCTTACTTGTTGTATCTGGGATTGCCTATGGTTTTGGGCTTGATTATAGAACTATTGAAAAAATTCCTGAAGGTTTTCCTATGCCCAACCTGGAAATTTTTACCGAATTCAAACTCGGGGCCATATCGCCCTACATTTTTACGGCGTTGACCTTGGCCCTTTTGGGAGCAATTGATTCCCTATTGACCTCTGTCGTTGCCGATAACATGACCAAGACCAAACATAACCCTGATAAGGAGCTGGTAGGGCAGGGAATCGGAAATACAGTAGCGGCCATTTTTGGAGGGTTGCCTGGAGCAGGTGCAACAATTCGAACTGTTGTGAATATCAATTCTGGAGGCAAAACAAAACTATCCGGTATGATTGCTGGGGTGTTGCTTTTGGTTATTCTTCTCGCCATGGGGCCAATTGCATCCCAAATTCCTGCTGCAGTATTAGCCGGTATTCTTATTACGGTGGGCATAGCAGTAATGGATTATAAGGGGCTCAAAGCCATTCCTAATCTACCGAAAGATATAACGCTGGGGCCTTTGAAACTAAGCTCGGAAGTAGTTGTAATGCTGGTGGTATTGGTACTCTCCTCAGTTTGGAACCTGGTCTATTCTGTTGGTATTGGTCTGATTATCGCATCATTGATGTTCATGAAAAAAATGGGCGATTTGACTGCCGAAAAGTCAGATGTTAAGACTTTGGCTAAAGAAAAAGCCTGGACCGATGAAGCCAATTTTCCCAAAGAACTTAAGGAGGAAGTTTTTATAAAACACATTAAAGGACCCTTGTTCTTTGGCACAACCAGTGATTTTCAAGCTTTGGCCAATCAAATTCCCAAGACCGCGTCATACGCTATCCTTCGATTGGATCGAATGCAATATATGGATCAATCTGGTCTATATGCCATGGAGGATGTTCTTCAAGAACTGAATAAAAACAATGTAACCGCACTCTTTGTTGATTTGCAAAGTCAGCCTAGATATTTGATGGAACGAATTGATATAATTCCTGACTTTATTCCCGAAGAGCACATTTTTGAAAATTTTGACGATTGTACTACGTGGATAAAACAACACGTAAAGGATACTTACTAATCGAAGACCCAGAACAAAAAAGACCGTGTGTTCTATAGATGCACGGTTTTTTATTGGCCTATATTTACTACACTTCATTTAATATTTTAAATTTGTCCCTTAGTTTCACACCATGATTGATAAAATAAAGGAACATATTTCAGAAGTTGAAAATTTCACAGCCGATTCCAAAGATGCGATTGAAACTTTTCGTATTAAATATTTAGGTAAAAAAGGGCTGCTGAATGAGTTTTTCGCTGAGTTCAAAAGTGTTCCCAACGATCAGAAAAAAGAATTTGGTCAGACTATTAATCAACTAAAGTTGGCCGCTACTGAAAAGGTGAATCTACTCAAGAAAACACTTGAAAATAAAGTTGAGGAAACAGGCAAATATGGCGATTTAACACGGCCTGGTGAGGCTATGGCTCTTGGTGCAAGACATCCTATTTCCATCGTTAAAAATCAGATTATCGATATCTTCTCGAGAATAGGTTTCAATGTTTCAGAAGGACCGGAGATTGAGGACGATTGGCATAATTTCACAGCTTTGAACTTGCCGGAATATCATCCGGCCAGGGATATGCAGGATACTTTTTTTATTCAAACTGACCCTGACATTTTATTACGTACCCACACCTCATCAGTTCAAGTACGCTATATGGAAAATAACAAACCGCCAATACGGACAATCTCGCCAGGTAGGGTTTATAGAAACGAGGCTATTTCAGCGCGATCACATTGTTTTTTCCATCAAGTAGAGGGTCTTTATATAGATAAGGATGTTTCTTTTGCCGACCTAAAACAAACATTACAGTTCTTTACCACAGAGCTTTTTGGGAAATCAAAGATAAGATTAAGACCGTCATACTTTCCATTTACCGAACCAAGTGCAGAAGTTGATGTGTATTGGGGCTTAGAAACTGAAACCGATTATAAAATGACCAAGGGTACGGGATGGTTAGAGATTATGGGTTGCGGTATGGTAGACCCCAATGTCCTGGAAAATTGTGGTATCGATTCTGGGGAATATTCCGGATTTGCTTTTGGTATGGGTATTGACCGAATCGCGCTTTTACTTCATCAAATTTCAGACATTCGTTTATTAAGCGAGAACGATGTTCGTTTCTTAGAACAATTCAAAAGTACTTTATAGACGTTCATTTGAAGAAAGACATTCAAATACCTGTTGTCAAGGACGTTTACATTGCGTTTGTGCATGAATGGAATGACGAATTTCTTTCCAACGAATGGAATGCTTACATTCTAAATAATGGAAGTACCCCAATAGCTTTGGTTTTAGTGGTTTCAAAAGGATATCATGGCGATATAAAAACCGCGACTATGAGACATAATATGGAAGCGTTGGGAGCAAAATCCTATGAAAAACTCGAATTTGTACAGAAAGAAGTCCTTGATTTAACGAATGAATTTTTCGTTACTTATTATTTAAAAGGTAAACTATATGAAAAGCTGTTTATCTTCCAAAAAGGCTCCGTAACAGAGCAAAACTTGACTCAAATTCCACTTCTTGAAAGAGAGGGTGTTCTGGCCATTTGAAAATCAACGCAAAGGGAAACCTTTGGCAGCCCACCAAGGATGAATTTCAATAACCAATCTTCCCGACTTTACCATTGGGTCCATATTGGCAAGGCTATCGGCCAATTCAAGAGTCGGAGTATTGTAAATGGTAATTCCGCGAATGTCACCATCATCCCCAAAAGGCCCTGAAATATCAGCATAGCCTTCATTGTACATCCTCCCTAAATGCTCCAGATGCAATGCTTGTAGACTGTCGGCTTCCGCTTATGCTTTGTGAACGATTTGGACCTCTTTTTAGAAAGGCAATAAAATATTGTTGCATGAGCATAGTGTCCTTTGTAGCTTCATCAACATAATCAAAGGTTTTATACCCTTTGCTAATCAACTCATCATTGATTTCCCTTATCGATTTTTCCTTTACCACCTCAACCACTTCAGCTTCCTCTTTTTGTTCTTGCTTACAGGAAGCAAATAGAGATAGCATTATTGCCAAGATTATAAATTTCATTTTTCCCATGATTTATAAGGATGTTTACTTAATAGTGAATTATAATATTTTACCTGCCCTGTTACTTCCTCGCCAAGCCATATAGGACGTTCAAATGTGTCATTTTCGTTTTCAAGTTCTATTTCGGCGATGACCAATCCTTCATTTTCACCCAGGAACTCATCGACTTCGAACATATGAATCCCTTTTGGGATTTCATATCTGGTTTTCTCAATAACAGTTTCTTCACAGATTTTAAGCAAAGCTTCTGCCTCTGAAACTTCAATCTCTTTTTCCCATTCAAACCGTGATGTTCCAGATTTATTTGAAATACCTTTAATGGTCACAAAGCCACTGTTCCCTTTTATACGTACACGAACGGTTCTATTGGGATGTGTATTGAGAAATCCCTGTACTATTGTTTTTATTGTGGTCGCCTCTTTTTTATATGCATCGCTCTTAACTAAAAATTTGCGCTCTATTTCTACCATTGGCTATGCTCTTCGTTTTTATAAAAATATATAAATCGATCCTAAAATGACCTTTTAAATTTAAGGAATCAGCTAGCCAAGGGGTCAACAATGAATTAAAGGTCTGGCAAATTGTCTTTTACCTTGTTCCAGAAACTTGGCTCAAACAGTCTGGCACTACCGATTATAGCAGCGTCCTCCATTAAAGTGGATACTTCAAAATCAACTTTCAGGCCTGCCTTTTGTAATTCGCTTTTGAATGCAGGCAAGAATAGGTCGCTTGCTTTGGAAATATTTCCCCCCATTACGAAAATTTCTGGTCGAAACTTTTCAAGATAGGGAATCAAGAATTCCGCCATATTAGACCCGAACTCATCAAAAACAATCCTTGAATAATCGTTGTTTTCCTCTGCAATTTCCTTTACTCCTTTCAATCGTTTCGTTGATATCCCATAGTACCTATCAATACACCAACGTGTAGAGAAATAATCGTCGCTGATTCCAGATTTAAAAGGCTTATCCCATAAACAGCCGCCTTTTGGAACTTCTGGCGAATGTACTAGGGGCACACCGTTGTTGATAAAGGCCGAACCAAAGCCTGTTCCTAAGGTTAATACAATAACCCTTGTGCATTTTTTTGCCTTACCCTGTGTGGATACGCCCACGCCAAAAGCCGTGGCATCATTAAGAAATCTAAGATTCACTTCTTCCCTATTGATAAATTTAGGCAGTTCATCTGGAATTGATACATTGTATAGGCTTTCATATTTATCATTATCCCCCTCGAACATAGCCACTCCTGCCTTATAGTTAAAAGGTCCCGGAATGGCAAATCCGATTTCTGCAGTAGTGTGTATTGAAGCTCTTTCAATGGTCTTGTTAATGGCTTTGCTCCAGTCTTTCAATACAACCTGCTTTGATGCCTTGTTGTTAATTTTGACTGAATAATAGGTATTTTGAATAATTTCAAACGTTTTTAAATTAACCGCTGCACTTGTAATATGGCTTCCTCCTATATCTACCCCAATGGCTATTTGATCATTCATAAAGTCTTTAATTAAAGTTCTCTTTTTATTTCGATATCATACGTGAAGTAGTCGGTATTATAATACACTATATTGAATTCCACTGGCCTATCCCCAGGATCACATACCAACCGCTCCCTTCTTAAAATTGGCACATCAGAAGTAATATCTAAGATGGAAACGACGTTTTTATCAGCTTTAATCGCACTTATTCGTTCTTTTGAAGTTGCCACTATGGTATCATGGGCGGTCTGTAGTAATTCGTAAAGGGGAATCGTAAAATCTTCCTTACCGGTTATGCCCACCCTGGGATGAAAATAGGAAACGGAATACAAATATTTAGCTTTTTTGGATCCCCTTATTTTTTCCAATTTCCATAACTTCTTGGATTCTGAAACGGATAAGGCATCATACACCTCGAAAGGAGCTGTTACAAAAGAAATATTTACTAAATAATCAACTACCTCAATTCCTTGCTTCCGCATTTCCTTCGTAAAACTGATCCAATTATCAAGTCGTGTAGCTATTTTTTTGTTGACCACTTTGGTGCCAACACCCTTTTTTCGTTCAATGAGCTGCTCATTGACTAATGTATTCACTGCTTGTCGAACGGTATTTCTAGAAACCCCTAATTTTTTAGCAAGGGTTACTTCCTTGGGCAAAAAACTACGCCCACTTCGATATTCTTCTTGCACAATCAGGGTCCTTAGATATAATTCAATTTGCGAATGTAAAGGAATAGGGCTGTTCTGATTTAGCTTAAAGTCCATATGAATCCGATTTCAAATTTTAGATTGTCAATTATTTGTTTTTTGAATTAGCCCATTCTTCCAATTGAACAATCGCCGTGTACAACACGCCTGCAGACCCTCTAAATGTACCCGAACCTTCAGGTTTATTATCCACGGTGTACCATTCATAAAACCCATCATTTTTTACAACTCTGTCTGTCATGGGCAATAATTGTTCGTAGGCTTCCTTAACAAAACCATATTTGACCAATTGTTGTATCATTCGTGCACCAAACCATGTCCAATCCCCGCCATTCTGATAACTATATTCAGGATTCATGATTTTGTTCACAAAAAAGCCGTTTGGGTAAGGTGGGTATAGCGTAAGACCTATAGAAGGTGCTCCTGCCTGTTTTACTCTTGAGATCATTTCGTCAAGCGATATACGTATTTCTTCTTTTGATAACAAACCAGCTTCTATGGCCACCGCGGTTCCTCCAAAATAGTATATTTCATTCTCGTTGAAATCTTCCGGAAACGGTGAACCGTTCAAGTAAATATGTGGAATGAACTTTTGGGCAGTGGTATCCCATAGGTGTTTTTTAGCATTACCTGCCAATTGGTTGCGTATTGGAAGCCACCTATTTTTTGTTTGTGGTAACAATGCAATCAAATTGTCCAAAGCAATTATTAGCATTGCATTATCATAAATGTCGATGGCCCAATGTGTGTTATCGTCCAAATCTACGCCCCAACCATGTTCTGGTTGTACATCGCCCCAATCGGCCGTCGTAGCGCCCCAAATTAAGCCATATTCACTGGAGAACCTTTCCTCCATAAGAAACTGCATAGCCCATTCCATGCGTTCAGCCACCGATTTATCGCCAATTGTAAGATTGAGAATGGTTGTGTCCCGAGTCACCTTGACATATTTGTAAACCGTCTGTATCAAGGAAGATTCCTGATCGGTTTCCACGGTGTTCTTATGACCTGCATAACGAGGTTCCAATTCGGAGTAACTAAAATCCGTTTCCCCTTCTCCTATTTTTTCAGCAGGGGTAAAACCGTCGATGATGTTCCCATCATCACCCTGCATGCGGAAAAACACCAAGAGGTTTTCCTTTAATTCCTCAGCTGGATATTCTTCGGCTGAAAGTTCAATAAAGGTATTATAGTCCCGAATCCAAACCTCCCGATAACCGTCGCCTGCATTGAATCCTGTTTTGACCACTGCCAGTGCCCTATTCTTTACTTCTTTGAATTGCCCATTGGAAAGGATTTTTTGGGCTAATTCTTTATCCTCTTTTTGAGTGGCGCATCCTATAAAGAGAATTCCAAAAACGAATGTTATTATTTTTTTCATTATCTGTTATTTTTCGGTTGACATAGAGGGTGGCGGAGTTTCCTTGCCCCATTTAATATTTGGTTGCGGGCCCAACTCAAAAATAAGTGTACCGCCATGCATTAGTTCATTTCGGTACACCCAGTTTTTGGCAATTGGGTCTCCGTTAAAAGTGAGCGATTGTATGTATAAATTATCCGGATGTTGATTCTTAGTTTGAAGTATCAACTGCTTACCTGAATAATAATTCTCATCAAGTTGAATTGTTATTTTATCAAACAATGGACTCCCAAATTGATATGACGGATTAGCGGAAGTATGCCCTTGAACATCAAAAAGTCCCATAGATGCCATCACATACCAAGCTCCCAATTGTCCTTGATCTTCGTCTTGCCCCACGCCGTATCCATGTAATGGTTCTGTTCCATAGAACTCATTACAAATGGTACGCACCCATTTTTGGGTGAGCCACGGTTTACCAGAATAATTGAACAACCAAGGATTGTGCAAGCAAGGCTGATTGCCATGATTATACAATTTTTCAACACCAGAAAAACTATGTATTTCTTCTGATCCACCACCGAACATACTTTTTTGGGCGTTGGCGAACATGGTTTCCAATCGCTCATTGAACAAGGATTTTCCAATCAATTCAATGAGCCCAGCTGGATCATGCGGTACATACCAAGTGTATTGATATGCATTCCCTTCCTGAAAACCATCCCAGCCTTTCATTGGATCAAAATCGTTAATAAAAGACCCATTTTCAAGCTTGGGACGCATGAATTTGGTTTCGGGATCAAAAAGGTTTTTGTAATAATCCGCCTGACTCATCAACTTGTCATAATTTGACTTGTCATTCTTTTTTTTTGCCATTTGAGCTACGGCATAGGAGCTAAAACTATATTCCAAAGTGTGTGATGCCCCAAAATTAAATACCCATCCATTTGAAATAATCGTATCCTTATAGGGTATATATCTGTCTTTTACAAAATAGCTTAGGTCATACTTACCATTACCTAAATTACGACCATGGTAATCGAGTTCATTCTTTAAAGCAGCCTCATATCCTATTTTCACATCAAAATCACGAATCCCCACATTGTATGCTGAAGCAAGTAATAATCCTTGGAAATTCGTTTGTACACCATTGGTAAATACTCCATTGGCTACCCCATCATGTAACCAGCCTGTATCTTTATAGAAATCGATATTCGATTGTATATAGTCACTAAAATATTTTGGATATGCCAATGCCCATACTTGGCTTAAATTCCAAAAGCCGCCCCAAATACCATCTGTATTGTAGTGATTGTATTTAGGATTCTTCGCTTCATTCAATTCTGTATGCCCAATTTTTCCATCAGCTAGAGGGTAATCCCCGTTTACATCATTTGAAAGCCCACGTCCTAACAATGCATGATACAAGCCCGTATAGAACTTTACCCTGTCTTCTTTTTCTCCCCCCTCAACTACGATTTTATTGAGTTTATTGTTCCAAATTTCCTTGGACTCTTTTCTTACCAAGTCAAAAGTCTTTCCACTGATTTCAGTCTTTAAATTTAATCGTGCATTGGCAATGGATGTATGACTTAATCCTGTCTGAATTTCCAAAGTCTCATTTTGTTCCATGTCAAATGTCAAGTATAAGCCATTGTTGGTTCCTGTGGTTTCGGATTTTCCTTCCTTCATAATTTCATCGATAAAACTTCCGGTTTGCAAAGGTTTTTTACTGAGTTTGGCCACGAAATACATTTTGACAGTTTTACCAGGGTCACAAAACTTTGCATATTCGGGATTGGTTTCAATAAAACCTTCTATCTCAGTTTCATTGACCATCATAGCCTGTGCTAAAATCACATCACTACTTTCACCTTGTTTATGACCTATGTCGATAATTACATGGGCTTCTTTAATTTTAGGGAAAGTGTAACGGTGATAGCCCACTCTTTCGGTTGAAGTCAGCTCCACCTTTATATTATAATCATTTAAGATTACTGAGTAATATCCTGACTCAGCGGTTTCTTCGGCTTTATTAAATCGAGACCGATAACCACTATCAGGATCTTCCAAAGAACCGGGTACCGTTTTTAATGGTCCAACAGTGGGCATAAAAACCAAACCGCCAATTTGAAACTCATGAAAATGTCCAAAACCCTCAACAGAAGTATGCCGGTCATCATACCCAGTCGGTCCCCATCCGCCTTGACTATTATATGCATTGGTATGCGGTGCTAACTTCGCCATTCCGAAAGGTCGTGCGGCAGGAGTGTAAAAAAACCATCGTCCATGTACCGAACCTATTTGGGGGTTCACATATTGGGTCAATTCCTGTAAAGATTTTTTTTTGATTTTCTTATCCTCTTTGCAACTAGCAAAACTTAAAAACCCCAACAGAATAGCTAGAAAATATTTCATTTTTATCTTCATCTACGCATATTTAACAAAATTCATCCTTTACAAAGGAAACTATCACTTTTACCGATTTTTGGCTCTTATTGAAAAGTGTATAGCTCCCCACAGCCGCCGGAACAGCGAAGGTTTCAGCATAACGGAAAAATTGGTTTGGAAAACTATCAATACTAAGTTCAATAGATTCCCCTTCAACAAGCATTAGAATATGACATTGATTATGGGTGTCAATTGTCACCTCATTTTCAAAATCATATCCATAAACATCGTAAAAATGATCTTTATGTGTCGGTAGGTGTACTTTCTGCCAATTTTACCATAGTCCTCAAGTACTGGTTTGCAGATTAGGGAGTATTTTACACGTTTGCCCCGTCTTTCGAAATTTAGATTTTCAAAGGCCCTTTCAATATTCAAAGGTCTCGGATTACCATCCAAATCCAACCGTTGCCAATCGTACATTTTAAAGGTAAAGATGTAAGGCGTAGCACTGATTTCAAGAACCAAATTATTAATACCAGAGCAATGTACGGTACCATGCGGAATTAGAAATAGGTCGTGTTTTTTGGCGGGAAGTTTTTGTACATATTTTTCTACATCCATAATTCTTCCTTGGTTTCAAAACTATGATTAAGTGCCTTTTTAAACTCGCTTGGGATCTATGTCTTCTTGAAAACCCAGATAAACTTCGGCATCATCGCCAGCATCCAAAATGTAATAGGTTTCATCTTGGGTGAAGTTTTCCCCGAATTCTTTCTTAATGTAGTCTGTTTTTGGATGACATTGTACGGATAGATTCCCTCCTTGAAACGTATCCAAGAAATCGAATCTAATGGGAAATTCATCCCCGAACCTTTTGGCAGCTTTCCCCAAAATATTTTCCTTTTCCTGAAACATCAACATGTCAAAAGATACCTCAAGTAAGGCTCCGTCACTTTCAAACAATAAACCGTTCTCAGGAACAATCATCTCAAAGGACCAGGCGTAATTAGGCACATCCTGATTTAAGTCTTTGAACCTATCTTTCATCCACTGCCCGCCCCAAACGCCGGGTTCAAACCAAGGTCTGACCCTAAAATAAGAGTGGGACATTTTTTTAAGTCCGTGCCTTAAGTTTTCACCACTCATCCAGACGGGTTTCCCCAGTCTTTGCTGATCTACTATTATTGAAATATGAGGTAATAATTTCTTTTTTTCCGTATTCAAAATCGGCCAATCCACGAAGTAAAAATGTTTGTACATCTGCTTGTGGTCTTTGGGAGTATTGAGACCAAGGTTGGTGACTTCATTCGCCCTCATACGGTACTGAAGTTCATTTTTTGGGAGGTCAAAATAGACCAATAGACCATCAATGCCCGATTCGCTTGCCCCTGTGCCATAAATAATGTTAATGTCCGCACTTACATCCAAAGCCATATTATTCATCTTTTCCGAATCGAAGTATTCTGAGAGCTTTATATTCGCCCTATAGCCAAAAATAGGGTCTTCCCCTCCTAAAAAAGGGGCTGCTAAAGATGAGATTTCATTTTCAGGTCTTAAATAATTTTTAATATTGATGAATGATGGATCAAGACCCATCTCTTGAAATTTACGCTTCAGAGAATCGCAAACTTCATCCCAATCGATACCAATATAACCATCAAGTATTACTAAACTCTCTTGGCAAATTTCTTTTGCTAAAGTAGCATAACCTTTTTTGACTACACCTGTTTCTAAGGGGTGAGAAGGATAGATATCATAGGAAGATTCATCGGAATTTTTCTTGATGAGAGGAATCAGATTCTGGGAAGTTTTTCTTCGCATGATAAAGTACTAAAAGAAAGTAGTACTAAGTTATGAATTAATATGTTCATATGTTTAAACATAATATAAAATACATTATAGATTCTTGATTGGTCTTAGTTCCCTTTTAATGATTTCTTGCCAAGCTATGAATACCATCAGATGGTATTGTAACTTGCCCGTATTCGTTATTTGCCAACCAAACCATCGCCGTCGCGATATCATTGGGATGAATGGACTTGTACTTTTTCAGAGGTCCTGCCATTACAAGGTTTGCCACTCTCATCAATTGTTTGAATATCCATTCCCCAATTCTTTTTTCCTCTCGTTTACCACTGATTAATGAGGGTTGTAATATATGGGTTTTTGATATTTGAAGCTGTAAAACAGCTTCTTCCATTTCACCCTTGGTACGGTTATAGAAAATTTTACTTTTTGAATTGGCGCCCAAGGCAGAAATTATTACAAGTGTATTGATTCCATTTTCCTTACAAAGTTCAGCGGCCTTTGTAGGTATGCCAAAATCAATCTTTTTATATAATTCCTTATCTCGAGTTTTTGCTTTAGTGGTCCCAATACAACAAAATACCTCATCTGCTTTAAAATCATTTTTGAATGCATCCAAACGAACAACATCGCCAATATGTTCTTCGATTTTCGGATTTACAATTCCTGAACTTGACCTGGAAAACAGCTTGACTTTTACATAGCGATTGTCTTTCAATAAAAGTTGCAATAACAGGTTGCCCGTTAATCCCGTAGCGCCCAAAATTATCGCTGTTTTCTTTTGAGTATTCATAAAACTAAGATATGACTTAAATTTGTTTATGCCCGAAGATTCTCCTTTGCGAAAAATAATCCACATAGACATGGACGCTTTCTACGCCTCTGTAGAAGAACTTGATAATCCTGAACTACGAGGTAAGCCCTTAGCTGTAGGCGGAAATGAAATTAGGGGCGTTGTTTCAGCAGCGAATTATGAGGCCCGCAAGTATGGTGTTCGCAGTGCGATGAGTGGCTATTTGGCAAAGAAAAATTGTCCGCACCTTACTTTTGTGAAACCAAGATTTGCACGTTATAAAGAAATTTCCCAAAAAATACGTAATATATTTTTTGAATATACTGATTTGGTTGAACCACTTTCTTTGGATGAAGCGTATTTGGATGTCACCATCAATAAAAAAGGCAATCCTTCTGCAACTTTATTGGCCAAGGAAATTCGGCAGCGCATTTTAGACGAAGTAGGACTTAAAGCTTCAGCTGGGATTTCAATTAATAAGTTCATTGCAAAGGTCGCGAGCGATTTTAACAAACCCAACGGTCAAAAAACGGTCAATCCGGAAGAGGTGTTACAATTTTTGGAAGATTTGGAAATTAGAAAGTTTTTTGGTGTCGGTAAGGTAACAGCTGAAAAAATGTACAAACTGGGAATTTTCACTGGTAAAGAACTTAAGGCAACGTCTAAAGACTTTTTAGAAGAACATTTTGGCAAAAGTGGCTCTCACTATTATAATGTAGTTCGAGGTAATCACAACAGTACCGTAAAACCGCACCGAACTCCAAAATCTGTAGGTGCAGAACGTACTTTTAGTAAAAACCTCAGTAGCGAAGTATTTATGCTGGAGCGTCTGGAACAAATCGCGAATGAACTTGAAAGACGATTGAAAAAATCAAAATTAGCTGGCAAAACCATTACCTTAAAAATAAAATACAGCGATTTTACGCTACAGACTCGAAGTAAGACCCTGGCATATTTCGTTGCCGATAAATCTCTAATATTAGAAATTGCAAAAGAGTTGCTTTATCAGGAAAAAATGGAAAATTCAGTCCGCTTGTTGGGAATATCATTAGCTAACCTGAATACCGAAAAAAAGAAAACCGAGGCTAAGGAAGATTTGGTCTCCGTGCAATTACAGTTTGACTTCTAGCACTTTCATAATATATACTTAACTCAAATTTTTTATTCATACTTGGGCGTGGAGCACAATTCCTCGTTCTTAAATACAAGGGTGTTTAAAGCTATTGGAATCAAAAGATTTTGATACTACCTTTATCTTTTAATTAGGTAAAATGAAAATTCTCATAGCAGAAGACGATTCAGCTTTGTGGCAATCCATTTTTACTTATCTGGTAAGCGATAGATAACAGTTTGAGTTCTTCGAATTTAGACGATAATTTTTTTCATACAACCATATCCAACTATCAGGTAGTAGATTATTTGTACAGAACTGTAGGTCTTCAATTGAACCAACTGGAAAAATGATTAACATACATTTTATCGTAAATCCCATTGCAGGTAATTGCAAATTCCCATTGACCAAGTCATTTCTTGAACCCTATTTTGTCAAAAAAGTGCATAATCTGACGGTAAAACATTCTGCTTTTAAAAAGCATGCTACTGTATTAACGCAAGATTCAATTAGTGAGAATGCAGATATAATAGTAGCTTGTGGCGGGGATGGTACGATCAATGAAGTGGCCTCTTGTCTAGTGGGTACTTCTATTCCTTTAGGAGTTATCCCTATGGAATCAGGCAACGGATTGGCTTCGAACCTCCATATTCCTAAGAACATAAGGAAGGCGTTGGCCATTATAAAAAACAAGCAAACCGTTATGATTGATGTTGGCCAGATGAATGACCGCTATTTTTTCAGTAATATGGGAATAGGCTTCGATGCGACCGTTATCAAAAATTATGAATCTTCCCAAAAACGGACGATTTATGGCTATGTTCAGGCCTGCCTTACTTCCTTTCGGGATATGGGCAAAAACCGTAAACTGGAAGTTCGGGTGAACAATATGAATCAACTGGTCAATCCTTTTATCATACTAATTTCCAATTCCAATCAATTGGGATACAATTTAAGCCTTACACCCAAGGCATCTTTACAGGATGGGCTTTTGGATGTACTTATTGTTCCGAAAATCAGCCAATTGAAAATGTTGTGGCTCGGTATTTTGATACTCTTCAGAAAAGTGTTTTGGTTACGTGAGGCCAAAAGTTTTCAGACGAGCCAACTGCAATTATCAAAAAGCAATGGTGATGATTTTGAATCGCAGATAGATGGGGAGCTCTATGAAATAGAGAACAGAAAATTGAACATCTCGATATTGGAAAAATCATTGGAAGTTCTTGTTCCGGAATAATTAATGAAAACAGACCCCATGCTCAAGGCAACTTTATCTTGTCTTTGGATAACATGAGCAGTTTGTACTAAACTATAGTTAGAAATTGGGTTATGGATGTAATCATCACCCAATTAATGTAATGATATCTATGCAACACAGTATAAAAATAAGTATTTTCCATCCATATCTCTTAGGGCTATTGATTTTGACTATGTCAGGGTTTAGTAGCAAAAACGTTAATGCACAAAGTACTATTATTGAGGCAACGGGTGACGTACTGCTATTCGCAATGCCGGCCACAGCATTAACCAGTTCTTTGGTTATTAAGGATTATGAGGGCACCTGGCAATTTGCCAAGGGTTTTGCCATGAACCAAGTTATTTCCATAGGTCTAAAACATGCGATCAATAAAAGGAGGCCTTTTAACAATGGCGATTACGCTTTCCCATCAGGCCATACCTCTACTGCCTTTCAAAGTGCCGCTTTTATTCAAAAAAGATATGGTTGGCACTACGGAATTCCGGCTTATGCCTTGGCTGGGTTTACCGGATTTAGCCGAATTAATGCAAAACGTCATGATGGGTGGGATGTTTTGGCCGGTGCTTTAGTAGGTATCGGGAGTGCTTATTTATTTACTACGCCTTATCAACAAGAACATTTTGAACTTTCTTTCAAAAGTGGTGATGGTGACTACTTAATTGGTATTATCTATAAGTATTAATTTTATAAGCATGCGAGTATATAAAATTATGATGCCAATATTTTTAATAGCAATGAACATGGGCGTTCTTGCACAAAAGAAAGGACCAAAGACTCGTGAGGCACAAAGGGTCACTATCTCCGATTCCGTCGTTTTTGAATATACAAAACCCAGGTTTTTTGATATGATCAAATATATCCCCAAGGATATTGTTGGCTTTGGGAAGTTTGTAGTCCAAAAAGAGAATTTGGTCTGCACAGGCACAGCAATTGGTGGATGAGTCTATTAAATTTGCAAGTCATTTCAATTTCGACGCCGGACATTCCTATAGCAATATAGGTCCGTTACGGGTAATTCCCCATGACATTAATTCCGCCGTTTATTATATGGGCAACGGAGGGTACGACGATGCTTTTGAGCGGGGCTTTCTTTGCCTTTGGTGCTATTAACAAAGATTATCGGGCATTGAATACTTCTAGCGTGCTGGTAGAAGTCCTCCTGACTACGGGAGTAATCACACAGACTATCAAAAGGATAACAGGAAGGCAAAGCCCGGGCCCTGCCATGGTTAGTGGTAATCCCGGCGGAAATTGGACATTTCTCCCCACTATCAAGGAATATCAAACAAGAACATCTAATTACGATGCCATGCCTTCGGGTCATATTGCTACTTTTATGGCAACGATTACAGTTATTGCCACCAATTATCCAGAAATTAAATGGATAAAACCCGTGGGCTATACATTAATGGGCATTATAGCTTTTGAAATGATGAGCATCAAGGTACATTGGGCTTCCGATTACCCAATTGGTCTTCTAATAGGTTATGTTGTGGGTAAGACGGCAGCTAATAGACGTATAAAGAAAATAGCAAAAAATGAGGGTTTAGGTTTGCAAAAAAACACCAAGCTGAAAATCGATTTCAGTTCAGGCTTCTTTGATTCATATCAAACTTTTGGGGTTACACTTACTTTTAAAAAAAAATTAAAACAGATTCTTAGTTTCATTTAGAAACTACAAGTCTCGATTTCGGTTACCCTCAATGTATTTACCATTCCCTTATCCTTAATAGGCATTGCCGCTAAACTAATAAGCATGTCTCCTACATCCAAAAATCCTTTTTTGCAGGCTATACTGTTCACATCTTCTATAGTCTCATCCGTTGACACATACTTGTCGTAGTAAAAAGCCTTCACCCCCCAAAGTAGATTCAATTGGGTCAAAATTCTTTTGTTGGAAGTAAATACTAAAATATGTGCACTTGGTCTCCATGCCGATATTTGAAATGCCGTATAACCACTATTGGTCAATGTTGAAATTGCTGTTGCCTTTATCTCATTGGCCATAGTGGCCGCATGATAACACACAGATTTTGTGATGTATCTATTTGTTCTAATATGTGGTGGTTCTTGTGGTACATTGATCAAATCTGAATTCTCAACGCTTTCAAGAATACTTGCCATTTTTTCAATTACTTGAACCGGGTAATTCCCCACAGATGTCTCACCTGAAAGCATAACTGCATCTGCCCCATCCATTACCGAATTTGCAACATCATTAACTTCCGCCCTTGTAGGGGTAAGACTCGTTATCATAGTCTCCATCATTTGGGTAGCAATGATTACCGGAATTCTGGCTTTTTTGGCTCTTAATACCAGCTTTTTCTGAATCAAAGGAACTTCATGGGCAGGCACTTCAACACCTAAATCCCCACGGGCAACCATAAGTCCGTCACAATAAGAAACGATCTTATCTATATTGTCAACCGCTTCCGGTTTTTCAATTTTAGCAATAATCGGGATTTTATGCTCAGTATGTTCCTTGATTATATTTTGAAGATCAATAATATCTTGACTATGTCTTACAAAGGAAAGGGCAATCCAATCCACGTCCAATGAAATGGCAAAAATGGCATCTTGAACATCTTTTTCTGTGAGCGCTGGCAACGATATATTCGTATTGGGCAAATTCACCCCTTTTTTTGAATTAAGTGGCCCACCTTGAATGACTTTCGCCTTTACCTGATCCTTTTTATTGGTAGAAACCACTTCGAACATTAGCTTTCCATCATCCAATAAGATTCGTTCACCAGGATTTACATCTTTAGGAAATGCGCCATAATTCATATACACCCTTTCTGCATTGCCTTCAAAAGGCTCTCCAGTTACAAACGTGATTTCATCGCCAGGAGTAACAACTACCTCGCCAGCCATAACACCCACTCTTAATTTTGGCCCTTGCAAATCGCCTAAAATGGCAATATTGGTATCCATCTCTTCATTGACTTCACGAATCATTTTCACACGTTCCGTAACATCTTCATAATCTGCATGTGAGAAATTAATCCTAAAGACATCAACACCAGCTTTTATCATATCTATGATTACTTCCCTACTGCTCGTAGCAGGTCCTAAGGTTGCAACTATTTTCGTCTTCTTTTTATTTGGCATCACTTAAAAAATTAAGTTGTTTTTTGATTTTAATTTGTCCGTATCAATACTATAAGCAGTGACCATTTTTGGTATAGCTATCAAACTTTTTAAAAGTTTATCCTCATCAAGATCATCATCATGCTCTATCTTGATAAAGTAATCAACTTCCTTATATTCGGGCACGAGATGATGTTTTACAAATGAAGTTTCATCCTTAAAAAGACCTTCTCTTACCAAGCTTTCTTTTTTTGTACTCTCATTAGCAATCAACGTCCAGTATCGATCATGCAGATCATCTTGCCACTCGAAAAACGGAAACGACATATACTCCGATAATTCCAAATCTTTTGATGCCCTTATGAATATGGACTTGATACACAAGTTTATAGCATACGCTATAGCATGATCTTCAATACTACTGTGTAATGCTATAAGGGTAAAGGAATCTTCGTAAAAATCCCCAAATATTTTGTGTACTGCTGCCATATGCGTACAAAAACGCAAATATAGGATTAATAAAGAATACAGCCTAAGCTACCAAAGGGTAAAGGTATTTTTAGATAAAATATAACGTTTTAGTTACGCTTTCTACAAGAATCATGCTCTGCTCATCTTGTCTTGTAAGGCGAAATAAGCCCGTTTGGACGCTCTTTCCTCAGCCTTCTTTTTTGATGTTGCCCGTGCCTTGGCAACTACAATATTACCTATAGATAATTTTACTGCAAAATGTTTAAGCACATCGTTTCCCGTATCTTCGTAGACATTGTAATCGAAGGTTTTCTTTTGCTTTTGGCACCATTCAATGACCAAACTTTTATAACTGATTACTTTGCCTTCCAATTGTTCAATATCTACATAAGGCACTATTACTCTTTCATGAATGAATTTTTCACAATATTTATAACCACGATCTAAATAAATAGCACCTACCAAAGCTTCAAAAACATTGCCATGAATATTATCGCCAAAGTGGGTTTTTGGAATTCTACTTTCAACGAACTTTATGAGGTTCAAATCTTTACCTAACTCATTTAAATGCTCCCTACTGACTATTTTAGAGCGCATTTTGGTAAGATAGCCTTCATCACCCTCGGGCACTTCATTGTATAAATGTCTAGAAATGATGGTCCCTAACATGGCGTCGCCTAAAAACTCAAGACGCTCATAATTCATAGGAATGCCCTTCTTGTCTTTTTTATTAGCCGACCTATGAAGAAAGGCCTTCTTGAAAATCTTCAAATTCTTAGGTTTAAACCCAAGTATATTAGTTATCCCCAAAAAAAAATCCCCATCCTGTTTGGAATGGGAATTAAATATATTGGATGGGAAATTCATCGTTTAATTAGCTGATTTTCTTAAAAACTACACAGGCATTATGTCCTCCAAACCCAAAGGTATTACTCATGGCGACATTAACCTCTCTTTTTTGCGCTTTATTTAATGTTAAATTTAGCTTGGGGTCAATATTCTCATCAACCGTGGTATGATTTATTGTTGGTGGTACAATTCCATGTTCCATGGATAAAATGGATGCAATTGCCTCAATGGCCCCAGCAGCACCCAATAAGTGGCCAGTCATTGATTTTGTGGAATTTATGTTGATGTTTGGAGCATGATCACCAAATACTTGGCTAATTGCTTTCAACTCGGCAACATCGCCCAGTGGTGTTGAAGTACCGTGTGTATTTATGGCATCTACATCCTCTATACTAATTCCTGCATCCCTTAGACAATTTTCCATAACCTTAACAACACCTATCCCTTCAGGATGTGGAGCCGTCATATGGTAAGCATCGCTTGAAAGACCACCACCGATAACCTCAGCATATATTTTAGCACCTCTTGCCTTGGCATGTTCATATTCCTCAAGAATCAAGGCTCCCGCTCCTTCACCAAGTACAAAACCGTCTCTAGTTGCATCAAAGGGTCTTGATGCCGTTTCTGGACTATCGTTTCTTTTTGAAAGTGCATGCATAGCACCAAAACCGCCCATTCCTGCTATAGTTACCGCCGCTTCACTACCGCCAGTTACAATAACATCACAATGGCCCAAACGAATATAGTTAAGAGCATCTATCATCGCATTTGCTGCTGACGCACAAGCTGACACCGTAGTATAATTTGGGCCCATAAAACCATGTTTGATCGAGATATTCCCTGGCGCTATATCTGCAATCATTTTAGGAATAAAGAATGGATTGAATCTGGGAGTACCATCACCTTGGGCAAAGTTAATTACCTCGTTTTGAAAGGTCTCCAAACCACCAATACCAGCACCCCATATTACACCAACACGGAATTTATCGATAGCATCCAAATCCAACTTTGAATCAAGTATGGCCTCGTCAGATGTAACCAATGCATACTGAGCAAAACGGTCTAATTTGCGGGCTTCTTTCCTATCAAAGTGATCCTCAGCATTGAAATTTTTGAGTTCGCATGCAAACTTGGTCTTGAACTTTTCGGTGTCATAATAGGTAATGGGCGCAGAGCCACTTTTACCATTGACCAACCCATCCCAGTATTCCTCAATATTGTTACCAATAGGTGTCAACGCACCTAATCCTGTTACCACTACTCGCTTTAATTGCATTTAACCAATTTTTTATTAATAAGCCAAGTGTAAATTAAATAAAAATATCCATGCAGCATGTTTACCGCATGGATATTTATTAACGTGTTCAAGAAATCATATGATTACTTCGCTTCTTCTATATAGCTTATGGCTTGGCCAACTGTTGCGATATTTTCAGCTTGATCATCAGGGATTTGAATATCGAATTCTTTTTCGAATTCCATAATCAACTCAACCGTATCCAGTGAATCTGCCCCTAAGTCGTTAGTAAAGCTAGCTTCTGATACCACTTCGTTTTCATCAACTCCTAACTTATCAACGATGATAGCCTTAACTCTTGATGCAATGTCTGACATAATAATATTGGTTTTAAAAAATTAAATTGTTGGCAAAAATAAAAAACTTTGGTTGAATAACACCATTTGTCGTTAAAATGTCTGGTAATTTAAGAAATTTAAATGCAAGAGTGTTAATTTAGCCCAAAATAAATCTTCTTCGGTAACGCTTATCTTTTAAATGAAAAATATTGTTCTATTTGCCTCTGGTTCAGGATCTAATGTTGAAAACATAGTACAGTATTTTCAGGATAAGCCAAGCGTTACTATAGCCAGTGTGCTAACTAACAAAAGGGATGCCAAAGTTTTAGAGCGATGCAATCATTTGAATATCAGTTCATTATGTTTTAATAAAATTGCTTTTCAGGAAACAGATTGCGTTCTTGACATTCTTAAAGGCATAAATCCAGATTTAATTGTCCTTGCCGGATTCTTATGGAAAATACCAAAGAAAATCATCAAGGCATTCCCAAACAAGATAATCAATATTCACCCTGCCCTCTTACCTAAATATGGGGGCAAAGGAATGTACGGCAATAAGGTTCACAAGGCGGTAAAGGACAATTCTGACATCGAATCTGGAATAACAATTCATTATGTGAACGAGAATTATGACGAAGGCGCTATTATTCATCAAGCCAAAACCAAAATACTTCCTGAAGATGAAGTTGATGACATTGCGGCCAAAGTACATGCTTTGGAATATGAGCATTTTCCCAAAATAATAGAACAATTGTTATTGGCCCAATAATGGCAAAAAAGGCGAAATTTTATGTGGTTTGGAAAGGTAAAAGGCCTGGGGTTTATACCACTTGGGAAGATTGTAAAGCTGCCATTAACGGTTACAAGGGAGCGCAATACAAATCTTTTGCAACCTTCGAAATAGCCAAGAAAGCATATAACTCAAACTATGAAGAATATAAAGGCAAAAAGAATTCCTCTCCAAGTTTATCACCTGAGCAACTTCTTGAAATTGGAGAACCTAGCGATCATTCCATCTCCGTAGATGCAGCATCTAGTGGTAATCCTGGGGTTATGGAATATCAAGGAGTTGATACAAAAACGGGTAAAACACTATTTAAACAAGGACCTTTTAAAGAAGGAACCAATAACATTGGTGAATTTTTGGCCATAGTACACGGACTTGCTTTTTTGAAACAGCACAAAAGTGACCGTATCATTTATACCGATTCCAGAACGGCAATGAGTTGGGTACGTAAAAAGACATGCAATACCAAACTGTTGGAAACTCCCAAGAATAAAGCCTTATTCGATTTGATTCGTCGTGCCCTAACATGGTTGAAAACCAACTCATACAATACGCCAATAGTTAAATGGGAAACTAAAGCATGGGGAGAAATTCCTGCCGATTTTGGAAGAAAATAATACACATTACGATTTTTTGGAATAAGGGAAGTTAAGCTATGGATTTTAGTATTTCATTAATGTATATTTGCAGCAAAATATTGATTTAATGGGTAAATTACTGATTGTAGGCACAGTCGCTTTTGATGCTATCGAAACTCCTTTCGGTAAAACGGATAAGATTTTGGGCGGTGCTGCGACCTTCATTGGCTTGGCAGCTTCCCAATTTGAGGTGAAATCGGCCATAGTTTCTGTAGTAGGTGATGATTTTCCCCAAGAATATATTGATCTGCTTAAAAATAAAAATATAGATATTTCATCCTTGGAAGTTGTTAAAGGCGGCAAGACTTTTTTTTGGAAAGGTAAATATCACAACGATTTGAATTCAAGGGATACTTTGGTAACTGAACTGAATACGCTCGCTGATTTCAATCCGGTTGTTCCACATAATTTCAAGGATGCCGATGTGGTCATGTTAGGAAACCTGCATCCAGGCGTCCAAATGAGTGTCATCAATCAAATGGCAAAAAGACCAAAATTGATTATTCTGGATACCATGAATTTTTGGATGGACAATACCTTAGCAGAATTGACGGAGGTTATAAAGCATACCGATATCATTACCATTAATGATGAAGAGGCCAGGCAGTTGACCAATGAATATTCCTTAGTGAAAGCCGCAAAGGAAATCCAGAAAATGGGGCCTAAATATGTGGTAATCAAAAAAGGGGAGCATGGGGCATTCCTGTTCAATGAAGAGAATGTGTTTTTTGCACCCGCCCTACCCTTGGAAGAAGTATTTGACCCTACAGGTGCAGGGGATACTTTCGCTGGTGGATTTGCGGGATACTTGGCAGCAACCGAGAATACCTCCTTCAACAATATAAAAAATGCGGTAATACATGGTTCCAACCTGGCATCGTTTTGTGTTGAACGTTTTGGAACCCAAAGAATGAAAAATTTGGACAGGGACGAGGTTAACAGGAGATTACATCAATTTAAAGCCTTGACCCAATTTGATATTGAATTACAATAATGACGTGCCCTGACTAAATTATCAGGGCTTTTTTAATCTATATGATCAATGAGCGACGCTATTAAACATGAATGTGGAATTTCAGTGATACGTTTACTTAAACCGCTGGAATATTATAAAGAGAAATACGGCACAGCATTTTATGGGGTAAATAAAATGTACCTCATGATGGAAAAGCAGCACAATCGCGGTCAGGACGGTGCAGGTTTTGCAAGTATCAAATTAGATATGAATGCTGGGGAACGTTATATGAGTAGGGTTAGATCAATTCAGAAACAACCCATCCAAGATATTTTTGACCAAATCAATGACCGCGTCAATACAGCCTTTATAGAGCATCCTGAATACAAGGATGATGTTGCGGCCCAGAAAAAAAACATTCCTTATATAGGCGAAGTGCTTTTAGGCCATGTTCGTTATGGTACTTTCGGAAAGAACAGTATCGAAAACGTACATCCTTTTCTAAGACAAAATAATTGGATGCATCGTAATTTAATCGTTGCAGGTAATTTCAATATGACCAATGTCCTCGAGCTTTTTGACAATCTGGTGCAACTTGGACAGCACCCTAAAGAAATGACAGACACCGTCACCGTTATGGAAAAGATCGGTCATTTTTTAGATGATGCCGTAGCCAAATTATATAAGCAAATTAAAAAGGAGGGGTATAACAAATTAGAGACTTCACCCTTGATAGCTGAGCGATTAAATTTGAAGAGAATTCTAAAAAGAGCCGCTAAAAATTTTGATGGTGGTTACGCTATGGCTGGTATGTTGGGCCATGGTGATGCCTTTGTCCTGAGAGATCCTTCGGGAATAAGACCAGCTTATTTCTATAAAGATGACGAAATTGTGGTAGTAGCTTCTGAAAGGCCAGCCATACAAACTGTGTTCAATGTTCCTTTTGAAGAAGTTAAAGAGCTTGACCCCGGATGTGCCATTATCGTTAAAAAAGATGGTAGTTCATCTATACAACAAGTTTTGGAGCCCAAAGAAAGAAAAGCTTGTTCTTTTGAACGTATTTATTTTTCTAGAGGAAGTGATAAAGAAATTTATCAAGAACGTAAGGAATTGGGCAAACTTCTTTTTCCCCAAATCTTGGAAGCCATTGACCACAATATAAAAAAGACGGTTTTTTCATATATACCAAATACGGCAGAGACTTCATTCTTTGGATTGGTCAAAGAGGCCCAAAATTATATGAATAAAAAGAAGGAAGAGCAAATTCTATCAATAGGAACCAAAATTACAAGTGAAGAACTTCACGATATTCTTGAGGTGAGGCCTAGAATCGAAAAGGTGGCCATAAAAGACGCCAAATTAAGGACCTTTATTACCCAAGATAGCAGTAGGGACGATTTGGTAGCCCATGTTTATGATATTTCTTATGGTTCTGTAGACAAGGACGATAACTTGGTCATCATCGACGATAGTATTGTAAGGGGAACGACACTTAAAAAGAGTATCCTTAGAATTTTGGATAGATTATCCCCAAAAAAAATTATAGTTGTTTCTTCTGCCCCACAAATTAGATACCCTGATTGCTATGGCATTGATATGGCCAAATTAGAGGACTTTGCAGCCTTTAGAGCTGCTTTGGCGTTACATAAAGACCATAATACTCTGGATGCGGTAGAAAAGATCTATCATAAATGTGTGGAGCAAGTCAACTCCCATGATAAGGAGGTCATAAACTATGTCAAAGACTTCTATGCTCCCTTTACGGCCAACCAAATTTCAGACAAAATTGGTGAACTTCTAAGTCCAAAAGATATTAAGGCCGAGGTCAAGATCATTTACCAAACCATTGAAAGTCTTCATGAAGCCTGTCCAAAAAATTTAGGTGATTGGTACTTTACGGGAAATTATCCTACACCGGGAGGGAATCGAGTAGTAAATAAGGCATTTATCAATTTTTTCGAAGGAAAGAACGAAAGGGCTTATTAATTCTATTATCGATGAAATGCACAATATTATGTATTTCATCGATAATATTCGCATTTTATCGGGTTTTTAGTCTAGAAGGAAGCACGCCCACCTACTTTAGACTTGCCATAGCATAAGTAGGTTAAGTTCATGGTAAGATTTGGGGCAAAAAAGGTGGAGACTTCTCCACCTTTTTTATTTTTACTTCTTTCACAATCCCCAAATAAATAGCAGTGTTTTGGATTTTGTTTAAATAGTTAACACTTTAACCAAGTATGTGGGTTTTTATCTAAAACCTTTTTTCTGTTCTAATTAATGCCCTATGTTTGGAGGACCATAGCATAAGTAGGTTAAGTTCATGGTAAGATTTGGGGAAAAAGGTGGAGCATTGCTCCACCTTTTTATTTTTAATAATGTCCCGAATTACTTCTTACATAAATTGTAATACTAAACACTGTAAAGCGCATTTCAACCATAGATTCGGACGTTCGTCTAAAACCTTTTTTTGAGGTAATCGTTTGGTCTATGTTTGGAGGACCATAGCATAAGTAGGTTAAGTTCATGGTAAGATTTGGGGAAAAAAGGTGGAGCAATGCTCCACCTTTTTTATTGTCCATAACTTAAATTTTAACAGTACAAACCTCACTTTATCTAGTCATAAGCCATATAATCCCCGCTAAATAATCCTAAAATTTGTAAAAAATTCTTTTTTATTTCCCACAATACCAGTATTTTAGTCTTGCCATAGCATAAGTAGGTTAAGTTTATGGTAAGATTTGGGACGAAAAGGGTGGGGGCTTCTCCACCCTTTTCTATTTCAAAACAAAAAAAACCCGTTAAAGGCTAGCCTTTAACGGGTTTTTTGAAGTTTTTTTTAACCTATTTATTAGCGGCATATAGTTCTGCCACTTTATTCCAATTGATTAGATTAAAAAATGCTTTTACATAATCAGGTCTTCTATTTTGATAGTTTAAATAATAAGCATGTTCCCAAACATCCAGTCCTAAAATAGGATGTCCGCCACAACCAACATTTGGCATTAGGGCATTGTCCTGGTTTGGTGTAGAACAAACTTCTACCTTTCCTCCTTTATGAACGCATAGCCAAGCCCATCCAGAACCAAATCTAGTACCAGCAGCACTACTGAATTTCTCTTTAAAAGACTCAAACGAACCATAGGCATCATTTATAGCATTAGCCAATTCGCCAGAAGGTTCTCCCCCTCCATTTGGAGACATAATCTCCCAAAATAATGCATGGTTGTAAAAACCTCCGCCGTTATTTCTAACAGCTCCGTTGTTCATATCCAAACCAGTCAAAATATCCTCGATAGATTTATTTTCCAAAGCTGTTCCCGCGATAGCCGCATTGAGATTATTCGTATATCCATTATGATGTTTTGTATGGTGAATCTCCATAGTTCTTGCATCAATATGTGGTTCCAATGCATCATATGCATATGGTAATTTAGGTAATTCAAAAGCCATAATTATATTTTTTATGTTAGAAAAAATGTTGATCAAATTTACATTTTTTAGTAGACAAATTCAGCTAATTATTTGTTAAGAACAATTTTAGATTATGTAATTTGCAGATAAAAATACGTGTCAGGTTATCCTTTTAAAATATACAATGCCTCAGCAGGTTCTGGCAAGACCCACACCCTAACTAAGGAATACCTCAAAATAGTACTTTCAGCTCCAGGTTCATTCGGTCAAATTTTGGCTATCACATTCACCAATAAGGCGGTCAATGAGATGAAAGAAAGGATTCTAAATAGTCTTCATGAATTTTCAACTACCGATACTATTGAAGGGGCCTCTGTTTTATTTCTTGAACTTATGTCAGAACTGAATCTTGACATAAGTAAACTTCGGGAAAAAGCTAAAAGAACAATCAAGGAAATTTTGCATAACTACGGCTTCTTCGACATTTCCACCATTGATAAATTTACCCATCGGCTCATCAGGACCTTTGCTAAAGACCTTAAAATAGTGCAAAATTTTGAAGTTGTCCTTGATACTGACCTTTTGTTGAGCGAAGCGGTTGACAAACTATTGGAAAAAGTTGGCCGGGATAAAGCAATGACCAAAGTCTTGATGGATTTTGCCTTGGAAAAAATCAATGATGATAAAAGCTGGGACGTTTCTTTTGACTTGAACAAGATAGGTAAGCTACTATTCAATGAAACAAATGCTGAACACTTAAAACTAATCAAGGACAAGAATCTAACTGATTTTGAAGAATTAAAAAAGGTAATCACCAAACATATTAAGGAATACAAGCATGAATTGGTCGAAAATGCCTCAACAGCCCTAAGGCTAATTGAAGCTAATGGACTCGTGACAGCGGATTTCAAATCAGGGTTCTTTCCAAAATTCATGATAAAGATAGAGAGCGGCGATATTGGATTGGATTTTAGCGCTGGCTGGAAACAAAATATTGAAACAGAGCCTCTTTACGCAAAATCTTGTCCTGAAGATGTAAAGGCAATGTTAGATGGCCTGCATCCTCAATTCGTCATTATTTTCAAGAAAATAGAAGTTGTATTCCATCAAATGCTATTCTTAATCAACATTTACAAAAACTTAGTACCACTAACCGTTTTGAATGCCATACAAAAAGAAGTTAGAGAAATACAAGAGGAAAAAGGGCAACTTTCAATTTCAGAATTCAATACGATAATTTCAAACGAAATAAGGAACCAACCGGTACCATTCATTTATGAACGTTTAGGGGAGAAATATCGTCATTACTTCATAGATGAATTTCAAGACACCTCAGAATTGCAATGGAATAACCTTGTGCCTTTAATAGGCAATGCCCTAGAGGGTGAAGATAACCAAGGCAACACAGGCTCCTTGTTTCTGGTTGGCGATGCGAAACAAGCCATTTATCGATGGCGCGGAGGCAAGGCCGAACAGTTTTTGAGCCTTATCAACGAAAACACCAATCCTTTTGTGATTCCGCCAAAGACATATGACTTGCCCTCAAACTATAGAAGTCATGAAGAAATTATAAAATTCAATAATGACTTTTTCACGATCACAAGTCCGCTTCTGAACAACCAATTATATCATGACCTTTTTGAAAAAGGGAATCAACAACAAGCCAATAAGAAAAAGGAAGGTCTTGTTCAACTTACTTTTTTGGAAATAGAGGAAGACCAGGATTTGAATATACTTTATTGTGAAGAAGTATTGAAAACCATTCAATCTATTCTACAGAAATCGTATTGCTATAATGACATTGCCATTTTGGTTCGCGACAATAAGCATGGAATTGTACTAGCGGATTTTTTGTCCGAAAAGAAGGTGCCCATTATTTCACCCGACTCCTTATTGATATCAAATAATAAAAAGGTGCAATTTTTGATTAATCTCTTGCTTTACAATAATCATCAAGATAACCTGGAGGCCAGTTATAATATTCTTTACTTTCTATCGGGGGAACAAGAAAACAAACATGAATTGATTAGTGCTCATTTGAAGGAACTGGAAGAATTCTTAAAAGAGACATACGACTTCGATATATCCGTACTTAATCAAAAATCAGTTTACGATGGTTTGGAGCTTGCCATTAAGCAATTTCATTTAATAGATGATTCTGACGCCTATCTTACTTTTCTATTGGACATAGTTCTTGAAGTTGAACAAAAAGAAGGGGCAGGCATTCATACATTCTTATCCTATTGGGAAAAGAAAAAGGATAAACACAGCATTACTGCGCCAAACAATATGAATGCGATTAAGATTATGAGTATTCATAAATCAAAGGGGTTGGAATTTCCTATCGTTATTTTCCCTTTTGCCAATTCAAATATCTACAAAGAAATAGATCCAAAATTGTGGTTAAAAGTTGACAAATCCCGGTATAATGAATTCGAGGAGGTTCTTATCAGTAAGAAAAAGGAGGTTGTCGATTACAATGAATCTGCTGCCATAGCTTTTGATAATGAGCAGCACAAATTAGAGTTGGATGCCTTCAACATATTATATGTGTCCCTGACCAGGGCGGAAAGAGCCTTGTATATCATCACTCAAAAAGACAATGCCTCGATTAAATCAAATAGAAAAACCCACTATTCAGATTTATTCATTCATTATTTGAAAGAAAAAAATCTTTGGAACGATTCCAATCCAATGTATACTTTTGGCACCTTGAATCCCAATAACCCAATTGAAAGGAATAGCACCATTGAGAAAGATATTCCATATCAATATACCAATAAGGAAAACCCCAATTTCAGTATATTGACGAAAGCCGGATTACTTTGGGATACCGAGCAAGAAGCTGCTTTATACAAAGGCAATCTCATACATCATATAATGGGCCTCATTGAAACCAAAGGAGATATTGACCGCGTTTTTTTTGACTTAGAGCAAAAGGGATTAATCAATAAAGCGGAAGTGGATACTCTTAAAACAAAAATACAAAAGGTAATTAACCATAATGACCTTAAAAAGTACTTTCAAAAGGGAGTCGTAATCAAGAATGAAAAAGAAATCATAACGGGGAATGGAGAAATATTACGCCCCGATCGTATTGTAATAACTGGGAATAGCGCTACGATTATAGATTATAAAACAGGAAAGGAAAACACCGCTTATATACAACAATTGCATTCTTATGCAGATGCACTGGAAACTATGGGTTATGAAATAGAAAAAAAGATCATAACCTACATTAATAATGATATAAAAATCGAATACGTTTAAATACTATATAATATGTACGGAAAAATCAAGGATTATTTGACTGATGAGATAGCATCTATTAAAAATGATGGCCTTTTCAAAAAAGAACGCATAATAACGTCCCCACAGGATGCTGTAATAAAAATATCATCTGGGGAAGAAGTAATAAATTTCTGCTCCAATAATTATTTGGGGCTTTCCTCGCATCCAGATGTTATACAAGCGGCCAAAGACACCTTGGACACCCATGGTTTTGGCATGTCCTCAGTTCGTTTCATATGTGGCACACAAGACATCCATAAAGAACTTGAGCAAAAAATTGCTGCATTTTATGGCACTGAGGATACCATATTGTATGCTGCGGCATTTGACGCCAATGGAGGCGTTTTCGAGCCATTATTAGGTCCAGAAGATGCGATTATATCAGATTCACTGAACCACGCATCGATTATTGATGGTGTTCGCCTTTGCAAAGCAATGCGCTATCGATATGCAAATAGCGATATGGTTGACTTGGAAAAACAATTGATTCAGGCGCAAAAAGACAATGCCCGATTTAAGATCATTGTTACTGATGGCGTTTTTTCCATGGATGGCCTATTGGCCCCATTGGATAAAATCTGTGACTTAGCTGATAAATATGATGCGATGGTCATGGTTGATGAATGCCATGCAGCCGGTTTCATTGGGAAGCATGGCAAGGGTACTCTTGAAGAAAAAGGGGTTATGGGTCGCGTTGATATTATCACCGGTACCTTGGGTAAGGCTTTGGGTGGAGCAATGGGTGGTTATACGACTGGGAAAAAAGAGATTATAGAAATTCTAAGACAACGCTCAAGACCCTATTTGTTTTCAAACTCATTGGCGCCGGCAATAGTTGGAGCTTCAATTAAGGTTTTTGATATGCTAAGTAAGGATACTTTGCTAAGGGACAAGCTTCAATTCAATACCGACTATTTTAAAAAAGGAATGAAAGATGCCGGGTTTGATATCATAGATGGTGATTCGGCCATTGTTCCCGTAATGTTATACGATGCAAAATTATCACAACAAATGGCCAATATGTTATTGGAAAGGGGCATCTACGTTATAGGTTTCTTCTACCCCGTGGTTCCTAAGGAAAAGGCAAGAATTCGGGTTCAACTTTCAGCCGCCCATGAAATTCAACATTTGGAAAAGGCTATTGATGCGTTTATAAAAGTGGGCAAAGAATTAAAAATCGTTTAAATGCATTATTTAACCTGTGAAATACGTTAAAAAAAATAGGAATATGATTTTGTTAATAATATTTAACAACTTACATTTGCAGCTAATAAACACTTAAACTTAAAATTTTGAAAATGAAACATCTTAGCAAATTATTGGTTGTTGCTCTACTTGTTGTAGGTTTTAACAACATACAAGCGCAAGACGAGAATAACCCTTGGCAAGTTAGTTTTGGGGTAAATGCTATCGACGTATATCCAACTGGTGATGTAGGTGGGTTTGGCAATGAATTCTTCAATGCTAATGATCACTGGAACATTATTCCTTCTATTTCTTACGTTGGTGTATCTAAAGCCGTAGGTGATGGTTTCTCTGTAGGTGCTAGAGGTTCTTTAAATAGAATAAGCAAACTTGGAGATGTTGAAGTTGATGATCTTTCACATTATGCTGTTGACGGTACAATCAAGTACAATTTCTTGAAAACCACCGTTGTTGATCCTTTCTTGGAAATAGGTGGGGGTTACACTTGGGTTGATGAAGTTGGAGCTGGTACAGTAAATGGTGGTATTGGGATTAATTTCTGGTTTTCAGAAAATCTTGGTCTTACTTTACAAACCCAATACAAACATGCATTCGAGGATTATGGTGTTACCCACTTCCAACATTTAGCTGGCCTTGCTGTTAAATTTGGTGGTACTGATACTGATGGTGACGGAATTTATGACAAAGATGATGCTTGTCCAGAAGTTGCTGGTCTAGAAGCTTTCAATGGCTGCCCTGATGCTGATGGCGATGGTATTGAAGATAGCAAAGATAGCTGTCCTAACGCTGCTGGTTCTAAAGAAATGAATGGTTGCCCAGATGCTGATGGCGACGGTATTGCTGATAAAGATGATGCTTGTCCTAGTGAAGCTGGTTTAGCTGCACTTGCAGGTTGTCCTGATGCTGACGGTGATGGTATTGCTGATAAAGATGATGCATGTCCAAACGAAGCAGGTCCTGCTGAAAATAAGGGATGTCCATGGCCAGACAGAGACGGTGACGGAGTTCTTGACAAAGATGATGTTTGTCCAGATGTTGCAGGTACAGTGGCTAGTGAAGGATGTCCTGAAGTTACAGAAGCCGTACGTAAGACGTTACTTGACTATGCAAAAACTATTTTATTCGATACTGGTAAGGCTACAATCAAAACAGAGTCTGCTGAAGTATTGGCTAATATCACGGCAATCTTAAAAGAGTATACTTATGCTAAATTTTCTATCGATGGTCATACCGATAGCGTAGGTAGTGCAAAATTAAATCAGAAGCTTTCTGAAGATAGAGCGTATTCAGTAATGAACTACCTCATTGAGAATGGCATTGCTTCTAATAGATTACAAGCTGCAGGTTACGGGGAAGAGAAGCCAATTGCTTCTAACAACAGTAGATCTGGAAGAGCTACTAACCGTAGAGTTGAAATTAACTTGATAAAAAACTAATTCAAGTTCCTATCTTATAGATTAAAAGCTCCGCAATTGCGGAGCTTTTTTTATTTGCACTAACCCAAAGTCGTGCATCAAGATTGCTTAATTTTAGCCATGCAAAGTTTTATTGAAGAAATTCTACAAGATGTACTTGGAAAACAGAATAACGTTGAAGACATTATTTTTGTTCTCCCAAGTAAAAGAGCGGGCACCTTTCTGAGAAACAGTATTGCCAACATTACCGATAGGACGATATTCTCCCCTGAAATTTATAGCATTGAAGAGTTTGTAGGTACTATTTCCGGGCTCTCCACTGCCACCAATACCCAGCAACTTTTCGAGCTTTATTACGCCTATTTAGATCAAGCTAAAGACGAAAAAGAAAATTACCTGGATTTTTCGAAATGGGGACAAACCCTATTACAGGATATTAACGAGATAGATCGATATCTTATCGACACTGGAAAACTATTTTCCAACTTATCAGCCATACAGGAAATCAACCATTGGTATTTGGCAGCGGAAAAAACAAAAATGGTTGAAGACTACATTAAATTCTGGAACAATCTAGAGGAACTCTATACTACTTTCAATCAAAAGTTGCTAAAACAAGGCATTGGGCATCAAGGCCTTGTTTATCGCAAGGCCTATGAAAATATGGAATCTTATTTAGAAGCTAACAAGAACAATCGCTATATATTTATCGGTTTCAATGCCCTGAATACTGCTGAAAGCAATATAATCCAAAGAATACTCAAAACTAAAAACGCAGAAATCTATTGGGACGCAGATGAATACTATCTAGATGACCCCATTCATGACGCAGGTTACTTTATTAGAAGTCATAAAAAGAAATGGCCCTATCTTCAGGAAAATCCACTTAAAGGAATAAGTTCCTCTTTTTTACAAAAAAAGAACATACAGATAATTGGGGTTCCAAAAAATATTTCCCAAGTAAAATATGTCGGCGCTCTTCTTAAAGAGATAAATATTGAAAATAGTGATCTATTAAAACGAACAGCAGTAGTATTAAGTGATGAAACATTGCTCAATCCATTACTTAATTCCATCCCTTCAGAAATTGAAAAGGTGAATATTACCATGGGCTACCCCTTGAATAAATCAAACTTCGAAAGTTTCTTTATTCAGTTTTTTGATTTGTACATTAATAAACAAGCCAATGGTTGGTATTATAAAAGCATTTTATCGTTCTTATCACATTCTTATACCCAATTACTCTTAAATGAAGGCAGTGTTAACCTAGCCGAAATTATAGCTTGTGCCATTAAAGATAAAAATCTCACCTTTTTGGAAGAAAATGAGATTGTATCATATGGGACTACTGAATCCCAAAATTTGAACAATCTGTTCTTTGCCCAAACGCCAACAACGAAAGAATTCATTGAACGCTGTATAGCACTGGTTTTACTGTTAAAGACTGAGCTTCAATCATCTGGCAATAAGCTCGCTTTGGAAGAACTCTATAGGTTTTATGGGGTTTTTAATCAAATTCAGGAATTATTGGAAAAACATGACTTTATCAATGACTTAAAATCCTTACAGGCCCTTTTCAAAGAATTATTGTCCTTGGAAACCTTGGATTTTAAAGGTGATCCTTTGGAAGGCTTACAACTAATGGGCGTGTTGGAAAGTAGAAATCTTGATTATGAAACTGTAATTATGACTTCGGTAAATGAAGGGATCATTCCCTCAGGGAAGTCAAATAACTCATTTATTCCTTATGATTTGAAAAGAGCTTTTGGCCTTCCTACTTTTAAAGAGAAAGATGCCGTTTATACGTACCATTTTTATCATTTATTACAACGGGCAAAAAATATTTACCTCATTTACAATACCGAACCAGATGTCTTGGAAGGAGGAGAATGTAGTCGTCTTATCACGCAGTTATTAACTGACGATAACATCAAAGAAAACATTACTGAATTTATTGCCGTCCCAGAGATCAAGGTCAAAACTAAGAAAGGAGGCCTTATAACCAAAGATGACACGCTAATGGCCCTCATTTCAGGGAAGGCCCAAAAAGGTTTCTCCCCCTCCTCTTTGAGTAATTATATTCGGAATCCGATAGATTTTTACAAGCAAAATCTTCTAGGTATCAATGATTTGCTTGAAGTTGAGGAAACTGTAGCTGCAAATACCTTTGGTACAATTATACATGACACCTTAGAAGACCTCTACTTGCCTATGATCGGTGATTATTTGAACAAGGAAATTCTAAAAACTGCTAAAACGAAAATTGATGCTTTAGTAAATAAACATTTTACAAAGTCCTATACTGATTCGCGTATTTTGCGCGGGAAAAATCTAATAGCTTTCAACGTAATCAAGAAATATGTTGAGCATTTTATTGACCAAGAAATAGTTCAATGCCAGCGGCATAAAATAAAAATTATTGCATTGGAGCAAAAAATGGAAATGGCACTCGACATGTCTGAATTGGATTTTCCGGTTAAACTGAAAGGTAAATTAGATCGTATAGATGAAATTGACGGAGTGCTTAGAATCATTGACTATAAATCAGGGAAAGTTATGGCTAACCAGGTTGAAATATATGATTGGTCCTTAATTACTGAAGATTATAAATATAGCAAGGCATTTCAATTGTTGTGCTATGCCCAAATGTACGGTATTAACCAAAAATTCGATCAAATTGAGGCCGGTATTATTTCCTTTAAAAATTTGAATGCTGGTATGTTGGGTTTTGCAACAAAAGAAAGCAAAAATAGTCGAAGTAAGGACAAGGCAATCACACATGAAACCCTGAATACATTCACCACAGAACTGAAAAGACTTGTTCTTGAAATCTGTAATCCCAATATTCCCTTTATCGAAAAAGAGGTTTGATCCTATTTTTTGTCAGGCCTGCTTGGTCTAACTTCTATTTTACTGGGCAAGGTACGCGGGTGCATTTTCAGTAAGTCCAAAACTAATTCCCCAATATCCTCTGGCTGTATTTTCCAAGCATCTTTCTCCGATGGCTCATTGTTATTGAAATGTGTCGCCACGGAACCGGGCATTATGGTAGAAACTTTAATGTCATATTTGCGAAGATCTAGCATTGCTGCCTGGGTAAAACCAACAACCCCGAACTTGGTCGCATTGTATCCCGCCCCCATTGCGAAAAAATTCGTGCCGGCAAGACTGGCCAATGTTATATAATACCCCTTTGATGCCTTTAGGGCCTCTACGGACGCTTTTAAGGTGTGAAATACACCATTTAAGTTCGTATTGATCAAATTGTGCCACTGCCCCTCGGTCATTTCGTCAATCGGCGCAAAAATCCCAACCCCAGCATTGGCCAAAACCACATCCAACGTACCCCATTTGTCTAATATGGCTTTTACGGCATTTTCTTCATCTACATGTTTGGTAACATCTGATGCAATTGCCAAAACGGTATCTTCACTGCCCAATTGCTGTGCTGCGGCCTTCACGGTTTGTAGACTTCTTCCACTAATCGCAACCTTCATCCCTGCATTGAGCAATGATCGGGCAACTGCAAATCCTATTCCCTTTGAGCCACCGGTGATATAAGCAACCTTTCCTTTTAAATCTGTCATAATACGGAGTTAGTTTAAAGAAAACGAATATAGTATTTTGATACTTAAACAAAAAGTATTTCCTTTGACGTCCTAAAGTCGGGGTTTAGCCCGCCCGTACCGAAAAGGAACGTTCGGGCAGACTCAGTTGGCCAGTCTAGAGCACCTATTTGCAAATTAAAGAAGTAGATGTTCTTTGTATATGTTTTATATAGTGACGGATTTGACAAGTATTATGTAGGCCTTTCAGAAAATGTCGATAAAAGGCTTAAAGAGCATAATGAAGGACAGAATAAAAGTACGAAACCTTATATTCCATGGCGGGTAGTTCATTTGGAAGAATATAAAACCAGGAATGAGGCTAGAACAAGGGAAAAATATCTAAAATCAGCCAGTGGTAGAAGATGGCGCAAGAAGAATATTAATTTGGGGGATTAGCTCAGCTGGCTAGAGCGCTTGCCTGGCAGGCAAGAGGTCACCGGTTCGACTCCGGTATTCTCCACGATCAAGCGCAAAAATTTTCTGTGCTTAGGTAATCAAAACCGCCGAGCTTGCTCGAGCGGTTTTTTTGTTCTTAAGCGCAAAGGCCGAAAGGCCTAGCATAAAATTTTTGTATTTACAGGACTGCGAGATGGTCGAGAGCAACGCAGTTATCCCGGTATTCTCCACCAGTTTTTATAGGGCTTCAAGAGTTTTTGACTTTTGAAGCTTTTTTCATTTGCACGTATAATTGATTTTAAATTAAACTTGGTATTATTTGATACGAATGGGTATATTTTAATACTTCTTCACCCTTTAGAGCATATTTTTTCGAAAAGGCATCAAATTTATTGGGTGTTTTAACTTCATTATCAGGTTAAGAAATCTAAGTCCCATAAAAGGTCAATTAACGAAACTACTAAAAGAGACCACGAATGGGACTTTTAAAGAAATGTTTATTACATTAAATAAGTCCGTTTTCCTCTAAAGACTTTTTCAGTTTTGCCTGATTCTCCCAAAACCCGTCCCTTATCTTTTGGATGGTCTCTTCATATTCCGGATGACTTGTAAGGGGTTTTATTAGTGGATCTTTTTCCAAGAACAATAATATCCAATACTGATAATGGTCTTGTAATGCGAAAACTTTAAGCTGCTCAATGCCCTGGTCAATCTTTCCTTCATGGGCATACTTTAACGCCATGCTGGCACTCTTATAGATAGATTCGTCTCTTTCGCAATAATCAGAGTACGCCTTAAAAAAATCAGACGCCTCTTCTTCCAAACCCATTTTTTCATAGACCAAACCAATCTTGATGTCTTCGTGAGGATAAATATTCAGGTTATTCTCTTTTCTGGCCTGAGCAAATTTTTTATAATACTGAAAAGCACTGTCGTAATCCTCCTGAAAATAATGCAGTTTTGCCACTTCCTGCAAGAGGTCTAGACGGGTGGTATCCTTTTCTAATTCCTCCATTAAGGTCTTTTTGGCTTGCTCAAGATCTTCATCTTTCGCATACTGAATGTAAGCTTTTAAATGAGGCGCGTAATAGTTTGAAGGGTTATAATCCAATGACTTGTTAATGTATTCCATTGCCTCATTGATAAAACCGGTCTGGGCAAGGGCATTGCTTAGGTTTAGATAAATATAACTTTTAGCAACTGAGTCGCTCGCGGCAATATCCAATTGCATACCCAGCAAAGAATATTTCAAATTCTTGGCAGTATCCGGAATATAAACGGAGTATAGCCTGGAAAGTAGTTGAACCACGGAAGCTGAATTGGGATTATATTCCAGTGCCTTTTCCAAATGGGGCAATGCCAAGCGATATTCCTCGGTATGCATATAGTACAATGCTTTGGAGATGAGGCTTACGTCATTTTTGGGATCGTATAGCAGTGCTTTGTCCGCATAATTGTTTATTAGGTCGGTGTATTGTTTCTGCTTCTGGAAAATATCAAGATAGTAATACGATATGGCCAGATTGGCATAGGCGAGCGCAAATTGTGGGTCCTGTTCCACAGCCTTCTGAAATAGTGGAATGGCCTTTTCCAAAGCTCCCTTGGTTTGGGAATAATAATAATCCAGTGCTTGGAGGTAATAATCATAGGCCAACATATTTTCAGTTGGTATTTTTTCAATTTGCTCCAATTCTGCAGGTGTCACAACCGCTTCAATGGCCGCTGCAATTTTCTTCGCCACATCGTTTTGCAAAACAAATATGTCAACTACTTCCTGATTGTATTGCGCTACCCAAATAGGGGTGTCCGATGAAGCTTCAATCAATTGAATATTGAGCAAAACTTGATTGCCAACGCGTTGGCCACTACCTTCCACCAAATAGTTTACATCGAGTTCTTTGGCTATCTCTGGGATACCCTTGTCCGTTTTTCTGTATTTCTCAACCGAGGTTCTACTAATTACCCGCAGATCTTCAATCTTCTGAAGGTTGTTCAATGCGGATTCCATAAGCCCGTTTACAAAATAAATATTGGTTGAGTCGCTGCTCTCATTCCTGAAAGGCAATACGGCTATGGACTTTTCAATTTCCGGCTCGTTTGCTGTATCATTTTTATTGAAAAGTAAGAAGGTAACAACAAGAAGTACAATGGATGTCGCAGCAATGAGGGGCAAACGGTACGTTTTTAAAAAGTTAGGGCTGACCTTTTCTTTTTCTACTTCCACTTTTTCTTCAACTTTTCCAACCTCTCCCGGAGAATATCCATAGTGTTCCCGAAAGCATTTGATAAAGTATGATGTACTGCCAAATCCTACTTGATAGGAAATTTCTGAAACTGTTAAGGAGGTCTCCTTGAGCAGTTCCGTTCCTTTTTGAAGCCGAACTTGACGAATGAATTGGCTTGCTGAAAGTTTCGTGTGCTTCTTTACATTTCTTAACAGGCTAGAACGACTCATGTTCATGGCCCCTGCCAGTTCAGATACCCCAAATTGTTCGTTAGAGAGATTCTCCACAATGAGGGCTTCTGCCTTGTCAATAAATTGCTTTCCGATAAATGATGTGTCCGACATGCTGTTTTTTGGCTTGTCGAAATTAGAAAAAATTAATGGTAACCCCATACAAGAGTGTAATTAGAGTATTAAGGTAAAAGTGACTGTTTGCGTCATAATTGATATCCCTGCGCCATAATTTTTATGCCTTCCTGAAACTTTACACAATCTGGCGCATAGCTCATAGGGTTCGCATCACGTTCTATAAGACCTTTGTTTCAACAAATATTTAAAGTCGAATATAAAAAGTAACATCATGAAAACAATTAAAATGAATTCTTTGAAAACAGTAGTAAACATGTCACTAGTTCTTCTATTGATTACCGCTGCATGCGGTCAATCAGACCATAAGAAAAATGCCGAGGTAGCTAGTAATACTGCAACAAAACCAGTAATCGATGCACCAAAAATGGATATTCAAGCTGCCATATTGTCGAATAACCTTGAGGTGGTAAAACAACATATCGAAGCAGGTACAGATATCAATAAGAAGGATGCTATGAGCGGTTCTACCCCATTAATTACTGCAGCGAGTTTTGGAAAAAACAAGATTGCCCAAGTGCTTATTGAAGCCGGAGCTGATTTAACACTGAAAAATAATGATGGGGCTACAGCCTTACATTCAGCTGCATTCTTTTGCAGGGTTGAGATTGTACAGATGCTAATCGATGCTAAAGCCGACAAATCCATACGAAATAATTTTGGCGCTACGGCCCGGGAATCAGTAATGGGACCTTATGCTGAGATCAAACCAATCTATGAAATGCTTCAACAACAATTAGCGCCATTGGGCATGCAATTGGATTTGAACGAAATAGAAAAAATCCGCCCCGTTATTGCAATGATGTTGCAGTAATACATCTAAATCCAGATTCTAATGACAACAGAAAGAAGACATGATATTGATTGGTTGCGGGTCATCGCCATTGGCTTGCTTCTGATTTATCATATAGCCATAATATTTCAACCCTGGGCCATGTTCGTTGGGTTTATCAGAAGTAATGAACTGCTCGAGGGTTTATGGAAACCGATGACCATGCTTAATGTGTGGAGAATTCCCCTATTATTCTATGTCTCTGGTATGGGACTCTATTTCGCCATGCGCAAACGAAATTGGTGGCAATTGCTTTTAGAACGCACAAAGCGGATTCTTTTACCTTTCCTATTTGGGGTTGTCGCCATTGCCCCTTTGCATATGTTTATTTTTCAGAAATACTATAATATGCCCTTGGGCTATTATCCCCATGCTGGACATTTATGGTTCTTGGGAAACATTTTTGCGTATGTACTCTTGCTGTTGCCTTTATTTTTATACATAAAGAAACGAGAAAACGGCATATTTAAAAAAGGTTTGATAAAATTGATGAGCAATCCGGCTGGGCCTTTGCTATTGTCGGGATTTTTTGTCATTGAGGCATTGGTGGTAAAGCCACAACTATATGCCCTTTATGCAGAGACTTGGCATGGTTTCTTCCTTGGACTTCTTGCTTTTCTTTTCGGTTATCTTTTTGTCTACAGCGGTAAGCCTTTCTGGCAAACCGTTTTGAAGTGGCGATGGTTATATCTTGGTTTGGCCATAGTGCTTTATAGTATCAGATACTTTGTTTTTGCAACGGAAGCCCCAGGTTATCTTACGGCCATCGAATCAAGTTGCTGGATTTTGGCGGTTTTCGGGTTTGGTTACAAATATTTGAACCGGCCGAGTCATCTTCTGAGCTACCTGAGCAAAGCGGCTTACCCTGTTTACATCATCCATATGTTTGTATTGTACGCTGGAGCCATGCTAATTTTGCCCTTGCAGCTACCGGCCGTTATAAAATTTATGGCCATTACAGCCTTTACCGGTATCATATGCTTTCTCATTTACGAGTTCATTCTTAGAAGAGTAGTTTTCTTAAGACCTTTGTTTGGATTGAAATGGACAAGTAAAAAAGGTCAACGGTCAGAAATTCATCAGCCCACCTCCTTAGAGCATTACAATATGCAAACAAAAAAGTAATATATTAACCAACCGATATCAGCAATTAAATAAAAGTGCAGACTACGAACAAAAATGATAAAATGACGAAGAAAAAAACAAAACGAATACTTAGAATATTATTTATTATAGCAAGCATAAGCTCTTTGGCGTTCGTACCATGGATACTGGTAAAGGCTTGGATATTGCCACTACCTGATACGGTTCAAGAACAAGTAAATGAAGGCATTGATTATGGATTTGATGGAATGATTGTTTACGTGGACGAAGCTGGGAAGCCACCGGAGTATTATGCCGCAGGCTGGCATGACCGAAAAAATAAAATACCTGCCAACCCGCACGCTTTATTCAAGATTGCCAGTATTAGTAAGTTATATGTCGCTGTGGCTATCGCAAAATTAGCTAAAGACGAACGTCTTTCTTTGGATAAAACGGTTGCTGATTATTTTCCAGAACTGGTAGGAGGAATTGAAAATGCGGAAAAAATCACCTTGAGAATGATGGTACAGCACCGCAGTGGCATTCCTAATTTTGTGGAGCATCCTAATTATTGGGAAGAAAGGGACAGTAAAGAAGCACTTGATTTCGCACTTGATATGCCGGCTGCCTTTGAACCGGGCGAAAATTATGGTTATTCAAATACCAATTACTTGTTGCTACGCAGAATCATAGCAGAAGTGGTGGATTATAGCCATAACCAATATGTAAAAGAGGAAATTTTGATACCACTAGGGCTTAAAAATACGTACGGATCACTAGGTGAGGTAAATATAGATGATGTCATGAGTGGCTATTATGTTGACTTTGAAGAAGATTTCAAAACGGATGATACTGGTTTAATGTTAGCCACATCAGAGGATGTGGGAATATTCTTGAGAGCATTAAACGATGGCTCAGTGTTTAATGAAGGGGAACAGGAAATCTATTCCTCCATTTATGTGTACAAGCACACAGGTCTGCTTGTGGGCTATCAGAGTATTGCAGAATACCACAAAGACATGGACACAGTGGTTATTCAATTTAATAATACAACTAACTTTGATGGATATGACTGGAATTTAGCGGAAATCATATATAATCGTGTGGTTAAAATAGTGAGAAGTAAAAAAAGCTCATAACTATGTCTAAGAATAATAGCCAACTCATCTAGAAAATCATGAATTATAGCAAGTTTTATTTTTTGTTAACTTTACAGGAAGGTGCAAGAAAAGCGGCTATTAGTGATAAAATCAATTGTTTAAGATGATCATTGACGACTGATGAAATTCTTTCGAAAAATAAGACAGAAGCTTATCAATGAAAAAAAACTTCGTAACTATCTCTTGTACGCCGCGGGGGAAATCATTTTGGTGGATATTGGCAAACAAGAGAACGAAATTGCCCATCAAAGGGAAAAAGTGCTGGATATGTTCAGGAACAATGAAAACAGCATACGCATTATTTTCGATTTGACGGGAGTAAAATACAGAACTGGATTTATCTAAAGGGAACAAGGTAAGCAGTAACTTACAACTATTGCATTCAAAGGAATTTGAGAATAATGTACTCATTTTCATTCTTATGGCATACGCAACAGAAAATGCACATTATACGCCTATGATGGAAAACCTAAATGCTATTTTGCAATTGTTGGAAACGGAGGTAAAGGAATAAGAGAAGACGACATTGATATAGATCGGTTATACATGCTATCCCCAAAAACAAAGCGGAACATCTCACGGATCATTCCTTTCGGAGTGATTTGGCTGGTTTTGGGATGGATCAATTTGTTTTCGCAAGAGGCAGCCAAACAAGATCAAAATTTGAATCCATCCGGCGCGATCAACGTGACCCCTGAAGTTTTTGTTTTCGCGAGTATTGCCGTTACTACAGTCGGCTTACTCGTCGGTGCCATCGAAGTAGTATGGATGGGCAATCTTTTCAGTAAAGCGAGTTTTTTGCAGAAAATAGGCTACAAGGTAGTTTTTTACACCATTTTCCTGTTAGTGGTGATCTTCATAACCTTCCCAATTGCTGCGGGAGTGGAATTGTACGTATCCCCTTTAGACCCGATCGTTTGGGAGAGATTTTCAAACTTTCTGACAAGTATCGAATTTGCAAGTACTTTGGTTTCCATTTCATTCAGTCTTTTTGTAAGCCTTTTTTATTCGGAAATCAGCGAGAATATAGGGCATGGGGTATTGATGAATTTCTTCACGGGAAAATATCATAAACCGATTGAGGAAAAACGGATTTTCCTGTTTTCGGATATGAAGTCCTCGACAACCATAGCCGAGCAGTTGGGCCACATCAAATATTTTGAACTACTCAGGGAATACTATTCCGATTTTTCGGATGCCATCATTCGCCATTCGGGGGAAGTCTATCAATATATAGGGGATGAAATCGTTATTTCTTGGAAGTATGAAGATGGAATCAGAACCAACAATTGTATCAATTGCTTTTTTGCCATGAAAGAAGACCTAAAAAAAAGAGCAGATTGGTATACTGCTACTTTTGGGGTAGCACCTACATTCAAAGCTGGACTTCATGTTGGCGGGGTTACCACGGGCGAAATAGGTGCGCTGAAAAAAGAAATTATCTTCACTGGGGATGTGCTCAACACTACATCAAGAATTCAAGGCCTTTGTAATCAATATAACGTCGACATCTTAGTTTCGGAAGATTTGATAAAATCCTTGAATCTTGAACCTGAGTTTAAAATCAATTCTCTGGGAATTTTTGAATTGAAAGGAAAAGAAGAGAATCTAGAATTGTTTACAATTCAGGAATGAATATCAGGAGTCGGCAAAAGTCAGATTATCAGGTAACAAAATAGTAATCCTTTCGTCTTATTTGAAATTACATCAAAAATCTAAAAAATGACAACTCTAGTAGTAGGAGCAAGTGGAGCAACGGGGCAACATCTAGTGTCACAACTTCTTAAACAAGGTCAACATGTAAGAGCAATTGTACGGAACGTCGAAAAATTACCGGAATCCCTTAGAAACGAAAGCCGTTTGTCCATTATCGAAGCCAGTATTTCGGAGCTTAGTGATGCAAAAATGGCCGAGCATGTGGCCGGTTGTGATGCTGTAGCCTCCTGTTTGGGTCATAACATTACCTTTAAGGGTATGTACCGCAAACCCCGAAGATTGGTAACCGATACCGCCCGTAGGTTATGTGCCGTGATCAAGGCGAACAAACCTGAAAAGCCAATAAAATATGTTCTGATGAATACTTCGGGAAACAGAAATCGCGATTTAAACGAACCCATTTCTTTCGGTCAAAAATGTGTGATTGCATTGCTACGCTTGTTATTGCCCCCACATGTCGATAACGAGAAGGCTGCGGATTTTCTACGGATAAAAATTGGTCAGGATAATCCTATGATAGAATGGACCGCAGTTCGCCCCGACGGTTTAATCAATGAATCGGAGGTGACGGAATATGAAGTACATCCCTCTCCGATTAGAAGCGCGATTTTCAATGCCGGAAAGGTCAGCAGGATCAATGTAGCTCATTTTATGGCCACCTTGATCGGTAATGATGACCTATGGCAAAAATGGAAGGGGCAAATGCCTGTGATTTACAGTACATCCTAGGATAGTCTTTTGGATTCAAAGTCCTTAAAAATAATTAAAGTAAAACTCAATGGCATTCCCCAGAACAAAACTTGTTATGGCGCCAACAAGGGTTATCCTTCCCAGATTAAAAGCATTTGAAAAGGCTATCCAAAGGGAAACTATGGCGCAAACAAAAAACAGCACCATGGCGTAAACGGGCACCCCGCTAATAAACAGTCCGGTAAGATTGAAAAGAATATCCAGCAAGGCCGTAAATGCAAATAAGGCGAGAGCAAAATTGGATTTTTTATGGCCTGCTAAAAGATAATAGGCGGCAATAAACAACTCCACACAGATCGCCAAAGGCCCAAATTGACCGTAATACGTTTTTTTGAAATACCCTTTTACATCTTCAGGATAATCTATGTCTAGAAAAAAGATAATACCAAGTAGCAATGATAATGAGATAAATAGGATAGAAATGAGCTTTCTTTTTTTCATTTTTTAAGGCTTGTTGACTAGAGTAAGATAAAATTTTCTGAGGCAAGAAAAAATCATCTGGTGAAATTTCTAAACGAAAATCATTAAATTGGGGCTAAAGCGAAATTTGTGAATTACATTGCTATCAGTCTATATCATAAATTGATAAATCATGCATTATATGAAGGGTTAAACAGAGATTTCCTCCAGAGCATACCTACGCCCATCGATGAAATTTCAAAACTAAAAGCAGTTCCTGCAGATCACTTTTTCGAGCTACATGAACTATTGGATGAAAAGTTAGGTCCGGGTTTTTCGGTTAGAGTGGGTCAAGAAATGAAGTTGGATGACTATGGTGTTCTAGGTTTGGCCTGGAAAACCTGTTCATGGGTCGGTGAGATTTTCTATAGAAGTGAACGCTATTTTAAGTTACTATCAAATACGTACGTTTTTAAAGTTGAAAAAGGCAAAGAGATATCTAAAGTTTATCTTTTTCGAGATGCACATAGACGCGGTTTGGAATTATCGAACGAAGCAACATTTTCTGCTACCGTGGTAGTGCTGCAAGCACTGAGCAATACGAAAATAGCACCAACATCCGTATCTTTTAAACATAGGCCTCCCAAAAGACTTGATAGCTACAAAGAAGCATTTAAATGTCCGATATTGTTCAATCAAACCCATGACCTTATTTGCTATAGCTCCCAAGACTTTGAAATGCCTACGATCAAGGCTGATACGAGTATCAATAAATTTTTGTTGGAACGTGTCAAAGAAGCAACTGATGGAATTGAAATAAGTCCAAAAAGGATTGTATCCGATATTGAAACATTGATTCAAGATGCGCTACCCAGTGGAATTCCCAATATTTCACAGATAGGGAAAATTATAGGAATGAGCGACAGAACCCTCACGAGACGACTATCTGAAAACAACGTCACATTTCGTGGACTAGTTCAAAAAAAACAAGAAGATATCTCCAAATTTCTACTTGGAAAAGTAAATACCAGTATCTCAGAAATAGCTTTCGAAACCGGATTTTCTGAACAAAGTGCATTTAACCGTGCATTTAAGAGATGGACCGGTACAACCCCTATTGAATTTCGCAAGTCATTGTATTAGAAGAAGTTTGGCCTAAACTGTCAAAAGATTGACGTAAACTGTCAAGTACGCCATACATGCATTTATGATTTTTGCTACATCAAACAATTAAAATTGTTCAACGATGATAGCTCTGGCGAAACTCATTATTGGAATTCTCTTATCTCTTGCAACACAGCTCGAACCAACAAAGAAAACGGTTAAGGAATATCCGCTCTTGACCTTGCCGAAGACAATGGTAACAGACTCTACAATAATAAGAGCTTACAAAGTCCTCGACCAAAAGTGTAATATCTGCTATTCAAAACGCAATAAAAGACGTGTTTTTACTCCAAATAATATGAATCCTATGGCAGCGGATGTCAACAAGCAAGTTTTCCTCAAAAAACAAATGCCCAAGGGCAAGAAAATCAAACTTACTTCAGCGGAATATCAAGTTTTATTAACGTGGATAAAACATACAAAAACGAACTAATTATGGAACTAACATTTAAATTTTCAACACTGATTTTAGCAACTTTATTGACAGGGCTTACGGCAGGTCTATGCTTTACATGGACAAATGCAGTGACCACAGGTATTGGAAGGTTAAACAACTTAGGATACTTACAAGCCTTTCAGCAGATGAACAGGGCGATCATCAACCCCCTGTTTATGATTGTATTTTTCGGGCCTTTTATTGTTCATTTCATAAATATAATCCTTTTCAGAAATAGCTCAAGTACAGTAATTGTGATGCTGACTATGGTAGCTGCCTTGTACTTTTTGGGAGTTGTATTGATGACCATTTTCGGAAATGTACCTCTAAACGAAGTACTCGATAAAACCGATTTGGCAAAAGCCAGTATGGAAGATCTACAGGCACTCCGAGACCGCTTTGAAGTCAAATGGAACCGAATGCACCTTATAAGAACAATAACATCGGCACTTTCCTTTTTGCTCCTGCTGATAAGTTTACTAATCAACAACAAATACATCAGTTTATAAATTAATAATTAAAAATCAAGAAAAATGAAAGAAAACATCTTAGTTATCGGTGGAACTGGTAAGACCGGCCGCCGTGTAGTTGAAAAATTGAATCAACAAAACCAGAACGTTCGAATAGGAACGCGAAGTAGTAGTCCAGCATTTGATTGGAATGATTCGTCCACTTATGTCCATGCATTAAAGGGAATGGATAAGGCATACATCGTTTATCATCCCGATTTAGCTATTCCTGGCGCAAAGGAAGCCATTCGTTTATTGGCGAAAGTCGCTAAAAATGAAGGAGTCAAAAAAGTAGTGTTGTTATCAGGAAAAGGTGAAAGGGAGGCAGAGCATTGTGAGCAGATAATAATGCACTCGGGAATGGAATATACCATAGTAAGGGCAAGCTGGTTCATGCAAAACTTCAGTGAAAGCTTTTTCCTGGATCCTATCTTATCTGGTCATGTCGAGTTACCTAAATCAGAAGCAAAAGTGCCTTATGTGCATACGGATGATATTGCATCTGTAGTTGTAGAAGCACTCCTACACGATGCGCACAATGGACAGATTTATCAGTTGACAGGCCCTGGAACTTTGACCTTTCCGGAAGTAATCGACGCTATTGCAAAAGTCAGCGGTCGTGAAATAAGATATACCCCTTGCAGTTTGAAGCAATATATTGAGTCTTTGGAGGGACTTGGTGTGTCCGATGACTATATATGGCTACTTGATTATCTGTTTTCGAATGTGCTTGACGCACCTGGAAACAACGTCGTTACAGAAGATGTTGAAAAAGTATTGGGAAGAAAACCAATCGACTTCAATGCGTACGCCGAGGAAACTGTTAAGACCGGTGTTTGGAATCAAGCATTGGCTCAATCAATTTAAAATTACCACTAATGAAAAATATTCAGATAAAAAGCATTTTTATTTCAGCTGTTATTGTTTGGACAATAGGTGTAACTGCCTTTGTTGCTTCATACTTTGTGCCGTTGATGTCAGACGCTGATCTTCAAGCCAATTGGGTTCTTTCACTAACCTTGATTCCAAGTGCGGCACTAGGTGCGCATATTTACTACAGGAATGGACATAAGACCAATGGTTTTGTTTTAGGTGCCTCCATGTTCTTGGTGACAATGATTTTAGATGCCTTGATTACAGTTCCTGTTTTAATAGTGCCCTATGGCGGCGATCACATCTCATTTTTTACGAATCTAGGGTTTTGGTTGATTGCCGCAGAGTACGTCAGTGTTGTGGCTGCTTATTGGCAGATTGAAAAAGCTGTAAAGTCAACGAGAAAGACCCGTACTTTCGATTGATGAAAAGGTCAAGCATATGGAGGGGTCCCGGTATTCAGATGACCTCTCCTCATTGTTATGATTAAGCAAGATAATGTCCTATAAAACGAACGGTTTTTGGGACAGCATTCTCCACAAAACCATCACTTTCGTGATGGTTTTTTATTTTATTCTTTACTCACACTCAATACCAAAACAGGAATTGGAACGTAGAACTCAGATTTTAGTATTGTACTCTTTTCCCACAGTTTTTTAAAGAATCCTCTTTTTCTCCTAAAAACACAGAGCAAGTCTGGATGTTGTTTTTGAAAATGTTCCAAAACTCCTATATACGTACTAACGTTTTCGGTTATGGTAAGATGGGAACTAATATCCATCAAGCTCGTATTCACTTCTAGGTCATCATCAGTATAACCAGGGGTTTTTACCAAAAGAAGTTCAACTTTTGAATTATGTTTCTTATAAATTGCCACTAAAGGGTCCAAAATGCGATTTCTCCTCAAAATGCCCGATTTAAAAGTGGTCAATATAGTTTTATAAGGTTTGTATTTGGTGCCTTTGGGCACTATTAATGCAGGAATGTCTGTCCGTTTAATTATCCTACCAGAGGTATGGCCTAAATAAAGCTCTTCGTTAATATCATTACTTCTTGGGGCAAGTATGATCATGTCTATACCTAGTTCTTTGTCAATTTCTTTGATACCGTCAGCCAACTCCCCATTATAGGTCGCGATTTTAATATCAACATTTTTGGAATCGACCTGTTCTATTACGGCTTTTAACCGTTCCTTACCACTCTTGGCAATCTTTTCTGAAATATTGGTAAGACTTCCGGCTTTTCCACTAAAACTAAAGACTTCCATAACAAAAACTCTTGCCGAAAAATCAGCTGCAAAATCAACAGCATATTGCAAGGTTTCATTCGCGTTGGGCGAAGTGCCGATGGGAACAAGGATATTGATCATATGGGTAATTATTTATTAATACTTTAAATTTACAATTAATTTAAACCTATTCATGATTCGTCGTGCAAAGATATCGGAAATTAGTGATATTCTAAACCTTACCAAGGCCTGTGCGGCCAATATGGTCAATAACGGGATTTACCAATGGAACGATCATTATCCATCCAAAAAAGCCTTTGAAAACGACATTGAACGATCGGAATTATTTGTTTTCGAAAAGAATCATGAAATTATTGGGGCCGTGGTTATTTCATCTTTAATGGATGAAGAATACTTTCCTATTCAATGGCTTACTCCAAACACTAAGAATGCCTACATACATAGATTATCGGTTCATCCGAAGCAACAAGGCAAAGGATATGCACAAAAATTGATGGATTTTGCCGAAAACTATGCCAAGAAACATAATTTTGTTTCGGTTCGGTTAGATACTTTTAGCCAAAACAAACGCAATCAAAAATTTTATGAAACCCGAGGATATCACAGACTAGGTGATATTTATTTTCCCAAACAAAGTGAGCATCCTTTTCATTGTTATGAAATGGTGCTTTAAACCAGAATTATAACTTTGAAAACCGCTGTTAGTTTTAAAACAATAAACAATCTGGCAATTCCCGCAACTATTGCCGGGATAGCCGAACCCATACTTTCGATTACCGATACGGCAATTGTAGGGAATATTCCGGTCGATGGTCTGGAATCACTAGCTGCTGCCGGGATTGTGGGCTCTTTTTTGTCTATGTTGATTTGGATTTTGGGCCAAACACGCAGTGCTATATCTGCCATAATAGCTCAATATTTAGGTGCAGGTAAATTAGAAGAAGTTAAATCATTGCCAGCGCAGGCCATATTTCTAAACATAGTACTGAGCATCGTTATTCTACTTTCAACCATATTTATTGTTGAAGAGATTTTTGAATTATTGAATGCTTCGGGAAAAATTCTTGAATATTGCATTTCGTACTATTCCATTCGTGTCTGGGGTTTCCCTTTAACCTTATTTGTTTTTGCGGTCATGGGTATTTTCAGAGGATTACAGAATACCTATTATCCCATGTTAATCGCAATCGTAGGCGCCGTATTGAATATTGGTCTGGATTTTCTCTTGGTGTATGGGGTTGATGGCTTTTTAGATGCCATGTACTTGGAGGGTGCCGCCTGGGCTAGTTTGATAGCCCAAGGCATTATGGCGATCATGGCATTTATACTTTTAATGACCAAAACCGATATAAGCCTTAAGATACGTTTTCCGTTACATCAAGAATTAAATAGGTTGATAGTCATGAGCCTTAACCTATTTGTTCGTGCCGTGGCATTGAATGTTGCCCTTATCCTTGCTGTAAGAGAAGCAACGGCTTTGGGGGACAAGTATATTGGCGCACATACCATCGCGATTAACCTCTGGCTCTTTGGCGCATTCTTTATTGATGGTTACGGTGCTGCAGGAAATATTATGGGTGGTAGGTTACTGGGCGCAAAAGACTATAATGGCCTTTGGAGACTGGCGAAGAAAATTATGCTGTATGGAGCTATTGTTAGCTTGGTCTTAATGCTTGCAGGATTTGTGTTCTACAAACCTATTGGCAGTGTTTTTTCAAACGAAATTGAGGTTCTTGAAACATTTTATACGATATTTTTCATTTTGATTTTAGGGCTTCCCATGAATACAGTTGCATTCGTTTTTGATGGCCTTTTCAAAGGTTTGGGCGAAATGAAATATCTAAGGAATTTATTACTTATAGCGACTTTTCTAGGCTTTATACCAACCCTATTTTTGACCAAATATTTCAATTGGGGATTATACGGAATATGGATAGCACTTACAGTATGGATGGCAATTCGCGGTGGTGCACTTGTTTGGAAGTTCAGGAGAAAGTTTCGTCCCTTATTACAAAACGCTTAATTTTGATTAAAACTATAATTTATGGGCACTAACAGAGAAAATGGAAGCCTTTACACCAAGATAGAAAATAGCATTGCCACAATTGAATTCGGTCATCCGGCGAGTAATTCATTTGTAGCAGAGCTTTTGGATCGATTAACAGATGAATTGAACAAGCTTTCAGAAAACCAAGCTATTTCAGTTATCGTTTTAAAGTCTGAGGGAGATAACGCATTCTGCGGCGGGGCATCTTTCGATGAACTTATGGCCATTACAAATCTTGCTGAGGGCAAAGTGTTTTTCAGTGGTTTCGCCAATGTCATAAACGCCATGCGTACTTGTAAAAAGGTCATTGTGGGTCGTGTTCAAGGAAAAACCGTTGGTGGTGGCGTTGGTCTTGCAGCGGCTTGCGATTATGTTTTTGCATCTGAGAATGCAGCTATCCGTCTTTCAGAATTATCGATCGGAATTGCTCCTTTGGTTATTGCCCCCGCAGTTGAGCGCAAAATAGGAAAGGCGGCCCTAGCTGAAATGTCACTCGCTCCCGCCGAATGGAAAAATGCCTACTGGGCCAAGGAAAAAGGGCTATTTGCGAAGGTATTCGGTTCGTTGAAAGCATTAGACAAGGAGCTCGATTTTTTTACCCAAAAAATGTCAACTTATAATCCGGATGCGCTATATGCATGGAAAAAAGTGCTTTGGGAGGGTACAGAAAACTGGGACCAGTTACTTTCTGATCGAGCAGCGATAACTGGTACTTTGGTCCTTTCTGAATTCACAAAAAATGCACTTTCCAAATTCAAGAAATAATATTCCCTTACAGAAATCGTTCTATTTCTTTAAATCAAGAAGATGGATATCTTAAACTTATTGAACAGCGACCTGATTTTTCCTTTTCTGGCACTTTTTGTGGTAGTTGCTTATGTTGTAAATCGCATACGTGCTAGACGTAAATTCAAAAGGTAGATACCCTGAATTTACAGATTATAACTACTTCTATAGTATAAACTATAGTTCTTCTTATTTCTTTAAAGTTGATATCCTTTGGAATAGAAAAGATTACCGAATGACTTCAGTATATTTGGGTAAATCTAGAACTCAAATAAAATGAGCTTTCCAAGAACCTCCGCATATTTATTGGCATTTCTCATCTTTACTTTGTTAAGCTGTGAATCCCGGAATAAAAAAGAGAACAATCCAAAGTCTAACGAAACTGTCGAAGCAAATTCCATTGAACCCAAATATTTATACCAAGGCGAACCTTTACGAGTAGCTATTATTGGTTTGACCCACGATCATGTACATTGGATTTTAGGTAGGGAAAAGTTCGGAGATCTTGAAATTGTCGGTATTGTTGAGCCCAATAATGAATTAGCAAAAAGACATAGTAAGAGATATGGGTATTCCATGGATATGGTTTTCAACACAATGGATGAAATGATGGAGCGTGTTCAACCAGAAGCTGTCATGGCATTTAACGATATTTATGGGCATCTAGAAGTTGTTGAATATTTTGCCCCCAAAGGGATCCACATTATGGTTGAAAAGCCATTAGCTGTAAATCTGGGTCATGCAGAAAAAATGATTGCTTTGGCAGTGAAACATAATGTTCAATTAATGACCAACTACGAAACTTCCTGGTACGGAAGTAACTATAAAGCCTTTGATTTGGTTCATAAAGAAGAAAAAATAGGGGACATACGCAAAATTGTGTTTAACACGGGGCATCCCGGGCCAAAAGAAATAGGCTGCAGCAATGAGTTTCTGGAATGGTTGACCGATCCAAAATTAAACGGTGCTGGTGCACTAACGGATTTTGGATGCTACGGTGCTAATTTGGCCACGTGGTTAATGAAAGGAGAATTACCGCAAACTGTGTCTTGCATTACCCAACAAATTAAACCTGACATATATCCCAATGTAGAGGATGATGCCACTATTGTCTTGACCTACCCTAAAACCCAAGTAGTCATACAGGCTTCTTGGAATTGGTCGCATAACCGAAAGGATATGGCCGTCTATGGCACGCATGGTTATGTGTTATGTAAAAATGGTGAGGATATGGAGGTTTTGGAAAATGAAAAAGCAGGTCCTAAATTGTTAAAAGCCGAACCACTCAATAAGGGAGTTCACGATCCTTTTGCCTATTTTACCAAAGTGATAAAAGAGGATTTGCCAATGGATTCATTCGGTCTTTCCTCTTTGGACAACAATTTGGTGGTAATGCAAATTTTGGAAGCGGCCAAACATGCTTCCAAAACAGGTGAAACAGTCGTTTGGGATGAATTTTTTACGATCAAACCATAAGGAAATTATGAAACACTTTAAAACTACATTCGTATTGATTCTAGGGCTCGTTTTTATTTACAGTTGTAAGGATGAAAGAGCAATTACAAAAAAAGAAGTTGTAAAGCAATGGTTCAAAGGAAACCTGCATACACATTCTTATTGGAGTGATGGGGATGAGTTTCCGGAAGTAATCATGGATTGGTATAAATCCAAAGGATATCAATTTTTAGCCTTAACGCGATCACAATACCCTGGCCGAGGGAGAAAAATGGATTGAAATCAAGGAAGATTCCATTTATCAAAATGCCTTTAAAAAATACTTAGAGGATTACGGGATGGACTGGGTAGAGTATAAATTAGATTCAGATAAAATCTTGGTCAAATTAAAAACCTATAGTCAATATAGAAGTCGGTTTGAAGAAGCAGGGAAGTTTTTGGCTATTCAATCCGAAGAAATAACAGATAGTTTTGAGGACAAGCCCATTCATATGAACGCCACCAATGTGGAATACAAAATAGACCCTAAAGGTGGGGGAAGTGTTGCTGAAGTGCTTCAGAACAATTTAGATCAAGTACTCAGGCAGCGCGAAGAGACAGGAACACCCATGTTCCCCCATGTCAATCATCCTAACTTCGGGTACGGGGTTGCGTTGAAAGACATGATTTCGTTAAGAGGTGAACGCTTTTTTGAAGTATATAATGGCCATCCAATGGTCCACAATATGGGTGATTCAGTTCACATATCCACAGAAAATATGTGGGATTTAATCAATATCTCTTATGTTGAAAACAAGAAACCGATTATGTATGGACTTGCCACAGACGATTCACATCATTACCATAAAAAAGGTTCTGAATGGAGTAATGCTGGCAGGGGTTGGGTCATGGTCCAAGCAGATACCCTATCAGCCGAATCATTGATTACAGCCATGGAAGCTGGGCAATTCTATGCCAGTACCGGGGTTAAACTTCATAAAATAGAGAGCACCTCAGACGAACTTTCAATAGAAGTAGTTCCAGAAACTGATATCACTTATACCATAGATTTTATTGGTTGCAAGAAAGGCGATTCGGAAAGCCAAGTATTAAAGTCTATTGAAGCCAATAGTGGCAGTTATGAGATGCCCGATGACCTTTTGTTTGTAAGGTGTAAAGTCACGTCTTCAAAAAAACAGGAAAACCCCATAGAAAATATAATCTATGAAATGGCATGGACCCAACCTGTTGTTCTTAGCGATTAATTCATTTAAATTACCATGTATTTTCATTTTTGAGAATGACTATCTTTGCAAATGAAAATTTGTTTATGAATAAAATTAGAATCACCAAACAATTCACTTTTGAAACCGGTCATGCCTTATATGGATATGACGGAAAATGTAGAAACGTACACGGACATAGCTATAAACTATCAGTAACGGTAATCGGAAAACCAATTACAGACATATCCCATGTTAAATTGGGTATGGTCATAGATTTCAGTGATTTAAAGAAAATCGTGAAAGAAGAAATCGTAAATCCTTTTGATCATGCGACGGTTTTCAATAAAAACACCCCACATGTAGAATTAGCCAAGGAACTAATGGGTCGTGACCACAAGGTTATTTTAGCTGACTACCAACCAACAAGCGAAAATATGGTTGTTGACTTTGCTGCCAAGATAAAAGCTAGGCTTCCTAAGAACATAAAACTTCATTCTTTAAAACTTCAAGAAACGCAAACTTCATTTGCAGAATGGTATGCCTCCGACAATCAGTCCGACGGTCCAGATGGGGGGAATTCTTATCTTTACATTTAAATGAAGATCATCAATATTCCAGAAGGCAAAAAAATCTACTTCGCCAGTGACAACCATTTGGGAGCTCCCACAATGAAGGAAAGTTTGCCTCGTGAACAGAAATTTGTTGCTTGGTTGGATGTTGTAAAGAAAGATGCGGCCGCAATTTTTCTACTGGGTGATCTGTTCGATTTTTGGTTCGAATATAAGACCGTTGTACCTAAAGGATTTACCCGTACATTGGGCAAACTCGCAGAAATCACAGATGCAGGAATCCCCGTTTATTACTTTGTGGGCAATCATGACCTATGGATGAATGGTTATTTTGAGGAAGAATTGAACATTCCTGTTTTTCATAAACCCCAACAATTTACATTTAACAATACCTCATTTTTTATTGGTCATGGCGATGGCTTGGGACCTGGTGACAAAGGTTATAAGCGCATGAAAAAAGTGTTTACCAATCCTGTGGCTAAATGGTTTTATAAATGGCTGCATCCTGATTTAGGGGTGAAACTGGCGCAGTATCTATCTATTAAGAATAAATTGATTTCTGGTGATGAGGACATTAAATTTTTAGGGGAGGAAAAAGAATGGTTGGTGCAATACTGTCAACGAAAATTGGAACAAGCACACCATGATTATTTTGTCTTTGGTCACCGCCATTTACCCTTGGAAATTGATTTAAACGACAAATCAAAGTATGTGAATCTTGGGGATTGGGTTTCCCATTATACCTATGGTGAGTACGATGGTAAGAATCTTTCCTTGAAAAAGTTCTAAAACCTAAACGGTTATTTCTATTGTATTGTTTTCAGGGTCTAAAACCACACTTTCATAATAGCCATCTCCCGTTGTTCTAGGTTCCCCGATTATTTTATAACCTGAATCCCTTAATTGCTCCGTAAGATCATCCACTTTTTCCGTGGTGCCGACAGAAACAGCAAAATGGTTGATACCAATATGTTCCCCTAGTCCACCTAATTTTTGGGCAATATCGGGTCTATGCATCAATTCCAATCTAGGACCGTCCTCAAAACTCAAAAAATAAGAAGTAAACTTTTTTGATGGATTGTGATATTTATTACCTGCCATGGCACCAAAATAAGTCTCATAGAAATCTTTCATACCTTCCAAATCATTCACCCATATCGCCAAATGTTCAATTTTCATTTTTATGGGCCTATTTAATATCCCTTAGTTTTAATTGCATACTCACATTGCCGTTCCATTCGTTTTCTTCAATCGAAAAAACAGCGCTGAAAGTACCTTTGTTTTTGACAGTGGGCAACTTATCCCCAAGATTAAAACCAATACCACCAATAGGTCGTGATCCATTTTGGGTAATTGATAATTTAAGGTGCTTTTCCCCATCGCCAACTCCCTTGGCATAACCTGTATCCGTTAGGTTTTCAGCCATAAAGACAGGAGTCATATTCCCAGGTCCGAAGGGTCTAAATTGATGGATGATTCGTAATAATTTTGGGGTTATCTGTGCTAAGGGAATCATGCAATCTACCTTGATTTCCGGAATCAGGAGATTGGGGTCTATGGTTTCAGAAACTACTTTTTCAAATTGATTCTTAAACCCATCATATTGATCTTCTAACAGGGTGAGTCCAGCTGCGTACTTATGGCCTCCAAATTGCTCTATATGTTCTGAGCATGCTTGCAATGCATTATATACATCAAAACCTTTTACTGAGCGCGCGGAGGCTGCCAATTTATCACCGCTTTTAGTAAATACCAAGGTGGGTCTATAATAGGTCTCCGTTAATCGCGATGCAACAATGCCGATAACCCCTTTATGCCAAGTTTCTTTATAAACTACTGAGGTAAATCGCTTTTCCTCCTTGTTTTCGGTTATCTGAACCAAAGCTTCAGCCGTTATTTCCTGATCTAGGTTTCTTCTGTCAAAATTGAATTGTTCAATTTCCTTGGCAATAACTTCGGCCTGTTCCAAATTGGTTTCTATCAACAAATTAACTGCATGCTGGCCATGCTTCATACGGCCTGCTGCATTTATTCGTGGCGCTATGATAAACACTACATCCGTAATGGTAAGTTCCTTTTTTTTAATTTGGTTGATGATGGCCTTAAACCCAATTCTCGGATTAGCATTGATGACCTGCAAACCAAAATAAGCTAGCGTTCTATTTTCTCCAGTAATAGGAACAATATCTGCTCCAATGGCCGTGGCTACCAAGTCCAAATATGGAATTAAATCGTCAATGGTTTCCCCATTATTTACAGCTAAAGCCTGCACCAATTTAAATCCTACCCCACAACCACAAAGTTCATCGTAGGGATAGGAGCAATCATCTCGTTTAGGGTCCAAAAGGGCAATGGCGTCAGGCAATTGATTTCCTGGTCTGTGATGATCGCAAATAATAAAATCTATGCCTTTCTCCTTGGCATAGGTCACTTTCTCGATAGCCTTAACACCACAATCAAGAGCAATAATCAGCGAAAATCCATTGTCATCGGCAAAATCAATTCCTTTAAATGAAACTCCATACCCCTCGCCATATCTGTCTGGAATATAGGTAGCGACATTGGGATAATGACGCAACAAATAGGATGAAACCAAAGCTACTGAGGTGGTGCCATCAACATCGTAATCCCCATAAACCAAAATATTTTCATTATCGGCCACGGCCTTTTCAATTCTGGCAACAGCCAAGTCCATATCTTTCATTAAGAAAGGATCATGTAAATCGGATAATTCTGGCCGGAAGAATTTTTTGGCATTAGTATAATTTGTTATCCCACGCTGAATTAAAAGTTGCGCCACCAAACCATCAACTTTAAGGGCATTGGAAAGTTCCTCTATTTGTTGTGCTTCAGGTTTAGGTTTTATCGTCCAGCGCATACTTTTATTCAAGTTCAAGTTCAAGTGTCAAGTTCAATAACGTCAGTTCGAGTGTTCCGAACTTGTTTCGGAATGTATCGAGAACAAGTTATTGAAATTTCTTTTTGGCTAAATTTGGCAAAGCCAAATAATCCCCTTTGATCAAAGCCTCTTTTTTTGCCCTTGACCATTTTTTTATCTGTTTTTCCTTTTCGATTGCCATATTAATGTCCATAAATTCACAAAAGAAAACTAATTTAAGTGGCCTTAGACTAAACGTATAGCTATCTTGATGTTTTCCAAATTTATGTTCAAAAACTCTCTTTTCAAGGTTTGAAGTGATTCCTGTATAATACGTTCTGTCAGAACATTCCAAAATGTAAACAAAAGATAGTTTCACTGATTTTGCCTATTGCTTCTCGGTACAATTTCGATTAAAATCAAAATTACTCGAAGTGACGATCTATTTGCTATGATGAAAAATCGTTTTAGTCTCCATTTTGGCAAATTGACGGAACATCTCAAAAACACCACAATATTTCTCCACCGATAGGTCAACAGCTCGTTGTAGTTTATTTTCATTTAAATTATTGCCATGAAAATGATATTCGATCAAGACTGAATCATAATACTTGGGGTGCTCATCTGTAAGGTTGGCAATGGTTTCAATCGTGAATCCATCAACTTCAAGTTTCATTTTTTTCATAAGCGAAGCTACATCCAATCCTGAACATCCTGCCAAGGAAGAGAGCATTAATGCTTTTGGACGCATTCCGCTACCATCCCCACCATCTTCTTTAGCTATATCTATCTTTAAATTGAATCCCGAAGGATTATTACTTTCAAACGCCATATTTCCCAACCATTTGGTTGTTATATGATTTGTGGTACCCATAATTTTTCGTTACTTGTGAGGGATAAAAATACGATAATCTATGCTGTCATTTCGAGCACAGTCGAGAAAAAAGAGCTTGTGTGCTTTTAGAAAAACCTAGAAATAGTTACCACTAAGAAATAGGTCTCGACTGCGCTCGACCAGACAACAATTTTAATAATCAATAATTTATAATTTTATGGCACTAGTACAACCCCTGGACCCAGAACATGATGCAGAGACCAAAAAGTTGGCTGAGTTCTTTAATGAGACGCTTGGATTTTGCCCGAATTCTGTGTTGACCATGCAACATAGGCCAGCCATTTCAAAAGCCTTTATCAACCTCAACAAAGCGGTAATGGCCAATGAAGGCAGGGTAACTTCCGCCCTTAAACGCATGATCGCCTGGGTAAGCAGTAATGCTACAGGATGCCGCTATTGCCAAGCCCATGCCATACGTGCAGCGGAACGCTACGGTGCCGAACAGGAACAGTTGGACAATATTTGGGAGTATAGAACCCACCCCGCATTTTCAGAAGCTGAACGCGCTGCGCTGGACTTTTCTTTGGTTGCTTCTCAAGTGCCTAATGGCGTAGATGCAGAGATCAAACAGCGCTTATACCATTACTGGAATGAAGGTGAGATTGTAGAGATGCTCGGCGTTATTTCCCTCTTTGGATATCTTAACCGTTGGAACGATTCTATGGGCACATCAATAGAAGATGGCGCTGTTGAAAGTGGTGACCAGTATTTAGGAAAACACGGTTGGGAGAAGGGCAAACACGATGGAAGTAGGTATTAGGAGTTTGACCGTTACACCTTAAGATTTAAGAAAAATGACCCAACCGATTGGCGGGGTTCTTTTTGATGCTATTCAGAATAAAAGACATTTTATTTGTCAATATGTAAAGTTTTATTTACTTTTAGTTGATAATAATAGAATTATGAGCTTTCAAATATTCCCCAATTGGTGTAAAAAACTAGGAGTCGCAATGTTTATCGTGTTTTCTATCTTGGGAGGGTACGATGATTTTTTACTTGGATGGCATTCAGTTCATCAAAGTGATTATGAAGGGCCGAATACATTTGCAAATTTTTTTGGTGCATTTATGATTACAGTTTTTAACACCTTGTACATGTTGGGATTATTAATCTATGTTTTATCAAAAGAAAAAGTAGAAGATGATTATATTAAACTTTTGCGCTTAGAGTCTTATCAACTAACCACAATCATAAGTATAATCATTTCTTTAGTTCTCTATATACTTTCAAGAAATTTAGAAGTGACCTTAGATTACTTTATCATTCTATATATTGGCCTATACCTCATCATATTCAGTTTAAAAAAACGTCGAGAAATATGAAAAACCTTGTAAAGGTAGAGCGCGCCAGATTAAACTTGACTCAAGCCCAGTTGGCTGAGAAATTGGAAGTGTCAAGACAAACAATTCATGCTATTGAAAAAAGCAAGTTTAATCCCTCGGTGGTTTTAGCAATTAAAATGGCTAAACTTTTTAAAATTAGTGTAGAAGAAATATTCAACATTGATGAGGATTGAATCTATAAAATCTCCTCAACCCTTATTTTTTACTCCGACACCACCTTGTCATTAAATCAAGTACCCTTCTAAAATCTTTTTTAAAAAATCAATAGTCCTTAGAATGTCATTTCGAACGAACTTTAGTGAGGAGAAATCCCATACCTGTTTCAAAGTAATCATCAAGTGAAGTGATGCTGTAATCAATAGGGTGCGATTTCTCCTGTGGAACTGGTGGCTTGTATTATGGATTCCTGCTTTACTGAAACAAGTTGAGCATAGGTCGCAGGAATGACAAACTTATATTTTCAAAATCTTGGCTACCCGTTGCTGCAGTTCAGGCACTACCATTTCTTCAAACCAAGGATTTTTGGTCAACCAAAACCGATTTCGTGGAGACGGGTGTGGCAAAGGCAAATATTTAGGCAAATAGGTTTCGTAGGAAGCCACCGTTTCGGTAAGCGTCTTTTTGGCCATTTTGCCTAGATAATAGTTTTGGGCATACATGCCTATTAAGAGCACTAATTCCATATTGGGCATTTCATTCAACATGGGCTCGTGCCATAAAGGAGCGCATTCGGTCCGTGGCGGTAAATCGCCGGACTTTCCCTTGCCGGGATAACAAAACCCCATTGGGATCAAGGCGATTTTGGATGCATCGTAAAACACCATATCAGTAACTCCAAGCCACTTTCTTAATTGCTTACCGCTAGGGTCATCCCAAGGGACTCCCGTTTTATGGACTTTGGTTCCTGGTGCCTGACCTATGATGACGATCTTGGAATTTGGATTTGCTGCCACGATGGGTCTTGGCCCTAAAGATAAATGGGCTTTGCAGACTTCACATGCCCTGATATCTTTCAACAGTTTTTGCATTATTTCTTTCCTGAAACTACAATTACAATTTCTCCTTTAGGTGGTTTGTCAATGTAATGCTGAAGGACTTCTTTAACTGTTCCCCGAATTGTTTCTTCATACAGTTTTGTCAATTCACGGGAAACTGAAATCAATCTATCTTCTCCAAAATACTCGGCAAATTGGGTAAGGGTTTTTAAAAGTTTATGGGGCGATTCGTAAAAAATAATGGTTCGTGGTTCTTCGGCCAAGAGTTTCAATCTCGTCTGTCTTCCTTTTTTCACGGGGAGAAATCCCTCAAACACAAATTTGTCGTTGGGCAATCCACTATTCACCAAGGCAGGAACAAAAGCAGTTGCACCCGGCAAGCATTCGACTTCGATATTGTTTTCAATGCATGCCCTTGTCAATAAAAATCCCGGATCGGAAATAGCTGGGGTTCCAGCATCAGATATCAAGGCAATGTCGTCCAGGCCACTTTTTAATCGTTTCACTAGGTTGTCAACGGTCTTATGCTCGTTGTGCATATGGTGACTTTGCATTGGTGTATTGATCTCATAATGGTGTAGTAGTTTTCCGCTGGTTCGGGTATCCTCAGCCAAAATAAGTCCAACTTCCTTTAGGACCTTAATGGCCCGTAAGGTTATATCCTCAAGATTGCCAATTGGTGTTGGCACAATGAATAGTTTACCCATTTTTTAAAAATAATAAGCCGAAAGTTGTAAAACCAACTTTCGGCCATTAATATATCATAATCAAAGAATCTAATTAGGAGAACTTACGTTCTATCAAAGCTATAAAACGTTCTTCATATTCTTCTTTACCTTCCCAATTATTATAATCGGGTTTCACCATGTTCTTGATAAACGCAATGGAACGTTCTTCGGTATCAATAGTATTCAATTGGGATAAAACGCGATTGTAATCTTCCGTGCTTTTATTGAAGAGGTGCTTTACAAAGGCCAAGCGGTTATTCAAGTCTATTTTCAACTCCTTTTCAGCCAATTTATCGTTTAACGATTTCACCTTTTCTTCTTTATCCGCAGCATTCCCAGTTTGAGGTTCAAAAAGTTCCTTATCATTCTTCATTAAACTGGGCTTGGCCATAAATTCTGCCAGAACCTGATCGACAGCAGCATCATTAGGCATTTCAGAAATCATCTCTTTTATAGTCTGCATGCCAGGAGTTATGATATCTTCTTCATGCGGATTGCTTTCCGGAACAGAAGAATCGACATTTAAAACAGCATTGGCCATTTTCTCAAATTTGGCAGCAATCACATTTTTTGAAACATCAACTTCAATATCACTCAACTTTTCTTCAATGAATTTGAGTACCGCCAACTTTTCATAGAGGTTTTTTGAAGCCTCATATAATTCAGTGATTTCATTTAAACTCCTTGAGGTAATGATGTCTGTGGACATTTTCACCAATTCCTCTTTTAATTTTCTTTTCATTTCTTTTATTTTATCCTTTCGGAAAAGATGGGTCTTTTTTAATAACTTTATATTTCTTATAAATAAGAACGAAAAAACATCTTATTTTCGTCTAAAATTACAAAATGTTTCTCGAAAATACCGTTAATCATAAGGAACAATTCGGCTGGATAGAAGTTATCTGTGGCTCGATGTTCTCTGGTAAGACCGAGGAATTGATCCGCAGGCTCAAGCGTGCCCAATTTGCGAAACAGAATGTTGAGATTTTTAAACCAATGGTAGATAAAAGATACCATGAGGAAATGGTGGTGTCACATGATGCCAATGAAATACGCTCTACACCTGTTCCCGCAGCAGCAAATATTCGAATTCTAGCCGATACCTGCGATGTAATTGGTATTGACGAAGCCCAGTTTTTTGATGATGAAATCGTAACTGTCTGTAATGACCTTGCCAATAAAGGAGTGCGTGTAATCGTTGCTGGTTTGGATATGGATTTTAAGGGCAATCCTTTTGGTCCTATGCCCGCACTTATGGCTACTGCCGAATATGTTACCAAAGTACATGCGGTATGCACACGAACGGGGAATTTGGCCAATTATAGTTTTAGAAAAGCCAATAATGACGATTTGGTCCTATTGGGAGAAACCGGAGAATACGAACCTCTGAGCAGGGCTGCGTATTATAAGGCAATGCTGAAGGAAAGAGTCAGGGAAATTGATGTGGATGTAGAGGAACTCCCTCAAACAAAAAAAGATGCCAATGCCTAAGACTTTGGAAACTGTTTTAGAGATTGATTTAAATGCCTTAGAACACAACTACCGTTTTTTACGAAAAAGATTAAAACCTGAAACGAAATTTTTGGGCGTGGTAAAAGCCTTCGCGTATGGTTCTGATGCCGCTGTAATCGCTAAAAAGCTTGAGCAGTTAGGCGTTGATTATTTGGCAGTAGCATACGTAAAAGAGGGCGTCGCCTTGCGTGATGCGGGCATACAAACACCTATATTGGTACTCCATCCACAGCCAGCGAATTTTGAAGAACTTATTGAACGATGTCTTGAACCCAGTATCTATTCTCCAAGAATCTTAAGAGCGTTTGTAAATGCATGTAAAAAACTGAACCAAAAATCATATCCTGTACATATTAAATTCAACACTGGGTTAAACCGCTTAGGGTTTAGGGAGAATGACATTGATTATATTATTGATCAGATTAAAGATAGCATTGAAATTAAAATTGCTTCCATCTTTTCACATTTGGCTGCTTCAGAAGACAGCAATGAGATAGAATTTACCAAGCACCAAATCACATCATTTGAAAAAATTGCAAAAGAGGTTGATGAAAAGTTAGGATATATTCCATTTAAACATTTGTTAAATACCTCTGGCATTATCAACTATCCAGAAGCTCAACTTGATATGGCTCGAAGCGGTATTGGTCTTTATGGATTTGGAAATGACAAAACAATCGATGCTGAACTAAAACCAATAGCCACACTAAAAACGGTCATTTCTCAAATACATAAAATTGAGCCTAATGAAAGCGTAGGTTACAACAGGGCATACACTTCAGATAATTATAGGTTTACCGCTACACTACCAATAGGGCATGCGGATGGTATAGGAAGACAATATGGGAATAACAAGACCTATGTGAGTGTAAATGGAACATTGGCCCCTATTATAGGCAATGTTTGTATGGATATGATCATGATCGATGTTACCAACATCGACTGTAAAGAAGGGGACGAAGTAATTATTTTTGGCGAAGATCCTACCGCAGATTCTTTTGCAGCAACGGCCGACACTATTTCCTATGAACTGATAACAGGAATTTCACAACGTGTTAAACGCTTCTATAAAGGGATTTAGAAACTCCTTTAACATTTTGTTAGGAAACTTATTTTTAACTAAATTGCGGAAACATTAATAATTAACTATAAAAAACACGAAAATGTTAAAAGAATTCAAGAATTTTATTATGACCGGCAATGTAATTGATTTTGCAGTTGCTGTTATTTTGGCAGGTGCCGTTGGCCTTGTTGTAAATGGTTTTGTGGCTGATATTATCATGCCGATTGTAGGGCACTTCGCTGGAGGTATGGACTTTGCCAACCTAAAAGTTGTACTTACTGAAGCAACTGGAGTAGAAGGAGCTGAAGGTTATGTTGCTGAAAATGCAATTCGTTGGGGTAAATGGGTAAATACCATTGTAAACTTATTGATTGTTGGTTTTGTTATGTTCTTGATCGTAAAGGCATACAACAAATCAAAAACTCCACCAGCACCAGCACCAGAAGCACCAGCAGGACCAACTGCCGAGGAATTACTTGCTGAGATTCGTGATTCTTTAAAGAAATAATTACAAGCTAAGTCCTACAATTAAAGTCAGGGCATACCGCTACACTCAGAATTAACCAAACCGGCTCTTTAAAAAGAGCCGGTTTTCTTTTGCGACATTTGCGTCGATAGCTTAATAAACAGAAGTTGTTGTATTTTTAACATATTGTTATATTTTGTATATTCACTATATTTTATCTTGCCCATTCATCATCCTTGAAGTACATTTGCCCTCTAAATTCATAACAAATGAAAGTTGCAGTTGTTGGAGCCACAGGAATGGTTGGCGAAGTAATGCTAAAAGTATTGGCTGAACGTAATTTCCCTATTACCCAATTATTATTGGTAGCATCAGAAAGGTCTGTAGGTAAAAAATTAAGGTATAAAGGTATAGAGCATAGCGTAATCGGTCTTACAGATGCCGTTGCAGCTAAACCGGATATTGCCATTTTTTCAGCTGGTGGAGATACCTCTCTGGAGTGGGCTCCAAAATTTGCCGAGGCTGGTTCTACTGTCGTCGACAATTCATCGGCTTGGCGAATGGATCCTACCAAAAAATTGGTAGTTCCCGAAATCAACGCCAATGCATTGACCAAAGAAGATAAGATAATTGCAAACCCCAATTGTTCTACCATTCAACTGGTCATGGCTTTAGCCCCATTACATCAAAAATATAAAATGAAACGCGTGATTGTATCTACCTATCAATCTGTTTCCGGAACAGGGGTAAAAGCTGTGCAGCAGTTGGAAAATGAAATTGCAGGCATACAGGGTGAAATGGCCTATCCTTATCCTATTGGCCGCAATGCACTGCCCCATTGTGATGATTTCCTGGAAAATGGTTATACCAAAGAAGAAATGAAATTAGCACGAGAGCCTCAAAAAATATTTGACGATCGCACCTTTTCTGTTTCTGCCACTGCAGTGAGAATCCCAACAGCAGGGGGTCATTCAGAATCTGTAAATGTAGAATTCGTCAATGATTTTGAATTGAATGAAGTCCGACAATTACTGAATAATACTCCAGGGGTCACCGTACAGGACAATCCGGATACCAACACATATCCCATGCCTATTTATGCACATGATAAGGATGAGGTTTTTGTTGGCCGCATACGAAGGGACGAAACCCAGCGAAACACCTTGAACATGTGGATTGTTGCCGATAATTTAAGAAAAGGCGCGGCAACAAATGCCGTGCAGATTGCAGAGTACTTGGTCGAGCATAAGCTCGTCTAAAGTATACTTATATAATATTTTAAATAAATAAAAAGCTTTGGAAGCAAATTCTACCTTCCAAAGCTTTTTTTATGGTATTTTTAAGGCTTGTTAATTCAAACTGCCATGAAAAAACTTTTCTTATTTCCCATTGCAGCTTTTCTTCTTATAGCATGCAATACCACAACCAAAAAAGAATCCATTACTGTGAATTATCCTATTACTGCAAAAGCCGATTCAGTTAATACCTATTTCGGAAACAAAGTAAAAGATGCTTATCGTTGGCTAGAAGATGATAGAAGTCCGGAAACCGAAGCTTGGGTCAAGGAACAAAATAGTGTCACCTTTGGGTATTTGGACAAAATTCCGTTTAGAGCGGGATTAAAAAATCGCCTCGAAGTACTTTGGAACTATGAAAAATTAGGGTCCCCTTTCAATGAAGGAAATTATACGTATTTCTACAAGAATGACGGACTTCAAAATCAATATGTGGTATATCGACAAAAAGGGGAAGAAGAACCTGTGGTCTTTCTGGACCCCAACACCTTCTCAGAGGATGGCACAACTTCATTATCGGGACTTAGCTTTACCAAAGACGGCTCCATGGCGGCATATCTTATTTCTGAAGGAGGTAGTGACTGGCGCAAGGCAATTGTTATGAATCCTGAAACAAAGGAAATCGTCGAAGACACACTAGTTGATATTAAGTTTAGTGGCGTTTCTTGGCAAGGCAATGAAGGCTTCTACTATTCAAGTTATGATAAACCAAAAGGAAGCGAACTTTCTGCTAAAACCGATCAACATAAGGTGTATTATCACAAATTGGGTACTCCTCAAAAAGATGACATTGTTGTCTTTGGGGCTACGCCAGAGGAAAAACATAGATACATTTTTGGAAGAGTAACTGAGGATAGTCGATATTTAATTATAACTGCTTCTGTTTCTACTTCGGGTAACAAACTTTATATTAAAGATCTGACCAAACCAAACAGTAAATTAGTTACCATTCTTGGCCATACAGATACAGATAGTTACGTCATTGAAAATGTGGGTTCAAAACTTTATATCGTAACGAATATGGATGCACCCAACCAAAAGATTGTCACCGTGGATGCATCAGATCCCACTCCTGAAAATTGGGTGGATTTTATTCCAGAAACCGAGAATGTGCTATCGCCTAATACCGGTGGGGGTTATTTCTTTGCCGAGTACATGGTCGATGCCATTTCAAAGGTTTTTCAATACGATTATGATGGTAAATTAGTTCGTGAGGTTAAACTCCCTGGAATTGGTAGTGCAAGCGGTTTTGGTGGGAAAAAAGAAGATAAGGAGTTCTACTTTTCGTTTACCAACTACAATACCCCAGCGTCTTCCTATAAGTTTAATGTAGAAACTGGCGAATATACACAATACTGGAAGCCCGAAATAGATTTCAACCCTGAAGATTATGAATCCCATCAGGTATTTTATTACTCAAAGGATGGCACTAAAATACCCATGATCATTACACATAAAAAAGGAATAAAAATGAATGGCAAAAACCCTACTATCCTTTACGGTTATGGCGGATTCAATGTCAGCCTTACCCCCTCTTTTAGTATCGGTAATGCTGTATGGATGGAACAAGGTGGGATATACGCCGTTCCCAATTTACGAGGTGGTGGCGAATATGGCAAAAAATGGCACAAAGCAGGAATAAAGACCAAAAAACAAAATGTATTTGACGATTTTATTGCAGCAGCAGAATATCTTATTACCAATAAATACACCTCAAAAGAGTATTTGGCCATTCGTGGTGGAAGTAATGGTGGGCTGTTGGTAGGCGCCACAATGACCCAACGCCCTGATTTAATGAAGGTAGCCCTACCTGCAGTTGGTGTATTGGATATGCTGCGTTATCATACCTTTACTGCAGGCGCAGGATGGGCATATGATTATGGTACTTCTGAAGAAAGTGAAGAAATGTTCGACTACCTAAAAGGATATTCCCCAGTACATAATGTAAATCAAGGTGTTGAATATCCAGCTACTTTGATTACAACTGGTGATCATGACGATAGGGTTGTACCAGCACACAGTTTTAAATTTGCAGCAGAATTACAGGAAAAGCAAGCAGGCACAAATCCGACCTTGATTCGTATAGAAACCAATGCAGGTCACGGTGCAGGCACACCGGTTAGTAAGACCATTGAACAGTATGCCGATATTTTTGGTTTCACCTTGTTTAATATGGGATTTGAAGAATTGCCCTATCAAGCGGTATTGAAAGAATTCAAAGAATAAATTCGGCTTGCATCAATATTTTAACATAAAGTCCGTTTCTAATTGAAACGGATTTTTTTATCCGTTATAAGAACCTTTTACAATGCTACATGTAGACCATGTTTCTTTTACTTATGATAAAGTTCCGGTGCTTGAAGATATCAATCTAAAAGTATCTAAAGGTGAGCATGTATCCATTATAGGAGAAAGTGGATGTGGCAAAAGTACCTTGTTGAAAATTATTTATGGCTTATTGAATGTTGAAGTTGGCGAAGTATATTGGGATGAAACCCAAATATTGGGGCCAAATCATAATCTAGTCCCCGGAGAATCCTACATGAAATACCTTTCACAGGATTTTGATTTAATGCCTTTTACCCGGGTAGAGGAAAACGTAAGTGAATTCCTTTCCGTTTTTGAGCCTGAAAAATTAAAAGAGCGGACCTTTGAGTTATTGGAAATGATAGAAATGGCCAATTTCGCCAAGGTAAAAGTAAAATATTTGAGTGGCGGGCAACAACAACGTGTAGCGCTTGCCCGTGTTCTTGCCGAACGACCTGAGATACTCTTATTGGATGAACCGTTTAGCCATATTGATAATTTTAGGAAAAACAGTCTTAGAAGAAACCTTTTCGGGTATTTAAAAAACAAAGGTGTTACGGTAATCACGGCCACTCACGATCATAATGATATGTTACCTTTTGCGGATAATGTAGTTGTTTTGAAGGACCGTCAAATTATTGCCAAAAATACCCCCAAGAATTTATATGAGCATCCTAATAACCTTTACATTGCTTCCCTTTTTGGAGAGGCCAACAAAATCCCAATTAATATTGTAAAGTCCTATGCCGATACAAAACGACGTATCATTGTGTATGCCCATGAGTTTAGGGTATCACAAAAATCAGGTCTGGAAGTCGTGGTAAAGCGTTCTTTTTACAAAGGAGGCCATTATATGATAGAGGGTATTTTTGAAGAACAAAAAATCTACTTTAATAATCCTACAGCCTTAGAGCCTGAAAGAAAAGTGTTTTTGAACGTTTCAATCGATACCATAAACCAACGGTTGAATTTATAATACAGATGGAAAAAAAGGGACTCATTCAAGAAATTAAACTTAAAGCGGTTCGAAGTAGCGGTCCTGGCGGTCAGCATGTAAACAAGGTTTCTACCAAAGTTGAATTGACTTTTGATGTTGAAAAATCAAACGCATTGTCATTGATGGAAAAAGAGCGTATTTACAATAAACTTGCAAGTAGACTCACCAAGGATAACGTTTTGATTTTACAATCTGATGAAAGTCGAAGTCAATTGAAAAACAAAGAAAATATTACAAAACGTTTTTTAGATTTAATGGAGTTTGCAATTGCGGTTCCAAAAAAAAGACGAAAAACAAAGCCTTCAAGGTCATCCATTGAAAAAAGATTGAAATCCAAGAAAAAAGATGCTATAAAAAAGGTGCATCGAAGGCGTCCTGGTTTGGATTGATGCTACTATTCAATCGCTACTATTTTTAATACATTCCCGTTAAAACCAATGGTATCTCCCACGGTTTTGCCCAGGAGCATTATACCAATGGGCGTGTTTAGGGAAATGCAATAAATTGGACTATCACCCGATTTAAACTCCCCCGCAGAGATTGCCAGAAAATAGTTGGCCTTCGTGGTCTTAACCAGGCTGCCTAAAGCAGCAACGGTTTTCTTGGATGAAATATCGATTTTTTGCATCACTCGGTCCAAATCTTGGACTTCGGCCAATTGTTGCCCCAATTTTTCCCTTTCCAATTGTAGCATCGCCCTACCTGTTTCATGCTTATCACCTGCACTACTTTTGGTCTCCGAATCCAAGGCCGTTTGAAGTTCCTTTATTTGGGATTGAATACGGGTAGCTCTTTGGTCGACAAACCCTTGACAAAATTGATATAAGGCTATTTTAAGGTCTTTTTCGCTCATTCGGCATTGATGACTTATAAGTATAAATGTACGATGAAAAAGCTTTGGATCGATTTGCCTTAGTCCTCGTAATGGTATAAATCAGCTAATCTGTACACCAGAAAGTTGATCATATTATCTTCCGTACTCCCGTTTTGATACATTTTATAAATTTCTTTCCTATTTTCCGCTTTGAAAAAATCCAAATCATTTGATCTGAAATCACTGAAAATGTTCCATGATTTAAGACCCTCTAACATCTCTTTATGTGCGTTATATCTTCGTGTTACAGTCTCATACTTCTTTTTGAAAGCATGGTCTTTTTTTAAGCCTGTATTCTGTTGCATACTATTCCACCTATCAAATTCTGTCTTAAGACGGGTATCGGCATTCTCTGCTTCTGAAATGATCTTAAAATAAGCTCTTGACACCAAAGAATTAAAGCGCTTATCAAAAAGTGCCTCCATATCAATATTTGTGGTAAAACGATCCTCTGCAATACCGGTATCTGTATTGGTAGCATAAAATTCAGAATTCTCTGTATGGCCTTCAGCGTTCTCAGTCAATAGGGAATTCTTCCAGGCTTCAGATTTTATGATCTCTTTCCACACCCGGGTATATTCGCGCTGATAATTTGACTTTGAGGTTGAACAACTTACAAAGCATACTAATGTAAAGACGAAACACATCCCTATTAAACTGGAAGTAAATACATTTTTGGCCATTCTGATTCCTTTCTAAACTCAATATTTCCCACATCAATATATCGAAGCTACGATGATATCGAATTCAATTAAGTCCAGAATATTTAGATATATGGGGCGGCAATAAGCGTTGGGGGGTTGTCCTTCTACAACAAACGACAAGATAGAAATAAAAATGAACAATTTGCTGCTTACTAAGATGAAAGTTCTGCCAGTTCCAGGCCGATATGACTACCAATAGCTACCCCCATACCTCCCAAACGAACACCGCAAAACACATTGTTGGAAAGTTGTTTTACAATCGGTTTTTTATCCTGGCCAACACCCATAATACCACTCCACCTATGTTCTATTTCAAAAGAAGTCTTTGGCAGGATAATTTCTGTCAACATTTTTTTCAATTGGTTTTGAATTAGTTGGGTCTGACCATGTTCATAGGTATGTTCTCCTTCAAAATCCAAATTACGACCTCCCCCCATAAGAATGCGCTCATCTATATTTCTAAAATAATAATACCCTTCATCCAAATGAAAAGTACCCTTTATATGCAATTTGGGTATGGGTTTGGTGACAATTACCTGTGCTCGCGCTGGATTTACTTTTTCACCCACTAATTGAGCGGCAAAGCCATTGGTGGCAATCATTAATTTTTTTGTCTTGAATTCAAAGGCATTGGTTTTGACAGCTACCGAATCCCCTATTTCCTTAAATTCCTCAACGGCAATTGCATTCAATATTCGAATACCCTTTTTCCTGCTTAATTGTAAAAGAGCGGCCATCATTTTCCCAGTATCAATCTGGGCCTCTAATGTATTTGTTATATACTGCTCTTTAATGTTTTTAAATTGGAAACGGTTGCCTTGCGGTTCAAAGGCATCGATTTTAAAAACCGGTCTTAAGAGTTTATTGGCCCTGTCGAGATTATCCAAGCAATTGTGATATAGCTCTTTCTTGGATTCAAGAAAAAGTTCATGGCCACCATTCTCTTGATAATCAATGGTATCATCCCCCAAGGTTTTTCGAAGTAAGTGGATGCCTTCCCATCTTTTTCCCACTAATTGAATTACTTCTTCCTCAGTATGGCTATTTAGGTCTGATAATATTTCTGAAATACTTCCAAAACATGCGAATCCGGCATTTTTGGTACTTGCCCCTTGCGGCAACACCCCTTTTTCCAAAACCAAGATTTTAGCATAAGGGTGTTTTTCACGAAGCGCCAAGGCACAATTGAGACCAACAATACCACTGCCAACAATGGTATAATCAATATTGGATAACCAAGTCTTGTATTCCCAATAACTAAGATTCATGATGCAATATAAAAAAACCCTGACGGTACCGTCAGGGTTTAGAATAACTATTCTTCAGTTTCAGGTTCCATTTCAAAATCTTCCATGAACTTCGTGGTATAATTACCTGCTAAGTAATCTGGATGAACCATTAACTGCCTATGAAAAGGAATGGTCGTTTTTATTCCTTCAATAACAAATTCATCCAAAGCACGCTTCATTTTGTTAATAGCCTCTTCGCGCGTCTGTGCAGTTGTAATCAACTTAGCGATCATAGAATCGTAATTTGGTGGGATTGTATAGCCACTATATACATGGGTGTCCATTCGTACACCATGACCCCCTGGAGTATGCAGAGTTGTTATTCTGCCCGGAGACGGTCTAAAGTCATTATAAGGGTCTTCGGCATTGATCCTACATTCTATTGAATGAAGCTTTGGATAATAGTTTTTACCTGAGATAGGTACACCTCCCGCAACTAAGATTTGTTCCCTGATCAAGTCATAGTCCACAACCTGTTCAGTAATCGGATGCTCTACTTGAATACGGGTATTCATTTCCATAAAGTAGAAATTTCGATGCTTATCAACTAAGAATTCTATTGTCCCTGCGCCTTCATACTTAATGTATTCTGCCGCTTTTACCGCTGCATTCCCCATGTCTTCACGGAGCTTATCCGTCATAAAAGGGGAAGGCGTTTCCTCGGTTAATTTTTGGTGTCGCCGTTGAATGGAACAGTCTCGCTCAGAAAGGTGACATGCCTTACCGTATTGATCACCAACAATCTGGATTTCGATATGGCGGGGTTCTTCAATCAATTTTTCCATGTACATACCCCCATTGCCAAAAGCAGCAGTCGCTTCTTGAACGGCACTCTCAAAAAGGTCTTCCAAATTTTCTTCTACCCAAACTGCTCGCATACCTTTGCCACCACCACCAGCGGTCGCCTTTATCATCACCGGATAGCCCATTTTTTTGGCCACTTTTTTAGCATCAGCTACATCTTTCAATAATCCTTCTGAACCGGGAACAATTGGCACCCCGGCTTTTTTCATGGTTTCTTTGGCTGAGGCCTTATCTCCCATGCGGTCTATATGCTCGCCTGAAGCACCTATAAACTTGATTTCGTGCTCAGCACAAATTTTTGAGAATTTCGAATTTTCAGAAAGAAAACCATAACCTGGATGAATGGCATCCGCATTTGTTATCTCTGCAGCAGCAATGATATTTGGTATTTTTAGATAAGATTCAGTACTAGGTGCAGGACCTATACAGACGGCTTCATCCGCAAACCTTACGTGTAAACTTTCTTCATCGGCCTTTGAATAGACAGCTACGGTCTTAATCCCCATTTCCTTACAGGTCCTAATGATTCGCAGTGCTATCTCACCCCTATTTGCAATAAGTATTTTTTTGAACATCTATTGAAGTTTAAAATTTTAAGTTCTAAGTTTTAATTGGTGTTGATCGCCAATATTCAACTTAAAATTTACTAAGATGGGTCTACCAGGAACAACGGTTGATCAAACTCTACGGGAGAGGAATCCTCAACCAAGATCTTTACAATCTTACCTGAAACTTCAGATTCAATATCATTGAAAAGCTTCATAGCCTCAATAACACAAAGCACATCCCCTTTTCCTATAGTAGAACCAACCTCAACAAAAGAGGGTTTATCAGGTGAGGGTTTTCTATAAAAAGTTCCAATTATTGGCGATTTTATAGTAATATATTTAGCATCTTCAGCTTCCTCGGCAGCCGCTATAACAGGTGCAGCAACTTCTGGCACACTTGCCGGTGCCATGGGTGCTTGGGCCATAGGCATTTGATGCACATAAGTGGTCTCTTGTGTTCCACTTATTGGACCCGTTCTAATGGTGATCTTGATGTCATCCGTTTCTAACTTTACCTCGCTAGCACCAGACTTGGCCACAAACTTTATGAGGCTTTGAATTTCTTTAATGTCCATAGAAAGTGATTTTAATTAGTTGATTGGTTATTTATTATATGCCCATTTTAAATAAACGGACCCCCATGTGAAACCGCCACCAAAGGCAGCGAACACAAGATTATCTCCTATTTTAAGTTGATCTTCATAATCATTCAGCAATAATGGCAATGTAGCGGATGTTGTATTGCCATATCTTTGAATATTCATCATAACTTTAGAATGATCCAAGCCCATTCTATTAGCCGTGGCGTCAATAATACGCCGATTGGCTTGATGTGGAACCAACCATGCTACATCTTGATCACTTAGATTATTTTGCTTCATTATTCTTGCTGCCACATCGGCCATATTCGAAACTGCAAATTTAAAAACCGATTTACCGTCCTGATAGATAAAATGTTTTCTGTTTTTCACGGTTTCCATAGTTGCCGGCATTAACGAACCCCCGGCATCCATCCCCAAAAATTTTCTTCCTGAACCGTCTGCTCTTAAATACTCGTCTTGAAGACCTAGACCTTCCTCATTAGGTTCAAAAAGAACCGCGCCGGCTCCGTCACCGAATATTATGCAAGTGGTTCTATCCGTATAATCAATAATTGAGGACATTTTATCGGCTCCTATTAAAAGTACTTTTTTGTACTTTCCTGATTCTATATAACTAGCTGCTGTTGACATGCCATATAGGAAACTTGAACACGCGGCCAACAGATCAAAGGCAAAAGCATTTGTGGCTCCTATTTCCGAAGCTATAAATGCAGCTGTTGAGGCTACCATACTGTCTGGCGTGGCGGTTGCAACAATGACCAAGTCTATTTCCGCTGGATCTACCTTCCTTTTTTCAATAAGATTTTCAGCCGCTTTTATGCCCAAATACGAACTACCACTGCCTTCATCCTCCTTTAATATTCTTCTTTCTTTTATACCCGTTCTAGAAGTTATCCACTCATCATTGGTGTCAACCATACCCTCGAGCATTTTATTGGTCAGGATAAATTTGGGAACATATCCCCCTACAGCCGTTATGGCCGCCGTAAGTTTACTCATACAACATTATGTTTTGTGTAAAAAACCTTCAAAAATGCGTCAAAAGTGGTGAAAATTAATGATTTTTTGCGACTATTTGATTAAAAAGTGATTTTTTTGATAAACTGAGGTTATTTATGAAAATTACTCAAATATTGAAAATTTAGGTTCAATTTCGGATTTTCTTATCGAAATTAGGGCATAAAAAAACCCTGCTAAATTAGCAGGGAATCAATTTTGTAATCAAAAATCGTCATTAAGCCTCAGCTTCCTGCGTCTTATCGATAAGAACTTGACCTTTGTAATATAATTTACCTTCGTGCCAGTGGGCTCTATGGAACAAATGCATTTCACCTGTTGTAGGATCCTTAGCAATTGTCGGAGCTACTGCTTTATAATGCGTTCTTCTTTTATCTCTCCTCGTTTTGGAAATTTTTCTTTTAGGATGTGCCATTATTAATTATTTATCCGTTTTTAACTTTTTTAATTCATCCCAACGGGGATCGTAATCTTCTATATTATCTCTTTCTTCTTTTGGACTTAGCTCTTCCAATTTTTTCAGTGCCTCAGATTCCAAAGTGCCATCAAGGACACCTGGATGAACCCTTTTATGAGGAACTGCCAAAACTAGCATTTCATAAACGAATTGCGCGATATTCAACTGGTGCTCACCATGAGGTATGATTAAAATCTCATCATTCTCATCATTGTATTCATCACCAAATTTTACAACCAGTTCCAAAGCACCCGAAATTTTCTGGTCATAAGGTTCCCTACTGGTATCGCAATCAACATTTACTGAGCCTTCTGCCTGCATTTCCAACTCTAACATGGTGCTCATTTTATTAAGAACAACATGTAAGTCTAATTTTGCATCATTAAACTCATCATATCCAAAAGATTCAAAGAACTTGTTTTCAATCTTATAATCAAACTTGTGTTTTCCTTGCTTCAATCCAGAGAAAGGAATATTAAACTCCTTTTGCTTCATCATTTCAACACTTGTTAAATTACTCTAGCCCATATAAAGGCGGGTGCAAAGATACTTTTTTTTTGATAAAAGCCAATAAATGGAAAGTAAATATTCAATCTATCTAAAGTGAAGTAGATTTTACGCTTTTAATTCCACCGAAAAATACTGATAAATCAATGCTTAACGTCTAACTTTCTGTTGTTGAAGTTGGTTTTCTGTCAATTGCAAGTACTCTTGCCTGTTCCTAAAAATTTCAATAGCCTTAAAAAGGGCTTCCTTAAAAGAACTATGGTCGGCCTTTCCTTTTCCTGCTATTTCATAGGCTGTTCCATGGTCAGGGGATGTTCTCACTTTTGATAGTCCTGCTGTAAAATTCACACCACTCCCAAAAGACAAGGTCTTGAAAGGTATAAGGCCTTGGTCATGATAAGCCGCCAGTATGGCATCAAAGTTTTTATAGGCATCTGAGCCAAAAAAACTATCTGCCGGATAGGGGCCAAATACCAAGTGCCCAGCATCTGACATTTCCTTGATTACCGGTTTCATGATATCTTCGTCTTCCTTGCCAATAACGCCATGATCCCCACTATGTGGATTTATACCCAAAAGGGCGATTTTTGGTTTTCGTATACCGAAATCCATCTTCAATGATTTTTCAATGATCCTAACTTTGGTCCTTATTAATATAGGATTTATTGCAGTTGGCGCATCTTTAACCGCTACATGATCCGTGAGTAAACCAACTTTCAACGTATCTGTGACCATAAACATTAAGCTTTCACCTTCCAACTCTTGCGCTAGATAATCGGTGTGCCCTGGAAAGTTGAAATCCTCCGCTTGTATATTTTTTTTATTTATGGGCGCCGTGACCAAAACATCAATTGTATCTTCCTTTAAAGCCTTTACGGCAGCACGGAGCGATTTAATGGCATATGCACCACCTTCTTTGGTCTCTTGCCCAAACTCGATTTTTGGGATTTCTTTCCAAACATTGACTACATTGATCTTACCATCAATTGCTTTGGTAGCATCAGGTACGCCATTATAATTTATGGTTATACCCAACTCGTTTTTTTGGTGCGAAATGGTTTTGTTCGAAGCAAAAATAACGGGCGTACAAAAATCCAACATACGGGAATCCTCAAAAGATTTGAGTATGACTTCACATCCAATTCCATTTAAATCACCTATGGATATTCCCACTCTTATTTTTCGGCTTTCCTGCATTATATATTTACCTTTGCATCTTATTAAAAGCACAAAACTACTTAATTTAAACGACACATGTTTACGGGAATAATCGAATCTTTAGGAGAAGTACAACAACTGGAAAGAGATAAGGGAAATCTTCATATCAGCATTAATTCCCCAATAACCCAAGAACTGAAAATCGATCAAAGTGTTGCACATAATGGTGTTTGTTTAACCGTAGTTTCATTAGACGGTAATTCTTATACGGTAACAGCGATTGATGAAACGCTGCAAAAGACCAATTTGGGTGAATTGAAGGTTGGGGATAAAGTCAATCTGGAAAGGGCCATGGTATTGGGGTCCAGATTGGATGGTCATATTGTTCAAGGCCATGTTGACCAAACTGGTAAATGCATTGCCGTTTTGGAAAAAGATGGTAGTTGGTTCTTCACCTTTGAATATGATGCCTCACAAAATAATATTACCATTGAAAAAGGGTCAATAACCATTGATGGGGTAAGTTTAACCGTTGTTGATTCAGGCAAGAATACATTTAGCGTAGCTATTATACCATATACTTATGAATATACGCGCTTTAATACGTATGAAATAGGAAGTACTGTGAACTTGGAATTTGACGTTATTGGAAAATATGTCGCCCGTATAATGCAACCCCTTTCGTAGTCATTGTTTATACCTTTATAAATATCTTCTTTCTATACATTATATAGGCCAGCAGCATATAGAAACTAACTACTGTGAGGCCGTATAATAAGGATGATAGTTCCATAGACATGAAACTGTGCACATAAATATTCTGGAACAACCAGCCGTGCAAAGAGGTATCGCCATCAACTTTGATGGAATAGAACAACTTGCTCACAAAACTTGAGAGGAAATAAACAGTTATCGCATTTGCCCCTGCATATTTAAAAATACTGCCAAACTTTAGCCCTTTCACATCTGATAAATAGTAAATAAGGGCTAGGAAAATATTGGCCCAACCAGCAGTCACCATTACGAAACTACTGCTCCAAAGTGCTTTATTAATAGGGAACACCATATCCCATAAGTAACCAACAATCAACATTATAACACCTAAGCCCACAAGGATCATTTCCTTCTTTTCCCTTTTGGAAGTTAAGATCAACCCTGTAAAAACTCCCAATAAGGAAGAAGCAATTGAAGGTATGGTACTCAATAGCCCTTCAGGGTCATAATCAGGTTTGTAATTATGTGTACCTAACACTTTCACATCTATATAATTGGCCAAATTATTGGGCGCACGTTCGAAAGTAGATTCCATTCCCTCAACAGGTACATACCCCATCAACAACCAATACCCAACCAAAAATACAGCGCAGATACCTACCAATGTTTTCCAATTGAAATTGATGAACAAAATCGCCGTGAAGAAGAACACAACACCTATACGTTGCAACACCCCAGGAAATCTAATGTCGGCAAAGTCCTTTATAAACGGAAAACTAATGGAAAAGGCTCCCAGAAATAATCCAAGACCAATTAATTTTAAACTCCGAATTGTAATTTTCTTATAGGTAGCGGCAGTACCTTTCTTTTTTTGATAAGCAAAGGCAATTGATGTTCCCACAATAAACAGGAAAAATGGGAAAACCAAATCCGTTGGGGTGTACCCATGCCATTCTGCATGCAAAAAGGGGGCATAAACATTGGACCAAGTACCAGGGGTGTTGACCAAAATCATCAATACTATGGTCAGGCCCCTAAAAATATCAACTGAAATAACCCTATTTTTCATATACCCTAAAGTATATCGTCTTTCATTCTACCCCAGGCTTTGACCAATAAGAATCCTGAAACAAGGGCCACAACGGTTAAGATCAATGCGGAAGTGGTATGCCCATAAATCCAATGGCCTGTTGCGAACATAATCGTATAGATCAGAACAACACCCAAAAGCATAGCCAAAATTCCCGAGGGGACGCTCCATTTTTCACCCATGTCAATTTCGGTATTGTCTTGTTTAGCCTCTTCAACCACTTTGGCCCAACCAGGACCTCCCGGCTGTATTTTCTTATAGAACGACCGAAGTACTTCTTTTGATTCGGGTTGTGTCATAAATGTTGCAGTTACCCAAATAATCGTAGTTATGATCATTACAAAAGGAATTTCCCCCCAATCCGGTAATATCCCTGTTTCTGTATTAAAGAAGAATTCACCTAATGGTGTTGCCTTTAAAAATATGGATAGAATACCAGAGGCAAACATGGCCGAAATTTCAGTCCAGGCATTGATCCGCCACCAAAACCATCGTAGGATAAAGATGAGTCCCGTACCAGCGCCAAACAGCAATAGCATATCAAAAATCTGCATTGCGTTTTGCATTGCCAAAGCCAAAATTGCGCTTAAAACCATCAATATTACCGTAGATAGTCTACCTACTGCCACTAACCTTTTTTCTGAGGCATTGGGATTGATCTGTTGTTTGTAAAAATCAAATACAATATAAGAAGACCCCCAATTCAATTGGGTTGATATGGTACTCATATAAGCGGCGATCAATGATGCCAACACCAAGCCCAATAAACCACTTGGTAATTTGGTCAACATGGCGGAATAGGCCAAATCGTGACCTAATTTGTCTGCCGGAACGTTCGGAAATGCTTCAGCGATACTAGCAATATCGGGGTACAGTACCAGGGAGGCCAAAGCCACTAAAATCCATGGCCAAGGCCTTAGGGCATAGTGCATGATATTAAAGAAAAATGTGGCTCCAATAGCGTGGTTCTCATCTTTTGCAGCTAGCATACGTTGGGCTATATAGCCCCCGCCTCCAGGTTCCCCTCCAGGATACCAAGAACTCCACCACTGCACAGCAAGCGGAATTGCCAATAAGGTAATTACTGCCTTTGTGTTACTAAAATCTGGCAATAAAGAAAGTTTGTCTTTTACATTTTCATTGGACATTACCGCGTCAATACCGCCCACTTCAGGTAAATTAACCAAGTAATACGCTGCCCCTATGGCGCCTGCCATTGCAACGAAAAACAATAGGAAATCAGTATAAACAACCCCTTTGAACCCACCCAAGGCACTAAAGGTAACCGTAATCAATCCTGCACTTACAACCGTTTGCCAAGGTTCAAGTCCTAACATGATGCCCCCGATTTTAATAGCTGCCAAAGTAACTGCAGACATGGTTATCACATTAAAAATAACCCCTAGATAAACCGCTCTGAATTTCCTTAAAAACCTGGCGGGTTTGCCGCCATATCTTAATTCATAAAATTCAAGATCTGTATTTACATTCGACTTACGCCAAAGTTTGGCATAAACAAATACGGTTAACATCCCTGTTATCAAAAAACACCACCATACCCAGTTACCAGAAACGCCATCGGTCCTCACAATATCAGTGACCAAATTAGGCGTATCGGTTGAAAATGTAGTCGCCACCATCGAAAGGCCTAAAAGCCACCAGGGCATGGTTCTGCCCGAAAGAAAAAATTCTGAACTGTTCTTCCCTGACTTTTTGGAGACATAAACCCCGATTCCTAAAACTATGGTAAAGAATACTATAATAAAGCTATAATCTAAAGTACTTAGTTCCATTGGTGGTATATTGGTTGACGGCTAAAGATATAATATTTTAGAATACTTTTGTCCCTTGTTCGCTAAACGACAAATGTGCTGCTATCAATACAATCTGATATATCTACCTTAGCTTGGATCTTGGCTTTGACCGCTGCTTTTGTTATCGGTGTTTCCAAAGCAGGGATTAAGGGTATCGCCATAATCATTGTTACGCTAATGGCCCTGGCCTTTGGCGCGAAGGAATCTACCGGACTAATTGTACCCCTTTTAATAGTAGGTGACATTTTTGCTGTAATCTATTATAACCGGCATACGCAATGGAAATATATTATTCGATTCTTGCCATGGATGGTTGCCGGGGTTCTTATCGGGGTTTTTATTGGAAAGGATCTGGACGAAAAGACCTTTAAAATTGGAATGGCCATTATCATCTTGGGCAGTGTAGTCATGATGTATTGGTGGGATCGTAAAAAATCGAAAAATGTTCCCACACATTGGGCCTTTGGAGGTTTTATGGGAATAATGGCGGGTATCACTACGATGATCGGCAATTTGGCAGGGGCATTTAGCAATATTTTTTTCTTGGCTATGCGATTGCCCAAAAATGAGTTTATTGGCACTGCGGCCTGGTTATTCTTTATTATCAATCTTTTTAAAGTGCCCTTTCATATTTGGTCTTGGGGCACAATAACTCCAGAAACTCTTCTTGTCGATTTAAAGCTTATCCCCGGAATTCTTATCGGTTTATTTGTTGGGGTGCGATTGGTGAAGATCATTAAGGAAGATTTTTACCGCAAAATGATTCTGGTGCTAACTGCCATTGGTGCTATTCTCATATTGCTTCGATAAAGGAACCTGTAGTAGCACCCGACCAGATTTCAATTGAAATATGCAATCAATTTAATAACAGCTTTTAACAGACCTTGCCCTAAGGTTATTTTTTGGTTGAAAAGCAATTAAAAATATGATGTTCTTGGGGATTTTTTTTACCTTGTATAAAATATTAAAAAGGGGAATATGCAATATAATTTGGCCGAAAAATTAGCAATAATAAAAGCAATTGAGGAGGTAATACTTGCAGATGGGCAAATAGAAAATGCAGAAGTGGATTTTATGACCCTATTAATGCAGATCCTTAGATTTGACAAGTCCCTTATAAAGGAATCCAGGGATATAACCAATAAGGAATATAGGTCTATTTTAAAGGAAATGCCCAATAATAAAAAGCATGCTTTAACAGTTCTTCTAAATGAAATGGGTGGTGCTGATGGTAAACTCAACAAAAAAGAACGTAAACTAATTGACAAAATCCTTAAAAAAGCTGGGGCAAAAATCAACTAATTGTAAGAATAGGCACGGTCTTCCTTAGTAGTGTAAAAGAGCACTTTAGCACCGAATACCTTTCAAGTTCACTTCCTGTTTAATTATATAATGCCTATTTGGCTTTCAAAAAAAGCCGCTTCCATTAAGAAGCGGCCAACTTTATTTTTATTTTAATCGTTGGTCTTCCCTAAAAAATAGATCCTGTATGCAACATGCAAAACCAGGCAATCCAGGAAATACCTAGACAAATAAGAAATCTTCCAACTTCGATAAAATTGATTTTTGTTTTCATATTTCGGGGGTTTTATTAGTACCCAATAGTAGTGCAAAAACAGTTCACAGGTTACTGTTTTGGATTAAGCACAGGCTTTAATCGATATATCTGGTTCCATTTGTGTTTTGACCGCTATAAATGCCCTTACACAGACCCAGTATATTTTAAGCTACTACTGTTAAATGCTATTAAAGAAGTTGAATGGGGAACGATTTATTTAAAAGTGCCTCCCTAATCCCCAAACAATAAAGCCACAACGAATACTGAGGCTTCCGTTCACCTAACGCTAACCCTTTATACTAATGTAGGGCAGGTTAGGGTCAAAATTGGCAAACAAAAACAGTCCCTGTATATTCAAAAAAAGGTTAATTTTAAAGGATACTGAATATATAGATTATTAAAAGGATACTATCATGGCAAAAAGTAAAGACGCAAAGAAAAACGTAAAAAAGGAACCTGAAAAAACGGCTAAGGAAAAGAAGGCGGCAAAAAGATTGAAAAAGTCAAGATAAGCTTTTAAATATCTGAAAAATCGTTATCCAACTAGATGCCTTCCAACCAAGTTCAGGTAAACGATAGGCCATTACAGGAAAAAATATGAGAAAACCGGAACAAGAATACCCAAATTTCAAGCTCAATGGCAAGGTGGCACTGGTTACGGGAGCCGCCCGAGGTCTTGGAAGGGCATGTGCACTTGCCTTGGCACATGAGGGTGCGGACATTGCTTTGGGTTTAAGGGATGTAACTACTGCCGCTGACCTGGCGCAGGAAATCAAGACCATGGGCAGAAAGGTGATCCGTTTGCAAATGGATGTATCCAGTCTTCGGCAGATCAATGATGCCGTAGCCCACGTGGTCGAAACTTTTGGTAAGATCGATATCCTCGTGAACAATGTTGGTGTTGCCCCGGGTAATCCTGCTGAAAAAGTCACAGAAGCAGATTTTGACCATACCGTAAACTTGAATTTGAAAGGGACTTTTTTTACCGCACAGGCAGTAGGCAAACAGATGATCAAACAGCGATTTGGCCGCATTATCAATATGAGTTCACAGGCTGGTTTTATTGCCTTGGACAGCGAGTCGGTGTATTGTATGACCAAAGCAGGGGTCAATCACCTGACCAAGAACCTTGCTTCGGAATGGGCAAAATATAATATTAACGTCAATGCCGTAGCACCGACCTTTATAGAAACTCCGGGTACCGAACCCTGGTTAAAGGATAAGGATTTTAGACAAAGTGTGGTCGATAGGATTCCCTTGGGCCGTATTGGTAAACCTATGGAGGTGGCTGGCGCTGTCGTGTTTTTGGCCTCGGATGCCGCTTCACTCATTACGGGGGAAATAATGCTTATTGATGGTGGCTGGACGACCAGATAGTCGCTTTTGAAAAAAATTTTTTTGAAAGTCATCATTGGATTTAAGTAGAAAACGACCCCTAATTTCCTCACCAAAGTTCAAAAAAACGATTAAAATTTTAACTACATTGAATATAATTCCAAAATTAAACTATGTTTACTAGTAGCGCTATCCATAGATTACCAATAAATTAAAATATACCATGAAACAATTTATTTATTTAATTCTTTTACTATCAATAGTAAAAGTCAATGCTCAAGAAAATGCTATCTATCAAAAACCGCCACAGGAAATTTTAGAATTGGTTGATGTACCAAGAGCCCCCAATGTGCTTTTAGATGATAGTAAGGAGTATATGATATTGTTGTTTCGGGATGCTTATAAATCTATTGAAGAGCTTTCACAAGAAGAACTTCGCCTTGGTGGTTTACGTATTGATCCAAAAACCAATATAGGAAGCAGAGTTACTTATTTTAATAATGTTAAAGTTAAAAGTTTAAAGAAAAAAGGAGGAGTAATTTCGCAAGTAAAAGGATTACCTGTGAATCCAAAGTTAACCAACTTCAACTGGTCACCTGATCAAAAAAAGTTGGCCCTAACGAATACCACATCAGATGGAGTTGAAGTTTGGGTTCTTGATTTAGTCACTTCTTCAGTAACTAAACTAACAAATGCAAATATAAATGCAAATATTTGTAATGTGATCAACTGGTTTGAAGATGGCCAATCGTTACTAATTAAAACCATCCCAGAAAATAGGGAGCCGCTTATAAACACAAAAACCGCTATACCATTAGGGCCTACTATTTCAGTCAATGACGGTAAAAAAGCACAAAATAGAACCTATCAGGATTTATTAAAAAACAAAAGCGATGAGCATAATTTTGAACAACTTGCGCTATCGGAGATTTATAAGGTATCCTTGGATGGGAAAAAAGAAAAGTGGTTGGATAACGACATTTATACTTCTATAAATTTCTCTCCGGATGGTAATTATGTATTAGTAAATACGGTGCATAAGCCTTTTTCTTATTTGGTCCCTTACAGGCGATTTCCCTCAAAAACCACAGTTTATACGAGCGATGGTAAAAAAGTAGAAACCGTAGTTGAAGTTCCTTTAATTGAAGATCTTCCCAAAGGTTTTATGTCGGTTAGAAAAGGGAAAAGAAACTTTAGATGGAGAAATGACAAACCAGCTACGCTAGTTTACACAAAAGCATTGGATGATGGTAATCCAGAAAACAAAGTAGCTTATAGAGACGAAGTATTTGAATTGGAAGCTCCTTTTAACAATGGTGATAAAAGTATTTTAAAAACTATCAATCGAGTTAATGACATTGAATGGGGTAATAATTCGATAGCTATTGCCCATGATTATTGGTGGAATACTAGAAATACCAAGACCTATATTTTCAATCCTTCCAATACATCCCAAAAACCAGTAATACTTTCAGATAGAAATTATCAAGATACTTACAGTGATCCTGGAAATTTTGTGACTGAAAGAAATTATATGGGGAGTTCCATTTTAACTTTACTAAAAGATAATGCGTTTTTAATTGGAGATGGATATACTGAAAAAGGACAATTCCCATTTGTAGACCAAGTCAATTTAAAAACCACTAAAAAGAAACGAATTTACCAATCGGCATATACAGATAAAGTTGAAGATCTAAGAAATTACGATCCGAAAAAGAACGAATTATTGGTAAGAATTGAATCTCCGAAAGCATACCCGAATTATTATTTAAAGGATGTTAAAAGAAATCAAATAACCCAATTAACTTCATTTGAAAACCCTTTTATCAGTATTCAAAATATACATAAAGAAGTAATCAAATACAAACGGGATGATGGTGTAGACCTTTCTGGAACCCTATACTTACCTAAAGGTTATGATAAGAACAGCAATGAAAAAATGCCAATGATTTTATGGGCATACCCCACTGAATTTAAAGATAAATCGAGTGCAGGCCAAAGCACTAATAATCCTAACGAGTTTACTTATCCATCTTATGGTTCCATGATTTATTGGGTAACAAGAGGGTATGTGGTTTTAGATGATGCTTCTTTTCCAATTGTGGGTGAAGGTGATGCGCAACCTAACGACACTTTTAGAGCGCAATTGGTTGCAAATGCAAAAGCCGCAATAGATGCAGTTGATAATTTAGGCTATATTGATAGAAACAGAGTTGCTGTTGGAGGTCACAGTTATGGTGCTTTTATGGTAGCAAACCTGCTTTCACATTCCGATTTATTTGCTGCTGGTATTGCAAGAAGTGGTGCCTATAACAGAACCTTAACCCCATTTGGATTTCAAAGAGAAGAACGTAACTATTGGGAATCCCCTGATGTTTACAATACAATGTCTCCTTTTATGCATGCCCATAAAATGAATCAACCATTATTATTGGTACATGGAGAGGCAGATAATAACTCCGGAACATACCCCATGCAAAGTGAACGTTATTTTAATGCCTTAAAGGGATTGGGAGCTACAGTTCGCCTAGTAATTTTACCAAAAGAAAGCCATGGATATAGATCAAAGGAAAGTATACTTCATTTACTATGGGAACAAGATCAATGGCTAGAAAAACATGTAAAAAATAAATAGGCTACGGACAACAAAAAATAAACGCCATTAAAACGGACGTATATTCAAAACATTTTGTGGCATTAAAAGAACAATATGGAAACAGTAAGAAAATTTTTGGAATTTGAGCTTATTAGTGTAGGAGAATTCAAGATACAGGTTTATACATTAGTGACTATTTTACTAATTTTTCTGATTACCAAATTATTATTATGGTTAATTAAGAAAACACTTTTTAGTAAACGTAAGTTTAAAAAACTTGACAAAGGGAGTTCTTATGCCATATTTCAAATCATAAGCTATATAATATGGGTAATAGCAGTCGGGTTTATTTTAGAAACTATTGGTGTTAAAGTAACTGTATTAATAGCCGGTTCTGCTGCTTTACTTGTTGGAATAGGATTAGGATTACAGCAAACATTCAATGATGTCATATCAGGAATAATCCTACTTTCAGAACAATCCATAAAAATAGATGACGTCTTGGAAATAGATGGCGATGTTGTAAAAATCCAAAGTATTGGATTAAGAACATCCAAAGGCCTAAACACAAATGATATTTCCATTATAATTCCAAATTCATTAATTACTACTAATAAAGTAATAAATTGGAGCCACCAGACAAAGATAACCCGCTTTAAAATAGATGTTGGCGTTGCTTATGGTAGCGATGTGGATTTAGTTATAAAAATTTTAGAAGAAAGTGCTTTTGAGCATCCAGATATATCTGACAAGGAATTAACTGAAGCACGATTAGTAAATTTCGGAAATTCATCATTAGATTTTCAAGTTTTATTTTTTAGTAAAAATATCTTCAGGATAAATAGAGTAAAAAGCGATATCCGCAGAATTATTAGTCAAAAATTTGCTGAAAACGGGATTACCATACCATTTCCTCAAATGGACTTACATTTAAAATCAAATTATACTCAAAAATTCAAAGAGGATAAATAATAACTTATGAAAATCACATCCCTTTCAAATAAGATGACAAATCTAGTTTTGATAATTTTCTTGACAATAGCCCTTGTCAATTGTAAGCAACCCGTGAATGACACAACCCAATTCGATATAGAAAAAGCGAAAAGCGAAATAACATCCCGTCTAAGAGCATATGAAAACGCAATGATTAATGGCGATAAGGCTGCATTTGGGAATTTATATGCAGAAGATGCAGAGATTTTTCATGACGGAAGTCCGTCAACCATTGGCAGGCAGAATATTGTAAAAGTATTTGAAGGTTGGGTCAGGGACAGCGTTACCGGCAGCTACACCACAACGGGTCTGTGGGGAAACGAAGACTTGCTTGTGGAACAGGGAAACGGTTATTTCGCCCATGCGACCGGTACATGGAAATCGACCGGTAAATATTTGTTGATCTGGAAGAAAGTGGATGGCGAATGGCAAATTTTTCGAGACACCTGGTTTTCAGACCCGAAGGTCAAAGAGTAAAACCCTAATGAAGTGTGTATGAAATGCCATATGCTTACTACAACAACGCCTAGTATTGATTTTGGCGGAAATTCAAGCCTGAAATTACTGCAATCAACTATCTTTAGGCACAGATGCCCATTCTGTTGAAAATGCACGTAACTAATCATGTACAAGACTGTTAGCCTTCATTACTACTTCGCTAGCCTACTTCGCCGAAGTAGTTTGGCTACGAAAGCCGAAAAGCTACGAAGTAGGCACTATAACCAACCATTGACCAATGATCAACTACTTCCGGAAAATTCGTAAAAAAATGGCAGATGATAATAAGCCATTAAAATATATGAGATATGCTATTGGTGAGATTTTACTGGTTGTTATTGGAATTTTGATCGCCTTGCAGATCAATACTGCAAACCAAAATCGCATCAATAAAAAGACGGAGCTTTATTATCTGAATCAAATGAAGCACGATCTTTTAGCGGATAGCCTTTTTCTACATCAAGAAAAATTGGACTTTCAAAACAGTCTTCCTATCATTCAAAATTTTCTTTCCGAGCTCCATAAAGAAAACAATCGTGAAAGCTTTAATAAGGCCATGAGAAGTTACATCAATGATGTGATGCAACCCTTATCCTTCGTAAGTAATAATGCTACCTACAATGAAATGAAATCAAGCGCCAAACTTGGTATTATCAGTGATAACGACCTTAGAAATAAAATCGTTACCCTTTACAACCATTTAGAGGAAACCAAGAACTTATATTCAACAAACTATGATTTTATGAACGCCATTGATGTGACATTGATCTCTCAACGGGGCCTAGCGAAATATCAAAAAAAGCAAGGTGCGATGTTTAAGCCATATGTATCGGAAGATGAATTATATGCCTTAAAAGGCATCAAGGATGAATTGGATAGTAATGCCGCCAATTGGCATTGGTCTATCAAGGATCTATTACCAGTAATTGTATCCCAATTAGAAGAATTAAAAGAGGTGATGCTAAGGATAGAGGTATATGTAAAGCAAAATGGAGAATGATTCCAGAGGCTGTATACTTAGTAGGATTGGGGGTCAATCGGAAAGAACGAAAAGCTAACAATGGGGTTACACCGAAGAGCCAAACGAGTAGGATTAAATTCAATACTGAAATGAAATGAAAAAACCGCTCAAAGTATTTCATTGGTTACCACGGATCATCTGCATTCTCGCTATTCTCTTTGTTAGTTTATTCGCAGCTGATGCTTTTTCGCCTGAACTAACCATTTGGCAACAACTTGGTGCTTTTATCATGCATCTCATTCCATCATTTATTTTAATCGCATTTCTTATCATTGCATGGAAATGGGAATATATTGGCGGTATAATCTTTATTATTATTGGTCTTGGATTGAGTCCGTTTGTTTTCGTGCATAATTATAAAATGAACGACTCCATTTGGATGAGCCTCGGCATCATCCTTTCGATCACCATACCATTCGTTATTGTGGGGATTCTCTTTATGGTGAGTCATTTTCTTAAAAAAAAGAACTTTTCCAAAACAGCTATTGACGATTAATAGAAATCCAAACAAAGAACGACGTTTAAACCAAAGTCCAAAAAACGATTGCCTGTGTAGGTAACCATTCAAAAAAATGACAACAAAAAAATTTCCAATACTAGGAACAGACCGCCTATATCTTAGGCAATTCAACGATACTGATTTAGATAATGTCTTTAACGGACTTTCCCATCCCGATGTTATTCAATATTACGGGGTCAGTTTTAGGAGTTTAGAGGCAACCAAGGAGCAAATGCTATGGTTTTCCAATCTTGAAAAGAACGCAACGGGGATTTGGTGGGCCATTTGTGCTAAAGGCGATGGCAAATTTCTTGGCGCGGGTGGCTTAAATGACTTGGATAGAGAAAATAAAAAAGCAGAAATCGGATTTTGGTTGCTCCCTGAAAATTGGGGACGTGGAATTATGACTGAAGCTATACCCCTGATTTTGAACCATGCCTTCAACAATTTAGGATTACACAGGGTCGAAGGCTTTGTTGAAACGGAAAACGAAAATTGTATAAAAGCGCTATTAAAGCTTAAATTCAAACACGAAGGAACTATGAAAGATTGCGAAGTTAAAAACGGAAAAATGATCAGTCTTCAGATCTTCGCTAAGTTTAAAAATGAAACGCATTGAAAACTCTGTTTAACCATCTTAGAATTTATTCCTACTTTTAAGTCAAAATAGGTCGACAGCACTATTTATAGGCCCTTAAGGACAACTATTCATGAAAGTTTCACTCTTTTTCGTACTAGGCCTTTGCCTTTTTCTTCAAATTGGCTACGCACAAAATTTCAAGAACATCGTGGCATTCGGAGACAGTTTTACCGATAATGGTCACGTAAACGGTTTTGGGTTTGATCGGGACACCAATGGTCCTATTTGGGTAGAGCATCTTGCTAAAATGATGCAATGCCAAACACTCGATAACAGGGCGTGGGGTGGTGCCAGGACCGATAATGGCCATTTTTTGGGGTTTGATTGGTCGGGCTTTAATTGGCAAATTGATGGCTACAAAATGACGACTGATCCAGAAGAGACCTTGTTCACCGTCTGGATCGGGGTCAATGACTATTGGGACGCTAAGGATGACCCTATGAACTCCGTTAAGAATATTCGTTCAGGACTGGAAAAATTAATCGAAAAAGGCGCAAAACACCTTGTGGTGTTCAATAATTTTGACCTTACCCTATCACTTGGCTATGGCCCTGATACCGAGTATCATGATCTTGTCCCTACAGTCAAAAAATTAACGAAGACGTTTAATGCAGGTCTTTACAGCACTCTTTTTGACGAGCATAACGGGTTGGTACATGCCCAGCCAGCCATAAAAATATACTTCTTGGATATAGATGCCTTTATGAATGCTTTAGTTGCTGAAAATCAATTTAAAAACACCCCTTGGAGAGGAACCTACAAATTCCCAGATCCGAAAACGTATTTATGGTACGACGAATGGCACCCCATGACGCATTGCCATTATCAAATAGCGGAATTGGTTTTAAAAGAACTGAAAAAATAACGCATCATACCCGTACCAAGTTTCAAAAAAGCAATTAAAATTTTGACTATATTGGAAGTGACTACAAAATAGAAATATACGTACAAGTACTTATGTACAATTGTTGTACAACATTTCAAAAATCCTGCGAAATGACCAACAGACTAACTCAAGAAGATGGTTCACTCATTCCCACTTTCCAGAAACTAAAACAAATCATAGTTTCGTAAAAAGAAACTGAATTACTAAATATCTAAATTAAAATGAAATGCAAAAAATTAGACTAATCGTACTATTAACGTTTCTGACTTTTCAGACTTACTCTCAAACAAAAAACTTTATTGACAAACCTTATTTGGAAACAAAAGCCACTGTTGACACGCTTGTGACTCCGGACCGGATTTATTTATCAATTCTGATTACCGAAAAAGATACAAAAGGAAGAACTCCTGTCGAGGAACTTGAAAACCGAATGAACACTAAACTCATTGCGCTGGGAATTGATACAAAAAAACAACTTACGTTATCTGATGTCACGAGTAACTTTAAAAATTACTTTCTAAAAAGAACTGACGTATTAAAAAACAAAGCATATTCCCTTTTAGTCTATGATGCGGTAACCGCAGGAAAAGTAATTGTTGGGTTAGAATCAATTGAAATTTCGAACGTTCATTTGAGTAAAACGGAATATTCAAAAATTGAACAACTAAAAATGGAGTTAAAACAAAAGGCGGTCTACAAAGCAAAAATGCAGGCTGAATCAATGCTCAAACCATTGAATCAGAAATTAGGAAAGGCCATGTATATATCTGACGTGAATTCAAACATAGCAAGAATACTGCAAGGAAAATCAGCAGGCATTCAAATTCGAGGGTTAGCATCAATGAACAAGGAAGAGGAATATGATCCGATTGATATAGCATTTGAGCAAATTAGATTGGAAAGTTCTATAACCATTAACTTTGGGATTGAATAATACGTTGCATTGAAACGTCTATAACCTGCCTGCTGGCAGACGGGCTCATCACACCAAAAACGTGACGCAATCATACACAAGACCAGTACCAAAGTTCAAAAAACGATTATAATTTTTATTATGTTGGAAGTGACCACAAAATAGAAATATACGTACCAGTACTTATATCCAATTGTTAGCCTTCATTATGACCAACCAATACTACATCTGTTACGCTCTACAATGTGACGGTCTTCGAAATTATAGTCTTCGAGCTAAAAAATAGGATACTGTAAAATTGATTATCTTGGTGAAGTAACCACATTTTAAATGATCAACTTCTTTCATTATCAAAACAATATTTTGCCTTTGCAAAATCAAAAGTCTGGTAGACCATTGGTTGAGATAGCCCTGCCTGCCGGCAGGCAGGCGCAATGCGGACTTAGTCAAACCACAAATAGAAGCTATGATAAATTTTTATAGGCGTATCCGCAAAAAACTAGCAAACGACAACAAGCCTTTAAAATATATGAGGTATGCTATTGGTGAGATTCTCCTGGTTGTCATTGGTATTTTAATAGCGCTACAAATAAATAATAAGAATGAAGATCGCATACAGGCAAAAGAACTGGATGGTCTAATGAAAAGTATTTCCAGTGCTATTCGATCTGATATTAGATATCTGAAATTAATTAGGACGGCCAGAGAAACTATTGGAATACGGGCAGATTCTATTTTTGATACCTACATAGACGTACCAAAACCCACTTTGGTTTTTATAGATTACGCTTATATAGCAAACTCTTTTGATGAATTAACTAGTATTGTTTATTACCAACCCAATACAAGTGCTTTTGAGTCATTAAAAAATTCCATCTATCTAAGTAAACTTCAGGGGACTGATATTGAATTGTTACTTCAAACGTTTTACTCCTCAGCCGAACGCATACAAAGGCAGGAGGAAGATTATAATCGATTGTTGAAGAGCGATTATCAAACTTGGTCCAATAAATTTAGAAATAAGGGAAGTGCACTTTTTATAAGTCCCTGGGATTATATGACAACGGATCCCCAGGAGAAATTTTTGGAAATTTTGAATGATGAAAATACCACCGCACTCCTAGCTAAAAGTTTTGAAGAAGCAAATATGACTAGTTTATATGATCAGCAAATTCTGCTTGGTGAAAAATATATTGAAATGGTCGATAAGCAAGAAGTTAACTTTAACGAGCAGACCAAAATAGATTTTAGCGGTACCTTGTTTACATATGCAGAAGTTGATTTCTTGAATCTATTGGTTAATGGCAAAGTCCCGTCAGGTTTCGATTTGATATATGCACAATCTAGCAACGAATATTACGATGGGATAAAATTTGAGGATGACTATACAGTTTTGACTTATCCTGAAAATACCTTTGACTGGGGTTCACCGTTTTTCACCATTGAAGCACTGAATGGCCGTGTAACAGAAATGGATTTTACAAAATACAAAAATGTAATTCTTGAAATGAAAGGTAAGAACGGTGGTGAGAAATTCGCCTTGAATATGAAAGATAAGTATGATCTTCATGATGGCAAAGAGTCTAGAGCTAATATTACTGTAACTAAAACATGGGAAGTTTATAAAGTACCTATAGACCAATTTAAGACGGCAAATAAGAAAATTATAGAGACCCCCCTAAGCTTCGTTTTTGACGGCAACGAAGGAAGAACTATTCATGTAAGATCAATTCAATTTAATTAGTAAAAAAGGAATTGCTATCATAAATTAATGAAAGACAAACTTAGGACGGCTAAAATTCATCGCATCCCGAGAACTTCATCAGAATTTCCTATTTTTAAGTAGAACAAAACCCAACTTCAATGGTTGAACGGTCAGTCCTTGCCTTTCCGAGCGAAACGAATAGCGCAAGCAAATCATAGCCAAAACCGTTGTAAGTAATGCTAAAAAATCTTTCTATATTAAAAATCAATAGAAAAAACAATTGAACAAAAATTTGACCCAAATAAATACCGAAGTTTACGAAAGATGTGCTCTGAAGATTTCGGACTTCCAGCTCGAAACAGAAAGTAAAGAATATGATGCCTGCCGATTTGAATTAAACGGACAAAAAAGTATAAGTAGAAGCGCTAAAATTACACCGAAAAAAGCTGGACAGTTTGTAACATTCTGGAAAAGGAACGGAAGCGGACCGATTGAACCGCTTGAAGAAAATGACCAAATTGATTTTTATACTGTGAACTTGCGGACTAAAAACAACTTCGGCCAATTTGTTTTTCCAAAATCTATACTAATTAAAAAAGGAATAATAAAAAACCCGAATGGGATTGAAGAAATAAAATGGATTCTTACTAATAAAGCAATCGAACTTATTACTTTGCCTCATATCAATGTAATGATCGAAAAGATAATGACCAGTTCAAATGGGATTTGGGGTGGAGCTTTACTTCAGTTCAAAGAAAATGATGATTGGAAGGCAAAAATATTGGAAGAATTTTATACTCTATGAATTTATATAATCTCCTATATACACCATTTCCAAGACCAAAGAGTTCAAGAAAAAATATTCTATGGATATTAGCAATCGGATTAAGTTGTAGCGTTTTTATATTAATCTTTAAACCATTCGATATTGAAAATCAAACAGGTGAATGGTACGTTGATCTTATTATTTTTAGTTTGGGTATTGTTTTTTTTCTTTCCATAATTATAATTGAATTTCTTGTACCCAAAGTCATACCTAAGCTTTTTGAGAATTGGAATTTTGGTAAAGCTATATTGTGGTATGCATGGGTTATACTGTTTGTAGGGGCCATTATGTTTACCTACAAAAGTTATCTAGGAGGCTTTCGAGATTTCACATGGATCGAGTACTTATTAGTCCTTGGAAGAATTTTGGTCATTGGAATTACTGTATCATTTTTTACCCTTGGCGTTTTAAGCTATTTAAATAGACAACGTTTTTCATTGATTTCCTCTAATGAAAACTATAAAATTAAAGCTCCTAATTCCAAGTCTTTACGATTAAATCTTAATCATGTAATGTACATTGTTAGTGATGATAACTATGTAGATATTCATATGGAGGCTAATGGAAAGCGAAATAAGATAGTTTTCAGATCTAGTTTAAGGAATATCGAATCACAAATTGTTAATTCACTCACTCCTATTTATAGATGTCATCGCAGGCACTTATCAATATTAAATTTTTTAAGATTACGAAAAATACAAGTCGAAACACGACAATTCAACTAATCAATTATGATGATGAAATTCCAGTTTCTAAACAATACGTCCATCTTATTGTAAGTCTATTGCAAGTCCGCCCCTAAAACATACACATTCTCCACAAAACAAGGTGAATCCTTAATTTTACGGCTAGTTTTTAATTCATTTGTTAAGACAAGAACTTAAAATTATAAATCAAATGAAATCTTTAAAAACAATATTACTATCAGTTATCAGCATTTTTATTTTCAATTGTATCCATGCTCAATTAGCCAATTCCAAACCGTTAATGGAAAAAGAAAATCATTTGGTGATACGGGAAGAAATTATTAAATCTTATGTATCCGATTATCAAAATGATAGATTCGCAGCTGAAGCCATGATTTTTTGGAATTGAGATACCGAATCACGGCTCTTGGACAGTGACTGTAACAGGAAATAAAATTGAAAAAGGATGGGAAGTCCTCTTAATTGCAGGATTACCAAAAACACCAACATTTATTTACGTAATTGAATATGAAACCCTAAAAGCCATACACGAAGGAAAAATCAATGCTTTGACAGCACAGGGCAAGGCATTTTCAGGAGACTACACACCTATGAGTGTTAAGCAAATGGAAGGCTATGAGCCTAGCGTGGAAGAATATGCAAAAATAAATCCATTCTCTTTCCATTTTTGGACACGGGGATTTCCAGAAATCATCTCTTTTGGAGAAGGAATGACGAGAAAAGCACATGGTTCAAATTTCACTGTATTTTATTACCAAACCGGATTACGTACTGCATGGTATAGAGTATTGCCTGAAGAACGCGTGAGAGATGACGCACGTGAACAAGCTGCACCATTTCCGATGCTGATTATTGCTATTGAAGGAACTACGGAAGGAGAAGTGGACGGACAAAGAGTTTCTTTATCTAAAGGAAATACAATATTCATTCCAGCAGGAGTGGATCATAAATGGTGGAATGAAACAGATAAAGCAACAGAGGCTGTCTTAATTATGTTTGGAAAGGGCGCATAATATAAGGTGTACTATAATTTGAACATGATAATATACTACACCAAAAAACGTGTATGATAAATTGCTTAATCGTTTAAGAGCCTCTTCAGGATTTCTGTCGAAATCCTGAAGCTCCCCTACTTTTTACTATCTTAGTTCTTAATCGCAACTAACCATACACATACCGTTGTAAGCAATTTAAGAAACTCATAATAAACTAATATGAAAGGTAAAATAATTCTTATTTCCGCATTAATAGTATCTGCAATCTCATGCGTAAATAAAGCTGAAAGCGCTAAAGAGATTTCAAATCAAAATAATAACAATGGTAATTTTGATATAGAAGCTGCAACAAAAATTGTTGAACAAAGAAGCAAAGAATTTGAAGATGCATTAAAAATTGGGGATTCAATAGCAGTTGGAGACATTTACACTTTAGACACAAAAATAATTGGTGCTTATTCTGGCAGAGATAATATTGTGAAAGAGGTATACGAGATGACACGGGATAGTATAACTGGAATTAAATTCAGAATAATTAATTTATGGGGGAATGAAAATATCATAATCGAGGATGCATACGTTGAGTTTTTTCATAGCGATGGTACACCTAGAAGTAAGGGTGAATGCTTATTGGTCTGGAAAAAAGAAAAAGATAAGTGGAGGATTTTCCGAGATGTCTATAAACCAGAAAAAAAGTAAAAAAAAGTTTACAACAATGTATAACCGCAATTTGCTGCGCTCGGAATTGCGAAAGTCAGTTCTAAACCGAAAATCAGTAATTTAAAGCCGTAACTGACGGTGATACGAGACCGTTAGCATTTATTTAAAAAAAATGAAACGATTAACTAAATTCATAAATGGCAACATTTCAGGAAAAAAGGTTTTAGGACTTTTCATACTGACCAATGCAGTATACGTGTTTATGCTAACCGTTACGATTCCCAATACAATGGGATTCTCGAATGGAATGAAATTGTTGGATATGATGCCAACGGGGTATGACTTGAATTATGTTAGCGAATTATTCAACTCGCTAGGAGAAATTGGACGTAGGACTTATCTAACCAATCAAATACCCGTGGATATGATTTATCCGCTACTTTTCGGACTGACTTACTGTTTACTCTTGGCATATTTCCTGAAAAAACTAAACAAACTCAATGCCCCATATATTTATGTATGCCTAGTGCCGATAATTGCGGGAATAGCAGATTATTTCGAGAATTTCGGGATAATCACAATGTTGAAAAGCTATCCTGACTTGACAGAGGTTGCAGTAAAAACAACTAATTCTTTTTCTCTTATAAAAAGTATTTCAACAAGCGTTTTTTTTATTGTCCTGCTAATAGTTCTAATAATACTGGGATTTAAAGCCATAAACAGAAAAAAAACAAGTGCTAACAAAACCTATGGAAAGTAGCGTCCCACAGGGTGCTATTGCTCATAGGTACTGTGTCAAAAAAAAAGCTTTTTCCTTAAGATTTTAGGAAGCAAGTTGATTTATCAAGTTGTTATCCTGCGCAGCAAGTTCTTTTGGGCTTGCTGCTTCTTTTTTAAGAATGTCCGAATCGTAATATTTCTCCTTTTTCCAAAGCGTGTACATCAGCAATAATAATTTTCTTTGGGTTGCGACCCAATTTACAGGAGCATATCGATAAGATATCCTTGCTGACATCTATTCGGATGGAATGCCTTAGTACTTCACTTTTGCTAGCGTTTGATTCGACCTCCGTGTATGGGGTCTAGGTACTGTTCGTGTTCCAAGAAAGCAAGGAAAGGCTAGCTGTTCTATGAAGCGATATCAAAATAGTTGTATCTAGCCAAACCTCTATATCCCTTCCCTTTTTGATATGGTTACAACTCTAAGCTAATCTATTCAATAATTGTATATTTATAATAAACCAAACATACGAGCCAAGACCTTTGACAGCAATGTGGTACGATAAACGCACATCCTTTAACTCTGTAATCTATCTGCCTTAACGAACATGTTAGACCGATGAGAACATTTAAGAATATGGAAAACAAAAGACTTATCTTTATTTTACTGATTTCATTATTTCTATTGCTAATTCCATTAATAGCAATGCGGTTAACTGATTAAGTAAATTGGACAACAACAGATTTCATAATCGCAGGAGGTCTGTTATTCGGTGCAGGATTGATATCCGAAATTGTAATGAGAAAAATAAAGAACCTTAACCGCAAAGTGGGCCTATTGGTTGCGATTTTAATTATCGTAATTCTAATTTGGATAGAACTAGCAGTCGGAATATTTGGAACTCCCTTTAGTGGAAATTAAATGGAATATTGAACACATATCACGTTAGTAATAATATCAATCAATTCGTTTTAGAAGAAATCAGAAGATTTTTGATAAGCACTACTTAAAATGGTAAAATAAAAGATATGAGTAAAACAAGCCATCACGATGAGCGCATTGCAAAAATGACTTTTTCCTCAGTCTATCCACATTATGTTACAAAAGTTGGGAAAAAAGGTAGAACAAAAGAAGAATTGCAACAAGTAATAGAGTGGCTAACTGGTTATGATGATAAAAGACTGCAAGAACTCTTAGAAGAAAAAGTGACATTTGAAAAATTCTTTCAAGATTCTAAATTAAATCCCAATGCATACCTTATCACTGGTGTAATCTGTGGCTATCGGGTGGAAGAAATTGAGAACAAGTTAACGCAACAAGTAAGGTATTTGGACAAGTTGGTGGATGAATTAGCGAAAGGACGTAAGATGGAGAAAATACTACGAATTGCATAAATCGACCAGTAAATGAATGATTGGATGACAAAATTGGGTAAAATACATAACAGAAAAAATCATGGCCACCAACAATGTGAATGATGTTCATAGCTGCTAATCGAAGCTGCACCACATAGAGGGACCATTACCAAAGTTCAAAAAAGCAATTAAAATTTTAATTACATTTTAAGTGAGTACAAAATAGATATATACGTACCAGTAGTTTAACAAATTTTATACATAGTAGTTACAATAACCCCTTTACAATCATTTAAAATAACAGACAATAATTGTTTTTGTTCTTTTACCTTAAAATTAAATGGTGGAGCTAATACATTTATACCACTTTGTTTTTTTAGTCTAATTCCTTGTCCTGAAATAATCTCTTTATTGGGTGCAAAATCCCCTTCAGGTACATGCTCTGTTATAATAACATATTTAAAATCAGTTAACTTACTTACTATACTTTGTATTTCAGCATTCGATAAATGTTGTAGTACTTGCCTTAATAAGGCACAATCCCCAGAAGGCAACTCATCTACTGCGATATCCAAACAATGGAATTCTAAATTATTTGCTGCAAATTTTTCTTTATTATAAGCTATTAGGTCTGCTACTATATCTACCGCAACATACTTCTTAGTATGTTTCACCAATTCTTTTCCTACATTAAAATCCCCACAACCTAAATCACATACCACAAGAGGGTCTTTAAAAGATGTAAAAAATGATTTTAAAACAGCTATATACGGATTTACTATCTCAGGGTGGTGTGATCCTACACCTGAATAAAAATCAGATTTGTTATCACCCCAAAGTTTCATTGCATAAACCTGTTCCATAGCATCTTTAGTTGGCCAAGGCTTCTTTCTTATTTTAGTGCCATTTTCTTTCTTCTTCATAAAAGCGCTATTGGTCCATACAAACTATAAAAGCATATTTATATATTCAAATGAAATAGTAAAACAAACGTACAGAATATATGTAATTACATATATCATAAAACTGACAACTCATTAAATAAAAAACGTTTTTCAACAATATGTATATGTTATACGGGGTCTTGCTGTCCGATGTGATTTATTGTTTTTGAGGTCGGTAATACATTTTTATTAGTATTTTAGATAATATAAAAACCAAACAAATATTGTCTGGTGCTCGGTTTAAAGTTCCATGAACTACTGTGCCGCACAACGCATACATTGAACGTCACCAAAGTTCAAAAAAGATTAAAATTTTAACTACATTGTACGCGACTACAAAATAGAAATATACGTACTGGTACTTATTTACAATTGTTGTGTGATATTATTTGAAAATGAAAAAGAGTTTATTTTTACTATCAATATGCATTTCCCTATTCATTCCAAAATCCGGAAATGCTCAATTGGATGAAGAAAAGACAGGAGCATGGTACATGTACTTCTTTAATACAACATTTAATGAAAGCTCATGGGGTGTTCAAGGGGACGTTCAATACCGTAACTGGAATATAGCCGGAGACCTTGAACAACTATTGCTTCGTGGAGGAATAACTTATAAACCCAAGAAGGCTGACATTAAACTGACGCTTGGTTATGGGAATATAACCACGGGAAGTTATGGATCTGATACTTCGACTTCCACTGAGAGTAGAATTTATCAGGAAGCTTTATTCCCAGTCCAATTTGGCAATCGCTTCTATACTAATCACCGATTTCGTTACGAGCAAAGGTTTGTTGAGAATCAAGATTTTAGAACACGTTATAGATATAATTTGTTTTTAAATATCCCATTGAACAAAGCGGCTATGGATGATAAAACACTCTACCTCGCCCTTTATAATGAACTTTTTATAAATGGACAACGAAAAATTGGGAATGGAAATACTGTGGAAATATTTGATCGAAATAGGCTCTACCTGGCAATGGGATACATGATAAAAAAAGGGCTTAAAATTCAGTTTGGTATTATGAGGCAAACTACGGATAATTGGAGCAAGAACCAGTTGCAATTAAGCTTCCATCAAAAAATTTAAAATCACACAACAAAACCTAATACCTATTAAAATTGGCCTTAGCCCGAACGTTGCCATTCATTGTAACGGCGCTGTGGACATTGGCATCCTAGGCAAATTCAGGAAATAAGAATATGTCTATAACATAGCTAAACGAAACTTAAATACTATGAAACATATACTTATTCTAACAACCCTAATGTTATTTAGTTCGGTTAAATCACCGCTGATCGCTCAGCAGGATAATTTTGTTAAAGACTATTTAGCGCGCTTGGAAAATTCCCGCAAATATTTAATTCTAGTGGCAGAAACGATGCCGGAGGATAAATATGACTTTAAAGCCACCCGCGAAGTAAAGACCTTTGCCGAAAATTTAATGCATATAGGATATGCGCTAGATTGGCATTCCCAGTCATTGTTAGGTGGACGAGAATCAAGGGATTGGAACACTGACACTACATTTAAGGTAGGCAATAAATCTAAAGAAGAAATGATTGCAACAATTGATAAGACCTTTGATAAAACCATAAAGTTAATTACCCAATTTGATACAACTCAATTTGATGACCGGCTAGACTATTTGGGATTGAAAAGGACGAAGCGACAAATTTTCTTATTACTTGCTGACCACGTAACTCACCACAGAGGACAAATGCTTGTTTATATGAGACTAAACGGCCTTGTTCCACCTAGATACGTTTTGTTTCAATAACTAAAACAAATTGAATATAATACTATGAAACTATTCCGAAAAATAAGACAGACCCTTATAAAACAAGGCAACATTAAACGGTATCTACTATATGCCATTGGAGAGATTCTCTTGGTTATGATTGGGATCAGTTTGGCCTTCCAAGTAAGTAATTGGGATGACAATAGGATAAGGAAGAATGCCGAGATTCGGTACTATGAAAATATTAGACTTCAGATTGCAGGGGATAAAGCTCTAATTCTAAATCAAATAGATTATAATAATCAGCATATGGTTCAATTTGCATTTGCCAATAAAGTCATTGAGACCAATGATAGAAGTAAAATGGATACCCTTGGGGCAATAATCCCTAAGCTCACGAATTATTCAGCTTTTGACAGACAAAGCAATATTTACGAGACCATGGTAAATAGCGGGGAAATAAAGCTCCTTCAGAATGATAAAATTATAAACGGCACTCGGGAGTTGGAGGAAGTATATTTGTATATCGACAGAATGGAAAATATTCACTATGATGCCATGATAGGGTATGCGGCCCCTGCCGTAACGAGCACTGTAAAGTGGTCAACACGAAAAATTCAAGAGCCGGACAAGGTGTACTCCTACGAATTTCAAAACCTAATTCTTACTCTTATGCACGTAATGGAGGAAAAAGATGATACCTATAATAAGGCGATAAAAGAAATTGAAGCCCTTACGGCATTAATCGATGCAGCGCTTCAAAATGATTAGTTATAACAGAGAAAATTGTATTTGCTTATAAAATCGCACCCTTTTTTTAACTTGTACACTAAATAATACTTTACTGATTATCAACGCTATAGTCTTCTTTTTGTTGAAAGTGTTACTTTTTATAAGTATCCCTTGAAAACACAGGCCTTAGTCGATGCTATACAATTTACCGTTTTAATTAATGTGAAAAGCAAGCAACCGAGTGAATAAAACAGTATTTGAAATTACCAAAATGGACTGTCCTTCCGAGGAAAATCTAATCCGAATGCAATTGGATGGAATTTCGAGTATTGCTAATTTGGAATTTGACATTCCCAACCGAAAATTGATCGTTTTTCATAGTGAAGAAATAGACCAAATTGAAAAGATGGTCATAGCACTGAACTTAGGCGGTAAAAGAATCTCGACCGAGCAAACCGATCAAAGCTATTTTCAAGAAAACACCAACCAAAAAAAGCTACTTTGGGCGGTCCTTGCCATCAATTTTGCATTTTTCATCATCGAAATGACCACAGGACTGATTTCTAAGTCAATGGGGCTTGTAGCTGATAGTTTGGATATGCTTGCAGACAGTTTCGTTTACGCCATTAGCCTGTTTGCTGTTGGCGGTACCTTGATCAAAAAAAAACGGATTGCTAAAATTGCAGGCTATTTTCAAATAACGCTTGCGATTATTGGATTTTTGGAAGTTTTAAGAAGATTTTTCGGAGCGGAAAAACTGCCTGACTTTTCGACCATGATCATCGTATCGATTTTTGCCCTGATCGCGAATGGCATTTGTCTTTATATTCTACAAAAGTCAAAAAGTAAGGAAGAAGCCCATATGAAAGCTAGCATGATTTTCACCTCAAATGATATGATCATTAATGTAGGCGTCATCTTCGCAGGGGTTTTGGTACATTGGTTGAGCTCCAACAAGCCTGATTTGATTATCGGAACGATCGTTTTTGCCTTGGTGATTCAAGGGGCATTTAGGATACTTAAATTGGGTAAATAAAGTAAAAACACTGGCTACACACCTAGAATATTAATTTGCCTTTTGGGGCACATTACCCATAAGTGGACCCCTTGCATATAGAAACAAAAAATTTGAACCTTGGGAACTTTAAGCTATATTATGGTCTGTTAATGAGTTAAACCCCGAAGCATGAAAACACAGACCTTGATTGACGCCATTCATTTTATAAATACCCATGAACCTACTAAAGCCTATATTCAGGAACATGAAGCGGCCCCTAAAAACTTTGAGATTTACCAAATTTCGGCTACGGTAGGCAACTATGAAGAGCATATTATCCGGGTTTTGATAAATTTTGCCAAAAGGGGCAATGCAAAAGGCCTGAATGAGGATGTTTTTATTGACATTCAAGGTAATGATCAAAGCGATTTCAAAGTTTTAAAGATCACGCCAGTCGAGTTTCGCCCTTGAGCTTATATCCCTTTTCCAAAATATGTTGTAACATAAGAAACGACCAAAAAACCCATGAAAAAATCAGTTAAAGGCATCTCCATCCTGTTATTGGCCCTCATCGGCTATGTATTTTACATCTTTTACTCCACAGGGTATTTCCGTACGGTGGATAACGCTTTTGAGGGCACCATAGTACAAAAAGTGAAACTCCCGGGGGTTGAGGATATGCAGATCGCTTATGGCGATGGTTTTATACTGCTCTCCTCAGATGATCGGGCCAGCCGAAGGGATGGCAACCCCAAACAAGGACACTTATATTATTTAGACCTGACCAAACCCAGCTTTACCCCCAAACCGGTATCGGCTGGTCTTAAGATACCTTTTTACCCACATGGAATCTCCATGGTTAAAACAGCGGAACAGGCCTACAGGGTCTTCGCTGTTAATCATGTAGGTGATAAACACACTATAGAGGTTTTTGATTTGAATGAAAAGCGACTGACCCATATTCGCACCTTGGAAGATGAATCCATGATCAGCCCCAATGATATTGTGGCCTTGGATGAGGTGCGCTTCTATTTTACCAATGACCATGGGTATACCAAAGGCTTGCGAAAGTTGGGCGAGGAATATTTAGGCTGGGCAGCCTCGAATGTGGTGTATTATGACGGGCAAGGGTATCGCGAAGTAGCGGATGGTATTGCCTATGCCAACGGCATAAACCTGGACGTAGAACGCAACCTGATGTTCGTAGCTTCCCCCAGGGATTTTTTGGTAAAGGTCTATGAGGTAACAGCAAATGGTAATTTGGATTTTATCGAGGATGTGGCCTGTGGTACCGGGGTTGATAATATTGAATTTGCCCCCGACGGAAAGCTGTGGATCGGGTGCCATCCCAGTTTGTTGGCCTTTACGGCCTATGCCAAAGGCAATGCCCCGATCGCCCCTTCCGAAATCATCACCATTGACTACAAAAGCAAGGGCGATTACAGCATCGAAACCGTTTTTTTGGATAATGGCAAAAACATGTCAGCAGCAACGGTTGCAACGGTCTATAAAGATTATATTTTTGTTGGCAATGTCATGGATGATCACTTCTTGATCTTAAAGAAAGAGTAACGCGAATAACATAGGGCGAGTTCAAAAATAGGTCGTTGTCAGTCTGGTAAAAATTGGCTTCTAAGTTTTCAGGTTTATTTTTAAGTATATTAGCTTACCATCGCGTTATAGATGAATTCCGTTGCCCACTAAAAACCCATATTCCATGAGAAACAGCTTTAGATCTTTTGTAGTGGCCCTGCTCTGTTGTACCATAGCCCCCTTGTTGTCGCAGGACAAACATCATTACCAGAACGATTTCTCTATCGAGAACTTCAGGGAGCGAAGAACGAGCATATTGGAGACTATTGGCAATGATGCCATAGCGCTTATTCAAGGGGCAAGCGGTCGTTCCGGATTCAGTGTTTTTAGACAATCAAACACCTTTTATTATTTAACTGGAGTGGAGACGGATCATGCATATCTTATGCTGGACGGAAAAAACAGACGGACTACCCTGTACCTTCCCCATAGGGATGAAGGCAGGGAAAATGGGCAAGGAAAAATACTGTCGGCGGAAGACCATGATCTGGTAAAAGAACTTACAGGGGTAGATCAAGTAAAAGGACTCGAATTTTTATCGGCCGATCTGCTTAGGACCGGATTGATCAAATCGGCGCCACCGTTGCTATATACTCCTTTGAGTCCGGCTGAAACCGGAAACGATAGTCGCGATGAGCTTTTATACGGGCAGGCCCGTGCCGCTTCCGATCCTTGGGATGGACAGCCGACCAAGGAAGCATTGTTCGTGCAGAAAATCAAGGCACAATTTCCCCAATTCAAAATCCGTGATCTCTCGCCCACACTTGATTCCATGAGGCTCATCAAAAGCAAAGAAGAAATAGCACTCATAAGAAAGGCTACCCAAATTGCCGGATTGGGTATAATAGAGGCCATGCGATCAACCAAACCGGGCGTTTATGAATATCAGCTCGATGCCGCCGCGAAATACGTCTTTCACTTGAACGGTGCCCGTGGTGATGGCTATGCTTCTATTATCGGCGGGGGTACCAATGCTTATATGGGGCACTATTTCCATAAAACGGATGTCCTCAATGCAGGCGACTTGGTGCTTATGGACTATGCCCCCGATTATCGCTATTACACAAGTGATGTAACCCGTATTTGGCCTGTAGACGGGACATTCGACAAAGCGCAAAAGGAGTTGGTCCAATTTATAGTGGCGTATCGGGATGCCCTTTTCAAATTCATTAAACCGGGGGTCACCTCAGAGGAAGTACTCGATAAGGCGGCTGCAGATATGAAGCAATATCTTGTGGACAAGACCTTCGCAAAACCTGCCTATTTAAAGGCAGTACAGGAAGGGGTAAAATTCAGGGGCCATTTTCAACACCCCGTTGGAATGGCGGTCCATGACGTTGGTATTGTTCATCGTGTGCCATTACAAGCAGGAATGGTGTTTACCATCGATCCCATGATCTGGATTCCTGAGGAACGATTGTACATTCGAATAGAAGATGTAGCCTTGGTGACGGAAGATGGCGTGGAGAACCTGAGCGCCTTTGTGCCTTCCTCCATAGAGGATGTAGAGCGGACCATCAAGGAAAAAGGCCTGATTGAATTTCATCCTGCAACTTCCCTCCCATTCAAAAAATAGATGTTGAAATTAAGAATCCCATAAAGAACTTTATGATGAAAAATTGGCTATTACGGATAATCCTTGTGTTACCCCTCTATACGTTCGCGGTATTACCACCTTCAGATACTTATCCGAAAAACCCGAATATCGATGTAATAAACTATACATTCAATATAGAATTATCGGATATTACTGATGAAATTGCTTGCGAAGAGACCATTGAGATTCGCTACTTGGCGGCAGGTGTAACCACGCTACGGTTGGATTTGATCAAGGCTTCCGAGAAATTGGGAAATAAGGGCATGGTGGTCAACCAAGTCCTTTCCGAGGGTAAGATCTTGGCGTATACCCATGAAAATGATGCCTTGACCATTACCCTACCCGGGCCGGCTACATTAAATCAGCGCAGTAGCTATACGGTTACGTATAAAGGGATGCCCGCTTCGGGGCTCAAAATCGCCGATAATAAATATGGCGACCGCACATTTTTTAGTGATAATTGGCCCAATAAAGGCAGAAATTGGTTGGCCACCATTGACCATCCGTATGACAAGGCCACTTGTGAGTTTATCGTTATTGCTCCGGCCCACTACCAAGTCGTATCCAATGGGTTGAAGATCGAAGAATCCGATCTGGCCAATGGTAAACGCCTTACCCATTGGAAACAATCCGTTCCGATTGCAAGCTGGTTATATGTCTTGGGAGCAGCACGCTTTGCCGTTGACTATGTAGATGAGTTTGATGGGAAATCAATTGAAACTTGGGTGTATTATCAAGATAGGGATGCCGGATTTTATGATTTTGCCATTCCCACAAAAAGCGCCTTGGAATTTTACAGTGATCGCATTGGCCCCTTTTCATATGAAAAGCTGGCCAACATTCAGTCGAATAGTGTAAGCGGTGGCATGGAAGCCGCTTCGGCTATTCTTTATGGCGAAAATTCTGTGGTAGGCGATAGAAATGAGCGCTGGCGGAATGTGGTCATCCACGAAATAGCACATCAGTGGTTTGGGAATGCCGTAACCGAATACGATTGGGACGATGTCTGGCTGAGTGAAGGTTTTGCCACCTATTTTACCTTGCTTTTTATTGAGCACCAGTATGGTAGGGATGCCTTTATGGAGGGACTCGCATCCAGTAAAAAAAGAGTGGACGAATTTCAAAAGAAAAATCCTGAGTATCGCATCGTGCATGATAACCTTACGGATATGTCAAAAGTGACCAGCATACAGACCTATCAAAAAGGCAGTTGGATCTTACATATGTTGCGGGGGATGGTCGGTACCGATGCTTTCTGGAAAGGCATTCGGGCGTATTATAAAAAGTACAAAGATGCAAATGCCACAACAGAGGATTTCCAAAGGGAAATGGAGGAAGCTTCGGGACTAGATCTAAATGATTTTTTTCAGCAATGGCTCTATTCTCCCGGCACCCTAAAATACAACGGCAACTGGGAATATGATTCAAGGAAAAAGGAAGTCAATATACGCATTGATCAAGTACAAACGGATGGTAGTTTTTTCAAGATGCCGTTGGAGGTGGGTATATATGGACCGAAAGACCAGAAGCCAGAAATAAAAAGGGTGCAGCTCAATTCAACATCGAATGTCTTTACCTTTCCCGTGGCTACCGAACCCCAAAACATTGTTCTTGATCCCAATTTCTGGGTATTGATGGAAGCTGATTTTAGTAAAAAGTGAATTGCTTGATCTTTTTATTGGGAGTTATAGCTTTGGTTCGGACAATAGATCTTCCTTCTTGCTAAACCCAGCATGTAACATGACCCCTGATGTATACAGTATCACCACGATAACGACCCAACGAAGTATATCTAAGGGTAGGGACTTCACAATAAATGCAGCGATGCCGACTGCCACTATCCCAGGAATTGCCATGGCCACAGCGGCTTTTCTGTTATAGGCCCCTTCACGGACAAAACGCCACGATGCCGGGGGCATCAAAAAAGCACAGGAACCCATCATGATCGGGAAAGCCACTTGGGGCGACATGCCTAGGGCGAACACTAAGGCCATACAGGGTGCGTATAATCCGATACCAGCGGTCATCAAAGCACCCAAAACAAAGTTGGCGATAACAGCAATCGCCAATTTGCCATTCTTAAGACCGATGGCTTCCCCTCCGCCCTGTATCCATTCCATATTGGTGGCCAACATAAAAAATGCCGTGACCAATAAGGCAAAACCCATGACCAGACGAATCTTTTTTTCGGACATTTTTGCCACTATTCCCGCACCGTAGACAGCTCCTAATGCGGCAGCGATAAACATGAAAATCAAGGTTATGGGTTCTACCTCGATTATGGTAATAAAGACTAAGGCCTGAAACAAAACGGGAAGCGTATTCGCCACATTCATTGTTCCCGGAATGTGCTTGTCCTTGGTCTGCTTGGTAAATTTTAGAAGGGCTGTTTGGGGAGCGAATGCGCCAATACCGAGGACATCAAAAAAATTGACCACAAACCCAATGATGGACGTTTTTAGCCAACTACTATCTTCCAGTGAATTTCTATGGGCTAGGAAGTCCCTTATTAAAACAATACAGAACCAGACCGCTAGAACGGCCAATGAAATCCAAATTACTGTTATCATAACTATTCTATATGAGGAATATAATGGTTGAATACGCCCAACGCCTTTGGGAACATTTTGTCAGATTGACACCCCGACCCTAGCAAACCTTAAAAAAGGTCTTGTCTTTGTTTATTTCTCCATTCGCCAACTTGGCCTCAATTTCCTTGGCAGTCTTTGTAATGGCAAGACCTCCCAAGCCCGTGCAACGATGCGTATTGGGCAATGCATCGCCTACCCGTTTCATGGTCTCTACCACTTCGTCTAAAGGTATCAAATGATCGTAATCGGACAAGGCCATATTCGCGCAGGAGATGGCATTCGTGGCCGCCATTACATTTCTATTCAGACAAGGGGCCTCAACCCGATCGGCAATCATATCGCATATCATACCCAAGCTCGATTGCAACGCCATCGAAGCCGCTGAGAGTGATTGGTTCAGCGTACCTTTTTTTAATCCCACAATAGCTGCCGCTGCCATTCCCGATCCCGATCCGCATTCGGCCATGCATCCACCGACTTCCGCGGCAAAGGTTGCGTGGGCCGCAATGAAAACCCCTATGATCCCGGCCGCCAACATTGCTTTGACCATTTCATCCTCTGAAAGCTCCAATGTTCTGCCAATGCCAATGATCGCCCCAGGCAAAGCACCGCAGGATCCAGCCGTGGGTGCCGCTACCACAACGCCCATGGAACTTTTGACTTCCATCATCGCGGAGGTGTATAAAATCACCTGGTTCAGAACATCGCCCTCGACGAGCGTATGGTCCTTTATCCGTTCTTGAAACGATAAGGATTGTGGCCCTAGAATGCGATCGGCATATTTCGTTCCTTGTAAGCCAATGTCGATGGCATTTTGCATGATTTTTACAATACCACGCATCTTTTCAAAAACATCGGCCGCTGAAATATTACCCCTTATACTTTCATAGGCTGCTGCCAGCTCCCACAATTCAAGGCTTTTATCCCTGTTGTATTCAAGCATTTCATTGCAGGTGATAAAAGGAACAGCAAGGTTTTTACGCGCCATTATCGGAAGTACGGGATGAATTTTCTTAATGAAAAGTACCTGATCCATTGCTAGGAGTGCTTCCTCTAGGCTAGCTGGAATGAATTGGTTCGCTTTTATTTCAATGAAAGAAGAAATTCCTTCACGCAGTGCAATTTCATCACAAGTAAAAGACTCTTCAATATGGTCAACAAGATGAGCGGGTGAGTCAATATAGACCAAGGTCTGATAAAAATCCCCCGCCATAGCTACCGTGGCCCCATCGATTTCAATAATCTCGATCATGCCCCCTCCTGTTGAAATGGCCGTTACCATTCGGGTCTCTTTGCTGTTTTTTAGGGTGATTTTGTAGGTATTGGGATGTGTGGCCCCAATGGGATGAATATCGATATTAATTTGAATCCCGGCTTCGTCAATAGCCTGTATATAATTGGGTAGGCGCTCCTCGTCCGCTTCCCATCCCATGAACCCCCCGAATAAACCCATGTCCGATCCTTGACCCTTGTGGGTCGTGGCCAATGAACCATTTGGGTCGAACTCAATATATACTTCTTTGATGTCGCCATTCATTAAATCGAGACACATTCGGCCAATGCGCAAAGAAGCCGCACAATGCGAGCTTGAAGGGCCCCGCATGACCGGTCCGATTACATCATTGAATATGCTGGGATATTTTTGCATCTACTATTTGAAAATCAAGGTTTAATAAAGATAAAAGGATTTTATTAATGATATCAAAAGAATTTGACTATTGCGTGAATTCATCAAAACTTTATGGGGGAGAAAGTAAAAAAAGTAAAGAAGAAAATGGCGAAATAATACTAAAAAGCCAAGATTCGGGATTATTATGGTTTTTTTTGTTGCTATAGGCAATGTCATGGATGATCACTTCTTGATCTTAAAGAAAGAATAGCACGAACGACATAGATAGAGTGAGTTCATTAGTAACTTGTATTTGACCTTATCGAAATGAGTTAGGTCATTCTGATTATTAGTAATGACATTCCCATTTTATGGACTAAAAACTCCAGCGCAGTCGCACAAAAAAACTATTTCCAAGATTCTTATATTCGGCAAATTCAAAAAATGATTGCCCCGTAAAGTTAAGTTCCCAATTAGTGGCCAAAGAGTAATTAAAACTTGGGACTAAAATTACAGAATGTTCGGTGGGAGAGTAGATTGTACTGATTGATCCTGAAAAAATAGGTGAAAACTCTTTTGACAGCTGAAGAAAACTGGAAAATTCATAGGGCATTAAATATTTTGCTGAAACGTTGGCAAAAATTAGATTTTCCAAGCCCCCCAATAGATCGCTAGAAGCATTGTTATATAGTAAAGATCCATTGATGTAAAGACCTTTTTTAAAGGCATAATCCACCGAAATGGAGGCACTAATAACATTTTTGGAGCCGATATAACTTTCATAGGGTAAAAAATAGGAAACCTCCCCTTTAAAACCGGCATTTTTAAGATTGCCCGCCCAACCTGCTCCAATAACCCAGTCTTTTTGATATATACCTGAAAGCAATTGAATGTCATATGACCCCTTATTAAAATTATACATAAGCGCGATGATATGGTCATCTTTACGATTGCCTTTCTTGGCTGCCAACTCTATTTTCCTGAAGCCATCCAAAAAATACTGGATTCGGACTGCATCGCTTCCCGGGCGTTCTTCGTAATCAAAATCAAGAAAATTATAGGTATTGAAAATATCGTTTGGATTCCAAATTAAATTTTTTCCCCAATTGACACGTTGCCTACCCAAAGTAATATCCCAATTCCCTTTGGTATAATTAACCAAAGCCCGATCTATGGTTGCATTAAATACAATACCATTATTCTCTATTAGGTTCCAGGAAAGATCAACCCAACCATCATCACGGGAAATAATATTCGAAAATCCGGGAATATTTTTTACATTATCCCCATAAAAAATACGATTTCTGAACTCTAGTCTGGTGGTAATTGTATTTGAAGGAATATATTTGAAATTAAGTCTATTGTGCAATAAGGTTGTCCATTGTAGCTGTTCCAAGTTATCAACAAAACTTATTTCGTGAAGGTTTTTGATATAGCCAGTCAAGAACAATTTTGTCTCCTTTTCTTGAGCCGCTATGGTTTGGGCACCTAGCAAGTACACAACAAACAATATTTTTAAAAATAAGCGCATAACGTTTATTTTGGAATCTGCTGCACATCGGAATCTACTTTGCCATCTACGAGTGTAATTACCCTCCTTGCTTTTTTAATTACCCGCATATCGTGGGTGGAAAACAAAAAGGTGATTTTTTCTTCCTCATTGAGTTTGGCCATTATATCCAGTAAATTTCCAGCTGATTTTGAGTCCAAATTTGCGGTAGGCTCATCGGCAAGCACTATTTTAGGTATAGATGCCAAAGCTCTGGCCACAGCAACCCGTTGCTGTTGCCCTCCTGAAAGTGCACCAGGTCTACTGTTGATTTTGTCTTCAAGGCCTACTTGATGTAACAGGTCCAAAACCCGTTTTTCCCTTTCTTCTTTCGACATTTTTTGGAGCTGAAGTACAAAACCTACATTTTCTTTGGCGGTCAGTACTGGAATTAGATTGAAGGATTGAAATACAAATCCAATATTGTGCAATCTGAAATCTATCAATTTATTTTCAGGAAGTTTTGTAATCTCAACCCCATCTATGATTACATTTCCTGATGTTGGCTCATCCAAACCACCGATCATATTCAACAAGGTTGACTTACCAGAACCCGAAGGCCCGACCAAGGCAACAAATTCCCCTTCTTCTATATGTATGTGCACATTTTGAACCGCTTTTACAGGCACTATTTTTTTGTTGTATGTTTTACTCAAATTATGTGCGTCGATTATTGTTTTTGCCATAATTTCAAATTTTTCTGATTGCTTCTGAAGGGTTTAATTGTAATGCTTTATATGCAGGATATATAGCCGATAATAAAGCAGTTAAAAAGCACATGAATGCGATAATAAAGTAGTTCTGACCATCCAAGGCTGGATAGATCATTGAACTGAAACCGTAAGATGCCAGTCCTTCCGAAAACATTGATATATTAATTCCGATTTTTCCCAATAGCGTAACAGTGAGCCAACCGAGCAATAAGCCTAAAGGCGAGCCAACCAATGTCAAATAAAAGGTCTCAAGCATAATCATTAAAAATATTTTACGCTTATTCAACCCAATGGCCATCAACATGCCAAGCTCTCTAATACGCTCTAAAACCGACATTAACATGGTATTTATTATTCCAAATGTCAATGCCAATAAAATAATACCGGTTAAAATATAGGTATACAGGTTAAAGGATTCTATTATCATTCCCAATTCAGGGGATAATTCTTTCCAATCTTCAATTTTCCCCTTTGAAACTAGAGTGCTACTATAATTTTTAATGGCATCCAGTTGTTCTTCATCTTTAACCAGTATGGCTATTTCATTGCTCTCGGATGGTTTTAATTCTAATAGTTCCCGTAAATGGTCTTGTTGTACATATACATTTACTTCGTCTAATGAAATGTTTTTGGACCTATATATTCCTCCTACTCTAAAAGCACCTGAAACAAGTTCTGATTGTACGTTTGTAAAAGTCAATACGACTTTGCTTTTGAGTTTTATCTTAAGTTTTTTAGCAAGTTTTTCACCGATAAGTATTTCATTTTCCTTGCCTGAATTAAAATACGCTCCTTCCCTTACACTTTCGTCCAAAGCAATCTGTCTTACTTCTGACAATGGATTTATTCCATATATTTTTACGCCACTGGCGGTTGTAGGGGAACTTATCATGCCTGTTGAAATAACGCGAGAGCTTATAGCGTCAATTCTATTATCAGCTTGAAGTTGGCCGACAATGGTATCGATATTCGATATTGTGAATTTAGAATCATTTTCCTCAATGAAAGTTGGATGATGGATTTGGATATGTGACAATTGTTTAAATACTGTTTCATCAATATTATTTTTGTACATGCCCCATGAAAATGCCAGGATAAAAATACCTGCCCATACACCAATGATAATGGAGCTTATAACAACCAAACTCCTGGATTTATTCCGCCAAATATTTCGCCAAGCAATTTGAAACAACATAACTAACTATTTATAGCTTCAACAGGTTTTAGTTTCATCACCACTAAACCGGGGTAAAAGGCCAATATGATGGATAATAGTAAAACAATCAAAGTCTGAACAATAAAAATATTTTCACTGCTTGAAAAGTATATGATAGATTCTATACCATAATTTTCATATATCTCCTTTAATTCCCCCGTAAAATGAATGGGGTGTCTTTTAAACCAATTGACGACCAGCATTCCTCCCAAGACTCCGGCAAAACAACCAATGAGTGCAATCATAATGGATTCTAACATTAGAATTAGTGCCAGTAAATGTTTTTTCATTCCAATCGCTATCAAAATACCCAGTTCATGCTTTCTTTCAAAAATCATCATCAATAAGGTGCCAAATAAACCAAACGATATAAGCAGATAAAGTATACCAATAATTATATAATGTCCTGTACTATCCGCCTCAATAAATTGGTCCATTTCCGGTAACATTTCTTTCCAGGTCATTACCTCATACATTTCGGAATCCAGTAATCCTTGCAAAGAAGCTTTCAATTTTTCCAGATTGGTGGTTTTATCCAACATAATGGAAATAGCAGTTAATCGATTCTCTGCTCCGTGCATATATTGCGCCTGTTTTATGGGCATATAAATAACACTGTTATTTAAATCTGGTGAGCCTAGTTTTATAATGCCTTTTACCATGAATTTAGCCGCGGCACTACTAGCGTGATAGCCTTGACCCAAAAGGACCAAGGTATCATTTACCCTTAATTTTAATTGGGAAGCCAGGCCTTCGCCCAAAACAACAGCATTGTCATTAACGGTTTCAATATATTGTCCTTCTATAATTTTTTCGTGAAGGTTATTGACTTCCTTTTCCTTAATGGGGTCTATTCCCAAAATTAGAACCCCTTTTGTTTTTTCAGAATAGGAGGCCAATGCAAATGTTTCCAACCGAGGCATTATGTGAGTGACCTTTGGGTTTTTAAGCAGCTCTTGAAACAATTGTTCATCTGCTTCGAAGCTATTGTCAATTGATTGTTCATCCCAATACCCATTCTGATGGATTTGCAAATATCCTGAGGAAAAACTAACAATGTTATGAATCATATTTTCATAAACGCCATCAGTCATAGAACGTGTTGAAACGGCCAATAAAACAGCAAAAAACACAGATGTTGTGGTAATGAATGTTCTGCGTTTATTACGCCATATATTCAGCCATGCCAATTTTAATAACATCATTTTAGTTGTTTCATATTTCTTGTGGTGAAGAAATTATCATTGATAAGTATATCAAAAATGATATCATTGTACATGATAACAGTACTGTTTCCTTCTTTATCAACAGGAAACATTTCAATTTTTGAAGTAATTTTTCTACCACCCACTTCCTTAATGTCAGTGGAATTCATAATGTTCACCAATGCACCATCTTCATCGTAGAATTCAGCTTTTAACTGTAAAAAATCAGTGTTATCTATCCAAACAATCACTTTTTCCCAGACTATAGCAGCTGAGGGTTTGGGTATCATTTCAATTTTGTAACACTCTTTTCCACTTATTGCTTCGGTACCTAAGTGCTTATGATCATAATCCACTACAGAAGAAGCCTCCTTTACAAGATCATCATTGGTGAAATCGGTACCCATCCAGCTTTGCGACATCATTGAAGGCGGAAGTTTGATTGTACGTTCAATCGCAGGTATCCAATTCCAAACTTCCTTTATACGCTTTAAAAACACGATGCCTTTTTCCTTGGCTGGTGAGGTGATTATAATCATCGAATAATCATCTCCCTTAGACCAGGTTTTCATATTCATTTCCCTACGCCAAGTAGGCCTTATAATTTTGATAGTGATGTCAGCCTGCGATGTTTTACCACGCATATTATCCTCTGCCTTCCTAACAATCCCCTTTGCTGAAAGATCTTGCTGACCACATGCTGTGGTCAAAGGCATTGTAAAAATGATAATGAAGATTATGAATTTTAAGAATTGTGATTTGTTCATAAAGTCAAAGTTAATTGACCTTATGAAAATAGAATATGATAAGTATCAGACAAATCAGAAACTAGAACACAATTTTAAAAATCCAGAAGTATCATTATGCAAAGAAATCATTGCATACACTTGCCAACGGTTTATGTGCCGTAGGCATGCAAGCATGCATTGTGGTCCAAATTTGGTTATAGTGCTGTTTAGATAACTTTTTTACATATTGCCGAGTTGTATGCCAAACTCTTTTACTTTTTCCCAATTGGTATATTCAATTTCTGTATTGGTATTTGTTGGTCCTTTGGTCATCCACATAATAAATTGAATCATGATCCGATCAAAATACGGGTATTTTTTATAGTCTAGTTTTCCTGCAAATACCTCAACGATAGTAGGTGTCCAATCAATGGATTTGAAAAATTTCAGCACATACGGGTTTGTAGTTGGTTGGTTTTTTTCAGGTTTCCTTGCAACCAGGTTCACAGAAAAGAAAGCTGTCTTTATACCATCAAGTTGCTTTTTATGGGTATTTATAAAGTCAATTACCTTTTTATTATGAACGCCGTATCTAATGCTTGCACCAATAATAAGCTTATCATAATGGGTTATATCCCCATTAAAATCATCAATTGAAAATAGCTTAATGTTTCGGTTTTTTTGTAGCAAGCTGTCTTTAAGCATATTGCAGATTTTTAGCGTATGGCCATCTACGGAAGAATATAGTATCGCAGTTTTATCATTCATCTTAATATCAATTAATAGGGAGCGTTCAATATGTACGCCCTTTAAAAACAACATTGGTGTAAAGGTACTGTTTCATATATCCTGTAAATACTACCAATCGTTTTTTTGAACTTTGTAAGGTTTAGTATATGGCAAGTAGGGCAGTAAGGAAACCTTTTCGTTTCTGTCTGGACTCATAGCCCAAGTCTTTAAACTTAGTACTTTTCTCCCTATTTGCTATAGACATTGCAAGCGGTACTTCTTATCCTTGTAAGTAAAGCGCATTCATTCCTATACCAATATCATAATTGTGAGGTTTCCATTTAGTATTGGATTTAGTTTTTATTTCTTTACCTGTATTCAAATAACTGTATTGATTATTTGAATTTGAGTCAACTGGAATTTGCCAAAGGATTTCTTTAGCTTTTACCACTTTTAAATAGCTGCAAGAACAAAGGATTATACTTGGTCTTTTAATTTCAAGAACGTATTTGTCACTAAATTTAATTGTCAGAATGTTATTTACAGAATTAAAGTCGATAGCACTTAGTTGGTGTCTTACATCCAGTCCTCGTCCTTCCCAATCTCCCCAAATTGTTATAGTTGTTCCTTTATTAAAATTCATCTTCTTGCCAAGAAACAGATTTGTTAATTCATCAGGGGTTAGTTTTAGAACGCCACTACCTGGAGTGGGTTCTAATTCATCCAAATCATAAGTATCGTTATCACCAGACATGACGGAAATAACTCCTCTTCTTCTTATCATGTTAAAAATAGACCTACTTGCGAAAAGACCAACAGTAAAAACTGTAATCGCAATAATTATGTTATATGGTGTTTTTAAGTCTGAATAAATGACAGTGCTAATGAGCCCAAATCCGAGAATAGGAAGTAATGCCTGAAAAAATGCTATTATCGTTCTAAATGTTTTCATTTAATGTTCGTTAAAGGTTACGCTAAACTGCGTTTTAATGCTGTTTAGGCTTTGTCAGGGATAGTCTTTTTTTTCATTCACCATATCCCTTGTTTTCAATAAGTAACCTAATTATTTCTTTGACTCTTCTTTCTTTGGTATCATCCCGTTTTGCACTTTCAATCCACCAAAGAAATTGCTTTTTTCGAGATGGCGCTATTTCTTCAAATTTTTTCCTCGCTTTCTGATTCTTAGCAAAGGCATCCTTAAGAACTTTAGGAGTCTCTAATCGAATATCGATACTGTCAAGTTTGCTCCATAAGCCATTCTGCTTTGCAATTTCTACCGCTTTTAATCCGGATTCTGTCATAAGGCCTTCTGTTGTTAACTTCCTGACTCTTGCCTTGTTAGACGCTGACCAATTACTATTAACTCTCCTTGGGGTATATTTCTGCATATGTTTTTCATCATCAATTCTTTTCACAATAGAGTCGATCCAACCAAAACACAGTGCTTCTTCAACCGCCTCATCATATTTTATCGACTTTTTTTTAACTTTTACTTTATAGAAAACAAGCCATATTTCAGTTTCTTTATCATGGTTTTTTTCTAACCAAGATCGCCACTCATTTCGATTTTTAAATAGCTTCTTTGTCAAAATTATCGCTAAGGTGTTCGTGTATGGTTTGTTGCGTATTTCAGCTGAACGCTTTTGCGTACAGATGAAGCGGGCTTGAGTCTGCTGAAAATTCGCAGTGGGGAAAAGCGCGATGCTGGCATCGCAAATGTTTCCGTTTAGGAAAGATAATAATATTGTCGGGATCTTCCAGTAGCGATTCAGAAGTAATGAACTATACTCGTTGTTAGCGGCTGGCTTTATTTAATTTCAGCAGCATCAGATAATCTTCGCTGTTTTCTGCAATTATTTTAAATCCAAGTTTTTGATACATGTTCACAGCATAATTTTCTTTTTGAACACTCAAAGACGTTTGGCTATAGCCTTTATTCATCAAATATGAAATCATTTTTTTCATTAGTAGCATCCCAATTCCACGTTTTCGATAATCTTTGAACAAAGAAATGGCAAATTCTGGAGTTTTTTTATCAACGTATCCATAACCCTTAATTTCATCTGCTAATATTCTTATCCAAACAGCTCCAATTATCTGGCCATCCAAATCGGCAACCAAACAATAATCATCTTTTTTTTGCCCAAAATTGTCAACGTATGCTCTTACTTTTGGAACATTGATTACATCTCTTGAAATAAGGTTTGTTTCATCTGGTTGATAAATCGATTCATAAAGCAGGTCTTCAAGAATGTTTACTTCTTTTGCCTTTATTTTCCGAATTACTATTTCGTTATTGCTTTTCAATTATCGATTCCAAATTCAAGTTGTCGGTTGTATTCTTCTGATGGAAAGGTACCTTTTGAATCTTTGATCAGATTTTTTTCACTAATTGTCCAGAATTCAAATCCACTGACTTTCACTTTTTGCCCTTTCCCATTTGGATCTGCATCGGTTCCGCTTAAGGTCCAATGAAATTCTATTCCGTTTGTTTTATGAGCTAAACTGTCAAAACGTACAATCATGTCTGGAAACTTGGTCATAAAACTTTGAGCAATATTCGAAATAGCATTTCTCCCTACAGCAGGATCTCCGTCATTCACTTGTAATGAACCATCTTCTGTAAAAAACATAGCTACAAACTCTGGTCGGTTACTGCCCCAAACCTGGGCATAGTTGTGTGCAAAGAGATTCAGATCAAATTTTCTTTCTTCATCTGGGATTCGATCAACAGTCCATGCTATGCTTAAAAGTTTCCAATCGTCTTTTTCTTTAATCATTATTATATGGTTAACTTCTCTACTTCTTGGAACACCAAATTGAGAAATAATTGTCTTTGCTTTTACCATCGCCAAGCGGTCTTCAGTAATAGAAATATCATATCCTTCAACTGTTTCTGCAATAGGTTTTGGATTCTTATTTTCCATTATTTTTTGCAGATACTCTTCTACAGTTACCTCTTTATTCATCCAAGTACCTTCCTGCAAATAGGTCCATCCAATGGAACCTTTTTCTGTGGTCAATTCACGTAGTTCTATTGCGTTTTGGTTTCCAACTGCGATTAATATTTTTTCTAATACATCTATTATTTCTTTTTCTTCAGTTGATTCGGGATGAATTGTTTTGGATGTGGCACTTTCACTTATTTCTGTTTTATCTCGATTGAATTGACAACTCATAATCAGCAAGGACAGTAACAAGATTGATAAAATTTGATTTCTTGAAATATTATTCATTTTCGATTGATTTTATTGTTGCTAACGGTTTGAATATGCTTCGCAGTGGCGCTTAGCCTCTATGAAAGTATATACTTTGTTGTGCTCAGTTTTTTTGTTTCATCCAACAATTGAAATTTCTATGTGCAAATCAAGACTTTGATATTATATCTTTTCGAATTCGGTTACAACGTT
>CAVYHF010000008.1:0-484483 GCA_963768235.1 uncultured Flavobacteriaceae bacterium
GGGCTAAGTCCTGAAGATGGTGGTATTGGGGATTTTGCATTTAAAGATGCAGATACGACCAGGGCATCTGTTTACGACAAGTATATGTTAGACAATTATGCTGGTATGGGCGAAACCGGATATGAGGGTCGTGCTTTGAACAAAGATCAAGATTTAGTTTGGGATACTTCTGAGTATCCAGACGAGTATTACACCGAAGTAATGGACTCTTTATATATTCCAGAAATTGAGTCCTATAATGGTCAAAGAACTTTTGAAGTTACTTCATTAAAATATAAATACAGTTGGATGGATATCGAAGCTGCGGCTCGTTCAAGATCTGGTAATAGAAAAGATTTTATCCGCCAGGAGGAATTGGAAATATATCCGGACACAACTGTTTGGATTAGGGATTTCGAATATTCTTATAATGAACCAATGCACAATGACTATTTCTGGCATGATGCATATAGCGATTATCCTGTTGTTGGTATTTCTTGGAAACAAGCACAAGCCTTTTGTAATTGGAGAACCAAGTACAAGAACGATGACCAAAAAAATAAAGGCAAACAATTCGTGAATAAATTCAGGTTACCAACGGAAGCTGAATGGGAATATGCTGCAAGAGGAGGTATCGAAGGCGGTACATATCCTTGGGGTGGTCCGTATGTAATCAGTGATACAGGTTGCTTTATGGCAAACTTTAAACCACAACGTGGTGATTATGCCGCCGATCAAGCTTTATATACAGTAGAAGCGAAGTCTTACGAGCCCAACGATTTTAACTTGTACAATATGGCCGGTAACGTATCTGAATGGACAAACTCCAGCTATGATCCAAATTCATACGAATATGTATCCACCATGAACCCTAATGCTGGCGATGGCAGCAATAAAAGAAAAGTGATTAGAGGTGGTTCGTGGAAAGATGTGGCTTACTTCTTACAGGTGAGTACAAGAGATTATGAATATGCAGATTCTGCGCGTAGTTATGTAGGGTTTAGAACCGTACAGGATTATATGGGAGAAGAAGATTCAACACAATAGAATTATAATTAATCATTAATACATCTCGATTAAAATCGGGGACAATCAAATTTTAACCAAATACTTATTATTCACATAAACTAAAATTAAATTTAAAATTATGGCACAGTCAAAATCAACAAAAAAATTATTTAACATGGCCTATGGCCTTGGAGCATCGGTTGTAATTATTGGTGCATTGTTTAAGATCCTTCACTGGGAATTTGGTCCGCTTACAGGTGGTCTTTTATTGGCAGTAGGTCTTATAACTGAAGCACTTATTTTTGCTATTAGTGCATTTGAACCAGTAGAAGATGAGTTCGATTGGTCTTTAGTATACCCTGAGTTAGCTGGTGGTATGACTAATGGAAAAGACAATGAGATGGCAGAATTGAAGGAAGCTGAAACTTCGTTGTCCAAGAAATTGGATAATCTTCTTGAAGAAGCAGGTATTGATGCTAGTCTTATGGAAAGTTTAGGTTCAAGCATCAAGAATTTCGAAGGTGCTGCAAAAGGTATCGCCCCTACAATGGATGCTATGGAATCTACTAAGAAGTATTCTGATGAAATGGTACATGCTGCCGCTCAGATGGAATCTTTGAATAGCTTATACAAAGTACAGTTAGAAAGTGCTAGTAAGCAAGCTACTGTTAATGAAGAAGTAGTACAGAATGCAAGTGCGCTTAAAGATCAAATGGAATCTTTGGCAACTAACCTTTCTTCATTGAACGGAGTTTACGGTGGTATGTTAACCGCTATGAATAGAAACTAATTAGAGCATTAGTCCAAACCCAAATCAATTAATCAATAATATCTAATTAGAAAACATGGCATCAGGAAAACAATCGCCAAGACAGAAGATGATCAATTTAATGTATTTGATTTTCATCGCGATGTTGGCACTTAATATGAGTAAAGAAGTTTTAGCTGCATTCGGTATCATGAATGAAAAGCTCGAAATCTCCAATACTAAAACAACCGCAAGTAATGACGCATTCTTAGGAAGTCTTGAAACAAAGGCATCTGAAGATGCTAAGAAGTATGGCGAGTTGTATCAGAACGCCCAAAAGATAAAGTCAATGTCTCAAGAATATTTTGACTATCTAGAGGGGCTTAAGAAAGGTATGACCGAAAATCTTGAAGATCCCAAGGATTATGCCCGTATGGATAACTCAGATTTCTTAGATCAGAAGTTATTTCAGGGAGATAATCTTTCCGAAGGTGGTAAAGAATTTATGAAGCGACTTACTGATTATCGTACACAAGTTGCGGCGATTGCCCCAGCTAGTTTAAAAGAGGCCGTAAATTCACGTTTCCAGACTGGGGATGAGAAAGGTAAGGTTGAAAAAAGAGATGGTACTAAGCAAGATTGGATCAACTATCATTATGAAGGTTATCCTTTAGTAGCTTCATTAGCTAAATTAACTGCACTACAGGCAGATGTTAAATCAACTGAGGAAGATGCTTTGAAATCAATGTTGGAAGGTGAGTTGACCAGCCAAGTTTCATTGAAGAATTTTGCTACCTCGCTTATGGCATCTAAATCAGCATTTTATACTGGAGAAAAGTATGATGGTAAAATAATTATCAGTAAAACAGATGCTTCATCTACTCCTGTAAGAGCAGAATTGACCCTTGATGGAAGAAAGCTTTCAGAGGGGAAAGACTATGCTTTTGAGGCAGGTGGAATTAAAATGCTAATCAGTGCAGGTTCTGCAGGTGATCATGAAGTTGCAGGTACTATGTACTTTATGCAAGATGGTGAAGAGATTCCTGTTGAGGTTAAGAATAGCTTTGCAACAATTAGTAAGCCTAATGCTGCTTTGATAGCTGCAGATAAGATGAACGTCGTTTATCGTGGCGTTGCTAACCCAATGTCTATATCTATTCCTGGCATTCCTGACAATAAGGTTACTGCATCTGCTCCTGGACTTACCAAGAGAAGTGCTAGTAAGTATGTTATGAATCCTGGTAAAGGTAGAACAGTAAGAATAATTGCTTCAGGTATTTTACCTGATGGTCAGCGTATTTCTACCCCAGCTGAATTTAGGATAAAAGATATTCCGAGACCTGCTGGCTCAATTAGAGGTGAATCAGGTAGTGCAAAAATGGGAAAGAAAAACTTGGAAATTGCAACTGTTGGTGCCTTATTGGAAGACTTTGATTTTGATTTGAATCTAAAAGTAAGTGGATTTAAATTTAAAGTTCCTGGTCAACCTACCGTAAGTGTTAATGGTAATAAACTTGATTCTAGAGCTAAATCAGCCTTAAGAAGAGCTAAGCGTGGTGATGCTGTTCAGATATTTGATGTAAATGCTTATATCACGAACAATAAGAGCTACAAACTTAAAAAAGTATCTCCAGTTATTATTGAGTTAACAAACTAGTACGTAGTATATTTTAAATTATAGTTTTATGAATTGGAAGAATGTTTTAATAATCGGAGCTGTTAGCCTACTGCCCGCATCAATTATGGCCCAAGCAAATATATTGAATGCTAAGAAGCCACAGGAAATTGGTGTAAGGACAGAAGCACAAAAAGCCTTGGACAATGATGCTCCTTTAGAGTATGGTTATGTGGATGATAGGGATATCCTTTGGTCCAAGACCGTCTGGGAGACCATTGACTTGGATGAACGGGTTAACTTTCCTCTTTACTATCCTATAGATACTGTTGATATAGGTGCCGATAGACGCTCCTTGTATGATGTTCTCTTGAAGAATATCAAAAGCGGTAAGCTAGAGGACGTATATGTAGATTCGTATTTTACTGAAAAAAGAGTTTTCAGTGATTTGGCAGCTACTTTGTCGAAAGTTGATACCACCGATATGGGATACGAACAGATAAATGCTGGCGAGGAACTCTCTGCTGAATTTGTTAATGAGCGGGATTTGACTGCTGCAGATATCGAAGAGTATCGTATTAAAGGAATATGGTATTTTGACAAGCGACAAGGAGAATTAAAATACCGATTATTGGGTATTGCTCCTGTAGCACCGGATGTTAACTTTATTGATGATGAATCTATGGACCCTGCAGATGCCAAGGTTGAGCTTTTCTGGGTGTGGTACCCAGGTGCCAGGCAGATATTGCACGATGCCAAAGTATTTAACCAACGCAACTCGGCGCAACCCATAACTTATGATATGTTGTTGAATGCACGAAGGTTCAATGGGGTTATTTATCGTGAAGATAACGTTCACGGCGACCGTAAGGTTAACGATTATATTGCAGATAATGCTTTGTTCCAGTTACTGGAGGCCGAACGAATAAAAGAGGTCATCAGGGATAGGGAGCAAGATATGTGGGCATACTAAGTACAGCTTATTCCAATTCAATATAAAATGAAAACCCTGACGTTATCGTCAGGGTTTTTTTTATGACTTTTCTTCTCATAGTGCGTAAGAACTTTGTAGAATGTATAATTTTACGGAATGATAGATTATTTGATTGTTGGCCTTGGTCTGGCCGGCTTATCTTTTTGTGAACAATTAGAAAAACATAAAAAGAGCTATAAAGTGATTAATGATGGTTCCCAAACCTCTTCACTTGTAGCCGGAGGATTGTACAATCCTGTAATTCTCAAAAGATTTACCCTAGCCTGGAATGCTGATGTTCAGTTAGAAACGGCAATGCCATTTTACAATCAGCTTGAATCAAAGTTGGGTGTAAAGTTGGATTACAAAATTCCCATTTATAGAAAGTTTGCTTCCATCGCAGAGCAAAACCTATGGTTCGAAGCTGCCGATAAACCAAGACTGGGTAAATTTCTTTCCACTAGAATTATTGAAAATGATAATGAAAGTGTTGATGCTCCCTATGGATTGGGAGAAGTATTGCATACGGGCAGAATAGACACTAAAACATTGGTCGGGGCTTATGAATCATTTCTTCAAGAAAAAGGGTATTTAATCAGTAAGACCTTTGATTTTGATGCATTGATCGTTGAAAAAGAACATATAGCGTACAATTCCTTAAAGGCCAGGAATATTGTTTTCGCAACCGGTTTTGGTTTAAAATCGAATCCTTATTTCAACTACCTTCCATTGAATGGAAATAAGGGTGAACTCTTGACTATAAAAGCTCCGAAATTAAAAGAAAATAATATTATCAAATCCGCAGTGTTTATTATTCCACTCGGTGATGACCTGTATCGAGTTGGTGCTACATATGAACGGACTGATAAAACCAATAGCCCAACTAATGGAGCAAAAAATGAATTGTTGGATAAATTACATACCTTCATAAAGTGTGATTACGATATTGCTGATCATGTAGCTGGTATTAGACCAACAGTGGCAGACAGGAGACCTTTGGTTGGGTTACATCCCACACATAGGAATCTAATAGTATTAAATGGGTTTGGTTCCCGTGGAGTTCTAATTGCACCCACCGTTTCAAAACAACTCTTTGGTCACCTTGAAAAAGGAGAGTTGCTACCTCAAGAAATCGATATCAAAAGGTTCTCAAAAAGATTTGCAGCTAAGAGGTTTTAATGGCTTTTGAATCATAATGCACGAAGAAGTTGATCCATATATTCCTGGATAATCGTACGATCACAGGCATAAAAAATATCATGGTCACTACAATTGAAATGAATGCATTGATCAATGAGGTGCTAATAAACAAATAAGAGATGACAAACGCTGCAACGGCAAATACGATACCGACGGCATAACTAACGTACATTGCACCATAAAAAAAGGAAGGTTCTATTTTATATTTTGTATTACAATGTGAACAGCGTTCATACATTTTGAAGAGATTCCCTAATTTATATGGATTTTTATCCATATACATACTTTCGTTATGGCATTTAGGACAACTTCCTGTTAAAATACTGTAGAGTTTGTTTCCTTTTTTTAACATTTGCAAAATGTTTTGGCGAAAATACAGTATTGCTCGCTTTTCTAATGTAACATTGGTCACAAAAAATGCTTAACATTCATAATCTTTCAGTCTCTTTTGGAGGCGAATACTTGTTCGAGGAAATATCATTTAGGCTAAATGCTGGTGACCGCGTTGGTCTAATTGGTAAAAATGGTGCAGGTAAATCCACCCTGTTAAAGTTGTTATCTAAAGATATGCCTATTGATTCGGGAACTATAGCTACCGAGAAGAATATTAAGATTGGTTTTCTTAGACAGGATATAGATTTTGAACAGGGACGAACGGTTTTAGAAGAGGCATATCATGCCTTTGAGGAAATCAAGGCATTGGAACTTAAGTTGGATAAAATTAACCAGCAACTTGCTGAGCGAACAGATTATGAAAGTGAAGGTTATCATCAACTAATGGTAGACCTAAATGATTTTTCACATCATTACGAGATTATTGGTGGTTATAATTACCAAGGCGAAACTGAAAAGATTCTTCAAGGCTTAGGTTTTAAACGCAAGGATTTTGACAAAAAAACCGATACTTTTTCAGGAGGTTGGCGCATGCGTATAGAGTTGGCCAAACTGCTACTTCAGAACAATGACGTATTGTTATTGGATGAGCCTACGAACCATTTGGATATTGAATCCATCATCTGGCTCGAACAATTTTTGAACAACTATTCGGGAGCTGTTGTTATTGTTTCTCACGATAAAATGTTCTTGGATAATGTTACGAATAGGACCATTGAGATTTCTTTGGGTAGGATTTACGATTATAATAAGCCTTATTCGCAGTTTTTAAAATTAAGGGGTGAGATTAAGGAGCAACAACTCAATGCCCAAAAGAATCAGGATAAAGAAATTCAGCAGGCCGAACGTTTGATTGAGAAGTTCAGGGCAAAGTCAACTAAGGCCTCAATGGCACAGTCCCTTATCAAGAAATTGGATAAGATGGAGCGTATCGAGGTAGACCAAGATGACAATGCAGTAATGAATTTGCGTTTTCCAATTTCAATTACCCCAGGGAAAGTTATTACAGAAATTGCTAATCTGTCCAAAAGATATGGGGATAATTTGGTGCTCGAGAATATTGATTTGCTTTTGGAACGAGATAGTAAAACGGCATTTGTTGGTCAAAACGGCCAAGGTAAATCTACCTTGGCCAAGATAATGGTAGGTGAATTAGAGCATGAAGGAATGTGCAAGTTGGGTCATAACGTGCAGATAGGCTATTTTGCCCAAAACCAAGCTGAGTATCTAGATGGTAGGAAAACGGTTTTGGACACCATGTTAGATGCAGCAAATGAGAAGAACAGAAGTAAGGTCCGTGATATTCTGGGGTCATTCCTTTTTCGTGGGGAAGAGGTAGATAAATATGTAAAAGTGCTGTCTGGAGGCGAGCGTAATAGGCTGGCCTTGGCCAAAATGTTATTACAGCCCTTTAATGTTTTGGTTATGGATGAGCCTACCAATCACCTTGATATTAAATCAAAGAATGTATTAAAACAAGCATTGCAGCGTTTTGAAGGCACTTTGATTCTTGTTTCACATGATAGGGACTTTCTCCAAGGGCTTACCAACAAGGTTTATGAATTCAAGGATAAAAAAATCAAAGAATACTTGGGTGATATAGAATTCTATTTAGACCAACGTAAGGCAGCTGATTTTAGGGCCATTGAGAAAGAAAAAAAGAATACTGTTAACAAAGTCAAAACTGAAAAGCAGTCGAACTCTTTTAAAGATCAAAAAAAATTAAAATCCTTAAAGAACAAGTTGAGTGCCGTTGAGAGCAAAATTTCAACGCTTGAAAAAGAAATCTCAGAAATAGACCATAAGCTATTAATGGATTATGACACTACCATTGCAAAAACCAACTTTTTTGATTCATACCAAGGCAAAAAGAAAAGCCTGGAAGATCTTATGTTGCAATGGGAAGAGATAACCCTTAGTTTGGAAGAAATCATCTAATTATCCCCTATATTTCTTTGTTATATTTTCCTACACCACAAGAAATTGGGCTTTCGCAACATTATAGTGCCCTTAAACGATAAAAGTTGCTTTTCATCCGTTAATATATGTAATTTGTAGGGTAATTCCTAGAATAATTGAACTTAAGCATGTTTAAATTATGTGTATTATAAAAAGAATGTTCTGTTTGTTGTTATTAAGTGTTCTGTCATGCAATTCAATATTTGCAGATATTTCTGTTAACGAAAAACAGGCCTTAATAGACCTATATAATAGTACGAACGGTGAAGCCTGGAAAAATAGTTGGGATATCAATTCATCATATAAAAAATGGCATGGGGTTAAGGTGGTGAATGACCAAGTTATTGAAATTAATCTATTTCATAATAATTTGACAGGTACCTTACCAGAAAGCATTATAAAGCTTGTTCATCTAAAAAAACTGAACTTGGCTTTTAATTCAATTTCAGGGGAATTACCCAATGGTTTTGGATTGTTAAAAGAACTAAGGGTCTTAAAGCTTGAAATGAACCGGTTAAAGGGTACCATACCAAATTCAATCGGTATGATGGCCAATTTGGAAGAGTTCTCCGTTTTTAACAATTTCTTATCAGGAACTATTCCCGATAGTATTGGTAATCTTAAAAATTTGATAATACTTAATTTATCAAGCAATAATTTAAGAGGGGCAATCCCCAATAGTTTGGGCAATCTGACCCAGTTGGAAAGCTTGGGTCTATTTGAAAACGGATTATATGGTGATATACCCCATGAAATTGGTAACCTAAGTAATTTAAAGGAATTGGTCTTGGCAAACAATCGATTTGGAGGTGAAATACCAGCAGAATTTGGGAATTTGGCAAGTCTGGAAATATTCCAGATTCAAAACAATGATTTTAATTCATTCGAGAATTTAGAAATGATGGATACCCAAGGTATATTGGTCTTTGATTACGATAAGGACGATGCAAACATAGATTTTAAAGACATTAACTTTAGCAAAACTAGGATGGCAGACACGAAGTTTGATGATGACGAGGATTAGTTAGTGATTCATAGTTTTAGTTAGCTTGGTTAAAAGGGATGTGAAAGCATCCCTTTTTTTGTAAAGGTTCGCAGAAATGTTGAAGAATATATCAGAAATCCAAAAAAAAACCGTTAAAAACCTAAGGATAAGATGAATAACATCTGAAAATATATGAAAAACACAGCCATATGGCCCAAAACATAATATAAAATTATCGAAAAGTTAAATTGTAACCCAAAAACTTAATAATTATGAATAAAAAACTACTTTATGTATCATTTCTTGTTTTTCTGTTATTACAAACTGTCGCAATAGCACAAATACCGGAAGATGAAAAATCTGCCCTGATAGATCTTTATGAAGCAACGAATGGTGATTCCTGGACTATAAAATGGAATTTAAAATTACCAGTAGACCAATGGTATGGCGTCGATATCATTGATGGTCATGTAATAGGCCTAAATCTGTACAAAAACAATTTGATAGGTAAGATTCCCGCCAGTTTGAAGAATCTGAAAAATCTGGAAGTTCTTGACTGTGCATTTAACACTCTTGAAGGAACCTTGCCCGATGAATTGTCGGATCTTGGTCAACTAAAGGTATTAAAGTTGGAGATGAACGGTCTACAGGGTAAACTCCCTGAAAATTTTACATCAATGCTGAATTTAGAAGAGCTTATCTTGTTTGATAATAAGCTTGAAGGAAATATTCCGGAAAGTATTAGTGCCGCCAAAAATCTTAAAATCTTGGATCTTTCCAACAATTATTTTGAAGGAAATTTACCTGAAAACATGGCGAGCTTAGTTAAGTTAACAAACCTAGGTCTCTCTGGTAATAAGCTAGAAGGTGAAATAAACTTTAGTTTTGGTCGCATGAGAAACCTTTCAGAGTTGTTATTGTCATTTAATAACTTTCATGGAGCAGTTCCCGAAGGTATTCAGTCATTGACAGAGTTGCAGTTTGTGCAGCTTCAAGGGAATGATTTCACTTCTTTCGAAAGCCTTCAAGACATGCAAAGTGTGGAGCTTGTCGCTTTTGATACCGACGATTTGAACTTGAATATAAAATATCACCAATTGCACGAAATTGATGTACGAATGGCGAACACTATATTTGATGACGTAGAGTAGAAACTGAATGGTAACAACGAACATAATTGGTGAAGCAAAAGAATAACTCAGGATGAGTTCTAATAAAGGGATGTGAAAGCATCCCTTTTTTTATGCACTACAATTAAATTGTTTAATAAAAAAATAAATAAATTAAACAAAAATTATGATAACTTTAACATTAGTTGCATATGCAACTATATTGTTTTTATGTAGTTTTGTTCCGTGAAATTAGGGGAAGAACATATCGATTTTGAGAACTCAGTTGGTCCTTGGCTAGGTAAGACTTCAAAAATTATAGATTATTATTTACATGAAATGTTACTTGATCAAGGATTGGATCTGAGTAAGGAGCAAATGATTACACTAAAGAAATTACATGATGAAGATGGGTTAAATCAAAATGAGTTGGCGTTTCTCACATTTCGGGATAAATCTTCCCTAGCACGTTTGTTATCAAAAATGGAAAAGAAAAATTATATCAAAAGAAAACAAAGTATAGAAGATAAACGGATTAATCAGGTATTCTTGACAACTGAGGGAAGAGTGATATTCAAGCAATCGAAACAAGTCATAAGAAAGTTCATAACCATTATGGAGCAGAATATCACTGAAGAAGAAAAAAAACAGATAATAGGAATATTGAAAAAAGTACAATTTAATTTCACGCAGGAAAAAGCCGCGTTATAACCAACATTATGAGAAAGATAATATTAAGCATTTTAGGTGTTTTGATAATTGTGGCGGCTGTTTTTGTCGCAAATATGATTATTGATAGTAAAACACGACCTAAGCCAAGGGTAGAGAAAGTGGTAAAAACTGTTTTTACCCAAACGGTTACTAATGGTACAGTGGCAATCATTGTACCTGCGAATGGAAATTTAACCGCCAAGAGACGGGTAGAACTTTTTGCAGAGGTACAAGGAGTATTCAGAAAGGGGAACAAACTATTTAAAGTTGGGCAACCTTATACGGCCGGAGAGACCATAATACGAATAGATGCTTCGGAATACTACGCTAGTGTGCAATCCGCTAAAAGCAACTTATATAATTTAATAACGTCTATTATGCCAGATCTTCGTTTAGACTATCCCGAAGTGTATCCTAAATGGCAGACCTACCTCTCTAACTATGATCTGGACAAGACAACACCGCCTTTACCCAAAATGACTTCGGAAAAAGAGAAGTTCTTTATATCAGGGCGTGGTATCCTTACCAACTATTACAACGTCAAAAATTTGGAACAACGTTTAAGAAAGTACACCATTTCCGCTCCATTTAAAGGGGTTTTGACAGATGCTTTGGTAACGGAGGGTACCTTAGTAAGATCTGGTCAAAAACTGGGAGAATTCATCAATACAGACGTATACGAATTAGAAGTAGCTGTTAGCAAAACATATAGTGAGCTCTTAAAAGTGGGGGAGACGGTAGAATTAATTACGCTAGATCGAACCAAGACGTATATGGGCGTAGTAAGTAGAATCAATGCAAGTGTGGATCAGGCAACGCAAACAATAAAAGCTTTCATAGAAGTTAAAGATAGTGATCTAAAAGAGGGAATGTATTTAGAGGCGAGCTTAAATGCCAAAGAAGAGACCAATGCGATTGAAATAGACCGGAATTTGCTTTTGGAGAACAATCAAATATTTGTAGTTCGCGACACCATTTTAGATTTAGTGGATGTTAATCCTGTTTATTTTTCCGATAAAAAAGTAGTGCTTAAAGGAGTACCAGAAGGTATTACCATTATAACAAAACCAGTAGTTGGTGCGTATGCCGGTATGTTAGTGAAACAATATCAGGAAAATACAGCTCAAAACACAGCACAATGAGAAATATTATAGCATATTTTATTAAATATCATGTGGCGGTAAATGTTATTATCATCGCATTTTTCATTTTCGGTATTGTTGGTGCGCTATCGCTTAAATCTTCCTTCTTTCCACTAACAGATTCTAAGAATATATCGATTAATATTACCTATCCGGGGGCCTCACCTCAAGAGGTGGAGGAAGGAATTGTTCTTAAAATAGAGGATAATTTAAAGGGACTCGAAGGGGTTGATAGGGTAACATCAACATCTAGAGAGAATAGTGGTACTATAAATGTAGAAATTGAAAAGGGCAGGGATATAGATTTTATGCTCTTACAAGTAAAAAATGCCGTAGATCGTGTGCCTTCATTTCCTTCGGGGATGGAACCATTGGTGGTTTCTAAATTAGAGTCAATTAGGCAGACTATTAGTTTTGGGGTTAGTGGTGAGGAAATTCCGTTGGCTACCTTAAAGCAAATTGGACGGCAAATTGAAAACGATATCAGGGCCATCGATGGGATTTCTCAAATCAGTGTATCAGGGTATCCCTTGGAAGAAATAGAAATTGCTGTTAATGAGAATAGCTTGTTGGCCTACGGCATGTCTTTTACAGAAGTATCACAAGCCGTCTCTAATGCGAATATTTTAGTTACCGGGGGGAATATTAAAACCAATGCTGAAGAATATCTTATACGGGCTAATAATAGAGCGTATTATGGAGCTGAGCTTTCCAATCTAATCATTAGGGCAGATGCATCCGGCCAAACAATTCGGTTAAAAGATGTTGCGGTTGTAAGGGATCGATTTTCAGAAACCCCTAATGCCTCCTATTTTAACGGGAATCTATCGGTACGTACTACCATAACTAGTACAAATACGGAAGACCTTATTTCTTCGGCAGAAAAAGTGCGTGACTATATAGCGGAATTTAATCAGAAGTATAATAACGTGCAGTTGGATGTGGTGAGCGATTTATCCGTGACTCTTACCGAACGAACTAAACTACTCACCAATAACGCTATTATGGGTATGGCGCTGGTACTTATTTTTCTATCAGTATTTCTAAATACCCGTTTGGCATTTTGGGTGGCTTTTGGCCTACCCATTTCATTTCTGGGTATGTTCATTTTTGCAGGATATTTTGATGTGACCATCAATGTATTGTCATTATTTGGAATGATTATCGTTATTGGTATTTTGGTGGATGACGGTATCGTAATAGCCGAGAATATATACCAACATTATGAAAAGGGGAAAACCCCAGTTCAAGCTGCTATAGATGGTATCATGGAAGTAATTCCACCTATTGTTTCTGCAATCATCACTACCGTAATGGCCTTTTCTATATTCTTATTCCTTGATGGTAGGATTGGTGAATTTTTTGGGGAAGTTTCGGTTGTCGTGATCCTAACGCTGGTGGTATCACTATTTGAAGCACTCATTATACTACCTGCCCATTTGGCGCATTCAAAAGCATTGCATCCAGAAGACACGAAACCAAAGAAGGGAATTGCTAAACTTTTTTCTAAGCTACGTGTAATTAATAAATGGGGCGATCGAACCATGGCCTGGTTTCGCGACAAAATGTATGCACCAACTTTGAAATTTGCTTTACAATATAAATTACTGTCGTTTTCCTTTTTTGTTTTTGCGTTGGTTATCACATTAGGTTCTGTTGGCGGTGGTGTTATTCGTACCGCATTCTTTCCTCAAATTGCCAGTGATAGGGTGCAAGTAACGCTACAAATGCCAAATGGCACTAATGAAAAGGTAACAGATTCTATTATTAGCGTAATTGAAGATAAAGCAGAGATTGTAAATCAGGAGTTAACAAAACAATACCTCCAAGGTACCGATAAGATCCTTTTTGAAAATGTAATCAAAAATGTAGGGCCAGGTTCGTCTACTGCATCCTTGACCATCAATTTATTGCCCGGGGAAGAGCGTCCGAATGAAATACGATCCGATATGGTGACCAACAGGCTTAGGGAACTCGTAGGGCCGGTTTTTGGCGTAGAAAGCCTAGTATATGGCTCTGGCGGTAATTTTGGGGGTGATCCAGTGTCAGTGTCATTATTGGGATATAATATAAAAGAATTAAAGGGGGCTAAAGCGGAGTTAAAACAAGCCCTTCTGAATAATTCAGCACTTAAGGATGTTGCGGATAATGATCCGGCTGGAATCAAGGAAATTCGTTTAGAACTCAAGGAGAATGCCTATTTACTTGGGTTGAATCTGCGCACTGTTATGAATCAGGTTCGGGCTGGTTTTTTCGGAACACAGGCACAACGCTTTCAGCGTGGACAGGATGAGATTCGAGTTTGGGTACGATATGATCGTGAAAACAGATCTTCCATTACCGATTTAGACGAAATGCGTATCGTGACATCCAATGGTAGCAGGGTACCATTAAAAGAGATTGCAAATTACAGCATTATAAGGGGAGAAGTAGCCATAAACCATTTGGATGGACAACGAGAAATACAAATTTCGGCCGATTTAAAAGATGCGAAGACAACAAGTGCCACAGATGTAATGACCGAGATAAGAACAGAGATCATGCCTGAAATTCAGTCGAGATATCCTACAGTTACGGCCTCCTATGAAGGGCAGAATAGAGAGGCAGGGAAACTTTTAGGTTCTTTGCGTTTTGTAGGCTTAACCGTACTCTTTCTTATTTATGTGACCATTGCATTTACGTTTCGAAGCTTTAGTCAGCCTTTAATGTTGTTGTTGCTTATTCCTTTTAGTTTAACTGCTGTGGCTTGGGGTCACTGGATTCACGGTTTCCCAATAAATATCTTATCTATGTTGGGGATCATAGCGCTTATTGGGATTATGGTAAATGATGGGTTGGTACTTATTGGTAAATTCAACGGTAATTTACGGAATGGGATGGGTTTTGACGAGGCTATGTTTGAAGCCGGTAAATCCAGATTCAGGGCTATTTTCCTCACCTCATTAACTACAGCTGCAGGTCTGGCGCCATTAATTTTTGAGCAAAGTAGACAGGCACAATTTCTTATTCCTATGGCAATTTCAATTGCCTATGGCATTGGTTTCGCTACCGTATTGACCCTAATAATGCTTCCAATATTCCTCTCTTTCAGTAATAAGGTAAAAGTCGGAACAAAATGGTTGGCTACTGGAGATGACATTACCAAGGAAGAAGTAGAACGGGCAATAAAAGAACAGAAAGAAGAGGTTTTTTTAGAAGACCAAATCGTCAGTAAATTATTGAAAGAACCTACCAATAGTTCTAATCTTGAGGAGCAAAAAGAAGAAATAATAAAAGAATTAGAGGAAAATAAGTAATGAAGAATTCCTATATATTTTTGGTGCTATTCGTTTTAGCAGTGGCAAGCACAAGTGCACAAGAGCAACTATTGTCAAAAGACGAGGCCATTACGCAGGCCTTGGAGAATAATTTTGGAATTAAGATAGCCAAGAATCAGGTGGCGATTGCCGATAATAATAAAAGTCTCTTAAATTCAGGATATTTACCCACATTAACCGCTAATGCTGGCGCAACCTATAACCGGGATGATTCTACTATTGAATTCCCAGGGCAATTATTGGAAAATGGCGACCCAAGACCCGATATTGAACTAAATAAGGCCGAAGCACAGCGCTTTAATTCCGGTCTTACACTTAATTATACGTTGTTTGATGGACTTGGCAGGTATTACAATTACAAGAGCCTAAAAGAGCAATACCAACTCTCAGAATTACAGGCAAGGGAAACGATAGAAAATACAATGTTGCAGTTATTCAGTGTTTATTTTGAAGTGGCCCGACTTACAGAGAATGTAAATGTGTTTAAAAAAGCACTGGAAATCTCAAATGATAGGATTACACGGGCAGAATATGCCTTTGAATACGGGCAAAACACCAAACTTGATATCTTAAATGCACAGGTAGATGTAACCAATGACAGTATAAATCTTTTAAATGCCCAACAGCAGCTCTTAAATACAAAAAGAGATCTCAACGTTGTTCTAAATCAAAACCTCAACGAAAGATATTCGGTAGATACCGTTGTTACCTTTATCCCAAGAATACAGCTAGAAGCGTATGTAGGCCTTGCTAAGGAGAATAATGTTGCACTTTTACAAACAAATAAGAGTTTGGCTATTAATAAATATGATATCAAGGTCAGTAAATCAGGATACCTTCCCAATATTGGTTTAACTGGTGCGTATGGATGGAACTTAAACCAAAGTGCAGCTTCCGCCTTTTTTCCCGGCGTCAATAATCAAACTTATAATCTTAATTTAGCGGCAAGTCTCACTTGGAATCTATTTGATGGAGGTGGCACCACTGTCCGTGTTAAAAATGCAAGGATTGTCTACGAAAATCAGGAACTCCTCAAAAAACAAATTGAAATTGAAGTAGATAGGGATATATTAAATGCCTTGAACATTTATGATAATAGATTGAACATATTTCACATTCAGGAACAGAATGTGATTACCAATCTAAACAATTTTGAACGTTCGAGGGAACAGTTTCAATTGGGTAGAATAACCTCGATTGAGTTTAGGCAGGCCCAAATTAACTTGTTAAATGCCGCAACCAACAAGAATTTGGCAAAATATGATGCCAAGCTGGCCGAACTACAGTTATTACAACTAACCGGCCAATTGTTGAATATTGAGTTATAAACGGTTCTATATATAATATCTAGAAGTACCTTATTAAATGCTCGAACATTTTTTTCAATGTCCATATTGTTGGGAAGAGATATCAATGTTGATGGATTCTTCTATAACAAAGCAAACCTATGTTGAGGATTGTGAGGTATGCTGTAATCCTATTGAGGTCACTTCACAATTCAGGAATAATGAACTCCTTGCCTTTGAAACTAAAGATTTGGGACAATAGTTTATTATTGAAATAAGCAGTCCCAAAACAAATCTGAATCGCTGATAAAGACATTCGGATTGTAACAAAACCATTAACAGCGGTTAGAATATAAAGGCTGTTTTTCTATTATATACTGCGGAATTTTAATAATTTTATTAAAATTTAAAAAATGAATACCCAACCGCACGAATCAACCAAATTCCATTCATTTATTTTTTCAATTTGTATTATTATCACAGGATTATATTCCTGTAAATCCTCGGTGGCTACTTTGGGGAAAGTTGAAGAAAAGGTAGTAACCGCAAACGAGGTTTATACCGAAACAATTCCAGTTGCCAATTTATCATTTGATATGGTATTGGTTCCAGAAGGGGAATTTTTAATGGGTAGCCCGGCCAATGAAGTAAATAGAAAAGAAGATGAAGGCCCACAAAAAAAGGTTGCTCTCGATGCCTTTTGGATGGGAAAATATGAGGTTACTTGGAGTGTTTTTGAGCTTTTCTTTAAACAAAACCAGTCACTTTTTCAAAGTCTGGAAGCAGATAAATTAAGCGCTATTGATGCTATCACTAGGCCGAGCCCTCCATATGAGGACCCTTCTTATGGTATGGGTAAGGATGATTTTCCAGCGGTGAGTATGTCAACCTACTCCGCATTGGTTTTTTGTAAGTGGTTAAGTGAAATAACCGGTCGTTTTTACAGATTACCAACCGAAGCCGAATGGGAATATGCAGCAAGGGCAGGTTCTGAAACCAGGTATGAGTTCGGGAATTCTGAGGAGGAGTTGACAAAGTATGCCGTGTATTATAAAAATTCGAATAGTAAGTATGCGAAAGTGGGGACCAAATTACCTAACAAATGGGGATTGCATGATATGCATGGTAACGTCGCCGAATGGACATTGGATCAGTATAAAGCAGATACTTATGCTACTATGGAAGAAAAAAATCCATGGGTAATACCTATGGTATTTCACCCAAGGGTAATTCGTGGTGGTTCTTGGGACGACGACGCTGAAGCACTGCGTTCTGCTGCCCGTAGGGCCTCAAGTGTAAAATTGCAAAAGCGTGACCCGCAAATCCCGAAAAGTTTTTGGTGGTTTACAGATTCCAATTTTGTAGGATTGAGATTGGTGAGCCCCAAAGAACAACCTAGCCAAGAAGAGCAGCAGAAATTCTGGCAGATGGTTTTGGATGAAGGATAGGTTTTTGGCCCATTTTTTGTTAAAAGAATAATATAAACTTTAAAATAATAGAATGAGAAATCTGATAGTTGCCTTAATGGTAGTTTTTTGTTTTTCTGTTGGTTGGTCCCAAGAGAATTATTCATTATCCGATGTAAGTACATTGACGGTTGATGGAACTTCAACACTTCATGATTGGACGGTTACTGCCAACACTTGTAACGGTTCATTGAATGTTGATGCACAGGTTTTTAAAGAAATTTCATTTGAAGCGGATGTTGCAAGCATTAAAAGCACACGGGGTGCAACTATGGATAAGAAGACCCATAATGCCCTTAAAAAAGAAGAACATCCTAAGGTCATGTTTTCTGCTGCAGATGTAACTTTTTCAGAAGGAGACAATCAGAGTATTCCCGGGAAATTGAATGTTGCAGGTGTAGCGAAAGATGTTGTTCTTACTGCAAGTATCAAGAATTCTACTGAAAATATCCAGCTAACGGGTAATTATAAAATTACACTGCAAGATTATAATATGGAGCCTCCGACAGCAATGTTCGGTTCAATCGTAGTAGGTGATGATGTTACCGTAAATTTCGATTTGGTTTTTGCAAAAGAATAAATGCTTCCAATGGCGTAATATAGCTTTCCATATTAGTTTTATGGAAAGAGGCTTTTTTATAATCTTCTTGCTCTTCACATGTTTTGAGGTTCATGCCCAAGGACGGTTTGAATATACCCATCAGCAAATGGGCACCCAGATTAGATTAGTATTTTACACAACGAATAATGATAAGGCAGATTCGGTGGCTTCTTTGGCATTCAATCGTATAGATGAATTGAATAAAAAATTAAGTGATTATCTTGATAATAGTGAACTAAGATTACTAGCCAATCAAGTAAAGAAGGAGGTAGTTGTTAGCGATGATCTCTATAGGGTTCTTAAGAAAGCCAATGAGGTTTCAGAAGCTACCAATGGGGCTTTTGATGTTACCGCAGGAACATTGATTCAACTTTGGAGAAAGACCCGAAAAACCAAAATCCTTCCTTCAAAATTACAACTGGAAATCGCCAAGCAGAATGTTGGTTATACGTATATTAAATTCCCTAAAAAAAATGTAGTGCTGTTAAATGCCAATAATATGCAATTGGATTTAGGTGGCATAGGTAAAGGTTTTACTGCGGATGAGGTTATTAAAGTACTTGAGTTGAATGGTGTGACTTCGGCCTTGGTTGATATGGGTGGGGATATCCGGGTAAGCAATCCACCACCGGGAAAGGAACATTGGGTATTGGCGTTTTCGTATTGCAATATGGAGGGTAAAGAGGTTCTTAAGAAAATTGGGTTAAAAGATGCTGCGGTTGCAACATCTGGGGATATGTATCAGTATGTTGAAATAGATGGAAAAAAGTATTCCCACCTCATCAACCCACAGACTGGTATGGCTTTGAATAATAGTATTCAAGTAACCATAATTGCTAAAAATGCGACCTTGGCCGATGCTTACGCCTCGGCTTATAGTGTAATGGCATTTGGTGATATTACTGCCAATATCAAAGAATTACCTAACTTGGAAATCTTTATGGTAAGCCAGTCAAATGAAGGCTATAGACATTGGAATAGTCCTGGATTTTATAGTTATATTTTAAGTGAATAATTAAATTAGCGTATAATGAAATTCAATCTTCAAGGGAGAACAGCAATAGTTACCGGTGGCGGTAGTGGTATAGGAAAGGCAATTTCTAAAACCCTAGCAGCGCAAGGGGCTAGCGTTCATATTTTGGAACTTAATGTTGCTACGGCCCAGGAAAGTGCAAATGAGATTGTTGCTCAGGACGGTATAGCTTTTGGCCATAAGTGTAATGTTGCCAAACAATCAGAGGTTAAACATGTGGTCGATGCTATTACCAAGAATGCCCAAATAGACATACTCATTAACAATGCGGGTATCGCTCATATTGGTAATGTTGAAAATACTACTGAAGCCGATATGGATAAGCTTTATGCCGTAAATGTAAAAGGTGTATACAATTGTATCTATGCTGTAATTCCTTATATGAAAAAACGAGGTGGCGTAATTTTGAATATGACATCAATAGCCTCTACTGTTGGGATTAATGATCGTTTTGCATACTCCATGTCCAAAGGGGCAGCGTTAACTATGATGTATTCCGTGGCCAAGGATTATATTGCATATGGAATAAGATGCAATAGTATATCACCTGCCAGAATCCATACCCCTTTTGTTGATGGGTATTTAAAAAATCATTTTCCGGGAAAAGAAGAAGAAATGTTTGGAAAACTATCGGCGACACAACCTATTGGAAGAATGGGCAAGCCTGAGGAAGTGGCCAATTTGGCATTGTATTTATGTTCGGATGAAGCTTCGTTTATTACGGGGTCAAATTTTCCAATAGACGGAGGCTTTGTTACATTGAATGGTAATTGATATACAGAAATGAATAGTATGAAATTAATACGATTTGGAGCTGAAGGAAATGAAAAACCCGGAGTGGAGACTGACAATGGAACATGGTTGGATGTTTCTGGATTTGGCCAAGACTACGATGAGAACTTTTTTGGGGGCAATGGTCTGGAAGATTTAAAGAATTGGTTGGAAAGTAATGTCCAAAAGTGCCCAACGGTTTCATTTGATGAACGGTTAGGAGCACCCCTGTGCAGACCTTCTAAAATCATCTGTATTGGATTGAATTATGCAAAACATGCCGCTGAAAGCGGAATGCAACTACCCAAAGAACCCGTATTGTTCTTCAAGGCAACCTCGGCAATAGTTGGGCCAAACGATGATGTTGTTATACCAAAAGGTAGTACAAAAACTGATTGGGAAGTTGAATTGGCTGTGGTCATTGGCAAAAAAGCCTCTTATGTGTCTGAAGAGGATGCCATGAAACATGTTGCAGGGTATGTTTTACATAATGATTACAGTGAAAGAGAATTCCAGATAGAGCGCTCTGGGCAATGGGTCAAGGGTAAAAGTTGTGACTCATTTGCGCCTTTGGGGCCTTTTATTGCCACTAAAGATGAGATTAAGGCCCCACATAACCTGAATCTCTGGTTGAAAGTGAATGGGGAAATGTTACAGGACAGTAACACGGCTGACTTTGTTTTTAATATTCCTGAAAGCATAAGTTATATAAGTCAGTTTATGACATTGCTCCCCGGGGATATTATTTCAACGGGCACCCCTTCTGGAGTAGGGTTGGGATTTGACCCACCTCGCTATTTACGTCCTGGTGATGTTGTAGAATTGGGGATTGATGGTTTGGGGTCTTCCAAGCAGAAAGCTAGGGCGTTCAAGGGGTAATTTGGGAGGTATTTCATCTATAAGGTCCCCAATGAAGAATCCCTAACGATAAGGTTTGTTTTTAATTGAATGGTTTTCGGCTCTATTACATCATCTTGAGGATATTTTATGGCAATGGTGTTATTCAGCCGTTATCTACCACTATGGTTAACTTAAATAGATAGTTTAATGAAGTTTGTTATAGCTCCCGATAAATATAAAGGCTCTCTGACGGCTTTTGAGTTTTGTAATGCCGTGGAAGAGGGACTAATCAAGGCATTGGAAAATGCAGAAATAATCAAAATGCCACTCGCCGATGGTGGCGATGGCACTATTGATGTCGTTAAGCATTATCTAAAAGGGGATCTAGTTAAGGTCAAGGTCAATGATCCCTTGTTCAGAACCATTGAAGCTCAGTACCTCTTTTCAAAGGAAACAAGAATCTCCTATATTGAAATGGCGGAAGCGTCCGGGCTTAAATTATTAGAGGAAAACGAAAAGAACTGTATGCTCACAACAACCTTGGGTACTGGTGAACTCATTGCCGATGCCTTGCAAAAAGGAGCAAAAGAAATTATTTTAGGAATCGGTGGGAGTGCGACCAACGATGGGGGTATGGGCATGGCATCTGCATTGGGATTTCGTTTTTTGGACGAGAATAATGCTGTTTTAGAACCAAAGGGAGAAAATTTGATTCACATAAAAACTATCGATTCTTCGCAAGTAAATCCCCAATTGAAAAATGCAGTAGTGAAGGTAGCATGCGATGTTACCAATCCGCTTTATGGTAAAAAAGGTGCTGCCTATATCTATGCAAGTCAAAAAGGAGCCTCAGATGAAGATTTGGAAGCCTTGGATAATGGGTTAATAAATTATTCCAAAATTGTTCAAAGCCAGTTTGGGATTGATACACAGCAAATTGAAGGTGCAGGGGCTGCCGGGGGTATGGGTGCCGGTTCAGTGGTATTCTTAAATGCCCAATTGACCTCTGGCATTGACTTGATCAAAGAGCTGGCTGATTTTGATACTAATATCAAAGGGACTGATTGGGTCATTACAGGTGAAGGCAAGTTAGACGATCAAACACTTTCCGGAAAAACGATCAGTGGGGTCATAAAATCGGCGAAAAATCAAAATATTCCAGTGGCAGCATTGTGTGGTTCCGTGAATATATCCGTTGAGACCCAAAAAGAATTGGGATTGGATTATGCAATTTCCATTGTAAAGGGTATTTCGGATTTGGAAGAAGCGATGGCTTCCAGTTATACCAATCTAGTCCATGCAGCCTATAATTTTGCATGTATTTTGAAGTGAATTCCGTAGTAAGCTTGTATTTTTTTGAATGTTTTATTTGTAATGGCGACAGGCCTGCCAGCGGGTAGGCAGGTTTATCTGCATCTTCCTTTTTACAAAGTTCTGTGCATGGATGAATGGTGGGTGCCATACCACAGGCTACTCCATATCTGGCCTACTACCCCTAGATTCTACTGAACTGATTTTCCCGAATTCAAAATTACCATTCACCTTTTTTTCATAATTGTTAACAAGCCCTTATTTTACTGTCTTAGTCACAACCTTTTCGCCCCCGTTATAAGTGAATTGTTCTTGTATTTTCTTTCGGTTGGCCAATAGTATCCAATCGCTTACCTTGGGAAAGTGGTGTATCAAAAAATCGGCTAAAAGACCTAGGTTCGTTAATGTTACCCTATCCGTTCTTTTTTCGATCATTCGTAAGGTGTTTTTCGCTACCGATTGTGGTCTAGCTAATTTAACATTACCTCTTTTCGGCAGGTAGATTCGAGTACCATCCTCATCCAGAATGGTTTTTTTGGAATCGTTTTCAGTAAATCCTACATAGACCAAGCCAATATGAATTCCGTAGTCATAAAGCTCTATCCGAAGAGCGTCGGCCAAGGCGGCCTGTGCCATTTTTGATGCTGTATAGGCAGAGTTGTACGGCATACCCCTAAATCCGCCAACGCTATTTATAAAAATGATATGGCCTTTGGTCTTTTTAAGTTGTGGCACGGCATATTTAGACATATAGGCTGACCCTGAATAATTGGTTTCGATTAAAGTCTTGATGTTCGATATCGCCATTTTTTCGACCGTTCCCCGGCTGCTTTCACCCGCATTATTGACCAGGATATCAATTTTGTTGTAGCCTTTCAGGGTTTCCCTGATGAGGTATTTGCATTGATTGGGCCGACTTATATCGGCGGCGACTGCCTTAACATCATAGCCGTTCTTTAAAAATTCCGTTTCGGTATCGTAGAGTTTCTCTTTATCACGTCCGTTCAGGATTACTCTTACACCGTTTTGAACCAATTCAAGTGCAATGGCCTTTCCTATACCCGCACTTGAACCGGTTACTATTGCTACTTTGTCTTTCATTTTGTTTTTTTCCTTCCCAAAAAACTGGGAATCTAATCGTGAACCTTTCCTTATAAACTTTATATTGGCAACTGCTTACTTTTTTCACTTTACCATTTCACAACAATTTTCCCCATCGATTTGCGCGATTCCAAAAATTGATGTGCCTCTGCCAATCCGTCAATGGAATACTCCGCACCCACATGTGGATGCAAGATGCCTTCTTTTTGCAATTGTACAACCTCTTGCATTACCTTGGCGATCTTCTCTGGTTTTACCTCGGCTATCTTAAGCATGTTCATTCCAATAATACCTTTCGAACTGCTCAAAAACTGCACAGGATGATAAATACCAAACTGCCAAAGATCTTTCAGTTTTCCAAAAATGGTTTTCTTACTGTTCAAAGAGGAAACCCCATAGCTGACCAACCGGCCTCCCGCTCCCAACAATCGATATCCCTGTTTGAGGGATTTGCCTCCAATGGGATTGAAGACCACATCAAGTCCCTTATCTCCAACTAACGTTCGTATAGTTTCGGCAAAATCCTTTGCCTTAATATCGATGGGGTGGTGTACACCGTTGCTTTTGAGATATTCCATCTTTTCGTGCGAACTGCAAGTACCAAAAACGATACATTTTTTATATAACGCCAATTGTACCAAGGCCGTACCCACGCCCCCTGCGGCAGCATGGATCATGACTTTTTCGTTTTTCTGAATATGGGTCAGCCTGTTCGATAAATAGTAGGCTGCACAAGATTGGGTAGCCAAGGCAACGGCCACTCCAGGAGCGATGGTCTTCGGTATTTTGTGGGTCACACCTTTTTCGGCTAGGGCATATTCAGCGTAGCCGCCAAAAAGAGTTAGTGCAGTAACGCGGTCGCCTACGTTTGGGTTTTTAGCATCAGTTCCACATTTGACGACCGTACCAACCACATCATAACCCAACAGGGCGGGTAGGGGAGGTGCTCCTTTATATTGGCCATTACGGGCTGCGATATCAGCAAAATTAAGTCCGAAAGCCTCCACCTTTATCAAAACTTGGTTGGGACTGGGTTCTGGTATTTCTACCTCTTTGATTTCAAAGGCGGTTTTCGCAGGACCGTATTTTACAAGGTAGGCTGCCTTCATGTATCGTATTTTGGTATTGATGGGAGCAAGGTAGGTGCTACTAATGAGGTATGGAATGAGCAATATCAGTCTTGATAGCTAATTCTAATCATTGAGGTTGTTTTTCGACAAAAAAGCGAGCTCCTTTATTAAAGCTCGCTCACGTTTCTCCTTATTTGCGATTTATTTGTGATCGCGACAGGATTGAATATCCTTAACGTTCGCCTTAGCAAATAGAAAGCCACGGGCTATCGCCCTTGTTCCTTGTTTTGCTCCAAAGCTTCAAACTTCGTTTGGCTTTTCCGAAAAAAAAATAACCACGCTCTTGGGAGCGTGGTTTTCTGAGTGTAGTGATCGCGACAGGATTGAATATCCTTAACGTTCGCCTTAGCAAATAGAAAGCCACGGGCTATCGCCCTTGTTCCTTGTTATGCTCCAAAGCTTCAAACTTCGTTTGGCTTTTCCGAAAAAAAAAGAACCACGCTCTTGGGAGCGTGGTTTTCTGAGTGTAGTGATCGCGACAGGATTCGAACCTGTGACCGTCTGCTTAGAAGGCAGATGCTCTATCCAGCTGAGCTACGCGACCATTTCTATTTAAGAGATTTTGCCCTTAAACAAAAAAGCTTCAAGTTTCCTTGAGGCTTCTTATGTAGTAGCGGGGACTGGACTCGAACCAGCGACCTTCGGGTTATGAGCCCGACGAGCTACCTACTGCTCTACCCCGCGATGTATTGTAAAAATGCCACTTAAAAGCATTGTTTTTAATTTTTTCTCCCAAGTCAAGTAGGTACCTTGTCCTGAGCCTTGTCGAAGGGTACTGCTCTACTCCGCGATGTGGACGGCAAATATACAACGGTTTTTTAGATCTATCCAAACTTGACCGAAGATTATTTTTTGTAGCATTCCTTATAAAATGGTTAAAATCCATAACTTCGGACATTTACATTTCTATGGATATAATCAATGATTTTCTTGTAAGTGCAAATAATGTTGTCAATTGGCCTATGTTCATCATGCTGATTGGCGGAGGACTTTTTCTGGTTTTTTACTCTAAGTTTTTACCCTACCGTTATTTTGGTCATGCCATTGCCATTACTGCTGGAAAATATGATGATAAGAATGCCAAAGGTGATGTGAGCTCATTTCAGGCATTATCGGCCGCGGTTGCAGCGACCGTGGGTTTGGGTAATATTTCTGGAGTTGCCATCGCCATTCACGATGGTGGTCCCGGTGTTGTTTTTTGGATATGGGTCACGGCCTTGATCGGCATGGGTATTAAGTTTTATTCATGCAGCTTATCCGTTATGTTTAGGGGAACCGATTCTGAGGGTCATCTACAAGGGGGTCCCATGTATTATATAACAAAGGGTTTGGGCGAAAAAGCAAGGCCTCTCGCCGTCTTTTTTGCTGTTTGTGGATTGTTTGGATTCTTAGGGGTGTTCACAGCAAACCAGTTTACCGAAACTTTTATGAGTGTTATTGAACCTCAAACAACACTTTACGATATGAGTGAATTAAATTGGAAATGGACCATTGGAATTGTCTTGGCAATAATAACCTCATTGGTGATTTTCGGTGGGTTGACTAAAATCGCAAAAGTGGCTTCAACTATTGTACCTTTTATGGTTGCTGTATATTTAGTTGCCGTAATTATCGTAATGGCGCTCAATGCCTCATTGATAATCCCATCTTTAAAACTGATAATCACAAAGGCCTGGAATTTTAAAACAGTGGTTACCGGAGGTTTTTGGGGGTTGGTTATTATTGGAGTGAAAAGGGCCATGTTTTCAAATGAAGCAGGCTTAGGAAGTGCACCAATGTATCACGGGCAGTCCAAAACAGATAACCCTATCAAAGAAGGATTGGTAGCAATGCTCGGGCCATTTATTGATACCATTATGGTATGTACATTTACTGCGGTGGTAATTATTTTGAGCGGGGCATATCTCGAAGAGGGGAGTGGCATAGTCATGACATTATCAGCTTTTGAAAAAACGCTTTATGGTTATGGTGATGTTCTATTAATGGTGATTGTATCCGCATTTGCCTTATCTACCCTTTTTACTTATTCGTACTACGGTGTGAAAAGCTTATCGTTTTTAACGAACGCCAAAATAGGCAAGCTTTATAATGTGTACTTCGTGATTATGATTGTATTTGCTGCAGTGGCTTCTTTGGAATTGGTGAAAAATTTAATTGACTTATCATATGCTTTAATGGTAATTCCGAATATGATTGCCGTACTTTTGTTGGCGCCTAAAGTCAACAAGGCCTCAAAAGAGTACTTTAAAAATTTGAAGAATGGCCGAGCATAGAGCTGGATTTGTAAATATTATCGGAAATCCCAATGTGGGGAAATCTACATTGATGAACGCTTTTGTTGGTGAAAAGCTCTCTATAATAACCTCTAAGGCACAGACAACCAGACACCGAATTCTAGGCATTGTAAATGGCGATGATTTTCAGGTTATCTTGTCGGATACACCTGGGATAATCAAACCGGCCTATGAACTACAATCTTCTATGATGGATTTTGTGAAATCTGCCTTTGAAGATGCTGACGTGCTTTTGTATATGGTCGAGATAGGGGAGAAAGTCCTTAAAGATGAAAAGTTTTTTGATAAAATCAAAAATAGTACAATACCTGTGCTTCTATTATTGAATAAGATTGATGCATCTACCCAAGAGGAATTGGAAGAACAAATACAATATTGGCAGGAACAATTACCAACAGTTGAAATTCATCCCATATCAGCATTGAACAATTTTAACGTTAAAGGGGTGTTCGAGCGTATTTTAGAGTTACTTCCAGAATCTCCACCCTATTACCCAAAAGATCAATTAACAGATAAACCCGAGCGTTTCTTTGTTAATGAAACCATTAGGGAAAAAATATTGTTGTACTACAAAAAAGAGATCCCTTATTCCGTTGAAATAGTAACCGAGGAGTTTTTTGAAGACCCAGAGATAATTAGAATGCGTGCAGTGATTATGGTAGAACGCGATTCCCAAAAAGGGATTATCATTGGTCATAAAGGCAGTGCCTTAAAACGAGTAGGTGTTGAAGCGCGTAAGGATCTGGAGAAATTCTTTGGCAAACAAGTGCATCTCGAATTATATGTGAAGGTAAACAAGAATTGGAGAAGTGATTCCAGGCAATTGAAAAGATTTGGCTATAATCAAAAGAAATAAGCTATAGACCCAGTCTTTGATTCATAAAATTGTGCAATTCGTGCATTTGTGGTTTCCCCTTGCGTCTTCCAGCCCGTCCAAAGGCGTACAACACAAACCAAAGTAGTACCATAAAAATCATTAGGCCTAACTGTAAACCATAACCACGACCCAATGATGCACTTGAATACCCCCAAACTCCGAGTCCAATAAAAATCGTAGCTACCCCAAAATGTAGAAACATAAAAAAGGTCCATAAGGTAGGGTTAGGGCCGAATAATCCGTAAAGTTTAGTGCCACCTTCTTCTATGTCATTTATTTCCAAATGTAATTGTGGCGACCAAAAGTGGATTTTCTCTTTATTGAATTTGATAAAAACATGGTCATCCATTCGTTTGACCACAAATGGGGGTTGATCAATATCTTCAAAAGTTTGTAATGCTTTTTCCTTAGGTTGTTCAAGTTCTATTTGAAACCTTGGCCTTAGGACAATTTCATTGGGAAGTACTTGCACTTTATAAGATGAAATTAGAATCAAAAGATACTATATTTTCTTCGAATTTAAATGGTACTTTTGCAGCAAATTTAGAAATATGAGTGGTATTGTAGCCATTGTAGGAAGACCAAATGTTGGAAAATCCACCCTTTTTAATCGGTTGATTCAAAGGAGGGAAGCCATTGTTGATGCTGTTAGTGGCGTTACCCGTGATCGTCATTATGGGAAAAGTGATTGGAATGGTAAGGAGTTTTCATTAATTGATACCGGTGGATATGTAGTTGGGAGCGATGATATCTTTGAACAGGAGATAGATAAGCAAGTTGAATTGGCCATAGAAGAAGCAGATGCCTTGATTTTCATGGTGGATGTTGAAACTGGTGTAACTGGGATGGATGAGGATGTTGCCAAGCTATTGCGTAAAGTGAATAAACCTGTGTTCTTGGCAGTAAATAAGGTTGACAATGCTAAACGAGCAGAAGATGCAGTAGAATTCTATTCACTTGGCTTGGGGGAATATTATAATCTTTCCAGTATAAATGGCAGTGGTACAGGGGAGTTGTTAGATGCCTTAGTTGAGGTATTGCCTGAAAATATGGAAGAAGAAAGCGACCTTCCGAGGTTTGCTGTTGTTGGTAGGCCAAATGCAGGGAAATCCTCATTTATCAATGCATTGATTGGTGAGGAAAGATATATAGTTACTGATATTGCAGGTACAACGAGAGATAGTATCGATACCAAGTATAACCGCTTCGGTTTTGAGTTCAATCTCGTTGATACGGCTGGTATTCGGAGAAAATCCAAAGTAAAGGAAGATCTTGAATTTTATTCGGTTATGCGTTCTGTTCGTGCCATTGAACATAGTGATGTATGCCTATTATTGTTGGATGCGACAAGAGGTTTTGATGGTCAGGTAGCGAATATTTTCTGGCTGGCACATAGAAACAACAAGGGTATTGTAATATTGGTCAATAAATGGGATTTGGTCGAGGATAAGGAGACTAATACCATGAAACACTTTACTGAAAAGATAAAAGAGGCAATTGAGCCATTTACCGATGTTCCTATTCTTTTTATATCGGTATTGACCAAACAAAGAATTTTTAAGGCGATTGAAACTGCTGTTGAAGTTTATAAAAATAGAAGCAGCAAAATACCTACACGAAAATTCAATGATATTATGTTGCCTATCATTGAAAATTATCCACCCCCGGCTTATAAAGGCAAATTTGTGAAGATCAAGTTTTGTATGCAGTTACCAACACCTTACCCCCAATTTGCATTTTTCTGTAATCTGCCACAATATGTACGGGAGCCTTACAAACGATATCTTGAAAATAAATTAAGGGAAAACTTTGCTTTCACTGGAGTGCCAATTACCATCTATATGCGAAAAAAATAGGGTTTTTAGTCAGAAGTCAGAAGTCAGAAGTCAGAAGTCAGAAGTCAGAAGTTAACCATTTCAACTGTTCACTGCATACTGATTACTAAAAAACTACCATCCCCCAGAAGCACCGCCTCCACCGAAGCCGCCTCCGCCAAATCCGCCACTGAAGCCGCCACCGCCACCGCTGCCAAAGCCTCCACGAGAACTTCCACCGCCGAAACCACCTCGTCCCATATTACTGAGTATGATAATGTCCCAAAGGTCTAGTCCAGACTTTTTTCCACCACCTTTGCCGCCACCTTTTCGTCTATTTCGACTGGAAAGAATAATAAGGATGACAATAAAAATAATGATAGGTAAGAATGCCTCAAAGGGGAAACCGGGATTGTCATCAAAGGTTCTATCTTCTTGAAATTCACCGTTCAAGACTTGAAAAATAGCATCTGCACCATTATTCAATCCTCCATAATAATCATCTTGTTTGAACTGTGGTATGATTACATTTTCAATGATGCGACGTGACATGGCATCGGTAAGAGAGCCTTCAACACCATAACCAGTATTGATGGCGATTTTTCGGTCATCTTTGGCTAACAGTACTAAAATGCCATTATCCTTAGTTTCCTGCCCGATACCCCATTTCTGACCCCATTGAGCTCCTAGATAGGTGATATTCTCACCTTCCGTAGAACGTATGATGGCCATGACGATTTGTGTTGAAGTGCTGTCGGAATAACGAATGAGCTTTTGTTCAAGGCTATTTTTCTGACTCTCAGATAGCAGATTTATATAATCATAAACACTGGTTTCCAGCTGTGGTTTTTCAGGAATTTGAAACTGGGCGAAAGAGAATGAACCCCAGCAAAGAACCAATAAGCACAAACTAGTTTTTAGATATCTCATTGCTCAATTCGTTTGCATCGCCATGAATCCATGGAAAATGTGCTTCCAGCACTGTTCCAGCTTTCAATATACCATCAATGAGTCCTTGTTTGAACCTTCCATTTTTAAAATGGGATTCAATGGCGTCTTTTGTCGTGTCCCAGAAATTTTCAGGTACTACTTTGTCTATACCGCGGTCACCATAAATGCAAAACTTTTTATCGTTTACGGCAACATAAATGATAACACCATTTTCTTCTTTGGTGTTATCCATTTTCAATAGATGGAAAACTTCTTTAGCGCGCTTAAAATGGTCATTCTGCGCATGCGCCTCTATATGCACACGAATTTCACCTGAAGTATTTTTTTCGGCTTCAAGAATGGCCTGAACTATCTCCTGCTCTTCCTTTGCCGTTAAAAAATCTTCAACTTTAGACATTATGGATTATTTAAAATCAAATTCAACCTCGGGTGCCTGTTCTGCTCCAGCCTCTGATTTAAAGTAAGCGAGTTCATCAAAGTTCAAGAATCCTGCCAATAGCGAATTCGGAAAGGTTTTAACATGGTTGTTATACGGTTCAATGGTTGCGTTAAAACGATCACGAGCTACATTGATTCTGTTCTCAGTACCTTCTAACTGCGATTGTAATTCCAAAAAGTTCTGATTTGCTTTAAGGTCGGGATAACGCTCTACAGTGACCAATAGACTTTTTAATGCTCCACTCAGTCCACCTTGAACTTCATTGAACTTGGCCAATTGTTCAGGTGTAATATTCGTTGGGTCAATAGAAACCGAAGTTGCTTTTGCCCTTGCCTCGATGACGTCGGTCAAGGTACCTCTTTCAAAATCGGCAGCACCTTGTACTGTTTTAACCAAATTATCTATAAGGTCATTTCTTCGTTGATAGGCACTTTCAACATTGGCCCAGGTCTTGGTCGATGTTTCTTTTAATTTGATTGCTGTGTTGTTGAATCCAACGCCCCATTGGTATAGTCCAAATGCGATTATCCCAAGAATGATCAAGGGTATTAACCATTTTTTCATGATAGTGTGTATTAGAAGTTATTTATAGTTGATCTTTAATTTTAACGAGTTCGCTTTTGACGTGTTCCAATTTTTGAATGATATCAAAATTAGATAAGGTTTTTTGCTTTTCTTCCTTTAAGTGGGTTTTGGCACCTTCGAGTGTAAATCCGCGTTCTTTTACCAAATGGTAAATCAACTGAAGGTTCTTGATGTCCTGTGGAGTGAACTTGCGATTGCCTTTCGCATTTTTTTTTGGCTTCAATGCATCGAATTCCTTTTCCCAAAAACGTATCAAAGAGGTATTTACACCAAAGGCCTTGGCCACTTCGCCAATACCATAATATCGTTTTTCAGGTAATTCTACATGCATTAATCCAGGGATTGGTTTTCTTGGTTAGCATATTTAAGCATATTCTCAAATTCCTCAGGAGTTAAACTTCCGTAATAGAAGTTAATTGGGTTGATCCTGTCTTTATCTTTCCAAACCTCATAATGTAAATGGGGCGCTTCTGAGCGGCCAGTATTACCCACAAAACCTATTAAATCGCCACGTTTTACCTTTTGTCTTCTTTTTACATTATACTGGCTTAAATGTGCATAAAGACTCAAATAACCATAGCCGTGATCAATACGAATATGTTTACCATAACCTGAAGCGTTATTGTCAGCTCTAGTTACCGTTCCATCCCCAGAGGCATAAATAGGTGTGCCTTTAGGTGCGGTAAAGTCCATTCCCCAATGTTTCTTTCTTGCTTTTGTAAACGGATCAGAACGCCAACCATAACCGGATGCCATTCTCGTTAAATTTTCATTGTTTAAAGGCTGTATTGCCGGTATAGCTGCTAGGAGTTTTTCTTTCTCCTCGGCCAATTTGGTAATCTCATCCAAGGATTTCGATTGTATTGTAATTTGTTTTTTAATGATGTCTAGGCGTTTGGTGGTAGCAATCACCATTTCAGAATTATTGAAACCTTCAAGCGCTTTATAACGGTTTATACCACCAAAGCCCGCTCTACGCTGCTCTTCAGGAATAGGGTTGGCCTCAAAATACAATCTGTAAATATTATTGTCGCGATCTTCTACATTGGCCAAAACTTCTTCAATTTGCTCCATTTTCTTATCGAGAAGCTCAAACTGTAATTCATAGTTCTTTACTTCGCGCTGAAGCGATAATTCCCTTGGGGTATTTATTAAATTGGTGTTCAACAATAAGATTAAAGAAAGTAGTCCAAAAAGAAAAGAACCCAAAAAGAAGAAGGCAATGTTGCGATATCGCTTGGATTTTTTTGGCTCTATTTTCCGGTACGAAAGTGTGTCCGGATCGTAATAATATTTTACTTTAGACATAAATGGATTTTATCCTATTTTTGTGCTTTCGTTTTAACATAACAAACAAATATAAAAATTGTTTTGCACAATTTGTTAAAATTAATAAAACCTTACCACTTTAGATGAATTCCAAGGAAATTAGGGCCCAATTTTTAAACTTTTTTAAGGAAAAGAATCACAAGATTGTTCCATCGGCACCAATGGTCATTAAAGACGACCCAACGCTGATGTTCACCAATGCCGGAATGAACCAATTCAAGGAGTTCTTTTTGGGTAATAGCGTTGCTAAAAACCCTAGGTTAGCTGATACCCAAAAATGTTTACGGGTAAGTGGTAAGCACAATGATTTGGAAGAGGTAGGTAAGGATACCTATCACCACACCATGTTCGAGATGTTGGGCAATTGGAGTTTTGGTGATTATTTCAAGAAAGAGGCCATTGAGTGGGCATGGGAATTATTGACCGATAGATTGAAAATTGATAAGGACAGTCTCTACGTCTCTGTCTTTGAAGGTAGCAGTGATGCCGACAATCTCGAAATGGATAAGGAAGCCTTTGATTTATGGAGTTCCATAGTGCCCAAGGACCGAATTATCTTGGGCAATAAGAACGATAATTTCTGGGAAATGGGCGAACAAGGACCTTGTGGACCTTGTTCTGAAATTCATGTGGATATCCGTTCAGCGGAAGAAAAGGCCAAAATTTCGGGAGCTTCTTTAGTAAACCAAGACCATCCACTTGTCGTTGAGATATGGAACCTTGTTTTCATGGAGTACAATCGTAAGGCTGATGGTAAGCTGGAGTCTTTGCCGGATAAACATGTGGATACAGGAATGGGTTTCGAGCGTTTGTGTATGGTTTTACAAGGCGTTCAATCTAATTATGACACTGATGTGTTTACCCCGCTTATTAAGGAAATAGAGATAATCACAAATTCCAAGTATGGTAATAAAGAAGAAACCAACATTGCTATTCGGGTAATTGCAGATCATATTCGTGCAGTTTCATTTTCGATAGCAGATGGGCAATTGCCAAGTAACACTGGTGCCGGTTATGTAATTCGTAGAATTCTTAGGAGGGCTATTCGCTATGGATTCACGTTCCTAAATACTAAAGAACCCTTCATGTACCGATTGGTAAAGGTTTTGGCTGAAACTATGGGCAAGGCTTTTCCAGAATTACGAGATCAATACCAATTGATTGAGAATGTGGTTAGAGAAGAGGAGAATTCCTTTCTAAAGACTTTGGAGCAAGGTTTGGTGTTATTAGACAATGTTGTAAGTAAAACCAAAGGTAAGGAAGTGGAAGGTCGTAAGGCTTTTGAACTTTATGATACCTACGGCTTCCCGATTGACCTAACAGCATTGATTCTAGAAGAAAAAGGGTATACCCTGGATGAAAAAGGCTTTCATGAAGCCATGCAGGAACAGAAAAATCGTTCTAGGTCAGCATCCGAAGTAGCCAAAGAAGACTGGATACGAACTGCGAATTACGAAAAAGATATGGAGGAAATGATTGTGTTTCCTGATTATATTGTTAAGGAAAAAAGGTTTGTTGGGTATGACGTATTAGAAGCCAATGTAAAAGTTTTAAAATACAGAAAAGTAACTTCAAAAAAAGAAGGGGAACAATACCAGATGGTATTCAATCTGACCCCATTTTATCCTGAAGGAGGCGGTCAAGTTGGAGACAAAGGTTATTTAGAAGCACCAAATGGCGACGTTATTTATATCTTGGATACCAAGAAAGAAAATAACGAGATTGTTCATTTTGCAAAGAACATGCCCAAAAACCCTTCTGAAACTTTAAAGGCGGTAGTAGATAAGAAACAGCGAGAAAGAACTGAGGCGAACCATACTGCTACGCATTTATTGCACCAGGCGCTACGGGAAATCTTGGGTCCACATGTTGAACAAAAAGGTTCAGCGGTACATTCCAAGTATCTAAGATTTGATTTTTCGCACTTTGCTAAATTAAAAGTTGAAGAGCTACGTGCTGTTGAAAATTTTGTCAATGCTAGAATTGATGGCCAATTGCCATTACAGGAAAATAGAAGTGTACCCATGCAGGATGCCTTGAAAGAGGGTGCAATGGCCTTATTTGGCGAAAAATATGGTGATGCTGTGCGCACAGTTCGCTTTGGACAATCTATTGAATTATGTGGTGGTACCCATGTAAAGCATACGGGTGATATTTGGCATTTCAAGATTAAATCTGAGGGTGCTGTTGCCGCGGGGATTCGTAGGATAGAAGCAATTACTTCTGATGCTGTAAAGGATTTTTATTTTCAGAATAATAGAAGCTTGTTCGAAATCAAGGATTTACTGAACAACGCACAAGATCCAGTAAAAGCAGTGGAAGCCTTACAAAAAGAAAATGCAAAATTAAAGAAAGAGGTTGAAAACCTCTTGAAGGAAAAGGCCAAAAACTTAAAAGGGGAACTTCTGAATGAACTAGAAGAAATAAATGGAATTCAATTCTTGGCTAAAAAGGTTGATTTGGATGCAGCAGGAATTAAAGACCTATCCTTTGAAATGGGAAATAACAAGGACAATCTCTTCTTGTTGTTCGGGACAGCGCAAAACGGCAAAGCACTGCTCTCCTGCTATATATCCAAGGAATTAGTAGCGGAAAAGAATTTGAATGCAGGAACTATTATTCGTGAATTGGGTAAATTCATCCAAGGTGGAGGTGGTGGTCAACCTTTCTTTGCGACTGCAGGCGGAAAGCATCCTGACGGGATAGCAGCGGCATTGGAGAAGGCAAAAGATTATTTAAAATAGGAAGGAAGACCCCCAAAGGTTTTCAAAACCTTTGGGGGTCTGAAAAACAACCAGTATGAAGTATGAAAAATTAGAATCTGGTTACTACTATCATATTTACAATCAAGGGAACAACAGGGAAAATATCTTTTTCGAAGAAAAAAACTATGATTATTTTCTACACCTCTTAAAAAAGTATATAGTACCCATTACTGAGACTTATGCTTACTGCCTTTTGCCAAATCATTTTCATTTTTTACTAAGGACTAATGAAGAAATTTCGGAAAAAGTATGTTCACAGACTTTCTCTAATTTTTTCAATGCTTATGCCAAAGCGATAAACAAGGCATATCATAGAAGTGGAAGTCTGTTCAAAAGAAAGTTTTCAAGGATTAAAATCGAGAATGAAGATTATCTGAAGAGATTGGTATTATATATTCATACCAATGCGCAACATCATGGTATAATAGACAATTTTGAGAATTACCCGCATTCTTCTTATCATGCGTATATTGCTGAAACAGAAACAACTATTTCCAAGTCCTATATTTTGAAATTATTTGATAATATTGAAAATTTCATGGCGGCACATAAAATTAAGTCGGATTATCTGAATACAAAATTCGAGGATTATTTATTAGAATGATTTAGGCCAAAGACCCCAAGGGTTTTGAAAACCTTTGGGGTCTACACAACAGGATAATATGAAACTTCAAACCCAAGTTCCTTTACAAACCGCCGATGATCAAGTTGATTATCAGAGTCAATTGTTTCTGCTTGGTTCTTGTTTTGTTGAAAATATTGGAAAAAAGCTTGATTACTACAAGTTCAGATCACTACAGAATCCATTTGGGATTTTATTTCATCCAAAAGCTATTGAAAACCTATTGTCCAAATCAATTCAGGCATTCAACTATTCTGAGGAGGATGTATTTTATCACAACGAACGTTGGCATTGTTTCGATGCACATTCAGAATTAAGCAATGTTTCCAAAAAAGAATTGCTCCGAAAATTGAATGATGGCCTTAAAGACACTCGGCAACAAATATCCGAATCAACCCATATAGTCATCACTTTAGGTACAGCTTGGGTTTATCGAAAATTAGAGTCGAACGCTTATGTTGCCAATTGCCATAAAGTACCTCAAAAAGAGTTTTCCAAAGATTTGCTTTCCGTTGAGGATATTATAGAAAGTCTTGAAACGATAGTAGATTTAATCCAATCGGTTAATCCTACTGCCCAAATAATTTTTACAGTTTCACCGGTTCGGCATCTCAAAGATGGTTTTGTTGAAAACCAACAAAGTAAGGCGCATTTGATTTCCGCAATAGGGAAAGTGCTGTCATCTCCAGTGCAGTCGAGAGAAAAGTACTATTTTCCTTCCTATGAAATCATGATGGATGAACTTAGGGATTACCGTTTTTATAAATCGGATATGGTGCATCCAAACGAGTTGGCTGTCGATTATATTTGGGGGAAATTCAAAGGCGTATGGATATCCAAAGAAGCATTTTCAACTATGGAAAAAGTTGAAGAAATACAAAGAGGGATGCTACACAGACCTTTCAACCCAAAGTCCGAAGAGCATCAAAACTTCTTAAATTCACTTCACCATAAGATTGCCGATTTAAAAAAAGAATATTCATTTATCAAATTCCAATAGAGTCACTTTCTAACTTACGAGACTTTGATCAACCAAAGCCAATCCATCGTCGATTAACTGACCGATTTCGGGATTTTCCTGTTTAACCATTTCCAAGTGCGCCTTTATCTCTGAGGCGAATTCTTGCTCCTTTTGAATCTCGGGATTCAATTTGCCCAATTCATAAAGTTCCACACACAAAAGCCAATCTTCTGGGTAATTTGTGCGGATTTCCTTAAAGACCTTATTGCGCGAAATAGTGGTGTTCTTGCCTTCCCTAAAATCCCTTATTTGTTGATATAACTGCTCCAATTGAGCTCTTTTTGCATCTTTTTGTGATTTAATGGTTGTTTCGGAAATCTCATGGGTAACCAAATCAAAACTGTTTAAATCTGCCGGACCATTAAATGCCGATACAATATTTTCCCCAATGGCCATATTGTAAAGCTCATCTTGGGATTCAAAAAGGATGGTATCCTTATGTCTTACCGTGCAATTCTTAAAGGTCACCAATATTATTTCCCCTCTAAGATTTCTGGTACCCGTAATGATTTTTCCTTCTATGCTGATGTTCCCCACAAACTCCAAAGAAATGGTTTGTCCTTCATAAATATTATACGCTTTTAAGTCCCGTGGACTCATATCCTCAATGGCAAGATTAATTCCTTTTAGTTTGCCTATGGGTGAGCCAAAACCGTTTGCATGTTTTTCAATACTATGACCAACCAATTCTTTCTCGCGGTAGGCGAGCGCAGTTGCGCCAACAGTTTGAAAGAAAATAGGTTTATTTTCATGCTCAATGACCATTTCAAAATTCCCAGAAATCTGCAGTCCAGTACTCAGTTCAATGGTGCCCAATTCCCTTGAATTGATTAATTTTTTAATACCACTTAATCCTCCTTTTCGCAAGGCCATGGTATTTGCAAATTCCTCCAAAACTTGACTTAAAAAGGCAAAATCAGGTGTTACGAACAATTGGGGTTGAGGCTTGGTAATATCAAAAGCGGTATGTGCTGCTTCAATGGAATAGGGAATTTTTTTTACTTCGTTGGTCATGCACCAAGCACTTTCCCCGATAGAAGATAAAAGGCCAGCACCATAAATTTTAGGGTTTTCCACTGTACCGATTAATCCGTATTCCACAGTCCACCAATGAAGGTTTCTAATGAGGGCGATTTCACTAGGCTCCCCCATATTTTGTTGTAGTCCTTCAATGTTTTTTTCTGCTGCTGTAATTTCACTTTCAGGGGTTCCAGAGGCTTCTTTGATTATAGATAAATGTCTAACGGCTTCATACAATTCAAAATCCTTCGCATTTGACAGCGCCTTGCTGCCTATTTCACCGAAACGTCTTAAATACTCAGCATATTCAGGATTGGCAATAATTGGGGCATGCCCAGCTCCCTCATGGATAATATCTGGGGCAGGGGTGTATTCAATATGTTCCAACTGACGAATATCTGAAGCTATGACCAATACATTATAGGCTTGGAACTCCATAAATGCAGAGGGTGGAATAAAACCATCCACAGCAACTGCCGCCCAACCAATATCCTTTAAAATACGGTTCATACCATACATATTAGGAATATTGTCAATTGAAATCCCTGTTTTTTTCAATCCCTCTAAATAAGAAGTATGCGCCACTTTACTGAGGTAGTCAACATTTTTTCGCATAACATAGCGCCAAACTGCCTGATCAATAGCCGAATACTCGCTATAATCCTGGGGCTTAATGTATTGTCTTAAGTGCTTTGGTAACTTGTCTAGTATGGGATTACTTTCGTAGGACACTTCAATAGATGTTATGGTTGAGATAAAGTTACGAAATTGAGAGTGAAACTAAATTCAGATTTTTTGGACATAAAAAAACCGCCAATAAAGGCGGTTTGTATATTATTTTGAAGCATTTCCCGGAGGATATTGTTCCAGTATTTTTGAAACAAATTCACGAATACGTTCTTCTTTTTTCTCAATTTTTTTTGTATTGTTCAAAGTACCAACTCCTTTACCTTGCCAAACTAATTCTTTATTCTTTGCATCTATCAAGTCAATATACAGGGAACCTTGTGTACTTGTGCTAACAGAAGTACCACCCCATCCCCAACCAGGACCACCCCATCCCCAACCAGGACCAAAACCGCCGTAATAATATGGACTCCAGCCCCAGCCATACATGCCACCCCAATAATTGTTGTACACATCAACCTGTTCGCTCTCTTTGGTGAAAATACTAATCAACAAATCAGGATCCTGTGCTTTTACCATACCCCTAGAACTCATTTCTGCATCAATGGCTTTCAGGATTCTCTTTTTATCAAGATCGGAGATATGGGCTCTGTCAATACCTGTTTTATAAAAGGCATAGGTTTTATAGGCGTTGAAATTGGCTTCCTTGTCATAATCCGATACTACGCGAACCGAAACGCAGGAGCTCAAAAAGAGCAGCGCCAAAACCGGTAGTGCAAGAATTTTCATAGTCTTCATAACTGTTATTTTTTTTGGAATTAATGCAATTAGTCTTATTTTAAAATGGCTCAAAAATCGTGCCGAAAGACCTTGTTTTTATTGGGAATTGGTCTTGATATTATATCCGTAAGGACAATGCCGACATCCACTTTCACAACAATAGCCACGTTTTAAATGATACTGTTCGGTAAATACCCTAAAACCCTCTTCGGAGAGATAGAAATCGCCCTTTTCAGGTTTGATTATTTTTTTCATTTAACGCGGTATGGTGTTTGATTTTAATGGTAAAATTAAAGATTTTCTGTTGACAAACCCAGTAGTTATGCGGCAATAGCCTTTATTTATTGGGTATTTGACAAGAAACGTTCATTAAACGATTTTGTTTGCAACAAATCCTATTTAATATTAATGGTTGAATTTTTACAATTATCTTTGGTTACAATCGTTTTAAAGCTGATTTATGATTCTAGTCTTTAAACATTTTTTTTACAGGAATTACGTTGGTCTTTCAATATGGCCTTTCATATTTTTGAAGAATGATGCCTTGAAAGAGGACATATTTCTTATAAACCATGAGAAAATACACCTCGAACAGCAGAAAGAATTATTGATTATTCCTTTCTACATAATCTATGTAATCGAATGGATGGTAAGGTCCATATACTATTTTGATACTTATAAGGCCTATCAGAATCTAAGTTTTGAGCGTGAGGCCTATTTGAACGAAAAAGACCTGGATTACATTAAGAAACGTTCGGCTTTCAGCTTTATTAAATATCTTTGGCGCTGAAAACTTGTCAAGTGCACACTGAAAATCAAAGAGTAAACCTCCCTATTTTAAAAGAAAAAAAAGTATCGCTCTTTATCAAAAGAGAAGATAAAATACACCCATTGATTTCTGGGAATAAGTATCGCAAATTAAAGTACAATATTAAAAAGGCCAAAATTGCACAATATAAAACGCTATTGACTTTTGGGGGCGCTTTTTCTAACCACATTTTAGCCACGGCTTGTGCTGCCCACGAAAATGGACTAAAGAGCGTAGGTATTATACGAGGTGAGGAATTGGCTTTTAAATGGATGGATAATCCAACTTTGTTACAGGCGACACAGCTTGGAATGCAACTTAAGTTTGTTTCAAGATCAGATTACAGGAATAAGCATTCCGTTGAATTTATTGAGCAGCTCAAAGCAGAATATGGGCATTTCTATTTGCTTCCCGAAGGTGGCACAAATGGTTTGGCCATCAAGGGTTGTGAAGAGATTTTGACTAAAGAAGACAGCCGTTTTAATGTAGTTTGTAGCAGCGTAGGAACCGGGGGAACCATCGCCGGAATAATCAATTCTGTATCTTTGGGACAAAGGGTTATAGGGTTCCCAGCGTTAAAAGGAGACTTTTTAAAAGAAGATATTTGTAAATTTGCAACCAATGGGGAATGGAATTTGCAAATGGATTATCATTTTGGAGGTTATGGGAAAGTGTCGGACGAGCTGATAAACTTTATAAATGATTTTAAAAAAGAAACCCAAATACCCCTTGATCCGATTTACACTGGTAAAATGATGTTCGGATTTTTAGATATGGTCAAAAAAGATAAATTTGAACGAAATGCTAAAATATTGGCCATACATACTGGGGGATTGCAGGGAATATTAGGAATGAACAAAATATTAAAAAAGAAAAACCTACCATTGATAGATTTATGATAAAAAGACTCATCATAGTTGCACTTTTAGGAGTTGTATTTATTGGCTGTAAAGCCAAGAAGCAAACAACCTATAAAGGTTCCAAACAAAAAACGGTAGCCGTTAAAAAAGGGAGCACCCATAAAAAATATGAATCAAAAGGACTTTATCCACTTCCTGAGGACACGGGAAAGTTTAAAAGATTCAGGATTTCATCGGTTGATGAGTATATATCAACATTTTCAGAAATTGCCCAATATGAAATGAAGGCCTATGGCATTCCTGCCAGTATAACGTTGGCCCAAGGCCTGTTGGAAAGTGGTTTGGGTAAGGGGGAGTTGACTGTAAAGACCAATAATCACTTTGGAATAAAATGCCATACTGGTTGGCAAGGCGATTATGATTTTCATGACGATGATGAAAAAGGGGAATGTTTTAGAAAATATAACCATCCCATGTATTCGTATCGCGATCATAGCGAATTTTTATCCTCACGTGCGCGATATGCCTTTTTGTTCGACTATAGAGCCAATGACTATAAAAGATGGGCCAAAGGTTTACGTCAGGCAGGTTATGCCACTGATAAAAAATATCCGCAAAAACTGATATATCTTATTGAAAAACATCAATTGCATAGGTTTGATAAGGGTATGAAGTTAAATAGCTTAATTGCCAATGCAGAACCTAAAGAGTATGAAAACAAGGTGCATGTGGTCCGGAAAGGAGATACCCTTTATTCAATTTCGAGAAGATATTTTATCTCTGTGGATGAGATAAAGCGCATAAATAATATGAATTCCAATAACTTGGCCATAGGGCAAGAGGTTACGGTAAAGACCGAATTATCCAAAAAATAAGAATGATCTATCAAAGAAGTAGTGCCTTATTTGCTGAGGCCAAAAAATATATTCCTGGTGGGGTAAATTCGCCCGTTCGTGCTTTTAAGGCTGTAGGGGGTGACCCCATTTTTGTAAAAAGTGCCAAAGGGGCTTATTTATATGATGAAGACGGAAACAAGCTAATAGATTATATTGCTTCTTGGGGACCCCTAATTTTGGGTCATGCCTACGAACCTGTAATCAATGCGGTTATTGAAAAGGCCAAGAAAGGTACTTCATTTGGCATGCCTACTGAGATTGAGACAGAACTTGCCCAGCTTGCGGTTTCAATGGTACCCAATATTGATAAGATTCGATTTGTGAACAGCGGTACTGAGGCCTGTATGAGTGCAGTACGATTGGCACGGGGTTATTCAGGGAATGATAAAATCATAAAATTTGCAGGCTGCTATCATGGCCATTCTGATTCCTTTCTGATTCAGGCGGGTAGTGGTGCTGTAACCTTTGGTAGTCCCAATAGCCCTGGTGTTACTCAAGGCACTGCAAAAGATACCTTGTTGGCCACGTATAATAATTTAGAAAGTGTAAGGGAATTGACCATTGCCAACAAAGGCGAAATCGCAGCCGTTATTATTGAACCTGTTGCAGGAAATATGGGTTGTATAATTCCTACGGAAGATTTTATTAAAGGCCTCCGTAAGCTCTGCACCCAAGAGAATATCCTTTTGATATTTGATGAGGTAATGACCGGTTTCCGTTTAGGTAGGGGAGGCGCCCAAGAGGTTTTAGGGGTCGATGCTGATATTGTTACGTTTGGAAAGGTAATTGGTGGCGGTTTACCCGTCGGTGCATTTGCTGCACGAGAGGATATTATGAATCAATTAGCGCCAGATGGGCCTGTTTATCAAGCAGGGACATTAAGCGGAAATCCTCTGGCCATGAGTGCAGGCTTGGCCATGTTGACCGAATTGAATAACAATCCAGCTATATTTAGAAGTTTGGCCGATAAAACAGCTTATTTGCACCAAGGATTGGAAAATGTGCTGTCTGAAAATGGAATTCCACATCAAATAAACCGATTTGGGAGCATGATTTCCGTTCATTTTACGGAAGAACCCGTAGTAGATTTTGCATCTTCCGCAAAAGGAAATAATGAGACCTTTAAAATGTATTTTCATGGTATGCTTGACCAAGGTGTTTATTTGCCACCTAGTGCCTTTGAAAGTTATTTCTTGAACGATGCGCTTTCTTATGAAGATTTAGACGCTACGATAAATGCATTAAGCTTAATAGCCAACGATTTAAAATAAAAAAAGGCGCTTTTTGCGCCTTTTTTTTATCTTCTATTTCCTTTCTTCCCTTTGGAATGATGTCCTTTTCCTTTATGATGTTCCCCTCTTTTTTTATGATGCATTTCCCATTGCCCGAACTGTTCAGTTGATAGTATTTTTTTAAGTTCTGACTTGTGGGCTATTGCGGCGTCAAGACGTTCTGCTCTCATTGCATACTGTTCATCAGAAGTTCGTGCTGGTCTTTCAGCTGCTTCCTTTAGAGCTTTGCGTTCTTCCATTTTGGCTTTACGCTTTTTAGCGTTTTCTAAATTCAATGCTTGAATCTTTTTTTGCTGGACTTCGGTTAAATCTAAGTCCAAGTGTCATTTTTTTTGTTTGTAGGGTGGCCATTTGTTCAGCAGACATATTTTTAAAGTCTCCCTTATGTCCCCTTTCACCTTTTTGTGCCATGGCTGTAAACCCTACCATCAGCGCTACTAATAAAATTACTTTTTTCATGTTATTTGTTTTATGATTTTGGTAGTAAGACCTAATGAGACTGTTTAGGTTTAATCCCTTAACTGCTTTTGTGATTTTTTTAACTGATATGTTTCAACTACTCCCAAATAAAAAAAGAGCCTGGTTGTACCAGACCCTTTTTTGTAGGTTTAGATTTATTTGGGGTGTTTATTTAAGATCAGTAGTATTGTCTGGGGTTACACGATCAATACTCAATTCCGCAATTTCTTCATTTGAATTTTTGTTTTCGAATTGGTTGTCATTGTCCATAGCATAGTACGCAAATGAAGAAGCTAAAAAACATACGAAATAAACAAGACTTTTTAATTTATATGACATGATTTGGGGTTTTTGATTCTTTATCTAAGATATAGATTGTTCTACCTCATATTACCGTATTGTTGCGAAATGACTCATAAACCATGGTGAAAGGTCGAATTAATGTGGTTAAGCAAATTCGTTAGTCGAACATATGTGAATTTCATCTTGTAATGGTGACTTTGAAGCATTAAATTGAATTCTGATTTCGAGGATTTTTCAGAAATAATAACCTTAAGTGTAACATTTTAACCTTAACCCAGTCTTATAAGTAGAGAATTTTCATTTTTCTCCCGAAAGCTTTCGGGATTCGAATTAGTCTATTAATAAAGCCGATGCATTGCATCGGCCTTATTTTTTAGGGATAAGTTGTATTATTTGACGACAATTGGCGCTTATGCCGTCTATTAACAAAAAAATAACATTAAAAAGTCGATTTGCTTCCTTCATAAATTTCACTACAAAAACCTACCGAGCATCCAAGTGTAAACTCTGCGGATTGTGAAGTTGATAACGTATCAGAGTTGTTTTTGCGAAATTGATTATCGGCCATTGCAAAAACCCTATCAGGCAGCCTATCAGCAACAATAATACCTGGTTAAAACTGTTATATCTTTGCATAGAATTTAACCATAAGTGTTATGAACAAAAAAACAATTATACTAGGAATTACAGCGGGTATGTTTTTTGTAAACGGAATGTTTGCTATTGACCCAACAACAGAGAAAGAAAAATTTGATATTAATTCCATTACCTATATAGAAGATGAGATTGAATTTGATTTAGGTTTTGATACCGCAGATTATCTTCCAGAAGATTTTGATGCCTATCATGTCTATTTTGACTTGAATGGAGTGAATTATATAGAAGAAGATTTTACCATCGAATGGAATACGAAAAAGTATCTTCCAAAAGAATTTAATGCTTACGCTTATCCTTCAGATGTGCAAAGCATAAATTTCTTGGACGAGTCTGATGTATTTGAAGTAGGATTTGATACTCAAGAGTATCTGCCTTTAAATTTTAACGCATATTCGAAACTATAGCATATAGTTTATATTTTAAATTATCTAAACAAACCTCCATATTCATGGGGGTTTTTGTTTTTAAAAGAGCATTGGAATCACAAATTGGAACATAACCACCAATAATGCTACTGCGATTAAATTTAGAATAATACCAACTCTTGCCATTTGATGTACCTTGATATATCCACTGGCAAAAACTATGGCGTTGGGAGGGGTAGCCATAGGGAGCATAAAAGCACAACTACTTGCCATAGTGACCGGTATCAATAAATAAAGTATGGGTATTTCCAATCCAATCGCAATACCTGCTACTACTGGTGCTAAGACGGCTATCAAGGCTACATTGCTCATTAATTCGGTCATAAATAACATTAAGAAAATCAACAAAACCGCAGTAAATAAAATACTGATTTCACTAGCAGCAATTGCATTGGCCACTAAATCAACAATGCCGCTTACAGACATGCCCTTAGCTAACGCCAAGCCTCCACCAAATAAAATTAAAATACCCCAAGCCAATTTATGGGTATCTCCCCATGAGATGAGAAAGTCCCCTTTTTTGAGGTTATAAGGTATCGCAAATAACGATACTGCTGCCAACATACTTATTATAGTATCGGATAGGCCAAGGTCAGGAAATATCTTATTGATCAGCGTTCTGAAGATCCACAGAAATACGGTCACTCCGAATATGATTAAAACCATTTTTTCCTTACCGCTCATGGGCCCTAATTTTTTCAGTTCGGTATTGATTACCTCTTTGGAGGCTGCAAACTTCAATTGTTTATTGGGAAACATCCATTTCACCAATACCAAGTAGCTTATTGCAATCATTGTAATAGAAAATGGTACACCTATCACCATCCATTTTAAGAAAGAGATTTCAATGTTATATTCATTCTCCAATAAACCGATCATAACAGAATTTGGAGGAGTGCCAATTACGGTGGCAATACCCCCGGCATTGGCCGAAAAAGCAATCCCCAACATTACACTTAGGGCAAAATTCCTGTCGTTTTTTGTAAATCCATCTTCGTCATTGATCAATAGACCAATGACCGACATAGCAATGGGAAGCATTACCACAGTGCTCGCAGTATTGCTGATCCACATACTTAAAGAAGCTGTTGCAATCATAAATCCCAAAACAACTTTGTTGGGTGTCGTCCCTGTAATTTTGATGATGTTTAGGGCAATGCGTTTATGGAGATTTACTTTTTCCAATGCCAATGCCATTACAAATCCGCCAAAGAATAAAAAAACAATTGGGCTTCCGTAGTTTGCCCCAACATCGGCGATTGGCATAATGTCTAGCAAAGGAAAAAGTATTAAGGGTAATAATGCAGTTACAGAGATGGATACGGACTCGGTAATCCACCAAATAACCATCCAAAGTGCTATGGCTATTACAATGTCTCCTTTTTCGGATACTAGGACAGTCGATAAATTACTAAAAACAAAAAAGAAGATTGGTCCAAGAAAAAGACCCAATTTACGACTGAGGTTCATATAAATCTATTAATGCCCCTAAACTATGTTTTTTCTTTTTCTTATGAAAATTAATAAATAATGGAGTCCGAAGCTATAACAGGCAATTGGTAATTGCCATAATCGATAAGAATTTGGGTGTCATTCAAGGTTTGGACCCCGTTGGCATCAACATTGGTATTATAGAGATTTACTTTTTTCAGTTTCTTAAAGTTGGTAAAGACCTGTAAATATTGTTCTTCAAATTTTGAACTGGTTAAATTGATTGATTTTAAATATTCTTGGGATTCCAGAAGTGAAATGCCTCGTCCGGTAACTGAAGTATCGTCTAATTTTAATATGGTTAAATTGGGCAACGTGGCAAGTTTAGAAAATATTGAGTCCGTTATCTGGGTTCCCCCAAGGTCTAACTTAGCAATTTGTTCCCTGATGGGAATTAATAATTTAAAATCCGAATTACTAAACGAGGGTTTATTAATACAGGAAACATTCAAGAAATTGGAAGTCTTGCTAATCAAATCAACATGTAAACCTGTTTGTTCTATCATGTTGATACTATCTTGGGAAGCTGCAATAATTTCGATTGCAGGATGATCATCGTCTAATTTTTTAGGGAAAAAAGAAAAAAATAGCTCCTTGGAAAGATTCATTTCTCCAATAGATTTATCGAACGGATTGCCATGAGCGACCCAAGTTTCGATGAGTTTTATTTCCTCTTTGGACGGCTGTGTTTTGTCTTTTGGCGGCATATGATCTTCATCATCTTTTGGTAAGACCAATCGAGAGAAAAGTTGACTTTCACCTGGATTTTCCTTAATTATGATTTCCCCATTCTCACCACCCTGTAAAATTCCTTCCTCGCTATTTAAAAGCAAATCTCCCTTTGATTTTTTTGGACTATGGCAACTAAGGCATTTGTTATTTAGAATTGGTTTTATTACATCTTCATAAAGCATTGCATCCCGCCAATTTTCTTCATTGAGAACAATTTCCTTTTCTTCATAAGTTTCAAAACCCAAAGCTGACTTAATACTATTGGGTAGAGGCTCAACAAGGTAATCCTCGCCATGTGTTATATTCCCACCTTGGTGGCCAGTGAAGAAAATTAAAATAAAAAATACGATAGAAAGAGCCAACAATGGGATTTTTGTAAGAAAATCGACAGTTTTCAATTCCTTTAATTTTCCATACATTAGAAATGAAAATAGGGCTGTGGCAATGCCGGACCACAAGTGTAGTTTTACTGTATCAAAGGTGTAACCTTCACCCAGATATTGTAAATACCCAGTAATGCAGGCCAAAACAGCACTGATGCCTGCCCATAAATAGATGATGGGTATCACTTTGATGTATTCTGCTTTTTTTCGGTCATACCATTGAAGCAGAAGTCCTAGGATTATGAATCCGATGGGCAAGTGAACCAATAATGGATGTAGTCTTCCTAATAGTTGCTTCAGAATGTCCATGTAATAATTGGTTTATTCAATATTCAATCTTTCTTTAATCGCCTTCATGATAAAGACATTCGCTTTCCATTGGTCTGCTACCGGTATTTGGGTATAAGGTAAAGCGGGCAAATAATTGGGAGGACCAAATTCAGTAGTTATAGTGAAGACATCCCTACCGTTCTCCCATTCTTTTTTGATCACACTTTCCCAAATATCCATATGGCGGTCCAAGGCGAATTTCCATTCCGGAGCTTCTGGGTCATTTACCTGTGGCCCTTCGGCATGACCAACCCTTGCATGAATGTGTTTGGATTTATTTACAACCTCATTTAAAACAGTGTCTTTACCTTGCAAAAGCGATTCATGCACGACCATCCAATGACTAATATCCAAGGTCAGATTAAGATCAAGTATTTCATTTAAATAAGTATTTGTATCCGGTAAATTATAACTGAACCTACCCCTATGCGTTTCGTGATAAATTGGTATGCCACTTTCTTTACTGATTTTATTAGCGGCATCTATTAATGCTTTGTTTTGTTCAAAAGTAAAAAAGTCGCTACCAGTATGGCAATTAATATATACCGGTTTCCATTCCATCAAGGTATAGAAATGATTTTTATAAGCTGCGAGGCCTTCTTCAAAGGGTAATGATTTATTAGTGCCATTTAAAAAAGCAATAGCAAGGTCGTATTTTTCAATAGCGGCCTTTAAAAGGTTTTGACTTTCTTCTCCTGAAGGAAACCAAACTTCAATACCATTATAGCCTGATGCCTTTGTGCGTTGACAGAATGCATCCCACGAAAGCTCATTGCCCCAATTGGTCTGGAAGAATTGAATTGTCTTTTTCTCTTGGCTATATCCCGACAATATGAAGAAGAGAAGTACTGTACTTATGAAATGTTTCATGAAAACTATAGTTAATCGTTAGGCCAGAATTTCTTTTATTACTTCTCCTTCAACATCCGTCAATCTGAAATTTCTGCCTTGAAACTCAAAAGTGAAATATTCATGGTCAAAACCCAGTAGGTGCATGATGGTAGCATGTACGTCATGTACAGAGACCTGCCCTTCAATACCAGAAAAACCAATATCATCAGTTTTACCGTGTGAGGCTCCCCTTTTTATACCTCCACCAGCCATCCACATAGTAAATGCATCACCGTGGTGGTCTCGACCTTTAAAGCCCATTTCCTTATTGCCCCTGTTTTCCTGCATAGGTGTTCTTCCAAATTCTCCACCCCATACTATTAAAGTTTCATCAAGTAGACCTCGTTGTTTTAAGTCCAATATCAAGGCCGTAATTGGTCGGTCAATTTCCCTGCACTTATTGCGCAGTCCTAAATCAACTGCTGTAGAATGGTCAGTGCCATGGCTATCCCAACCCCAATCAAAAAGTTGTACAAAACGAACACCTTCTTCAACCAATTTTCTTGCTAAAAGACAATTATTGGAAAAAGATTCCTTGCCAGGTTCAACCCCGTACATTTGTTTTATATTCTCTGGTTCACTGTAAATATTCATTACTTCAGGAACGGCAATTTGCATGCGGTACGCCATTTCGTATTGATTGATTCGCGCCAAAATTTCCGGATCGGCATATTTTAGATATTCTTCTTTATTGATTTTATTGATGGCATCAATAGTGCTCTTTTTAAGGTCGCGCGAAATTCCCTCAGGGTCTTCGATATATAATACTGGATCCCCTTCTGACCTGCATTGAACACCTTGGTAAACAGAAGGTAAGAATCCACTTCCCCAGACACTTTTACCAGCATCAGGAGTATTACCCCCAGAAGTCAAAACAACAAACCCAGGCAGGTTTTGATTTTCTGAACCTAAGCCATAAGTAGCCCAAGCCCCTATGCTTGGTCTTCCTAATCGCGGACTCCCAGTGTGCATGAACAATTGTGCAGGGCCATGATTAAATTGATCGGTGTGAACCGCTTTTAAAAAAGCAACTTCGTCAACTACTTTCTTGAAGTGGGGTAAAAAGTCAGATACCCAGTTGCCAGATTCACCTACTTGCTCAAATTCGGCTTGTGGACCCAATAATTTTGGTACGCCTTTAATAAAGGCGAATTTTTTGCCTTCCAATAGTGACTCAGGACAATCCTGATTATTCAATTTTTGAAGGGTAGGTTTATAATCGAACATTTCCAATTGCGATGGAGAGCCTGCCATATGTAGATAGATGACTGATTTAACCTTTGGATTAAATGGAGGAGATAAGGTTGCCAACGGATTTAAATCCCGTTCTGTAAACGTAAGATTGGATTTTTTTGTGTTGCTTCCCAAAGGGTCACAACCCATTAAGATTGAGCTCAGTGCTATTCCTCCCAGTCCGGTAGCACATTCTTTAATAAAATGCCTACGGGTTTTGGCTTGGGCTTCCCTCGCTAACTTTTCCTTTATTAATCTTTCAAGATAATCCATCGCTATGCTTTAGTTAGAAATTCGTCAAGGTTCATTATGGCGTTAGCAACAACCGTTAAAGCGGCAAGATTAGGATTTGGATTGCCATCAAAATATAAAAATTGCCCAATAGCTTCTTTGTTTGACTCAAATTCGTTCAATGATTTTTGGTACAGCTCTTTTAAGACATCCAATTTTTCAGGTGTAATTTTGGAATAAGTTGCTTTTTCATAGCCCTCGGAAATACTTTCATCAACATTCTGGGAATTCAGCATGCTTTTAGCTAAATTAAATGATGCTTCGAGGTAAACAGGGTCATTTAGGGTTACCAATGCTTGTAAAGGTGTATTGGTCACTGTACGTCTAATTGTACATACCTCCCTACTGCCTGCGTCAAAAGTTAAATAGGAAGGATATGGGCTTGTACGTTTTAAATAGGTGTAAACGGCTCGACGGTATCGATCTTCTCCTTTGCTTTCTATCCATTTTTCTCCACTATAAACAGTTTGCCATACCCCATCGGGTTGTGGTGGCATTACTCCTGGGCCGTACATCTTATTGCTCAATAGACCTGAAACGGCCAGAGCCTGGTCGCGTATCTGTTCTGCACTCAAGCGGTGTCTTGGACCTCTGGCATAAAACTCATTGGAGGGGTCATTTTGGTACATTTCCGGATTGCTTACCGAACTTTGTCTATAGGTTCCCGACATTACAATATCCTTTATCAAGGCTTTTATACCCCAGTTATGTTCATTCATAAATCTTAGCGAAAGCCAGTCCAATAATTCGGGATGGGTAGGAGGATCTGACTGTGTGCCGATATCCTCTATTGTAGCAACTATTCCTCTTCCAAATAGTTGGTGCCAAACTCTATTGACCAATGTACGTGCCGTTAATGGGTTTTTTTTATCAACGATCCACTGTGATAGCCCTAATCGATTATTCTCCCAATCAGTATTCCATGAATTAAGAGCTTCCGGAACACTAGGTTGAACAGTTTCGGCTTTTAACAGCCAATTGCCTCGCTCAAAAATTTGAGTTGTACGGTTCATATGTTCTGGATTCTCTATCATTATCGGAATAGTGGGAGTTCTCGAATTAATCAATTCCATGAACTTGGTCTCAATTTGATCATACCCGGCTTTATCTTTTCCTGGCAGGTCGGCTAAGAAACCTATCCAATATATATTAAGGGCGGTTGCCTTTTTTGGAATATTATCATTATTGGTTTCAATATAAAGATTGAATTTTACCTCAATAGGTTTGAAGGGGATTTTAACCGTAGTACTGCCTTTCGTCTTTCCAATTTTGAATTTTGCCAATATTTCTCCTTTAGCATTTTCCTTTCTTAGTGTCACTATGGTATTATCGTAGCCCGAGCGATAATTCAAAAGAAAGTTACCGGCGTTGTCTGACCAGGCATTTTGCATATTAGCTGAGCCATCATCCCAGAGTGCTACAGATGCATGATCATCATAAGAACCATTGACGAAATCTTGGAATAGATGTGAATTGTAAACGGGTTGTTTGTATAGCAGGAAGTTCTTGTAGGTAGTTGCTAGTTTATCATTACTAAATTGAGATACCCAATTATTGACCTCATCTACCTTTTTTTGCTGATCATTGGAATAGAAATGTAAAATTGGAGCTTCGCTAGGGATATCTTCATCCCTCGAATTATTAAAGAATGCCATAAGTTCATAATAATCCTCATGTTTAAAAGGGTCGTAAGGATGACTATGACATTGTACACATCCAATGGTTGTACTTTGCCAAACTTCAAAAGTGGTATTTACACGATCAATTACAGTAGCCACCCTAAATTCCTCATCATCCGTACCACCTTCATCGTTGTTCATGGTATTTCTATGAAAGGCAGTCGCTATTAACTGATCTATGGAAGGGTCTGGCAAGAGGTCACCTGCCAATTGTTCAATGGTAAACTGGTCGTAAGGCATATCTTTATTGAAGGCCTTGATTACCCAATCACGATATTCCCAAATGCTTCTCCCTTGGTCTTTTTCATACCCCTTCGAGTCAGCGTAACGTGCCATATCTAGCCACCACGTTGCCCATTTCTCTCCAAAAGCTGGTTGGGCCAAAAGGCTATCCACAAAAAGTTCATAGGGTATTTTACCATTATTGAAATCTTTGAATAGCGTCTTTTTAGGAGGTAATCCCGTGAGGTCTAAAGCCGTTCTTCTTGCTAAAACATTAAGTTTTGCAGGAACATTGGGTTGCAAACCTTCATTTATAATACTATTCAATATGAAATTGTCAATGCCATTATTTATAAAAGATGAAGTCTCGAAAGAAACAAAATTTGCCTCCTCGGTAATTGCAGGCACTTCTACTTTTTCAGGTAATGAGTAGGCCCAATGTTTGCCCCATTTTGCACCTTGGTCAATCCATCGTTTCAATAAATCGATATCCCCATCTGAAAGCTTTTCTTTTTCATAAGGCATCCTAAGTGCAGGATCATCCGATTTTATTCGCTTGATCATTTCACTTCCAGATGCATTCCCAGGTATAATGGATGGCCGGCCTGATTCTGTTGCGCTTAAAGCCTCTTCCTCAAACAAAAGACTAAAACCTCCGTTCTTTTTAACACCGCCATGGCAAGAAATACAATTCTTATTTAGGATAGGTTTTATGTCAGCACTAAAATCGACTTCTTTCTGAGGTTTGAAAATAGACCATAGAAGAACAATGCCACATGAGGTCAGTACTGTAATTAGTGCTATGTGGTGGGCTTTTTTCATCTCCTATTTATCTGAATCCATAACTATCCGGCATTCATAAAAATAGGGAATTTTAAATGTGCTTCAAATCAAAAATTAGACCAATAACAATTACTGGGGCATTAAGGCCCAAAACAAATTGTGACAAACAGAAAAAAACTTGCGCTATTACTTTAAGTGTACAATCTTGGAATCACCATTCACAATGACATTTAGTAGTTCATGTTTTGAAAGGGCTTTCATAGCTTTATCCCATTTCTTTCCGCTTAAACCTGCTTGGCTTTTTAGGTCTGCCAAAGCCATTTGGCCTTCTGGCTTAAGAAGGTTTATAATTGCTTTCTCTTCTTCAGTCAATTCCACCTGTTTTTTCTCAGGCCGCATTTGCGGGAAGAAAAGTACCTCTTGTATCGAGCTATTATTGGTCATAAACATCACCAGGCGGTCTATGCCAATGCCAATGCCCGAAGTAGGGGGCATACCATATTCCAAGGCGCGAAGAAAATCATAATCAATGAATTGGGTCGCCTCATCATCGCCTTTTTGCGCTAACGCCAATTGGTGTTCAAAGCGCTCGCGTTGGTCAATAGGATCGTTGAGCTCTGAATAGGCATTGGCCAATTCACTCCCGTTAACCATCAGTTCAAAACGCTCTGTAAGTCCGGGTTTAGATCGGTGCGCCTTCGTCAGTGGACTCATCTCTTTGGGATAGTCGGTGATGAAGGTGGGTTGTACGTACAAATGCTCACACTTCTCTCCAAAAATTTCGTCGATTAATTTTCCGCGGCCAAAACTCTCATCCACTTCCAAATGTAGCTCTTTGCACACTTCACGCAACTGGGCTTCATTCATTGCCGACACATCAAAGCCGGTATGGGTTTTAATGGCATCCAGAATAGGCACTCTGGGGTAAGGGGCTTTAAAATCAATTTGCTTGTCACCCACGGTTACCTTGGTGCTCCCGGTAGCATCTTTAGCCACTTTTTCAAGTAGTTGCTCTGTCATGCCCATCATCCAGTTGTAATCCTTATACGCTACATATAATTCGATCATTGTGAATTCGGGATTATGGGTACGGTCCATGCCTTCATTCCTAAAGTCCTTGGCAAATTCATATACCCCATCAAAACCTCCGACAATCAATCGTTTTAGGTATAACTCATTGGCAATTCTTAAATACAGGGGAATATTCAGCGCATTGTGATGGGTAAGAAAGGGTCGTGCAGCGGCACCTCCTGGAATGGGCTGTAAAATAGGGGTTTCTACTTCTAAATATCCCATGTTATTTAAAAATCCACGTATGCTATTGGTGATTTTCGTTCGTTTAATAAAAGTTTCTTTCACAGAAGGGTTTACCACCAAATCAACATAGCGTTGCCGGTACCGAAGTTCTGGATCGTTGAATTCATCATATACATTACCTTCGGCATCTTTCTTTGGCAGAGGTAAAGGTCGCAATGCCTTGCTCAGCATGGTAAAATCTTTGACCATCACCGTTTTTTCACCAACTTGTGTAGTGAATAAATCCCCTTCAATACCTATAATGTCGCCAATGTCCAAGAGTTTTTTGTAAACCTCGTTGTATTTGGTTTTATCCTCACCAGTACAGATTTCATCTCGGTTAAAGTACACCTGTATGCGACCTTCACTGTCCTGTAACTCGGCAAATGAGGCCTTGCCCTGGATGCGACGGGACATCAATCTTCCTGAAATGACCACTTTCTTGCCCTCTTTATAGTTTTCCTTGATGTCTCTTTGAATTGGTATCAACAGGATATAAAGCGGCTGGATATGGGTCTATACCCATTTCCCTTAATTTGGTCAATTTTTCCCTTCTAATAACTTCTTGTTCCGAAAGTTGCATATTCTGATTGTTAAGGCTGCAAAATTACATTATTTAAAAAAAGAGAAAAGCTACTTTTCAATTATTACACTTAATTCGTCCAATCCAATTGATTTTCATGATAAAAATCATAAAATAAGAGCCAATTCGGCACTTCCTTTGTTTGGTTATATTGGATTTTCATATTCATTTGAATACTTGATTTTCTATTGTATAACCAAGTTAAATTTAAAATTTAAAATTTTTAATTATTTATTAAATCCTCCTAAATATGAAAAATATAATAGTAAGCTTTATTGTTGTTATCAGTTTTGGTTTTCATTCAATTGGTCAGGAATTGGCCCCTTATATTAAAATTGGTGAGACCAATGAGTCCATAGAACAATCTTCCGAAAAGATCATAAATGCACTTAAGGAAAATTCATTCCAGGTGTTGGGTTCTTATCATCCCGCCAACAGGGGTTCTTTAAAAGTGATTGCCTTTACCCGAACCGATTTAAAAAATGCAGTCGTAAAAGTAGCGGATAGAGGTGCTCTTGCAGCAGCATTTAAAGTAGGTCTGGTACAGAAAGAGGGAAAAGTCACTATTTCCTATACAAATCCTGATTATATCTTAAGAGCTTATTTAAGGGACAATTACAAGTCATACAAAAGTACCTTTGAAAAGTTCAGTGCCGATTTAAAAACGACCTTTTCTACTATTGGTAGTGATTTTGAGCCCTTTGGAGGGACTGTGGAGGCCGATAAATTGAAAAAATACCACTATAAAATAATGATGCCTTATTTTACAGATCCGGTTACGCTCAATGAATTTGGTTCCTTTGAGGAAGGCCTGAAAATAATCGAAGACAATTTGAAGGCAAAAAAAGGGAATACGGTCCAGGTATACAAAATGGTATATCAGAACAAAAAAATTGCCGTCTTTGGAGTTGGCCTAAAAAGTAAGGAAGATGGGGAATCCCATTTTTTACCTATAATAGGTACAGATCACGCAGCTGCTTTGCCTTATGAAATAATACTGCAAGGTAATAAAGCTACCATGTTACATGGGAAATACAGGATTGCATTGCATTGGCCAGATTTGACCATGGGTACTTTTATGAAGATTATGAGTACTCCAGGTGATATTGAAGATACGCTTGAAGCGCTATGTACACCGTCAATATCTAAATCAAGTTCGCCATAAAAAAAGGAAGTAGAAAAACTCAATTAATGGTATATCAATAATAAAAGGGAGGCTGTCTAAAAAGCTAAAACAAGTCGTCATTACGAGCGAAGTGAAGTAATCTGTTGCTTGATTGCCAAGAACTTAGAGATTGCTTCGTGCCTCACAAAGATGTTGAATAGAGCTTTTTAGACAGCCTCTTTTTGCGATTAAAATGTAACAAAACGTTTAATTTTACGTCAAATTAGTAAACTCGTCCAGGTAATGGACGGGTCATCAATCAATATCCAAATCAAATGAGTTTTATTCGTGTCTTATTGGCCATAATATTTCCGCCCCTTTCCGTCATCGGGAAAGGCTGTGGTTCATTCTTAATTGTACTTTTGCTAACCTTTTGCGGTTGGGTACCTGGGGTCATTGCGGCATTGGTAATTTTAAATAATCCCAACTGATCTGTATAGATTGCAACAATAAATAAGGTTGTTGCTCACCCATGTCAAAAACCATAGCAAAATATTACACTTTTACAGGTTAATCTTTAGGGTTGGCATCTTTAGTTTGTACAATGTGCTATATACAGGTGAAGGTCTACAGGATGTATTGGTCCGGTTAGGATGATGGATTAATGATGTGCACGAATTATGTGTGGATCTTCAATGATATTTATTCTGCGTAGTTGGGTGTATAGGGCTGACCTGTAAGAATTTTGAGCATATCCTTTTCCAAACTTTCCAACGGCATTTCCACAATACGGTTGACCTCTTTTCCATCTTTTACAAATATAATTGTCGGTACATAGTTGATATTCCAGGCCTTTTTTTCTTCGGCAGGATTTTCCTTATCCCTGTCCATGGCCACCATTTCCAGATTGTTAATAGGGAAATCTGCTGCTTGCAAGATTTTAATAAAGTTGGGAACTTCCCTATGGCTATCACTACACCATGTACCAAGGAATAACTGAATGCGGTGTTCTTTTAGTTGTTGTTTTAATTGTTCCAGTAGGGCCGTATTGGGCTGGTAGCTGTCATGGTTATTTTTGAACCATTCCTTGTACGGTTCTTTTTGTAGCGCTTGTAGATTGATTTTCCCTAACAGAATAAGCTCACCCTCTTTATCGACGACTTCAGTAAAGTTGTTCTGTTTGCAGGAAACAAGGAAGGTGGCAACAATAAGAAGAGACAGAAATTTTATCATGGTTCTTGGTTTCTATTTGGAGTACAAAATTACAGAATAAAAGGGTCTGGGAAAGTATTTTTGGATAGAAAGTGTATAGAATGGATGAAGGTCAATTTGTTAGCAATATAATTTGTTTTAGGTCATTTTATTCCCACCCTTATCGGTGATCGGCAAACGTTGTGGTTCTTTCTTAATTGTACTTTTGCTGACCTTTTGTGGTTGGGTACCATGGGTAATTGCAGCTTTGGTTATTTTGAACAATCCCAACTGATCGTTGTATCTTTGTTTCAATGAACAAGAAAGTTGCTTTACAGGATCTAGGACTAAAGGATTATAAGGAAGCCTGGGATTACCAGTAAGTATCTATGCCGACCATGACCGAAAAAACCATTCCCCAGCCCTATAGGGTGCGGTTTTTTCTGCCTTTCAGAATTGAGTTTGTGAGTCAAGGAAGATTAAAAGTGGATCCGTTCAATTATTATGTGTAAGAAAAGTGGGCCGTTAAAAGAAGAAGGAATGCATGCCGGCGCAATGGCAGATAAGTTTGCTTTCGCTAATTTATTGCGGAAGACATAAACCCCACAGGAAGAAAAATTGTGGGATTTCTTAAAGATTAGGCCACAAGGATACAAATTTCGAAGGCAGCATCCGTTTAAGGACTACGTACTTGACTTTTTTTGTTATCGAGCTAAACTTGTAATAGAGCTAGACGGACAACAGCATAAATCGAATCTTGAATATGATAGTGACCGAACAAGTATTATCGAAAGTTATGGGTTGAAGGTAATCAGGTTTGAAAATGACGAAATAGATAACAATTTTGATAAGGCAAAAGAGAAGTTGATAAAATTTTTAAAAGCGGATGACAATTTTCCCTCCCTTTAGGGTTGGGGAAAGGAAAATTGATCATTTCTAGACTGATATTTTTATTTTTGAAGTGTGATAAGAAACAAAGTAGTAGAAGTAAAAGATCTCGGATTAAAAGATTATAAGGAAACTTGGGATTATCAAGAACTTTTATTTCAAAAAACTGTTGACCTTAAAATAAAGAACAGGAGGGAAGAGACCGAATTGCCAACCCCCAATCATTTACTTTTTGTAGAGCATCCCCATGTGTACACTTTGGGCAAAAGTGGGGACATTGATAATTTGTTGGTAGATGAAAAGGTGCTTGCCGAAAAAGACGCGAAATTCTATAAAATAAATCGAGGCGGGGACATTACCTATCATGGGCCCGGACAAATTGTGGGCTATCCTATTTTGGATCTGGACAATTTTTTTACTGATATACATAAATTCCTGCGTTTTTTAGAAGAAACTGTTATTTTGACCCTTGCCGAATACGGATTAAAGGCAGAGCGTTCCAAAGGGGAAACCGGGGTATGGTTAGACGTTGGCACCCCTTTTGCCCGGAAAATCTGTGCCATGGGTGTACGTGCCAGTCGGTGGGTTACCATGCATGGTTTTGCGTTGAATGTAAATGCCGATCTTGGTTATTTTGATTTGATGATACCCTGCGGGATTAAAGGTAAAGCTGTCACTTCCTTGAATGTGGAGTTGGGACAAAAAGAAGTTTCAACAAATGAAGTCAAAGAAAAATTGCTCAACCATTTTTCGGATTTATTTGAGGCAGAAATAATAAAGCAAAAAACAGAGGTATAGGCTTCGGTTTTAGCTAATATGGCGTAACCAAAATCTCCACTCTTCTGTTTCTGGCCCTGTTTTCATCAGTATCGTTCACAACTATGGGATTGGATTCTCCATAGCCTATTTCTTTCCATTTAAAAGCAGGCTTGTTGATAGCCTTTTTAAGTTCTGCCGCAACACTTGCCGCCCGCTTTTGGGATAAGGTTTTATTGGTGATGTCACTGCCCACATCATCGGTATGGCCTTCAACGGTGATGGTTCCTTTTTGTAAATTTTTCATTTGTTCGGCAAGCTCTTGGATAGCCAAAATCCCTTCTTCTTTTAACACATGTTTTCCGGTTTCAAAGAGTACCGCGCTGTCCAGATTCATTCGCAAGGCCCCTCCAATAGCAGCTACTGCATCAATATCCGCCCCAGGGGGAGGACCAAACCCAGTTTTAAGGTCAGTGAGCTTAAGATAGTTAAACGTTTCTCCTTTCCTAACAAAATCCGAGATATCCAAACTAGGCTGTTCCACCATCAATTTTGCCTATGTCGACCCAATTGACACCATCTTTGGAAATTTCCAAATTGGTTGGTTCTATATCATTGCCCATTTCAAAGACATAGAGATCTGGACCATTGATATCAGTAATTGCATTGTCTCCAAAGAAAAAGGTAACCGATACCACCTAAACCTAGTAAGGCACAATCCGTTTCAAGACGTTGGCTTCGCCTTGAGATGGGCCTAAGCATTTTTCGGGAGTACGGCCCATTGGTTGGCTCCAGGCGTGAAATGCTATAGACAGAGTCTGCAAATGAAAGATTACCCAATGGTAGATAAACCATCGCTTTGCGGGAATCAATAAAAGTGTCTTCTGTCGTTTCATCCAAAGCAAACCAGGACGGGTTGTCCTTATAGAATTTATCCTTTGCTTGCTGGGCCCTTTCTTTGAAACTTGCGGTCCGTACCATGGCCTTTTCCTTACTTTCTTTTATCAACTCTAAAAAATTGTTTGAAGCCTTTCCACTTTGTACATAGGCTTCAACTTTAGGGTTGTTGAGGTCTTTTTCTATTTCTTCAGCATGTTTTACACTTACAATATTATTGTCGGGCATCAGTGTCAGGGAAAGGTCCACCTCCTCCTCGGAAACCTCTGCGATTTCGGCAAAAACCTTGCGCATGGGTTTCCCTTCTTCGCTTCTTAGGTATTCAACATTTATTTCGCCACTCGCCGTAAAAAGTCCTTGGTCAGTGGAATCCTGGGCTGCGTCCGTTAGAAGTCCGCCCATAACATCCATAAGGTCTCCCATATCAATTTCAGGCTCTTCCGATTCAGCATTTTCAGTGTTAGCTTCTTCGGATACCACAATGGGATCCTTTTTAGCCTCTTTTGTATCGGTTTTACAGGCATAAAAAATGCAGCTGAATAAACATAGTAAGGTGATTATCTTTTTCATGATCATTTATTTATAGGAGGCGTAACGTACCTTCATAAATTCATAATAAATAAAGCCTGTAAGGCTAAACCAGTTTTCGTACCCTAACTTTTTCTCACATTCGTCGATTTGGTTCAAGGCGGTATACAATTATTCAAAGAGTTCCTTGTATTTGTTATTGTAAGTGATATCGAACTTATCTATGGATTTTAAAACATCTGCCCTAACTTTCCGCCATGCCAAACCAGAAACGCTATGGACACACGAAAAATCATCATTAAAGGATATTCCAAAATCGGCCACCTTTTTCATGAGATCGTCAACCATTTTATCCAGAAAGACCGGTTCATTCTGCACTTTGACATTAAGAGCCGTGACCGTCAATAACACACTATATAAAATTGTTTTGCATTCATTATAACTGGTTTTTAGCTTAAAAACCTTGGTTATATCGTCGGATTTATTAGTAAGGCGTCACTAAAATCTCCACTCTTCTATTTTTGGCCCTGTTTTCATCCGTATCATTGAGTACTATGGGATTTGCTTCCCCATAACCCACTTCTTTCCATTTAAAAGCAGGGTTGTTGATAGCCTTTTTAAGTTCTGCTGCAACGCTTGCCGCCCGTTTTTGGGATAAGGTTTTATTGGTAGTGTCGCTCCCCACATCATCGGTATGGCCTTCAACGGTGATGGTGCCTTTTTGCAAGTTTTTCATTTGTTCGGCAAGCTCTTGGATAGCCAAAATCCCTTCTTCTTTTAACACATGTTTTCCGGTTTCAAAGAGTACCGCGCTGTCCAAATTCATGCGCAAGGCCCCTCCAATGGCAGCGACAGCATCAATATCTGCTCCTGGTTGTCCGCTTTGGGTATCCAAATCCGTAAATCGAATATAATTAAAAGTCTCCCCTGGCTTTACATAATCCTTAATGTCTACGAAAGCAGTACCTCCCTCAATCTTTCCCACGTTAATCCATTCTTGTCCGTTTTTCGATATTTCCAAATTGGTAGGTTCTATCTCGCCTATTTCAAACACATAAATATCCGGCCCATTTACATCCAATATCGCATTGTCTTTAAAGAACAAGGTAAGAATGCCTTCAATGCCCAATACAGCACAGTCCGTTATGACATTGGCATCCCCTTGTGCTGGACCAAGCCCTTTTTCAGGAGTGCGGCCTGAAGGCCGGCCGGGTTGAAAAGCCACAACTGAGTCAGCAAAAGATAATTCTCCCAATGGTAGATAAACCATCGCTTTGCGGGAATCAATAAAAGTGTCTTCTGTCGTTTCATCCAAAGCAAACCAAGAAGGGTTGTCTTTATAGAATTTATCCTTAGCTTGCTGGGCCCTTTTTTTGAAACTTGCGGTCCGTACTATGGCCTTCTCCTTACTCTCTTTTATCAATTCCAAAAAATTGTTCGAAGCTTTTCCACTTTTTATATAGGCTTCCACCTCGGGGTTGTTGAGGTCGTTTTCTATTTCTTCTGCATGTTTTACACTTACAATATTGTCATCGGGCATCATGTTCAACGAAAGGTCCACTTCATCTTCAGAGACTCCCGCAATCTGGGCAAAAGTCTTGCGAAGGGGCTTGCCCTCCTCACTTTTTAAGTAGGCTATGTTGAGTTCGCCATTTGCGGTAAACAGACCTTGACCAGTGGAATCTTGTGCAACGCCAGGGTTTAAAAGACCACCCATCACGTTCATAAGGTCACCCATGTCGATCTCGGGTTCTTCTTCCGGTGCCGCATTTTCGGTGTTGGCTGCTTCGGACACCGCAATGGGACCCTCTTTAGGCTCTTTTGTGTCGGTTTTACAGGCATATAAAATGCAACCGAAAAAGCAGAGTATGGTGATTGTTTTTTTCATGATCATTTATTTATAGGAAGCGTATCGTACCTTCATAAATTCATAGTAAATAAAGCCTGAATGGCTGTACCAATTTTCGTATCCCAATTTCTGCTCGCATTCGTCGATTCTTATCAAGGCGTTATATAATTTTTGGATGAGTTCCTTGTATTTGTTATTGTAAGTGATATCAAACTTTTCAATGGATTTTATTACTTTCGCTCTTTCTGTTTGCCATACAAGGCCGGAAACTCCATGAACACCCGAAAAATTATCTCCAAAGGAAATTCCGAAATCGGTCACTTTTTTGGTATGCTGTGCAATTTTTAATAATTTCCCTAAAGCATATCGCTGTTTTTTAAGTTCTGCGTAGGCTGCTTCTAAACATTTACAACCTTCCTCGGTTTCATCTTCGTCTTGGATGCTAAATATTGGAAAGAAACTGGCCTTTGATGTGCTACTATTTAGTGTTGGTCCATTCCCATATCTAATTGGTTTTCCGTCCTTATCATATTTTGGTTTTTTGGGGTCGGGGTATTTTATTGGCTCACCATTCTTATCATATTTTGGTTTTTGTGAATCGTCATATTTTATAGGTTTACCGTTATTGTCATATGCAGGTTTATCATCACTATTATAGTTTATAGGCTTACCGTCTTTATCGTATTTTGGTTTAGGTTCGGTAGAGCTTTCGTCATATTTTATTTCATTCCCCTTTAAATCATACTTAGGTCTGTCACTGTCTTGATATTCTATTGGCTTTCCATCTTTGTCATATTTAGGACGATCCCCTTCTGGATATTCTATGGGGTTGCCTTCGGCATCGTATTTTGGGTGATTAAAATCGTCGTGCATGATGTCCTTGCCAAAAAGATCCTTCTTTGCTCTTCCGTACTCATCAGCATTAGGGTTGGAGCCATTATTTGACCCTGAATCTTCACCATCATTAGTCTTTGAATCACCACTTTCGGTACTACTTCCACTGCCACTGCCACTTCCGCCAGAGCCAGGGAAACTCATTTGGGCTACTTTATAACAACTAGAAGGTAAGGACGGTTGCCCTCTGGGGTCTACATCTGGTTCATGATCTTTATCATCGTCATTAAGTGGATGATCATTGTTAAATCCGCCATTTAAGTAATGCTGATGTAGCGCATCTAGAAAAGCTCCGCTTATAGTTTTATCAAATGCTGGAAAAACTTGGGTTGGTAAGCCCGCATAACTTGATGAAATAATGAAGAACAAAAGAATAGATGTTGCTTTCCCTCTTTTCTTAAAAATAAAAAATGCCAATAGAACGACTATTGCAACCAGAGCGACAGCGATAATTATTAATAAAATATTATTTGATCCTCCCGAATTTTTCGCTGTCACCCCCTCATCATTTTCAAGGGGTTTCCCTTCCGTTTCTGTAGAAGAACGCATGGTTTCTGCATCTACAAACAAATGACTGGGAGGGTACAGTTCTACCCCAGCAGATACTGCTACAATAAAGGGGATACCCACTTCCTTGGCGCTTATTTTTATCCCAAATTCCATAGCGGTTTTAAAGGAATTCTCAAATTTTCCATCCCTAGTTTTTCCGCTTCGAACCACATCGTCCCAATTCTTTTTCACCAGTTCTATGGCCAACTCACGACCATCTTCTGAAATCACTTGTACCATTGCGGGTCGTATAATATAGCCCAGTTTTTTAATGGCAATTCTACTTTCCACACCATCGGTGATGCCCTTAAAATATTTCACCACATAATCTTGCCCTTCTTCAGGAACGGGAAGTTCTGTCTTTGCAACGGGAATCTCCTCATCGTCTATAGATGGCGGAATAAACCCCGGTTTCTTTTGGGTATAGCCAAAAATTGAGACAAACAGGATAAGTATAGTTAATATGTAATTTGCTATTTTAGTTTTCATAGCGCTTATTTTTTATGTTTCTTCAATAAATAATTGGCAAGCCCAATCATTTTCTCTCCCAATGCATCATGTTGTACTTGGGTTCTGCTTTTATACAGGTGTTTAGGGGAATAGCTCAGTACTAGCCAATGGTCATAATTCGCATTCATAATTACAACCTGGCCATTCATGGGTCGTTTCACTATATAACTATCTCCAGTTTCAGATAATTCGATGCCCATGCCGAGTACTTCTTCGTTATTTTCCTGGTCGTCCAAATAGGTTTTTATTTCTTTGTTGACCTGGGCTTTTCCGAGCTCTTCTAGGTACCAGATAATTGGGGTGTCATCACCTAGCGCATTTTGACCAAAACCTTTAATGTTAAAAGAACAACCACCAGGCCTTTGATATTTCGCAAGACTCACATCGGTTTCAGGGATATTTAGCACCTTGGCCACTTCGGCAACAGTCATGTCGCATTCATAATTCACTAAAAGTGAGCTGTAATCTGCACTCGGTAGCGTTTTACTGGCTTCTGCGGGTTGGGATTTATCTTGACTTGTGTTTTGGTCATTCTTCTTTTCTTTGGTCTCCCCGCAGGAGATCAGTACACCCAATAAGAGGATACTACTAACTAACTTTTTCATAGGAAATGATTTTATTGATGTATATTTTATACTATTTAATGGTGTCCTTTTTTGTTTTGAGTATTAGTTGTTGGGTCATGGCCGCTTGCAAGGAATCCTTGCCCTGGGCATCCAAGGCCTGGGAATAACGCTGATAGGCGTCTCGTAAATCTTGCTTATCGCCCTCCGGCATATCGCTTTTATCTACAAGTTCCAGGTAGTTGGTGACCTTACCGTTCCCGCCCGTAAGCGAATCGCCAAAGATGTCACCTAGGCCAGCTGCCCCCAGGTCTAGAAAGTTGTTGGTGACTTCGGTCTTGGGTTTGGGGTCGGTTTGTGCTTGTAATGTGTAGCTAGCGCCAAAGAGGCTTAGCATAATTATTGAGCTTATTGTTTTCATATTATTTGTTTTTATGGAATGTGGTCTTTTTTATGAGTTTGTTTTTTTGGCAATTTTATATAGTTTTTGGCCATAGTAATCCCCGGGTTTTTATACGCGTAATGTTTCTGGGGTGATTACTTGCTGAATGCCGTTAACACAGTACTGGTCATGATATCACCATTTTTCTTATAGCTTTCCTGTTTTATCATTCCCACGCCCTCAGAATACCAGACCCTTGATCCTAAAGTGGATTTCACCATCATGGCTTTCATCTTATTATCGTTATAGATTACATAGCAATCGAAAGTGCCCGCCGGTGTGGTGACACTTTCCTGTTTTTCGACCTTACGGTTGATCATATCCACAGTGGTATTCATGTTAATGCCACTCATACTTACCTTTATAGTCACATTGGCATCTGGTAATTCTTGCCCAACACTAAGATCGTTCGGGAGCTCAAGATCGGTTCCGGAAATATCCATCTCCATATCCTCAAACTGTTGCAAAGTACTACTGGGAACAAGTGATTCGTAATCTATAGAGACCGCATTGCCCGTACAGCTGAATTTATAATCTGTTTTGTAGATTTCCTTACCTTTTTCATCTACCATTTCTATAGCCATTGTTGCGTCGGTAACATCTCCCGAAGTATTGACTTCCGAAACTTTATACTTGGCAACACCTTCTTTCTTTCCTTTCTTATTATAATTGGTGTACTCGAAAGTGGCTCCCTCTACCATAGGATAATAACTGCCACAATTCTGTGCTGGAAGGGCATAGGATAAACCAAGTGCTGCGCATAATACAATTAAACTTCTTTTCATAATAGTGTATTTTGTGATTTAAATGATTTGTTAAATTTTAATGAAGACTACTCTTCTGTTTTGGGCTTTACCATCGGCCGTGCCATTATCGCCCACGGGTTCCGATTCACCTTTGCCCTCAGTGGACAGCCTACTTGCCGAAATATTATAAATGTTGACCAGGGCGTTTTTAACGCTTTCCGCTCGTTTTTTGGAGAGCTCCATATTGGAAGCATCATCACCGTCGGAATCGGTGTGGCCTTCAATTTGTAAATTCATTGATTTTTCTTGCAGCAATACCTGTGAGATTTGCCGAATGATTCCCATGGATTGGGGTTGTATATTGGCAGAGCCTGAATCGAACAAAATGCCATTTGTAGATACTTTACCTTCAGAGATTAGTTTTCGCCTAAGATCCAGACCGCCTTCAGCCACCTTTAAATTTTTCATAAATAGGCGTTCCTTACCATCCTTGAAGTACATTACTTCAAACTTTAGCGCAGTCATCACGCTACCTGCATCAATAAAACGAGGAATATCTATATATTTTTTCTCATTTACCCATAACCTAAAACGCTGTTTATTTACGGCGATGGAAATATGAGGCTCTTCCAGAACATCTTTTCTAATGTCGCCAGTAATATTATTGTTTATTTGAGACGTTTTACCGCGAACTCTAAATCCGATAGGGTGATATTGACAAAATGGAATCGCCGCATAAATATAGTCGCCCCAGCGAAAATTATTATCATTGGATAACACAACTCTAAGTATAGTACTTGAACTAGTATTTTTATCTAAACCAGTTGCGAGTAGATCAAACTCAACCGTGTACTCTTCAGGGAGCGTAGGTACATCAGGAATATAAAAGATATTTGCTCCTGATTTCATCTCAAACCACTTCTCAGGGGAGTCTCCGATCGTAACAACTTCCCCTGATCCATTGGTATTCCAATTGGCAGGGAAATCACCCACAAAATCATTTGAGAAATCATCATAGAATAATAGCTTATCGCCAGGGACAAAATCGAACTTGCTGTAGACCTGCATTGTTTTAGGCCCGCTGGTCGAACCATTGCCACTGGGACTATTGGTGCCTTGTGTGTTTCCCGAATTACCCGAATCATTACCGCCTCCGGAAGGCGGACTTTGAGGAGCCTGTTGCTCACCATTTTTTCCTGGTTCCAGGATGCTATCCAAGGCAGCATCGGTTTTTTTAGAGGTTTCCTGCTCTACGCGACGTTCTACTGTCCGTTCTGCTGCTTTTTCTGCTCGCTTGCCTAACTTTTTAAGGAACTGGCCGTTTACATTGGTTGCAAAACCAACTATTAAAAAACAGGACAGCAAAAACCTTAACGTTCTAATAGGAGTTTTCATGATCATATTATGTTTAGTGTTCTTTAAAGATAAGATATAATACTAGTTGGTTTAGCTTCAACTAGTTGCAATTCAGTGTAGGTTAATGTAACCTAAGCTTTTACAAGATAATAAGGATTACTTGGAAATTGCTTCGAATTAATATAGCTGGAAGAGAGAATTGTATAATCGGTATAAAATTCAGTATCAGCAGCAAAATCGCCTCTCAATTTAATTGATATACAATGATGGAATTCTTTTGGTCCTGGGTAACAATCTCTAGTTTACGGTCACCCTCCATATCCGCCATATCTATCAGCGATGATCCAAATACTGGGAAGTTCTTAATGGGTACTGCCTGACTATCGAACAAATACACCTTTTGGTTTTGAATATCGCTTACACCAACATAGATTTTATCATAGATATAGAATATTTTGGGTTGCGAATAAACCCCAAAATCCAGTTCTACCTTTTTGCCTCTTATGCTCAACATATTATCATTCATATACACAAAAGTCTTGCTTGTGGCATCAATTCCGTGGTCTTCGTTCAATCTTAAATTGGTAGTGTTTGACTTACCATTGGTGGCAATTTGGTGAAGAACCCCTTTTTTATCTGTCAATACAAACCTGTTTTTGTATAAGTACACTTCATTTTGGGAGAAATCAATTTTCCCGTTTACGCTGGTTCTTATGTTTCCAACCCTGTTAAGGATTTTTAAATCCCCATTTTCCAAAGTGAAGACCAAATAATCCTTGTTGGCGATTGCCAAATGTTTTGGAGCCTGTAAAATTACACTTTCGGCTTTGGTGTATTTGAATCCACCTACTATCGAGCCTTTGTTGTTGTACATGAAAACCTTATCACCTTGTGTTACTACAAAACGATAGTCTTTTTTATTTTCGTAATCAAAAACAGCCAATCCGTTCAGATTTCCGCCTTCGTATTTTTTTACAAAAGGCTTTACTTCCTTGCCATTTCTATCAAGGATCAAAAACTGATTATTGGTCGTGAAAGCCAGTTGCAAGCGTTTGTTTTTATAAATATCAACTTGATGGATTTTGCCTTGGATCTGTCCCTCCAACTGTTTTTTCCAAAGCACCTTGCCTTGTGTTGAGATGAGGTACAGATTGTTTTCTTGGTCCTGTACAACGATTTCCTTTTTATTGGTCCTGTGGTTCGTGACAAACTGGGGCTTCGTCGCCAAATCAGCATCGAGTAGTAAGGTGAACAATGGGGATATCGTATTTATTTTTGATTTTCTTCCCGTTTGTTGAATGACCACATTGGTATGAAAGAATCCTTTGTCGGCAACAACTTGGGCAGCGAACGTATTTTTGTTAAACGTGGCCTTTCTGAAATCCTCAATAAGTTCTTTAGAAAAATCACTATCAAGCATTTGCTCAATACCTTTTGCATTGGAAACAAAAAGTATGGAAGATTCATCGGCAAGCGCATCCTTCGCAGAAGCAAAAACATCTGTTTTGTCAAAGGTAGCCCCGTTTTTATTGCTATTGATGATTGACTCTAGTGCTTTCTTATTTTCCGCAAAAATGAAAGCATTTTCTACGATAGTGCAGAAGTTCGCTTTATAATTGTTGATTAATGGATTCAAATAAAGATTTAGAAATTCTGGTTTGTTCAGTTCCAAAATCTGATTGCCTTGATATTCGGTTTCCGACTTTTTAATGCTCCCAATGTACTCTGATAGTTTTTCAGAACCATAAGTATTCAGTAGTACCGTTTTATCACCATTCTGATAAATAAAACCAATCTCTTCGACCGTATTTAAAAGGGAGTCTTTTGGCGAATCGAGACGTAAATGCCGCTGTTGGTTTAGTGCGAATGTACTGTAATCATCAAATGTATAGGACAAAATTGCATCTGCCGATCTTGGTGCAAGAGCTGGTGTTGTATTCGACAAAGGATTGGTATCTTTAAAGAGGCTTAAATAGTTTTTAATTGAATCTTTTGCGACGGATATTCCGTTTAGATTAATTTGGTTTTGGTTTGCGTTGACATCTACAAGAATCCAATCGGAAAAAAGGGAAACTTTCAATGCTGAATTCTCATTCAACAAAGATTTGGATAGCGACTCGCTTTTTTCAAGATTTATAAATATGGAGGCGTTTTTCGTAGCACTTGCAATTTCATATAGTTTCTCTAGTTCGGATGATGTTTTGGGTTGATCAAAATACTTGATGAGGTTTTCAATAATAACTTTGGATGAGCTAATTGCAATTTTTCCATTTAGGGAAATGCCGTAGAGGATATCACCCTCCAAATCGTATTTATCAATTTTTTGACCTTCAATTAAAACGGATTCTTTTCTACTATTTTGAACACTGTCCAATACAAAAGTATTGACAGCGTCGCTGGTCACATAGGTGAATTCAAAATTATCGGCACCCAACTCAGAAAACGCTAGAATTGATTCAGTTTCAGAGCTAACATGGTCCAGATGTTTTATCTCATTAAAGACCGACTTGTACACGCCAAACGATTCCAACTTTGAGAGGAAGTCATTGTTTTTTAAGTCACTTTTAAAACCATTTAGATTGTTTATCTTGACAACTATAGCTGCATTTTGGGGAATAAAATCGAGTAAGGAAGAAGCCTTTTTTTGCTGCTGTGAACAACCAACAATCAATAAAAATAGTAGGCCAATAATAAATCTGTAATTCATCAAAAGAGATTTACAGCGAAGTTAGTTTATTAAAGTTTTAGTGTCAACTGTTCCGGCAATTGTCTAAAGCTTTTTCTATGGTATTTTGTTATGCCGTATTTGCGAATAGCCTCCCTATGCTCTTTGGTAGGATAGCCTTTGTTTTTCTTCCAGTTGTACATCGGGAATTCTTCGTGCAACTTTATCATATAGTCATCACGATAGGTTTTTGCCAAGACAGATGCTGCAGCAATGCTCATGTATTTACCATCACCTTTCACAATGCATTCAAAAGGAACATTATGATAAGGTTTAAACCTGTTGCCATCAACAATGATGAATTTAAAATTGCCATTGAGTTGGTCAATTGCTTTGTGCATTGCCAATATCGATGCATTGAGAATATTTATTTTGTCAATTTCTTTAGGAAAGATGTGGGCCACACCAAAACACACGGCACTTTCCTCAATTATCGGTTTTAATGTTTCGCGCTTGTTTTCAGAAAGTTGTTTTGAATCGTTTAGGATAGCATTTTTAAACCGTTTTGGTAAAATCAGGGCAGCTGCTGTAACGGGTCCGGCGAGACAGCCACGGCCTGCTTCATCTGTCCCAACTTCATCGAATGTATGATAGAATCTTTTCAGCATTTTGATTTGCAACGGTTTAAGGACGAATATAATTTTTTTGTATCAATTCAAGGTATAGTAAAAACATGATGTGCTATATAAATACTATTTGTTGTAAAAATTTTCACATTATATTAGGAACAAAAAAATTAACTTTGCCCGGTAAGCTGTTTTATGAAATACTTTTTCCTACTGCTATTCGTATTAAGTTGCCCATTACTCCACGCACAGGTAGATTCCATTTCTTCTGGTAGAAAACTTGATACTACAAAATTCAAGAAGAAAGGAGGAAAGAAGGTTCCTCCTGCAGCCACTCAAGAAATCACCATTAAGGATTATAAGATAATCTCTTATGCTCGGGATACAACCTATTTGGATACAACACTTACGATTCAAAAGGAATATAAATACAACTATTTAAGAAAGGATAATTTTGAATTAATGCCCTTTGCCAATGTCGGGCAGCCCTATAATAAGTTGGGTGTTGATTTTGAGCGTAGCCATTTGTACCCCCTATTAGGAGCCAAAGCCAAACATTATAATTATTTTGAAGTTGAGGATATTGAATATTACAATGTCGCAACTCCAATGTCTGATTTGTTCTTTAAAACAACTTTTGAACAAGGACAGTTATTGGATGCCATGTTTACCTTTAACACCTCTCGTCGTTTTAATATTTCTTTGGCATTTAAAGGATTTCGTTCCTTGGGTAAGTACAGGTTAGATCAATCCCAATCCGGTAATTTCAGGTCAACCGTTAATTACGTATCTAATAATGGACGGTATAGTTTACGGGCCCATATCGCGGCACAAGATGTAGAAACTGAGGAAAATGGGGGCTTGGTGGCCAAAGAAGTACAGTTTGAATCTGGCAACCCTGATTTTATAGATCGTTCACGTGTAGATACAAGATTCTCCACTACAGATATTGGTGAAAATAAGATTTTAGGGAAGCGCTATTTCTTAGAGCATCAATATAAATTGCTCAGAACAAAAAAAGACTCTAGCAGCATTGAAAAAACCTCTTTAGCGTTAGGGCATACCTTTAATTATGAAACAAAGTATTACCAGTTTGAGCAAGACAATTCAAATGAATATTTTGGACCGGTTTTTATTTCCCCAATACACGATAAAGCAAGTTTAAAAACCACTTATAACGAATTCCATGCGGAATTTTATAATGCAACTTTAGGAAGATTGCAGGGTAACATAAGTCATTACAACTATAATTATTATTTCAATAGCCTGTTAGTTACTTCAGATGGTCAGCAAATACAAAGTCAATTAACAGGAGATGAAATAAGCCTCGGTGCCAAATATTCGAAGACCATAGGAGGGTTTTTGGTAAAGGGTAGTGGTAAATACAATCTGTCTGGTGACCTAACGAGCAATATTCTTGATGCATCGATTAGCTATCGCTTCAGTGAAAAAAATAAAATAGATATTATACTGCACTCATCTGCAAGAATGCCAGACTTTAATTTCTTGTTGTATCAAAGCGATTATGTAAATTATAACTGGCAGAACACTTCGAATTTTGAAAGTCAAAAAGTGAATAGTCTGCAATTTCATTTTGATTCAAAAAAATGGGGTAAGCTCTCAGCAAAGTATACTACTATGGACAACTATACCTATTTTGGTGCTGACGCTGGTCAAGAGTTGGTAGAAAATCAAGAGCAGGCTACCATTAAACCATTTCAAGAGTCAAGTAGTGTAGGTCATTTAAAGGTAAAGTACATTAAGGAATTTAAATTAGGCAGCTTTGCGCTCAATAATACCATAATGTATCAGAATGTTTCACAAAGCAATGATGTACTTAATGTACCACAATTGGTGACTAGAAATACCTTGTACTTTTCTTCCGAGGTATTCAAAAAGGCCATGTATTTGCAAACAGGGGTTACCTTTAAGTATTTCACTTCCTATAATATGGATGCCTACAATCCTGTCCTTGGCGAATTTTATATCCAGAACAATGAAGAACTTGGCGGTTTCCCAATGTTGGATTTTTTCATCAACGCAAGAATACAACAAACACGTATTTATCTGAAAGCGGAGCATTTCAATTCTTCGTTTTCCGGCTATAATTTCTATTCGGCGCCAAATTATCCTTATCGTGACTTCGTAATTCGTTTTGGTTTGGTATGGAATTTCTTCTCATAATATAAAGTGGAATACTGCCACTCGCTTTTTATAGTTGTATTAAGGTATTTTATTCTGTAATATTAGAGCTCAAACCACTGGTTTTATCCCTATAACAATTTTTTTTTCAGGCATTGCTTCTTGCTATTCAGAAGGTTAGGGTTTATTTAGTAAAAAGGTTTCAAAAAAAATGATTTAGGTATTGTGTAAAGTAAAAAACCATCTTATATTTGCACCCGCTTTGGGGCTGAGGCTTTGGGGTTAGATTAATGAAACGGATTTTGTTTTATTATTTGGAAGTTCATTGGAATATTGTAAAGACAGCGTATAAGGTGCATTTGGTTGCACTTTTATATATAAGAATTTGAATCGAGAGACGGGGCCGGGATTGATTTTTCAGGGAGTTGGTCGAAATTATTTAAGAATCAACGATGAAGAGTTTGATCCTGGCTCAGGATGAACGCTAGCGGCAGGCCTAACACATGCAAGTCGAGGGGTAACAGGGAGTGCTTGCACTTCGCTGACGACCGGCGCACGGGTGCGCACCGCGTATGGAACCTACCTTTTGCAGGGGAATAGCCCAGGGAAACTTGGATTAATGCCCCGTAGTATCATTTTGCAGCATTGCATTTTGATTAAAGCCTTCGGGCGGCAAGAGATGGCCATGCGTCCCATTAGTTTGATGGTAAGGTAACGGCTTACCATGACTACGATGGGTAGGGGCCCTGAGAGGGGGATCCCCCACACTGGTACTGAGACACGGACCAGACTCCTACGGGAGGCAGCAGTGAGGAATATTGGACAATGGAGGAGACTCTGATCCAGCCATGCCGCGTGCAGGAAGACGGCCCTATGGGTTGTAAACTGCTTTTATACGGGAAGAAAAACAGCTACGTGTAGTTGACTGACGGTACCGTAAGAATAAGGACCGGCTAACTCCGTGCCAGCAGCCGCGGTAATACGGAGGGTCCGAGCGTTATCCGGAATTATTGGGTTTAAAGGGTCCGTAGGCGGGCCATTAAGTCAGGGGTGAAAGTCTGCGGCTCAACCGTAGAATTGCCTTTGATACTGGTGGTCTTGAGTTATGGTGAAGTGGCTGGAATATGTAGTGTAGCGGTGAAATGCATAGATATTACATAGAACACCGATTGCGAAGGCAGGTCACTAACCATATACTGACGCTGATGGACGAAAGCGTGGGGAGCGAACAGGATTAGATACCCTGGTAGTCCACGCCGTAAACGATGGATACTAGCTGTCCGGGTCCTTGAGACCTGGGCGGCCAAGCGAAAGTGATAAGTATCCCACCTGGGGAGTACGTTCGCAAGAATGAAACTCAAAGGAATTGACGGGGGCCCGCACAAGCGGTGGAGCATGTGGTTTAATTCGATGATACGCGAGGAACCTTACCAGGGCTTAAATGCATATTGACAGGGGTAGAGATACCTTTTCCTTCGGGCAATTTGCAAGGTGCTGCATGGTTGTCGTCAGCTCGTGCCGTGAGGTGTCAGGTTAAGTCCTATAACGAGCGCAACCCCTACCGTTAGTTGCCAGCGAGTCATGTCGGGGACTCTAACGGGACTGCCGGTGCAAACCGTGAGGAAGGTGGGGATGACGTCAAATCATCACGGCCCTTACGTCCTGGGCCACACACGTGCTACAATGGCCGGTACAGAGAGCAGCCATCTGGCAACAGAGAGCGAATCTACAAAACCGGTCACAGTTCGGATCGGGGTCTGCAACTCGACCCCGTGAAGCTGGAATCGCTAGTAATCGGATATCAGCCATGATCCGGTGAATACGTTCCCGGGCCTTGTACACACCGCCCGTCAAGCCATGGAAGCCGGGAGTGCCTGAAGTCCGTCACCGTAAGGAGCGGCCTAGGGCAAGATCGGTAACTAGGGCTAAGTCGTAACAAGGTAGCCGTACCGGAAGGTGCGGCTGGAACACCTCCTTTCTAGAGTACCGACGACCGAGAAGGTCTTGACCGGTCCCGTTTTTTCGATTTAATTTAAGTTCAAGCACTGTCTTTATGATACTACTATATAAGTAAATGCCGTTTCGGGCCCATGTGGCCGGTTGTGGTAGGGACAGTCCCATAGCTCAGCTGGTTAGAGCGCTACACTGATAATGTAGAGGTCGGCAGTTCGAGTCTGCCTGGGACTACTGTGTCCGGGCATCTCGTTACGGGGTGTTGGGATGACGTTCATTGATTGGAGTACTGGAAATTTTAGAAGTTGAGAGGGGGGTTTTGTTTGCTCATGACTCACCACTAATGACTCATCACTAAAAAAATGGGGGATTAGCTCAGCTGGCTAGAGCGCCTGCCTTGCACGCAGGAGGTCATCGGTTCGACTCCGATATTCTCCACGATGGATGCTTTAAAAAGCAGGATCGGAATGATAGAAACAGGAAAAGCTTGCTTTTCATGGTTTCTAAAATGAGATTCTTTTAATGCATTCTCAAAATGGGATTTTGAGGAGGCCCGTAAGGGACCCCGACAAACCATCATTTTGACAAAGTTCATTGACATATTGGGACAGGGCATATATTCTTTAGGGGATGTGTGCACTGAAGAGAAAACACGAATTTTTTAAGTAAAGAAGTACGAATTAGAATTAATTGACCCTGAACTTGTTTCAGGGTAAAAAGGTCTGGCGACAAGCTAGATAAGGGCGTATGGGGAATGCCTAGGCTCTCAGAGGCGATGAAGGACGTGATAAGCTGCGAAAAGTCGCGGGGATCGGCACACACGATATGATCCGCGAATATCCGAATGGGGCAACCCGGCATGTTGAAGACATGTCATCTCGTAAGAGAAGCAAACCCGGTGAACTGAAACATCTAAGTAGCCGGAGGAGGAGAAAACAAAAGTGATTCCGATAGTAGCGGCGAGCGAAATCGGATTAGTCCAAACCAATGTTGTTTCGGCAATATTGGGGTTGTAGGACCACGGGATTCGACGTGCGATGAATTAGAACGCTTTGGAAAGAGCGACCATAGAGGGTGACAGTCCCGTATAAGCAAAGAACATTGTCGATAGTGGTATCCTGAGTAGTGCGGGGCACGTGAAACCCTGTATGAATCCGGCGGGACCATCCGCCAAGACTAAATACTCCTGAGAGACCGATAGTGAACCAGTACCGTGAGGGAAAGGTGAAAAGAACCGTGAATAACGGAGTGAAAAAGATCCTGAAACCATACGCTTACAAGCGGTCGGAGTCCCGCATCTGCGGGATGACGGCGTGCCTTTTGCATAATGAGCCTACGAGTTACTTTTACTGGCAAGGTTAAGTCCTTTAGGGACGGAGCCGTAGCGAAAGCGAGTCTGAATAGGGCGCCATAGTCAGTAGTAGTAGACGCGAAACCGTGCGATCTACCCATGGGCAGGTTGAAGCTGTGGTAACACACAGTGGAGGACCGAACCCGTTGACGTTGAAAAGTCTTGGGATGACCTGTGGGTAGGGGTGAAAGGCCAATCAAGCTCGGAAATAGCTCGTACTCCCCGAAATGCATTTAGGTGCAGCGTGTAGATAGTTTTATAGAGGTAGAGCTACTGATTGGATGCGGGGGCTTCACCGCCTACCAATTCCTGACAAACTCCGAATGCTATAAAATGTTTCTGCGCAGTGAGGGCATGGGTGCTAAGGTCCATGTCCGAGAGGGAAAGAACCCGGACCATCAGCTAAGGTCCCAAAGTGTGTGCTAAGTTGACAAAACGCGGTGGAACTGCATTGACAGCCAGGATGTTGGCTTGGAAGCAGCCATTCATTTAAAGAGTGCGTAACAGCTCACTGGTCGAGCGGTTCCGCATGGATAATGATCGGGCATAAGCACACCACCGAAGCTATGGCTTCTATTTATAGAGGGGTAGGGGAGCATTGTAGTGCCGCTGAAGGTGTACCTGCGAGGGATGCTGGAGGAGCTACAAACGAAAATGTAGGCATAAGTAACGATAATGTGGGCGAGAAACCCACACGCCGAAAGACTAAGGTTTCCCCAGCTATGCTAATCAGCTGGGGGTCAGTCGGGACCTAACGCAGACCCGAAGGGGGAAGTGGATGGACAACAGATTAATATTTCTGTACCTGCTCGCATTGAAAGCGACGGAGGCGAGGAGTTGGTGCGTGCAGACGGAATTGCACGTTGAAGCGAGTGGTAACACCGCGATAGTACACCGAGGCTACGGCCAAGGTGATAATCCAGCATATCGACTTCCAAGAAAAGCAAGCGAAGCAGCCCGTACCCTAAACCGACACAGGTAGTTGGGATGAGAATTCTAAGGCGCTCGAGAGATTCATGGCTAAGGAACTAGGCAAAATAGACCCGTAACTTCGGGAGAAGGGTCGCCCTGACGTAAAAGTCAGGGCCGCAGTGAAGAGGTCCAGGCGACTGTTTATCAAAAACACAGGGCTCTGCTAAATCGAGAGATGAAGTATAGGGCCTGACACCTGCCCGGTGCTGGAAGGTTAAGAGGAGATGTCATCTTCGGAGAAGCATTGAATTGAAGCCCCAGTAAACGGCGGCCGTAACTATAACGGTCCTAAGGTAGCGAAATTCCTTGTCGGGTAAGTTCCGACCTGCACGAATGGTGCAACGATCTGGACACTGTCTCGGCCATGAGCTCGGTGAAATTGTAGTATCGGTGAAGATGCCGGTTACCCGCAGTGGGACGAAAAGACCCCGTGCACCTTTACTATAGCTTCGTATTGACCTTGGTCAAGCAATGTGTAGGATAGCTGGGAGGCTTTGAAGCTGCGTCGCCAGGCGTGGTGGAGCCGTTGTTGAAATACCAGCCTTTGCTTGTCCGGGGCCTAACCCTCTTTAGAGGGAACAGTGCGTGGTGGGTAGTTTGACTGGGGTGGTCGCCTCCAAAAGAGTAACGGAGGCTTCTAAAGGTGCCCTCAATACGGTTGGCAATCGTGTGTAGAGTGCAATGGCACAAGGGCGCTTGACTGAGAGACATACAGGTCGATCAGGTTGGAAACAAGAGCATAGTGATCCGGTGGTTCCGTATGGAAGGGCCATCGCTCAAAGGATAAAAGGTACGCCGGGGATAACAGGCTGATCTCCCCCAAGAGCTCATATCGACGGGGGGGTTTGGCACCTCGATGTCGGCTCGTCACATCCTGGGGCTGGAGAAGGTCCCAAGGGTTGGGCTGTTCGCCCATTAAAGTGGCACGCGAGCTGGGTTCAGAACGTCGTGAGACAGTTCGGTCTCTATCTACTGCGGGCGTTAGAAATCTGCGTGGATCTGACCCTAGTACGAGAGGACCGGGTCGGACTGACCGCTGGTGCACCAGTTGTTCCGCCAGGAGCATCGCTGGGTAGCTATGTCGGGATTGGATAAGCGCTGAAAGCATATAAGCGCGAAACCAGCCACAAGATGAGATTTCTTTAAAGGGCCGTGGGAGATGACCACGTTGATAGGCCATAGGTGTAGGGGCAGTAATGTCCATAGCCGAGTGGTACTAATTGCCCGTTGAGCTTGCGCATATAAGTCCCCTACTTCCGTTGATCGGAACGTAGGGGCGACAACCTTTTTAAAGCTCGAAACGTACCATTTACTCAAAGAACACGTATTACCCTCTTCAACTGTCCCTTTATTATGTCATGCTTCCGATCAAGGAAGTATCAAAATATAGATGCTGGACCAAGTCCAGTATAAAATTTAGGTGGCCATGGCGACGGGGCCCACCCCTTACCATTCCGAACAGGGAAGTTAAGCCCGTCTGCGCCGATGGTACTGCCACACCAGGTGGGAGAGTAGGCCGCCGCCTTCTTCGAGGATCCCGATCATTCATTTGGTCGGGATCCTTTTTTTTATCGCATTGTGGGAGAGCCGCTGACTTTTTGCCCACGGCAAAAGTCAGGGTCGTGACAGGCACAAAAGCATGGCTTTTGGCTTCGTCATCGATAGGCCGCCGCCTTCTTCGAGGATCCCGATCATTCATTTGGTCGGGATCCTTTTTTTTATCGCATTGTGGGAGAGCCGCTGACTTTTTGCCCACGGCAAAAGTCAGGGTCGTGACAGGCACAAAAGCATGGCTTTTGGTTTCGTCATCGATAGGCCGCCGCCTTCTTCGAGGATCCCGATCATTCATTTGGTCGGGATCCTTTTTTTTATCGCATTGTGGGAGAGCCACCGTTTTTCTTGAGACCCCTTGCAAAGTTGTAAGGGTATTTTTGTTTGAGCCCCAAAACCCATTTATACTAATTTCAAAAAGTGTGCTTGATTTTTATCCTAAAAATTAGAAAGATTAAGACCATCCATGACATGACTTAAGTCATATATTTCCCTAGTTACTTGATGTAACTTTCTCTAATCTTTTTTCTTTTAACCTGAAAAATACATATGGTACGCGAGTTAAGACCTAATCAACTACGAAGAGTGGTAGCCACTTCAGTTGTAAACTGGAAACAACTAAAAAAAGAGTACCCGTTAAGGCCATTAATTGGTCAAGAGAGAGCTTTAAAAGCATTGGAATTTGGAATAGGAAATAAAAGTGGTGGATTTAATATTTATGTTTCTGGTTATCCAGGTAGTGGTAAACTCAAAGCAGTGAATCACTTTCTGGAGGAAAAAGCCAAAATGGAACCTTCGCCAGGAGATTGGTGTTATGTCAACAATTTTAAGGATTCCTATTACCCTAAAAAACTTAGTTTGCCCCAAGGAGGTGGAGAAATTTTTAAGAACGAAATCAGGAAGCTTATTGAAGAAGTGCAGAATGCGCTGATTAAAGCCTTTGAAAGCAAAGAATACGGGGATAAAAGGCAAGATATCATTAAGGAGTTTCAACAAAAAGAGATTGAACTTTTCAAGAACATCCATAGAAAGGCAAAAGCAAATAATTTTACAATCAGGCGCACTCCTATTGAGCTAATTGCCATTCCAATAGATGAAAGTGGTGCTCCCATTGCTGATGAAAAATTTCACCAACTTGATAAAAAGCAACAAAAGGATATTCTTAAGAAGCAGGATAAAATAAAAGAAGAGTTAATTTCCTTGGTAAGGAAAAATCGCGATTTAGAAAGAGCAAGTAATACTTCTTTATTAGGTTTAGAGGAAAATGTTGCTCTTTACGCTATTGAGTCCTTACTGGATGAACTTCAGGAAAAATATAAGGATTTTTATGATATACTTGATTTTTTGAATGACGTAAAAAATGACATTACTGAAAATCTAAATGATTTTTTGGATGTTTCAATACCTCAAGGTGCATTCTCCAAAAAGCAAGATCTTAGGTTCGTAAAATATGCGGTGAACGTAATTACAGACAACTCCAATCTCAATGGGTCCCCAATAATAATGGAATTGAATCCTACCTATAATAATCTTTTTGGTAAGGTAGAGCACGAATCGGATATGGGAACACTCATAACTAATTTTACTTTAATTAGAGGTGGATCTCTTCATAGGGCAAATGGAGGTTACTTGATTATTCCCATAAAAGAACTTCTATTGAATTATTTCTCATGGGATAGTATAAAAAGAGCTTTGAACAATAATGAAGTTATAATTGAGGATGCCAACGAACGGTTTGGATTTTTAAGCGCTAAAAGTTTAAAACCTGATCCAATTCCACTTAATGTTCAAATAATTTTAATAGGATCCCCTAGATTGTATTATTTGTTATATGAATTGGATGAGGATTTTAGGGAGCTTTTTAAGGTTAAAGCTGAATTTGATACAACCATGGATTATTCTTTAAAAAATATCAAGGATTTTGCTGTTGTCATTTATAAGATTGCAAGAGAAAATGAATTACTGCCTTTAACCGACAACGCCATGGTACGTGTAATTGAACAAGCATCCAGAATGGCCCAAGATCAAAATAAAATTTCTATAAAATTTGGGGAGATAAGTAATATTTTACATGAAGCTAACCATTATGCCCAGTTGGATCCAGAGGAAGAAATTACAACAGAACATATAATAAAGGCTGTAGATGCCAAATATTTTCGCTCTAATCTTATTCAAGAAAAAATTAATGAGATGATCAAACGTAAAAAATTGATGATTGCCTTAACTGATTCTAAAATTGGACAAATCAACGGTATTTCGATTATAGATTTAGGTGATATTTCGTTTGGCCGACCAAATAAAATTACAGCAAGTGTAGCCTCAGGTAAAGAGGGCCTAGTTGATATTGAAAGAGAAGCGAAACTGGGAGGCCCCATCCATACCAAAGGAGTCCTGATTTTGTTAGGTTTTTTAGCTGAAAAATATGCGCAAAATAAACCAATAAGTCTTTTTGCCAGTCTTGTTTTTGAGCAAAGCTATTCAGAAATTGAAGGGGATAGTGCTTCAAGTGCCGAATTGTATGCAATTTTATCAAGCCTTTCCCGATTGCCAATAAAACAAGGGATAGCAGTGACAGGCGCTGTAAATCAAAAAGGGGAGCTACAACCTGTAGGTGCTATCAATGAAAAGATAGAAGGCTTTTTTGAAGTTTGTAGACAAGCTGGTTTCAGTGGAGAACAAGGTGTGATTATCCCAAAAAGCAATATTGAGAATTTAATGCTTAAACAAAAGGTTGTGCAGACGGTTAAAGAGGGTAAGTTTCATATATGGCCGATAACCAATGTTGACGAAGGAATTGAAATACTTACAGGTCACCCTGCCGGTAAAAGGTTGAAAGACGGGTCTTTCACAAAAAAATCGGTTCATTATCTAGTAGATTGTAGAATTGATGAATTAAACAAAAATATTAAGCAGAATGCGAACCTAAAGACTTAACATTTATTGCTGTCTTTTAAGAGAGAGCAAGGAAATGAAAGGCCTGTCTATCCCAAAAGAAACTTATAATCTTAAATTCTTGGTAAATCTCCCTCTCCTTTCAAGGGTAAATAAGATTCACCCATAAGGTATTTATCCACATGATATGCCGCCTGTCTACCTTCAGAAATTGCCCAAACAATCAATGATTGCCCTCTACGCTGATCACCGGCAACAAAAACGCCAGGCACATTACTCATATAATCCTTATCTGTAGCTTTAATGTTTGTTCTTGGGTCAGCCTCTAAGCCCAATTGTTCAGCGATGGTCATTTCAGAGCCTGTAAAACCAAGGGCTAAAAGCGCTAAATCACATTTCCATTCTTTTTCAGTGCCTTCTACTTCCTTTAGAATCGGTCGTTTTCCAGGTTCTTTGATCCATTCTACTTCATAAGTTATTAATCCCTTAAGATTTCCGTCTTTATCTCCAATAAATTCTTTAGTAGAAATACTGAAAAAACGTTCTGCCCCTTCTTTGTGTGAAGAACTGGTGCGCAAGCGCATAGGCCAAAATGGCCATGGTTGGTCTTCTGGGCGTTGAGAAGTTGCCATTGGCATAATCTCAAAATTAGAAACGGATTTGGCGCCATGTCTAAATGAGGTGCCAATGCAATCCGATCCTGTATCACCCCCACCTATAACAATGACATTTTTATCAGTGGCTATAATTTCTTCACCTAAGTCCTTAATACCGTCTACCCGTCTGTTGTTTTGACCTAAAAAGTCCATAGCTTGTACTACGCCTTTAAGGTCGGCTCCCTTTATTGGTAGACTTCTCCTAACAGTTGCTCCACCGCACAACACTATAGCATCAAAATCATTATTAAGTTCTTCTGCTTTCACGTCTTTACCAACATGAACACCACATTTAAATTCAATGCCTTCTTCTTCCAACACTTTTAATCTTCTATCTATAACATGTTTCTCCATTTTAAAATCAGGGATACCATATCTTAATAGACCTCCTGGTTTTTCATCTCTTTCAAAAACCGTTACCAAATGCCCAGCGCGATTCAACTGTTGTGCTGCAGCAAGACCAGCAGGCCCGGAACCGATTACTGCAACCTTTTTGCCAGTTCTGTTTGTTGGGGATTCTGCAACAATCCAACCCTTTTTAAAAGCAGTTTCAACAATATTCTTCTCTATATTCTCTATGGTAACAGGATCTTCGTTGATACCAAGCACACAAGCTTCTTCACAAGGGGCAGGGCATAACCTACCTGTAAACTCAGGAAAATTATTGGTGGCATGTAAAATATCTGTTGCTTTTTCCCATTTACCCCGGTATACCGCATCATTGAAATCAGGAATTAAATTTCCCAAGGGACAACCACTATGGCAAAAGGGAATGCCACAATCCATACAACGGGCACCTTGTTCTTTTAAGGCAGACTCTTTCATGGGGAGTGTGAATTCCTTATAATTTTGTATGCGCTCCTCAACAGGAGCATAATGCTCTATTTTTCTATCGAATTCCAAAAATCCTGTTATCTTTCCCATGTTTCGATTTATATAGTTTCTAACTTTTCTTTTTCCAAACGAATTAATGCCTGTTTGTATTCCTCCGGGAATACTTTCACAAAATCAGGAAGACAATCTTCCCAATTCTCCAAAATCCTTTGAGCCAATGGGCTCATTGTAATATTATAATGACTTTCTATCAATTCTCTAAGTTGTGCAATATCCTGATTTTCTTCTACTGCTAATAGATTTAAAGCCTCCATATTACACCTCTTTTCAAAGGTTTTGTTTTTGTCATAAACATAAGCAATACCACCACTCATTCCAGCTCCAAAATTTCTTCCGACTTCACCGAGAATTACGGCGACACCCCCGGTCATATATTCACAACCATGGTCACCAATACCCTCTACAACCGTTTTGGCACCTGAATTTCTGACACAAAAACGCTCTCCAGCTTTTCCATTAATATAAGCTCTTCCCGCTGTAGCGCCATATAAGGTTACATTGCCCGTAATTACATTGTCCTCGGGAACAATGGTTGATCCATCGGGTACTTTTATCACCAATTTGGCTCCTGAAAGTCCTTTACCCAAATAATCATTGGTGTTACCATTAACTGTCATTGTAAGACCACGAGTCGCAAATGCTCCGAAACTTTGCCCTGCAGAACCAGTAAAATTTAATTTTATAGTATTTATAGGTAATCCTTCGGCACCATAAACTTTTGATATTTCATTACTCATAATGGCACCAATTGCCCGATCCGTATTGTGGATAGGAAAATCCAAGGATATTTTTTCTTTTCTGAACAAAGCTGGATTTGCTTTCTCCAGAATTTCAAATTCTATTGATTTTTCAACATCATGCACTTGCTTTTGGGTATTATAGAACTTAGTTCCTTTAGGAACATCAATCTGATAAAGAATTGGGGTTAGGTCTATACCTGCGGCTTTGTAATGATCAAGGGCCTTTTTACGATCCAATTTTTGGACTTGTCCAACCATTTCATTTACGGTTCTAAATCCTAATTGGGCCATGATTTCACGTAATTCTTGGGCAACGAAATACATATAGTTGACCACATGCTCTGGTTTACCTTTGAATTTCTTACGTAATTCAGGATTTTGGGTTGCAATACCCACAGGGCATGTGTTTAGATGGCATACACGCATCATAATACAACCAGAGGCAACCAATGGGGCAGTTGCAAAACCAAATTCCTCTGCTCCCAAGAGACAGGCTACTGCGACATCCCTACCTGTTTTCAATTGTCCGTCACATTCTAATACAATCCTATTTCTAAGGTCGTTCATGACCAGAGTCTGCTGTGCCTCAGCGATTCCTAATTCCCATGGAAGTCCGGCGTGTTTTAATGAAGTTAAAGGCGAAGCCCCAGTACCACCATCAAAACCAGAGATAAGTATAACGTCAGCTTTAGCCTTTGAAACTCCTGCAGCAACAGTGCCAACACCTACTTCTGATACCAATTTTACGTTTATACGAGCTTTGCGATTTGCTGATTTTAAATCAAAAATCAATTGTGAAAGATCTTCGATGGAATAAATATCGTGATGTGGTGGTGGTGAAATCAATCCAACATAAGGGGTGGAGTTCCTTGTTTTAGCAATAGCTGGATTAACTTTTGGTCCTGGCAACTGACCACCTTCACCAGGTTTGGCCCCTTGGGCCATTTTTATCTGTATCTCTTTAGCATTGGTCAAATAATTTGAAGTAACTCCAAACCGACCTGATGCTACTTGTTTGATGGCACTATTTCGCCAATCGCCCGTCTGATTTTTATAAAATCGTTCTGCATCTTCACCACCTTCTCCTGAATTGCTTTTACCGCCAATACGGTTCATGGCAATTGCCAAGTTTTCATGGGCTTCTTTACTAATAGATCCATATGACATGGCTCCAGTTTTGAAACGTTTCACAATTTCGGTCCATGGTTCAACTTCTTCCAAAGGAATTGGGTCATAATTCGAAAACTCGAACAGTCCGCGAATGGTCATCAAATTTTTTGATTGCTCGTTGACCATGGCCGCAAATTCTTTGTATGTTTCTGGCTCATTACCACGAACTGCTTTTTGCAGTTTGGCAATGGATAATGGATTGAACATATGTTTTTCCCCATCTCGTCTCCATCGGTATTCACCTCCTATTTCCAAATCCAGATTAGCGGCTATTTCCTTTTTCGAATAGGCTCTCTGATGTCTTTTGGCAATTTCTTTCTCTATTTCATATAAACCAATGCCTTGAATTCGAGTTGGCGTATTCGGGAAGTATTTATCCACAACTTTTGTACTGATTCCAATACATTCGAACAATTGTGAGCCTCGGTATGAGTTTAAAGTGGATATGCCGATTTTATTCATCACTTTAAGAATACCTTTTCCGATAGCCTTGTTGTAATTCTCAATGGCTTCATCAAAAGTAAATTCGGTAATGTCGTTTTCCTCAATCTGTTCAGCGATTATCTCATTTACTAAATATGGATTGATTGCACTTGCGCCAAAACCGAATAAAAGACAAAAGTGATGTACTTCGCGTGGTTCTGCAGATTCTATGATTATACTCAACTTAGAACGATTTCCCATTCTTTGAAGACCACTATTTACATAAGAACATGCTAGTAAAGCCGGAATCGGGGCTTTTTCTTCATTAGAATTCCTATCGGATAAAATAATGATATTTGCTTCTTCGTCAATTGCTTTGGAAGCTTGATTTAATATTGACTCAAGAGCTTCTTCCAGTCCATTATGACCTCTATTGATATCATATAAAATAGGGATGGATACAACCTTGTAATCGGGACTTGAATCGTAATTCTTGATTTTATCCAAATCCTCTTTTGAGATTACTGGATTTTGAATTTTCAGTTTTCTACAATGCTGTTCGGTTATAGTGAATAAATTGATGTCGTTACCTAATGTAAGGCTAATATCAGTTATCATCTCTTCGCGAATACCATCTAGAGGCGGGTTGGTAACTTGGGCGAACAATTGTTGAAAATAATTGTAGATGAGTTGTGGTCGTTCCGATAGCACTGCAATAGGGGTATCTGAACCCATAGAACCAATAGGTTCTTTGGCGGTCTTACCCATGGGAAGAATTATTGTATTGATATCTTCCAATGTATAACCGAAGACCGATTTTCGTTTTTCCAAGGATGCCTCACCTAAAAAAAGCGGGCAATCGTTATAAGGTATATCCCTAAGATGGACTAAATTCTTATCCAACCATTTTTTATAAGGATGTCGCTGGGCTATTTCCTCTTTAATTTCCTCATCATTGACTATTCGCCCTTCTTGCATATTGACCAAGAACATTTTACCTGGTTCGAGTCTGCCATGAAACTCAACATTTTCAGGTTCAATATCAACTACACCTGTTTCAGAGGACATGATAACATAACCGTTCTTTGTTACCGTGTAGCGCGATGGTCTCAAACCATTTCTATCCAATACGGCTCCTATAAAATTACCATCGGTAAATGGGATGGAAGCTGGTCCGTCCCAAGGTTCCATGCTACATGAATTATATTCGTAAAAAGCACGTTTGGCTTCTGACATTTCGGTATTTTTCTCCCATGCCTCAGGAACCAACATCATCATAACTTCTGGTAAGGAACGACCAGTCATTAACAATAATTCCACAACCATATCCATAGTAGCTGAATCAGATTTGCCAGGCAGGATTATGGGCAAAATATTTTTTATTTCAGGGCCGAACCAATCATTTTCCATTAATTCTTCCCGGGACTTCATTCGTGAAACATTACCACGTAAGGTATTTATTTCCCCATTGTGACACATATACCTAAATGGTTGTGCCAAATCCCAAGTAGGAAAGGTGTTCGTTGAGAAACGCTGATGAACCAAAGATAATCTAGTAACTACCCTGGAATCCATTAAGTCGGTATAGTAAAGACTAATGTCCTTCGGCATCAATAGTCCTTTAAAGATTATGATTTTGGTTGAAAGGCTAGGGACATAAAAGAACTTACTTTCAGACAATTTGGAATTTAAAATGGCATGCTCTGTTACCTTTCGGGCAATAAACAATTTCAAGTTAAATTGAAAAAAACCTTGTTCCTTATTCTCCTTTGCAATGAAAACCTGTTTTACAAATGGTTCGGTCTCCATGGCTATTCTACCGGGAATCGATCTATTTACTGGCACATTTCGCCATCCAAGTAGTTTTAAACCTTGATTCTTGATATTCTTCTCAAACTCAGAAATACAGTATTCCCTTTGATTTTCTTTTTGCGGAAGAAATACATTGCTTACTGCATATTCCCCGGCTTTTGGTAATTCAAAATCGCAAACATCCTTAAAGAAATCATGGGGGATATCAATCAAAATTCCAGCTCCATCGCCAGTCTTACCGTCGGCGCTTACCGCACCACGGTGCTCTAGTTTGTCCAAAATTTCCAACGCCTTATGAATAATGTCGTTAGACTTAATTCCTTTAAGACTGCATATAAACCCCGCGCCACAATTATCGTGTTCAAATTCTGGCAGGTATAACCCTTGTTTCCTCAATGTCATGTTTCAATTTTTAAATGCTACGAGTTGCTTGTTTTACAAACCACAGCCTATAAAAATATCATTTTTGTTGAATTATCCATAATGATTAACAGTTATTTCAACAAAAAACACAACGATTGTAATAAATCATAAGAAAATCCTCAAATTCGAAATTTTGACCCCCTATATTTAAGATTTTGATAATAGGATTTATCGATTTCCAGGGATTGATAAACTAACCCTTTAAGATACTTCTTGAGATAACGATTTTTTGGATTTCTGAAGTGCCCTCATAAATTTGGGTGATTTTGGCATCACGCATCATGCGCTCTACATGGTAGTCCTTGACGAAACCATTGCCACCATGGATTTGTACGGCCTCAATGGTAGTATCCATGGCTACTTGTGAAGCATATAGTTTAGCCATTGCACTTGAAAGATCATAATTATTGCCTTGATCCTTGTCCCAGGCAGCCTTGTATACCAAATGTCTGGCAGCTTCGATTTGCGTGTGCATATCAGCCAGTTTAAAGGCAATGGCCTGGTGGTTACTGATCTCGGTGCCAAAAGCCTTCCGTTCCTTAGAATATTTTAAGGCCAGTTCATAGGCTCCTGCGGCTATTCCCAAAGCTTGGGCTGCAATACCAATTCTACCACCAGACAAGGTTTTCATAGCAAATTTAAAACCAAATCCGTCTTCGCCTATTCGATTTTCTTTAGGAACTTTTACATCATTGAAGTTCAAAGAATGGGTGTCACTACCACGTATTCCCAATTTATTCTCTTTAGGACCAATTTCAAAACCTTTCATGCCTTTTTCTACAATCAAGGCGTTGATTCCCTTATGCCCTTTAGCTCTATCCGTCTGTGCAATTACCAAATAAACTTCTGCTGTACCACCATTGGTAATCCAGTTCTTTGTGCCATTTAAAATGTAATGGTCCCCTTTATCAATTGCAGTGGTCTTTTGTGAAGTGGCATCGCTTCCTGCCTCTGGTTCTGAAAGACAGAATGCACCGATAATCTCACCAGATGCCAAGCGCGTCAGATATTTTTGTTTTTGCTCTTCGTTACCAAAAGCTTCCAGTCCCCAGCATACCAATGAATTGTTCACCGAAACGATAACTGAGGATGACGCATCAATCTTCGATAATTCTTCCATAACAAGGGCATAAGAAACCGTGTCCAATCCACTACCACCATATTTTGGGTCCACCATCATACCAAGAAAACCCAATTCGCTCATTTTCTTTACTTGCTCAGTAGGGAATTTTTGTGCGTCATCACGTTCAATAACCCCTGGTAACAACTCATTTTGAGCAAAATCACGAGCGGCTTCTTGAATCATTGTTTGTTCTTCAGACAAGGAAAAGTCCATAAACTAAAATTTAAGTTAGACCTAGCAAATATACAGCTATGCTATAAGATTCCAGTTGTTTTTAAAAGTTGTTTTAGCTGTATATTTATTTTCAGTTTAGAAAGGATTATAGCCATTTTTTAATTTCTGTATTTTATATTTGTTTTTAAGTATTCCTTCTATTTGATTTAAAACAAAAATTATGAGACAACACTAACCCCCTATGGGGATTTATTTGTTAGAATTTTGGATTATGAAGTTAAAAGCGATGTCACATATATAATATTAAATCAAATAAAATGAAGAAACTTCTTCAAGCTTACGAGAAAAAACAGCCGGAAATAGTCTTTAATTGGAAAGACCCAGAGACAGAAGCTGAAGGGTGGACTGTCATTAATTCACTAAGAGGTGGTGCTGCTGGTGGTGGAACAAGAATGCGCGAAGGGCTTGATCTTAACGAAGTGCTTTCCTTGGCTAAAACCATGGAGGTGAAGTTCACGGTTTCAGGTCCGCCTATAGGCGGGGCAAAATCGGGGATCAATTTCAATCCCCATGATCCTAGAAAAAGGGGGGTTTTGGAAAGATGGTACCGTGCTGTGTCTCCACTCTTAAAAAGTTATTATGGTACAGGAGGCGATTTAAATGTTGATGAAATTCATGAAGTAATCCCTATTACTGAAGATGCTGGTGTATGGCATCCTCAGGAGGGCGTTTTCAATGGGCATTTCAAACCTACAGAAGCGGATAAAATAAATAGGATAGGACAACTTCGTTTAGGAGTTATCAAACCTCTTGAGAGTGATGTACATTCTCCTGATGTTGCCAGAAAATATACCGTTGCCGATATGATAACTGGGTATGGTGTGGCTGAGGCAGTTAGGCACTACTACGATATTTTTGGCGGTAATGTCATGGGGAAAAAAGCAGTGGTCCAAGGTTTTGGAAACGTAGGTGGTGCAGCGGCTTTTTATTTAGCACAAATGGGAGCCAGAATAGTTGGGATATTGGATAGGACGGGAGGCGTGATCAAAGAAGATGGTTTTTCTTTCGAGGAAGTAAAGGAATTTTATCTCAATAAACACAATAATAGCTTAATGGCAAGTGCCGACCAAATGATTCCTTTTGAAGAAATCAACGAAAAAATTTGGACCTTGCAGACTGAAATATTTGCTCCTTGTGCGGCATCCAGACTTATTACCAAGGATCAAATAACGAAAATGATAGATACAGGTTTGGAGGTAATATCCTGTGGGGCAAATGTTCCTTTTGCGGATAAGGAGATTTTCTTTGGACCTATCATGGAATATACCGATGGGAGAGTGAGTCTTATTCCTGACTTTGTTTCTAACTGCGGAATGGCAAGGGTTTTTGCCTATTTCATGGAAAAAAGAGTAGGAATGGATGATGATTTGATATTTAATGATACCTCTGATACCATCAGAAAGGCAATTTTGAATATCTTTAAGCAAAATCATACTAAACTGAATTTGAGCCAAACCGGATTTGAAATTGCCTTAAAACAATTAATGTAAATTAAACCAACTGAATATGGAGACCATTATTATTATCGTTTTTCTAGCGGGATATCTTGCTATTACACTTGAGCACAATCTTAAAATTGACAAACTGATTCCAGCTCTGGCCATGATGGCCATCTTATGGGCCATAATTGCTTTGGCACATATGGATGTATTTGAGGTTAACGCGGAATTGCGTGAGCTCGAACCCACTCATATTGATGAGATTCTCTTGCACCATTTGGGAAAAACCGCAGAAATATTAGTGTTCCTACTCGGCGCTATGACCATTGTGGAAATCATAGATTATTTTGACGGGTTTGCTACTATAAAAGGGTTCATAAGAACAAGAAGTAAGCGAAAACTCCTTTGGCTGTTTTCTATTTTGGCCTTTATACTATCAGCGATAATTGATAACCTAACTGCTACTATAGTTTTAATCACCATTTTACAAAAAGTGATTCATGATCGTAATACAAGATTGTGGTTTGCGGGTATGATAATCATTGCAGCAAATGCCGGTGGAGCATGGTCTCCGATTGGGGATGTTACCACTACAATGCTGTGGATTGCCAACAAGGTGTCGGCTTTGGAATTGATAAAACACGTTTTGATACCATCTATACTATGTATGGTTATTCCCGTTTTAGTGGCGAGCAAGTACAAGGTGTTTCAAGGAAATATTGAAAGTGAGATTGATCAATTAGAGGCACCCAAGTCAGAATTTGGAGCCACGATGCTATATCTTGGGTTGGGAGCCATAGTTTTTGTTCCCTTCTTCAAAACAATTACCCATTTACCCCCTTATGTAGGTATGATGTTATCTTTGGCAGTCGTAGCCACTTTCGCAGAAATTTATAGTAAAACAAAATTCAGTATTTCAAATGTTGAAAGTGAAGATCATGATACAACTGGGCATCATAGTCCAGTGCACTCATCACTATCTAAAATAGAATTGCCAAGTATCTTATTCTTTTTAGGTATTTTATTGGCGGTTGCAGCATTAGAATCCCTAGGATATCTGTTCAATTATGCAGGAAGCCTTAATGAGGCCATTCCAAATACCGATATAGTTGTCATGTTATTTGGTGTAGGATCTGCGGTAATTGATAATGTTCCTTTGGTAGCTGCAAGTATGGGTATGTTCTCTGAAAGTATGGATAACCCACTTTGGCATTTTATTGCCTATTCTGCAGGAACAGGTGGTAGTATGTTGATTATTGGATCTGCTGCTGGTGTTGTTGCCATGGGTATGGAGAAGATTGATTTTTTCTGGTATTTAAAGAAAATCGCATTCTTAGCCTTCATAGGATTTGTAGTAGGTGCAGCTGCTTTCGTTTTAATGCGCGATTTTGTGATTCACACATAATTTTATAGATAAAAGACCGTTATAAAGGCAAATTAAAGAAGAGAAACTATATGTCATTGTTACAAGATCTTGCTCAAGACCCTGAAGTGGGGAATGTTATATCTGAAGAAAAGACCCTCTCGGTCATGGATTTGATTTTAAGTGGCGGTACAGGGAGTATCCTTATTATATCAATATTATTCGTTCTATTATTTGTTGCATTGTATATTTATTTTGAGCGAATCTTCGCCATAAAAGCTGCTTCCACAATTGACAAAAATTTCATGAACCAAATTCGGGATCATGTTACCAATGGCAAATTAGAGGCCGCAAAATTGTTATGCGCCCAAACAGATTCGCCAGTGGCCCGGTTAACTGAGAAAGGGGTGTCTCGAATTGGTAAGCCTTTGGATGACATCAATACAGCCATAGAGAATGCTGGGACCTTGGAGGTTTATAAGTTGGAGAGAAACGTAAGTGTATTAGCGACCGTTGCAGGTGCAGCCCCAATGATTGGTTTCCTTGGTACTGTAATTGGAATGATTTTGGCATTCCATGAAATGGCCAGTAGCGGCGGACAAGCTGAAATGGGTTCATTGGCAGCAGGTATTTATACCGCAATGACGACTACGGTTGCAGGTCTAATAGTTGGTATTATCGCTTATATTGGTTATAACCATTTGGTGAATAGAATCGATAAGGTAGTCCATAAAATGGAAGCCAATGCCGTGGAATTTTTGGATTTGTTGAACGAACCGCTTTAGTCCCAACTTATGAAATTAAAAGGAAGAAATAAAGTAAGTCCAGACTTCAGCATGTCGTCTATGACTGATATCGTTTTCTTGTTGTTGATATTCTTTATGTTAACGGCAAATTCGCCCAATGCACTTGATTTGTTATTGCCAAAGGCGAAAGGTAAGTCAACGAATACCCAAAATGTTTCGGTTAGCATTAATAAAAACCTGGAATATTTTGTGAATAATGAGAGAATCAACGGAGAATACATTGAAATTGAATTAAAAAAGGCACTGGAAGGACAGGAAAAACCTGTAATAATCCTTAGGGCGGAAGAGAGCGTTGCCATTAAAGAGGCGGTGAACGTTATGGATATTGCCAATAGGAACAGTTATAAGGTGATTTTGGCCGTGCGACCCAATTAATGCCAGTTAAGCATTAATACGACGCAAATAATTTACTTCTTTTTCAATTATACCTGCCTGTCGGCAGACAGGTTTCTCCAAAAAAGAATACCGTAGCTTAGGCTATGCTTTTATTTTTTGTATCATCTAAACAAAAAATAATTCATAAAGATAATACGACATTTTAAAACTTAATTGGCATAATGTCATTTTTAGATACGAGACACAAGAAAAAATCATTTACACTTACAACAGCCTTGTTAAGTGTACTTCTACTTTTGCTTTTTTATATAGGGTTAACCTACATGGATCCACCTATTGAGAATGGTATCTCAGTGAATTTTGGAACTATGGAATTTGGTATGGGAGACGAACAACCCAAAGAAAAAATAAGATCTGAACCCTTGGATATTCCTGAGCCACCCAACGTACAGGAAGAGGAGGTACAAGAAGCAGTGCCAGAGGAAGTTCAAGAAGAAGTTGTTGAAAAAGAGCAGCCTGCCGAGAAAGTTCTGACACAGGAAAGTGAAGAATCCATCAAGATAAAACAGCAGCAAGAAGCGAAGCGCAAGGCAGATACAGCGGCTAAAAAAGCCAAGGCTGAAGCTGATAGGATTGCTCGAGAGAAGCGAGAAGCAGAAGAACAGAAAATAAAAGAACAAGAGGCCAAAAAAGCGGAACTGGATAAACTAATGGGCGGACTCAACAAATCTGATGGTTCTGCCTCTGGGAGTGAAGGTGATGATAACAAACCAGGGGATAAGGGCCAGCCTGATGGTGACCCATATGCAACCAGTTATTACGGTAGTCCAGGTTCTGGTAGCGGTACTGGCGGTTATGGATTAAATGGACGGTCTTTGGTCAGCAAGGGAAAAGTGCAACAAGAGTGCAATCAAGAAGGTAGGGTTGTGGTAAAAATTGTTGTTGATCGCAATGGTAAGGTGATTAGCGCTACACCTGGGGTAAAAGGTACTACCAATAACAATCCTTGTTTATTGGATCCAGCAAAGAAAACAGCTTTTATGCATAAATGGAATTTGGATTCCAATGCACCTAGTCAGCAAGTAGGTTTTGTTGTTGTCAACTTTAAATTAGGTGAATAAGTGACCTATAAAGAAACCTTGGACTGGATGTTCGCCCAACTTCCGGTCTATCAACATAAAGGGAAAGTTGCTTTTAATGGAAAACTGGATAATATCCTGAAATTTTCAGCACATCTAAAAACTCCCGAAACAAAATTCAAAAGTGTACATGTTGCTGGTACAAACGGAAAAGGTTCAAGTAGCCATATGTTAGCCTCTATACTTCAAGAAGCCGGTTATAAAGTAGGGCTTTACACTTCTCCACATTTAAAAGACTTTAGAGAACGAATCAGCATCAATGGAAATACGATTGGTAAAAAACAGGTCGTAAGTTTTATCAAAAAAAACAAAACTTTTCTTCTAGAAAACAAGTTGTCATTTTTTGAAATGACCGTGGGCATGGCCTTTGATTATTTTGCACAGAAAGAGGTCGATATAGCCATCATAGAAGTGGGATTAGGAGGGAGGTTGGATTCGACCAATATTATAATCCCGGAAGTGTCGCTCATTACCAATATTGGAATGGATCATTTGGATATGTTGGGAGATACGTTAAATAAAATTGCTTCCGAAAAAGCGGGGATCATTAAGGCGAATGTGCCTGTTGTCATTAGTGAATATCAGGATGAAATAGCTGAATCCTTTGAGTCGATTGCAAAATCGAAAAACTCCAAAATAATATTCGCTGACCAAGTAGTTGATAAAAATTATAAAACTTCATTACAGGGAAATTATCAATCCAAGAACATCAAAGGTGTTGTTGCTGTTTTAAAAGAGCTAAAAAACTTCAAGGTAAAAAATAAGCATATTAAACGTGGTTTAAAAAAAGTAGTCCAGAATACCGGATTATTGGGGAGGTGGCAAATTTTGAACAAAAAACCCATGATAGTTTGCGATACTGCCCATAATATAGAAGGGCTTACTTATGTAATACAACAGTTGGAGCAACAAAAATTCAATCAGTTGCATATTGTAATAGGATTTGTAAAGGATAAAGACCTGAATGTTATCTTACCGCTATTTCCTAAAAGTGCATCCTATTATTTTTGTCGTCCCAATATTATGAGAGGGTTAGATGTGGTCGTACTAGTTGAGAAGGCCAATGACCATGGTTTATTGGGCGAGGCTTATGACTCAGTTCATGAAGCATTAAAAGCGGCTAAGAAAAGTGCATCCAAAAGCGATTTTATATTCGTGGGAGGCAGCAATTTTACGGTGGCGGAGGTAGTTTAATTTTTTTTTAATCTTTTCTTTTGGGTAAAAGAAAACTATTCTATATTTGCACCCCGTTAGGGCTCTTAGCTCAGTTGGTCCTGACGATTTCGGCAAAGCGTAATGTCAGGATGCTGATATCCGCCCAAGGCGTATCGTCAGCATTCAGAGCAGCTCGAAATAGGTCGGCAATATTATCCGTCTAGGGTAAAGAAACGCAAATTAAAATTGGGGCTCTTAGCTCAGTTGGTTCAGAGCACCTGCCTTACAAGCAGGGGGTCACTGGTTCGAATCCAGTAGGGCCCACACAGTAAACATAGGCCTTCACAGATGTGAAGGCCTTTTTTATTTTTCTGCAATGCACACTTTGTGCACACTTTTGAAATTTTCTTCATTTCACACTAAAATTTAACATAAGGTATGCTCAAATGTATCAAATTGACGCAAATTATATTTGTATTTTAGGAGTTGCAGCTACTAGCTTTATAAAAACATTGAAGAACAGGATTGTCTTAAATTTGTTAATAAAATAGTCCCATAAAACGTTCGTTTTACGGGACTTTTCAAAACGATGATATGATAATGATTTTTTCACAAGGCATTTTTCCTGGTGCCATTGTCCGCACCATACCATGACAGATGTAGTAGTGGTTGGTCTTTCTTAATAAAAATGGAGTAGGAGACAGGCAGCTATTAATTATTCAAATTGTTAGGCACTTATTTCATCATCTTACTCTTTTTTTATCAATTCCGATTATTTATTCTTTTCCTCACTTTCACGAACTATTACAAAATAGATAACATAAAGCCACCCAAAAATCCCGTGTAATATTGCGTAAAGAATTGATTTATTTCTATCCCAAGAAATGACAATAGCAATTACACTTCCAATTCCGATTCCGTTTCTAACAACAGTCTGCATTAATAAAGGATTCTCACTTTCTTGGCTAAAACATTCTAAAGAAAATAGCAGCAAAAAAATCAGGGTTAGTTTTATTTTATTCATTCAATTTTTGATTCAGTTTAGGGTGAGCCACAATGAATGGCAACAAAGGGATATAGTTATTAATTACATCCCACTTATGTAAACTAAGATAGTAAGTAAAATCCACTTAAAAATAACACCACAACATTTTGTAGCGTTATAGCTGTTTTAGTGATGTTGAACTAGGAAAGATTAGCTTTATCCTATTCGTGTATACTATTGTAGTAGTAATGGTTGGTCTTTCATAACATATGATGGAGTAGGAGATAGGCGTTTATTAATTATAGGCATTGTTATGCCCTGTTACCTTGGATTTATTTTTTTATTTAGGTTGATTTAGAGTAACTTACTACAAGGAAATCCTTAACCAAGAACGTAATGAAGAGTGTACTACTACTTTTGGCAGGTCTGGTCCTTTATTCCTGTCAGCCATCCAATCCAGTCCCAACAAAACCAGATATTCCTGCCATTAAGGATTCTATAGCAATAGTTTTTTTGACTTGGTCAGACCAGTTTGAAAGTCTTAGCGTAGAAGGTATTATGGAATATATGGCAGATGATGATGAGGTGATTTGGGCCTCGGATGGTTCCATTACCATGGGCCATGAAGATATAGGTGATTGGATGGAAGAAACATTATCCCCAATCGAAAATTGGAATTACACAAAATATGGCGAGGCAACTATATCTGTATTGGGGTTTGATGCTGCGGTTCACACAGTCGATTTTGAAGAAAGTTTAACTTTGTCTACAGGTGATACCATAGTTATCAAGGGTGTTTGGACAAACGTCTTTAAACGAATTGAAGGTGACTGGAAAATTATTAATTCAGCTGCTTCTCATCTTGCCGATTAACAACCACAAAAGTTGCCAGTGTATTGAACAATCATGGAATATATAAGTGTAATTGGGCATAACAATGGGATATAGTTATTGATGCTATCCCACTTATGTAATCTAAGATAATGAATGAATTTGTAATAGTATTTAGTAAGGTAATATTAAGACTTGGAAAGACCACCACAATGTAGAGAGCAACAGATATAATAGTGGTTGGGGAATGTTGATGTAATGGCGTAAAGACGGATTAGTAGGTAATTCTCTATAAATATTCGCCGCCTTTTTATATTAGTTGCAAACCTTTGAAAACCTGTGAAACACGCATAAAAAATGTCTTGTGCTGGGCAATCTTAATTATTTAATGACCTTTTTAACCAAATTGGTATTTAGAACATGGTGATATTCAATATTGTTATATGGAAAGAAATTTCCTCCACAAGCAACATGAACTTGGCGACCTTCAGAATAATAATCTAAATTATCGTCACACGCACCTCCTGATGTGGTTATTAACCAAATGTAACCATCAATAAAACCAAGACAGACTGTCCCACTTGGTCTTGATGCACAGTCTCCAATATATGGGCTTTGCTCATAGAAAGATATACTTTTTGAATATTCAAGTTCTGTTTCAGCTAATTGGTAAACCCATCTATCATCGCTTGCATCCACAAAACTAAATTTGGTATTGCTTTTTGTAATAATCAATTGGATTATAGTATCAAACTTATCAGGTATAATACCAGTTAAATGTAAATTATTATTTTCCAAATAATACGTGCCCGAACCATAAGAAGAATAATAGTCTGGTAAGTCAAAAAACCAAGTATATGTACTATCTGGATTAAATGTCCAAATACTAGCCGTATTTCTTAGATTAGAAGGGGCTCCTTCTACACTTACAATCTCCCAGCTTTTTACTATTTCAAATTGTGATAAAGTTAGGGCATCACTTTCTGTATTATTTTCTTTTTCACATCCGATTAGAAGAAGGATAATAATAACTAACAAAAAAGGACAAGATTTCATTACTGATAATTCTCCTACTAAATTAATATAGAAACCATGATCTTTATATGACAATAATCATATAGAGACTATTACAAGAAGTAGTTTGTTGTTCTTCCTAAGAAACTGAATTAATAGAAGAGACTTAAAATCAGTCTAATGAAATTCAAAATGAAGACCACCACATTAGATAGAATTACAGATGTTGTTCTTTTAGGGCGTTAGTCTAAATAAATACTCCGTTATAATTGCAGGTAATTACTGTTGGTAATTGTATTTTATTGTTCTATCTCATGCTGTATTTTTTCAAGCAATTTAGTAGCATTCAATAAGAGGTCTTTGTAATACTGCTCATATATAGAATGCTTAAAGGAGTAAAAACCAGCAGTCCCTTCGAGCCTTCTAAATTCATCTGAATAGGGGTCATTTAAAAATTCCAATCCTTTAAAGTCAAACATTTGTTCTTGATCATATATGTGAGACATAACATCATAATATTTTGACAAGATCGGAATAAAAAATGCTAACAAATCAATGCCCGAAAGGTTCATCTCTGTAATGTGCCTATCAGCTATAGCGTAATTTCGATAGTAATCAATGATCGATTCCTTTAATTGATCATCACTTATTAGATCAAGTTTACCAGAAGTTGTAATTTCTGTAAAAGTTTCATCCTGTAAAATTAAATCCTCTGCATCCCAAACTACAGAAGAAATCAACTTTTTAAAATCCTCGGTGGTAGATTGAACATCATACATCGAATGTATAAAATAGTAGTATGATTCCTGTTCGTTTTGTGCTTTTTGTATTTTTTGACGCAAGTAGGTGGTATCTTTTTGAATATCAGTATGCATTCTTTTAAGGTAACGAATTTGTATTTTTTTCTCTATTTGATCTTCATTCCAATTATTTACTTGTAGGGCTATCAATATTCCAATCACTACCAGCACAATTTCGCCGATGGCATATTTAAGGTACTTAGCTGTTTTGCCTGTTGCCATAAGGTTGTATCGTATTTTTCTAAAGAATTTTATCATTGATTATTGGTTTGTCATAATGAATGCTTACGCCCTTAATAAATTGAATTAAAATCCAATTTAACTTCCGTCGGTAATCGTTTTATCTATAATTCGATATCAATGGATTACACTCATTTATCTAATTCATCTCTTATTGTATTTCTTAGTACAGTAATTTCATCTACTAGTTGATTGAAGTAATTAATGAACACTTTATGTTTTGCTGTATAAGCTCCTATCGTTTCTTCGCCCATCCTGAACGCCTGTGAACGGGGATTATTTATCCATTTCCATTCACTCGATTCAAACATATAGGGTTCATCAAATAAATGTTGTTTGTTATCTCGATACTTTGTGCCAGGACTAATTTTGACCCATTCTGTTAATATACCAACGGTATATTGATTAAATTCCTGTATATGTTTCCCAACCGCATCATATCGCCTGTGTAAATCATTTATAGTAAATTTCAATGAGTCATTTGAAATTAGATCTAATTTACCAGCATTTATCATTTCCAAAAACGTGGAGTTATGTACACTTAATTGTTCAGATCCAAACCACGTTAGATTTACTAAATCTGTAAATTCTTCTTGTGATTTCTGAACCTTATATGCTTCATGAATGAAAGTATAGTAGTTTTCCACTTCTTGTTTAGATTCTCTTAATCTTCTCGAAAAGTATATGGAATCCTTTTCTAAATCAGAGTAAATCCTTATTAGATATTTACTCTCTTCTATCTCCATCTTTTTGTTTTCATTCCAATTATTGATGCTTAAAGCAATTAAAATCCCAACTACAACCAGCACTATTTCTCCAATGGCATAAAGCAGGTATTTACTGAATTTATTTTCAGTTAAGAGGTTTTGTCGGATTTTACGGAAGAATTTAATCATGTGCAGTATTGGTTGGCGGTTACTTTACCAAGATAATCAATTTTACAGTATCCTATTTTTAACTCGAAGACTATAAATTAGAAGACCACCACAATGTAGAGAACCACAGACGTGGTAGTGGTTGGTCCCGATAACTATCGGGATTATAATAAAGGATAGCGCAGGAATGAAATAAGCATCAATGAAATTAATAAGAGCTTTCTTCGTCATAATACTGCATCTTTCTTCTTATTTCCACAAATCGGGATTCTTCATAAAGTGGTTTGAAGATAGGGTCTACATTCACCATATATGCAAAAGTGTATTCTTTTTCTCCTTGAGCCTTTTCAAGCCAGGTCAGGGTTTCATCAAGGTTGGTTTGGGCAGCTGCAACCATGGCCATGGCCAGATTGAGATTGTACTCACCTGAAGCCATCCTTTGCTCTAATTCCAGACGGTATCGATCAGCATCATCCTGATTGCCAAGCATAAAGTGCACATTGGACAAATAGGCTGCAACAAAATTGAAAGCCTCTGATTTATAAGCATTTTCTAAATATGGCAGGGCTTTTGAAAATTGACCATCATGATAATAACTCCAACCAACGAAAAAATGAAAAAATGGGATATCCATAACTTGAAGCGCTTCTTCATAAAGTGCCTGGGCTTTTTGGAACTCTCCCTCAATAATATGAATATTGGCTCTGTCCCACCAGATGAAAACATTTCCAGGGTCAATTTCTCTTCCAAGATTTGCATACTTTTTCGCTTTTTGAAGATTCCCAATAGCAAGATAAGTAGATACAACTGTGCAGATACAGTAGGTAGTAGGAGTTTTTGGCCATGAATTCAATGCCAGGGCATATTCCACATCTTTCTTCGCCTCTCGAAGCAAACCATTGGCAAAAACGTTTGAATTAGCCCTGACCAGGTATATGTCTGAACTTTTTGGATCCAATGCAATTGCTTTTTCAAGGTAAGGAGTGATTAAACGATCATATTCGGTATGGGATATTTTACCTCCAAACCATGGAGCAGAATGGAACATATATACCCAGGCTAGAAATGTATGTGCCTGTGAATAATTTGGATCAAGTTCAATTACTCTTTCCAACATCTCGATGCTTGTAGATAATCCTTCCCTGGTCAGACTTAAAAATTCAGCTTTTGCTTTTAAGAACAAATTAAATGCTTCACCATCTGTTGTACTTGCCGTTTCTAAGGATTTCTTTTCATCTGAGCTAAGCCTCACGTTAAGACTTTTTGCTACTTGTTTTGCAATGGATAATTGGATTGAAGGCGCATTTTTCATTACCTCATTATAAGAGCCATACCATATCCTTTTATTTGAAAATGGATCAAAAAGTTCAATCGAAAGCTTTACACTGTCTTCGAAAATTCTCGAGCTCCCCGATATTATATAATTGACATTTAATGCATTGGCTATACTGACAAATGATTCTTTAGAATCTTTATATTTGTATGCTGCACTAAATGCCGTTGGTATAATTGTGTTGATTTTACCAAGCTCATCAATAATTTCCTGCGCTACTCCAACCGAGAAGTATTCAAGTTCTTCATTTTGATTCAAGTTTTGCAACGGAAGAACAGCAATGGATATTTCAGATTCCCCAGAGGGTTCAGTTTTTATTTTTTGGAAATTATAGTCTGAAAGATTGTATAATAAGAATATTCCAAGAATCAATATAATAGGTATCCAAAGAAATCTTATTTTTTTCTTCGAGAATACTGAAGAGGAAGTATTGATCTTTCCTTTCCCCTTCATATCTGTCGATAAGGGAACGGTTAATCCATCATTTGATATCGCATATAATGTAATGTCCCTTTCAATATTTTTAAACGCAAAATCGCCAAGTTTAACCGTTTTGATTTCGGGGTGGTTTTTTATTTGAAAATAGATATCAGAACTAATTAAAACAGAATTAGCCACACCCATAGATTCAATACGGGAGGCAATATTTAAACCATCCCCAAAGATATCATGGTCTTTACGTACTATTTCTCCAACATGTATGCCAATTCGAAGCGGTACCGATGGTTCTTCTCTCAAATCACTTTGTATGCTTATAGCACACTTTATGGCACTTACGGCACTTGGGAATAACATGAGACAGCCATCGCCATAGGCCTTTACAATTTCGCCATCATATTTTTTTGACTGAAGTTTTATAACTTCTTCAAAGTGCTTAAGCTTTGATAATGCCAGTTCCTCATCTGCTTGCATCATGGAGGAATATCCAACGATATCTGCATAAATGATTATTGAAATGAGTCTATCAAGCGTATCCATAACCTACTAGGTATGATTCTTTATACTTATTTAAGGTAATCAAATGGATTGAGTTGGTCAAATTTGATCTAAAATTTCAAAAAAAATAATAGTGGATTTTTTTTTATTAAATGCCTATTCAGGTATATGGCCGAAGCCATTCAATATCGGCGTTTGGATAGGGAAGGATGGTAGGGGTAGATTAATAATTAGACCTCCACATTGTAGAGAGCAACAGATGTGGCCCATGTGTACTTACATTATGAAGATAGAGAAAGAATAGGCAGCAATTAATTATACACTGTTGTACATAGTTATTATTGAGGTTTGTAAATTGCTCCTGTAGCAAAATCAACTATTAATCCAGGTGCAAAAAGTATTATATCAGCAATTAGGGCAACAACTCTCACTTCCCTTTGTTGCTCTCCAGGGCCTGGTTTTGTTTTTTGATAAGCATTTACTTTTCCGCCAAAGACTGTGGCACAACTTGACATCATTAATGCTATAAATCCAATTGCAATTAGTTTTTTCATTTGTCTCATAGGTATAAATTTAATTTGTGTTGATTTGCTCATAACGGTCAAGTATAAGCGTAGTGCGGGTTTTAAGTCATTTCGCTTTCAGTTTACAACTATAATTATTAATATTTAATTCGTTCAGCTTTTGCAACTAGCCCCGCATTACGTTTATACAACTTAAGTTTACTCTCCTTAACTTTTATGGTATAAATCAGAAAGAACAAAAGAGGGGATTAAGGTTATTTTATACATAGAAGCCTAGACTTCGTCAACATTGATGATCCCCTCTCTTTTCCTACTTAGAATTCGTTCAGTTCTGTGAGCCTAGGGAGCTCGTTTTTAAGTTGTTGAAGACCAAGTAGCTGTTCTTTCAAAAATCAGTTTTTATGAATAAATATACAGAAATTTATGGAGTGGACATTAGTAAGGATGTGTTCGATGTTGTAAACTCGAAAGGAACTTATATCCAATATCCGAATGGATTGAAAGGGTTTGGACGGTTATCGAAAAAGTTGCCCAAAGGTTCGTTGGTGGTGATGGAAGCCACTGGGTACTATCATTATCGTTTGGCACAATACCTGTACGAACATGGCCATTGTGTATCGGTGGTGAACCCTTTATCGGTAAAGCGTTTTATACAGATGAAACTTTCCAAGGTAAAGACCGATAAGAGCGACGCCAGGGCCATCTGTGAATATGCCCAGGTCAATGAGGTCCCCCTGTATACCGCCAAGAACAAGGACCAAGCGGAATGCCTCCAGTTGTTACGGTTAATGGATACCTACCTGAAACATAGTACGGCGATAAAGAACAAGCTACATGGAGAGCGAACATTGGGAATACCATCAAAGACGGTTTATAGGTCATTGTCGCGCTCGCTCAAGTCGCTCCAGAAGGAAATAGGCCTATTGGAGGCCCGATTACTAAGTTTGGTCAAGGAACACCAACAAGATCAGTTGACACTATTGAAAAGCATCCCTGGCATGGGCAATAAGACCGCTATGGTATTACTGGTGCTGACCGATGGATTCACCAAGTTCGAGAATGCAGGTCAACTTTGTTGTTATGCGGGCATTACCCCGACCATTAGGAAATCGGGGAGCAGTGTCAGGGGACGCAGCAGGATAAGCAAAGTTGGGAACAGGAAATTAAGGAACCTACTTTTTCTATGTAGTTTCTCCGCTTGCAAACACAACAGGGCATGTAGGGAGATTTACGAGCGGATAACCTCAAAAGGCAAGAGCAAGAAACTTGCTTTGATCGCCGTTAGCAACAAGCTATTGAAACAGTCATTCGCAATAGCAACGTCGGGTTTGCCCTATGATGAGAAATATGTGTCGAGATTAACTTAAAAAGACTTGTTTTTCACCTCAGTTCTTTGTTGTGGCCAGTTTTTATTTATTATATCCATATACTTCAACTTCATTTTGATTAGTTAGATAATCAATATTCGACGAATACAAAAACTCCCTTAGTTCATTATTATTATCCATTTTAATTCTTAGAACCACTATATATTCTAAATTAATTCTTGTAACTTATCAGGATCACAATCATATTTATTTAAAAACTCTTCCCTTTTAATTTTGCTCCAAATTGGTTCATCATTATCAAAAGTAACTTTGATGATGTCCAAGCTGATGCCCTTAAGATAAGTTCTTACGAGACAAGGAATTGTTAGCCAAACTAAAAATAGCAGAGCATTAAGTAATGGATGATATGGTTCAAGGAAAGTTAGAATTAAAAAAAGTAAAAAGCTATGTCCAAACAAGTTATAAACCCAATGTAGAATAACTTTTGGTAATGACGTTTTTGTATAGTAAATGGATTTCTCATCAGGTCCCACGACTAAGGTGTAATTTACTGTGATTCTTTCCATCCAATAATGGTATATCAATGCTAGAATCATTGGAGTTATCACGATAGCCATTTGCCCTGAAGGATTATAGGTATCAAGGCACCAACTCGACAATGACAGTCCAGTCGTAACAGAAAGTACCATGGGAACATAATACAATGGATCAATAATATCTAAAGAAAACATTTCTTTATACGACGGCTTATAGTTCTGAATTATTTTCATTTTTGATCTAATTAGTTTGTTTGAATTGTCGGAGCACAGATGTAGCTCTTTCAATTGGCCACAACAATTGTATATAGTGACTAGTTACTATATACATCAAATTTAAGAAATATAGTTACTGGTAATTATATTCCCATTATATCTATAATCATAGTTATATAAACATTAGGAAGCAATTTAGATATAAAATGTTATGGTTCCATAAAACGGCCGATAAAGGGAACGAATAAAGAAATTCAGGGAGTCCCAGAAAACGTTCGTTTTACTGGACAAACCAAACTCTAGAAAAAAAATCTTTGAATAAGAAATCTATAATTATTCTATTTATGTCATTTTATATTTAAGAAAACAGTTGGCGTTCAAATTTGAGAACTAAACCTGATTCCTCTATTTGTTTTTAAAGGCTTTTTATGAAACTATCAAAATCCAAATCTTTATCAATGTTCAATTTTTGTTTTAAGCGGTATTTGGAGGTATGAATACTTGACGGGAGAACATTCAGAATATCGGCAATTTCATTATTGTTCAGTCCCATCTTTACATAAGAAGCCAAGCGCAGCTCTTTATCTGTAATTTTATTGCACAGGGCTTTTAGTTGATCTTCAAAATTTTCGTGCACCTCCGAAAAGTAAGATTTGAAAACTTCCCAGTCTTTATCTGCTGCACTCTGTTTTTTTAGGAGCATCACGATTCTTTTGAACTCCACTTTGAATTTTTCTGGCGAATTTTTTACTTTCTCAAGATTATCCTTTAGTTCAGCTATAAATTTGCTTTTCTGAACCAAATGGAGCGTTTGGCTAGCCAATTCCTTCTTTTTGTGTTCGATTTCCTGTTTATAGATTGCTTCTTGTTTTGCACGGGCAATACGGTTTTTTTTCATACGCTGGCGAAAACCAAAAAATAACAGACCAGATAGTGCCAAGGCAGAGACCATGCCCCCTGCATACAGCCCTTTTTTAAGTTTATCGTTCTTGGCTTTTTCGCTTAGGGTTTTTATCTCCGCATCTTGCAATGCTAAAGCAGCTTCTTTTTTTTCGGTTTGGTACTGAATTTCCAACTCATTTATTTGATTGATTTTTTGCTCGCTAAAGACAGAATCATATTTATTAAAATGAATTTCCCTGTTTTTATATGCATTTTTATAATCACCTATAGCGGCATAAGCTTCTGCAATGTTTAGGTAATCACCTACATTACGGGTATTGGTACCAGTCTTTTGAGAAATAATATTAGCATCTAAAAAGTAGTTCAATGCCTTTTTATATTCCTTTTCTTTCATGGCAACCTTCCCTAAGTTTCTAGAAGTCAAGCCAAGCATTTGTTGAATATCATGTTGTTTGTTCAATTCATGGGCTTCTAAATAAAAGGATTTGGCTTTTTGGATACTATCCATAGAAAAGTATAATGCCCCAATTGAATTCGTTATTCTGGCTATTCCCCTGTAATCATTATTCTCTTTATAATAATCGTAAACCAGGTTATAGTACTTTAGCGCATCAGTATACCTTTTTGCATCTTTAAAATTTCCTGCCAAGTTACCTCTAACCAGATTTAATCCTCTAGTCAAATTATTTTCTGCACATATTTTTTCAGCCCTTAAATAATAGTCACTGGATAATTCACGATTTCCTAATTCCCATTCTAAAACTCCAAGATTAACCAAAGAAGCCGCAATGTCAGATGGTCCAAGGTCCAGTTTCTCCTTTATTCTTAAAGAATTTAGATGGGATTCCTTTGATTCGTGAAGCCTTCCTAAATATTTTTGAACAATTCCAAGGTTATTATACATTCTACTTAGGGGTATCATTGCATCAATGTCCTTGTAAATTGCAATTGATTTTGAATAGGACAACTCTGCTTTAGTGTAATCTGAATTGTAATAATGGTATAAACCCTCGGCTTTGTATGCTAAGGCCATAAATTTTTTATAACCTGTGGAGTTGCTCGCAGCTAGCAGTGAGTCTACGTAGGGTTTTGCCTTATGCGGTTCTTGTCTTACCTGTTTGTTGAAAATTAGATACAACGTATTTATTCTAGTGGTATCTGTTTGCTCTTGTGCTACATTCAAAAGACTGTCCAATTCGGTATTGTCCTGAGAAAAAATAGGTTGCATGGCTAATCCTGGTCCTAGAATCATAAATATCAGTAACCAATTTTTCATAATACACTCGGTTTTTAGTTAAAATACTAGGGTAAAAGTGTTAAAAATGTCTCTTTTATAAAGATAGTGCAACTAAATATAGGTTTTTGTCTCCAAAAGCAGCTGTCTAGGATTTGTATAGACGAATGTAATAGGGGTGTGTTTATCAATATTACTTAAAAAACTGTAAATCAGTATGTTATAGTTTCGTTGTACATCTAACTATTTCATCTGTCTAGGCTATTTTAAGAGCTAAAATAGAATTTTGTCCATGGTTTGTCTAGTGTTGTTTTTAGGTTTCGCTAAGATGGGCTTGTAGTTTTGAGGTGTTGAATCTTAAAAACCAAGAAATTATGAAAGCAAATCAATTACAATTACAATTAAAAATAGCTATAAAGTTATTTGCTGTTGCCATCTTATTAATGACTTACTCTTGTAGCAAGGATGAAACAGGTGGTTCGGATGATGATGTATCAAAGGAAGAAGAAAGTATTAGTGATGTTGTTGCTAATCTATCCTATAACCCTGACGAACTTTTGGGGGTAGTAGGTTCGGGAAGTACCGCCAATGTAAAAACTGAGGGGGAGGTAGTGAACGACCCACCGGTTTCTGAAAACAACGTTACCAGAAATTGTTCAACTACATCATATAGCTTAGAGACTAATTTTGAAGAAATCGCAATTCTAAAACCTAATGCTGGAATTATATGGCCAGGGGCATTGGTTAAAATTGATAATGCACTTCGTGGTGGACTTCCAACACTCGTCACTTTAGATAGGGCTCCAATCAGCTTAAGAGTAGATTTACCTGGTATTGGGGAGAATGGAAATATTGATGTTGAAAGCCCTTCTTTTAACTCTGTTGATGCTGGTATAGATAATTCACTTGAGTGGTGGAACGCCAATTCCTATCAAGATGGATATGTTAATGAAGCTAGTTCTTTTTCTGAGGCTAAAACTTCATATAGTTCAAAACAGGTTAGTTTAGAATTAGGTGTTAATATTGAATGGGCATCAACAGACTTTAGCTCACAGCTGAATTTTGAAAGCACCGCCGAAAAGAGGGTTGCAAACATGGTGTTCAAGCAGGTTTTCTATACGGTTTCAATGGCACCACCCTCTGTGCCAACTGCTGTTTTTGGAGAAGACTTAAGTCCAGATGAAGTTGAATCTACTTTTAATTCCAGTTCCCCTCCGGGGTATATTCAATCCGTGAGTTATGGTAGGATTATCATGTTCAGACTAGAAACCACATACGAATCCACAGACTTTCAACTTGAAGCCGCACTAGGCTATGCGGCGGGCAAAAACAATAGTATTGATGTCGATACCGAAACTGCTGTTAAAAATATTTTAGCAACTTCAAGTATTACTACTGTTGTAATTGGTGGTAATGCTGAAGTAGCCGCTGAAGCGGTCACTGCAAGAAATTTTGGTGATTTAGCTCCGATAATTCAGGGCCCGAATGCTGTTTATAGTAGAGACAATCCTGGGTCACCTATTTCATACACGGTAAGATTTCTAAAAGATAATACAATAGCAAAAATGGGCTATACTGATAGTTACCAAGCAGAAAATTGTACTAGTGAAGGTGTAGGACATAGAACTATTGACTTCATTAATGATTCAAATAGAGAATTCAGGGTTGGAATTACTTACAAAAATAATTTGCCAGGAAGCAGTGGTAGTATATCTAAAGCTGGTTTGGATACTGATCCCGAAAGAGGCTGGATACCAGTAACTACAAGTGGTAGTATTACAGAAATTCAACCGCCGAATGGAGCCTATGATATTAGACTATATGTTCAAGATGACGATGATGCAGATGTATACCAATATACAATTGGTGATAACACTGATGAAACAAACAGTTGTCATAGGGCAACAACGAACTTTTTAGGTTTGAACTTAGAAATTCAAAAAGTTACCTGTCAGTAAAAGTTTAATTTTAATGCAGTCGGCACCTTAAGTTGTAGATTCAGCAACTTGGTGTCGGCTGTTGTTTTATTATTCTTTCCATCAATTTCACCTCTTTCTTCTAACAACGAAGTAAAATTTAGGTAGAATAAAACAGCCGTTTTATGGGACAAATTTGCCAATCCAAAAAACTTATTGCCATGGTGTCCCATTTGCGGTCTCTTTTAATAGTTTCGTTAATTGACCTTTTACGGGACTGTTTTCATTATAGTAAAATCACTAATCGGCAAAGTAAAACGATTCTGAATTCCGGATAACGAATCATTATATCCAGGAAAGCGAGCGAAACGAAGTTTCGTGCTGCAAGCCCAAATCTTACCGAAACTAATCTACTGGCGAGGCTTCAAAACATTTTTTTCAATAAACTTTTTAAATGTTTTCAGTGGTTTCAAGATCTTTTTCAATAAAATACTATCAATTCATCCTTTTTGATTCTCTAACAAGAATCCAGTTATATTTAAAATTCAGGCTTGATAATAAAAGGAAGATTCAATGGTTTAGAAAAAAGTTTACAACAAACTTTTTCAATGTTTACTGGTGCTTCAAGAGTTTTTGCAACAAACTTTTGATTTCATACGATTATTCTGATTCTTGTAATCCTACAGTAATTACAAGGGTTAACAACTGAAATTAATGAACATAACACCGCTTTAGCGTGTTATCCTCTTGCTTTACATATCTTATCCGCTACGCATCCTAAAATCTGTAAACCTTAGTTCGGTACACGAACAAGCAAAAAGTAGTATGCGCCCTAACGGATTTTTACTTGACGCTTACCTATCGGGACGCTACAAAAATCCATCAGGATCCATGCGCAGTTAAGTTATGTGTAAGATTTGGGATTTATGTTGTACTATGGTTGCAGTTACTATAAACCCATGAAAAGCTATAAACTATAAACTAGGCAACAATACGTTCGTTGGCCTCATCCAAGGTGGAGTTATCAAAACGCTTTAAATAAATTTCAGTGGTTTTCAGGGAACTATGACCTAATCCCTCACTTATTATGGCAGTAGAAATCCCCATATACTTCGCGATGGTTGCCCAGGAATGACGAATTGAATAAGTCGTAAAATGTTGCTCAATACCTGCATCTTGGGCAATCAGTTTCAGTCTTTCGTTTACCCTTCTTCTTATAGTTTTATATTTCTCATATTTTGCAGTGCTGCCATCATAATTTGCGGGAAACAAAAAGTCTTCATCAGATTTGCCTTTTAAATAGTGACTAAGGATTTCCTTGTAATTCAGATAGTTAACTTTACTGACAAAGGATCGCGCAGTTTTACTTCTTCCATAGAAAATTCTACCCTGGCGCACATTTGATTTTTTAAGTTTAACTAAATCTATCAAATTCATGCCTCGGCAATTGAACATTATAAGCGCATAATTTTTTGTATGCCATAAGGCTGAGCCTTTTTCATATTTGAGTTTCCGGATGTTTAGGAAATCTTCTTTTGAAATGGCTTTTTTCTTGGTTTGGTTTGATGAAGGAATCTTGTAACGATGAAAAGGATTTTTGATGACTTCTATTCTATCCTCATTTATGGCAGCATTGTATATGGCCCTTATAGCCCTCATATGAGAGCCTATGCTGTTCGGTTTTACTCCTCGTCGATTCTTTATCTATCTGAAAGTCTTTGAGCATGCTTACGTTGAGTTGGTCGAGCCTGATATCTTGGTTGTTATTGAATTTGATAAAGGCATTTATCCCACTGAGATACCATTGAGCAGAACTAGGTTTGTTTATTTTACGTTTTCTGTCTATAATAACTTGGCCCCAGTCTTTTAACATTAATCCGTTGGACATTTTACTTTTAAGTTCAGGACTGATCTGCTCTTGCCATTTATTTTTGATTTCTGTTACTAAAGTACCAACATCCATATATTGAATAGCCTCTCCGAGTTCGTTTATTAGGCTTCGAGCCATATGAAGTTTGTCATATAGAATTTGATTGATCATAAAACAATCTAGACTCTTATTCACCAAAACTGAACGTTTTAAACAAAATGAATTTGAATCCCATCCACTTATTGAAGTTTGATATGGCAAACGAATTATTCTTGGTTTAATATGGAACACTCTTAATGCAATCGGGTACAATTCCGAAACTGCATTTTTAGATGATTCTCGAGTGTCTAATATGAGCCTAACTTTCGCCATTTTTAGTGCTTAAACTACTTCAAGTTAGGAATAAAAATGCACAGTTTGTGCACACTTTTATTTGAAATCAACTGATTTCAATTGAATTCAAAATTTATTAAAAAACTGATTACCAATTCATTAGGTGTATTTTGCAAATGGAGTACACCTAAAATTTAAGACTTACAAGCAGGGGGTCACTGGTTCGAATCCAGTAGGGCCCACATCATTCAGAAAATCCACACGGTGACGTGTGGATTTTTTTATTCGTGGACAAAGCCAAACTTGTTTGAGCTTTGGGAAGGAATAAAAAGATAAAACCCCGCATTAGCTGGGTTTAGATTTTCTAATTGCAGTCGTGGTATCCCAATGGCTCAGCGAGTGCAATGAGCTAATCCAGAATTAACTAGATAAAGCCAAACTTGTTTGAGCTTTGGGAAGGAATAAAAAGATAAAACCCCGCATTAGCTGGGTTTAGATTTTCTAATTGCAGTCGTGGTATCCCAATGGCTCAGCGAGTGCAATGAGCTAATCCAGAATTAACTAGATAAAGTCAAACTTGTTTGAGCTTTGGAGGGAATAGAAAAATAAGCTGCATAGAAGTGCAGCATGAGTTTCTATTTGCAGTAGCGGTATCCCGATGGATATGCAATCCAGATTCGAAGTTTGTAGGCAATAAAATAATTAGGCTGTGCTAGCAGATGTAGCTTATCCACCATGCCTTCGGTAGGCAGGTTTGCAGTATCGGTTTCCCAATGGATATGCAATCCAGTAGGGCCCATATCAAGCACAATCCTGTTGGAGTTTACCCCAATGGGATTTTTGTTTTCAAAGAGCTTGAAAATTTCTTCAAAATAATATAGAAAACAAAAAATTCAAGTGTGTATTTAAGCCATTGGAATCGTACTTGCAGAAGTGGGTTTGCATGATCAATGAGCACAACGAATTAATCCAGTTTTCTGTTTAATACTTTCAGTAAATGACTGATAAAAATAATAAATTGAATATATTTAAGATATTATTGCCATGAGTAATGCAAATTCTATTTCTATGAAACTGTATTTAATGATAGTGTTATTTCTATTTTTGACACCTAAAATTTTTGGACAGGAAAACAAGCCATTAAACAGCAATTACTTAATTGAAAAAGGGGTTTCTCCAAGAATTTTAGATGCAGCAGCAAGCGCTCTTCTTCAAGATGGATCATTCATAAAAAATGTAAATGTTATTTCTGAAAAAAATGGAGAATCTAAATCTTTTGATTATCAAATTATCTATGATCCAGAATTTAAATACGGTATGGATATTAGAGCAGTGGTTGATAGTAAAAATGTAAACAAGGAAGATAGAATGTTTCTTACAAATCTTATTGAAAGAAGTCATTCATTTAGCAGGATGTCTCGAAATTATTTGTATGATGAGTCTAGTTTGAAAGTAATCAATGATGATGAAGATGAATTAGTTTTAGAATTTTATTACCAAAAAAAAGACATAGATCCTTACCTAAAAGAAATTAAAAGATTAAAGGGGACTATTTTCTTCAAAAATGGTGAATTAGATAAAGTTGTATTGGTTAATATTAAACCAATGAGATCTAAAATTTCTTCTTTTGAACGAACAGTGAAATTTGAAAAAATAAAAGAAAGAGGTGGCCATCTTGTTACATCAATTATAGAAAAAGTCGTCCAAAACACTAAAGATGGAGTAATTGATTATACAATTAACTCAAGTATTATATTATTTGTTGCTGACAATGATCAAAATATAGATTGGGAGAATAAGCAATCTACAACGGCTTTCTTTGAAAATAAGGAAACAGATACAATATCAGTTAAATTGGGATGGGTTCTTCCTATATGGGGTAAACCTGCAACTAAACTAGGCTATAATTTACCCAGACCAATCGGGTTAAATGCATTCATGCATTTTCAGTCGCAGACTATGCAATTCACAGGACTATCCCTAGCTATGAATGATGAAGAATTTGTTCCATTTGATGGGTTATTTGACATAAATAATTCGACAATTTCAGCTACTACTTCTGTTAATGCGGCAAAAGCAGATGTTTGGATATTTCCTTTTATGAACATTATGGCTATAGCAGGGTATGGTCGAAATGACATTTATGGCAACTGGCCCCTTAATGAAAATTTTAAACAAGAATTAGCAGATTATGGATGGCTTATAGATGTAGCTCCAGAAAATATTCCTAATGAAATTACGCTGCGGGGAAATCTAGAGTCTGTTTTATATGGAGCGGGGACCACCCTTGCTGGGGGAATTGGAGATTGGAATTTTACTTTAAGCTATCAATTTTTGATTAATGAAGTTACAGAAGCAAATACCACAAGTGTAGCACAAGTAATTATGCCAACAATAGGCTATATGACTCCTCTTGGATTGAATTTAATGGTTGGTGCCCAAGGACAATTTTATGATACTAAGGTTAAGGGTTTCGTAGAACTTGATGATGGTCAAACACTAAATTATAATGTTGATTTTGAACCTATTCGATGGAATGCAATGTTTGGAATTTATAAAGGTTTTGCCAAGCACTGGGAAATTGCATTACAAGGAGGTTTCGGTAAAAGAAATTCTTTAACGACTGTTTTTGGCTATAGATTCTAGTGGTGTAATTTTAAAAGTTTATTAGATACGCTTTCTTCGCTCTAATAATTATTTAATCTGAGTCTATAATTTTCTAATTGCAGGAACGGTTGCGTAATGGATATTCAATCCGGTTTTGAGCTTTGGAAGGGAATAAATACCTTAGTGTTAATAGATTGATATCAATTAAGGCCCTTGCTTTACTAAAGATGTTTTAGATTTCCGGAAAGAACCGTTACGTTATTACCTAAAGAATATTGGCCCGTTCTAACTTATACGTACTATTGCAGCTGTCATTTGTATTTTAGGAGTATGGTGTATCTTTAAGTCGAAATTTCTTTTATGAAGTGTCTTCCTAAATTCTTCACAACGTATTCGATCACAGTTACCTTTTTCTGTTTCCTGTTTAGCTTAAAGGTATCAGCACAAGACAATACCAATTTTAAGTATTCGTTTGAATTGAGCTCGGATAATGATGCCTATGTGGTTAGGGATAACCTTGACCGGTTCTACTCCTTTGGCGTAGGTATGAAAATGGCATTCCGGCCAAAACAGTTTCTCGGGCTGGAACGATTGCTTCCCAAGAAAAAAAATTTCTTCATAGATATTCTACTGAAATCCGAGGGTTATACACCAACAAAACAGTTCGTTCGCCAACGGGATGTGGAACGGGACAGCGTATCCTTCGATCGCCCTTTTGCCGGGGTTTTGTTCGGGCAGCTAGGGGCTAGTTATACCTTTACCCGTTCTTTTATCAAGGCTGAATTGCTATTAGGTGTTATGGGGCCTTCCTCCCTTTCCCAAGAGCTACAGGATTGGATACATGAAAATATTAGCGTGGATGACGTCCTAAACGGATGGGAATTCCAAATCCCCGATCAGTTGATTTTCAACCTGAATCTCCGTGGGGCCTATGATTTTACGCCGGAGACTAAAGGCTTTGATGTTTTTGCCATGGGGCAGTTTCGTGCCGGAAACCTCTATATAGATGCCCGGCCACTTGTCGGCATACGAATGGGAAGGTTTGGCCCGTTGACTACCTCTTCAGCCTTTGGGAATGGGGTATTGGCAACGAACCTCATTAGTGAGTTCTACCTAAGAAGCACGGTATCGGCGGCATTCACCCTTTTCAATGGGACAGCACAGGGAAATCTCTTCGACAGGGACTTCGAATATGCCGTCGAGGATTTCAATCAATTCCATACCGCCATGAGCCATGGGATTTTCTTCCGTAAAAACCGCTATTCCATTGGCTTTGATCAGATATTTTCGTTTGGAAAACCATTGAAAGGCGTGCGGCACATCTATGGGCGGATCCTCCTGGAATACTCGTTCTGATGGTGGTGTATATACCTATTGTCCCATAGCCTGGAATCGGGAGGCACAACCTGAAAATCGGCAAAAATCACTGATAAAATTATCCTTTAGCATCGTATTCTAATTTGGCACCATATTTACCCACTTTGCTATGGCAACAACTTAGGTTATTATATATTACAGAATACATGCCCTAGGAAAAGCTCAAATTCAACAATTTTTCATATTAAAGAGTGCAACAAAATATAGCTAATGTGCTGAAAGATTTACTGATGGTATCTTACTTTAAAAAAAAGGTCAACTCAATCTTTAAAAAGAAGGTCAACTCAATGAAAATCAATCAATAAAGTTTGTTCCTGTTTGCTGGACCTATAAGTGCTTTTATGATTGGAATGATGCTCACTTTGCATCAAGAAAAATCTCCAAGAAATTGGAGGCTTTTTATTTTTTGACCAAATGCGTTGGGAAATCTGAGATCTTTTCGCAACCTATCTGTTCCATTACCTGTTGTAGTTGGGTTTTCAACAAAGAAATGGTATGTTCGCCACCCTGTTTTCCCAGTGCGGCCACCCCATACATAAATGAACGACCTAAAAATGTAAATTCCGCACCACTGGCCATAGTTCGAGCGATATCAGGCCCTGAGCGGAGACCACTATCCATTAATATCTTTATTTGATCACCATATTTTGCTGCGATTCTTGTCATTGGTTTTATGGTGGATTCCCCTGCATCCAATTGTCTCCCTCCATGATTGGAAACAATGATGCCATCCAAGCCCAATTGAATTGCCTTTTCCGTATCAGCTTCTGTAGAAACTCCTTTAAGAACAATTTTGCCTTTCCATAGGTCCCGAATAGGTGCTATTTTTTCCGTACTCATTCTTTTGGAAAAAGTTTGGTCCATAAAATTTCCCAATTGCTTTAAATCAAGTCCCTTTGGCATATAAGGTTTAAGGACCTCGAAGTTCGGTTGCCCATATTTTAAGGTATTCATTGCCCAGTTTGGTTTTCCAAAAATTTGTAGCATATTATTTATACTCATTTTAGGCGGCATTGAAAGCCCGTTTTTTATTTCCTTAGGGCGAAATCCGAAAGCAGGGGTATCACATAGTAAAACCAGAACCGGGCATTCTGCTGCTTCAGCTCTTTTCAACATATCGTTTCTAACACTATCTTCAGTTGGGTGATACAATTGAAACCAAGCTCTTCCTTCCGTCAATTCACTTATTCTTTCGATACTGCTAGTACTAACTGTGCTCAAAACAAAAGGAATGTTATGTTCAAATGCTGCCTTGGCCAATATTTCGGAAGCGTTGGGCCACATTAATCCTTGTAATCCCACAGGGGCTATTCCAAAAGGCGCATCATATATACGTCCGAATAATTCTGTTTTTAAACTTACATCCTTGAAGTGGTCTAAATAGTTTGGGGTCAATTGAACTTCACGGATTTCGCTAGTATTTCTCCTTAAGTTAACCTCTTCATTACAGCCGCTATCCAAATATTCAAATGCAAATCTTGGAATTCGCTTTTTAGCTTTTTCCCTTAGGTCTTCAATAGAAGGGTATCGTGAATCGAAATGTCTTGCTATACTGTTTCTTGACATGGTTTTGGTTTTCAATAATCTGGCGTACTGTCTGGAATTATATAATGCCTAACGCAGGAATGCCTTTTTAAAAGTACATTATTTTGATTGAATTTTTATTGGATTAATAGGCGTTTATGTTTTTCTTTTTAATTGAGTTTAAAGTGGGATTGTTTTTATTTCGGAATATACCGATTTTGTTCGGTAAGTTTTAAGAATTAAAAATTAGTCATACCTTAGCTGATTCAATTTTAATTGGGAAATTGGCTTAGTTGGTTTACCTGCCTGACGAGATTAAAGTACTGGAGTGTTAGCTCAGTTGGTTTAGAGCACCGCCTTGACAGGGCGGGGGTCGTTGGTTCGAATCCAATACGCTCCACTAAGCAAAAAACCACACCATAGGTGTGGTTTTGTCTTTGAGGGAAGTTACGCCAAACTTGTTTGGCGGAAAATGACCAAAAATAGAAAACAGTTTTAAAAGTGCTTTTGCTTGGGTACAGGAACACCCATCCTGGTTCATCTTTTTTAGATAATGCAATACGCTCCACTAAGCAGGCGGGGAGCACTGCCTTAACAGGGCAGGGGTCACTGGTTCCCCCGACGCTTCGGGGCAGTATATCCCAAAATTTTTCCACTATTTTAAAAGTTGGTTTTACCGATAATTGTTTGATTATAGTAATCCAAGCAGTCGTTCTAAAGCCATTCCACGTGAACCTTTAATAAGAATGTTGCTATTTGTTGCGAGTTTTTCTTTAGAGAGATAAGCGGCCATAGCATCATAATCTTTGAATTTCTTGAAAGAGGTTTTGGTATTATGAAAATTTTCCCCAATCAAGAATACCTTGTCTAAATCCAATTCAAGCGCCAAATCGGCTATATATTGATGTTCACTGCTGGCTGTTTTGCCCAATTCAAACATATCCCCTAAAAATGCAATTTTTGGTTCACCACTATGCCTACTAAAATTTTCCAATGCTACTTTCATACTAGACGGATTTGCGTTGTATGCGTCCAAAATAATATGCCTTCCGTTTTTTTGAATGATTTGTGACCTATTATTTTGAGGTATGTAGGCTTCAATGGCCGACTTAATATCTTTCATTTCGACATTAAAATATTTGCCCATAAGAATGGCCGCACAACAATTGGTAAAGTTATAGCTGCCTATTAGATTTGATTTGATTTGAATTTCTTGAACCTTTATGGCAACATAAGGATCGGCTTTTAAAAAATTGATCTTAAAATATTCTTTTTTGTCTTTTGTGTAACCATATTTTTTAATGTAGTGACCTAGTTTTTCCAATTGAATTGGGTCGTCGGCATTCAAGAATACTGTTTTTTTATGATTGATTAAATAGTCATAAAGCTCACTTTTTCCTTTTATGACACCTTCAACACTCCCAAATCCCTCTAAGTGTGCCTTGCCAAAATTCGTAATATATCCAAAATCCGGTTGGGCTATTGAACATAGGAACTCAATTTCCTTTACGTGATTGGCACCCATTTCCACTATTGCTATTTCGGTATCTTTCTTAATTGATAAAAGGGTAAGTGGCACACCTATATGGTTGTTTAGGTTGCCAATTGTGGCTATGGTATTGTATTTTTTGGATAGCACCGAATTGATGAGCTCTTTGGTTGTCGTTTTACCATTACTCCCGGTTAAGCCTATAACTTTGGCTTTGCAATGATTCCTGTGAAATGATGCCAATTTTTGGAGGGTTTGCAATACATCATCAACTAAAATAGTCTTGTTTGAAGTTGCATATTTTTTTTCATCTACTACAGCGTAGGCGGCTCCTTTTTTTAAAGCTTCAGCGGCATATGTATTTCCATTGAAATTGTCTCCTTTAAGCGCAAAGAAAAGACAGTTGGCTTCTATTTTTCTTGTATCAGTACAAACAGTGGGAAACTGTACAAAGATTTGGTGGAGTTTCTCTATAATCATAAATCAAAGATAAAAAAAAGCCCTGACGATTTCGTCAGGGCTTTTTTTAAATCTATTTAGACCTATTTAGCTTTTTTGCCTCTTACGGTCTTGTTTTTTGTCTTTGATTTTGAACCAACTCTAGACATAGCACATCGGAATCCTATATAATCCGTGGCCATATATTGTGGTAAATATCTTCTTTGAGCAGGATCTAACCAATAGGCCCTGTCTCTCCAAGAACCACCTTTGAATACACGAACCTCATCATTGATCAAAGTAGTCCTGTTATTGGACTGATCGTATTGACGTGTTAACTTTCCTAGAGAATCACGCTCTACTTTATGTTTAGGAGAGTCATACATTTTTCTTGTATCGTCTTGGTCTTCTTCATCACTGAATCTATCAAAGAATCTCGACGAACTTGGATCACCATCTCTATAGCCTCTATTGTCACTTGAGGAGAAATTGGTTCTAAGATAAGTTTCTTCCTCATCTACAGGTACCATTTTAATTTCGCCTGGAAGATTCATAGCAATCACTTTACCATTTGGCATGGTATCAAAAACTATGGAATCTCTAAGAATATTTACTTTTCCGTCTTCGCCAATGGCGGTTTTCATATAAATATTACCTCTGTAATAGTTAAAGTCACTTACTTCATCATCTACGATAGGTCGGTAAACGTCTGCTACCCATTCGGCAACATTACCAGCCATATCATAAAGACCAAGATCATTGGGCTTATAAGACATTACTTCTGCAGTAATATCGGCACCATCATCAGACCAGCCTGCTATTCCGCCATAATCACCTTTTCCTTGTTTAAAGTTGGCTAATTGATCACCTCTACCAACACGTTGTCCGCTTCTAGTGTAGTCGCCTTCCCAAGGGTATTTTTTTCTACCTCTGTAGTTATTGTATTCTCTAGACCCAACTTGTGCAGCAGCAGCGTATTCCCACTCAGTTTCTGTTGGTAATCTATATTCTGGCATAATAATACCAGTACTTCTTTTTGCGTATGTGTTAACACTGTCCTTTTTCATCTTCCCTTGTAGGGAATCTATTTGTCCGTTATAAACAGACTCAGGTCTATTCAAATAGGCTTCTGTGCTAAAAGTTCCTGCAACTTCCCCAGTTGTAGCTTGATACTTGGCGTCTTTTGAAAGATAGCCTTCCCTTTCCAACATTACTTCATTGACACGGTCGGTCCTCCATTCAGCAAATTGTGTTGCTTGAATCCAGTTTACACCAACAACAGGATATTCTGCATAAGCAGGATGTCTTAAATAGTTATTGGTCATGGTTTCGTTAAATCCTAAACGGTTTCTCCACACCAAAGTATCAGGCAATGCACCTTTATAGATGTTTGCATATTTTGGATTTTCAGGAGGGTATACGCTCTTAAGATAATCCAAATACTCCAGGTACATTACATTCGTAACTTCCGTTTCGTCCATATAAAAGGACTGCACATGTTGTGAAGTAGGTGTATTGTTCCAGTCGTGCATAACATCATCTTGCACCTTGCCTTTCGTAAAAGTACCTCCTTCGACAAAAACAAGACCAGGGCCTGTTTCTTGCTCCTTAAAGTCAGTATTAAATTGGAAACCACCTTCCTTGGCATTTATTTTCCAACCTGTAGCTCTTGATACATTTTTGGAAGATGAAGATTTTTTGCTACAACTAGTAACTGTAAAACCTCCCGCTATTACTGCACAAGAAAGTACAATTTTGATAAACTGTTTTTTCATAATTAGGACTTGAGTTCAAATATTTAAACCACCGTTTAAGTAGTTTGGAATTCTTATTTTGATTTAATTTGGTGTCACTTTCGGCATATAAAACGACGATTTAGGCATAATATTTTGTTCTTAAAAAAATATTTCCAAATCAGCCATTTTAAATAGGGGCAGAAAGACTTTATACACAAAATATAACGGTGTATTTACTATTATAGTATGGAAGGCATTTTTTCTTTTATACAATGTGCTTTTTGATTTTTGTGGCTTGCAATAAATTTTACTTCAAAATTTTCCCCCGATATTCATTAAACAGTTGTAATGTTCTTACCATACATAATATTAAAATATTTTCGATGAATGGTACAAGATATTATTAAAAAGCCCGTTTACTTGTACGATAGTAATTTGATTTTTGAACACTTAACTATTCTTTTAAGAAAATAAGCACTGAAATAATGAAGAAATTACCATTACTTATATTATTGGCATTTGTTATTAAATTATCGGCTCAAGAGAACAGGGTTATAACTACTGCTGTCCCTTTCTTGACCATAGCCGCAGATGCTAGATCAGCAGGGATGGGCGATATGGGAGTCGCCACCTCTACTGATGGTTTTTCACAACAATGGAACCCTGCAAAGTTTGCCTTTGCAGAGCGAAAAATGGGCATAGGGATAAGTTACACGCCATATTTAGAAAGTATTATTACCGATATATCGCTCTTGAATGCCAGTTTTTATAACAAAATAGATGACCAAAGCGCTTTTGCAATAGGGATACGTTATTTTACACTTGGAGAAATTGAATTAAGACAATTTGCAAATGATCCTGGGACATTGGCAAAACCCAATGAATTAGCTTTTGATGGTTCTTATTCCTTAAAATTAAGTCCAACTTTTTCAATGGCAGTTGGTGGTAGATATATAAGGTCTAACCTGAAATTACAACAAAACGGATCTGAAGATTCCCAAGCTGCAAGTTCATTTGCTGTGGATGTTGCAGGTTATTACCGTTCGCGTGAAATAGCCTATAATAAGTTTGATGGTAGATGGAGGGCCGGATTTAATTTTTCCAATTTAGGAGGTAAAATAAAATATGACGAAGGAGGGCAGGAAAACTTTTTACCAACGAACTTAGGTTTTGGAGCTGGTTTCGATTTTATCTTAGATCAAGATAATGTTATTGGGTTGACAGCGGAATTTAATAAACTTCTTGTTCCGACACCCAAAGATTTTAATGAAGATGGGGTAATAGATTCAGCCGATAATGACGAATACCAACAAATAGGATTTTTCAGTGGAATTACAAATTCATTCGGAGATGCCCCAGACGGGTTTAGTGAAGAACTTAAAGAATTTACATGGGCCTTAGGTGTAGAATATACTTATCAAGAAGCGTTCATGGTACGAACAGGATATTTTAATGAAAGTGAGGAAAAAGGTTCAAGAAAATTCTTTACTATGGGAGCTGGTTTTAAATTCAAGTCTGCCCAGATTGATCTTTCTTACTTATTCTCTACATCACAGGTTAAAAATCCATTGGAAAACACCTTGCGTTTTTCGCTTACCTTTAGTTTAGGGCAACAGTTTTTAAATGATTAATCAATGTAAAAATTCAATAACAAAACCTGCCATTGAGCAGGTTTTGTTATTTTTAGCCTAAGATATCCGCTTCCATTGATATGAAAAAACAAACTATTTCATTTGAATTTTCCGTTTTTGAGTCCCTTGAAGAATTGAACGAGCAAGATCAAAATTTAATGCTTAAGGCCATAGATGCCAGAAAAGATGCTTATGCGCCATATTCTAATTTTATGGTTGGTGCGGCAGTACTATTAGAAAATGATGAAGTTGTAATTGGCAGTAATCAAGAAAATGCATCTTACCCTTCAGGTTTATGTGCTGAACGCGTTGCAGTCTTTCAGGCAGGAGCTAAATATCCTGGAGTTACCATAAAATCAATTGCGATAACCGCTAAGTCAAAAACTCATTTGGTAAAGAAACCAGCGGCACCATGTGGTAATTGTAGACAAGCGATTTCTGAATATGAGTACAAACAGAAAAGCCCAATAGAACTTCTTTTAATGGGTGAGCAAGGAGAAATTATAAAGTGCCAATCCTTGGCTGATATACTACCATTGGGTTTTAACAATTCATATTTATAGCATAGGAAACCCGTTAATTTACCGGTTAAATATATTATCAAAATCAGTGTATTTGTTAATATGTTTAAATGCATCAAGCTTTTTAGTTTATTTTTTTACCGATTAATTAATATGTGTATTTTTGTTTTTCTGTTTTCTAGGCATTTTACACTATGTTTGATGCATTGTAAAACTTGAATCTTTATTAAATAAACGGTCAATGGAAAAAATCACCAAAGAAACATATCTGAAGTGGTACGAGGACATGTTGTTCTGGAGAAAATTTGAGGATAAACTAGCAGCAGTATATATTCAACAAAAAGTTAGAGGATTCCTTCATTTATATAATGGGCAAGAAGCTGTTTTGGCTGGAGCATTACATGCAATGGACCTAACTAAGGATAGGATGTTAACTGCTTATAGGAACCATGTTCAACCCATTGGCATGGGGGTCGACCCAAGAAAAGTGATGGCTGAACTTTATGGTAAGGTAACTGGGACATCAAAAGGTATGGGCGGATCTATGCATATATTTTCTAAGGAACATCGTTTTTATGGTGGTCATGGTATTGTTGGAGGTCAAATTCCTCTAGGTGCTGGTTTGGCATTTGCCGATAAGTATTTTAAGCGCGATGCCGTAACACTTTGTTATATGGGGGATGGTGCTGTAAGGCAAGGGTCACTTCATGAAAGTTTCAATTTAGCGATGCTTTGGCAGTTGCCAGTTGTCTTTGTTTGCGAAAACAATGGTTATGCGATGGGGACTTCGGTGGCTCGAACATCACATTCGACAGAAATCTGGAAATTAGGTTTGGGCTATGAAATGCCGTGTGGACCGGTTGATGGGATGGATCCCGTAACTGTCGCCAAGGAAATGAGTAAAGCTATTGAACGTGCCAGAAGTGGTGGCGGACCTACTTTCCTTGAAATGAAAACCTATCGTTATAGAGGACACTCGATGTCAGATGCACAACATTATAGAACAAAGGATGAAGTTGAAGAGTACAAAAAAATTGATCCCATTTCACAGGTTCGCGAGGTAATCCGTGATAAAAATTATGCTTCTGAAGATCAAATAAAGGAAGTGGATAAAAAGGTTAAGGAATTGGTTCTTGAATGCCAGAAGTTTGCTGAAGATTCAGATTATCCTCCTATTAAACAATTATATGACGTAGTTTACGATCAAGCAGACTACCCATTTGTACAACATAAATAATACATAAATGGCAGAAGTGATTAATATGCCCCGATTGAGCGATACCATGGAAGAAGGTACCGTTGCCAAATGGCTTAAACAAGTTGGGGATAAGGTAGAAGAAGGAGATATTCTGGCGGAAATTGAGACAGATAAGGCCACAATGGAATTTGAATCATTCCATGAAGGTACACTGCTTCATATAGGTATTGCCGAGGGTGATGGCGCCCCCGTAGATACCCTATTGGCCATAATTGGTGAAGAAGGTGAGGATATTTCAGCCTTATTGAATGGCGCTGCCCCATCTAATGTAGAGGAAACTGTAGTTGAAAAGAAGGATGAAGTGCCTGTCGTTGATTCAACCGAAGGCGCCAACGAAATTCCTGAGGGTGTTGAAATTGTAAAAATGCCACGCCTTAGTGATACTATGGAAGAGGGTACTGTAGCGGCTTGGCTCAAGAAAGTTGGTGATACAGTGGAAGAAGGTGATATCCTAGCAGAAATTGAAACCGACAAGGCCACGATGGAATTTGAATCATTCTATACAGGTACTTTATTATATATTGGTATTCAAGAAGGTGAATCATCTCCAGTGGATGCCGTTCTTGCTGTTATTGGGCCTGCTGGTACCGATGTGAACGCAGTACTGAATGCTAACCCATCTACAGGGAAAAGTGAAGGGAATACTAAAGAGGAAAATACAGAAGTAAAGGTTGCTGAGCCCATTCAGGAGGCTGGCACTGCCATTTCTAATGATGGGCAACGAATTTTCGCTTCTCCACTTGCCAAGAAAATTGCCAAGGAAAAAGGCATCAATTTAAGCGATGTTCAAGGTTCTGGTGACCATGGTAGAATTGTAAAGAAAGACGTTGAGGGTTTTGTGCCTTCGACCGCAACCGCACAAACTGCTACAGCTGTTCAAGAAACAGCTGCAGCATCAGCTGCTACTGCTGCTGTTGCTCCGTTAGTGCTGCCTGTAAGTGAAGAAAGCGCTGAAGAGGTGAAGAACTCTCAAATGCGCAAAACTATAGCCAAGAGATTGGCAGAATCAAAATTTACGGCACCTCATTACTATTTGAGCATTGAGGTTGATATGGATAATGCCATTGCCTCAAGGGCACAGATCAATGACTTGCCCGATACCAAAGTGTCATTCAATGATATGGTGGTAAAAGCTTGTGCAATGGCACTTAAAAAGCATCCACAAGTGAATACCACTTGGAAAGGGGATACGACAAAATATAATCATCATGTTCATGTAGGTGTTGCTGTTGCTGTTGAAGACGGACTTGTTGTACCGGTTGTCAAATTCACAGACCAAATGAGTTTAACACAAATTGGTGCATCTGTAAAAGATCTTGCAGGTAGAGCTAGGGACAAGAAATTAACTCCTGCCGAAATGGACGGAAGTACGTTTACGGTTTCCAATTTGGGTATGTTTGGTATTTTGGAATTCACTTCAATCATCAATCAACCAAATTCAGCTATTTTATCAGTGGGTGCAATAGTAGAAAAGCCGGTGGTTAAAAACGCTCAGATTGTTGTTGGTAATACAATGAAGTTATCATTGGCTTGTGACCACAGAACTGTCGACGGTGCTACTGGAGCACAATTCTTGCAGACGCTAAGAGCCTTTTTAGAGAATCCAGTGACTATGTTGGCATAAAAGTTTTTTTAAATAATATAATAATAATGCATCCGCCCGTGGCGGATGTTTTTTTATCTTTAAAATTTAATCTCCATCCCATGCAAAAAGTTTATTATTTATTACTAGTTCTTTTAATTCTTGGTTGTGGCTCCACACAACTCCAGCAAACTAATCCGGAAAGCGTGGCGCAGGGTCCCGATGGTGTCAAAGGAAAGGTGATTGTAGCGAAGGAAACACCAATTAACGTAGAAACTACAATAAATAAGGAGTCGCACGTTAGCACTGTTTCTTTAAAAACCGAAATTTCCAACATTGCATACTCAAATACTGATGCTGTTGGAGAGATTATGAACTTTTTGGCAGCTGACGAACTAAAAGGACGTAACTCTGGAAGTCCAGGTATAGAAAAGGCCGCGGTCTTCATTGAAAAAATATTTAAAGAAAACAGTTTAAAACCATATTTCATCTCCTACAGGGATACGCTTTCAAATTATGAAAAAGCAGCCTATAATATCGTCGGCGTTTTGGAAGGTACTGATGCTCAATTAAAAAATGAATTTATTATCATTGGGGCGCATTATGATCACATAGGGGTCAGAAGTCCTATAAATGGTGATACCATAGCGAATGGGGCGAATGATAATGCTGCGGGTACTACTGCGGTTTTGGAATTGGCGCGCTATTTTGGAAATGCAAAAACCAATAAACGGAGTTTGGTATTTGCACTTTTTAGTGCCGAGGAAAAAGGGCTATTGGGCTCTAAACATTTGGCTAAGAAATTAAAGGAACAGGAATTTAAACTGTATACCATGCTTAATTTTGAAATGGTGGGCGTACCGATGGTAGGTAAGGATTATTTGGTGTATGCGAGTGGTTATGAACGGTCTAATATGGCTGATATTTGTAATGGTTATGCTGGGGAAAACCTTGTGGGATTTTTGCCAACTGCCAAGGAATTCAATTTATTCATGCGGTCTGATAATTATCCCTTCCATAATGAATTTGCAGTACCTTCCCAGACGTTTTCAACATTCGATTTTACGAATTATGACCATTATCATAAGGTGGGGGATGAAGCTTCTTTAATGGATTTCAACCATATGGCAACCGTGGTGAACAAGTTTATTCCGGTAATTGAAGGAATTGCCAATGCAGCACAAAAAGAAATAAAGTACAACTAATGGCAAATGTAATCATCACAGGTACAAGCAGAGGAATAGGGTTTGAAATGGCCCAACTTTTCGCCAACGAGGGTCACAAAGTTTTAGCGCTGTCACGTAATGATAGTTTCATAGCCAAACTGAATCATAAGAATATCACCAGTTTTCCATTTGATATTACAAAAAAAGAAGATTTAAAAAGGGTTGATGATTTCTTAAACACCAATTGGGAAACCGTTGATATCTTGATCAATAACGCAGGAAAATTATTGAACCAGCCCTTTTTGGAAACTTCTTCCGAAGCGTTTGAAACGGTCTATAAAGTCAATGTTTTTGGGGTTGCAAATCTTACAAAATTGATTTTACCTAGAATGCAGAAAAACGGACATGTGATTACCATAAGTTCAATGGGAGGCGTACAAGGGAGCATGAAATTCCCTGGGCTTTCCGCATACAGTTCTAGTAAGGGGGCGGTTATAACCTTGACCGAACTTTGGGCTGAGGAATTCAAGGAAACTGGACCCTCTTTTAATGTTTTGGCTTTGGGTGCCGTACAGACTGAAATGTTGGAAGAGGCATTCCCTGGGTATAAGGCACCGACTACGGCCTTGGAAATGGCTTTGTATATCAAAGACTTTGCTCTATCTGGACATAAAATGTATAATGGTAAATTACTACAGGTAAGCAATAGTACACCTTGATATTGCTAAAAAGGATGTAGTAGTTACTACATCCTTTTTAGTACATCCAATATGATTTAAGCATTATTTCTCCTGTTTCGTTTGGCAAGTACTTAGTCCAAAAGGCGCATAAAGTGGACAAAAGCTAACCAAACTGGTTAAAAGAAAGACACCTGCCAGAACTAGCAAAACTAGCCCCAATGTTCCTGAAATAACGTTAGTAAAATAAAGTACGGCTATAACAGCTGCAATGATAAATCGGATAACCCTGTCTGTAGAACCCATATTCTTTTTCATTTCTTACTATTTTTAGTTAAAATAAATTGTTTTAAAACTTGAGCAATTAAAATTAGTGCTTTAAATGATTATTCTTTAGCCAATTTACAAACAATGAAACCCATTGGTTTGTACCATCGGAAGCGCTACCCATGCCAAAGCCGTGGCCACCTTTTGTAAAAATATGGGTTTCTACCAAAACTTTGTTCTCATTAAGTTTTTGGGCATAAAGCATTGTTTCTTCGACTTTACAAACATCATCATCATTGGCATGTACCATAAATGCAGGAGGTGTATCTTTTGTAACTAAATTCAATAATGTATTTTCTTCAATTTCTTTTGGAGTGAGTTCTCTGTGATATAGACTTTTTTCCAACCAACTTAAATTATCTATTGTAAGATTGGTGACTCCATATATCAATCCTGAAAAATCTGGGTTTTCATATTCATTATTGCTCTTCCAAAGACTTAAAACAGTTGCTAAATGACTTCCAGCTGAAAATCCAAGAACGCCAATTTGATTTCTGTCGATTCCATATGCACTCGCTTTTTCATGGAGTATTTTCAATGCTTTGCGACCATCGCTCAGTGGGACCATGTGGGGTTCATTGGATGATGCGGGAATTGGTAGTCTATATTTTAATACAGCAGCTGTAATACCTTGTTTTGATAATGCTTGGGCTAAATCATATCCTTCGTGGTACATTGCCACGAATTCATAACCTCCTCCAGGAATAATAATTACGGCCTTGCCTGTATTAGTTCCTTCAGGCTTATAAACAGTAAGTTTGGGTTCGGTAATATTGAAAACACAACGGGTACCCCAAGCTTCTTTTTCATATTCTTCAAGTTTATTTTCTTTATAATATGGTTTTTGTCCATTTGGCCATAATGTTATTTCTTCCTGGGCACGGATTTGGGTGATTCCAAGACAGCATATAAGAAGAAAGATTAATGATACATGCAATTTCATTTATGTAGATACTTTGTTAGGAATACTTATTTAAAGTTACCATTATTAAAAATCAATTGTACCATACTGCATATCTTTGTCGCCGCAATTCCAAAGCCAGTTTTTCTTCTAATTTTATAGCCTCGGCCCTGGTTGCAACAGGGTCAATATGATTATACAGACTTGGGCGGAGGTACATTCCATATTTTTGGACAATATTCGATGATAATTTGTATCCTTTCTTATTTCTATAACCTGTTTTATGCTGCTCCAATCTTTCTTTGGGGGTTTTGCTCGTCATCCCCACATATAGGCACTGCAACACACCATTGAATTGCGGATTGGCAGTCCTAAACTTAGTATTTTCGTTAAATACTCTTTTTGATAATTCAATAACATAGACCCGATATTCGATTTTTGGCATTTTTATAGTTTGTCGATTATAAATTTGTTCATTATCGAGTGTGTATTTATAAAATCTAAGTTACCAATTAAAAGGTTATACATAAAACTAAGGGACTCGAGATAATAGAATCTTAAAAATCTTATTTTTACAGTAATGGATGATATCCTAACAAAATACCTACCAGACCGAGCTGTAGACCCTTGTTTGCAACTTATCAAAGAATCTGGGGTTAACCTGAAAATTGTAAATAAACGGGTTACCCGACACGGGGACTATAGACGATTGCCAAATGGTATGCACCAGATTACGATAAATTCCACATTGAACAAATATCGCTTTTTAATTACCCTTGTTCATGAAATTGCGCATTTGGCGGCCTTTGCAAAGTATGGTCGGCAAATAAAACCCCATGGGTTGGAATGGAAGCGTACATTCCAATATTTGATGTTACCATTTTTAAGACCAGAAATTTTTCCATCTATACTTTTGCCCCATTTGGCGAAACATTTCAGAAATCCAAAGGCTAGCAGTGATACGGATGCGGTTTTATCCCTAGCTTTGAAAGAGTTTGATTTTCAAGCCACGGATTTGACCTTCGTTTTTGAACTACCTTTAGGCAGTGTATTCCGTATTTATAATGGAAAGCTTTTTAGAAAAGGTAATAAACGTGTAAAACGTTTTGAATGTGTTGAGGTGGTTTCTGGAAAGGTCTATTTATTTCAGCCGAATGCTGAAGTAGAATTAATAAAAGAATAAATGAAGAACAAAAATTATTATGCAGTATTAATGGCAGGTGGGGTTGGATCTCGCTTTTGGCCAATCAGTACTTCTGAAAACCCAAAACAGTTTCATGATATGTTAGGTACAGGGCATACCTTAATCCAGAAAACTTTTCAACGTCTCAATAAATTTGTTCCTACAGAGAATATTTTGATCCTTACCAATGAGCGTTATAATGATTTGGTATTGGAACAATTACCCTTAGTGAAACAAGCCCAGGTGGTTTTGGAACCAGCAATGCGCAATACGGCGCCATGTATTTTATATGCCGCCTTAAAAATCCAAAAAATGAACCCTGATGGGGTTATGATTGTGGCACCAAGTGACCATTGGATAGAAAATGAGGATGCCTTTGCTCGAGATGTAACAGCATGTTTTGATAAGTGTGAGAAAGAAGACGTGCTTTGTACTTTAGGTATTAAACCAACTTTCCCAAATACTGGATTCGGTTATATTGAGTTTGAAAAGGGGGGTACATCAGCATTGAAAAAAGTACACCAATTCCGTGAGAAACCCGATTATAAAACCGCAAAGGAATTTTTAGCCCAAGGCAATTTTCTATGGAATGCCGGAATATTTATGTGGGGCGTAAATACGATTGTGAATTCTTTTAAAAACTTTCAACCGTCACAGTATAAATTGTTTGAAGCTGGAGTTGCTCAATATAACACCAGTGGTGAACAAGATTTTATTAAGGAGAACTATCCAAAGGCAGAAAATATTTCAATAGATTACGCTATCTTAGAACAGTCCAAAGCCATATATGTGCTTCCAGCTAGCTTTGATTGGAATGACTTGGGAACTTGGGGTTCTTTGTACGATAAACTGGATAAGGATGGTGATAAGAATGCTGTTGTAAACAGTAAAGTAATCACAGAAGATGCACGAGGCAATATGATCCGTTCTTCCAAAGATAAGATTGTGGTAGTCGATGGCTTAAACGACTACATCATTGTTGATAAGGAAGAAGTATTGCTAATATATCCCAAATCTAAAGAACAAGACATAAAGCAAGTACTGGGTAAGGTAAAAGATAAGTTTGGCGATAAGTATGCTTAATTATGAGTGAAAACCTAAATGATGAAAGTAACATTCCACTTAGTGAAAGCGAAAGTGGGGAAGAAGTAAAAAAAGATATTCAGGGCTTGCTCGGAAGTACGAAAAGGTTTCTTTCTGAACTCTTGAATATCCGTAAAAACACAGATCAAGAGGCGACGAAAGAAGCAATTATTGCTGATATTCCGTTCAAAGGCCATACTTCATGGATTTTGATTTGTTCTATTTTTATTGCTTCGGTAGGGTTAAATGCCAATTCAACTGCCGTGGTCATAGGAGCTATGTTAATTTCTCCATTAATGGGGCCAATCTTGGGTATAGGTCTCTCCTTAGCAGTAAATGATGTTGATACCTTGCGAAGGTCATTAAAGAACTTTGCAGTAATGGTCGTTTTGAGTGTTTTGACGGCCTATATGTTTTTCGCCATATTTCCTTTGCGTGATGAATCCTCAGAATTATTGGCACGTACAGCACCTGATATTCGTGATGTGCTTATTGCTTTTTTTGGCGGTCTGGCTTTAGTCATTGCACGGGCAAAAAAAGGGACCATTGCATCAGTTATTTTTGGTGTGGCCATTGCAACGGCTTTGATGCCTCCCCTATGCACAGTTGGTTTTGGATTGGCAATTGGTAATTATGAGTATGCTACAGGTGCGATGTACCTTTTTAGTATAAATACCATTTTTATTGCCTTGGCAACCTTTTTAGTACTGAAGCTGTTGCGTTTTCCAATGGTTCGTTATGTGAATTCCAAAAAGAGAAGACTTATCGGAAGGGTAGCCTCCTTATTTGCAATTTTGGTTATGGTTCCTGCGGGCATTACTTTTTGGGGAGCTTTACAAGAATCCTTATTTAGGAAACAGGCACAAAACTTCGTTGAAGAGAAAGTTGCCCCTTATCAATTTGCTGATTCAGGCCGGTTTATGGAGGACTTTACGGATATCGAATTCAATAAAGGTGAAAATCCTGTTATTGAATTGGTCTTTATGGGCAATGAAACCATTCCAGATAATGTAATTGCTACTTGGAACAAGCAAAAGAATGAGGATGAAAATTTTGGCAGATTGAAAGATACAGAGCTTCGTATTATCCAAGGGGCAAAAAACGAACAATTGGATCAGCTTAAATATGTAGATCAGTTATATGAAACCCAAAAAACCGAGTTGTTGGACAAGGATGCACGAATTAAAGTGTTGGAAGAGGAGTTAGGCAAGTTAGGAAGATTGTCAATACCCTTTGCAGATGTGAGCGCAGAGGCTAAAACCAATTATGAAAATTTGGAATCCCTAGGGTTTTCCCCAACCATAAAAACTGATTTTAATAAACTCGATACCATTCCGATTTTTGAAGTTAAATGGAATCGGGATGCTAAAAGATTCCAAACAGTGGCTGATGCGAAAAAACTGCATAATTGGTTAAAACTAAGGTTGAAGGACAGTACAATCCAACTAAAAGAAGTAATTCAAGACTAATTACCTTCTTCAATATACAACTGTCTTACTTTCTTAAATAGTTCAGATGAATAAACAAAGCTGGTCACCGCTTCATTATCGGTTTGAAATATTTCATCTTTGGTGCCCTCCCATTCTTTGATTCCGTTTTTCAAGAAAACGATTTTTTCGCCAATTTCCATGACCGAGTTCATGTCATGTGTATTTACGACAGTGGTTATGTCGTATTCTTTTGTGATTTCTTGTATTAAATTATCTATTATTATGGCTGTTCTTGGGTCTAGTCCAGAATTAGGTTCATCACAGAACAAATATTTAGGGTTCATAACGATTGCCCTTGCTATGGCTACCCGTTTTTGCATTCCCCCTGAAATTTCCGAGGGATATTTTTTATTTGCATCTACTAGATTTACCCTTTTTAATACAAAATCAGCACGGTCTTGCATTTCGGAATGGGATTGCTTGGTAAACATTTCCAATGGAAACATAACATTTCCTTCCACCGTCATTGAATCAAACAAGGCACTTCCCTGAAAAACCATTCCCATATCCTGGCGAAGAATTCGCTGTTCCTTTGTCGATAATTGCGAATATATTCTTCCGTCATGACTAATAGTGCCTTTATCTGGGCTAAAAAGCCCCAAAAGGCATTTGAGAAATACAGTTTTACCGGAGCCACTTTGACCAATGACCAAGTTGGTCTTACCTTTATCGAAAACCGTGCTAATGCCCTTTAAAACATGCGAGTCGCCAAAAGATTTATATATGTCGTTTACCTCAATCATTAGCCTAATAAAAGTTGCGTTAAAATATAATTTAGAATGATAATCACAACACTAGTCCATACAAAAGAAGTTGTTGCTGCTTTACCTACTTCAAGCGCACCGCCTTTCATATAAAATCCATGAAAAGAGGGTATGGTCGCCAAAATAAAGGCGAAAACCAAGGTTTTTATAAAAGCATAAGTAACATGAAAAGGAATAAAGTCCAACTGTACCCCTTCAATAAAATCTGCACTTGTACTAAATCCCCCAAACACGCCAGCAAACCATCCTCCAAAAATTCCGACATACATTGCGATCGCAATAATGAAGGGATAAAGCAATAAGGCGATAATCTTTGGAAAAACCAAGTAATTCAAGGCATTTACGCCCATAACATCCAATGCATCAATTTGTTCGGTTACCCGCATAGTACCAATACTACTCGTAATAAAAGAACCTACCTTACCTGCCATGATAATCGAGCAGAATGTTGGGGCGAATTCCAATAAGATGGATTGTCTTGTAGCGAACCCAACCAGGTTTTTCGGTATAAGTTCATTGGTCATATTCAATGCGGTTTGTATGGCCACAACTCCACCTATAAAGAAAGAAATGAATATGAGAATACCTAATGAGCCAAAGATGAGTTCATCTATCTCTTTAAGAATCAATGACTTCATTATGCTCCATTTGGTGGGTTTCCTAAAAACCTCTTTAATCATAATAGCATAGCTGCCAATTGATGCTAGGTAATTCATAGAATAAATATAGACTTACGATGGTAAAAATAGCAATAATGAATGTCTTTTAACCTTCATTTAATCTTTTAAGGGTTTATTTCTATATTTTTGTATAATCAATTTATTACCCATGCATAAGAATAGTTTATCTCTCCTTTTATTAGCAATATTCCTTATCTACAATACATATGATACAATGGCTCAAAAGAAGCCCAAAAATGGTATTAAGGTTGAAAATTCAGATCACTTAAGAGTCTCCCCCAAATTGGTTGTCGGTATTGTGGTAGATCAAATGCGCTATGATTATCTGACACGTTTTTGGAACCATTATGAGGATGATGGTTTTAAAAGATTGGTCAATGATGGTTTTAACTGCAAAAACAATCACTTTAATTATGCGCCAACAAGTACAGGGCCTGGCCATGCTTCGGTTTATACGGGTACAACGCCAGCTACCCATGGCATTATAGGGAATAATTGGTATGACAAAGTAACCGATCAAGAGGTGTATTGTGCATCAGATGATACTTTTAATTCAGTTGGCACAACCACGGATGCTGGCAAAATGTCGCCCCATAGAATGATAGTTACCACGGTGACAGACCAGTTGCGATTGCATACCCAAATGCATGGTAAAACCATCGCTATTGCCTTAAAAGACAGGGGAGCGGTATTACCAGGCGGTCATACCGCGAATGCCGCATATTGGTTTTATGGTATGGGTGAAGGCAATTGGATTACCAGTTCTTTTTATATGGAAAATTTGCCTGGGTGGGTCAATGATTTCAATGCATCCAATACTGCAGAAAATTATAAAAAACCCTGGACCACTTTAAAGGATATTAACACTTATTTAGAAAGTGGTTTGGACAATAACAAATATGAAGGTTTGTTCACTGGGCAGTCGGCCCCAACCTTTCCACATGATCTTCCTAGATTATGGGATAGTAATGGCAAATATGATATAATCAAAGCGACTCCCTATGGCAATAGCTTAACTGCTGATTTTGCTATTGCAGCTTTGGATGGTGAAGATTTGGGGTCTGACCCCATAACCGACTTTATGGCGGTGAGTTTTTCAAGCACTGATTATGTTGGTCATAAATACGGTGTAAATTCAAAGGAAATACAAGATACTTATGTGAGATTGGATAGGGATTTGGCCCGACTGTTTAAGGCTTTGGATAAAAAAGTCGGTATAAATGAGTATACTGTTTTCTTAACTGCAGATCATGCTGCCATTCATGTCCCAGCATATCTGAAGGACCAAAAAATACCGGCCGGTTATATGGACGGTGGTGAGCTTGTAACAAAATTCCAGGATTTTCTAAAATACAAGTACGGTACGACTGACTTGGTAAAGAATACTTCCAATTATCAAATGTTCTTAGATCATGATGTAATTAAAAATTTGGATTTGCATATAGGTGATGTTCAAAGTGACCTTGCTCAGGAATTACTGAATTATAATGACATTGATAAGGTATATACGGCACAGCAAATGTGGCAAAATGAATATACCGAAGGCATCCCATATATTTTGCAGAATGGCTATAACCAAAAACGTTCTGGTGATATCCTAATGGTTTTAAAACCCGGTACGATTAGTTATTCCATTACTGGTTCTACGCACGGTTCTCCTCAAATATATGACACCCATGTTCCCTTACTTTTTTATGGAAAGGGCATACGTAAAGGCAGTACTACGGTACGTACTGAGATACCAGATATAGCACCTACTATCTCCACATTGTTGGGAATTGCATTCCCCAACGGAACAACAGGTAGGCCAATTTCAAAGGTATTAGAATAACCCATTCGCAATATGGACAATCATCCCATTGGTATTTTTGATTCAGGAGTGGGAGGCACTTCCATTTGGAAAGAAATCAATGCATTGCTACCCAATGAGAATACTATCTATTTGGCGGATAGTAAGAATGCACCCTATGGCGAGAAATCAAAAGATGAAATTGTTCAGTTAAGTTTAAAGAATACAGAACTTTTGCTTGAGAAAGGCTGCAAACTAATAGTTGTGGCCTGCAATACAGCGACAACTAATGCCATAGATTACTTAAGGAATACCTACAATTTACCTTTTATAGGAATAGAGCCCGCCATTAAGCCCGCTGCATTGCAGACGCAATCAAAAACAGTCGGAATTTTGGCCACCAAAGGGACATTGTCTAGCAGTTTATTTCATAGTACCTCCGAAAATCATGCCAACGGAATCAAAATCATAGAACAAGTTGGCACGGGATTGGTCCCATTGATTGAAAGTGGAAAGGTGAACGCACAAGAGACTAAAGCCTTGCTAGCAACCTATTTAAAACCAATGCTTGAAGTTGGTATTGATTGTTTAGTACTGGGTTGCACCCATTATCCGTATTTGATTCCGGTTTTAGAGGAACTACTTCCCGAACATGTGAAAATTATTGATTCTGGTGAAGCCGTTGCAAGGCAAACTAAAGCAGTATTAAGTAAAAATGATTTATTGACAAGTTCTAATGAAAAGGGCAATCATCAATTCATTACAAATACTGATGTGGGTGTTCTTAAGAGTTTTTTAAAGGATTACAGCGCGTCTATCAAAACAGCATATCAGGATTTCTGATAAATCACTTTCTCACGTATGTTAAATACGTAAAATCAAAGTTGTGTCTTTCGTCCTTGGGATGGTATTCAGAACCAATTAATTTCCAAATGGCTTCATCAATTTCAGGAAAAAAAGTATCAGCCTCAAAATCTGCATGTACCCTTGTAATCTCCAAGCTGTTGGCGAATTCTTCACCTTGTTTATAAATTTCACCACCCCCAATAATAAAAGGGTGTTCATCTCCTGAGGTTAGCTTTAAAGCATCTTCTAGTGAGTGTACAACAAGACATTCATCGTACTTTACTTTGTAATTCTTATCCCGTGTAATGATAATGTGGGTTCTTTTGGGTAAGGGTTTGGGAAAACTCTCAAAGGTCTTTCTTCCCATTATTATTGTATGGCCCGTGGTCAATTGTTTAAAGCGCTTAAAATCATCTGGCAGGTGCCAAAGTAGGTCGTTGTCTTTGCCCAATGCATTGTTCTCGCCAACTGCTGCTATCATTGTTATGGTTTGCAATAGAGTTTTTTTAAATGAAACACTTTTTTGTTATTCTGTGAAAAGCAGAGCTATCAAAATAGCTTATTGAATTTATTCCGCAGCATTTCGAAATCTATAACTTTTAATCTTTATATGTTATTAAATCAAAAACTATTCCTTTTTGTTGATTCTTGAAAGTGGAAAGTCCGTTTCTATTTCTTTTTGCAATGCTGCGATTTTTTCTTTCTGTTTTAACACCAACTTTTCACGTTGTTGTCTTTCCCAATCCTTACCCATGAATTTTTGGGTTACAAAAACATTAACTACATGTATCACGAACAAAAAAGCCCAAAAGGTGATTGCCCAAATAAACCAATCGTACTCAACTCCGAATTTTAAGATCTTATTGATCAAAACCAAAAAAACACTTCCTATCAAGAATATAACAAAATGCTCATAAAGCCTTTTCTTTTGTTTTATTCGGGCATGGGCAGACTCTAACAAGTCATGTTGTTCCAAATTCAATTCAGGCTTTGTTTTATTTTTGTTAAACATCTGAATGGCTATCTTTAAAGGCAAAGATAAAGGATTTGCCATATATTAAACTTTAGTCAATGCAGAATTTGAGGCAAGAAGTGCAATACTGACAAATATGATTCAGCTTCCATTATCGATTCCCGAACCAAGACAAGGTATATTGTAAGAATCATAAAAGAATCCATATTGATTTTACCTACATTGTAATTAGCAAGCTTGGTTTTTAAGAAGCCAATCTAATAAAGGACGAAAAATTGAGATTTTGATAAAAATGATATGGATCATAGGGAGTTAGCGGTTTTATACTTTAATTTTGCCTAGAATTTAAATTATTCATGTTATGGGAATTGCAAAACAATATTTAAAAACAAAGCCGGTATGTAAGGTGACCTTTACAGTACCTGCAGAAGATGCTAAGAAGGTATCAGTTGTTGGGGATTTTAACAACTGGAACCCTAAAGGGAGCACATTGAAAAAATTGAAAAACGGAACTTTTAAAGGTACGTTTGACCTTCCAAAAGAAAGTACTTACGAGTACAGATATTTGGTTGATGGAAATTATGTAAATGAAGCTGAAGCTGATCGTTACCAATGGAACGATTATGCTGGAACTGAAAATGCTGTTCTAGAGCTTTAGGAAAGGAAAGTGAAAATTAGAAAGGCCCAATAGTCAAAACTATTGGGCCTTTTTTTTGGGTTTAGTGAGTAATTAATTTTTAATTAAAAGGGTTTACTTAAACTAAATGTTATCGGAATAGAATGGGGGATGCGAACTGGCTTACCATTTTCTAGGCCAGGTTTCATTTTTGGTAACAACGACATTATTCTACGAGCCTCTTCTTCCAAAATAGGGGAAGGACCTCTGGTCCTAATATTTTTTATGTCACCCTCTACATTTATTGTCATTATGACATAAACTTTGCCTGATATACCTTTCTTAAAAGCAGCATTGGGATATCTAAAATTATTTTTGATATGCTTTTGCATTTTGGTTTGAAAACAAGTTTTTGAATCTTTATTGAAAAGTCCTTCACATCCAGGAAAGACCGGAATTTCCTGAATCACCCCGCCTTCATATTTCTGATTAACTACAATGCTTTTGAATGATGGTTTTTGAGTTGAACGATCTAAGACAAACGCGTTATTGAATAGGTGCTTTGAAATGAAATTCACAGGCTTCCTGTTGTAAACCTTCGTTTTGGGCAGCTTGTCCACAAATGCCAGGATTGATTTTATAGCTTTTTTACCTAATTCTATATTTCGAGATTTGAATCGATTTATATTGTGGTGAATAATCCCATTGTTATCAACCGTCAGTTCAATATTGACCTTTAATGTGTCCTTTTTTGTCTTGATTTTTTGGACGTTGGCATTTACGATTTCCGTTACCTTATTATTAATTATCCTATAAAAACAATCATTTTTATCCGTGGCATTTGCACAAGCTGGATGAACTATCTGTTCCTGTGGAAAATATTTTGAATCACCAACTTTCTGGCCTGAACAAAGATTTGTTAAAAATATAAATAGTAAAAGAAATTTATAATCCATAAATAGGAATTACACCGCCACCACCCCTTTAATATGAGGGTGCGGATTATAATCTACCAAGGTAAAATCATCGAACTTAAAATCAAGAATGTCCTTAACCTCTGGATTGATGACTATTTTCGGCAGTGGTCTTGGATTACGGCTTAATTGAAGTTCAACTTGTTCCAAATGGTTGTTATAGATATGCGCATCACCGAAGGTGTGAATGAATTCACCCGGTTCATAACCACAAACCTGTGCCATCATCAATGTGAATAAAGCATAGGATGCAATATTAAAAGGTACACCCAAAAATATATCGGCACTACGCTGGTAAAGTTGACAGGATAATTTGCCATCGGCCACATAAAATTGAAAAAAGGCATGGCAAGGTGGTAGTGCAGCCTTTCCGTTGGAAACATTTTCAGAAAAAGATTTAGAGGTATCGGGCAAAACACTCGGATTCCAAGCTGAGACCAACATTCTTCTACTGTTAGGATTGTTCTTTAAGGTATGGACAACTTCTTTGATTTGGTCAATTTCTTCACTGTTCCAATTGCGCCATTGATGACCATAAACGGGACCTAAGTCCCCTTTTTCATCAGCCCATTCATTCCATATGCGTACTCCGTTTTCTTGAAGGTATGCAATATTCGTGTCTCCTTTTAAAAACCATAAAAGTTCGTGAACAATAGATTTTAAATGTAATTTCTTGGTGGTTACCATTGGGAAACCTTCGCTAAGGTCAAATCGCATTTGGTGTCCAAAAACACTAAGGGTCCCGGTACCAGTTCTGTCGCCTTTCTGACATCCAGTTTCAAGAACTTGCTTTAATAAATCGTGGTATTGTTTCATTGAATGCTCAATTTATTGATTGCTAAAGTAGAAAAAGGCCTTTGTAAAAGTTCGGATAAGGCCTTGATTTTATTAAAAGGTTATTAACGCTTTGAAAGTCCCCTCTCCTTTGGAAAGGGAATTTAGGGGTGGGGCCTATCCTAAAATCATTCCCGCAATAGTGGCAGAAAGCAATGAAGCCAAAGATCCACCTAGAACGGCTCTCATTCCAAATTCAGATAATACTTTACGTTGCCCAGGGGCAAGGGAGCCAATACCCCCAATTTGTATTCCTATGGAAGCAAAGTTTGCAAATCCGCATAGCATATAGGTTGCCATTATTACCGATTTGTTAAATGTAAAGTGAGATGCATAGGCAACGTTTTTTAAATCGGCCAATTGTATATATCCCACAAATTCACTTGCTGCCAATTTAATGCCTAATAATTGCCCCATTTGCATGATGTCAGCAGTTTGCACCCCAATTAACCACATTAGTGGGGCGAAGATGGTGCCAAGAATAGCTTCCAATGAAAACTTATCATAAACGGAGTTCGCTGCTATCCATTCGTTTAGCGAAGTTAGCTCACCTGCCCACCCTAAAATGCCATTGATCATTGCAATAAAAGCAACAAAAACCAAGAGCATGGCCCCCACGTTTACAGCAAGTCTTAGTCCTTCTGTAGTGCCATTGGCAATGGCGTCCAAGATATTTGCGCCTATTTTTTCATTGGAAACTGCGACATCGGTATTTACAGCTTCGGTCTGTGGATATAATATTTTGGATACAACAATTGCACCAGGTGCTGCCATGACAGAGGCTGCCAAAAGATGTTTTGCGAACTGCAATCTTAGAACAGGGTCGTCACCACCTAAAAATCCAATATAAGCGGCCAAAACCGCGCCAGCAACAGTGGCCATTCCCCCAATCATGACCAATAGCATTTCGGACTTGTTCATTTTTTCCAGATATGCCTTTATGAGCAACGGAGCTTCTGTTTGTCCTAAAAATATATTACCTGCGACACTCAAACTTTCAGCACCTGAAATACCTAAGATTTTGGATAAAAGCCAAGCGAATGCCTTAACGACTTTCTGAATAAGACCCAAATAAAATAATACGGAGGTCAGTGCTGAAAAGAAAATGATCGTGGGAAGTACTTGAAAGGCAAATATAAATCCAAAGGTATCCATATCTACCACCAGTCCTTCAAATAGAAATTGACTTCCTGCTCTGGTATAGTCCAATATACTAACAAATACCTGCCCCACACTTTCAAATGCACTCTGTATAATTGGGATCTTTAAAACCCCTATGGCTATTAATAATTGAATAGTCAATCCTATCCCAACCGTTTTCCAATTAATGGCTTTTCTATTTGCACTAAAGAGGTATGAAATAAGAATAAGCACGAACATGCCCAAAAGGCCTCGCCATAAGCTGTTAATTGAAAATCCTTCATTTGGGATTATCTGTTCTAAGGTATTTGCAGTAATATCATTAATTACTGTAAACTCAGAAATATTTGTTATTGTATCTTGAGGTACTAAATCTTGGGCTATGGTAGGAAGGGAAATGAATAGAATCAATAGAAGCATCCAAAATTTAGTCTTCATAGAATGCCCTTTGAATTAATTTCGTTTAGAAATCTCGTCTCTTAACTTGGCCGCTTTCTCATAATCTTCATTGGCTACGGCCTTATCCAATTCTTTATTCAATTCATCTATGGTCAATTCTTTATAAGCATCGCTTGCACCTTGGTCAATTTCGACTGTTTCACCTTCCTGTAGAATTTCGTCGACCATGATACTATCATCTTTTTCGTCCTTATCACTTTCCTTTGATGAAAATTTCAGGTATATACCAGCTTTATCGAGAATTGTTTTATAGGTAAAAATAGGAGCGCTAAAACGCAATGCCAAGGCAATAGCATCACTCGTTCTCGCATCAATAATTTCCTCAATTTTGTCCCGCTCACAAATGATGCTTGAATAAAATACGCCATCTACCAATTTATGGATAATGACCTGCTTGATAACAATATCAAACCTATCCGCAAAATTTTTGAAAAGATCATGGGTTAAAGGTCTTGGGGGTTTAATTTCCTTTTCCAATGCAATAGCAATCGATTGGGCTTCAAACGCACCAATGACAATGGGGAGTTTACGGTCGCCATCAACTTCATTCAATATAAGGGCATAAGCTCCATTTTGGGTTTGGCTATATGATATTCCCTTAATTTTTAATCGTACTAAACTCATAGACTTTATTAAACCACAAAGGGCTGTTCAATTTAAGGGACATGACCAGTTAAATGAACAGCCCTTTAGGGGCACAAATTAACAAAAATTAAGCGTTTTGGGCTTTAAATTCCTTTAATTTTTCGATGAGTTTAGGTACCACTTCAAAGGCATCACCAACAATACCATAATCTGCTGCTTTAAAAAAGGGAGCTTCTGGGTCCGTATTTATTACCACTTTTGTTTTTGAGGCACTCACTCCTGCCAAATGTTGTATAGCTCCTGAAATACCGATTGCGATATAAAGATTACTGGCAACGGGTTTCCCTGTTTGGCCCACGTGCTCGCTATGAGGTCTCCATCCCATGTCTGAAACCGGTTTTGAACAGGCGGTTGCTGCACCAAGTACTTCGGACAATTCTTCAACCATACCCCAATTTTCAGGTCCTTTTAAACCTCGACCACCGGAAACTACAATATCAGCATCGGCAATTGTAACCTTTCCAACCACTTTGTCAATTTCTACAGATTTAGTGTTAAAATCAGCATCTTCCAGGACAGGATTGAAATCCTCAACGCTTACAGAGGTATTGTTTTCAACCAAACCAAATGAATTGTATGATACTCCTACTATTTTAATAGCTGTATTTATCTGGGTATGGGCAAAACCCTTATTGCTGAATACGGTTCGCTTTACAGTAAAGGGACTTGTGCTTTCTGGAGCAGCAACCACATTGGCAGCATAGCCAGCGCCTAACTTAGCGGAAACTATTGGGGACAAAAACTTTGTATCTGAACTTGAACTAACTATGATAATCTTAGCATCTTCACTTTTTGCCGCTTCTATGATGGTATGGGCATAAGCTTTTGCATTGAATGTGTTTAATTGATCACTGGAAACATTCAGTACTTTGGAAATACCATAAGTGCCCAAGGTTTCATTTTCATTCGAATTGATCGAAATCGCAGTAGCTATTGTGCCCAATTGTTTCGCAACTTCACTTGCATAAGATGCAACTTCCAAAGCATTTTTTTTAAAATTACCGTTATCTGATTCTGTATATACTAAAACTGACATAATATTCTAAATTTCAAATTATAATCTCCAAATTCCAAACTTTTAGTTCGACTCTGGACTTTTTTAAATGACTTTGGCTTCGTTGTGTAAAAGGTTTACTAATTCTTCTACATTGGCAGCATCAACCAATTTAACAGCTCCTTTGGGCGCTGGTTTATCAAATTTAACATCCTTGGTTGCCACTGTTGCATCAATAGGTTCAATGACGTTCAGTACTTTTTTTCTTGCCATCATGATGCCACGCATATTGGGGATTCTAAGATCACTTTCATCAACCAGCCCTTTTTGTCCGCCGATTACTAGAGGCAGGGTAGTGGCCAATTTTTCTTTTCCACCATCAATTTCACGGGTGGCAATTGCATTGTTGCCATCTATTTCCAGCTTAATACAGGTGTTGACAAAATTCATATCCAACATTGTTGCTAAGATACCTGGAACCATTCCTCCGTTATAATCAATAGATTCCCTTCCGGCGATAACTAAATCGTATTCACCATTTTTAACAACTTCGGCCAATTGTTGGGCTACGAAATAACCATCAGTAGGTTCCGCATTCACGCGAATAGCCTCATCGGCTCCAATAGCCAATGCTTTACGTATTGTGGGTTCGGCACTTGGACCTCCAACAGAAGCTGCATGTACAGTCGCACCTTGCTTCTCTTTGAACCACATGGCCCTGGTAAGTCCAAATTCATCATTTGGGTTAATCACAAATTGTACTCCATTAGTATCAAATTTGGTGTCACCATCAGTAAAATTAATCTTTGAGGTGGTGTCAGGGACGTTGCTAATGCAAACTAATATCTTCATAAACGTAATATTTATCGGTCTTTAAAAGAATTCCGCTAAGATAGGTATTCTTTTTAAAAAATGCTATGCGCGCATAATAAAATTTGTAATATTTTTTAATTCTTAGAGCCCATAATTTGATATATATTTCCCTATTTTTGCTTTCGTTTTTATCCCAAGGGATAACTAATTAAAAGCTATTAATGAAGACACTACAGTTTAGGCAAGCCATAGCAGAGGCAATGTCCGAGGAAATGAGACGGGATGAGACCATTTATTTAATGGGTGAGGAAGTTGCAGAATATAATGGTGCTTATAAGGCTTCAAAGGGTATGTTGGATGAATTTGGTCCTGAACGCGTTATTGATACACCAATTTCAGAATTGGGGTTCGCAGGTATTGGCGTTGGTTCTACTTTGACAGGAAATAGACCTATTATTGAATTCATGACCTTTAACTTTGCATTGGTCGGTATTGACCAGATAATCAATAATGCTGCGAAAATCAGGCAAATGTCTGGTGGGCAGTTTAGTTGTCCAATTGTATTCCGCGGCCCAACTGCTTCAGCTGGACAGTTAGGTGCAACGCATTCCCAGGCCTTTGAAAGTTGGTTTGCCAATTGCCCAGGTTTAAAAGTTGTGGTACCGTCTAATCCTGCAGATGCAAAAGGGCTTCTAAAGTCGGCTATTAGGGATAATGACCCTGTAATCTTCATGGAATCAGAACAGATGTACGGTGATAAAGGGGAAGTTCCGGAAGGGGATTATACAATTCCATTAGGGGTTGCCGACATTAGAAGGGAAGGTTCTGATGTGACCATAGTTTCCTTTGGTAAAATCATAAAGGAAGCGGATAAGGCCGCAGATGAATTAGCTAAGGAAGGTATTAGCTGTGAGATAATCGATTTGCGTACAGTAAAACCATTGGATTATGAGGCAGTTTTAAATTCAGTAAAGAAAACAAATAGGCTGGTAATTTTGGAAGAAGCTTGGCCATATGGCAATGTGGCTACTGAAATTACTTTCCATGTACAGTCTAATGCATTTGATTACTTGGATGCGCCAATACAAAAAATAAATACCGCTGATACTCCAGCACCGTATTCTTCGGTTTTATTCGCGGAGTGGTTACCAAATCACGAAGATGTAATAAATGCCGTTAAAAAAGTGTTATATAAATAAGGAGTATTATTTTGTAAAGTAATTTAGCTTCGCCGACCTAGTGTTGACGAAGCTTTTATTTTAATGGCATATTATTAGATGTTGGTTTTATCCTACAGATTCATATTTAAATGAAGAATTTCCTTTTCTTTTTGCTTTTTTCATCGACTTTAATGTCACAAACCAAGGTAGGTGGTAAGGTCGTTGATGAAGCAGGTGAACCGGTGGCCTTTGCCAATATCATCTTTAAAAACTCAACCGAGGGTACGACCACTGATGATAATGGGAATTTCTATATGGAATCGGATTCAAGTTATGAGATCCTCGAAGCTTCATTCATTGGTTATGAAACCCAGGATTTTTTGCTTAAATCAAGAGTGGCTTATAACATTAGGATTACCTTGCTTGAGGGTAACCAACAACTAAAAGAAGTGATCATATATGCTGGAAAACAATCCAAAAAGAACAATCCTGCGATTGATATCCTACGGAAAATTTGGTCCAAAAAAAGGGAAAATGGCTTGCGTAAATTCAAACAATATCAATATGATAAATATGAAAAAGTAGAATTTGACCTGAATACGATTGATAGCGCTTTAATGAAAAAGAAGATTTTTAAAGGGATGGAATTTGTTTTCCAAGATTTGGACACCTCTCGTATAACGGGTAAAACCTATCTTCCTATTTTCTTAAATGAAACTTTTGCAAAGGTATACGGCGATAATATTACACAAACAGAAAAGGAGGATGTACTAGGCAATAAAAATTCAGGGTTTGAGAACAATCAGGCCATCATAGCCTTTGTAGAGGATTTGTACCAAGATTATGACGTTTATAATAACTACCTTAAATTCTTTGATAAGAGTTTTACAAGTCCACTTTCCAAAACAGGCATAGACACCTATAATTATGTTTTAAGGGATAGTGCGTTCATTGAAAATAAATGGTGTTACAATATTACCTATTACCCACGTCGAAAAAACGAGCTAACCTTTAAGGGCGATTTTTGGGTAAATGACTCTACATATGCCATTAAAAATATCAACCTTGAGGTTACCAAAAGTGCGAATATAAACTGGGTCAAGGAAATTTATATTGAGCAGGATTTTGAAGTTATAAATGATTCGGTCTTTCTCCTAAAGAGAGATTATATGTTGACCGACTTCAGCTTCAGGAAAAAGGAGGAGTCAAAAGGCGTATATGGTAAACGAACCACCGTTTATGGGGATTATCAGTTCGATATTGAGAAGCCAAAGCAGTTCTATAAGAACAAGAGCAATGCATATGACCCTTTGGTTATGAATCGGGATAGTATTTTTTGGGAAAACAATAGGTTGGAGATACTTAATAAGGATGAACAAGGAATCTATCAATTATTGGATACTTTAAAGACTGTTCCAAAATTCAAAACCTTCTATAATATTGCCAGTATTTTAGGATCGGGATATGTCGAAATTGATAAATGGAATATTGATATTGGTGATTTATTTAGCACCTTCGGTTATAATGATGCTGAAGGAATTCGCTTACGTGCTGGGGCAAGGACCTATTTTGGACAAAATGACCCTTGGCGATTGGAAGGTTATATGGCCTATGGATTTATGGACAAAAAAGTGAAGCATGGCTTTTCGGCTAAATGGTTATTGGACAAAAAGAACAGATTAATTATATCAGGAGGAAACAGACGTGATGTAGAGCAATTAGGCCTTAGCCTTACTTCAACTAATGATGTATTGGGAAGAAGCGTTGCATCATCGGCTATATTTACGGTAGGTTCAAACGATAGACTTACCAATATAAATCTAAGTACACTAAACCTTGAAATTGAGCCCATAACCAATTTCAGGGTTAGGGTAGGTAGTTCTTTTAGAACGTTGAGTTCCGCCTTGCCAGATGCTTTTAATTTGGATTATATTGATCCTGAATCCCCAACTGGTATTTCATCAGAGATTAGACAATTTGATATAAATACATTGCTTGTGTATACACCGGGTAAAAGAACCATTGGCTACGGTGTTGAAAGACGAAACATCAACGACACTTATAGTACCTTATTATTGAATTATACTAAAGGTCTAGATGGCTTTTTAGAGAGTGGTTTTAATTATAGTAAACTACAGTTTTCATATAGCCAACCTTGGCAAGTAGGTGGTTTTGGAAGACTTTATAGCACGGTCGAAGTAGGTAAGACGTTTGGGGCGGTGCCTTTGGGACTTTTGAATATTGTTCCTGGTAACCAGACTTTGTTCACCATTTATAATACATTCCACAATTTAAATTTTTACGAGTTTGTAACAGACACTTATATTGCTGTTCATTTGGAACATAATTTTAATGGTCGGTTATTTTCAAGATTACCTTTGATTCGAAAATGGAACTTAAGGGAATTTATTGGGTTAAGAGGGGTTTGGGGCGAATTGTCTCCTGAGAATATCGCTTTGAGCAGTCCAACAAATATTCCATTGCAAGCTCCTACCGATAAGATTTATTGGGAGTACTCCATAGGTGTGGGTAACATTTTCAAATTTTTTAGGATAGATTTTAATTTTAGGGGCAATTATTTAGAGAATCCTGATGCTAGATCTTTCGGCATTACCGGTGAATTCGGATTCCATTTTTAATGTCTTATTGGTCTGTTCTTGAAAGTGGGAATCCAATCTTTTCAATTATCTTTGTGATCCAATAAAATTGTAATATGAGCGAAAAAGAAAACATCACCTTTGATGTATTGATAGAAATACCTAAAGGAAGTCGTAATAAGTATGAATACGACTTTACATTACATAAAATACGATTTGATAGAACGTTGTTTTCTTCAATGATGTACCCTGGGGATTATGGGTTTATTCCGGAAACACTGGCCTTGGATAAGGATCCCTTGGATGTTTTGATTTTGTGTACCGAACCCACCTTCCCAATGGTAGTTGTAGAGGTTAAACCCATTGGTGTTTTTCATATGACGGATGAAAAAGGTCCAGATGAAAAAATTATTTGTGTGCCTATTTCTGACCCCATATGGAGCGAGCGAGAGGATATCAGTGATATAAACCCCCATAGATTGAAAGAGATTGAACATTTCTTTCAAGTTTATAAGGACTTGGAAAAGAAGAAAGTTGACGTTGGTGGATGGGGAGATGCCAAAGAAGCCATCGAAATTTATCATAAATGCGTTGAACGCTATGCTAATAGCGAGCATAAGAAAAAAAGGACATTTACTATATAATCCACTATATGTGGTCAAAAAAAGCGGGTATTTATTATTAAATACCCGCTTTTTTTATCTATTTGATTTTACTACTTTAGCAGCCGTTAAAAAAAACTTAAATAACTAAACAACATGGAATTAATCGTAAAGTTCTTACCAGCCTTTGGTGTATTGGCACTGCTATTTGTATGGATAAAAAATATCTGGGTTACAAAACAAGAAGTGGGTGACGCAAAAATGGCTAGAATCGCCAAGAACATTGCAGATGGTGCAATGTCATTTCTTAAAGCGGAATACAAAATACTTGCAATTTTTGTGGCCGCAGTGGCGATCCTTCTTTGGTTCAAAGGAACCAATGAGACAGGCTCCCATGGAATGGTAGCCATTTCTTTTATCGTAGGGGCAATCTGTTCTGCATTGGCAGGATTTATAGGAATGAGGGTTGCAACCAAAGCAAACGTGAGAACAACCCAAGCAGCTAGAACTTCATTGGGTAAAGCACTTGAAGTGGCCTTTGCAGGTGGTTCCGTTATGGGACTTGGTGTTGTAGGTCTTGGTGTTTTAGGTTTGAGTGGTTTATTCATGTTATACCAAATCACCTGGCCTGGAGCTGAAAATATTCCAATGGTATTGAATGTATTATCCGGATTCTCATTAGGTGCATCTTCTATAGCCTTATTTGCCCGTGTTGGCGGTGGTATATATACCAAGGCAGCTGATGTTGGTGCAGATTTAGTAGGAAAGGTTGAAGCTGGAATTCCAGAAGATCATCCTTTAAACCCTGCGACAATTGCGGACAATGTGGGTGATAATGTTGGTGACGTTGCTGGTATGGGTGCTGATTTATTTGAATCCTATGTGGGTTCAATAATTGGTACTATGGTATTAGGCGCATTTATAATCACTCCAGATTTTGCAGGTTTGGGTGCTGTATACCTTCCTTTGGTGTTAGCAGCAGTAGGTATTGTAATGTCTATCATAGGTACATTCTTTGTAAAAGTAAAAGATGGTGGCTCTCCGCACAAAGCATTGAATCTTGGTGAATTTGGCTCTGCTGGTTTAATGGTGGTAGCTTCTTGGTTTATTATTCACGCCTTAATTCCTGAAACGGTTGAGGGTTTACCTGATGGTGCAAGAGGAATTTTCTTTGCAACATTGGCTGGTCTTTTAGCTGGATTAGGTGTTGGAAAGATTACAGAATATTACACAGGAACAGGGTCAAAACCTGTAAACTCAATTGTACGTCAGTCTGAAACAGGTGCTGCAACTAACATCATTGCTGGTCTAGGTGTTGGTATGATGTCAACTATGATTCCTATCTTATTGATTGCAGCTGCTATTTTGATATCACATCATTTTGCAGGCTTATATGGTATTGCAATTGCTGCAGTGGGTATGTTAGCAAATACTGGTATTCAATTGGCAGTTGATGCATACGGACCTATCTCTGATAATGCAGGAGGTATCGCAGAAATGGCAGAATTACCAAGTGAAGTTCGTGAGCGTACAGATAAGTTGGATGCGGTTGGTAATACAACTGCTGCCATTGGTAAAGGATTTGCAATCGCATCTGCAGCATTGACAGCCTTAGCTTTGTTTGCTGCCTTTATGAAAGTTGCCAATGTTACTGCTATTGATGTTTCTAAACCAACCATTATGGCAGGACTTCTTGTCGGAGGAATGCTGCCGTTCGTTTTTTCAGCATTATCCATGAATGCCGTAGGTAGAGCAGCTATGGCAATGATCGAAGAAGTTCGTCGACAGTTTAGGGATATTCCGCAATTGAAAGCAGCTCTAGAAGTAATGAGAGCAGTTGATTCAGATATGTCAAAAGCAACTAAAGAACAACGTGTGATTTTTGATGCTGCAGATGGATATGCTGAATATGATAAATGTGTTGACATTTCTACAAAGGCATCAATTAAAGAAATGGTATTACCTGGTCTTTTGGCAATAGCTGTTCCAGTTGCTGTTGGTTTTATTGGTGGTGCTGAAATGTTAGGTGGTCTTTTGGCCGGTGTAACAACTTGTGGTGTTTTAATGGCGATTTTTCAGTCGAACGCAGGTGGTGCTTGGGATAATGCCAAAAAGATGATTGAATCTGATGGTAGAAAAGGTACAGATGCGCATAAAGCGGCTGTGGTAGGTGATACCGTTGGTGATCCTTTTAAAGATACGTCAGGACCTTCATTGAACATTCTATTGAAATTAATGTCTGTAGTTGCTTTGGTCATTGCACCAAGTATCGCATTGTCATCTGATACTTTAACTACTTATAATGAAGAAAAAGCTGCTACTGAAATGGTTGCTCAAAGCGTTCAAAAAGAAGTAAAGGTTGAAATGAAGAAGAACGATGATGGTACTGTGAATGCCACTGTGACCACAACTACGACTGAAAACGGAGAGAAATCAGTTACTGAAGAAGTTTTTGCCGGAACTGAAGAAGAGGTTATGGCGAAAGTTGAAGCCTATAAAGGTGATGCTTCTGACGTGAATATCAAAGTTAAAAAGGTGATTGAAAAAGTTGTCGAAGAAGAGGAAAACTAAGACTGACTAAATTTATACTTAAAACCCACTATTTTTAATAGCGGGTTTTTTGTTATATGAAATTCAATGATGATTCTACGGATAATTCGTAGGGTTTCTTGTCCTTTTCGAAAATACGGGCACTAAGGTTTCCACCTTTTAGAGTTATTTCATTATTCTGGACTCGGATATAACTTCCTTCCCTCAGACCAATTACCGAAGTGGTATTAAACTCATGAAATTCCTTAATACGGGTTTCCCTAGTTTCCCCTTTATGTTTTGATGTTGGATCAGGTTCTAGATAATGCGGATTAATATTAAAGGGAATAATCCCCAAGGTCTCAAAACTTGGGGGATAAACAATGGGCATATCATTTGTAGTCTTTATGTTCGGCCCGGCAATATTACTTCCTGCACTTGTTCCTAAATAAGGCGTACCATTTGTAATCTTTTCTTTTAAAACAGGCAGAAGGTTGTTTTGGTAAAGGGTATTAACCAGAACGAAAGAATTTCCGCCACCTGTAAAAATTCCCTTCGCTTTTTGTATTGCTTTGGTTGGGTCCTTGAAAGTATGAATGCCCACGATTTTTTTATCTATATGCCTGAAACCCTCTTGTGCTATTTTGGTATAGGCATCATAGGTTGTTCCGCCTGGTCTGGCATACGGAATAAATAAAACCTCATCGGTCTCATGGAATAAATCACGGAGTGCATCAAGGAGATAACCTAAATAACTTCCTCCAAATATAGTTGATGTGCTTGCTAGTAGACAGTTCGTCATTGAAGATAAATGCTAGAATAATCCATGTATCTCGGCATCGATCTTATTTATGATTTCACCAAGGTCTTCTGGATTATCCACAAAATCAAGTTTGTCAACATCGATTACCAAAAGATTTCCTTTTTCATAACCGTGGATCCATGCTTCGTAGCGTTCATTCAACCTGCTTAAATAGTCAATTGAAATTGAGTTTTCGTAATCCCGTCCTCTCTTGTGAATTTGCTTTACTAAATTAGGTATTGAGCTCCTGAGGTAAATCAGCAAGTCCGGTGGTTGTACCAGACTTTCCATCAATTCAAAAAGGCTTGAATAATTGGTGAAATCCCTATTGGTCATCAACCCCATAGCATGTAAATTGGGTGCGAAAATATAGGCATCTTCATAAATGGTCCTGTCCTGGATTATGTTTTTACCGCTTTCCCTGAACTTAAGTACTTGACGATATCTATGATTAAGGAAATATATCTGAAGATTAAAACTCCATCGCTCCATTTGATTGTAAAAATCATCCAGATAAGGATTGTCCACAACATCCTCAAAATGTGCTTCCCATTTATAATGTTTGGCAAGTAGTTTAGTTAAAGTGGTCTTTCCGGCGCCAATGTTTCCTGCAACGGCAATATGCATGCTAAAAATTTGTTTTCGGTTAGGTTATTGAACTATCAACAATAGAATGTACCAATATACAAAGTATATCGAGTACGTGAAAAGAATTAAGATGAAATACATCATATAATATTATGATTTCAAAATTTTTATTTCCTGTTGAAATATGTATTTTTGCTTTCAATCTAGAGAGGAAAGATTTGACTGATTGCAACCTCAATTAAAAATGCTAAAGCAGTATCTACTGAATAGTTTCAGTGTATCCGCTTCGTTTGCATCAAATTTCTACCTCCTCTTACTTATTTTAATAAAATGTCATACTTATTCACCTCAGAATCTGTTAGTGAAGGTCATCCTGACAAAGTAGCCGATCAAATTAGTGATGCTTTATTGGATCATTTTTTGGCATTTGACCCTGAAAGTAAAGTGGCCTGTGAGACCTTGGTCACAACAGGACAGGTAGTTTTGGCAGGTGAGGTAAAAAGTCACACCTATCTTGATGTTCAGAATATTGCCAGGGAAGTAATCAATAAAATTGGGTATACCAAAGGGGAATACCAATTTAGTGGGGATTCATGTGGGGTTATTTCGTTGATCCATGAGCAATCCCAGGATATTAACCAGGGAGTGGATAGAGGTTCAAAAGAAGAGCAAGGTGCGGGCGATCAAGGTATGATGTTCGGGTATGCCACAAAGGAAACAGAGAATTATATGCCTTTGGCATTGGATATTTCCCATAGAATTCTAAGAACATTGGCGGAATTAAGAAGGGAGGGTAATGAAATACCCTACCTAAGACCTGATGCGAAGGCTCAGGTGACCATAGAATATTCTGATGTGAATGTGCCACAACGCATTGATACCATTGTAGTTTCTACTCAGCATGATCCATTCGATGCTGATGATAATAAAATGCTGGCCAAAATCAAGGAAGATATCATTTCAATCTTGATTCCTAGGGTAATTGATCAACTGCCTATAAGCGATCAAGCTTTGTTTGATAATCAAATAAAATACCATATTAATCCTACTGGTAAGTTTGTTATTGGTGGTCCACATGGCGATACTGGGTTGACCGGTAGAAAAATAATTGTAGATACTTATGGAGGTAAAGGCGCCCACGGTGGAGGAGCCTTTAGCGGTAAGGACCCAAGTAAGGTAGATAGAAGTGCCGCCTATGCAGCACGCCATGCTGCTAAGAATCTCGTCGCAGCAGGAGTTGCTGATGAAATATTAGTACAGGTGAGTTATGCCATTGGGGTGGTAGAGCCCACGTCTATTTTTGTAAATACGTACGGTACTTCAAAGATTGATTTTTCCGATGGTGAAATTGCAGAAATTGTCTCGCAATTATTTGATATGCGACCATTCGCGATTGAAGAACGCTTAAAACTGAGAAACCCAATTTATTTGGAAACGGCTGCTTACGGACATATGGGTAAGGAACCCAAGGTCATTACCAAGGTTTTCGAGTCTCCATATAATGGCAAAATTGAAAAGGAAGTAGAATTGTTCACTTGGGAAAAATTGGACATGGTAGATGATGTTAAGTCTGCTTTTAAAATGTAATTTTGAAAAAAATTAGGAAATACCAATCACACGTCCTTATATTTGTCGTTCAAAAGTTCAAACACATATTGAATTGTTATCAAGAAAGGTGGAGGGAATAGACCCTATGAAGCCTTAGCAACCCTTTGTATCTTACAAAGAAGGTGCTAAATTCTATCACGCCAATGGCGTGACAGATAACGAAACGAATTACATAATTGTAATTGTCTCTTTCTTTTTAACTTTTTGATTATTCCTTGTTGCTTTCGGTAGCATAGGTTCTAGTGTTTTGATTTGTTTTATTAATAATTAAAAAAATTAAAATCATGGGTAATCAAAAATTTTCTACAAATGCATTGCATGCTGGGCATGACACGACAATTAACGGAGGTACGCGAGCAGTACCAATTTATCAGAGTACAGCTTTTGTTTTTAATGATTCTGACCATGCAGCCAACCTTTTTTCCTTAGCAGAAACTGGAAATATTTATACAAGGATAAATAATCCTACCAATGATATTTTGGAGCAACGTTTGGCAACCTTGGAAGGTGGTATTGCGGCTGTGGTTACAGCTTCCGGAACAGCGGCTATTTCAACAACATTACTTGTGTTGCTTAAAATCAGGAGATCATATCGTTGCCTCGAACAGTCTTTATGGGGGTACCTATAATCTACTGAATGTTACTTTACCAAGGTTGGGCATCACAACTACTTTTATAGATCCCGCAGACCCAAATAATTTTGGAAAAGCCGTTCAGGATAACACCAGGGCCATTTTTGTGGAATCTTTGGGTAATCCTAAACTGGATGTATTGGATTTAAAAGCCATTTCTGCAGAAGCCAAAGCGGCTAAAGTTCCATTTATTGTTGATAATACAGTTGCGACTCCTGCATTGTTGAATCCAATTGAGCATGGTGCGAATATTGTAATTCATTCTTTGACCAAATATATCAATGGCAACGGTACTGCCTTAGGTGGTGCTATTATAGACGCAGGCACATTTGACTATGGCAATGGAAATTTCCCTGAATTTACAGAACCATCTGCAGGGTATCATGGGTTGGTTTACCATGAAGCATTGGGACCAGCTGCTTTTATTGCCAAAGCACGAATTGAAGGATTACGTGATCATGGTGCCGCTTTAAGTCCGTTTAATGCCTTTCAAATTATTCAAGGATTGGAGACTTTGGAAATACGTATTAAAAAACACAGTGAAAATGCCTTGGCATTGGCGCAATGGTTGGAAAATAAGGATGAGGTTACTTGGGTTAACTATCCTGGCCTAAAGACAAGTAAATATTTTGCACAAGCAGAGGCCTATTTGCCTAAAGGACAAAGTGGAATCGTTACTTTTGGTGTAAAAGGCGGCTTTGATTCTGCGAAGAAAATAGCCGATGAAACCAAGTTGTTCTCTTTATTGGCCAACATTGGGGATACAAAATCCTTGATAATCCACCCCGCAAGTACAACCCATCAACAATTGGATGAGGCGGCCCAAGAATCAACAGGTGTAACGAAAGACTTGATTAGATTATCGGTTGGATTAGAGAATATTGACGATTTACAAGCTGATTTAGAACAAGCATTTGCTACGATTGATACGTCGGTTTTAGCATAATTCAATAATTCCCTCAGGTATACTTGAAAAGGGAAATATTCAAATTAAACAGCACAATATAATGCTACATCAATTAGAAATAAACAATTATACCTCCCTTAGTGGAGTTTCCCAGGATATTTCGCTATCCTATCAATTATTTGGGAAGCCACTTCATGAGGCACCCATTGTATTGGTTAATCATGCCTTGACCGGAAATTCAAATGTTACAGGTGAAGAGGGCTGGTGGTCAGCACTAATTGGCGAGGGAAAATGTATTGATACCAACAAGTATACTATTATGGCCTTCAATATACCTGGGAATGGATATGATAGTTTTGTAATTGAAAATTATAAGAATTTTGTTGCTGGTGATATTGCAAAGATTTTTTTACTGGGCCTTAAAGAATTGAATATTAAAAAGCTCTTCGCTTTGATTGGTGGTTCTTTAGGTGGTGGAATCGCTTGGGAAATGGCTGCTTTAAATCCTAAATTAACTACACATTTGATTCCGGTTGCCTCGGATTGGAAATCAACGGATTGGCTCATTGCCAATTGTCAGATTCAAGAACAGTTTTTGGTCAATTCAAAGCAACCTGTTCATGATGCACGTATGCACGCCATGTTATGCTATCGCACACCAGAATCATTTAAGGAACGTTTTAAAAGAAGCACGAACGAGGAATTACAGGTTTTCAATGTAGAAAGTTGGTTGATGCACCATGGTGAGAAATTGAAAGATCGTTTTCAATTATCGGCCTATAAATTAATGAATCAATTATTGAAGACTATCGATATCACTCGAAATGGGGAATCCGCATTTGCAGATCTTCAAAATAGCGACACCAATATTCATATTGTCGGGGTCGATTCAGATCTCTTTTTCACTGCAAAGGAAAACAAGGAAACCTTTAGGCAATTGGCACAGGCGAATAGCAATGTCACCTATGGTGAAGTACAGTCTTTGCATGGGCATGACGCATTTTTGATTGAGTTTGAACAAATGCAGAAACTGCTCAGTGGAATTTTCAACACGAACGGAAAGACTGAGCGTATTAAAATTCTAAAATTTGGAGGTAAATCATTAAGTAATGGTGAAGGTTTAGGTTATGTTTTAGAGATTATTGCCAATAAAGTTGCGAATGGCGAAAATATTGCCGTCGTACTATCAGCTCGGGAAAAAGCAACCAACCAATTGGAGGCCATGCTGGAAAAAGCGGCCCAAGGAGAGGATTATTCCGAGGATTTTACGGCCTTTGAAAACTATCAGACCCATACCTATAAGAATGTAAATCTGTCTGCCGAATATGAAGCATTGTTCAAACTATTCGAAGGGGTTTCACTATTAGGGGATTATAGTGCAAAAATCAGGGATCAAGTTTTGGCTTTCGGAGAGGTTATTTCTGCGAAATTAATAACCAAATTATTAATTGGGAAAGGAATCAATGCCAAATTGATGGATTCCCGAAAATTGATTAAAACGGACAATACTTTTGGTGATGCCCATGTGATAGAAGCGGTCTCTAAAGAAAATGTGTTGCGAGAGTTTTCTAATTTGAGTCATGATACCGTGCCAGTGATAACTGGATTCATTGCCTCAACTTTAGATGATGAGACAACGACTTTAGGAAGAAATGGCAGTAATTACTCAGCAGCTATGTTGGCCAATTATCTCGATGCTAAAGAACTTCAGAATTATACACATGTTGATGGCATATTCACTGCTAATCCTGATTATGTGGCCGAAGCAAAACGTATTTCAGAATTATCTTATAGTGAGGCCAATGAGCTTGCAAATTTTGGGGCCAATATTTTACATGCAAAAACAATAATTCCATTAATAGAGAAGAATATTCCGCTAAGAATCCTTAACACCTTTAATCATGATGGCGAGGGAACACTCATAAGTGCGAAAACGAACAAAGAGGGGATTAAATCCTTATCGGTAATCGAGGATGTGGCGCTTATTAATTTGGAAGGCCGGGGTCTTTTGGGAAAAGTAGGAATTGATGCAAGGATTTTTAGGTCGCTTGGCGAAAACAACATCAGTGTTAGTATTATTTCGCAAGGTTCTTCAGAACGGGGCATAGGTCTGGTTGTTGATGCGAGTAATGCCCAAAGGGCTAAAATTGCATTACAACGCGAGTTTTCCAGTGATTTTCAATCCAAGGATATTAATAGGATTACGGTTGTGAAAGATGTATCCGTGATTTCTATCGTGGGTCAGGATTTAAGTACGTTCCACAAACCTTATAACGCACTAATTAAAAACCAAGTGGTTCCTTTATTATTCAATAATACGGTTTCAGGAAAGAATGTGAGTCTGGTTGTCAAGAAATCTGATTTGCATAAGTCGCTGAACGTAATGCATGGTCAGATATTTGGATTCAGTAAAAAGGTGAATGTTGCAATTTTTGGACATGGAAACGTTGGCGGAACCTTGGTGGACCAAATTTTAAAGTCTTCAAAGACAATCGAAAAACGCAAAGGTATCGATCTTCATGTTTTCGCAATCGCCAATTCCAAAAAGGTCTTGTTCAACGAAAAAGGGATTCCTCAAAGTTGGAAGTCGGCTATTAAAGAGAAAGGTGTTAAGTATCAAATGAAAGATATTTTTAAATATGCAAAAAAGCATCACTTCGAGAACTTGATAGCCGTCGATAATACGGCAAGTGAAGAATTTGTGGCCAATTACTTTGAGTTTGTCGAAAACGGTTTTGATTTGGTTTCCTCCAATAAAATTGCCAATACCCTGGGTTTTGATTACTATCAATTATTAAGAGAGGAATTGTCTAAACATCAAAAACAGTATTTATATGAAACCAATGTTGGTGCAGGGTTGCCACTAATAGATACTATTAAATTATTGCATTTGTCTGGGGAGAATATTACAAGGATCAAAGGAGTGTTTTCGGGATCTTTAAGCTATATTTTCAATACATTTTCTGAGGTTAACACTTCGTTTTCTACAATTCTTAAAGATGCAATGAAAAAAGGATTTACCGAACCAGACCCAAGAGAAGACCTTTCTGGTAATGATGTCGGTCGAAAATTATTGATATTGGCCAGGGAATTGGAATTAAGCAATGAGTTTTCCGATATTCAGATACAGAATTTAATCCCCAACCTGTTACAGACTGGAAGTGTTGATGACTTTATGGGTAATTTGGATGTCTTGGATGATAAGTTCTATGAATTGAAAAAAAATCAAAAACCGAATCATGTGTTAAGATATGTCGGGGATTTACACGGAGATTTAAGAAAAGAAAAGGGCAAGTTGGATGTTAAATTGATTTCAGTGCCCAAAGAAAGTTCATTGGGGCAGGTCAAAGGTTCTGATTCCATTATTGAAATATATACGGAGTCTTATGGTGAGCACCCTTTGGTAATACAAGGCGCTGGTGCAGGAGCTTCGGTAACCGCAAGGGGAGTCTTTGGGGATATACTCAGAATTGTGGAAAAAGGGTAGTTTATGGGAAAGAACAAAAAATTTGAAACAGAAGCGATTCGTACACAATTAGAGCGGTCACAATATTTAGAGCATTCGAGCCCGATCTATTTGACTTCTAGTTTTGTTTTCGAAGATGCTGAGGATATGCGTGCTTCATTCGCCGAGGAAAAGGACAGGAATATTTATTCCCGCTATTCAAACCCAAACTCATCGGAGTTTATTGATAAGGTATGCAAAATGGAAGGTGCGGAGGATGGTTTTGCATTTGCCTCTGGCATGGCGGCGGTTTTTTCAACCTTTGCGGCATTATTGGATAGTGGTGACCATATTCTTTCTGCAAGAAGTGTTTTTGGTTCTACACATAGTTTGTTCACCAATTTTTTCCCCAAATGGAATATTACCCATAGTTTTTTTAAGATTGATGCGTTGGAAACTATAGATCAACTTGTTACTCCAAAAACCAAAATCATTTATGCAGAATCGCCAACCAACCCAGGAGTTGATATATTGGATTTGGAGGCATTGGGCGAAATTGCTAAAAGACACAACCTGATATTGATCATTGATAATTGCTTTGCCTCTCCATATTTACAGCAACCTATAAAGTTTGGGGCTGATCTCGTCATCCATTCAGGTACGAAGTTAATGGATGGTCAGGGAAGGGTTTTGGCAGGAATCACAGTTGGCAGTAGGGAATTGATTGATAAGATATATCGCTTTTCCAGAATTACAGGTCCGGCACTTTCTCCTTTTAATGCATGGGTATTGTCCAAAAGTTTGGAGACTTTGGCTGTTCGGGTAGATAGGCATTGTGAAAATGCGATGAAGTTGGCCGAGTATTTGGAGCAACATGCAAAAGTCACCTGGGTCAAATATCCATTTCTAAAAACGCACCCTAAATATGAAGTTGCCAAAAAGCAAATGAAAGCAGGGGGCTGCGTTGTGGCGTTTGAGGTTAAGGGCGGACTGGAAGAAGGACGTAAGTTTTTCGATGCAATTAAGTTACTCTCATTATCTGCAAATTTAGGGGATTCAAGAAGTATCATCACACATCCGGCATCAACGACCCATAGCAAACTATCTAATGAAGATAGGCTAGCTGTTGGTATTACGGATGGATCTGTCAGAATATCTGTTGGTCTGGAACATATAGACGATATTATACAGGATATTGAGCAGGCGCTCGGATAACATACTTCAAGGGTTTAAAAGCCCAACAGGTCTCAATATTAATTTTTCCTATCTTCGCCTTATGCTCTCCAAAAAGACAAAATACGGTTTAAAGGCACTGAGTTATTTAGCTTCACAAAAAGACAGACAGCCTGTTCCGATAGCAGAAGTTGCCAAAAATGAGAATATATCGCAAAAATTTTTGGAAAGTATTTTATTGACACTGCGTAAATCAGGACTTCTTGGTTCTAAAAAGGGCAAAGGAGGTGGATACTATCTTATAAAACAACCCAAGGATATTCTATTGACCGATGTTATGCGAATTCTTGAGGGCCCTATTGCAATGGTGCCATGTGTAAGTTTGAATTTCTACGAAAAATGCGATGATTGTCCTGATGAGAATACATGTGCTGTGCATAAATTAATGCTTCAGGTGAGAGATAGCGCTTTGAAAATTTATAGAAATAATACCCTGGCAGATTTAATTAAATAACTTATCCCATAAAAAATTCTATAGGCTTTAGGCAATATTGTCTTGAAATCAACATGGTTTGTGTTGATTGATCAAATATTCTTCAATTAGGGCTTCCAAAAATTATTAATCTATTAAAACCATAGGATAAAAAGGCATTTAATTGTTTTTTAACGTATCTGTATGGAATATAAACATATTTTTGCTTACTCTATTAAATCGATAGGATAAAAGAATAAAATTTATTTATAATGATTGCAGACCAACTTATTTTAAATAAAAAGGCGACCAAAAGTGATTATAGTACAGATAAAAAATCGGAAAAACCAATACGCAGTGTAGCTAAGGCTCTAAGCTGGAGAGTTGTGGGCACCTTGGATACTTTAGTAATATCATACTTACTAACGGGTAAAATAGCTTTAGCCGCTTCTATAGCCTCAATCGATTTTTTAACCAAAATGGTCTTGTACTTTTTTCATGAACGAGTATGGAATCTAGTGGGTTGGGGAAAATAGTTGAAAATAAATTGTAAAAACTTGAAAGATGGATTTTACTAAAGAACAAATAAAAAAACTAAATATTCAGTTCAAGGGAATACCAGCTGAGGAAATTATTTCCTGGGCTATTAAATTTGGTAAAAACCCTGTGGTCACCACAAATTTCAGACCATATGAAGTAGCCATTCTAAATGCTGTTACCGAAGTAAGGAAAACCATTCCTGTTGTTTGGTGTGATACAGGTTACAATACACCTCAAACCTATAAACATGCCGAGGAATTGATAACGACATTAGGTTTGAATGTAAAGCTGTATGTCCCCAAACAGACATCGGCACATCGCGATGTTGTCATGGGTATTCCTGGGATAGACGATCCTAGGCATGCTGAATTCACCGAACAAGTTAAATTAGAGCCTTTTAAAAGGGCAATGTCTGAAGTTAAACCTGATGTATGGTTCACAAATCTTAGAAAAGGACAAACCGCATTAAGGGATACTCTTGATATTTTGAGTTTAAGCAAGGATGGCGTTCTCAAAGTGAGTCCTTTTTACCATTGGAGCGACGGACAATTGGATATGTACCTTGAAGATAGAAATTTACCGAACGAGCATAATTATTTTGATCCAACCAAGGTTTTGGAAAACCGCGAATGTGGTTTACATATTTAAATTAGATATTGATTAAGAATAGTATATATGACAAATACATCACATATTAATCCTTTAGAAAACGAAGCCATCTACATTATACGTGAAGTGGCCGCTCAATTTGAAAAACCTGTTTTACTTTTTTCTGGAGGAAAGGATTCTATAACCCTAGTACGGTTAGCGCAAAAGGCTTTTTACCCTGCGAAGATCCCTTTTCCATTAATGCATATAGATACAGGGCATAATTTTCCAGAGACCATTGAGTTTAGGGACAGGCTGGTTGAAGAACTTGGTTTGGAATTAATTGTTCGAAATGTTCAGGAATCTATAGACCAAGGAAAGGTAAAAGAGGAAACGGGTAGATATTCAAGTAGAAATTCCTTGCAAACCACCACACTCCTAGACGCCATTGAGGAATTCAAGTTCGATGCCTGCATTGGTGGCGCAAGACGCGACGAAGAAAAAGCAAGGGCAAAAGAACGTATTTTTTCGGTTAGGGATGATTTTGGACAATGGGACGAAAAAAATCAAAGGCCGGAATTGTTTGATATGTTGAATGGTCAAATAGAATTAGGTCAAAATGTGCGCGTTTTTCCAATTTCAAATTGGACAGAGCTGGATGTTTGGTCCTATATTGAAAAAGAAAATATTGAAATACCATCTATCTATTTTGCCCATAAAAGGAAGATATTCTTACGGGACGGATTGATTTGGTCACATTCAGATTTTGTGTACCAAGAAGACCATGAAGAGGTGCTAGAAGAAATAGTTAGATTTAGAACCGTAGGGGATATGAGTTGTACCGCAGCCGTATTGTCCGAAGCATCCGATATTGCCAGTGTGGTTCAGGAAATTAGGGAATCGAGCATTTCTGAGCGGGGCGCTAGAATCGATGACAAACGCTCTGAAGCCGCAATGGAAAAAAGAAAACAACAAGGATATTTTTAATGATAATTGATAGTTTATCGTTGATAGAAAGATATGTAAACCATTAACCATTAACTATTAACGAACAACCAACAGCCCAAAAGAAAATGGAAGTACTAAAAATAGCAACAGCAGGCAGTGTAGATGACGGAAAGAGCACTTTGATCGGGAGAATTCTATACGATACAAAATCATTGACCACTGATAAATTAGAGGCCATTGAAAAGACAAGTAAACAAAAAGGCTATGATTATTTGGACTTTTCACTAGCAACTGATGGTTTGGTCGCTGAAAGGGAACAGGGAATTACTATTGATGTGGCACACATCTATTTTTCCACACCCAGCAAAAGTTATATCATAGCGGATACTCCCGGCCATGTGGAATATACTAGAAATATGGTAACAGGTGCTTCGACCTCTCAGGCCGCAATTATCTTAATTGATGCTAGAAAGGGAGTTATTGAACAAACCAATCGTCATTTTTTCATCAACAATTTATTGCGAATCAAAGATGTGATTGTGGCCATTAATAAAATGGATTTGGTTGACTATTCCGAAGAAAAATACCATGCCATTAAGGCCGATTTTGAGGAATTAATGAGTAAAAGGGACTATCAGGATCAGAACATTACATTTATACCGGTAAGTGCATTAAAAGGTGATAATGTGGTACATATATCAAAGAATACACCTTGGTATGATGGACAAACCTTGTTGGAACATCTAGAGCACTTAAATAGAAAAGATATCTTTAATACTGGGACCCCAAGATTTCCGGTTCAGTATGTCATCCGTCCGAAAACCGAGGAATTCCATGATTTCAGGGGCTTTGCAGGGAAAGTTTATGGTGGCCAGTTGAGTGTTGGGGATGAAGTTGTGGCATTGCCATCCCAAACTAAATCCAAAATAAAGGACATTTACTTCTATGATGAAAAATGCCAAACGGCATCAAGACGTTCATCAGTTACTATTACCTTGGAAGATGAAATTAATGTGAGTAGAGGGGATATGCTGGTGAAAGTTGGAGACTTGCCCAATATTGACAAACAATTTACGGCTACTATTTCTTGGATGGATTCTAAAAATTTGAACACTGGGAACAAGTATGTTATACAACACGGTGTGAATAAGGTTTTGGCGAGAGTAGATAACATTCATCATAAGATAAATCCAGATTATTCAGGTATTGATGAGAATATTGATTCCTTAAAAATCAATGATATTGCCAGAGTAACATTTAAATTGAACAAACCAATTTTCTTTGATGCATTCAAGGACCATAGAACCAATGGGTCTTTTATTTTAATAGATGCACAATCAAACAACACCGTAGGAGCAGGGTTTATAAGTTAATTCCATAAGCATTAAGGAAGATTTAGAAATAGGCATTTAAATATAGTCTATTAAATAGATAGATATAATAGGAATATGATTCAAGTGTTATAATGAAGGTAAATTATGCAAAGTTTTAGGACAGAAATAGAAAATCCGATTGTAGAAAAGGATATCATTGAATTGGAGGCAAAAATCCGTCAATTTAAGGAGGGTAATATTGATGGGGAGAAGTTTAGAAGTCTTCGTTTAGCACGTGGTGTATATGGACAACGTCAGTTTGGTGTTCAGATGATACGTATAAAGTTGCCTTTGGGCAAGGTTTCTTCCACCCAATTAAAACGCATTTGCGATGTGTCCGATGAGTATTCAACAGGACGATTACATATTACGACAAGACAGGATATTCAAATACATTATGTTGATTTGGACCGGACACCTGAACTTTGGGCGCAATTAGAAAAAGACGAAGTAACACTCCGTGAAGCCTGTGGTAATACGGTGCGTAATGTAACTGCAAGTGAAACAGCAGGCATAGATATTGAAGAACCTTTTGATGTTTCACCATACGCCCATGCTCTATTTGAGTATTTTTTGCGAAATCCCATCAGTCAGGACATGGGAAGAAAGTTCAAGGTGTCTTTCTCAACAAGTGATGCGGATACGGGATTGTCGTATATGCACGACATTGGTTTTATAGCCAAAATTGAAAATGGGGTGAAAGGTTTTAAGGTAATGTTAGGTGGTGGGCTAGGCTCTCAGCCAAGACATGCCGATGTTTTATCTACCTTTTTGCCTTCCGACAAGATCATCCCATTAATGGAAGGTGTTGTACGCGTTTTTGACCGCTATGGTGAAAGAAAAAGTAGGGCAAAAGCTAGATTGAAATTTCTATTGAAAGACCTCGGTTTAGATGGTTTCAAGCAATTGTTGGAAGAAGAACAAAAAGCTGTTCCACATAAAAGCTATCCAATCAATGTAGAAACCTATCCAACGGTAAATATTGCCACAGTAGACGTTCCCGCAGTTGAAATTGTGGATCAACAAGTATATGAACAATGGAGATCGACAAACCTAGTTCCTCAAAAACAAGATGGTTTTGTAGCTATCGGAATCAAAGTATTATTGGGTGATTTTTATACTGATAAAGCCAGACTGTTTGCAGATTTGGTTGAAAAATACGCCGCCGGAGAAATTCGTTTGTCCTTACGCCAGAACATTCTGATTCCCTATGTAAAAGAGGAATTGATTCCCTTCTTTTATATGGAATTGGAAAAATTGGGTTTTACCGAAGCAGGATATAATAAGGCGTTAGACATTACCGCATGTCCAGGTACCGATACTTGTAACCTAGGCATTGCGAGTAGTACTGGAATTGCACAGGAATTGGAAAGGGTAATCAAGGCAGAATATCCTCATTACATAAATAATCCTGATGTGGTTATTAAGATTAGTGGTTGTATGAATGCTTGTGGCCAACATAATATGGCCAATATCGGTTTTCAAGGAATGTCAATCCGAGCCAAGGATAAATTAGTTGCCCCAGCACTTCAAGTATTATTGGGAGGTGGAAATATCGGAAATGGGAATGGCAAATTTGCAGATAAAGTAATCAAGGTTCCTAGTAAAAGAGGTCCTGAGGCTTTGCGTTTGATATTGAATGATTTTGATTCGAACGGCGATGGGGCATCATATGCCACATATTATGAAGAAAAAGGGGAACCTTATTTCTATGAGCTTTTAAAGCCATTAGGGAAATTAGACAATCTTAACCAAGATGATTTTATTGATTGGGGTACAGAGGAAAGGTATCAGAAAGCAATTGGAATTGGAGAGTGTGCTGGCGTGGTCATTGATTTAATTGCAACCTTATTATTTGAAAGTGAAGAGAAAATACAAAGTGCGGCGACTTCTTATCAAGAAGGTAAATGGGCTGCCAGTATTTATTATTCTTATGCATCAATGGTAAACTCTGCAAAAGCGTTGCTAACAGCAGAAAAAACGAAGACAAATACCCATGCCAGTATTATCAAGGACTTTGATGAAATCTTTATTGCATCAAATAGAATTAGTTTGGACAAAAGTTTTTCTGAATTGGTACTTCAGCTTAATAAAAATGAACCCACTGAAAAATTTGCGTTAAATTATTTGGAAGACGCCAAAAATTTTCTGGAAAGTGTAGCCTCATTTAGAAAACAAGAATTGGTAAATGCGTAGTATTCCAAAATTAACGGTAGTAGGAGCTGGTCCAGGCGATTTAGACTTGATTACCTTGAAAGGTGTCAAAGCCTTGGCTAATGCCAATGTGGTTCTTTACGATGCCTTGGTCGATGTTGGGTTATTGCAATATGCGCCAAGTGCGGAACATATTTTTGTTGGTAAAAGAAGAGGTTGTTATGCATACCAACAAGACCAAATTAACGAGTTGATTGTAAGTAGGGCGAAATCCCATGGGCATGTTGTTCGTTTAAAAGGAGGGGACCCATTTGTCTTTGGTAGAGGCGCCGAAGAAATGGAATATGCCGCTGGTTATGGTTTAGAGATAGCAATGGTGCCTGGTATATCTTCTTCAGTATCGGTGCCCGCAGCACAGCACATTCCTGTTACTAAAAGAGGTGCTGCTGAAAGTTTTTGGGTAATTACGGGTACAACAAAGGAGCATAAATTATCCAAGGATGTTCACCTGGCAGCTAAATCAAGTGCAACGGTAGTCATACTTATGGGTATGAGTAAGCTACCGGCCATTGTAAAACTTTTCAAAAAAGAAAATAAAGCGAATACACCAATTGCGATTATTCAAAACGGTACTCGAAAAAATGAAAAAGTAGGAGTCGGTACTATAGCTTCCATCGAAGAAATAGTGAAAAATCATGAATTGACAAATCCGGCGATTATTATCATAGGGGATGTAGTCAAACATCGAGAGCGGATTTTGGATATTCAAAGGAATTATGCGCTGCAAGAGCTAATATATTGATTATGGAAAGAAATAATTTATACCCTATTTTTCTTAAAACTTCAAAACTGACCGTATTAATCGTTGGAGGAGGTAATGTCGCAACGGAAAAATTGACTTTCTTGACCAAATCAAGTCCTGATGCCAAAGTTATTATGGTATCTCCTGAATTTAGGGAAAGTACTTTACAACTGGCTAAAAAGTACAATGTTGAATTGATTTTAGATGAGTATCATGAAAAATACTTAGTCGGAAAGCATCTGATAGTTGCTACAACAAATAATTCCGAGGTAAACATACAAGTTTATCAGGACTGCCGAAAATTGGACAAATTGGTCAATGTGGCCGATAATCCTCCTTATTGTGATTTTTATATGGGAGGTATCGTTACCAAAGGCAATGTCAAAATTGCTATTTCCACGAATGGCAAATCTCCAACAACCGCTAAAAGGTTACGTCAATTCTTTGAAGAAGTAATTCCAGAGGATATTAATAAAATGGTACTTAACTTAAATTCCTTTAGAAAAACCATTAAGGGTGATTTTGAACAAAAAGTCGAAAAAATGAATGAAGTAACCAAGGCATTGTTTGCTACACATGAATAAATTTTCAGTGAATGGTTTAAATATCGGGCTATTCCTTGTTTTTGAATGAACTCTGCCGTTTCTTTGCAACCAGTTCATTAATAAATTGAAACCGTTATCAAGAAAGGCGGAGGGACTAGACCCTGTGAAACCTTGGCAACCCTTTACTTTAAAGAAGGTGCTACATTCTATCTCGTCAAAGGCGTGACAGATAACAAAAGAAAGACTTTGGTCTATTCCTTTTAATTGCTTGATAATCAGTACTGCGTTACCATTTCCATGAATGTAAATGGTCAGGCTTTCCGCTATATTTTTTTGGCAACACCTACAAGGATTTGAAAACCTTGCAGGAACCAAAAAAGATGCCGCTGCAATCCCTAACGCAAAAAACATAAAGAATAGAACATACTTTTAGCAAATAAAATGCATGAAAGACATTAATAAAATATTACAGGAACGAGTTTTGGTTTTGGATGGTGCCATGGGTACCATGCTTCAACGTTACAAGTTTACGGAAGAAGATTTTCGTGGAGAACGTTTTAAAGAATGGCCATATCCTTTGCAAGGAAATAATGATCTCTTGTCATTGACACAGCCAGAGGCAATTGCAACTGTTCACGCCAAATATTTTGAAGCTGGAGCAGATATTGTTGAGACCAATACTTTTTCTGGGACAACCATAGCCATGGCCGATTACCATTTGGAAGAATTGGTCTATGAGCTCAATTATGAGTCTGCGAGGATTGCAAAAAAAGTCGCTGATGAATTTACGGCAAGGGAACCTCATAAGCCCAGATTCATTGCAGGTAGTATAGGCCCAACAAATAAGACCGCTAGCATGTCCCCAGATGTAAATGATCCTGGTTATAGGGCTGTTTCTTTTAATGATTTACGTATTGCTTACAAACAACAGGTAGAGGCCTTGTTGGATGGCGGTGTTGATATTCTTTTAGTGGAAACCATTTTTGATACCTTGAATGCGAAGGCAGCACTTTTTGCTATTGAAGAGGTTAAAGAAGAACAGAATATAGATGTTCCCATTATGGTCAGTGGTACAATTACTGATGCATCAGGAAGAACCTTATCTGGACAAACAGCTGAGGCTTTCCTAATTTCCATTTCACACATTCCTATGCTGTCTGTTGGTTTTAATTGTGCCTTAGGGGCAAGTCAATTGGTACCTCATTTAGAAGTATTATCAGCGAATACAGATTTTGCAGTTTCAGCACATCCCAATGCAGGTTTACCAAATGCTTTTGGAGAATATGATGAAACCCCAGGGCAAATGGCTGCCCAAATAAAGGAATACCTAGAAAAAGGTCTTGTGAACATTGTTGGAGGATGTTGTGGTACTACACCTGAGCATATAAAAGCAATGGCCGAGTTGGTAAAGGATTATAAACCTAGACAAGTTGTCATTACTGCGTAGGCAGGAATCCATAATTTCATTGAGGAATGGTTTTAGAAGTAGCTATATTGAATATAAAAGAGGGATTATCTGAAGAGTTTGAGCGAATCTTTAAAAAAGCTTCATTGATAATATCATCTATGAAAGGATATATTTCCCATCAATTGAAAAAATGTATTGAACACGAAAATCAATTTATTCTTTTGGTGCAATGGAAAACATTGGAAGACCATGAAATAGGATTTAGAAAGTCACCTGAATATCAAGATTGGAAAGTATTATTACATCATTTTTATGAACCCTTTCCAGAAGTATTGCATTATACATAAATGAGCAACCTAAAATCAAAATATCTAAAACTAAGCGGTCTTGAACCACTAGTGGTAACCCCAGAAAGTAATTTCATAAATATAGGGGAACGAACCAATGTAGCTGGATCAAAGAAATTCCTTCGTCTTATAAAAGAAGAAAAATTTGAAGAGGCTTTGGATGTTGCGCGTCATCAAGTTGAAGGAGGAGCGCAATTAATAGATATTAATATGGATGACGGACTAATCGATGGCAAAGAGGCCATGGTTAAGTTCTTGAATCTGGTCATAGCGGAACCTGATATTGCACGAGTACCCATTGTGATTGATAGCTCTAAATGGGACATCATAGAAGCAGGCTTGCAAGTCGTTCAGGGTAAATGTGTAGTTAACTCCATTAGCCTGAAAGAAGGTAAAGAGCAATTTATTCACCAAGCCAAATTGATAAAGCGTTATGGAGCCGCGGTAATTATAATGGCTTTTGATGAGGTAGGTCAGGCTGACAACTATGAACGTCGTTTGGAAATTGCCAAACGTTCATATGATATTTTGGTTGATGAAGTAGGATTTCCTCCTGAAGATATCATATTCGATTTAAATGTTTTCCCTGTGGCCACAGGAATGGACGAGCATAAACGTAATGCGTTGGACTTTATAGAGGCCACCAAGTGGGTTAAGAAGAATTTACCTTATTGCAGTGTTAGCGGTGGTGTTAGTAATGTCTCTTTTAGTTTCAGAGGAAACAATCCTGTACGAGAAGCCATGCATTCTGTTTTTCTGTATCACGCTATACAAGCGGGAATGAATATAGGAATCGTAAATCCTTCGATGTTAGAGGTTTACGATGATATTCCCAAGGATTTATTGGAACGCGTTGAAGATGTAATACTTAATCGAAGAGAAGATGCCACAGAAAGATTATTGGATTTTGCGGAATCAGTAGTCGGGAAAGCAAGGGAGAACACGGTAGATTTGTCATGGCGTGAGGAACCTTTGCAAAATCGGATAACCCGAGCTCTGGTAAAGGGAATTGACCAATTTATTGTTGAAGATGTTGAGGAGGCAAGGATAAATGCCAATAAACCGATTGAGGTAATTGAAGGTCATCTGATGACTGGTATGAATGTGGTCGGCGACCTGTTCGGAAGTGGAAAAATGTTCTTGCCACAAGTGGTAAAATCTGCCCGTGTAATGAAAAGGGCAGTTGCTTATTTGCTACCGTTCATTGAAGAAGAGAAATTGTTGAATCCACAAGCTGGAGACTCAAAAGGAGCTGGGAAAATCCTCATGGCGACAGTTAAAGGTGATGTACATGATATTGGAAAGAACATTGTGAGCGTGGTCTTGGCATGCAATAATTATGAAATTGTCGATTTAGGTGTTATGGTTCCTCCCGAGAAAATCATTAATGCTGCTAAAGAAGAAAATGTAGATATCGTTGGTTTAAGTGGGCTGATAACACCCTCATTGGATGAGATGGTGTTCCTTGCCAAAGAAATGCAACGACAAAATTTCAATGTTCCATTGCTTATCGGTGGTGCCACTACCAGTAAAGCCCATACGGCAGTAAAGATTGACCCTCAATATCAAAATACGGTAGTACACGTAAATGATGCATCTAGAGCGGTAACAGTAGTTGGTGATTTGCTTAAAAAAGAAAGTGCTGATGGCTATAAGGAATCCATTAAACTTGACTATGAAGAGTTTCGTGATAAATTTTTAAAACGTTCCAAACGCAAGGAGTATAAGACTATTGACGAAGCACGAAATAATAAATTCCAAATAAACTGGAAGACAAGTGAAATAGTCAAACCGAATGAATTGGGAATCCAGGTAATTGATAATTTGGATCTTGAAAAATTGGTGCCCTATATTGATTGGACCCCCTTTTTTAGAAGCTGGGAATTGCATGGAAGATATCCAGATATTCTTACCGATGAGGTTGTAGGCACACAAGCCACTGAATTGTTTTCAGATGCGCAGGCGATGTTGAAAAAAGTGGTGGAAGAGAAGCAATTGAAAGCAAAAGGAGTTTTTGGACTCTTTCCCGCCAATACGATAAATGAGGATGATATTGAAGTTGATTTAAATGAAGGAAAACAGATTTTCCGTACATTAAGACAACAGTTGAAAAAACGGGAAGGTGCACCTGATATTGCGCTTATCTGATTTCATTGCTCCAAAAGAAACAGGAATCCAAGATTATATAGGCTGTTTTTGTGTCAGTACAGGATTTGGGACTGCAGCATTGGCGACAGAATACGAGGAAAAGCATGATGATTACAATTCAATACTAATAAAGGCATTAGCAGATCGCTTAGCAGAGGCTTTTGCGGAGTATTTGCATAAAGAGGTGCGTTCTAAACATTGGGGCTATGCCGCTAATGAACATTTGAGTAATGAAGATTTGATTAAGGAATCATACAAAGGAATTCGACCAGCACCCGGTTATCCTGCTTGTCCAGACCATCTGGAAAAATTGACAATTTGGGAGATTTTGGGAGTTAAGGAAAAGATTGGTGTTGAACTTACAGAAAGCTTGGCCATGTGGCCTGCAGCAAGTGTAAGTGGGTATTATTTTGCGAACCCAGAAGCACGTTATTTTGGATTAGGTAAAATAAAGGAAGATCAAGTACAGGATTATGCAAAACGAAAAGAAATACCTTTGAAGAATGCCGTGAAATGGTTAGCTCCCAATATTGCTGATGATTAATTAATTTCAAAATACTAGATGAAGGTTACAGATCATATATTAAATGCCAAAGGCGAGACTTTGTTCTCTTTTGAATTGATTCCACCGGTAAAAGGTAGAAACATACAGGAACTGTACGATAACATTGATCCTTTGATGGAGTTTAATCCTCCATTTATTGATGTGACCACTTCACGCGAAGAATATGTTTATATAGATCGTGAAGGTCTTTTGGATAAAAAATTGACACGTATGAGACCTGGTACGGTAGGTATTTGTGCTTCTATAAAGCATAAATATCATGTTGACACTGTGCCACACGTCTTGTGCGGTGGATTTACGAAGGAAGAAACAGAATACCTTCTAGTAGATTGTCATTATTTAGGCATTGATAATGTAATGGCTCTTAGAGGTGACGCCATGCGTGAACAGAAGTATTTTGAGCCAACTAAAGGCGGACATCCTTACGCCGTAAACCTAGTAAAACAGATTCAAAATTTAAATTGTGGTAAGTATCTGCATGAAGTAATAGAAACTGATGATTGTGCCAATTTCTGTATTGGTGTTGCCGGCTATCCCGAAAAGCATTTAGAGGCACCTTCATTGCAATCAGATTTAAAGCGTTTAAAAGAAAAGGTTGATGCCGGAGCAGAATACGTGGTGACACAAATGTTCTTCGATAATAAAAAGTTTTTTGGATTTGTCGAAGCAGCACGGGAAATTGGAATTAATGTGCCGATTATACCTGGGATAAAGCCCATTGCTGTGAAAAGACATTTGCAATTATTGCCACAAGTATTTCGTATAGATTTACCCCAAGATTTGATTGATGTTATTGAGGATTGTAAAGACAATAAGGCAGTTCGTCAAGCTGGTATAGAATGGGCAATTCAACAGTCCAAGGAATTAAAGGCCGCAGGAGTACCGGTATTGCATTATTACTCAATGGGTAAGTCAGACAATATTCAAGCGATAGCGAAAGGGGTGTTTTAATGCTTTTTACTGCCAAAAACTGCTTGTTGAGCGGTTCTTCAAAATATGCGTAAAAAGAAATGTATTAACTTCGTGCATTGTTTTAAGCACTTCCAACGTACCATTGCGCCTCATGAACCTAAGATTACTTCCCATTTTTATTTTGGTATTTGCAATTGGTTTCTCTCAAAACGATGATGGGAAATTAAGAAAATATACAATTGACCTTAATCAATATTATGGTTCGGTATTGCTTCATAATACTGATATTTCACATCTTATTTCTGACCATCCTGCGGGGTTGATTTTTAGTTTTAATCGCAAAACTTACGGTGATGAAGAATGGCAAGAAGAATACAATTATCCAGATGTTGGAGGTTCGTTTGTTTATCAGAATATGAACAATTCCACTTTGGGTCATAATTTAGGATTATATGCACACTACAATTTCTATTTACTCAAAAGATTCATGCAATTTCGAATAGGTCAGGGTATTGCATATAATACAAATCCGTATGACAAATATGAAAATTTCAGGAACAATGCCTATGGTTCTCATTTCATGAGTTCTACCTACTTAATGTTGAATTATCACAAGGAAAATATTTTCAAGGGACTTGGTTTTAAGGCTGGTGTTTCAGTCATCCACTATTCAAATGCCAATGTTAGGGCCCCTAATACGTCTACCAATACTTTTGCGCTTAATGCAGGATTGATTTATGATTTGGATGGAGGGGGTAGATTGGAATATATAAAAAGTGGCCCCAAAGAGAAAATCACGGAACCTATTAAATACAATTTTGCCTTTAGATTTGGATTGAATGAAAGTGATGTCATTGATTCTGGACAATATCCTTTTTATATTGTCTCGGCGTATGCCGATAAGCGATTGGGAAGAAAAAGTGCAATTCAGTTTGGAGTTGATTTTTATTTTTCTAAATTTTTAAAGGAATTGATTCGATTTCAGTCCATTTCATTTCCCGAGAATGGGGTTTCAGCCGATGATGATTATAAACGGGTTGGGGTATTTTTGGGACATGAACTGTTTATAAATAAAATGTCAGTTATTACTCAATTAGGTTACTACGTTTATTATCCATTTGATTTTGAAGGTCAGATGTATAGTAGGGTGGGCTTGAAAAGATATTTTGGAAATAAGTTCTTTGGGGCCATTACATTAAAATCACATGGAGCAAAAGCGGAGACAATTGAATTTGGAATAGGTGTAAGGTTGTAGAAAAATTTGTTAAGAGTTACGGGTTATAAGTTAAGAGTTATGGAATTAGAGTTGACATTTAGCAAAAGGAATTGTCCCCTTGAGGGGACTTCAGGTATGTTTCCTAATCTTTTGAAGTATGTTTTTGGATTCTTATGTTTTATGTATTTAGTTTCCTGTAATTCTGAGAATGCACCGGATTGTTTTCAACAAGCAGGTGAAATTCTACGCACAGAAGTTAATTTGGATAATTTCTCGAAAATTACGGTATTTCAGAAAGTGGAACTGATACTAAAACAAGGAGACGTGCAGAAAGTGGAAATTGAAACAGGGGAGTTTCTGCTAAATGAAGTTACGGCCGAAGTGGAAGGTGACCGATTGATATTACGTAATGGAAATGGGTGTAATTTCTTAAGGGATTATGACCTAACCAGGGTTTACGTAACGTCACCCAATATAACTGAGATTCGAAGTAGTACAGGGTTACCTATAAAAAGTGATGGTATATTAGGGTATTCTTCTTTGCGATTGATCTCTGAAAGTTTTACTGAACCTGAAGCGGAGACTACTGATGGCGAATTCGATTTGGAAATGGATTCAGAAAATGTAGCCGTAATAGTCAATGGCATTGCGTATTTTAAATTAAAAGGAAATACCGGGAATTTGAGCATTACGGTCGCAGCGGGAGATTCTCGGATTGAAGCGGAAAACCTTGTTGCTGACAATGTGATCTTAAATCATAGAGGTACTAATGATGTGGAAATTAATCCACAACAATCAATTTCGGGGGTTATTCAGGGTACGGGGGATGTTATCAGCTTCAACCAACCGACAGCAGTAGATGTTGAAGAGCTGTATACAGGAAGACTTATTTTTAAAAATTGATATCCGTTTTAACATACTTGAAAAACTTATTTATCTCCCAAAAAGAGAAATTGAACATATCCCAACTACAAGGAATCGAAAAAACGGATAATTTGCTAAATTCCTTGATTAAAGAAAAAAAGATCCCCGGTTTGGCCATTACAGTCCTGAATAAAGGAGAACTATTTTTTCAAAAAGGGTATGGATATGCTGATTTGGAAAGTAAGAACATAGTAGCTCCGAAGCGAACTATTTTTAGAATTGCGAGCGTATCTAAAAACATTGCTGCTACTGCTTTAGGACAAATGGTAAAGGATAAGGTAATTGATTTGGATGCTTCGTTATATAAATATGTCCCTTATTTTCCTAAAAAGAAATACGATTTCACCATTCGACAATTGGCCGGCCACACGGCAGGAATAAGAGGATATCGAGGGAAAGAATACGGCTTGAACGAGTCTTATTCCATAAAGGATAGTTTACGAATCTTTAAAGATGATGAGTTGCTTTTTAAGCCAGGGACTAATTATCATTACAATAGTTTTGACTGGGTTTTGATTTCTTTGGCCATGCAAGAGGCCAGTGGTATCCCATTTGAAGAATATGTACAGAAAAAAGTATTGAAACCTTTGGATTTGCAAAACACCTTTCCTGAATTTAGTGGAAGTTCAAGCAAGATAGAGCTCAAGTTGGATAATGAACTTGCGACATTTTATTCTAGAAAAAGGACAGGCTTTCGAAAGGCCATTCCTGTAAATAATCAGTACAAGTTAGCGGGAGGTGGTTATTTGTCCACTTCAGATGATATCGCAAAATTCGGACAGGCTTATTTGGATAATAGAGTTTTGGAAAAAGCTGTTATTTCCGAGTTTCTAACTTCTGAAAATATAAATGGAAATCCTACCTATTACGGTTTGGGCTGGCAAGTGAGTGAAGATAAAAAAGGAAGGGCCTTTTACGGCCATGTCGGGAATGGTGTTGGAGGCTATTCCAACCTCTTTATTTACCCTAAAGAACAAATGGTATTCTCAATATTAATCAACTGTACGAATCCGAGAATTCAGGATGTATTGGATAATTCCATCGATATGATTATTGGCAATTCTTAATAAACCATGCTTTTTAAGGAGAATTCTTCAATGAAATTGGCAATACCTAAAAAAAACAAAAAAATATGGATGTAAAATTTGATTTTTAAATTTAATAATTACCTTAGCCTGAGATTTAGCAGTATAATGACAAAGCAGTATTTCTATAACGGTTTTTATTTTTTCTTCTTTTTTAAAAGAGAAACGGGACTGTTGTAGTGTATTGTAAGCAAATTATAACATTGAGTCCCGTGAAAAACGGGACTTTTTTTGTTAAAAAAATGTCGAATAATTGAGGATAATAGTATAACAATGAATTTAAAAATAGCCATTCAGGGAATCAAGGGTTCAAACCACCACCAGGTAGTTCGGGAATATTTCAGCGAAGATGTTGACTTGGTAGAGTGCATGTCTTTTCATGGGTTGGTTGACCAGTTACTTGATTCAACTGCTGATAAAGGTGTTATGGCCATTGAGAATTCAATTGCAGGATCTATAATTCCTAATTATGCCCTTATCTATGATAGGAATTTACATATAATCGGAGAGCACTATTTGAACATCCATCATAATTTAATGGGACTAAAAGGTCAAACAATCGATGATATTGTTGAGGTACGCTCACACCCAATGGCACTTTTGCAATGCAGGGAGTTTCTAAAGACAAAACCCCATATAAAGATGGTTGAGGATGTAGATACTGCGGAGACTGCAAAACAAATTCATGACAACCAATTCAAGGGTATAGCCGCTATTGCACCAAAAGTAGCTGCCGACATGTATGGATTAGATGTCATTGTGCCTGAAATTCAGACTATAAAGAACAATTCCACAAGATTTATCATCGTTAAGACCAAGAATAAAGAAATTCCTAAAAATGAGATCAATAAAGCGTCTTTGCGATTTGTTACCGATCATAAGCGAGGCAGCTTGGCGACGGTATTGAATGTGATGAGTGACTGTAATTTGAATTTGACTAAAATACAGTCATTGCCCATAATAGAAACCCCATGGAAATATGCCTTCTTCGTTGATGTTACTTTTGATGAATATGATAATTTTGCCAAGGCCAAATCGCTTTTGGAAATAATGTCTGAAGACTTTAGGGTCTTGGGGGAATATAAAAATGCCAGAATATGATAAGTACTGCGGAGAGACTAAAAACAGTTGAAGAATATTACTTCTCGAAAAAACTGCGAGAGGTTCGAGGACTTATTGCTGAAGGTAAACCCATAATTAATATGGGTATCGGTAGTCCAGATTTGGCACCATCGGAGGAGGTTATGAACTCTATTCAAAATTCAATAACGGAAGCTGGAGCGCACCAGTATCAAAGTTATCAAGGATTGCCAGAATTACGAGAGGCAATTGCGGACTTCTATAAAACTAAGTTCGATGTAACTGCAGATCCAAGTACTGAGATTTTACCTTTAATGGGTTCCAAAGAAGGTATCATGCATATAAGCATGGCTTTTTTGAATGAAAATGATGAAGTTTTGATTCCAAATCCAGGATATCCAACATATATTTCTGTTACTAAATTAATGGGTGGAGTACCAAAACTGTACGATTTATATGCTAAAAATGCTTGGTTTCCAGACCTTGATGCTTTGCAGCAGCAAGATTTATCCAGGGTAAAGCTTATGTGGGTAAGCTATCCGCATATGCCAACGGGCGCGACAGCAAACCGTGAGCAATTATTGAAATTGATTCAGTTTGCCAAAAAGAACAACATATTATTGGTCAACGACAATCCATATAGTTTTGTTTTAAGCAATGATCCTTTAAGTGTTTTGAGCATACCAGGAGCAAAAGAAGTTGCTTTGGAATTAAATTCATTGAGTAAGACTTTTAATATGGCTGGCTGGCGCGTAGGGATGGTTTTAGGAAATTCGGATTATGTCGATGCTATTTTAAAAGTAAAGAGTAATATGGATTCGGGTATGTTCTATGGCATACAAAAAGGAGCTGTAGCCGCTTTACGAAGCGGAGAAAGTTGGTTTAAATCATTAGACAAGGTGTATCAAAGTAGAAGGGCGTTAATGTTCTTATTGGCCGATAAATTGAATTGTACTTATGATAAAAATGCAGTTGGGATGTTCGTTTGGGCAAAATTACCCAAAGGAGCTCTGGCCTCAGAAGAGTTCGTGGATAATGTACTTTATAACAAGAACATTTTCATTGCACCAGGAACTATATTCGGGAGTAATGGCGAGGGGTATATACGGTTTTCACTTTGTGTGAAAGCTGAAAAAATCAAAGAAGCACTTGAAAGGTTTTAAGATGAATGTATTTATAATCGGTATTGGATTAATTGGAGGTTCTATGGCCAAGGACATAAAAAGGCTGTACCCAAATTCCAAGATTTATGGGATAGATACCAATGCATCCCATTTGGAGGAAGCATTGGCATTGGATTTGATCGATGTTAAATCGAGTTATGATGATTTAAATATGGCCAATATCGTAATTGTTGGTATTCCGGTTGATGTGATGGTTACAGAGCTTCCCAAAATATTAGAGGAGGTAAATGATGATTGTGTAGTTATGGATGCTGGGTCAACTAAAGTCGCTTTGTGCAAAAGTTTGGAAAATCACCCGAAGCGGCGAAATTTTTTGGCCTGTCACCCAATTGCCGGTACAGAATTTTCAGGGCCATCAGCAGCGATAGATGGTTTGTACCAAGGTAAGACCAATATCATCTGTGAAGTTGAGAAAACCGCTTTCAAACTTCAAGAAAAAGCATTAGAGCTATATCAGCAATTGGGCATGCGAATCAGGTATATGAACCCTGAAGCACATGATAAGCACATCGCTTATGTCTCCCATTTATCACACATAAGTTCATTTATGTTGGGTAAAACGGTTATTGAGAAGGAAAAAAATGAACGTGATATCTTTGACATGGCAGGTAGTGGTTTTGAAAGTACGGTGCGATTGGCAAAGAGTTCCCCAGCTATGTGGACACCAATTTTTGAGCAGAACAAAGAAAATGTGGTGGAGACCTTGGAGGAATACATACAGAATCTTGAAGACTTTAAGCAATTGTTACTTAAAGATGACTTCAAGGGTATTTATAATGAAATGAACAATGCGAATAAAATAAAGGAAATATTAAAAGGAATACCATTAAACAAATAATAGGATACTAAAATGGAGAATTCAAAACAAATGAGAACATGGTTAGATGATTTAGGATTAGATCATCCACTAGTAATTGCTGGACCATGTAGTGCAGAAACCGAAGAACAGGTCTTGAAGATTGCACATGAACTAAAAGACACTGATGTAAACTATTTTCGTGCTGGTATTTGGAAACCTAGAACACGTCCGGGTAATTTTGAAGGTGTTGGGGCTTTAGGCCTTAAATGGCTGCAAAAAGTAAAGGAAGAAACTGGATTAAAGACGGCCACGGAGGTTGCAAATAGAGCCCATGTTGAATTGGCTTTAGAGCATGATATAGATTTACTTTGGATTGGTGCGCGTTCAACGGTTAGTCCTTTCATAGTCCAGGAAATAGCCGATGCATTGCAAGGTACTGACAAGATCGTATTGGTAAAAAATCCTGTAAACCCAGATTTATCATTATGGTTGGGAGCTGTTGAAAGACTACATACTGCAAATATTGGCAAACTTGGAGTAATCCACAGGGGTTTCTCTACTTATGAGAAATCCAAATATAGAAATATCCCCGAATGGCAATTGGCAATTGAATTACAGACCAAATTTCCTGATTTGCCAATCATAAATGACCCATCACATATAACCGGGAATAGGGATATGATTTTCGATGTTTCACAAACTGCTTTAGATCTCAATTATGATGGGCTCATTATAGAGACACACCATGATCCTGAAAATGCTTGGAGCGATGCTGCCCAGCAAGTAACTCCTAAAACCTTGATTCAGATTATGATTGATCTGCGTATAAGAAAAGTATCAGACGAAGAGGCTGAATACAAGAGTATGTTGAGTAATCTAAGGGCACAGATAGATATAATCGATAATCAATTGATTGAAACCCTTAGTAAACGCATGAAGGTATCGGATGGTATCGGGGAGCTTAAAAAGCAAAAGAATGTTGCTGTTCTCCAGAGCAATCGTTGGAATCAGATTCTCGGTGCTATGATACTAGAAGGAGAATCAAAAGGATTAAGTGAGGAGTTTGTTCTAAAAATGTTCAAGGCCATTCACCAAGAATCCATCAACCATCAAGAGAAGATAATGCAATCATAACAATAAAATCCCGATTTATAATCGGGATTTTTTTTGAAAACTGTAACAATCATTCTTAATTTCAATCTTTAAAGAAATCAAAAAGAACAATGATGAAAAAAATACTTTTACTTTTCGCGGTGATAAGTTCATTTACCGTCTCAGCTCAAAGAATGATTGACAAGGAAGTAGGTGACTTTAATAAAATTAAAGTCTTTGATTTAATTGAGGTAAACCTCATTAAATCAGATGAAAATAGGATTACCATAAAAGGTGAGAATGTTTACGACATTAAAGTGGTCAATACCGATGGAACCTTGAAGTTAAGAATGCAATTGGATAAAAAGTTTAGAGGGGAAGATACCTTCATTGAGGTTTTCTACAAACATTTAGATGTTATCGATGGTAATGAAGGAGCCAAAATCGTATCAAATGAATTGATCAAGCAAGACCATCTAGAGATACGATCTCAAGAAGGCGCTCAAATAAAAGCTGGTTTGGACGTTGTTGATTTGGAAGTGCGTGCAGTAACCGGTGGAATAGTGGAAGCTTCTGGCTTGGCAGAAAACCAGTGGATAGTATTGAATACCGGAGGAATATTTGAAGGTAGAGAACTAAAAACAGCCAATACTGATATAAAGATTACCGCTGCGGGAGAAGCCGAGATCTTTGCTTCGGACAAAGTTGACATTAATGTAAAAGCAGGTGGCGATGTTTACGTTTATGGCAATCCTAAAAGTGTCAACAAAAAAACCCTTGCTGGTGGCAGGGTTTATATTAAAGACTAATTATGAATAATCCCGGCCAAAGCCGGGATTATTTATTTTTATCTTTTAAAAATATAACGGGTTATAAAAATACCTTGACCATCCCCTTTACCGCCTTCACTTTCGACTCCACTAGTTACAAAAGCCAATTCCCAACCTTCGGCAACCATCGTGTTTATTTTTGATGTGATTATTGCATCATTTGCAGCGATGTTCTGAAAACGAATGCCTCCAATGTTATAGAAGTTCAGCAATTTGGTTTCCTCAAAATTCTTGACGCGAATTTCTTTTCTATTGGATTTGTTTCGGGTATTGTCCTCTTCGGTCTGTACACTTGAAAATTCCTTATAATCTTTGTCTTCCAAGGCACTAATAATTCTAGATCTTCCCACACCATTGGGTACAATTGATTCTACACTAGTAATAACTTTAAACTCTTGAGCACTTAGTTCAAAAGACATTAGGCCTAAAAGGCATACGAATAGAAAGATTTTTTTCATGTTAATTGGTTTTATTTTTAGTTATTAATAACGTAAAGATAAAATAAATGTTATCTATAAAAATTGTTATTTTGTGAGTTGCCCCCTCTATTAATAATTTACGTGTCTAAATGAAAGGTATAGTATATAAATCGACAGGAAGCTGGTTTACCGTAAGGGCTATCAGTGGTGCTTTTTATAAATGCCGTATTAAGGGTAAATTTCGAATAAAAGGTATAAAAAGTACTAATCCTGTTGCTGTTGGGGACAATGTGGATTTTGAAATTGAGAAGATTGGTGATGAGACCATTGGAATTATTTTCCATATCGAGGATAGAAAAAACTATATCATAAGAAAGTCTGTGAAGCTTTCAAAACAGACCCATATCATCGCTTCTAATCTAGATCAAGTGTTTTTGTTGGTAACGCTTAAAAACCCAAAGACATATACCATTTTCATTGACCGCTTTTTAGCGACTGCTGAAGCTTACGATATTCCAGCGGTAATATTGTTCAATAAGATTGATACGTATAATGAAGAAGAACTCCTTGAAGTTAAATATTTGGCAGCGTTATATCGCAAAATAGGATATACTTGTATTGGTCTATCTGCCAAATCTGGAAAAAATGTGGACAAGGTAAAAGAATTGATGATGGGCAAAACGAGTATGTTTTCTGGTAATTCAGGAGTAGGAAAATCAACATTGATCAATGCTTTGGAGCCTTCCTTGAACATAAAGACCACTGAAATTTCAGAGCAGCACCTACAAGGACAGCATACCACAACTTTTGCAGAAATGTTTGACCTAAGTTTTGATGCTCGGATTATTGATACTCCAGGTATTAGAGGCTTTGGTATTTTCGATATGGATAAGGATGAAATCGGGGATTATTTTCCAGAGTTTTTTAAACTTAAAATTGAGTGTAAATTCAATAATTGTTTGCATTTGGATGAGCCTAAATGTGCTGTAAAAACTGCATTGGAAAAGAACGAAGTTGCTTGGAGCAGATATAAGAGCTATGTACAGATGGTGACTGGTGAGGACGATACCTACAGAATTGATAATTTTGATAATAATCAATAAAATTAATTACCCTGTTTTTTGTTGGGGTTTACAACTATGAGAGCCGTTGTTCAAAGAGTATCAAAAGCAAGTGTTACTGTAGAAGGTGGGATTATCTCAAAAATAGGGTTAGGGCTGCTTATTTTATTGGGAGTAGAGAATGAGGATGCCAAAGCGGATATAGAATGGCTTTCCCGTAAGATTGTTAATCTGCGTATTTTTGATGATGAAGAGGGCGTTATGAACAAGTCATTAATTGAGGTTAACGGGGATGCCATTGTGGTAAGTCAGTTTACCTTGCATGCTTCAACGAAGAAAGGGAATAGGCCGTCATATTTAAAAGCAGCAAAGCCTGAAATTGCGATACCGGCCTATAAGGATTTTGTTGAACGACTGGAGATTGACCTAGGAAAAAAAGTAGGCACAGGGGTATTTGGAGCCGATATGAAAGTTGAATTATTGAATGATGGCCCCGTTACGATTACCATCGATACAAAAAATAAGGAATAATGGGAATACAGAAAGCACAACAGGAGGTAGATACTTGGATCAAGGAACATGGTGTTCGTTATTTCAATGAACTGACCAACATGGCACAACTTACTGAGGAGGTGGGTGAAGTGGCTCGTATCATTGCTCGTAGATATGGTGAGCAGAGCGAAAAAGATTCAGACAAGGGCAAGGATTTAGGTGAAGAATTGGCCGACGTTCTTTTTGTTGTTCTCTGTTTGGCAAACCAAACTGGGATAAATCTTGAAGAGGCATTCGATAAGAAATTGGCTCTGAAATCCAAAAGGGACCACAATCGGCACCAAAACAATGAAAAACTCAAATAGTGTTATATTTGGACGTTGTTTTTAAACCCATCTAACTTGAAGTTACACCTATCTGGCCCATCCAATAATTTATTAAAATCCCACATACAAATAACGGGCTCTAAAAGTGAGTCTAACCGCTCTTTACTATTACAGGCCTTGTACCCCAATATTTCTATTGGTAATATCTCTAACTCTGACGATGCCGAAGTGATGCAAAAGGGGCTTGCGATTTCCAGTGGGGAAGTCGATATTCATCATGCAGGAACCGCGATGCGTTTCTTAACAGGTTATTTTGCTTCGCAGGCAGGAAAAAATGTGGTGCTTACTGGCTCTAAAAGAATGAAGGAAAGACCTATAAAAGTATTGGTGGAAGCTTTAAGAAAATTAGGAGCGGATATTGAATATCTCAATAGTGAAGGATATCCACCAATACAAATAATAGGGAAAAAATTACATAAGAACAAGGTTAGCTTACCTGCTGATATTAGCAGTCAATACATTTCAGCTTTATTGTTGATTGCTCCTAGCCTCGAAAACGGTTTGACACTTAAGCTAGTGGGTAAAATCACATCGGTGCCTTACATCAAAATGACTTTAGGATTATTGAACCAAATTGGGATTGAAACTTCATTTGAAGGGAATAGTATAAAAGTTTCACCTAAAGAAAATGTTGGGACAAAAGAACTCGTGGTCGAATCAGATTGGAGTTCTGCATCTTATTTCTATGGCATTGTGGCTTTAAGTGAGGTTGGCTCCGAAATAAAATTGAGCGCTTATAAAAGGAATAGTTTGCAGGGGGATAGTATCCTTGCCGAGATTTACAAAGAATTTGGAGTAGATACCACGTTCTTTAAGAACATGATCGTATTGAAGAAAGTGCAGCAGTGTCAGTCTACTTCTATTGAATGCGATTTGGCGAATGCGCCGGATATTGCACAAACCATTGCAGTTACTTGTCTAGGGTTGCGATTGGGTTGTGAGCTTACCGGTTTACACACACTTAAAATCAAGGAAACAGACAGATTAGAGGCCATGCGTACCGAACTGGCAAAATTTGGAGCAGAGGTTACCATTACTGATAAAACATTAAGTTTGGCGCCTATTTCCCATATTAAGCCAGAGGTTACTGTTGATACTTATAATGATCATAGAATGGCGATGGCATTTGCTCCTTTGGCCTTAAAAAGATCTTTTTCAATCAATGATGCAGAAGTAGTTTCAAAATCATATCCCGATTTTTGGAAAGACCTTAATAAACTGGGTTTTCGCCTTCAAGAATTATAATTAACATTTAATCATCGATTTACTTGACATCGCCTATGCCGAGGTCGTATATTTGCAGCCGCAAAAATTGCTAATAAAAAATACAATAATTACTACCATATGAAATTATCACACTTCAATTTTGAACTTCCAAAAGATTTATTAGCCGAGTATCCTGCCGAAAACAGGGACGAATCCAAATTAATGGTCATCCATAGGGAAACTGGAAAAATTGAACATAAAATGTTCAAGGACCTAATCAATTATTTTGATGAAGGTGATGTTATGGTATTGAACAATACTAAGGTTTTCCCTGCCAGGTTATATGGCAATAAAGAAAAAACGGGTGCGCGTATCGAGGTATTCTTACTTCGTGAACTGAATGAGGAGCAACGTCTTTGGGATGTGCTTGTTGATCCTGCGCGTAAAATTCGTATTGGTAATAAACTTTATTTTGGTGAGGATGAAAGTTTGGTTGCTGAAGTAATTGACAATACAACTTCCAGGGGTAGAACATTACGCTTTTTATATGACGGATCTTATACGGATTTTAGAAGAAAGCTTCGTGAATTAGGAGAAACACCACTGCCAAAATATATAAAAAGAGATGTTGAACCAGAAGATGAGAAACGTTACCAGACCATTTATGCCAAACACGAAGGCGCTGTTGCGGCACCAACCGCAGGGCTTCATTTTTCAAAACATTTGTTGAAGCGGTTAGAAATAAAAGGAATTGATTTTGCTGAGGTAACGCTGCACGTTGGCTTGGGAACCTTCAATCCGGTTGAGGTTGAGGATTTATCCAAACATAAAATGGATAGCGAAGAATTGATAATCGATGAAAAAGCAACAGAAATTGTCAATAATGCAAAAAGGAACAAACGAAAAGTGTGTGCTGTTGGCACGACAGCCATGCGTGGATTGGAAAGTGCTGTTTCTTCAGCGCACACCTTGAATACTTACGACGGATGGACGAACAAATTCGTATTTCCTCCTTATGAATTCAGTATTGCCAATTGCATGGTGACCAATTTTCATTTACCAAAATCTACCTTATTGATGATGGTATCTGCCTTTATTGGTCATGACTTAATGAAAAAGTCGTATAAAGAAGCTATTATGGAAGGCTATAAGTTCTACTCTTATGGTGATGCCATGTTGATCATATAGTTTTCGGAAAACCTATGTGAGTGGGTTTCCAAAAAAAAAGAAATCAAAATCCCACTATATCGATGAATGTTGAAAGTGGGATTTTTTGATATGTTATCTAATTTAAATGGAGGAAAAAACAAAAAAGAAAGATATCAGGGCATTGACCTTGGAGCAATTGAGAGCGTTTTTCCTTAATAATGGGGACAAGGCTTTCAGGGGCAATCAAGTGTATGAATGGCTCTGGCAGAAATCTGCCCATTCTTTTGATATAATGACCAATATTTCAAAAGAAACCCGTGATCTTTTGACTTCCAATTTTGTGATCAATCATATAAAGGTTGATCAAATTCAGCGTAGTAAGGATGGTACAATAAAGAATGCCGTTCGTTTACATGATGATCTAGTAGTAGAGTCGGTGCTTATTCCAACCAAAACCAGGACCACAGCCTGTGTGTCGAGCCAGGTTGGCTGTAGTTTGGACTGTAAGTTTTGCGCTACAGCAAGATTAAAGCGAATGCGCAATTTAAATCCCGATGAAATATATGATCAGGTAGTTGCCATTGATAATGAAAGTCGATTGTATTTTAAGAGACCATTGAGCAATATCGTTTTTATGGGTATGGGTGAGCCTTTGATGAACTATAACAATGTCTTGAAGGCGATAGATAAAATTACATCCCCGGACGGATTGGGAATGTCGCCTAAAAGAATTACTGTGTCTACTTCAGGCGTTCCCAAGATGATAAGAAAAATGGCCGATGATGCGGTTAAATTTAAATTAGCAGTGTCTTTACATTCTGCCATTGATGCGATTAGAACATCGATTATGCCTTTTAACGCCACTTTCACCTTAGCTGATTTAAGGGAGGCCTTACAATATTGGTATGGCAAGACCAAAAGTAGAATTACGTATGAATACATAGTATGGAATGGGATAAACGATACCCAAAAAGATGCCGATGCTCTCGTTGAATTCTGTCGTTTTGCCCCATCAAAAGTTAATCTTATTGAATATAACCCAATAGATGATGGCGATTTTCAACAAGCTAATGATAAAGCGATAACTATGTATGTTGATACACTTGAACGAAGAGGAATTACAGTTACTGTGCGCCGTTCTAGAGGAAAGGATATTGATGCTGCTTGTGGTCAATTGGCGAATAAGTCATAGCAATCGTGAATTCACAGTTTAGATTTAAGATAATACCATAATATTTTCCCTAAATTTATCGACCAAACCTGGTAAGACAATAAACCAAATTACTTGAAAATAGTATCTCAAATAAAGGATCCTGTTAATAAGGAAATGGAACTTTTTGAAATTAAGTTCCGGGAATCCATGTCTTCTAAGGTAGCCTTACTCAATCGTATTACGTATTATATTGTAAACCGAAAAGGGAAGCAAATGCGCCCCATGTTCGTTTTTTTGACTGCCAAATTGTTAAATAATGGTGAAGTCAATGAGCGTACTTATCGTGGAGCTTCTGTAATAGAATTGATACATACAGCTACTTTGGTTCATGATGATGTGGTAGATGAGAGCGACCGGCGTCGGGGGTTTTTCTCTATAAATGCGTTATGGAAGAATAAAATTGCTGTCTTAGTGGGTGATTTTCTTTTATCAAAAGGACTGCTACTTTCAATTGATAATGGTGATTTTGATTTGCTAAGAATTATCTCAGTTGCAGTGCGCGAAATGAGTGAAGGCGAGCTTTTACAAATAGAGAAGGCGAGAAGATTGGATATTACCGAGGAAGTATATTATAACATTATTCGTCAAAAAACCGCAACCTTGATCGCTGCCTGTTGTAGTATGGGTGCTTGTTCAGTAAAACCAGAATCTGAAGAAGTAGAAATCTTTCGAAAATTTGGTGAGTACTGTGGCATGGCTTTTCAGATTAAGGATGACCTTTTTGACTACGGAGAACAAAAAATAGGCAAACCCACAGGAATAGATATCAAAGAGCAGAAGATGACTTTGCCGCTAATTCATGTACTCAATACTTGCTCAAAGTCAGAAAAGAAATGGTTGATCAACTCCGTAAAAAATCATAATCGGGATAAAAAAAGAGTCAAAGAGGTAATTGAATTCGTAAAAAATCAAGGTGGCCTCACCTATGCTGAGACTAAAATGCATGAATTTAAAAAACTGGCATTGGATTTATTGGTTACCTACCCCCAATCTCCCTATAGGGATTCTCTTGAACTCATGGTGAATTATGTGGTTGATAGAAAAAAATAATTATCAACTTGCGGTATAACAGTGTATTATATACTTTTTTGAATATTTTTTCTTTCCCTAGGCAACTATCTTTACTCTTAATGCGTCTATCTTTATAGAAGCCAATTAAAACATTTTGAAAATCATTTCAATTTACAACAACGAGAAGCAACTCATAAAAAAAGCAGCTGCTGGGAATCATGAGGCGCAGAAGCGAATTTATGATAAACATGCCCCTAAAATGTTAGGGATTTGTAGACAGTATGTTAGGGATTTGCAGTTCGCCGAAGATGTAATGATTGGCGGTTTTCTAAAGGTTTTCAAAAACGTGGAGTCATTTAAATTCAATGGAAGTTTTGAAGGCTGGATTCGTAGAATTATGATTCGTGAAAGTATCTCCTATGTCAGAAAAAAACAGTTTGTTGTTTATGATGATGAATTATATGAACGAAATGAAGCCAAGGGCAATATTATTTCTTCTGAGCTTGATGTTGAGCATATACAAATATTGATCGATGCCTTACCTGAGGGATATAAAATGGTGTTCATTTTATTTGTAATTGAAGGGTATAAGCACAATGAAATTGCAGAATTATTACAGATTTCAGAAAGCACGTCCAAATCGCAGTTATTCAAGGCCCGAAAGATACTACAGGAAAAATTAAAAAGACAAAATATCATAGGTTATGGAACCCGATAAATTTGAAAAGCACATAAAGAACCAAATGCGAGAAAGGGAAATTAGCCCCTCGCCCAATGCTTGGGACAAAATTTCCAATCAATTACCCATTCCAAAAGAATCCAAATCAAATAGCTTCTTTTGGTATGCTGTGGCTGCCGCATTCATTGGAATTTTAATACTCTCATCCTTGTATTTCAACACATCGGATGAAGTCATTGAACCGAGGATTCAATTAGTGGAAACGCCCAATGAACCTGCTGACATTCCGAAAACAGAAGCTGTTCTGGTTAAACAAAATGCAGCAGAAGAAAAGATAGCAATTACGGATAAAATAGGTATCAAAGATGCTAAAAAATCCAGGGTACAAGTTGAAACAGGCCTTAAACCCAAGGCACAAATTGTCTCGGCCGATATTGACGGTGGCATAGTCAAAAAAGTTGATTCAGTACCTATTGGAACTGAGCGGTTAATCAATGCCAAAATAGCGGAAATCGTGGCACAGGTTAACTTGCTGGAAGACAGTAACCTGCCCGTTTCAAGTATTGAGGTGGATTCCTTGTTGCGACAAGCGCAACAGGAAATATTAACCGATAAAATCTTTAACAATGAGGGTGAGGTCGATGCTATGGCGTTATTGAACGAGGTTGAAGGTGAGCTCGATAAATCGTTTAGAGAACAGATTTTCGAATCCTTAAAAACAGGTTTCTTAAAAGTAAGAACTGCGGTAGCAGATCGTAACAATTAATATTCATCAATCAATCATCAATCTTCTTTTATCCTCCTTCCCAATTTGGGGGGAAGGATAAGGAAGGTCTTTAAACAAAGTATTATGAGAGTTATTACCATTTATCTAGTAGTGTTATTCGTTTCATTAGCAGTGTATAATGTTGCTGCTCAAGATGCTGTTGCCTATGAACGAAAAGTAGAATTGCTCAAAAAAAGTAAAGATCAAATTAATGAACAGGAAAAGGAAGCTTTAAAAATTGAGGTGGAAGAAATAAACAAGCGGTATGAAAAAAACCAAGTAAGTTTAGATGAAGCAAAGGTTTTAAAGGAGTCAGCGGCCAAAAAAAGGGCCTTGAATATAGAGAACAGAATCGCTATAATCGAAAATGAAATTCTTCTTCTAGAGCGTAATAGCGGAGAAGTTATGGATGTCGAAACTGTAGATAGCACAGGGGTTTCTGCTTTGGAAATCAATATAGATCTTAAAAGGGCAGACGGTTCATCAATGCTTGGGGAAGAACGAAGAAGATTGAAAAGAGAATTAAAATATGATCGAAGAACCTATTCGGATTTTGTAATAGCTGCAGGTTTCAATAATGCATTATTCGAAGGTCAGTCTCTTAATGATTCTCCCTACAAAATTGGAGGTAGTCGATTTTTTGAAATAGGCTGGTCATGGCGAACTAGGGTTTTTGAAAAATCGAACTTTGTACGTTTGAATTATGGATTTTCTTTTCAGTTCAACGGCTTAAAACCCAAAGGCAATCAATATTTTGTAATTCAGGATGGTCAAGTTGAATTACAGGAATTTGAATATGGTCTAAGAAAATCCAAATTCAGGATGGATAATTTAGTATTCCCCTTCTATTTGGAATTTGGTCCGTCCAAAGTGCATAAAACCAGTAGAACGGTTCGATATTCCTTGACCAACCAGTTCCGTGTGGGTATTGGTGTCTTTGGCGGCTTCAATATGAGTTCGCGACAAGTATTAAAATACAACAGAAACGGGGATAAGGTAAAGACTATTCAGAGGGGTGGTTTCAATACCAATGAGCTTATATATGGCTTAAATGCATATATTGGGTATGACGGGGTGCTCTTATATGCCAAATATGACCTGAATCCCATTTTCAAAAACGCTGCAATACCACAGAATATTATCGCACTTGGCCTTCGGTTCGACCTTTAAACATACCCGCTCCTCACCTTGGATAAGGGGAAGTGTCCCGCTACGGCGGGACGGAGGGGATTGATTTACGTTGTTCTTTTTAAAGCATCAACCATTTCATCAGTAAATTCCTCTTTGTAATACACTCTTTTACAATGGGAGCATTCAATCATTTCATGCTTTGAAATTTTAAAAAGTTTGATCCAGAATATATGAAAATAGATTGATTGTATGAATGCCGTCAATGTATCCGTTTGATTACAGAAAGTACATTTTAGACCTTGCAATTTTAGAATTTCTTCTTTACTTGGTCTTGTGCCGAAAAATAGAAACATTTATGAAGAGTATTAGAATATAAATCTACTTATTTTGGTATTGAATATGAAATTACCATAACTGAGGCTTTTCTTTGCTAGAGCACTGCTATTTTTTGTTAATTTTAGCAATCCTAATAATAGTATTTTGATTTCAAAATCGACCATAGATCAAGTGTATGAAACCGCCCGGTTAGAGGAGGTTATCGGCGATTTTGTTCAATTGAAGAAATCAGGAGCCAATTTTAAGGGTTTAAGTCCGTTTTCAGATGAGCGAACCCCAAGTTTTATGGTGTCTCCCGTAAAACAGATTTGGAAGGATTTTAGTAGTGGAAAAGGGGGTAATGTAGTGGCCTTTCTCATGGAGCATGAGCATTTTACCTATCCTGAGGCCATAAAGTATTTGGCCAAAAAGTACAATATTGAGGTTGAGGAAACCGAACGTACTGATGAGCAAAAGCAGGAAGCCAATGAGCGCGAAAGTATGTATTTGGTTTCAGAATTTGCCCAAGGCCATTTTTCCCAAATGTTGTGGGAATCTGAATTGGGAAAGGCCATAGGCATGACCTATTTCAAGGAGCGGGGATTTACAGATGAGACTATCAAAAAGTTCAGTTTGGGCTATTGTTTGGATCAATGGGATGGTTTTACAACCGCGGCATTGGATAAAGGATACAAACTTAATTATCTTCAAAAAACAGGGCTCACCATAGTAAAAGAAGATGTCAATAATCCCAACAACCCCAAAAAGTTCGATAGGTTCAAAGGCAGGGTAATGTTTCCAATACATTCAATGAGTGGACGCGTTTTGGGTTTCGGTGGCCGTATTTTGACCAATGATAAAAAGGCTGCAAAATATTTAAACTCCCCCGAAAGCGATATTTATCACAAGAGCAAGGTGCTTTATGGTATATATTTTGCGAAACAGGCTATCGCCAAAGAGGACAATTGTTATTTGGTAGAAGGGTATACCGATGTTATTCAGTTGTATCAGAGGGGTATCCACAATGTGGTTGCCTCAAGTGGTACTGCATTGACACCAGAGCAAATTCGTCTGATCAATAGGTTGACTAAAAACATCACGGTGCTATTTGATGGTGATGCTGCTGGTCTCCGCGCCTCTCTTCGAGGTATCGATTTAATTCTGGAGCAGGGAATGAACGTTAAGGTTTGTACTTTTCCAGAAGGGGAAGACCCTGATAGCTTTGCCAAAAACAATGAGCTTGACGAAATTGCTCAATATTTACAACAAAACTCTAAAGATTTTATACAATTCAAAGCTTCTTTGTTGGTTGAGGAAGCGGCTAACGACCCTATAAAAAGGGCAGATACGGTTCGGGATATAGTTCATAGTATTTCAAAGATTCCAGATCGAATAAAAAAGGAAATCTATATTCAGGAATGTGCCCAGATAATGAATATTTCTGAGGCTGTTTTGTTCAATACCTTGGCTCAAATTGGGAAAAAGAATATTGCTGATGCATCTAAACAAGTAAAACAGGAACAAAAGGCATTTGATGTTGTAAAAAATGAACCCTTACCTGAAAAGGTAGATGTGCAATATGAACTGGAGCGAAAGATTATTGAATTGTTGTTGCTTTACGGAAACGAACTGGAGCAATTTGAAGACTTGGTTTTAAAGGAGAATGAAGATGGTGATTTGATTTTGGAACCCGAATCTTTGGAATCCAAGGTATATGAAAAGATTTATTTGGATCTTCAAGATGATGAAATTGAGCTTACGAATCCACATTTCAAAAATATTTATTATAAGTTAATTGAAGATTTAAATCATAAGGAAGATTTCACAATCAACACTTTTATTGCTGATTTGGACCAGGAAATGGTAGCAGAGATATCTTCAATCTTAATGGAAGAAGAAAAGTACATGCTCCATAATTGGGAGAGCAAGGATATTTATCCAAAGGATAAAAAAATCGGAGTTTCGCAATTGGTTAGCGAGACTATTTTGACACTAAGATGTTACCTGATTAAAAGAAGAATGGAGACTTTGCAAAATAGTACTGAGGAAAGTACTGAGGATAATAGCGAAACCCTTGAAGAGATCATGAATTATCTGCAATTGAACCAACTCTTGAATAAAAAATTGAACAGGGTACTCTCATAGATTCAATTTTTTTATTTGGGTAATTTGATAGGATTAAAAAAAACAAAAAACCCTGACCATTTGGTCAGGGTTTTTTTAAACACTTAAACTTTTTGGTTTAATACAATTCTAAAGCTTTGGCCTGTTGTAATAAATCAACCATGTTGTCAACGTTTAACTTTTTCATTAAACGCGCCTTATACGTGCTAACCGTTTTCTCATTTAGGTTAAGACCTATGGCAACATCTTTGTTGCGTTTTCCGCTGGCCAATAATTTTAAGACCTCAACTTCTCTGGTAGATAATTTTCTAAAGAATCTACGAGGTTTCTGGGTACTTTCATCAAAAGCCAATCGTTGTGCGAGTTCATTTGTGATGAACATGTTTCCTTCACTCACCTTCTTCACCGCAGAAATGATATAGTCAATATCCGATGCTTTTGAAAGGTAACCAAACGCACCAGCCCTTATGGTGCTGAGCGCATAAACATCTTCAGATTGTCCACTGTACATTAACACCTTCACATCAGGATATTCCTTTTTCATCCTCCTTAAAGTGGCGATACCATTGATCTCGGGAATGTCCATTTCTAACATTACCACATCAGGGGAAGTTGTCTCCAGCTTTTTAAAAAGCTCGGTAGTAGTTGAAACATCATCCACAACTTCAAATCCACTTGCATTGTTCAATACCTCTTTAACTCCCATTCTAATGATAGGATGGTTGTCCGCAATTAACACTTTAATCATTTTGTTAAATTTTCTAGATAAGTTATCCTTTTAATTTAAGAAGTCTTGAAAAGACTGACATACAATGTAAGGTTAATATATCTAATTTGGTTGACAAAGGTCACTTAATTTCTGAAAAGTAAACATTATATTCGTTTTATATGCCTGATTACTAGTTGAGTGGTTACTTCAGCGCTTCAGGTATTTCACAAATAGGTATTGGCAGCATCTTATGTTGGTTGGCCAAATTTAATTTTTTAAAGATAGTGAAAACTTGTTTATTTCTACCAGAAAAATCTTCAACAGATTTTCCTTGGTCATTCATTGACATAGCCCATTCCAATTCGGGGTAAGATGCCCCAATTTGGTCCTCATCGGTTCGGTCATCTCCCCAGAGCCCATCGGTTGGTGCCGCAACTATGATTTCTTCGTTGATTCCAAGAGCTTTCGCTATTTCATATACTTCAGATTTCAGAAGATCCGCAATTGGACTCAAATCAACACCACCATCGCCATATTTTGTGTAAAATCCTACCCCAAAATCTTCAACTTTATTCCCGGTACCAGCTACTAGATATCCTTTGAGCGCTGCAAAATAGTATAAAGTGGTCATTCTTAATCTCGCTCGTGTATTGGCAAGTGACATAAACCGGCGTTCTTCGTTTTCAACAGGTGGTAATGTAGCAAGCAAACTATCAAAAACAGGGGTGAGATTAACAGGCTGCCTGTTTACATTACCAAAATTTTTGATCAACCATTCAATATGATTTTCTGCTCTTGTTTCCTGGTTTTCAGATTGGTGTATAGGCATTTCCAAACAAAGCAGATTTAGGCCTGTTTTGGCGCATAGGGCAGAAGTGACGGCTGAATCTATTCCACCGGAGATTCCGATAATAAATCCTTTGATACCGGCGTTATCTGCATAATCCTTTAGCCAAGTCACAATATGGTCAATAACTTTTTCGGTTTTCATCAGAGAATTTATTAGGTTAAAACAATTAACTTTGCGCGATAAAAATAAAGCCTTGTGGCTTAAGATTAAAATTTAAGGTAAATTTCTTTATATGAAGAAGACATTTTATTTATGGGTAATATTTGCTTTTGTCTTTATAGGTTGTGAAAAAAAGGACAAGATTGCTGAGGAGGTGAATAAGATTGCTTTGGATTTGAGGGTGTCAAGATTCGATAATGAGTTTGCAAATGCCACGGCCAGTGATATTCCTAAGCTAAGAAAAGAATACCCTTATTTTTTCCCAGCGCCAGATAGTGTATGGATCGCTAAACTTCAAGACTCCCTTCAAATTGAATTAAGACAAGAAGTCAAGACTGAATTTGCTGACTTTGAAAAAGAAACAACAGATATTGAATTGCTTTTTAAGTATATAAAATATTATTTCCCAAAATATCAAGCCCCAAGAATTATTACAGTGACCAATGATGTTGACTATAAAAATCGTATAATATTGGCAGATAGTCTATTACTTATTGGACTGGACAATTATTTGGGTCCAAAACATAAATATTATGGGGGTATGCAAAATTATATTGCCTCAGACATGAACCGGGATTTTATAGTTAGCAATATTGCCAGTGCCTTTGCCAATAAAGTAGTATCAAGACCCGAGGAGCGCACCTTTTTGGCGCAGATTATTTATTTCGGAAAAATCTTGTATCTCAAAGATAAATTAATGCCATTTCATACTGACGAGCAAAAAATCACTTATTCCCAAGATCAATTGGCTTGGGCACAAGCGAATGAAGAACCGATGTGGCGGCATTTTATCGAAAATGAATTATTATATAGCACAGATATTAAGTTATCCCAACGGTTTTTAGATCCGGCCCCGTTTTCCAAATTTGGTTTGGAATTGGATAATGAATCCCCTGGTCAATTAGGCCGCTATTTGGGATGGCAAATTGTACGTTCTTTTATGGATAAAAATGAAGTTTCATTACAACAATTATTGAATTTATCTGCCGAAGATATATTTAAAAAATCTAACTATAAACCAAACAAATAAATGGCTAAGCTACATACATCGGAAATTACACTAAAGGTGGAGTTAGATGAAAATCGGGTTCCGGAAAAGTTAACCTGGTCCGCGGAGGATGGCGGAATCAACAATGAAAAGGCGAAGGCCATGTTACTTTCTGTTTGGGACAGTAAAAATCAAGAGTCACTAAAAATTGATTTATGGACCAAGGATATGCCTGTTGATGAAATGAAAGTTTTTTTCCATCAAACCTTGGTTTCATTATCGGATACCTTTATGAAGGCCACGCAAGATGAAAAAATGACTGCAACCATGAAAGATTTCTGTGTGTATTTTGCTGAAAAATTAGACCTTAAAAGCTAATCGTAATTTCATTGATTGATGTTGAATACTATTGGAATTTTTCTGTAAAGGGCGATTTTAATTAAGGTATTCCCAAAAATTCGACATCCTTATTCAAAATCTAAAATTTATTCGCGTTTAGGCACTATTCAATGCCTAGTTTTTACGCAGATGTAGTACTTTTGATGCTTGTTTTAAGTAATACGATAAACGACCAACAGATGGCAACCGAAGAAAAATTCGATATCAATATATTAGGGAAAGCTTCATATGATTCTCCGTTACGATTAAGTAAAAGGCATGGGGATGACATTTTTAACTTTGTAAAAGAGGATGATAAAATATTGTATGATATCTCACTTAAAGAATATAAAAAGTGTTTGGCGGGCAAAAAGGAGCCTATGGCCATGGTGAAGGCAGGTCCACGGGAAAAAATATACTTTAACACAAGAAAAACCAAGGCTGCCATAGTAACTTGTGGTGGGTTGTGTCCCGGCATTAACAATGTGATCCGCAGTTTGGTCATGGGGCTTACATATTTCTATGGGGTTAAGGAAATTCTTGGTGTACGGTACGGTTATGAAGGTCTTATTCCTTCATACGGTCATGATTTTATGGATTTGACTCCTAGTTTTGTTAAGGATATTCATCAATTTGGGGGTACCATATTGGGTTCTTCAAGAGGTAGTCAAGACGTAGGCGCCATGGTTGATTATATATATGAAAATGGTATAGATCTATTGTTCACTATCGGAGGAGATGGCACTTTAAAAGGCGCAGATGCCATTGGTGAAGAAATTAAGAAACGCGGATATGATATCTCAGTAATAGGAATCCCCAAAACTATAGACAATGATATTAATCTTATCGACAAAACTTTTGGCTTTGAAACGGCTTACAATGTAGCCAACCCGATTATAAGAGATGCCCACAATGAGGCCACTGGGGCTTATAATGGTATTGCCATTGTAAAGTTAATGGGTCGTGACAGTGGTTTTATTGCGGCTTCGGCAGCAATTTCTATGCCCGTGGTAAACTTTGTTTTGGTTCCTGAAATGCATTTTGAGCTCGAAGGTGAGAACGGTTTTTTAGCATTGCTTAAGAAACGTTTGGATAAAAAACATCACGCTGTAATTGTGGTCGCCGAGGGTGCTGGACAGAATCTTTTTAGTAAAGATAAAAAAGGACAGGTTACCGATGCCTCTGGAAATATTAAGCATAAAGATATTGGATTGTTACTAAAAAAGGAGATTGCTGATTATTTTAAGAAGAATGATTGTCCGGTGACCATAAAATATATAGATCCTAGTTATATCATTAGAAGTGCTCCTGCAAATCCTGAGGATAGCGTATTTTGTAATGGATTGGCTTATCATGCAGTACATGGAGCAATGTCCGGTAGAACAAGATTTGTTGTAGGTAGGGTTAACAATCGATATGTTTATCTACCGATTACGGCAGTAACCGATAAAAGAAAGAAAATCAATATGGAAGGTGGCTTCTGGTATACTGTTCTAGAAAGCACTGGACAGCCGGTCATGATGCAAAAGAAGAACTAAACCTTATCTTTTTTCCATTTTTCGAACATTACCTTTATGCTCGTATCGGTCAAAGGATAAAGTCCTTTTATTGATTGTCCTTGATTTACTTTTTCTAATACAAAATCTTCAAAAACGGTCATTTGTAGGCATTTTCAGGTACTTTTTCAATTATTTTTGATGCCTTTATTTAATTTTATAAAACTTCCGTTAATTAATTTCAACTGTCATTGGCCAGCCTTCAAATTGTTGGGCATTCGATTTGGTGACATCAACATATCTGGGCCAACACTCGAAAGTAGCTTCCTTTGATTGGGTATTGAAACGAATCAACCCATAACCACCTCCTTTTGAACTACTTTCTGGGTTAACATACGCATACATGCTTATTTTGTTGTTGAATCCATCCAAATAGTCTCCGGTCCACGGCAATGAGGTATTAAGATTTGGATTATTGCCTGCTTTTTCATCTTCGGGCCACCACCATCTACTATAATAATCATTGACTATAGCCGGAACTACGAAGGCCCAAGGGCCATCACCAAATTCATGAATGCCTTGTTTTATGACCGTTGCCAAATGTTGATCACCAGCAATATGTGTGGCGTTCGCCTTTTTTATCAGCTCAAGGGCTTTATTCCGACCCGTTTGGGGCCAACCATTTGAATCTAAATCGGCATGCAATCGATTATCCAATTGGCCATGAATATGGGCTCCACCGCAAAATCCAGTTTGAGAAAGGACTACTTTGACAGCTCCCATATTTTTGCTTCCCCAATCCTCTAAAAAATGCAATTGACGCTCCCCTAAAAGCTTTAATCCAGGCAAATCAATTGATGCTGGGTCATATTCAGGATTGCGAATATGATCAGGTCTAGGTCCTTGTTGCGGAATCTTTCCTTCGGGCCCTGACTTAAACTTGCGGTCTTCCAAAATGGCAAAATCAACTCCGCCCACAAAGAGATTGGTATAATAAACACCAATTCCCTGTTCAATGGGGGTAGGATCATAGGGGTCTGGGAGATGCGCCGTTTGGCACCTTTCTACCATCTTCACATATTCGGGGTGGTAGCCATAACCACCGTCTGCACTACCGTCTGCTGTGGAAACTTTTCCATTTTCGCCCCACAAATTCCCTTGGCCTATATCATGATCGTCAGGAATGGTAATACATGGGCGGTTTCGGAAAGTCTCTTTGAACTGTAAACCGAATTTTAACCAAGCGGCCGTATGTTCGGTGTGATCGTAGGATTGATCACCGGCAAAGAATACTAAATCTGGATCTTGATGGTTGATGTTGCGAACATAATTTTCCCTTAGCCCCCGGTCTTTATTTGAATTACAGGACAAAGCAGCTAAGACTATCTCATTTTTGTTTTTAGGGTCTTTACGTATCAAGCCCTCAAAAGTTGATTTTTTACCATGAAGTAATCTATATTTTACATTTTTGGTGTCATCCCAATTTTCAATACGAAATAGGGCAGACCATCCCAAATCATTAACATTTTGCCTTTGGAGTTCTTTCCATTCCTCATTTTCTTCAATTTCCAATCTAACTTCACGTGATTCTTCGGGATACAAAGGATACAATTGGGCACTTAATTTCAGAGTATTGTTTGAAACCGTATAAATTCCGAAGGCAATAACGCTATCCCGCCCAACTTTCAAATCAATTATAGGATTGTTTGCACGATTCCACCAATCATTAATGGCCAATGTATCCACATTTGAGAAAGGTGCGATTACTGGCGGAACTTGTTCTTTCTTTTGATTCACACAACTTAAAATGCAAAAAGCAAATACAGCGAATGCAAGTGTTTTTTTCATCGGAAATATTTTAGATAAGGTTGGTGTAAGTACATGGGGTTTTAAAAGACCAATAAGTATTAAATATAGTATATTAGACATCAAACACAGGAATTTAAATGCAAGAAAAATTGATCTTTGTTTATAATGCGGATTCTGGCCTGCGTAATATGATTATTGATGGTGCACACAAAATATTCAGTCCAAGTACGTATGAATGCAATCTGTGTGATATTACTTTTGGTGCATTTACAGAAAAAAGAATATGGAAAAAATTCAGGAAAGAAGTTTCATTGGAAATGGAATTTTTACACAAGGATGAATTTAAAAATCAATATGCCTCAAAATTCGGCTATAAATTCAATTACCCCATTGTACTCATTACAACCAGTGAAAACTTGGAAGTATTTGTTAATACTGTAGAATTGAATGAATTGGAAAGTGCGGAAGAATTGATCAGTTTGATAAAATCAAGAGTTTGAATCAACTATTTGTTTTCTTGAAAGAAATTTTGGTTGATATCATCAATGTAATACAAGACTTCATCCCTGCCCATATTTTTTGAGGACGATGTAATAAAGTAATTCGGAGCCTCTTCCCAAACACCGTCAAGTAATGTCTGTATATAGGAGCCAACATTTTTTTCAATGACCTTGGGCTTCAATTTATCGGCTTTCGTAAATATAATACTGAAAGGAATCATGTTTTCACCCAGAAATTCCATAAACTCCAAATCAATCTTTTGGGGTTCGTGGCGAACATCCACCAAAACAAATGCACTAAGTAATTGTTCACGCTTAATAAAATAATCGGTAATATATTTTTGAAAAGTCTTTTTATCTTTTTTGGAAACACGGGCGTACCCATAACCCGGTAAATCTACTAAAAACCAATTTCCATTGATTTTAAAATGGTTAATGAGTTGGGTCTTTCCTGGTCTTCCTGATATCTTGGCAAGGCTTTTGCGTTCGGTCAGCATATTGATCAATGATGATTTACCCACATTAGACCTGCCAATGAACGCATACTCGGGTATTGGCTCATTAGGGCATTTAGCAACATCGGAATTGCTCATTACAAAGTCAGCCGACTTTATTTTCATTGGAAAACGGATTTAGAAATTTCTCTTTTCCAGCCAGGCGTCTAGAATATCATTAAACTGATCTGCATGTTCCATCATAGGGGCATGACCACACTTTTTAATCCAGAATAATTCCGAATCTGGTAGTAATTCATGAAATTCCTTGGCCACATTTGGAGGCGTAACAGCATCATTTTCTCCCCAGATAATGCACGTTGGCGTTTTCATATTAGGAAGGTCTTTAGACATATTATGGCGAATGGCACTTTTCGCAATAGACAAGGTCTTAACCAATTTAACCCTGTCGTTCACTGTGGCGAAAACCTCATCCACAATTTCTTTGGTGGCAACAGCTGGATCGTAAAACACATCTTGCGCCTTTTTCTTGATGAATTCATAATCACCCCGCTTGGGGTAGCCATCACCCATAGCGCTTTCATAAAGGCCAGAACTCCCGGTAATGACCAAGGCCCTTACCATCTCTGGATACAATTTGGTGTGTAATAAACCAATATGCCCGCCCAATGAATTGCCTAAAAGTATCACATCTTTCAGTCCTTTGAATTCAATGAATTTTTCTAAATATTTTGCGAAGCTCTTTACGTTGGTCTTTAACAAAGGCATGGTATAAATTGGTAGCTCCGGGATCAGAACCTTATACCCTTTTTTCGGAAAATGTTCAGATACCCCCTTGAAGTTGCTTAAACCTCCCATAAGACCATGTAAAATAATAATCGGAGTACCTTCTCCCTTCTCAATAAATCGATACTTACCTTCTGTAATAATCTTTTCTTCCATTCAGAATGCTTGTGGTCTTAAGTGGCAAATATAGGCAATTCCTTAAAATACCTTTCTATTGTATAAACTAGAAAAAAGACCCTCATAAACAATTAATAAAACCTCACAATTGTGCCTATTAGCCAGTTTCTTTTTTTATTTATTGGGAAAGCCTAAAGCACTAAAATAATGGATTTTATCAAGAAAGTGGTAAATTGTGGTAAATTGTGGTAATAATTTCTATATATTTGAGTTGTTAAATAAAACCAAACGTTTAAAGGTGATAAGCTTCATAGGAACATACGATTGCAAGGCTGATGCCAAAGGTAGGGTAATGCTTCCGGTTGCCCTAAAAAATCAGATGTCGCCTATGTTGAACAATGGTTTTGTAATAAAGCGGTCGGTTTTTCAGCCCTGTTTAGAATTGTATCCCATGGCAGAATGGAATTTGCTAATGGAAAAGATGAACAAGAAAAATCGATTCAAAAAAAAGAACAACGATTTTATTCGAAGATTTTCTGCGGGTGTCAAAGTAATAGAGATTGATGCAACCGGAAGGTTGTTGATTCCAAAAAACCTTATGTCAATCGCAAGCATAACAAAAGAGGTGGTATTGAGTTCGGCAATAAACATTGTCGAAATATGGGATAAGGGTAGTTATGAAAAAGTGATTGATGAAACCGCGGATGACTTTGCGAGTTTGGCCGAAGAGGTAATGGGAGATGATGGAGATGAGTTATCATAACCCAGTTCTTTTGTTGGAGTCCGTAAATGGACTCAACATTAAAGAAGATGGTGTTTATGTAGATGTGACATTTGGTGGTGGCGGACACTCAAAAGAAATATTGAAAAGACTGGGCCCAAAAGGCAAGTTGTTGGCGTTTGATCAAGATGAAGATGCTTTGATGAACGTGATAGATGATGATCGTTTTACGCTGATCAATGAAAATTTTAGATATATAAGCCAGTTTTTGAAGTTCTATGGCATTCGAAAAGTAGATGGTATCCTCGCGGATTTTGGGGTTTCATCACATCAGTTTGACAAAGCAGAGCGTGGATTTTCAACACGTTTTGATGCTGAGTTGGATATGCGTATGAGTAAAAAGAACAGTGTATCGGCTTATGATGTGGTAAACGTTTATAAGTATGATGAGTTGAGGAGGGTTTTATTTCAATATGGCGATTTACGAAACGCAAATGCCATTGCCAATAAAATCATTACCAGCAGGGGAGAAGATCGGATAAAAACATCAGCACAACTGAAAGAAGTGTTAAAGCAGTTTTTGCCCAAACATAGAGAGCATAAAATACTGGCACAGATTTATCAGGCTATTCGTATAGAAGTGAATCAGGAGATTCAAGTCATAAAGGAGTTGTTGGAACAAGTCCCTGAATTATTGAATCCAGGAGGTAGGTTAAGCGTGATTAGTTATCATTCTTTGGAAGACCGATTGGTGAAGCGATTCATTAGAGATGGATTGTTTGAAGGAGAAGCGGAGAAAGATTTTTATGGGAATGTAAATGTTCCTTTAAAAAAAGTGGGCGGATTGATTGTCCCATCTAAAGAAGAAATAGCGAAGAACAACAGGGCGCGAAGTGCCAAATTAAGAATAGCGGAACGTATTAGTCAATAGAATGAAAAAAGGAATTTTAGACGTACTCAGAGGAAAGTTTTTGGTGAGTGGTGACGCTCCTAAAAACTGGTTGTTTATAATTTTCATTTCCTTCCTAGCAACTGTAATGATTGGGAGTTCCCACAGTGCAGATAAAAAAGTGCATCAAATTGCCGCACTGAATGAAGAGGTCAAGGAATTACGTAGCGAATTTGTTGACCTAAGGTCAGATGTACAACGCCTAAAATTGGAATCAACCATTACGAAAACTGTTGAGGAGAATGGATTGTATCCTTCAGAAATACCACCAAGAAAAATAAAGGTAAAATCAATTAAGGAATAATGCCAGTAACTGATAAGAGCATATTGACCAGGTTGTACGTTGTAGCGGGATTTCTTTTCCTGTTTGCTGCTATTGTGCTCTTTAAATTGGTAAGTATTCAAATGGTTCATGGCGATAAGTACAGAGATCTAGCCTTGAAACGCACAGAGAAAATGTTTACCATTGCGCCGAATCGGGGTAATTTGTATTCTGATGATGGCAGTTTATTGGCCACATCAGTTTCAAAATATACTATTCGTTTCGATGCTGTAACCGTTAACGATGAAGATTTTAAAAAGCATATAAAACCGCTCTCCAATGCTTTGGCCAAGCTTACCGGTAAGACATCATCATATTATCAGCAGATTTTGCGAAAAGCAAAAGCCAATAAGAACAGGTATACGCTATTGGCCAGAAATCTCGACTACTCGGATTATATCGCTGTTAAAGATTTTCCATTATTAAACAAAGGGCCTTATAAAGGTGGATTGATTGTTGAACAAAAAACGGTCAGGGAACATCCATTAGGAAAAATTGCAGAACGAAGCGTTGGTTATGAACGCAAAGATGAAAATGGGTATTACACAAGAGTTGGGCTTGAAGGTGCTTTTGGTCAATATTTAAGAGGTACCGAAGGAAAGCGTTTAAAGCAAAAAATCGCCAAAGGGCAATGGAAACCTATTGGTATGGACAATATTGTGGAGCCCAAAGATGGTTATGATGTAATATCCACCATCGACATCAATATACAGGACATTGCCCACCACGCTTTATTAAAACAACTAGAGCATTATAAAGCAGATCATGGTACTGTAATCGTAATGGAAACCAAAACAGGCGAGGTCAAGGCTATTTCCAATTTAGGTATGACCAAAGAGGGTAAATATTATGAGCGCCTAAATTATGCTATTGGTGAATCTCACGAACCGGGCTCTACATTTAAATTAATGAATTTGGTTGCGGCCTTAGAGGATAAGGTCATTGATACAAGTTCGGTAGTTGATACGGAAAAGGGATATTGGCGGATTTATAAACATAGGGTAAAAGACACCAAACATGGGGGCTATGGTAAACTTTCGATCTCAAAGGCATTTGAGGTTTCTTCAAACGTTGCTTTTGCCAAAACCATTCATAATGGATATAAGGAAAATCCTGAAAAGTATGTTGACCGCTTAAGGTCAATGAATATTCATGAAGAATTAGGGCTGCCTATAAAAGGGGAAGGTGTGCCGGTTATCAGATACCCAGGGGATAAAGGTTGGTCTGGTCTTTCATTGGCGCAAATGGCTTATGGTTATGAAGTTTCAATGACGCCATTACAGATCTTGACATTTTATAATGCCATTGCCAATGATGGTGAAATGGTAAAGCCTCGGTTGATTAAAGAAGTAAAAGAATGGAACAGATCCGTTTTGAAGTTCAAAAAAGAGGTTATTAATCCATCTATTTGTTCAAAGGAAACTGCGGCTAAAGTGCAACAACTATTGAAGAATGTAGTTGAGAAAAAACATGGAACAGGTCATAGATTGTATTCGCCGAACTTCTCAATGGCTGGTAAAACGGGTACTGCACAGAAGAATTATGTGTCCAAGGATCCAGATAAATTAAGATATATATCAACTTTTGCGGGTTATTTTCCTGCGGAAAATCCTAAATACTCCTGCATTGTGGTGATCCATGAACCAGATAAAAGTGTAGGGTATTACGGAGCAGATGTCTCAGGTCCGGTTTTTAAATCTGTAGCACAAAAAGTATATGCAACCAATCCTTTGATTGATGAGGTTGAAATGTTTAATGCGGAGGATTGGAAATTGGATGATTCCTACCAGAAATACTACGCCGAAGCACAAAAAAAATACAATAAGGTTCCCAATGTTAAGGGGATGAGTGGTATGGATGCTATTTCAATCCTTGAAAACCTCGGGATTAAAGTTGAGGTGCATGGTAATGGGACAGTGAAGAAACAGTCCATTAGCCATGGAACGGAAATCAATAAAGTAGATAAAATCGTATTGGATCTTTCATGATGCTATTAAAGGATATATTATTTGGAGTTGGCCTTACAGCAGTAAGTGGGTCTACCAATGTTATGGTGAACGCCTTGTGTTTCGATTCCCGAAAAGTAGGATTGGATGATGTGTTTGTAGCTATTAAAGGCACTTTAACAGATGGTCATAAATTTATTGAGAAGGCTATCAATTCGGGTGCAATATGCATTGTATGTGAAACAATGCCAGAGCAATTGATAAACGGTGTCACCTATATTGAGGTAGATAATGGAAATAAGGCCCTGGCCATAATGGCTTCTAACTATTATGGGAATCCATCCAAGAATTTAAAATTGGTAGGGATTACCGGTACTAATGGAAAGACAACGATTAGTAGTCTATTATATCAATTGTTCAAGAAAGCTGGATTCAAGGTTGGATTGATATCCACTATTAAAATAATGGTAGATGACAAGGAATATGCCACAAGCCTTACCACCCCAGATGTTTTGACTATTAATAGACACCTGAGTTTAATGAATGCAGAAGGTGTTGAGTTTTGTTTCATGGAAGTGAGTTCACATGGTATTCATCAAAAAAGAACCGAAGGTTTAGTATTTGAGGGGGCTATTTTCACAAACCTCACACATGATCATTTAGATTACCACAAAACATTTGCAGAATATCGTGATACTAAGAAATTGTTGTTCGATAATTTATCAAAAAAGGCTTTTGCCCTTTCCAATGTCGATGATAAAAACGGCTTGGTAATGCTACAGAATACCCAAGCCCGAAAGTATACCTACGCATTAAAGTCCTATGCCGATTATAGTGCACATATCCTGGAAAATCAATTCGATGGACAACTATTGAAAATTGAGGATAATGAATTATGGACCAAACTCATTGGTCATTTTAATGCATATAACGTTTTGGCAATTTATGCAACTGCCGACCTACTCGGTCTGGAAAAGTTGGAAACTCTTCGCCTGTTAAGTGAATTGGAAAATGTAGATGGCAGGTTTCAATATTATATATCAAAAGAAAAAATCACGGCAATAGTTGATTATGCCCATACGCCGGACGCCTTGAAAAATGTGCTTGAGACAATCAACACATTGAGGACTGGAAATGAAAACGTCATCACCGTTGTGGGGTGTGGTGGCGATAGAGACAAGTCTAAGCGTCCGGTCATGGGTAATATCGCATCACAAATGAGCAACAAAGCCATTTTTACTTCAGATAATCCGCGAACAGAATCACCAGCGGTGATAATTGAAGAAATGGAGGCAGGGGTTGAACCGCAAAATGTAAAGAAAATATTATCAATAGAAAATCGCGAACAGGCCATTAAAGCAGCCTGCCAATTAGCTTCGGCCAATGACATCATACTTGTTGCTGGGAAAGGACATGAAACTTATCAAGAAACGAATGGAGAACGAGTTGCTTTTGACGATTTTAAGATTGTTACAGATTTATTGGAAAGTTTGGGAAAGTAAAGATTTTTATAAGAATAACAGATAATGCTATACTATCTTTTTGAATATTTAGAGAATGAATATCAGGTGCCAGGAGCTAGTCTGTTTGGGTTTATCACCTTTCGCGCTGTCATGGCCATTCTTTTTTCTTTGATTATCGCGACGGTATATGGTAAGAAAATCATTGTTCTTCTTCAACGAAAGCAAATCGGGGAAAGTATTCGTGATTTGGGCCTAGATGGACAAGAACAAAAAGCTGGTACGCCTACCATGGGAGGTTTGATTATTATCATATCCACCTTAATTCCGGTTTTGTTGTTCGCTGATATCAAAAATATTTATGTGATTCTCCTAATTGTGACTACACTTTGGATGGGGGTTATTGGTTTTATTGATGACTACATCAAAATATTCAAAAATGACAAAAAAGGCCTAAAAGGAAGATTTAAAATATTGGGTCAAGTGGTTTTGGGTCTTATCGTAGGTGCAACTTTATACTATCATCCTGAAGTTACCATGCGCGAACAAGATAAAAGCATTATCACTGAACAGTACACGGTCGAACAGGTAAAAGGTGAGGATATAAAATCTACCATGACTACGGTTCCTATTTTAAAGAATAATGAGTTTGATTATGGCGACCTTATCTCATGGGCCGGTGATGGGGCAAAGGATTATGTGTGGTTGATTTTCATTCCAATGATCATTTTAATTGTAACGGCAGTTTCCAATGGGGCTAATTTGACTGATGGAATAGATGGTTTGGCTGCCGGTACCTCCGCAATCATAGTCTTCACTTTAGGCATTTTCACATGGGTGTCGGGTAACATCATTTTTTCGGATTATTTAGATATCATGTATATAACCGGTGTGGGTGAATTACTGGTCTTTGTAACGGCATTTGTGGGTGCTTTGGTTGGGTTTTTATGGTACAATGCATTTCCAGCAACAGTTTTTATGGGAGATACTGGAAGTTTGACCATTGGCGGCGTCATTGCCGTAATTGCGATAATCATCCGAAAAGAGTTATTGATTCCTGTTTTATGTGGAATCTTCTTCGCTGAGTCCATTTCGGTCATGTTACAAGTTGGGTATTTCAAGTATACGAAGAAAATGCAAGGAGTAGGAAAACGAATATTCTTAATGGCTCCCTTACACCATCATTATCAGAAAAGAGGGTACCATGAAAGTAAGATAGTTACCCGTTTTTGGATTGTGGGAATCATGTTGGCGATTATAACGATTGTGACGCTAAAAGTACGATAGATGGCGCGATTGGTAATCCTAGGCGGAGGAGAAAGTGGAGTTGGCACTGCCATCTTGGGGTTGAAAAAAGGGTTCGAAGTTTTTGTTTCGGATAACGGGAAAATAAAAAAAAAATATAAAGACGTTCTTGAACATATTGGGATTAATTGGGAAGAAGAAAAGCATTCTAGAGGTGAAATTCTGAATGCCGATGTTGTAATGAAGAGCCCCGGTATACCTGATACGGTTCCTTTGATTGTTGAATTAAAGGAAAAAGGTGTTCCAGTCATTTCTGAGATAGAATTTGTATCGAAATATACTGATGCAAAGATTATCGGAATAACCGGAAGTAATGGCAAGACCACAACAACCATGCTCACCAATCATATTCTTAAAGAAGAAGGATTAAAGGTTGGTATGGCTGGCAATATTGGCGACAGTTTTGCCAGGATGGTAGCAGAAAATGACCTTGATTTCTATGTTTTGGAAATAAGCAGTTTTCAGTTGGATGGCATTATCGATTTTAAGCCGCACATAGCCATTATTACGAACATTACGCCAGACCATTTAGATCGCTACGAGTATAAGTTTGAAAACTATGTGGCTTCTAAATTCAGAATAACAGAAAACCAAACGGTTGAGGATTATCTCATTTACGATGCTGATGATAGGGTAATTGTAGAATGGTTGACAAACCACCCAGTTAAATCCATATTAATGCCCTTTTCAATTGAGAAGGAAGTGAATAAAGGGGCATATGTGAAGAACGAAAAAATAATAATTAAGACAAATAACGAGACTTTGGAAATGATGACAAGTACACTAGCATTAGAAGGCAAGCACAATTTAAAGAATACTATGGCCGCCAGTACAGCGGCAAAATTAGTAGGTATCCGAAAGGAAACCATACGTGCGAGTATTGCCAATTTTCAGGGCGCCGAGCATAGGTTGGAAAAAGTCTTCAAAATTCAGCATGTCCAATATATCAATGATTCCAAGGCCACGAATGTAAACGCCACTTATTATGCTTTGGACAGCATGAGTTCCCCAACGGTATGGATTGTTGGTGGAGTTGATAAAGGCAACGATTACAAAGAATTAATGCCTCTGGTTCGCGAAAAGGTAAAGGCCATAATCTGTTTGGGAAATGACAATTCAAAAATTGTTGATGCCTTTGGAAATGTAGTAGACTTAATGGTTGAAACCTATGCTATGGAAGAGGCAGTTAAGGTTGCGTATAAAATTGCGGAACGAGGTGATACTGTTTTATTGTCACCAGCATGTGCAAGTTTCGATTTGTTCGAAAATTATGAGGACAGAGGCAATCAATTTAAAGAAGCGATTAAAAATTTATAGAAGTGTTGAATTTCTTTAAAAATATTAAAGGGGATAAAGCCATTTGGGCCGTAGTGGCACTATTGGCCTTGTTTTCGTTTTTGCCGGTCTATAGTGCGAGTAGCAACTTGGTCTATGTGGTAGGCAATGGCACTACTGGAGGTCATCTGGTCAAACATGCCCTTTTATTGTTTTTGGGTTTCGCAATCATTTATGGTGTTCATAAAATCCCAGCTCACTTTTTTAAAGGGCTATCATTGATTGCCATGCCCATTGTTTTGGTGTTGTTGGTATTTACTTTGGCCCAAGGCACAACTATTGAAGGAGCAAATGCCAGTCGATGGATACGTATTCCCTTAGTAGGATTTACATTTCAAACCTCAAATCTGGCTGCAGTTGTATTAATGATTTATGTAGCTCGTTACCTAACAAAAATCAAGGGGGATGTAATAACTTTTAAAGAAAGTATTCTTCCGCTTTGGGTTCCGGTCTTTTTAGTGATTATACTCATATTACCTGCCAATTTTTCAACGGCAGCGATTATATTTTCTATGGTTTTATTGTTGTGTTTTTTAGGAGGATATCCTTTGAAATATTTAATGGGAATTATTGGAACTGGGATTGTATGCCTGACCATGTTTATTCTTACAGCTAAAGCAGCACCTGATTTGTTTTCCAATCGTGTGGATACATGGATCAGTAGAATAGAAAATTTTTCAAACCCAGAAGATACAGAAGCTGATTATCAGATAGAAAGGGCCAAAATTGCAATCGCCTCTGGCGGGATTGTAGGCAAGGGTGCTGGAAAAAGTGTGCAAAAGAATTTTTTGCCCCAGAGCTCCTCAGATTTTATTTATGCCATTATCGTTGAGGAATACGGATTGGTTGGTGGCTTTGTACTTATGTTTTTCTTTTTGCTATTATTATTTAGAATAGTGGTTGTTGCTAATGGCAGCCAAACAATTTTCGGAAAACTCCTTGTTTTGGGAGTAGGTTTGCCCATCGTGTTTCAAGCATTGATAAATATGGCCGTGGCAGTTGAATTATTTCCGGTTACTGGTCAAACCTTACCATTGATCAGCAGTGGAGGTACTTCAAGTTGGATGACTTGTTTGGCCATAGGAATAATATTGAGTGTAAGTAGGAAAAGTGATATTTCAGAAATAAATAATGCTGAAATCGATGATACTAATCCGTTAGAAGTATTGAGTGGGCAATTATAGGTTTATACTATCAGGAGGTGGCACTGGGGGTCATATTTATCCCGCTATTGCCATAGCGAATGAATTAAAAAAAAGACATCCAAATGCTAAGTTCTTGTTCGTAGGAGCTAGGGACAGGATGGAGATGGAAAAAGTACCTCAGGCAGGTTATGAAATAGAAGGATTATGGATTTCTGGGTTTCAAAGGAAACTGACCCTTAAAAATTTAATGTTTCCATTTAAATTGATAAGTAGTTTGATCAAAGCAGGCAAAATAGTGACCAAGTTTAAACCCCATGCCGTTGTTGGTACAGGAGGTTTTGCCAGTGGCCCATTATTGAAAGTTGCCTCTGGCAGGGGAATACCATGTGTATTACAGGAACAAAATTCTTATGCCGGCATAACGAACAAATTGTTGAAAGATAAAGTGGCCAAGATTTGCGTGGCTTATGACGGAATGGAAGCCTTCTTTCCATTGGCGAAAATAGTAAAGACCGGTAACCCGGTTCGGAGTGATTTGGTTGAATTGGGGGATACCAAAAATGAGGCCTTTGACTTTTTTGGATTGGATGTCAACAAAAAAACGTTGCTGGTTTTAGGAGGAAGTCTTGGGGCTAGACGAATAAACCAATTGATTGAACAAAAGTTGGATTATTTCAATGACCTAGGCATACAAGTAATATGGCAATGTGGTAAACTTTATTATGAAGAATATAAAAAGTACAGCTCAGATACAATCAAGGTATTGGATTTTTTAAATAGAATGGACCATGCCTATACCGCTGCTGATATTATCATATCTCGGGCAGGCGCCAGTTCGGTTTCTGAACTATGTATAGTGGGAAAGCCAGTGCTTTTTATTCCATCACCAAATGTAGCTGAGGACCATCAAACAAAAAATGCAACCGCCTTAGTGAAGGAGCATGCAGCATTGATGGTAAGGGAAAAAGATTTGGATAATGATTTTGGGAATGTTTTTGCCGATGTATTCCAATCCAAATCAAAACAGGAAGATTTGGCAACGAACATTAAAAAATTGGCCATGCCAAATGCTACTAAGGATATAGTTGACGAAATAGAAAAATTGTTATCCAAATAAATGAGTTTGAAAGAAATACATAACGTTTATTTTATAGGTATCGGAGGCATAGGAATGTCGGCCTTGGCGCGTTATTTTAAGTTCATTAAAAAGAATGTGGCCGGATATGATAAAACCGAGACGCCATTGACCCAAGAGCTTACTGCTTTGGGTATAGATATTCATTATAAGGATGATGTAGCGGCAATAAGTGATTTATATAAGCATACACAAAGTACCCTAGTAGTTTATACGCCAGCAGTACCGGATAGTCATTCGGAATACCAATATTTTCTAGCGAATGGCTTTGATGTGAAAAAGCGATCAGAAGTATTGGGATTAATTACGAAAGATACGTTCTGTTTTGCAGTTGCAGGAACACATGGCAAAACCACAACCTCTAGTATATTAGCACATTTGCTCAATGAGACGGGAACTTCATTTACTGCATTTTTGGGCGGTATTTCAGAAGATTTTAATAGCAACTTTATATTTAAAGGCTCAGATTATTCAGTGGTAGAAGCTGATGAATTTGACCGTTCTTTTTTACGGCTTTTTCCAAATGTGGCATGTATTACATCCATGGATGCTGACCATTTGGATATCTATGGCAGTAATGAAGAGCTTACAAAGTCGTTCAATGATTTTGTTGGCAAATTAAAACCAGGTGGGAAACTTTTCGTTCGAAATGGTCTACCACTAAAAGGAATAACATATGGAATTGAAGATGATTCGGATTATTGCATTCGAAATCTGAAAATAGAACATGGCACCTACATTTTTGATTTGGGAACCCCAGAAACAACATTGACAGGGGTTAAATTCAACAAACCTGGAAGGCATAATTTGCTTAATGGGTTGGTCGCTTTTGCAATGGCGATAGAAGCTGGTTCCCCGCCCTATCGCCTTGTTGAAGCTTTGGAGACATTTAAGGGAGTACAGCGAAGATTTTCATATAAGATCAAGGAAGATGATTTTATCTTTATTGATGATTATGCCCATCATCCTACTGAGATAAATGCGGTTTTTGATGCTATTTCAGAAATGCATCCCAATAAAAAGGTGTTAGTGGTTTTTCAACCTCATTTATTTTCCAGAACAAAGGATTTTGTAGAGGAATTCGCAAAGAGTTTGTCAAAATTCGACAGTATTCTATTGTTGGATATCTATCCCGCCAGGGAAAAACCAATGCCCGGAATTACCTCGTCTTGGCTGTTGGATAAAATTGAAAATCCGAATAAAAAATTAATTGAAAAGTCAAACATAATCCAGGAAATAAAAGTGCAAAACCCTGATGTTTTAGTAACCATGGGTGCAGGCGATATAGGATTGGAAGTGTCAAGAATAAAAAAAGAATTTGAATATGCGAATTAATTGGAATTACATTAAAATGATTGGCCTATTACTTGTAATTACGGGGCTTTATGCGTTTTCTAACCATAGAAGTGAAGAAAAAAGTGTAAAAGGGTTGAATATTGAATTCGTTGGGAATCAGAATCTTTACATTACACAAGGCATAGTTAATAAATTGTTAATACAAAATTACGGACCACTGACAAATGTACCCAAAGAAAAATTAGATTTGAATACTATAGAGAAGGTCATAGAGACCAATGAAATGGTGAAAAGTGCCCAAGTTTATCTTACTGTGAACGGTGAGCTTACGTCGAAAATCGTGCAGCGCAAGCCAATCGGACGAATTGAAGGGAATTCTAAGTTTTATCTGGATGATGAAGGAACAAGTATGCCATTATCCATGAGTCATTCTGCCAGAGTTCCAATTATAACTGGTAAGATAACGGGTAAAAGTCTTGAGGATGTTTATGAGATTTTAAAATACATAAACAAAGATGATTTCTTGCGGAAAAATGTAATTGGTATCCATATTGAAGATGATGCAAAGTACCAATTGAAGTTTAGAATGGAACAATTTGTAGTGCATTTGGGTGGGGTTGATAATCTAGAAGAGAAGTTCAACAACTTCAAGGCATTTTATACAAAAGCAAACAAGGATGAAACCTTGGAAGAATATAATGTAGTAAGTCTAGAGTTTAACAATCAAGTAGTGTGCACCAAAATATAACATAGAAAATGGAACAAGACAAATATTCAGTTGGTTTAGATATCGGAACTACGAAAATCGTTGCCATAATCGGCAAGGAAAATGAATACGGGAAGATTGAAATACTTGGTATTGGTAGGTCAAAAAGTTTGGGTGTACACCGGGGTGTTGTCAATAACATTACACAAACAATTCAATCTATTCAACAAGCTGTTGAGGAAGCGGAGATAAATTCTGGCTTAAAAATAGGTTCGGTCGTTGTAGGTATTGCAGGTCAACACATACGTAGCTTACAACATAGCGATTATATTACACGAGCGGATGCTGAAGAGGTTATTAATGAGGATGATTTGGATAGACTTTGCAATCAGGTTTACAAACTGGTAATGCTTCCTGGAGAGGAAATCATCCACGTTTTGCCTCAGGAATACAAAGTTGATGGGCAAGCTGAAATCAAGGAACCTATTGGCATGTATGGCGGAAGACTGGAAGCCAATTTTCATGTGGTGGTGGGTCAGGTTTCCTCAATCAAAAATGTGGGGAGATGTATTAAAAGTGCCGGTTTGGATTTAGGAAATATAACACTTGAACCTTTGGCATCTTCAGATGCAGTTTTAAGTCAGGAAGAAAAAGAGGCCGGTGTTGCATTGATTGATATAGGAGGTGGTACAACGGATCTGGCCATTTTCAAAGATGGTATTATTAGGCATACAGCGGTAATTCCCTTTGGAGGTGGTGTTATCACTGAAGACATTAAAGAAGGTTGCTCTATTATTGAGAAGCAGGCTGAACTATTGAAGATAAAATTCGGATCAGCTTGGCCAGGTGAAAACAAGGATAATGAGATTGTCTCAATTCCCGGTTTAAGAGGACGCGAACCAAAGGAAATCACACTTAAAAACCTATCCAAGATAATTCATGCAAGGGTTGTGGAAATTATTGAACAGGTCTATGTAGAAATCAAGAATTACGGTCACGAAGAGCAAAAGAAAAAATTGATTGCAGGTATTGTTTTGACAGGTGGAGGTAGTCAACTAAATCACCTTAAGCAATTGGTGGAATACATAACTGGAATGGATACTAGAATAGGATATCCTAATGAGCACTTGGCAGGAGATACTGATGAAGCTGTGGCTAGTCCTTTATATGCTACTGCTGTTGGACTACTAATGAATGCAGTCAAGAATGAAGGTAAAGAGTCACATATGAATGAGGATGAAGAGAAGGCTGAGGAAATGGCATATGCCGACCATGAGGAAATAAAGACGAATGCAAGTACCCAAAAGGGAGAACGCAAAACAGTATTTGATAAATGGTCTGAAAAATTGAAAGATTTTTTGGATAACGCAGAATAGCGTAGCGTATATAAACACTATAAAACCAGTAATATAAACAGTATGAGCAAAAACACTGAAATTGAGAGTATTTCTTTTGATTTACCTAAGAATCAAAGTAACGTCATAAAGGTCATTGGTGTAGGTGGCGGTGGCAGCAATGCCATTAACCACATGTTCCAGGCAGGAATTAACGGAGTTGACTTCATTGTCTGCAATACGGACTCACAAGCCTTGGAGAACAGTCCGGTTCCCAATAAAATACAATTAGGCGTCTCGCTTACAGAAGGCTTGGGCGCGGGTGCAAATCCCGAAGTTGGTGAACAGGCGGCTATCGAAAGCATGGAGGATATAAAATCCATGTTGGATACTACTACTAAGATGATATTCATAACTGCTGGAATGGGTGGGGGAACAGGTACTGGTGCTGCTCCGGTAATTGCCAAGCAAGCGAAAGAGATGGATGTCCTTACGGTAGGGATTGTTACCATGCCTTTTCAATTTGAAGGAAAGATGCGCTGTGAACAAGCCCAGTTGGGTATTGAGAAACTTCGTGCCAATGTTGACTCGCTCATAGTCATTAATAATAATAAATTAAGAGAAGTTTACGGTAACTTAGGGTTTAAGGCTGGTTTCTCAAAAGCCGATGAAGTCTTGGCAACTGCTGCACGCGGTATTGCTGAGGTAATTACGCACCATTATACACAAAACATAGATTTACGTGATGCTAAAACAGTACTTTCAAATAGTGGTACTGCCATTATGGGTTCTGCTATGGCATCTGGTTCTTCACGCGCCAATGAGGCCATCATGAAAGCATTGGATTCACCATTATTGAACGATAATAAAATTGCGGGAGCTAAGAACGTACTGTTGTTGATTGTTTCTGGTTCACAGGAAATCACAATTGACGAAATCGGTGAAATCAATGATCATATTCAAGCAGAAGCTGGTCATGGAGCCAATATCATAATGGGTGTCGGTGAGGATGATACCTTAGGGGAAGCGATTGCAGTAACGGTTATCGCGACGGGCTTTAATATGGACCAACAAGATGACATTGTAAATACAGAATCCAAAAAAATAATCCATACCCTTGAAGAGGAGCAAAAAGCAGAGCAAGATTTAACTCCACAGCAGGTAACCCCGCAGAATATTGTACATCAATTGGTTGAAGAGGAAGAGGAAATCACCGAGCCCGAATTTAAAACAGAAATTGAGGAATTGGATAGTTTGGACTTGATTCCAACAACAAATTACATTAAGAATTTCAATGTTTTTTATGAGGAAGTAATTGCGGAGAATGTTTCAGAAGATGATTTCGTGATATTCGATGCTAAGGAAACTGTGGAGGATATTGAGGTTATTGATCCAGAAGTGGTGTCTTCCAAGGTGGAGGATGAAGATCAATTCGCTATAAGTTTTGATATGCCTTTGGCAAGTACTATTGAAGAAGAGGAAAATTTGAATGTTATTACCTTTAATTTGGATGATGATGTAAAGGAGATGGATGTTAACGAACATGTAGAGGTAATTCCTGTTTTGGAATATAATAAAGAAGGAGAGACTCGCTATAGTTTGGATGATTATATGGAGTTGGAAAACAAATTGACCGGTGCTAAATCAAAAGCTGAGGAGTTCGAACCCAAGATAATAGAGGATGAATTGATTTTCGAAAAGAAAACCTTGGCTACTGAGGAGTCAGAAACTGCGACCGCAACAACAAAGGAGGTGGATCCAATGGATAGCCCAATAGAGGAGTTGCTAAAGGAAAGGGCAGATGAGCGAAGAAAAAAGCTGAAAGATTTCAACTACAAGTTTCAAAATAGTCTTGGGAATATAGATGAAATTGAAAAAGAACCTGCGTACAAACGCCAAGGAATAGACTTGGATGAAAACCCAGCACAGAATAAAGTTTCAAGGACTACATTGAGTGAAGATAGTAATGATGAGATTCAGTTACGTTCGAACAACTCATTTTTGCATGATAATGTGGATTAACGACTAATTGAACAGCCTGCTTTAAACCCGGAAATAGTAATTATTTTCGGGTTTATTTTTTATCTTCGTTGTCTTAAAATCATCATGTTATGGGCTTACAGAATCAGGTAATGGAACAAATCAAAACCGCTATGAAAGCTAAGGATACGGTCGCTTTGGAATCTTTGCGGGCAATTAAATCTGCATTGCTTTTGGCACAGACCAGTGGGGCAGGTGGTGATTTAACTGAAGATGATGAAGTAAAATTGGTTCAGAAATTGGTTAAACAGCGTAAAGACAGTGCTGCTATATTTACAGAACAGGGTAGAGAAGACCTAGCGGCCCCAGAATTGGCACAAGCCGCAATCATTGAACAATTTTTACCTGAACAATTGACCGAAGAAGAAATTGAGAAAGTAGTCGTACAGACTATAGATGCCATAGGAGCAGAAGGAATGAAGGATATGGGCAAAGTTATGGGCATGGTCTCAAAGGAATTGGCTGGTCAAGCAGATGGGAAAACTATATCTACCATCGTGAAAAATAAACTGTCCTAAAACGGCAGAAGAGTACTAATAACTCTGCGAAATAGATTTTTCCAAAGATTATGGATAAAAGAAAAATTCGAGAATTATTGAATTCTGAAATCGTCAAGACGGAAGAACAAGTAGTTAGATATGGGGATTTGGCCCAACCTATATCACCAGACAATGCTATTGGAAGAGTTTCTAGAATGGATGCTATCAATAATAAAAGTATTGTTGATGCAGCATTGCGAAAAGCCAGAGAACGTTTAAAAGGCTTGAAATCAAGTTTGGATAAATTGGATAGTAGTGCTTTTGGTGTTTGTGTCAAGTGTAAAAATAATATTCCTATAGAACGCATTTTATTAGCGCCACAAAGTTCTTTTTGTGTAAATTGCGCTCGATAATTGAGGCCCCGTGGCGCAATTGAATAGCGCATCAGATTTCGGCTCTGAGGGTTGGGGGTTTGAATCCCTCCGGGGTCACGAATAAGTCAAAAAGCAAGCAAAATCATAAAGCTTGCTTTTTTGATTTTGGGCCTTTTTGACTTTCAAGGCGGAGCCTTGTAGGGAAAGGCGATAGCCAATCCCAGATATTTTATCTTTTGTTGGCTTTCAAGGCGCGAGTGCACCGAAACCTTGTAAAGGTGCGGAGCCTTGTAGGGAAAGGCGATAGCCAATCCCAGATATTTTATCTTTTGTTGGCTTTCACGGCGCGAGTGCACCGAAACCTTGTGTATAGGTGCGGAGCCTTGTAGGGAAAGGCGATAGCCAATCCCAGATATTTTATCTTTTGTTGGCTTTCAAGGCACGAGTGCACCGAAACCTTGTGTAAAGGTGCGGAGCCTTGTAGGGAAAGGCGATAGCCAATCCCAGAGATTGTGTTTTTTGTGTTTTGTAAATGCTTTGCGTATATGTTTTGGAAAGTAGTAAAGAGGTTAGATTATACAAAGGCTTGACTAACAATCTAGAGAAACACCTAAACGAGCACAATTCAAGACAAAACATAGCTACCAACGTATTTTACCATGACAATTGGTTTATTGGGAGAAATATTTTGTAGAGCCTATGCGAGAACAAGGGAAATGTCATTGAAGTCTTGAGAAGATGTGAGTACTTGTTTTTATTGAACATTATACTCCGCAATTGTTAAATCAAATTTATAAACTTGTATATTACAGGTAATTGAACGTTTATATAAGCATTTCTTAACAAAGCCTTATGAGGTTGCAATATGATTAATTGTCTCTCCGCTGGTTTACGAATAGTTTAGTAAATAAATTAAGATTTACGGGAATGAAAAAAATATTGATTTGGTCTATTACCGCTGCCCTCGCAGGATTTCTTTTTGGTTTCGATACGGTAGTGATCTCCGGAGCCGATAAAAAACTTCAACTTTTATGGGGCTCATCAGATGTATTTCATGGAGTCGTCGTAATTGGTATGGCCTTATGGGGTACTGTGATCGGCGCATTATTAGGAGGTATACCAACTAATAGGATCGGACGGAAAAAAACCTTGGTTTGGATAGGTGTTTTTTATACCGTATCCGCCTTGGGTTCGGCTTTTGCCAATGACCCGATCACCTTTGCGGTTTTTAGATTTATCGGAGGCCTGGGTGTAGGTGCATCTACCATTGCCGCACCGGCTTATATCTCTGAAATCGCGCCAGCTAAGGATAGGGGTAAATTAGTGGGCTTATACCAGTTCAATATTGTATTTGGAATATTGATCGCCTTTTTTTCCAACTACTTATTAAATGGTATAGGTGAAAATGCTTGGCGTTGGATGGTGGGTGTTGAGGCAATTCCCGCTACTTTATATACTGTATTTGCATTTACCATCCCTAAAAGTCCAAGATGGCTACTTACCAAATTCAGAAATAGCGAGGCTAAAACTGTTCTCCAGTTAATCAATCCGGATCAGGATTCAGAAAAATTGATGATGGAGATTAAGGAAGAAATGGAAAATACCGTACCTCATGAGAATATTTTTATTAAAAAATACAGATTTCCCTTAATACTGGCATTTTGCATCGCGTTCTTCAACCAACTATCAGGCATAAATGCATTCTTATACTATGCGCCTAGAATAATGACTGAGGCCGGCCTTGCCGAAAGTTCAGCACTTCTTAGCAGTATTGGTATAGGGGTAACCAATATGCTTTTTACGCTTTTGGGTATATACCTGATAGATAGAGTTGGGAGAAAGCAACTAATGTATGCCGGTTCTATTGGATATATATTGTCACTTTCTTTAGTGGCTTGTGCCTTTTTCTTTAATTGGACTGGTATTGCCATGCCCATATTTTTATTCATGTTCATTGCTGCACATGCCATTGGTCAGGGTACCGTGATATGGGTGTTCATATCCGAAATATTCCCGAACCATCTAAGGGGTTCTGGACAGTCATTCGGTAGTTCTGTGCATTGGATTTTGGCTGCAGTTGTACCCTCTTTGATACCTGTATTATTTGCCACTATCGGCGCAGGAATTGTATTTGCTTTCTTCGCCTTTATGATGGTATTGCAACTACTTTTCGTCGCTTTTGTTATGCCGGAGACCAAGGGAATATCCTTGGAAGAACTAAGTAAAATCTTGATTAAGGAAAAGAAGTGAAATCTAGTTTTAATGCTTTTTTACAAACTTAAAATTCCACATAAGTTCAATTTCTTTACTGTTCTAATTTACCAACCATTCTTTTAGTTCGGCGATTCTTTTTTCTTTATGAGGCTGCCTGTTTTTAATCGCGAATTTGGTATGGTAGTTATGGGCTTCCAAAAACTTGATCTGAAATTTATTCCATTCCCTCTTACTATTAATTACTGACATTAATTTCAATTCCCTAAAAAGTAGATCACTGATGGTATAAAAATCGGATCTGCCTAAATAATCCAAATCGCAATCACAAATAATTTTTTCTAATTGGTTTTTTGGTGTTTGCGGTATTCGTGTAGCTAAAATCATTCCTACAACTTTATCGATATCTTTTTTTGGGAAGTCGTGCGCCTTCATCAATTTTTCAGCTATGCGTCCTCCCGTAATTTCATGATCTTTATTGGATTCAATGAAACCAATATCATGTAATAAAGCGGCTATACGCAATAGTTTGGCATCATGACTGCCTATTTTTTCCCGTTTGATATACATATTGCAATTCTTCAACACATCCAACGTGTGATTGATGTCATGATAATATAACTCTTCAGGTAACTGTGAGTTTAAAATTTCGAGTGTTTTTTTTCTAATCTTATTGTAACTTTTCATTCTGGAAAATTAATACTATGCGTGTAACCCAATTACCCATAACGCGGTAGTTAATATTACAAAAATTAAGTTTAATTCAAAGTACTTTATTTTGCTTTTTATGCTTCAGAACTTTTGATCTTACTTTTTTAATATTACCTAATCTATACCTCGCATTCTTCCAACTTTCTCTATTTTTATTTCATATTAGAACACGATTAGAAAAGAATCAGTGAACCTATTCATTCAAGTTTCTCCCTTGTATGCAAAGGCAGCATTTACTCCAGATTTCATTTACTTCACGCGACAATTAGCTGATTTTTAGAAATATTCTTCCAAATAAATCAAGAAATACTGCGTTCTTTTTATGTTAATCCCATATTTAGAGTTATATGATACCTACTTATCAAAAGACAGTATTAACTGCTGTACAAACATTCTTATTTATTTTTTTAATAACTCTATCTTCTTGTAGTAAAGATGGTATGGACGACATAATTGATAATGAAGTAAATGAGGAAAAGGAGATTCCTATTACGTCCAATGATGCTGAATTTGCAGATGACTTTATTCTAGACGGGAGCAATCGCATGGTTAATTATATTTTACCCAAAAGTGAATATGACAAATACTTGAAAGATGAAGGTGATTTCTCGATGATATCCAAAAAGGTATATGAATACTTTAAAGACGATTTTGACTTTATTTTTGTGCTTTCAAATGAGCAGCAAGTACCTGATGGTCTATATGCAGGAATATCATATAAAGTGCAAAATGATATTGAAGGCATTGGTTCCGTAATTTATAACGGATCTAGTAGCTATGGTTCTGAAGGCCGTTTGAAAAGTGTTATACATTTACCTGTTCCTGGATTTATCGTAAACGGTCCTTTTTTACACGAAATAGCCCATTATTGGGGTAATCAAGGTTTTATTCCAACCACTGTTGGTGGGCATTGGGGGTATGCCAATGTAGGCGGACAACTTGGTGGTTTTGATGAGTTGATTGATCTTGGGAATAATACTTTTCAGGGAAAAATGGAAGGTGAAAATGGTTTTGGCACTTTTGCAAATGGTGGCAATTCTGTGCCCTATGGGAACTTGGAGTTATACCTAATGGGAATGATTGATGTGAATGAATTGAATGATATTCAATATGCAGAAAACCCAGAGTCACAAGGTTCAGGTAAATTCACAGCTGATAATATTATAACCCTGACAGTTGCAGATTTAATATTAGAGCATGGTAGTCGCGTACCATCTGTGCAAAATTCCCAAAAAGAATTCAATGCAATTACCGTTGTTCTTTCTCATAAGAAAATGCTCGATAGTGCTTTGGCAACTATAAGTACAAATCTTGAAAATTTTGCACGTAAATCTGCTCCGGATTACTCATGGAACGGCTTCAACTTTTGGCAAGCTACAGGGGAAAGGGCATCAATTAATATTCAGTTATCTGAGGGAAATCTGAAATAAATAGCTGTAGTTTAAATTAAATTTACATCCGTAATAATTTCCAAAAGACCCGGGCCTGGTTGGTCAAATAATTCTTGCATCGCGGTTTGAAGATTACTTTCTTTTTCAACGCGTTTGCCCCATGCTCCACAGGAAATGGCATATTCACAAAAATTAGGATTTGAAAGTGATGTTTTCCATACATCGAATTCACCTGCTCTTTGTTCTTTGGATATTTTACCCAATTCATGATTGTTCAAAACAATTAATTTTACTGGCATATTGTATTTTACCAAAGTGGTTATTTCTGCAAGGTATTGGCATAATCCGCCATCACCTGCTACGGCCACAACGGGTCGTGTATCACCCACCGCTGCCCAAGCGCCCATTGCAGCGGGGAGCGCAAACCCTATGGAACCTAGATATCCCGACATTAAGAAGTCTTGCTCTTCAGGTTCAAAATAGCGTCCAAAAGAGTAGGCATTGTTACCAACATCTACACACATTACAGCATTTTTCGGAGTGAGTTTGTTCATCGTTTCGAAAACCTCAATAGAACTAAGTCCTATTTCTGAAGTTTCCGTCAGGCGTTTTGCCTTTTCATCTTTCCAAATTTTCCAACGTTCCGCTATTTCTTCTTTTTGGTCAATGGTTTCAATTTTATTGTCTAATCCTGTCGTAAAAATGTCTAGTGTTCTAGAAATTTCACCCCATACAGCCACGTCTATCTCATGAAATTTACTTAAAGCTAAAGGGTCGAAATCTACTTGGATCGTCGGCTTTTTATACGTTATACCCGTGTGATTGGAAAAGGAAGCTCCAAAGACAATCAACAAATCGGCCTCATTCATAAACCAAGAAGCTATTGGTGTTCCACTGCGGCCTAGTACTCCACAACCAAGAGGATGGCTATCGGCAATCAGCCCTTTGCCTTTAAACGTGGTAACTACAGCCGCATTTAAACTTTCGGCAAAAGTTACAATAGCTTTTTTATGCGCCCGTGCCCCGTGCCCCATAATAATTAATGGACGTTTGGAATTTTGGATAAGAGTTATGGCCTTTTCCGCCATTTCCTTTGGAGGAGCAATCTCCATAGGGGTAATTCTGTTCGCGGGATGTTGTACTTTCTCATTTTCAGGAGCTTTAAGTTCTTGTACTTCATCGGGAAATGTCAAATGGGAAACATCCCGTTTTAATATGGCATGTTTAATGGCGAGTGACATTAGTTCGGCATGTTTGCTGTTACCCTGAACCCGTTGATTAAACTCGGCAACCGTGTTAAATGCCTGTACCAGATCAACTTCCTGAAAATTACCTGTCCCAACAACTTGGGTTGCAACCTGACCGGTCAGTGCCAAAAAAGGAGCCCTATCTACTTTCGCATCCCACATACCGGTATATAGATTTGTTGCGCCAGGACCTGCGATGGTAAAACAGGCCGCTGGTTTACCCGTTAGTTTCCCATAGGCAGAGGCTGCAAAAGCAGCAGCGCCTTCGTGTCTAATCCCATAAAAATTCAAGTTTCCTTTTTGCTCTTGACGTTTCATGGCATCCGCAAATCCGAGATTGGAGTGTCCCACCATTCCAAAAACCTTGGTTACGCCCCAATTGACCATAGTTTCTACCATAATATCAGATATCGTAGCTTCATGTTTATCCTCTTGTTCTATGCCTATATAAATGGCGTTATTCTCTTCTTTTGTTGGAAACGTTATCACACCATCATCAAAACCTCCTGGAGGCATTCCTGTACATGGATCAAAATCCCACCCATGCCATGGGCAACGCAAAAGCCCATTTTCAATGGAACCTTCACCCAAAGGCCCCCCTTGATGTGGGCATTTATTGTCGAGCGCAGAAAACTTACCTTCAAAATGTGTAAGGCAGAGTCCTTTATGGGCCGCTGTTACAGTCATAACGCGACCTTCTTTTAATTGGTCGGTATTGTCCAATACTTTATGCCAAATGACTTTCTTTTCCATGGGAGTTGGTTGCTATTTGTTTGTGGATTTAATGATTTGGTGCTCAAAAAAACTGGGCATGGGAATCTTAAATTTTGTGTAAACGGATAAAGGAATCCCAATATCGGCGATTTGAATATCTGTTTTCCTTGGAAGCACATTTAAAATTTCTTTTGGGGCTGCCAACGTCAGTACTTGATCGGCATTGAACATGGGTTGGCTTAAATCGACGGAAATACCCATAGGAATATCCAAAGAAATTCTGAACGCCGATGATTTATTTGCTGCGCTTATTCTATCCAAAAAAACTGAACCAAGGGGTAATCTCTGTGAAAAACCCAAGTAGGCATCCACCCAAATATCAGGGGCTGTTATTGCTTCTTTTTTTACTCCGAATAAAAGTGCCCTGTCCAACTGGGTTTTTGGCAGTGGTTTGGTAATATCAACGGGTATATCCAAAAGAACATCAAAACCCCAGGCTGCCAGTCTTCTTGCAGCTACCAATCCACCTCCGCCATTATTTCCATTTCCTATCCCGATTAATATTTTGGATTTTTTAGTTGCATGCATTGTAATAAGTCTTGCCAATTGCAGACCTGCATTTTCCATCATTAATTCAATAGGTAGCTTATATTGCTCAACGGCTAGATAGTCCATCTCCTTGAATTTCTCCAAAGACAAAGTTTCACTATTCTCCAAATGATTATACATACGGGATTATATTAATGTTCCTTGATATATACTTATGGGGCTTACTCTTCAACGTTTATGTTCCGGGCTATCGAAACCTGCTCTACATCCAGCTTTCCACTCATCAGGTTGGTTGCCATGGGCAGGAATTCCATTATTATCTTTCAACATACGTGCAAGATGAAGACAATTCCAAACAAGGAAAGTTGTATTTCTATTGGTAAAATCATTTTCTGGTCCACCTGAACCTTCATCCCTATACGATGGGCCTGGGCCTGCTTCTCCCATCCAACCTGCATCTGCTTGAGGAGGTACTGTGTACCCAATATGTGAGAGTGAGAACAGTATGTTCATGGCACAATGTTTTACACCATCCTCATTACCGGTAATAAGTGTTGCCCCAACCTTGCCATAATCCCTATATTGTCCTTTCTCATTGAATAGGTGGGTATACCCATACATACGCTCCAAGGTTCTATTACAGACAGATGATTTTTCACCCAACCAAACCGAAGTACATACAATCAAGATATCACATGCATCTATTTCTTTTTGAATCATTGGCCAATCATCTTTATCCCATTCAGGGGTTTTTGACATGTCAAGCCCTAAACCAGCAGGTATCTCATAATCAACGGGGCGTATTATTTTGGACGAAACACCATTTGCCTTAAAAATTCTTTGGGCAACATGAATGAGAGCTTCGGTATGGGATAAGACCGGCGTTCTATTTAATGTGCAATTCAAGAAAAGTACTTTAAGATCATCATATTTAGCTGGCGCATTTGAACATTGGTGTTCGGTCATTTTGTTTAGTTGTTCTGACATTCCAAATTGTTTAAGGTTGACTTTTAAGTTAAGTGAAATAAATCACAATAATTGCTCGTGGTTTGTCGTAAACAAAAGCAGTAACTTTCTAAAAATAAAGGGATTTTTTAGTGGCGGATGTTGAATTGTGATTCCAAATGGAATTCGAACTTTATTGACAATGCATAGTACATGATTGTACCGATTAAGAGAAGAATTGAAATACGTTTAAGAATTCTTAAGAGAGGTTTTTGATAGTATTGAATTGATAATCATAGGTGCATGAATACGGGAATTTTCTATAAACCATTTATGGGTTTCCATTCCCCCGCAGATAACACCGGCCAAATATAGACCATCAATATTGGTCTCCATAGTTTCCTTATTGTATTGCGGAAGTCTTTTCTCATCATCCGATAATTGAATTCCTAACCTTTCTAGAAAAGCAAAATTGGGTTTGTATCCTGTTAGGGCAAGTACAAAATCATTATCAAGTTCAATTGTGCCTTCAGGGCTGTCAACCAATATTTTAGAAGGATGAATCTCCTTGACATTGGCGTTGAAATACGCTTTAATGCTGCCTTCTTCAATGCGATTTATAATATCAGGACGTACCCAATATTTAACGCGTCTGCCAACTTCAGGTTCTCGAATAATCAAACTTACTTCTGCACCCTTACGATAGCATTCAAGTGCGGCATCAATAGCTGAATTACTACCACCGATTACGGCCAATTTTTGACTAGCATAAAAATGGGGGTCTTTATAATAATGTGAAACCTTATCTAAATCCTCTCCCGTAATATCCAGTAAGTTTGGTATGTCATAAAAGCCTGTTGCAATAATGACATTGGCAGCGTTGTATTTTCGTTTATCTGTGATGATTTCAAAACCTTCAACTACTTTGTTGACATCTTCAACGGTCTCAAAGAGATTAATTTTCAAATCATTACTAGTGACAATTCTTCGATAATATTCAAGTGCTTCGTTCCTTTTAGGCTTGGCCTCATTGCTGATAAAAGGAATATTATCAATTTCCAACAAATCAGAAGATGAGAAGAACTGCATGTTTATTGGATAGTTGAATAGCGAATTTACGATAGGCCCTTTTTCAATGATGATATAACTAAGCCCATTTTTCTGGGCTTCCAATCCACAAGCGATACCTATAGGTCCGCCGCCAACAATGACAATATCAAAATGACTCATTATCCTGCTAGCTCTTTTAATTCCTGAATAGTTTGTGTTGGATTATCACTTTTGAAGACAAAACTGCCAGCCACTAAAACATCTGCTCCTGCTTCAACCAATGCCTTTGCATTTTTAGAGGTAACACCTCCATCAATTTCAATCAATGTTTTTGCCTTTTTGTTGTTTATCATTGCCTTTAGTGATCTTACTTTTTTATACGTATTCTCAATGAATGATTGTCCGCCAAATCCTGGATTGACACTCATTAGACAGACAAGGTCGATATCATTTATGGTATCTTCCAATAAACTAATATTCGTATGGGGATTAATCGCAACCCCGGCTTGCATTCCTTCAGCCTTAATAGCTTGCAATGAACGATGAAGATGGTTACAAGCTTCATAATGAACGCTCAAAACGCTGGCTCCCAAATCGGCAAAAGCTTTTATATACCTATCGGGATCTACAATCATTAAATGAACATCCAATGGTTTTGTGGCATGTTTTTGGATGGCCTTAATAACAGGCATACCATAGGAAATATTGGGCACGAATACTCCGTCCATAACATCAATATGATGCCAATCGGCCTCACTCTGGTTTACCATTTCTACATCTCGTTGTAGGTTACCGAAATCAGCAGCTAGTAGCGAGGGGGCTATTTTAACTATACTCATAATATGATACTCAAGATAATTTATGCAAAAGTAGTGATTTACTGGCGTTTTTAGCGGGTAGCCTTAAACCTAAAATGTCGAATTTTCATCTTGTAAATATTTGATCAAGTCACTTTCAGCGGCTAGATATCCGAAAGAACTCCAGGCCTTACTATCCATCATTTCCTGCATCATTTCGTAAGCCTTCGCTTTATCGTTGTTATAAAAATGCCAGTTGGCCAAGCCATAAAGAACGGCGTCCGATGAAGGATTGCCTTTTTTAGTGTTTATTAACGAATCTATAGGGATTAATCCTTTATAAAATTTACAAAGATCATAATAGCCTTGATTTTCAATAATATTGGCCTCGCTAGTAATGGGTTCAAGTATTTCCATAGCCAGTTCTTCATTGCCCAATCTTCGTTGGATCATATAGAGCCAATGCGTACTCGAAACAATGTTATCGTCATTATTTCCTGATTCTCGACATTTTAAGTATGCTTTAAATGATTTTTCAAAATCATGTTTTAGATAATAGGCCAACCCTAAATGATACCAAATATTACCGTGTTTTGAACTAACGGGGATGTTCATGCTATTAGGCATGCCATCAGCTTCCATTTCATTTTCCCGCCCTTGAATGAGTTCGCTTGCCCTTTCTAAGTCTTCTATGGCTTTATCGTACTTTCTCAATGAAATATAACGGTGCCCTCTATGTCTATATAACCTGGATTCTTCTGGAAACTTCTTAATGCCATTCGAAAATATTGAAATAGCTTCATTATATTGCCCTAAATAAGCGGTTCTTCTACCAAACCAGATAATATTTTCTAGATTATCCGGGTTGTTTTCAAAGTCCAATTTTGCTTCTTCATACTGAAGTATCAATTTTTTCGAAGGTTCTGGAATTGAAAATTCCTTTCCCAAAGGAGTAATGAATTTTTGAACTTCCGTATTGACAAATACCTCTTTTTTAGTGTCTTTACATGCAAAAAAAGGCAATATGAATAATACGCTGCAAACTATAGCCTTAATCCGATTTTCCATTTTTATTGATTTCTATAAACCTCATGGTCTTTGTCGCCACCTGATTCCAAATACACAAAAAGATCTTTGATTTCTTCTGGACTTAGTCGGTTCAGAAGGCCAGAGGGCATAGGTGATAATGGTGATAGTTCCCTTTTTTTGATGTTCGATTTAAGAATTTCCGTTGTATAACCTTCATTGAAAGGATTGGGCATTAATACGACCACCTCATCGTTTTCAGATTTAATACGGCCAGAAACCTTTTTGCTGTCTTTAAGATGAAATAGTGTATTGGCATATTGATCTGAAATTTCATCATTTGGACTATAAATGGCAAATAATAGATCATACCGGCCGAATTTATCCGAGACTTGCGTTAAATCCGAACCGACAGCGCCACCTTCACCGCGTACTCTATGGCATAAAATGCACATACCGGCCTTGAAAGCGCGTTCTCCTTTAGAAAAATTAGATTTGTACTCGGTGAGTTCGCTTCCCCAAATCATTTCGCCCAGATCTCTGCCCTCATATTGTTTTCCAGGGCCCTTGGGTAGCGGTAAATCGGCCACAGCCGTAGATGGGGAATAAACTCCTGAAAGCTCTTGAAAGTATTCTTTCTGATTATCTGGCACATGTTTCATAGCAGCCAATCGAATGTTTTCCATTCCTGGTTTAAAACTAAGTCCACCTGTGGCATTTAATACATCGTAAAACCACTGAAAATAAGTTGAACGGGCTTCTTTTGTCCAACCTGAGTTGGCATGACTAAGGAGTACGCCATAATAAATTGCCTCGCTAGGTGGCATTTTGGCAATAATTTCACGAATTAATGGCCCATATTGCTCACTGCGCATTGTAGTTGCTTCAGAAAGAAATTCGTTATTGCCAGCTGTTTTCTCTTGAGTATGTTGATTTAAAAGCGCTACAAGACCTTCTGTAATACCATCTGCTTTTAGATAGAGTAACAACTGGCCCAATTCTCGGTTTATATCATTATTGTCATGTGGAAAATATGAGTTTAATTTCTTGGCGGCAGTAATACGGTCTTGTTCATTGGGCTCTCCCATTCTAATGAAGACAAGTTGGTAAGCACGTAACATATTCAATTGTTGTTGTGCAGAATGTGTTTGTAGGGCAATGGCGTTTAATTTGCCTAAAATCTTTGGTTGAAGTTTAGCATCACCCTGTCTTGCCAGTCCCATACTGGCTTCTATTATTTTTATTGGTACTTTTTCTGTAAAAAGTTTATTTGACCATTGTTCTGTGGGTTGATGTTCCAAAGCAATGCGAGCTGCATATCGTATGAACCTATCTTCGTGATCAAGGTTTCTCCAAGCCAAGGGAATTGCCTCCTCTGATTGTTTTTTATGATATTTTTCCAGACTTTGTCTTAACCTTCGCAATTCCGCAATTTTACTATCAGTAACAATCTGAGCACCCTGGGAATCGGGTCCATCATATCTTAGTCTAAATAAATGGGAATTTATTCTACGACCTCCAGTGGCAAAATATAGATGACCATCGGTACCTGCTATCATATCGGTCAAGGGTAGGGGCGTACCAGAAAGAAATTCTGTTCTTACTGCGGAATAACTACTTCCTTTTGGTTTTAGGTCTGCAAAATAGATGGTGCCAAAACTCCAATCCATAATAAAAAGTCCATTTTTGTATCTTGATGGAAATTTGAGTTTAGCTCCTGAGAGTACGGCCGTAGGTGATCCTTGTTCCAGATTATGAACTGCAGGAAGCGCATCACCATAATATTCCGGCCATTTTCCCGAACCTGTGCGCCAACCGTACTCACTCCCACTGGTTACATGACAAATTCGGGTGGGACGATACCACGGCATTCCTATATCCCATTCCATATCGGCATCATAGGTAAATAATTCGCCATCTTGATTAAATGCCATATCAAATGGATTTCGATATCCAGCCGAAATAAGCTCCCAATCGGTTCCTTCGGGGTTGAATTTGGAAATCCATCCTCCTGGAGCTTTGATATCATTGGCATGACCCCGAGCATCTAAATATGGCGTAAATAGATTGTCTTCTTGCCAATTAACAGGAAGTCTACTATTTTTTAAAAGTGATTCTGGAATCAAGGTATGGTTACCTGCAATAAAATAAATTTCTTCCCCATTAGGAGCAAGAACCAAACTATGCGGGCCATGTTCCCCCGCACCACTAAGTTTTAAAAGCATATTAACTTTATCTAATTGGCCATCACCGTTTGAGTCGGTAATGCGATACACTCCACTACCATTTTCTTCTTCGTCGTGCACATCATCATTCCATCTTTTGTTAACCGCAACATATAAACTATTGAATGCCCATAGTAAACCATGAGCTTCTCCAATTTCAAGATCAAGAGGGCTAACATCAGTGTTCTTTAGTTTAGAACCAATCGCGGGTACATTGAAATGGAAAATTTTGCCATATTGATCACAGGCATATATGTCATTGCTAGGACCTGCGGTCAAGGCAACCCAGGAGCCTTGCTCATATGTAGTTGGTTGGTATAAGTCTTCCAAGACAAAATTGTCGGGGATATTAAAAACGATTTCTTTTTCTTTATCGGATGACGAGGTGTTTGGGTCCTCTTTGCAGGATATGAATAGACAGGATAGGATAATTAAGGTGATAGCACTTTTTGGATTCATCATTACAACAAGAAGAATAGGTTTCCTATAAAAATACTAAAAACAATGGTTGTTTACTAAGCAAGGTATTTAGAATGCCATGCTTATTAGATATGCTTTAAACCTTCATAAATAGCAATACTAACAGCATTTGCTAAATTCAAACTTCTGATGTGAGGACTAAATAGGGGGATTTTGTAAAGTATGTCCATATTGGCTGCAGTTATTTCTTTAGGCAGGCCCACCGATTCCTTCCCAAAAACCAAGAACATATCGTCTTTGTAGTCAATTGACCAATGGGTTTTTTCACCATGGCTTGAAAAATAAACTAGATTTTTGTCTTTGTGTTTTAAGTAAAAATCGTCTAAGCTTTCATAAATGAACAGTGAAATATGCGGCCAATAATCCAATCCGGCTCGTTTTAACCGCTTATCATTAAGCTCAAAACCAAAAGGTTTGACCAAATGTAAATTAGACCCTGATGCCAACGCAAGTCGGCCAATGTTCCCTGTATTATTAGGTATTTCGGGCTCAATAAGGACAATATTAAGAGGCATTACTTTTTAATTGATTTAAGATATAATCGTTCTACTTTTTCTCTAGCCCAAGGTGTTCTGCGCAAAAACGTAAGACATGATTTTATTGAGGGATTACTTTTAAAACAATTAATATTGATTTTAGAGGCCAATTCATCCCAACTATAAATAGCTAACAAATGATTTAAAATATCTAATAGTTTAACTCCATGTAATGGATTATTGGGCTGATCTTTGTTCATATATTGGAGGATTCTCTAGAAAATCATGACTTGTAACAATCATTTTCATCTGATTAGTAAATGTACAAAATGAAAAACTCCGGTAATCAGCCGGAGTTTATTCATCAATCAAAAAACGAACAGTCATGATAAACTGTTGTTATGTTTCACAATTTACAATATATATGCCAAAATTCCAATATTAGGAATATTTAACATTTAATTTGTGTCTTGTTTTAACCAAGATATGTCTTTAATATTTTGCTTCTAGAGGTATGTTTTAACCTTCTTATCGCTTTTTCCTTAATCTGACGAACTCTTTCCCTCGTAAGGTCAAAAGTTTCACCTATTTCCTCCAAGGTCATTGAATGTTGTCCTGCTAATCCAAAATACAAACGAATAACGTCTGCTTCTCTTGGTGTCAAGGTTTCTAGGGCTCTTTCGATTTCTGTACGTAATGATTCGTGCAACAATTCCCTGTCCGGATTTGGGGATTCTCCACTACGAAGTACATCATAAAGGTTAGAATCCTCACCAGCGATCAAAGGTGCATCCATAGATACATGACGCCCTGAGTTTTTCAAGGATTGTTTAACATCCTCAACGGTCATATCCAATTCTTTTGCAATCTCTTCGGCAGAAGGCATTCTTTCATGCGCTTGCTCCAAAAAGGCAAAGGTTTTGTTTATTTTGTTAATAGATCCAATTTTGTTCAATGGCAAACGAACAATACGTGATTGTTCTGCCAATGCTTGTAATATGGATTGACGAATCCACCATACGGCGTATGAGATAAATTTAAATCCACGGGTTTCGTCAAAACGTTGTGCCGCTTTAATCAATCCTAAGTTTCCTTCGTTGATCAAATCGGGTAAAGTAAGGCCTTGGTTTTGGTACTGTTTGGCGACTGATACTACGAATCGAAGATTGGCCTTTGTAAGTTTTTCAAGAGCGAGCTGGTCGCCTGCCTTGATGCGTTGTGCCAATTCTACTTCTTCATCTGCAGTAATCAAGTCTACTTTGCCAATTTCTTGCAAGTACTTGTCCAAAGATGCGGTTTCCCTATTGGTAACCTGTTTTGTAATCTTAAGCTGTCTCATCTACTGTGTTTAAGTTCAAGTTGCATAGACTGCATATACTTATACGTAGAAATGACAGGAATGTTACAATCTGGAGTGGGAATTTTGCAATTATGCCAAAAAAAAGCCCTGACAGAAAGGTCAGGGCTTTTTATTTAAGCGTCTTTTAGACTAGTCCCTTCTGGGCTTACGATCTCTGTTATCTCTTCCGCGACGATCATCTCTTCCACGGTTTCGGTCATTACTACGTGGTGGTCTTTCAACAAAGCCTTCTGGTTTTGGTAAAAGTGCTTTACGGGAAACTTTTTCTTTACGGGTTCTTGGATCAGTACCTAAATACTTCACTTCAAACTCATCGCCCATATTTACAACATCGGAAACATTCTCTGTTCGTTCCCATGCCAATTCAGAGACGTGTAATAAAGTCTCGTTACCAGGAGCATCGAGGTATTCAACTACAGCGCCGAAATCAAGCATCTTTATTACTTTGACTTTATAAGACTCGTTCATTTGCGGTTTGAACATCAATGAATCGATTTTGGTCAATACCGCATCAATACCGTCTTGGTCGGTTCCTAAGATTTCAACAATTCCTTCTTCGGTAACAGGGTCTTCATTAATTACTATAGTACATCCTGTTTCTTTCTGTAATTCTTGAATTACTTTTCCGCCTGGTCCTATTAGTGCACCAATAAACTCATTAGGAATCGTACGTGTCACCATTTTCGGAGAATGTGGTTTCACATCTGCATTTGGTGCAGCGATTGTATCTGTCAGTTTCGTTAGAATGTGCAAACGACCTTCTCTAGCCTGCTTTAATGCATTGACCAGAATTTCGTAAGACAATCCTTTAACTTTAATATCCATTTGGCAAGCGGTAATTCCGTCTGCAGTACCAGTTACTTTAAAGTCCATGTCACCTAAGTGATCTTCATCTCCTAAGATATCTGAAAGTACAGCGTATTTTCCAGAGTCAGCATCCGAGATCAATCCCATAGCGATACCGGATACAGGTTTGGTCATCTGAACCCCAGCATCCATCAACGCCATTGTACCACTACAGACCGTTGCCATGGAAGAAGAACCGTTAGATTCCAATACTTCAGAAACTATACGAACAGTGTATGGGCAATCTTCAGGAATCATTCCTTTTAAGGCACGTTGCGCCAAGTTACCGTGACCAACTTCTCTACGAGATGTTCCACGGATAGGTCGTGCTTCCCCAGTACAAAAAGGAGGGAAGTTATAATGCAAATAGAAATTCTCTTCCCCTTCATGGGATGGCATATCTATTTTATTTGCATCTCTAGACGTTCCTAATGTTACGGTTGCCAATGCTTGGGTTTCCCCACGGGTAAAGATTGCAGAGCCGTGTGTAGAAGGCAAATAATCAATCTCACACCAAATTGGGCGAATCTCATCAGTCTTACGACCGTCTAAACGTAAACCATCATTTAAGGTCAGGTCACGAATCGCTGTTTTTTCAGCTTTGCGATAATAGGTAGAAACCAAATCGCCAAAATCCTCTAATTCTTCTTCAGAAAAAGTAGCCTTTATTTCTTCTTTGATTTCCGAAAATGCAGCACTACGCTCATGCTTTGCAGAACCTGCCTTTGCGATTGCATATACTTTATCATATGCCATATCGTGAATCTTCTTTGCAAGATCTTCATCTGCTCTCTCTTCTGGGTACTCACGTACTTCTTTCTTGCCAAAGGCTTCGGCTAAGCGTATTTGAGCTGCGCATTGTACCTTAATGGCCTCATGTGCAAATTTGATTGCATCTGCCATTTCTTCTTCTGAAATCTCATCCATCTCACCTTCAACCATCATAACAGAGTCTGCTGATGCACCGATCATCATATCAATGTCTGATTCGGCTAGCTGCGCTCTTGTTGGGTTGATAACGAACTCACCATTAACGCGACCAACTCTAGCCTCGGAAATAGCGCATTCGAATGGAAAATCGGACAACTGAATCGCTGCCGATGCGGCCAAACCGGCCATAGCATCTGGCATCACATTTTCGTCATGCGACATTAATTGAATCATCACTTGTGTTTCCGAATGATAATCTTTTGGAAAAAGAGGACGTAAAACCCGATCCACCAAACGCATGGTCAATACTTCACCATCACTTGGTCTTGCTTCCCTCTTGAAGAAACCACCAGGGTAACGACCTGATGCGGCGAACTTTTCGCGATAATCCACTGTAAGTGGAAGAAAATCTAAATCTTTTTGCTCATAATTGGAAACTACTGTACATAATAACATACATTTTCCTGACTGGACAACAACAGAACCATGGGCCTGTTTTGCCAATTTTCCGGTTTCGATAGAAATTTCCCTACCGTCACCAAGGTCAATGACCTCTTTAAATACTTTTGGAATCATAAATTCGATTTAAAACCTGATTTTTTCAGGTTTATTAAACAATGGTCTTTCCGCCATTCTTACTGGTCGGATTTTGTTGTGTTGTTGTGTGTTGACCAATGAAAAACTGTGTGCAGCTTTTTGTAATTACCCTGAACTTGTTTCAGGGATTTGAATAAATAGATACTGAAATGAATCCAGTATATTATTAAAAAGGGGAAGCCTAGCTTCCCCGTAATGTCTTATTTTCTGATATTCAGTTCCTTGATAAGCTCACGATATTTTACAATATCTTTCTTTTTCAAGTAATCTAAAAGACTTCTTCTTTTACCTACCAGTCTAACTAATGAACGTTCGGTGTTATAATCTTTGTGATTTTTTTTAAGGTGCCCCGTTAAGTGGTTAATGCGATGTGTGAACAAAGCAACTTGCCCTTCTGTAGAACCTGTGTTCTCTTCTTTTCCGCCGTGTTTTTTAAAAATGTCGGCTTTAATTTCCTTGGTTAAATACATTCCAATATTAGTTTAATGATTTTTATGTATTTGATTGATTTTCAATCAGGGCGCAAAGATAGGAATATTTTTTGTTTCGGGCAGCAAGCTATTCTTTTTTTAAATCAATATTAAACCTTTTCATCTTTTGCTGGTCAAAGATTAAAATGTTAAAAAAATGTTATTATGAAAAAGAGTCTCAAAAAAGTGAACTTTGCAGGATCATTGCTTATGGCAATTTTAGTATTGGTATCCTGCGACAAAGATGATTCCCAGGATATTTCTGAGGAAGGAACTATTACCGTGGCAGAACTTAAAGTAAGTGATGAAACGGATTTGATTGCAGAAGATGTTATTAATATTGGTGAAGAGGTTTATGCCACTGATGAAATCACGGTTACTTCAAAAGCCAATTATATTTCTGATTTTCTACCTGATTGTGTTACGATTACCACGGTGGTTACCAGCACCAGTAAAGAGAAGACCATAGATTTTGGTGAAGGATGCGAATTACCGAATGGCAATGTGTTGAGCGGAATTATATACCTTAGTTATTTAAAGGATATGGATTTGGCTACAAAGACCCTTAGTATGTCCTTAGAGAATTTCACCTTTAATGGTGTTGCGGTCGAAGGTAGTGCCTCAGTTGTTAGAACCCGCAGTAATGATAGTGGAAATCCTCAGTCAGATGCTGAAGCTAGTTTCAGCGGAAACTGGCCAGATGGTACTTCTGCCAATTTCACGGCGAATAGAACCAGGGAATGGATTGAAGGTTATGGTTCTGGGTATTGGGCCGATAATGTATTCTTGATTTCTGGAAAGGGCACCTATACCGGAAAAATGGGTAACGTGTTTATGAAGGAGACCATAGTTCCTTTAAGACGAGAATTGTCCTGTAGGTTTATTGTAAGCGGTATACTTGAAATTTCAAGAAATGGGGCTACTGCAAGTCTTGATTTTGGAGATGGCACATGCGATGCAAAGGGGATTCTTACCTATCCAAATGGTGAACATGAAGAAATATTCTTACGTAGGTTTATTAAATAAAGTTGATATGATTAAAAAAGCCCTGACGATATCGTCAGGGCTTTTTTTATTTCCTAATTGGATTATTTTGAATCAAATCGATATAAAGATTGATTTTTTTCTTTAATTCCCTTCTGTGCGTGATGAAATCCAGAAAGCCATGTTCTTGAAGAAATTCAGAAGTTTGAAAGCCTTCAGGCAAATCCTTGCCTGTTGCTTCTTTGACAATGCGAGGACCAGCAAAACCAATCAATGCGCCGGGTTCTGAAATATTGATATCACCCAACATCGCATAAGAAGCAGTAGTACCGCCTGTTGTTGGGTCTGTACATAAGGATATATATGGTAATTTTGCTTCGGCTAATTGAGCCAGTTTTGCAGAGGTTTTAGCCAATTGCATCAAGGACAATGCAGCCTCCATCATTCGAGCTCCCCCAGATTTTGAAATCATTACAAAAGGAACTTTCTTTAAGATGGCATGGTCAATGGCCCTAGCGATTTTTTCACCCACGACACTACCCATAGATCCCCCGATAAAGCTAAAATCCATACAAGCAACTACTACATCTTTTCCTAAGGATTTACCTATAGCGGTTTTCACGGCATCTTTAAGGCCTGTTTTCTTTTGGGCCGTTTTTAAGCGATCTATGTATTTCTTGGTGTCGGAAAATTTAAGGGGATCTTTTGAAGTTAATTTTGGATCTAACTCAGTGAATTTATTATCATCGAAAAGAATTTCAAAATATTCCTTGCTCCCAATACGAACATGATAATCATCCTCAGGACTTACATAAAAGTTTTTTGCCAAATCCTCTGATTCAACAATCTTGCCGGTAGGGGATTTGTACCAAAGCCCTTTGGGAGTGTCTTTTTTCTCCTCGGTAGCTGTTTGTATTCCCTTTTCTTTTCTTTTAAACCACAACGACATATCTTCCATATTGGGTTAAATGACTTTTTTTATTTATAAGGTATTAACGTTATTAAGATCGTCAAAGGCTTTTTTCAAACGTTCAATAAAGGTTTTTTCGCCTTCCCGTAACCAAACTCTTGGGTCGTAATATTTCTTATTTGGTTCATCAGGACCATTTGGATTGCCAATCTGGCCTTGAAGATAATCTTTTTTATCTTGAACATAATCCCTTACTCCTGCCAAGAAAGCATATTGTAAATCAGTATCAATGTTCATTTTTATGACACCGTATCCTATAGCTTCCCTAATTTCCTCAACTGTTGATCCTGATCCCCCATGAAAAACAAAATCAATATGATTGTGCTCAACACCATATTTTTTTGAAATATATTCTTGTGAATTTTTTAAGATTTTTGGAGTCAATTTCACATTGCCTGGTTTGTATACCCCATGAACATTGCCAAAAGCTGCTGCAATAGTAAATCTTGGACTTATTTTTGAAAGCTCTTCATAGGCATAGGCCACTTCTTCAGGTTGGGTATATAATTTAGAATCATCAACATCAGAATTGTCAACACCATCTTCTTCACCACCTGTAATACCCAATTCTATTTCCAATGTCATATCCATCTTACTCATTCTTTCAAGATACCCTTTGCAGATTTCTATATTTTCTTCAATGGGTTCTTCAGAAAGGTCGATCATGTGAGAACTGTACAATGATTTACCGGTTTCAGCATAGTGCTTTTCGCTGGCATCAAGTAGTCCGTCTATCCACGGCAATAATTTTTTTGCACAATGGTCTGTATGAAGAATCACAGTGGCACCATAAGCTTCTGCTAACTGATGAATGTGTTTTGCACCAGCAACTGCTCCTTGAACGGCAGCGTTTTGACCTTCGTTAGACAAACCTTTTCCTGCATTGAACTGAGCGCCTCCATTGGAAAATTGTATAATGACAGGTGCATTTAGGGTCGCAGCTGTTTCCAATACCCCATTAATGGTGTCAGAACCTATAACGTTTACTGCGGGCAGAGCGAATCCTTTTTCTTTTGCGTAATTAAAAATCTCCTGAACTTGATCGCCGGTGGCAACACCAGGCTTAATATTGTGAGCCATAATTTTTTGGTCTATTGGTTTCTTAAAAAGTGAAGCACAAAAGTAATAAATAAATAAGTCTAAAAAGGATAGTTTATACCAATTTGTAATACTGAATTTGCAAAATTGTAATCCCTGAACCATCTTTTTGAAATTTCCTCGGCTGGGTTATAGGTTTTAAAACCGAGGTCAACTCTTATCAGGAAATAAGTGAAATCATATCTAATACCGAAACCTGTACCTAAGGCAATGTCGGCAAGTGAATCAATACCATTAAAGGTCTTGTCAGGATCATCTTCGCTATCAAGGACATTCCAGATATTACCGGCATCGGCAAAAAGGGCTCCTTTTATGTTTCCAACTATTGGAAATCGATATTCGAGATTAAGCGCAATTTTAAGATTTGCTTCATTAAAATCATTGATTTCCTTTGTCTTACCGGGCCCTAATGAGTACGGACTCCATGCTCTATTGTCATTTGAGCCTCCTGCAAAATAACTGCGTACAAACGGAATGTTATCTGAGTTGCCATAGGGTATGGCGATACCAAAGAAACTTCGAAATGCCAATACATTAGATCTTGTTAGATCCCAATATTTGATATAATCAAATTCAGTTTTTAAATATTGTGAGTAGGGAACATTAAAAACCAGCAGGTTTCCATTAGGGTTTTGATTAAAAGGAACAATATTGGATAAGGCTGAGAGAAGGTTCCCAGCACTTTCGACTTTGAATCTAAATCGGTGAAAACTATTATCCGTAATGCCGTTTCGGTTGTTTTTGCTAAAGGAATAATTGGTTGCGAAAATAAGATTGTTCTCGGTTAAACGTACCCTTCTTTCCTCAATACTACGAACTTCATTGTAATCTTCAGTGGTTGAAGGAACAGTTCTTTGAATAACAGCCTCTGTAAAACCACTAGTTCCCGACGGAATAATCAATTGTTGATTATTTCCCACACCGCTTGGTTCAAAATATATAGCAAGTTCAGGGAATTCTATGGGATCTTGATAGCTATTGGCCACATCATCCAAACGACTGTAAGTGCTCTGATATACATTGAAAAATCTATCTGGGTTTACATTATTTACAAATTGAATGTTCAGTAGTTCTACATTATGTTTTTTAAAGTCATTAGGTATCCAATTATAACCCAAAATAGAGTTGAAGGTCTTTTTGTCCAAACCAATATTTTTTTGAAAACTAGTACCTAAAGAAAGTCTCGTTTGTGGTAAAGTATATGTTGGTATCAATTTACTGGTGTTTGCAAAAGGGAACCAGATTCGAGGAAAAGTCAAGTTGATATCTGCCCCAAATTCCAACAAGTTAAAAAAGCGGTTGTCAGTCGCGGTTATATTTTGGTCGTTTGATGAACCTACATTCAATCTGCCTGTTAAACTTAAATTTTCTGCTCCTTTGAAGAGATTCCGGGCTTGTAATGATGGACTAAAGGCCAATCCCACTTGTTGAATATTAGAATGCGAAACGTCTAAGTCCATCCCAAGGGAGTATTTGGGTCTTTCTGTTAAATAGATATTGGCGTTTAATCCCGTTTGTAAACTATCAGTGGTAAAAGCAATCGAGGGATATTTAAAAACATTTAAATTGGTAATTTGCCTATACGTTCGTGATCTATCCAGTTCTCTATAAATACTATCTTTTTCAAAGAAAATAGCATCGGCCAATGTTTTTGGTTTAAACCTTAATTTATCTTTGTAGTATATTTTGTAATCCCCAAATTCAATAACGTTATTTTGTTCCTCATCTCCGCTAAGTATAAAATCAGTGTAGATATTGATTTCCTTAAACTTTTCAATTTTGTATTCAGAAGTGGTAATCGCATTATTGCTCCTAGTTCTTAGGTTATCAATATTGAGCGCGATATCCATATTTTGGTCATCTGCTGCTTTTGTAGAATCCCTTGTAATGGCATAGTTGATTGAACTTTCCTGAAAGTTACGTATACCGGTATTGCGAAATATGGAGGTTAGTCGGTTACGTTCATTGTCAAAATCGACTAAATCAAATTGTTTCCCCCTTTTGATCAATGATTCGTTCTTATTCAACTGATAAATTGAATCTATGACCTTGGATGATATTTTATCGGCTATTGAATCGACCATATATGGTTTACCCAAGGTGATTTTATAATCGATTTCAGCTCGTTGTGCTCGCTTCAGGGTATCAATTATATAGGTCGTAGTATTATTGAAATATCCTTTGGTATTATAATATGCCTTTAAACGCTCCAATGTTCTGCGCGTATCCGATGTGTCAATAATTGCGGGAGGTTCGCCAATATTTTTAAGCCATTCGCTCAATCCTTTAACTAAAAAGGACTCTCCCAGTCTATCAACTTGTTTTTCGGATAATAATTTTATAAGTCTTTCTTTTCTCTTCTCTTTTCTATACAGCCAATTTTGAAAAGAAGAATCTGGGTTTTGTTTGGCAAGATTATATAAATTCAATCTTAGGGGATAACCTAATAACGTACTATTGGGATTTTGAATAATAAGACTTTGAATATCCTCGTCGTTCACTTTCTTCTCATCTGCATAAATGGTGTTGTTTTTAAGAAGCAATTCATTTTCATCTACCCTTTTCAACGCATTACAAGAGGCAAGTGTAATGGCAAGAAATAATAAGCTTATTTTAGCGCTGGGGTTCTTAAAAAGAAACACTATCCTCATAGAAATCAAAAATACATTATTTGAATGGTTGGTAAAAGCCAAATAAAGTTTATAAAAAGCTTACAGCAAAAAAAGTACCGAAATCAAAATGGGATGTTTGTGGTTGAAGGTATAAAGACCGTTCAAGAGCTTTTAAATTCAAATATTGAACCATATAAAATCTATTGTACAACTGCCGAGTTGTTTCAATACCTAGGAGACAAATTTGAAATAATATCAGAGGTCGACTTGAAGAAAATGAGTAGCCTAAAGAGCCCCAATAAGATACTAGGTATATTCAAGTTTCCCCAACCTAGAAAAGTTGATGAAAATGATTGGATATTAGCCTTGGATGATGTTCGCGATCCTGGAAATTTAGGGACAATAATTCGGCTTTGCGATTGGTTCGGAATTAAACATTTAGTGTGTTCTGAACAAACTGTCGATTGCTATAACCCCAAAGTGCTGCAAGCCACTATGGGTTCAATAACAAGGGTTAATATTATTTATACTGATCTGGTTAATTACATTGAAAAATCAGAACTGCCTGTTTACGGCACTTTTATGGATGGCAATACTGTTTATTCATCCAAATTGCCATCAAAAGGTATTTTGGTTATGGGTAATGAAGCCAATGGTATTTCGAGTGAAATTGAAAACTTGGTCAATTTAAAAGTAAGTATTCCGCAATTTGGAAGTAAAGCAACGGAAAGTTTGAATGTTGCTACCTCGACAGCAATATTCCTGAATGAGATTAGACGACCTTAATCAAAAGTATTATTCAAACGTGAAATTTATGAAGAGCCCCCGGGTACGCATTGCAGCTATATTCCCCGTCCACGGGCTGTTCGGGTCATTGTCGGGAACCAATTCATCACTAATGGCAAATACACCTCGTATGGAAGGTGTAAATTTAAAGTACTCCAGGTAAAAGTCAATACCAAATCCCAACTCGTAATTGTAGACCATTTTTTTCATTCTAAAAGTCCCACCAGAATTGTCATCGAGGCTATCTTCATTGCTTCCTAAATTCATGGATGCTGAGGCGCCACCTATTAAAAAAGGTTTCCAATTGCCAAATCTTCGAGCACTGACCTTTAATAACAATGGAAAATTAATATACGTTGATTTCACTTCTCTTATAGCGTCTTGTTCTTCTTCAAAACCAGGAAAGCCCAGTGTTCGTGAATTGTACAACAAACCAGGTTCAAAGCGAACATCCAAAAACTCGTTTATACGCATTTCTCCAATGAGACCAACATTAAAACCAAAAGATTTGTTCACCAGAATATCTCGAGAATCATTTTTATAATCGAACTTAAAATCATATTGATTAAAACCAAGAAAATAGCCCCAATTGAGAAGCGGTTCATCCTCGGTTTCCAAATTCATGATTGGTTTCTCGTTAAATTGCGCCATAATTGGTTGGCTAATAAATACGAGGCCTATCAAGACAAAAAGATAATGTTTCATAAACTTATTTTGTAGCTACATAAATAGAAGCAACCCCGAAGGTTTGCGGTTTATTCACTACATCTATAAACCCGATTTTCCTTAAAATATTGTTGAAATTTTCGCCATGGGGAAAAACTGATGCTGATTCACTTAAATAGGCATATGCAGAATCGTCTTTTGAAAATAACCTACCTATTCTTGGGAGTATGTTTTTGGTATAAAAATGATACCCTTGTTTGTAAGGCGTTTTTGTTGGTACCGATGTTTCCAATACAACAAAAGTACCTGAAGGCTTCAATACCCTATGAATCTCTGACAGTCCTTTTTCAAGGGTTTCAAAATTACGAACACCAAAGGCTACAGTTACGGCATCAAACATATTGTCTTTAAAAGGTAAATTTTCACTGTCACCTTCAATCATCTCTATAGTTTTCTCCATATGCTTTTCAAGAACCTTCTTCTTTCCTACTTCCAACATACCTGGAGAAATATCCAAACCTACAATTTTCCTAGCTCCCGTTTGTACAAGATTTATTGCTAAATCCCCAGTTCCTGTTGCAATATCCAATAGAATTTCTGGATTTTTCTTTTTTAAAATGGCCACTACCCGTTTTCTCCATTTAATATCAATTCCGAATGATATGACTCGGTTCAAGCCATCATAATTCTCTGATATCGTGTCGAACATTTGTGTTACCTGTTCTTTTTTCCCTAGATTGGAATCCTGATAGGGCGTTACTTTTTTGCTCATTTAAAAAATTTCGGCAAAGATACAATTTAGCGGTTAGCTATTGCTTTAATTACACTTTAAAGAATATTGACTCTTGGTTTTTAGGTTGTGAAATTAAAGATGAACCCAAATAAAATGTGTAATTTTGTGCTGCATTAGGTGCAAATATTCCATTAAATGAGTTGTAAAATAGGCGTATCGCCTCAAAAGACACTTCTTTCTCAAAGTCAATTAAGCCATAGTAACTTTAACTGTTTAATCAACATTTGTAATCAATGAAAATTATTATTGCAGGAGCTGGTGAAGTAGGCTTTCACTTGGCAAAATTACTCTCTTACGAATCTCAGAATATAACTTTGATTGATACTGACAAAGAGAGCCTGGTTTATGCTGACAACCATTTAGATATTAGGGTTATAAGAGGTGATGCCACATCAATATCACTATTAAAGGATGCAAAGGTTAAAGAGTCTGATCTTGTTATTGGGGTAACTTCATCCCAGACAACGAATATTACCTTTTGTATGTTGGCCAAACAACTAGGGTGTAAGCGTACTATTGCAAGAATCTCGAATACAGAATTTATTGATAACCAGGATACAATTCGCTTTTCAGAATTGGGAATTGATGAATTGATTTCTCCTGAAGAACTGGCTGCTGAAGAAATTCAACTTTTATTGAACAAGTCTGCTTTTAATGACACCTATGAGTTTGAAGGTGGTAAGTTGATCATGGTAGGTGTCTCACTTCAAAAAACGGCACCTTTCGTTGGTAAAATGGTTAAAGAGGCTGCCCAAATATTCTCAGAGCTTCATTTTATGCCAATAGCGTTAAAAAGATTGGGAACTCAATTTACTGTAATTCCTCGTGGGGATACTATTTTCAAGGAAGGAGATCAAGTATATTTCATAACAACTACAGAAGGGGTTGATGAATTATATAAGTTGACCGATAAAAAGAAGGAGGATATCAAGAATGTGATGATTCTTGGTGGTAGTAAAGTAGGTTTCAAGACCGCACGTGACCTATGTGCCAAGAAATTCAATGTTAAACTTATTGAGAAGAACAAGGAAAAGGCTTTTGATTTGGCCGATGACCTTCCAAATGCCTTGGTTATCAATGGAGATGGTAGGAATGTTGAATTGTTGGAAGAAGAAAGTTTGGATTCAATGGATGCTTTTATAGCCGTAACCGGTAATTCTGAAACCAATATCATGTCCTGTTTGGTGGCAAAATCCAAAAAAATTAAAAAGACAATCGCACTCGTTGAGAATATGGATTATTTTCAACTTTCACACTCAATCGGCATCGATACACTCATCAATAAGAAGTTATTGGCTGCGAACCATATCTTTAGGCATATTCGTAAAGGAGAAGTTGTTGCCCTAATGCGGCTAAACAATATTAATGCTGAAATTCTTGAATTCAAGGTTAAACCAACATCTAAGGTGACAGGTAAGATCATCCGTAATCTTGATTTTCCACGGGCAGCGACGATTGGAGGAGTGGTAAGGGATGGAAAAGGAATTATTGCCCTTGGTGGTTTTGAAATACAAGCTGGGGATAGGGTAGTGGTATGCTGCTTGCCTGAGGCCATTCCAAAAATAGAACGCTTATTCTTGTAATATGGCATTGAATTCCAAAATCATATTCCATTTAATGGGGCTACTTTTGCTCTTCAATGGACTTTTTATGCTCATTGCCGCAGTAGTGAGTGGGGTTTATGATGATGGAGCGACATTGGATATTGCCTTGGCTTCGATTACAACCATGTTCATTGGGGTAACCTCAATGTACTTTACTAGAAACCATAAAAAAGAAGTACAGCGCAAAGAAGGGTATATCATCGTTACTTTTGGGTGGATTGTGATGTCTTTGTCTGGGATGTTGCCCTATTTGTTTTCAGGGGCAATTCCTACTGTTACCAATGCTTTCTTCGAGACTATTTCAGGCTATACAACTACAGGGGCAACAATATTGGAAGATATTGAAGCTTTGCCCGAAGGTATTTTGCTTTGGAGAAGTTTAACGCACTGGATTGGTGGAATGGGTATTATTGTTTTGGCTATTGCCATACTTCCAATTTTAGGGATTGGGGGCATGCAACTATTCGCGGCAGAGGCCCCTGGACCAAGCGCGGACAAATTACACCCAAGGATTACCGATACCGCAAAACGTCTATGGTTGATTTATGTGGGATATACAGCAGCTGAAACCTTATTATTGAAGTTAGCTGGCATGTCATTTTTCGATGCGGTAAACCATTCGCTTGCTACATTATCTACCGGTGGTTTTTCTACAAAAAATGCGAGTCTGGCATTTTGGAACGATCAACCTTTGATTCAATATATAGTAATATTTTTCATGTTCTTGGCAGGGAGCAACTTTGTCTTGAGTTATTTTGCCTTCAAGGGCAAAGTACAACGGGTTTTAAGAGATGAAGAGTTTAAATTCTATTCCATTTTCATTGGCATTTTCACTATTGTAGTTGCATTGGTTGTTTATTTTAAAGCCAATGTTCCAGTCTCAGAATATCACCCCATGATAAATGGAGTGGCAGAAAGCTCATTTAGGCATGCACTTTTTCAAGTAGTATCAGTAATAACAACAACAGGTTTTGTTACTGCTGATTTTAGCAGTTGGACACCCTTTTTAACGGTGTTCTTTTTTGGCTTGTTCTTTCTTGGCGGTTCTGCTGGTTCAACTGCTGGGGGTATAAAGGTGATGCGGCATTTGCTTATCATAAAAAACGGGTTATTGGAGTTTAAAAGAACCTTGCATACAAATGCAATTATTCCGGTTAGGTATAATAATAAGACGGTCAGGGAGCATATTGTTTATAATATCATTGCTTTTTTTGTACTATACATGCTTGCTTTTATTATAGGTTCAATGGTACTGGGATTTTTAGGACTCGATTTTGAATCTGCTATTGGTGGGGCGGCTTCTTCACTGGGTAATGTAGGTCCAGCATTGGGCAGTCTTAGTCCGTTGAATAATTTCAGTGATTTACCTATGTTGGGAAAATGGTGGTGTGGTTTTCTAATGCTCCTTGGAAGATTGGAACTATTTACTGTATTGATATTAATGACTCCTTACTTTTGGAAGGATGTTTAAAAAAACCCGCTAAGGCGGGTTTTTATGTTTATAATGCTGCTTTTATCCGCAATATCGCTTCCCGTAATTCTTCTTCTGAGGCCGCATAAGAAATTCGTATACAATTGGGGTTGCCAAATGCTTCTCCTGTCACGGTTGCTACATTTGCTTTTTCCAATAGATAAAGGGCAAAGTCAGAAGCATTGTTTATAGTAGTGCCATTCAATGTTTTTCCAAAGAAACTCGAGATATCAGGGAATACATAAAACGCTCCTTCAGGAATGTTGAGGTTAAACCCTTCAATCTCCCCAAGAAGTTCTAGGACCAAGTCTCTTCTTCTATGAAACTCGTCAATCATGAACTGTATTTTACTTACAGGTGCTTCCAAAGCGGTAATTGTCGCCCTTTGGGCAATGGCGTTGGCACCACTGGTGTTTTGCCCTTGGAATTTTGTACATGCTTTGGCAATCCAATCCGGTGCTCCAATATATCCTATACGCCATCCGGTCATGGCGAAAGCCTTTGATACTCCGTTTACGGTAATCGTTCTGTCGTACATTCCGTCTATTCCGGCTATACTGACATGACCTCCTCTGAAGTTGATATGCTCATAGATTTCATCAGACACTACAAAAATGTTAGGATGCTTCTTTAGTACATCGGCCAATGCTTTAAGCTCTTCTTCGCTGTACACCGAGCCACTCGGGTTACAAGGTGAACTGTACCAAAGCATTTTGGTTTTGGGCGTAATTGCTGCTTCAAGTTGTGAAGGTGTCATCTTAAAATCCGTATCAATGCTTGTTGGTACTTCAACAGGAACTCCTTCCGCAAGCTTTACGATATCACTATAACTTACCCAATAAGGTGCTGGCAAGATAACTTCATCTCCTTTATTTAGCATTATCATAGCAATATTTGCCAAGGACTGCTTTGCACCGGTAGAAACAACGATTTGGTTTAAACCATAATCGAGATTGTTATCTCTCTTGAATTTATTGGAAATGGCCTGTTTTAGATCAACATATCCGTCAACAGGGGAATAGCTGCTATAATTGTCATCAACAGCTTGTTTTGCTGCATCTTTGATGAAATCTGGAATATTGAAATCGGGTTCACCCAAACTCAATCCTATAATATCTTTGCCTTGGCTTCTTAATTCCCTTGCCTTTGCTGCCATAGCCAAAGTGGCCGAAGTAGACATTCCTTTAATTCTTTCGGATAGATGGTTGCTCATGAAATGAATAAATTTACTGGTACTGTAATGTGGGTTTTTTACCCAATTCCTTTAAATGTTTGAAGTGCGAAATTATAGCTTTTCTGGTAGTTTTATATTCGTTATACGGCAAATTAAATTCTTTTGCTGTTTGTTTAACAATTTTTGAAATTTTTGTGTAATGTACATGGCTAATGTTGGGAAAAATATGGTGTTCCACTTGATGGTTCAGTCCTCCTGTAAACCAGTTAACAATACGGTTTTTGGTTCCAAAATTAACTGTTGTAAATAATTGGTGAATAGCCCAGGTATTTTTCATCGTGCCATTTTCATCTGGTAATGGAGTCTCGGCTTCGTCAACAACATGTGCCAATTGGAATACTACACTAAGGATTACACCAGCAACATAGTGCATAATGAAAAAGCCTAAAAGTATCTTCCACCACGCAATATCCAGTATTAGCATTGGCAATACAATCCATATGGTAATATAGAGCAATTTGGTAATTACCAAGGTACTCCAGTTTATAACCGGGCTGGGAAGTTTTCCAAAGGAAAGCTTTCTTTTCATATAGCGGTACATTTGTTGAAAATCTGTGGTTATGGCCCAATTAAAAGTTAAAAGTCCATATAGGAACACAGAATAAAAATGTTGGAATTTATGGTGTTTATGCCATTTGGCATGTTTAGTAAATCGTAAGATGCGCCCTGCTTCCAAATCCTCATCATGATCAGGGATATTAGTATAGGTATGATGCAAAACGTTATGCTGAACTTGCCAGTTATATACATTCCCTGCCAAGATATAAATGCTACCACCCATAATTTTGTTTATCCATTTTTTTGAGGAGTATGAACCATGATTGCCATCATGCATAACGTTCATTCCAACTCCGGCCATACCTATTCCCATTACGATGGTCAATAGAAGATTTGCCCAATTGGGAAGGCCCAATGTCAAGATTAGGAAATAAGGTGTAAGAAAAAGAGCAAACATTACAATTGTCTTTAAATGTAATCTCCAATCTCCGGTTTTCTGTTTGTGATTTTCCTTGAAGTAATCGTTTACCCTTTTATTTAAAGTTTTAAAAAATTGGGTGGAATCCTTTCTTGAGAATCTTATGGTATTTGTATCCATTTGTTGTAAGCTTTGTGTAAATATAACGCAATAATAGTCGAGTTTATTCGATTACTTCCTTTAATAGGGAATAAATATGTTTTTGATTATGCTATTTTTGCAGCCACAAAGGTAAGGATGAAAGCTGACATAATATTTAAATATTTTCCCAATTTATCTGAAGATCAAAAACTTCAATTTGTACAGTTGGAAAACTTGTATAAGGATTGGAACTTAAAAATCAATGTAGTTTCCCGTAAAGATATTGAAGAATTATATTTGCGGCATGTACTGCATTCTCTGGGGATAGCTAAAATTCAAGAATTCAAACCAAATGCATCAATCTTGGATGTTGGTACAGGTGGTGGATTTCCGGGAATTCCTCTGGCTATATTATTTCCTGAATCAAAATTTACTTTAGTGGATTCAATAGGAAAAAAAATCAAGGTCGTTGAAGAAGTGGTTGAAGGGCTGCAATTACAAAATGTTACATCAATCAATTGCAGGGTGGAAGAATTGAATACCCAGTTTGATTTTATAGTAAGTAGGGCAGTTGCCGCAATGCCTACATTTGTGCATTGGGTAAAAGGAAAAATAAAAAAGGAATCAAAGCACGAAAGGCGAAATGGAATTCTTTATTTAAAGGGAGGGGATTTGTCAGAAGAACTGGAAAATTATAAAAATGCACAGACTTTTGACCTTTCCGATTATTTCACGGAAGATTTTTTTGATACGAAGAAAGTCGTGTATTTACCTTTAAAGTATAAAGGTTGACCTCCTAAATATTCAGCATTGAATTGAAAGAATGCCTGCAATTCTCAGCGTATCTCTTAACATAGTTCTGAACCCTATTCAGATAAGAGAACATACTTGTAGTTGAGATGTTTTCATTGTTATTTTCTTCAGTCATACTAGCTTTTTTTAAGGTGATTCGAAATTTAATCACCGTAAATTTACAATTATTTAACGTTAAATTTACATAGATATTTTAGAAAATACAAATTAAAAATATTTAATACAATGAAAATGAGCTTTTTACAATGATTTAACTCGTAATTTGGACTAGAAGTAAAGAAATAGAAAAATGCATAAAAAAAGCCTGCAATCCATAAAGGCTACAGGCTTGAAATTTATATAAAAATCTTATCCCAAAAATGGGTATCTATAATCTTCGGGAGTCACAAAGGTTTCCTTGATTAACCTTGGGGAAACCCATCGCAATAGGTTTTGTGCAGAACCGGCTTTATCATTTGTTCCTGAAGCTCTGGCTCCTCCAAATGGCTGTTGACCTACAACAGCTCCCGTTGGTTTATCGTTGATGTAAAAGTTGCCTGCACAATTTTGTAAAGCTTTGGTAGCTTCATCAATAGCGTATCGATCCGTAGATAAAACCGCCCCGGTTAATGCGTATTCTGAGGTGTTGTCTATTAATGTCAGGGTATCAGACCAATCTTTGTCATCATAAACATATACCGTAACCACAGGGCCAAAAAGTTCAGTTTCCATTGTGGTATAATGTGGGTCTGTAGTTAATATGACAGTAGGTTCAACAAAATACCCTTTTGATTTGTCATAATTTCCACCAACAATAATTTCAGCATTTTTATCATTTTTGGCTTGATCAATATATTTGGCCAATTTATCAAAAGAACCTTCGTGTATAACCGCTGTTATGTAATTACCCATATCCTCTGGTGATCCTGGTTTATTGAAAGAGGCAACATCTTTCTTAACCAATTCCAAAATCTCTTTAGAAGTGGATTTAGGTAAATATACCCTTGAAGCTGCACTACATTTTTGCCCTTGAAATTCAAAAGCACCTCGCTCTATAGCTGTCGCTACTTGTTGTGGTTTTGCAGTTGGGTGAGCAAGGATAAAATCTTTTCCACCAGTCTCACCAACGATTCTCGGATACGTTTTATAGGTATGGATGTTGTTGCCAATTTGTTTCCATAGTTCTTTGAATACATGTGTTGAACCTGTAAAATGTAAACCTGCGAAGTCAGGGCTATCCAAAATGGTTTTGGTAATCATGACTGGATCTCCATATACCACGTTGATTACTCCATCAGGAAGACCAGCTTCCTTGAAAACATCTACTATTACCTTTGCCGAAAATATTTGACTGTCACTAGGTTTCCATACAACAACATTACCCATCATAGCGGCACTGGCTGGTAAATTACCTGCAATGGCAGTAAAATTAAATGGGGTAATGGCATAAATGAAGCCCTCTAAAGGGCGATATTCGACACGGTTCCAAATTCCTTCAGCAGAATCTGGTTGCTCCTCGTAAATCTGTGACATATACTCCACGTTAAAACGTAGGAAATCTATAAACTCACAGGCAGCATCAATTTCTGCTTGGTGGATCGTTTTTGATTGTGCTATCATGGTCGCAGCATTGATTTTGGCCCTATAAGGTCCGGCAATCAAATCAGCGGCTTTCAAGAAAATTGCGGCTCTTTGCTCCCAAGTTAAATTTGCCCAAGCATTTCTTGAATCCAAGGCATTTTGAATGGCCTTGGCTACATGCTCTTTCTCGGCTAAATGATAATGACCTACAATATGCTTATGATCATGCGGAGGAGATATTGGTTTGGTATTGCCAGTTTTTATTTCTTGGTTACCAATGTAAAATGGAATATCGGTATTACCATTAAAATATGCTTTGTATTGATTTAATACTTCCTTTCTTTCAGGACTGCCAGGAGCAAAACTTTTTATTGACTCATTAATAGCAGTTGGTACTTGAAAAAAACCTTTACCCATAGTTGTATTTTTTAATTAAAAAACTGCCCAAAGGTACTGAATTGGGAATGGATAAAAAACTAAATAATAAGGTTAAAGGAAAATCAATTCAAAGCAAAAGGAGCACTAAATTTAAAGGTAGGTATATAAACCCTGAATTTTTCTGTAGAACTGAAGTTGACCATATTATAATGGCCTTTCATGGCACCCACAGGAGATGCCAATAAACATCCCGAATTATAAGTGTGGGACTCGCCGGGTTTAATTACCGGTTTTTTGCCAATAACTCCTTCGCCATCTAAAAACTCAGTTTCATTTAAGGAATCATAAATTTGCCAATGCCGTGAATTCAACTGCACAGAATCTTTACTCTGGTTTTCAATGGTTATGGTATAACCAAATGCATAATGCATTTTGTAATTTTTGAAGAAAGTGCCCTCAAAACTTGTTTTCACTGATATTTTAATGCCTTTAGTTACTTGTGTTATCATGCTCTTCCTTGTAAATTATTAAGCTTTCAGTGAACAGTGGGATGACCGAAATGCTTGCTAAAATAAAAAAAATCGTGTTAAGTAATAGGTATTTAACAACTGTTTTAGAAGTTCCTTGATTATAATTTTTTTTCAATGCCTAAAACAGATGAATAGAAAAAATAAAAATCCGACCGATCTAAATATTGAAAATTCAATTTACTAAGAAACTAATAAGGAGCAAGATAAATAACAAGGACCGATTATGGAAACTAATGATAAGATGATCGGTATAATTATATTTTTTCCTGATGTAAACCAGCCAATTGAAGATTGTAAAGACTGGAAGATAGAAAAATGTGGCAAACGGAAGCTTTGAAATCACTTCGCGGATATAGCTAGTGGGCTGCGCACAGATTTATCATTCTTTCTCCTTTAAGTTCAAATCCAATTTGAATGAATAATGCAGGTTTGCAACTTATCCTTGAAAGGGACGAATCTACATTAATTACTTATGTTTTGCGAGTTTACAGATCCCACACCAATAATACTATCGTACAGGTCACCAAAATTTCTATAATACACTAATATTAGATAGGTGTTTTCTGTAAAATGAAAATTCCCTGAAATGGTGTTGAGGTCTACTTGTTCATCTTCTCTTTCGATTACATATTTATAATTGTAGAAACCTTGTTTCATCTTAACAGTACCTTCCATCATGCTATTGGTTTCATTATGGACCATCCTATTTTCCTTGGTAAGCGCATAATTATTGTATTTGCCGTAAATGTAAACTTCATCAAGCCCTATATCATCTGAGTAAGGGAGGCTAAAATGTACATAGGTATATTCGGCTTCACGGGATGCATCAGTACCTTGGAGCGTGCGAACTACAAAATCACCATTAATATCAGGGAAATAGGTATATGGTCTATTTACTCTAAATCGATCTGAGAAAAGGTAATGATCATACAAGTCACCAATTTCAATATGTGAAATGGCCGAGCTAGGAGCACGCAGATCTTTGGTGTCAAAGTTCAAGTATTCATTGCCGCCAAAGAAGCTGGTTTCCTGATCATACTTATAGACCAATTGGGTGCCCAAGGTAAATTGTGGCACTATATTGTAAAGTGCCGTTGGCCAATGGTAGTTCTGAAGAATGGCAACTTTGACTTCTTTTTTTGGATTTACCAATCTAAAATTACCAGCATTTATATTGAATTGAATTACTTGCTTTTCATTGATGAATGAAAAATCCCTTGAGCGCTTAACTTCCCCACCAATTTTAACCAAATCTTTATACACAACGAATTTTCTTGAAAATTGCAGTTCATTGCTGCCATTGTAAACTTCTAAAAGAAAATTACCACTTACTTTTAACCTTACGTTGTCGTTAGGTATGATTAACTTATAATTTGAATAGGACTGCAAGGTAGAATAACTGTTTTCGTAATTCAGTATGCGTTGGTTATCTATGCCACTCAAATATTGGGATTTTAGAAGTTTTGATGGTGTCCAGTCGTAATCGTAATGTGTTATCTTATAATAGTAATCCTGTTCATTGGCCAGAAGGTCATCAAATTCCAAAAAAACAGATTCTCCAATTTGAACAATAGGAAATTGGTCTTCTTTTTCGCCTTTAAAAATAATGGATTTAATATTTTCAGGTGGATTTACCTCTTCTTGAACCTGCGCAAACAAAGAAGGTACAAAAAGAAAAAGAAAGATTTGTTTAAGAAATATGCGCATTTATTGTAAATTTTTCCGGTAAAGGTAGACAAAAACCATGCCTTACAAATTTACATCGATGTAATGCCCAAATTTATAGGCGATAATTATGAATGCAATCTATTAAATGTTATTTTTGGCGGAAATTTTGTTAACCTAAGGTCTACACTATATGTCTAAAGACATCCGAATAAAAAAGGGTTTGAACATTAACCTTGTAGGTGCTGCTGAAAAGACAACTTCAAAGGCAGTTTTAAGCAATGTTTATGCTATAAATCTTGATGATTTTTACGGGGTCAACCCTAAAATGATTGTAAAGCAAGGTGCCGAAGTTAATGCGGGTGAAGCACTTTTTTTTGACAAGAATAATGCGACAATGATGTTTGTGTCTCCTGTAAGTGGCGAGCTTATTGAGATTAATAGAGGCGCAAGGAGGAGAATTCTATCGCTAAAAATTCTTGCTGACAAGACGCAAACTAATTTTGATCATGGTAAGTTCGATGCTGCTAAGGCATCTTCAAAAGAAGTTAAGTCTTATTTATTGAAATCAGGATGCTGGCCTTTTATCAAACAAAGACCCTATGATATAATTGCAAATCCTGATGCAAACCCCAAGGCCATCTTTATTTCTGGTTATACTACGGCTCCCCTGGCGGCTGATAGTGATTATGTTTTGCAGGGTAAAGAAAACGAATTGCAGGCTGCGATTACCGCTTTGGGTAAATTAACCCCAGGGAAAGTCCATGTTTCTGTTGGTGCAAAATCAAATTCCCCACTGACAGGTCTAAGTGGAATAGAATTGCATAAAGTTTCTGGACCGCACCCAGCCGGACTTGTTGGTACACAAATCAATAAAATTGATCCAATTAATAAAGGAGAAGTAGTTTGGACGGTTGCCCCGCAAGATTTGGTTATAATTGGTGAGCTGCTTTTGACTGGAAAATTCAATGCTGAGCGTATTGTGGCATTGGCCGGTTCATCTGTAAAATCTCCTAAATATTATACTACAAAAATCGGAACTGAGATTTCTACTTTTTTATATGGCAGTGGTGTTATAGACGATAATTTTAGAGTTATCAATGGCGATGTATTGACAGGTTTAAAAAGTATGCCTGATGGTCATTTAGGATTTTATAACAATACGGTTACCGCAATTCCTGAAGGTGACGACTATGAATTTTTTGGTTGGAACAAGCCGGTGTTCAATAAAATATCAACAACCAGGGCTTTGACCTTTTCTTGGTTACAACCTAAGAAAAAATACAAACTAAATACCAATACCAACGGTGAGCATAGGGCATTTGTGGTTACAGGCCAATATGAGGAAGTTTTTCCGATGGATATTTTTCCCATGCAATTGTTGAAAGCATGTATGGTCAAAGATCTCGATGAAATGGAGCAGTTGGGCTTGTATGAAGTTGCTCCTGAAGATTTTTCATTGACAGAATTTATTTGCATATCAAAACAACCACATCAGAAGATCATTCGAGAGGGGTTGGATTTATTACAAAAAGAAATAGGCTAAAAAGATGAGTGATAAAAGACTGACCTTTAAGAAAAGATTACACATTCTAAAGCATCATTATAGGGATAAGAAAATGGCTCCTGCGTTTAACGCATTGCATACTTTTTTATTCGCTCCTGATGAGACGACACATTCAGGTTCCCACGTACGAGGAGCGGACGATTTAAAGCGCACCATGAATACGGTGATCATGGCCTTGATTCCAGTCTTGTTGTTCTCAATGTTCAATGCAGGGTATCAACACTATTCTGCCATCAATGGATTTCCTGCCGATTTTTCCCTGATGGAACATTTTCTAACCTGGGATAACTTCTGGATAGGAATTATTAAGGTATTGCCTTTGGTCATAGTTTCATATGGCGTCGGATTGCTAGTTGAGTTTATTTTTGCCATAATTAAAGGACACGAAGTTGAAGAGGGGTATTTAGTCACAGGTATGTTGGTTCCTTTGATTGTCCCAATTGATACTCCACTCTGGATGTTGGCGGTTTCCGTTGTTTTTGGAGTTGTAATTGGTAAAGAGGTTTTTGGTGGTACAGGTATGAATATTTTGAATCCTGCCTTGACTATCAGGGCATTCTTGTTTTTCGCTTACCCAACTTGGATGAGCGGCGATAAGGTTTGGGTATATGAAGCTGTTGAAAGAGCAGGTACCGCAGATGCCATTTCAGGAGAGACAGTATTGGGATATTTAGCGCAGAATAAAGGTGCTGAATTTACCTATTCAATTTCAGATATGTTCTTTGGGTTTATTCCAGGTTCAGTTGGTGAAACGTCAACCTTTTTGATTCTTCTTGGAGGATTGTTTTTGGTGTTCAGTAAAATTGCCAGCTGGCGAATTATGTTGAGTGCTGTAATTGGTTCGTTGGTGATGGGATTGATTTTCAATGTGATTGTTGATGCTGGCATCATCACAGAAACCAGTACATTTTATGGACTTATGAGTTTTGAATACTGGCAACATTTACTTGTTGGTGGTTTGGCTTTTGGTATTGTATATATGGCCACTGATCCTGTTACGGGATCGCAGACCAATCGTGGAAAATGGATTTATGGATTCTTGATTGGATTTATTTCGGTTATGATCCGTGTATTCAATCCGGCATATCCAGAAGGTGTTTTCTTGGCAATATTGCTTATGAACGTATTTGCGCCTACCATTGATCACTATGTGGTAAAGGGTAATATTAAAAAGAGATTAAGGAGGCTTAAGAGCGCTACTATTCTACCAAAGGACTCCGATAGCAAGGCAGAAGAATTAAAAGCAGAAACAGTTTAATCATGGCAATTAACACAGAAAAGAATAGTTACACAGTAATCTTCGCAACCTTAATGGTTATTGTTGTAGGTACGGTTTTAGCCTTTTTAGCCTCTTCTTTGAGCGATAAGATCAAGGAAAACGAAAGATTGGAAAAACAGCAGAATATTCTTTATGCGATGGGTATCAATCAGAACAAGGGTGAAGGTAATGTCAGTTTCATTCCTACTGACCAAGTTGCAGGTGAATTTTCAAAATATATTAAGGAACAATTGATTATTGAAGGGGACAAAATCACTAAAGATGACCAAGCCTATTTAATTGATCTTAAAAAGCAAGCTACTGCGGCCAAAAATGGGGAAACTAGAAAATTACCCTTATTCATTGGAGATAAAGACGGAAGTAAATTCTACATTATTCCTATGAGGGGTAAAGGGCTTTGGGATGCCATTTGGGGCTTCGTAGCATTAGACGATAAAATGGTTGTTCAAGGTGTTTATTTTGACCATGCCGCTGAAACTCCAGGTCTTGGGGCAAATATTAAGCAGCGCTATTTTATGGATGATTTTTCTGGTGAATCTATATTGGCTGGAACAAAATATGCGGGTATTGCCGTTGCCAAGGGAAATAATGATCCCTTGAATCAAATAAAAGATGATAATGAAGTCGATGCGCTTGCGGGTGCAACCATAACGGGTAATGGGGTTTCTGCGATGATTAGCGAAAGTGTTAATTTGTACAAGGATTATTTAGAAACGATTAGAGTTAAATAATATGGCACTACTTACAAAAAAAGATGCAAGCTTAATTTTAGATCCACTGGCTGATAATAATCCCATTACCATCCAGGTATTGGGTATCTGTTCTGCCTTGGCAATTACGGCGGAGTTAAAAGCTTCAGTCGTAATGGCCATTTCAGTGCTTTTTGTTTTAGGTATTGGGAATGTGGTAATCTCTTTAATGCGTAACATTATTCCATCGAAAATCAGGATAATAGTTCAACTTATTGTGGTCGCTACTTTGGTGATTATAGTGGATCAGGTATTAAAGGCTTTTGCTTACGAACTGAGTAAGACGCTATCTGTATTTGTTGGTCTGATTATTACCAACTGTATTATCATGGGACGTTTTGAAGCCTTTGCATTGGCAAATGGTCCATGGAAATCCTTTTTAGATGGAATTGGAAATTCTTTAGGTTATGGAATCATACTTATTATAGTTGGGTTTTTTAGAGAGCTTTTAGGTTCGGGAACTTTATTTGGTTTCCCCGTTTTGGGCAACCCAATCTCCAAATCAGGATTGTACGCCACTGGTTATGAAAACAACGGCTTTATGATTATACCCCCAGCGGCATTGATTGTCGTAGGAATCATTATTTGGATCCAACGTTCTAGAAATAAGGCATTAATAGAAGACAACTAATAGTTATTTAAAGATAATATCATGTTAGAGCATATAGAATTATTTTTTAAATCCATATTCATAGATAATATGGTATTTGCAGTTTTCTTGGGAATGTGTTCCTATTTGGCTGTATCAAAGAAGGTAGCGACAGCTGTAGGCTTAGGGGCAGCCGTAATTTTCGTATTGGCAGTTACAGTTCCCTTAAACTGGTTATTAGATCAGTATTTGCTTCGCGATGGGGCCTTAGCATGGTTAGGACCTGAATATGCTGATTACAACTTAAGTTTTTTATCCTTTATTCTCTTTATAGCAACCATTGCTACGATGGTGCAATTGGTTGAAATAGTGGTCGAAAAATTTTCTCCAGCACTATACAATTCCTTAGGGATATTTTTACCATTAATTGCAGTAAACTGTGCAATTTTAGGCGGTTCATTATTCATGCAGTCTCGAGAAATAGCTTCTTTGGGATTAGCTTTGAATTATGGTGTAAGTTCCGGTATTGGCTGGTTCTTGGCCATTTTGGCCATTGCCGCCATTCGAGAAAAAATCAGATATTCAAATGTGCCAGCTCCTTTAAGAGGTCTGGGTATAACCTTTATCATCACAGGTTTGATGGGAATCGGCTTCCAAAGTTTTGGTGGTATGTTGACTGGCGGAGATGAGGCTGCTCCGGTCGAAGAAAAAACCACAGCCGAGAAAATCGAGAAAGTTGAGGATAAAGAAAATCAAAAAGAGATCGATGAAAAAGAGATCTCATATAATGACGCTATAAACAAGTAAAAATGATTTTAGCTACAAGTACAGGTGGAACAATTTTAATTACGGTAATATCGTTCCTAATTCTTTTATTATTGTTGGTTGCACTTTTGTTGTTCACAAAAGAAAAACTGTCTCCTTCAGGACCAGTTACCATTACAATTAATGGAGAAAAGAAAGTTGAAGTGGGTTCTGGAGGGTCATTACTTTCAACTTTAGGTAACCAGAAAATATTTCTTCCTTCGGCATGTGGTGGAGGTGGTACATGTATTCAATGTGAATGTCATGTATTATCAGGAGGCGGAGAAGCCTTACCTACCGAAACTCCACATTTCTCTAAAAGAGAATTGAATGAAGGCGCTCGATTGGCCTGTCAGGTAAAAGTGAAGCAGGATATGGATATCACCATTCCTGAAGAGGTTTTCGGTATAAAGAAATGGGATGGTACGGTTGTCCGTAATTATAATGTGGCCTCTTTTATTAAGGAATTCGTAGTTGAAATTCCAGAAGATATGGGGTATAAAGCAGGTGGTTATATACAGATTGAAATTCCTCCATGCGAAATCAAATATGCTGATATAGATATTACAGCACACCCTGAAGAACACGAAACTCCGGACAAGTTTAAGAATGAATGGGATAAATTCAATCTTTGGCCATTGACAATGAAGAATCCTGAAACTGTTGAAAGAGCTTATTCTATGGCCTCTTTCCCAGCAGAAGGTAGAGAGATTATGTTGAACGTACGTATAGCAACACCACCATGGGATAGATCTAAAAATGGTTGGATGGATGTAAATCCTGGCGTTGCTTCTTCCTTTATATTCGCTCAAAAACCAGGCGATAAAGTAGTTATATCAGGGCCTTATGGTGAATTCTTTATCAATGAGTCTGAATCTGAAATGCTATATGTAGGTGGTGGTGCAGGTATGGCGCCAATGCGTTCACATTTATATCATTTATTCAAAACATTAAAAACTAATCGAAAAGTAACCTATTGGTACGGTGGTCGTTCAAAAAGGGAATTGTTCTATTTGGATCATTTCTACCAATTAGAGAAAGAATTCCCAAATTTCAAATTTTATTTGGCACTTTCTGAGCCAATGGAAGAGGATAACTGGAAGGTTAAAGCTGATATTGATGCGCCAGGAGACGGTTTCGTTGGTTTTATTCACAATTGTGTTATCGACAACTATTTAAGCAAGCACGAATCTCCTGAGGATATTGAATTGTATTTCTGTGGGCCACCTTTGATGAACAAGGCCGTTCAGAAAATGGGAGAGGACTATGGAATCCCAGATGAGCATATCCGCTTTGATGATTTCGGTGGGTAATTCGAAAATAGGAATTGAACGTGTTTCAGTTTTAATAATTTAACGTCTAAAACCGATATGCTAAATATCGGTTTTTTTATAATGGATATTTATGAAATCCTTATCTGAACAAGAACTACATAATCTGGCTATGAACATAGTAGGGCGGCAGCTTGAAGCAGAAGGTTATGAATTCATGGGCGTGAATAGTAAGCCGAAGAAGAACCCCCAATTTGTTTGTTTAAAAGATAAGCAGCTACATTTTATTGTTGTGCGTAATGTGGTTTTTCCCCAAGACCCGAAAAAATATGATTTGACTTTTATGTTGAAAATGAAGGATCATGCGATAAAACATGAAGGTAAAATGTATTATGCAGGGGTGGGATTGTACAATGCGGTAGATCAAAGTTTACCCGTATTCTTAAATGAGGAATATATTGTTGATTATGACGGACTTATTGAAATATAGATTTAATAACGCGGTATACTTGATATTGCTTATTTTTTTGGTTTCCTGTAATATGGGTCCTGATCAGTTCATTAAGAATTCAAATGTTGGTGGGGCTTTGGGAACTTCTTATAGTATCATTTACTTATCTGATGAGGAATTGGACTTTCAGCGTGAAATTGATTCTGTATTTAGCGCAATAAATCAATCTTTATCTACCTATATACCTACTTCCGATATTTCAGGAATCAACCAAGGAAATACTGATATTACTGTTGACCATATGTTTCGGGAGGTTTTTGACCTTTCGAATGAAATTTATTCAAAAACCGATGGCTACTTTGATCCTACGGTTGGTGTTTTGGTGAATGCATGGGGCTTTGGTCCTGGAAAAAAAATATTGATGGATAGTACTAAGGTAGATAGTATTATGCGTTTGGTTGGCATGGACAAAGTGCGATTGAATGAAAATAATAAGATTGTAAAAGAACAATCCAATATTTATTTGGATTTTAACGCCATTGCCAAAGGTTACGCCATTGATCGCTTAGCCAAGATGATGGATGAAAAGGGGATCGATGATTATCTCCTTGAAGTAGGTGGCGAGTTGGTGGCCAAAGGCATTAATCAAATAAAACAAAAACCATGGGTAGTGGGGATAGATGACCCACAGGTTGAAGAAGGCCGTAGACTTAAAATATTGATAGCATTGGAGGATAGAGCCTTGGCTTCTTCCGGCAATTATCGCAAGTTTAGAATAGACTCCATTACAGGGAAAAAATATGTGCACACCATAGACCCTAAAACAGGTTATACTAAAAATGCAAATACCTTGGGAGTAACTGTATTGGCTAATTCATGTGCAGTTGCAGATGCCTACGCCACAGCTTTCATGGCTATGGATTTGAATAAAACCATGAGTTTCTTATCCCATCAAAAGGAATTGGATGCTTATATGATTTATTTGGATAAAAATGGGCAAACAAAGGAGTATATGACCGAAGGTTTTAAAAAATTGGTATTGGATTAGTGTTTTTTCACTAATGGAATGATTTCCCCTTTAGCTAATCTGTATTTGTTGATTTCTTCTTGAGATAGATTTGCGGCATAATTCACTTCTTCTACCTCAAAACCTACATTTCTAAGCTTATCAAAATAATCCCTGCCATAAATACGGACATGGTCATATTGACCAAATATTTTAGCACGTTCTTTTTTATCCGTTATTGAGTCATCTTCAAAAGTATGTTCCCTTTTCAAATCCTGTGGAATTTGAAATATGCCCCATCCGCTAGGTTTTAGAATTCGATACAGTTCTTGCATGGCCTTTTGGTCATTGGGAATATGCTCCAATACATGATTGCATAATATTACATCGTAGGTGTTATCCTCGAAAGGCAAGTTGCATATATCCGCTTCTACATCTGCTAAAGGTGAATTTAAGTCAGTTGTGGTATAATCCAGATTATTTAGGTTTTTAAATCGTTTATAAAAGGCTTGTTCTGGGGCAAAATGCAATACTTTTAGGTTTGCAGTGAAAAAGTTAGTGTGGCTCTTCAGAAATAGCCATAATACCCTATGGCGTTCTAAAGATAGGGTAGAAGGTGAGAGAACGTTATCCCTCGGGCTTTCATATCCGTAGGGTAAAAAAGTTCTGAACTGTTTACCATCTATTGGGTCAGTATATTTGCTTCCTTTTAACCAGAGGGCCATTATTGGCCTTATCCAATAACTTAATTTTATAAGTAAGGGTCTTGGTATTAAATTCAGGAAATATTTAAAAAGCTTTTTCATTTTGTTATTCTTGCGAATGCAAGAATCCGCGATTCAGTGCTATAGTTGAATTTTCTTTTGACGAAATTCATCCTCTTCATCACTTTCAATTCCTAATGCCTCATAAATATATTGAAAAGTGGATAATAGTTCTGGTTTACCCTTCACTATGGCAACATTATGCTCAAAATGCGCACTTGGCTGCCCATCTGCGGTTAGAATAGTCCAACCATCCTTTAGTTGCTTAATGCTTTTAGTACCCATATTGATCATTGGTTCAATAGCAACGACAAGGCCTTCCATGAATTTTTTGCCTCTTCCGCGTCTGCCATAATTTGGCATTTCAGGCCCTTCATGCAGCTTAGTTCCCAAACCATGACCAACTAATTCACGAACAACACCATAACCATGACTCTCGCAATAATTCTGGATGGCAAAAGCTACATCACCGACACGGTTACCTACTTTAAATTCCCGAATTCCTAAATAGAGTGATTCTTTGGTGACCTGTAATAGCTTTCGGGTTTCTGGTGCCACCTCACCCACCTCGAAAGTATAGGCATGGTCCCCATAAAAACCATTTTTCAATGCTCCACAATCAACGGAGATGATATCACCTTCACTTAAAGGTTTGTTATTGGGAATACCATGGACCACTTGGGCATTGGGACTCATATTCAAGGTATTGGGAAAATCGTACATACCCAAAAATCCTGGCTCTGCCCCTTGTTCCCGAATAAATTCCTCAGCTAGTTTATCTAAAAAAAGAGCATTGACCCCTGGTTTGATTTCCGAGGCCAACATCCCCAAAGTTTTGGAAACTACTATGGCACTTTCGCGCATTAGTTCTATCTCTTCAGGTGTTTTAATTTTTATCATAGCCTGCAAAGATAAAACAATCTGATAGAATTTTTAAACCAGCGGTTTCTGAGTCATTAACTTTGGCTGTTCAACTCCCATTAATTTTAGAATAGTGGGTGCAATATCACCCAAAACCCCATCTTTTATTTCTTTTAAGTCCTTGTCTATTAAAATCAATGGAACTGGGTTTGTCGTATGCGCGGTATTCGGAGAACCGTCAGGATTGATCATGGTTTCACAATTACCGTGATCGGCAATTAGGATAGTGGAATAACCATTTTCCAGTCCAGCGGTAACGACAGCTTCGGCACAACTATCAACTGTTTCGCAAGCTTTTATTGCCGCATTCATATCTCCTGTATGACCAACCATATCGGGGTTTGCAAAATTCAGGCAAACAAAATCAACCTCACCTTTATTCAATTCTGGAATGATTGCATCCCTTATTTCGTAAGCACTCATTTCGGGTTTCAAATCGTAGGTTGCTACCTTGGGAGATGGACATAAAATTCGTTTCTCCCCATCAAAAGGAATTTCCCTTCCACCATTGAAAAAGAAAGTTACGTGCGGGTATTTTTCAGTCTCTGCAATTCGTATTTGCTTCTTGCTATTTTTTGCAAGGACTTCACCCAATGTTTCCCTAATATTCTCTTTATCATATACCACATGGACCTTCTGGAATGAATCATCGTAATTGGTCATTGTAACATAGTACAAATTCAATTTATGCATATTCAATTCATGCATATCTTCTTGGCTTAGGACATGGGTCAATTCTCTTCCCCTATCCGTTCTGAAATTGAAAAAGATAACAACATCATCTTCTTTGATTTTGGCCAAAGGCGCACCATTAGAATCTGTCATGACAATAGGGTCGATGAATTCATCAGTCACATTGTGATCATAACTATTTTGCATGGCAGTGGAAATATCACTTGATTTTTCTCCAACATTATTCACCATAACTTCATAGGCCTTTTTTACGCGCTCCCAACGTTTATCTCGATCCATCGCATAATATCTTCCTACAACTGTGGCCAACTTAGCATTTTTATCGGAACAGAAATTGGTTAAATCCTCAAGAAAACCTTTTCCGCTTTTAGGGTCAACATCCCTTCCATCAGTAAAGGCATGAACGTACATGCTGGTCAGACCATAATCCTTACCAGCACTGATCAAGCCTTTAAGGTGTGATGTGTGGCTATGCACACCACCGTTACTGACCAATCCCAAGAAATGAACATCTTTATTATTGTCTTTTGCATATGCAAAGGCCTTTTTTAAAACCTTTTCGTCTTTAAGGGTGTTTTCCCGCACCGCTAGATTTATTTTTGCCAAATCTTGATACACTATTCGGCCAGCACCAAGGTTCATATGTCCTACCTCACTGTTGCCCATTTGCCCTTCCGGTAGCCCTACGTTCATACCATCGGTAAGCAAATTTGCATTCGGGTATTTATTATATAAGGAATCAACAAAAGGTGTGTTTGCATTGTCAATTGCTGAAACTTTTGGGTCGGGTGATTTACCCCAACCATCTAAAATCATTAGTATTACTTTCTTGTTCATGGTACTGTTATTTCGTTCTACAAAAATACTGTGTAAAGATTAGTATAACTATTTATTGAAAAGGCTTTTTTAACATTAAAAAGTGGATGTGTGAATACTTTAAAAAAAAGATAAGATGTTAAAATTTAGTTATTTAACAGTTAATGGTGAAACAATTTTATATAGACGTAGTCTATATTAGTATAGATCAAAAGTTATTCATCAATCAAGACTGGACCTGGTTCAGTCGTAAAATCATTCATCATGAAAAAAACAATGTTAATTGTGGCCGCAGCTATGATGCTGACGGTTTCTGGGGTTTCTGCCGAAGTTCTACCGGTGAGACACAACGTAGCGGAACTTACCGCTTTGTATGAAAAAGGAGCTGTTAATTCTTTTTGTAAGGCCGTTATTCAAGGAGATATTACAACGGTAAGAAAATTAATTGCGCTTGGAGAAGATGTAAATCAAAAGTCTTTAGGTATGACTCCTGCTATTTTTGCAGCACGTTATAATAAGGCTGAGATTTTGAGATTATTGATAGAAAATGGCGCAGATATCAGGATAAGAAGTGATAGGGGATACTCGATTACAACGTATGCCGAATCTGCTAATGCCAAAGATGCCCTTATGGTCATTAATGCTGAATTACATAGCTGAACAGTTTTCTTCAATTGAAAAAACCCATCGCAGTTTCTGTGATGGGTTTTTAATTACAATATTCACTTCAAATAGTGTTCAAGTAAAAGAGTGAATAGGTGAATTTTAAAATTCGAAGCCCGTAAGCGCTCTATACATAAATGCATAAACCACAATGGAGAACATTAAACCGCAGAAAATAGAATACGCTTTTAAGAGTAATACTACAAAACCTGGTTTGCAATCCTCGAATGCTTCAGTGTAAATGTTTTTAAAAAGTAAAAGTGTTCCCATATAGTTTTGTTTAAATGACTGTAAATCAAAGCTATAAGGGTTAAATCTGAGGCAATTATAAGATTCGGAGGGACATCAAATATAGTGAATTAATACTTAAAACAACAAGTTTTATGCTAAATGTGATTATTGCTGTCACCTGTATTTTACTATGGCTTCCTTGATTTTCTCGATCCTATTCTCAGGATCGGGGTGGGAGCTCTGAAATTCAGGAACACGATTTGGACCTGCAGCGGCTTTTAAAATCTTCATTACTTCTATCATTTCCATAGGTTCATAGCCTGAATTTATCATAAACCAAACGCCAAGTTCATCACTTTCCAATTCATCACCACGACCATTTTTCAATAATGTATTCTGACCAATACTACTAACGATTCCGCCGGCATCTGCACCTACGGTAGCACCCATGGAAACTGTTTGCCAAAAATTGCTATCGGCAATACGCTCCGCAGAATGCCTTCCAATTACATGACCTATCTCATGGCCTAGAACGCCAGCTAATTGTGCTTCATTTAGTTTGGAGAAAAGGGCATAAGTAATAAAAATTTGACCTCCTGGTAAGGCAAAGGCGTTGATTGTCTGGTCATCAGCCAATAGATGAAAATCGTATTTGTATGGTGTTTCCCTTGCTATGCTATTATCTACCAGTTTTTTGCCTACAAAATCGACAAACGATTGCAGACGTTCATCCGGGTAAAGACCTCCGTGTTGTTGGGCCATTTCTGGAGCACTCTGCAAACCTATGGCGATTTCTTGCTCCGAGGTCATATTAATGTTCTGCACCCTACCTGTATATGGGTTTTCTTCTTTGTTATTGCATCGTTGAACAAGGGCAAAGGCCACAATGGCGATACCTATGAATATTCTAACTTTCCAACTTCCTCTTCTCATTGCTGCTCGTGTTGAGTGTTGCCACAAATTACAAAAAGACTTATAAAAGCTCGGGATTAATATCTAAAATATTGTTTTGAATATAATTTTTTATAAAGCCTGTTGTAAAATGCTCGCTACCATAGAGTTCTTCTTGACGCAATAGCTGCAATATATTCAATCTTCTATAAGCAGTTAACATAGGTATGGAAATAGGAGCAAAGCTATAATGCCATGGTTCATATTTAAAACCTCTTCTTTTAGGCTCATTGGTATACACTAAATAGTAATCGAATTTATTTGAATTTTCGTCCATCCACTTTTTAAAATCCTCAAAAGGGCCATCAATTCCAAATTTTTCAGGAACCAAAACATCGCCATCTGTCTTGCGATAACCATCAATAATATCAATATCGGTTCCCCAATGGTGTCTACTGGTACCTGGAATTGTAGAATATTCAATGATCTTATCTATCGCCTTTAAAGGATCCATGCCATCATCTTCAGTATATCGCATATACTTTCTTTCCCAGATTACTTCCTGTCTATTATAATTGCGATAACTGGAGACAATTTTTATATCTATTCCATCGCTATAAGCGGCTTTTTTCATTTCTAAAAAGGCATCATGGGCTTCTTTTCGAAGATTAATTCCCTCTCCGAAAAGCGCTATATCTTCCTTGCCCATGAGTTCAAATACTGAATATTCAATCTCATTGGAAAACGCCAAAGTTGGTGCCATGGTTAATGCCAAACCTGATATACTACTCTTTTTAATAAATGACCTGCGCTTCATTTTTTGCTATGCTTTTTCTGGGTTATGCTATTTTATTCCGAACCGATTACTTCAATAACTCTGCCAATTTCAATTCATTCCTATTTTCATCATGTTTTCAATAGTTGATGAATCAAAAAAATTATCCAGCAGGATGATGTACCCATCCAAAGGTAAGAAGTATTTTTTCAATTTTAGAGGCTCTTCCCTTCGACTAATCTATATTTTGTCTGGGATAATAGTTAGTGAACAATTTGGGAATAGGCCAAATACAAAGGTTTAAGGAAAACAAACCATATTTTAACAAAAAATGAATTTCAATTATTTTGATATAATATAGAGATATCCTTGATGCTTTTGTCTTAGATCATTTAGCGTAATAATATAAAAGTATATTCCAGAATCCAAACCAGAGCCTTTGTCGATGACTGAATTTCTATTTGATTCTCCATTGAATTCATTTTGATAGTTTTCCTTTGAGTAGACCATTACCCCATATCGATTGAAAATCTGAATGGAGTTGCTAGGGGATTTTTCAATACCTTCAAGGACCAAAAGGTCATTTTGACCATCCCCGTTTGGCGTTAAGAAGTAATTATCCAATTCAACTGTACTGAAGTCCTCCAATTTATCGTCATTCCCTCCAAGGGTAATAATTTCATAGTCATTGGGTATAAATAATTCTGAAGTAACTGATCCATAGGCTATACCGCCATCGACATTCGTATTTCCCAGAATTACCCAAGTTCCTTGTTCTCTATGCCATCCAACAACTTTAATATCAGTTACATATTCGGCAAATGCCCCTACATTACTCAATTCATCCCAAGTAAGGGTAATAAAGGACGGTATGTCTCCTTCCAAGTGCCAGAATTCCTTATCACTTACTGAAAGATATTTCGATTGTTTTTTATTTGATTGATAATTTTTCCCATTGACTGATGTCGTATTCGGATTTTCGTAGAAATACGCACATTTTACGAAAGCGTTTATGTCGTTTGAATTAATACCCAAAGGTCTTAATCTATTGTCATCACCCACTGGGAAAGTAAAAACATCCTTATTGGTCAAAGCGGCATAACCATCTACCATGGAAACATCGTTTTCACCGACGTAAAAGGCATCGTCCATAAAATTAGGAAAGACTGAAGTATGATTTCTTGGGGTAATTACATCTCCAGAAATTAAATTACCATTGTTTAAGACCCCGATAGATGTATCAAGAAATAGACCTTTGTCCACTAAGTATTTCGGTATCATAAAATATTGGACTGAAGGCTCCTGAAACTTTTATTGAAGTGTTTTCCCCATAGAATCCTACCAATCCTAAATTTTGATCAAAATTACCGTTGTTGATCAGATCCAAATGAAATCCGACCTTTGCCGTATTATGTATTTGAATAGTGCCAAAATTGTGTACGGCCTCTTGTGCTCTATTCGTGGAGCAGGTGATTATTAGTATAAGACCTAAAATGTACTTCATGTGGTTCATCAATAATTCCTATAGCCTAAGTTTATGGTCTTCTCCTTAAAAAAACCGCTACCCTTGCATCCTCTACATTACCAGTTTCGTAACGGTTCTAAATCCTATACTTGTTCCTGCGGGAATTGCTACAGGTGTTGCCAATATTTGGGTATATACCATGTTGTTTGCGTTCCCGCTTGCGGTGAAATGTGAACAAATTGGTGTTGGTATTAGAATTTATAACGGCCATAAGTACAGTATCTGTCGCACCGTTAACGTCGGCATTAAAGCTAACTGCATAGGCTTCCCAAGCTTCGGAAGTGGAATTCCAATTAGACCAGTGGCTCCATTACCAAATGACCATTCCAATTGATTATTTGCAAGGGAAGAATTTTCTTCAGCCCAAATAACGATTTTTTCATAAGCTCCAAAGTAGGCTCCTCCGTCTAGACCTATTTTTATTGAATTGTTTGCATCTGATGAAACCACATTAGCAGTTTGGGGAGAAGAAGCTTCGTTGGTATAGGTTATGACTCCAGTTGTTGTATTTTGAGACAATGATGTGTTTGTTTCAACAGTATGTGCACCATCTACGAATCCCATGGTCTCGATATCGGTTTTTGAAAGTTGGTATCCACGTGTAAGTATGTGCTCCAGTAACAAATCCCATTCCCTCGATTTCTGTTTGGTCGGCATGCGTATCCGTGTCCACAGTATGTGCACCAGTAACAAAACCTTCGGCAGTTGCGGCGGCGGCAACTTCTGCATTGGTCAACTGTGTATTGGTATCGATGGTATGGGCTCCATCAACGAATCCCATGGTCTCGATATCTGTTTTTGAAAGTTGTGTATCGGTATCCACTGTATGGGCACCGGTAACAAATCCCATTCCCTCAATCTCTGTTTGGTCAGCATGCGTATCCGTATCCACGGTATGTGCTCCAGCTACAAAGCCTTCGGCGGTCGCAGCAGCGGCAACTTCTGCATTGGTCAACTGTGTATCGGTATCGATGGTATGTGCACCATCAACGAATCCCATGGTCTCGATATCGGTTTTTGAAAGTTGTGTGTCGGTATCCACGGTATGGGCCCCTGTACAAATCCCATTCCCTCGATTTCGGTTTGGTCGGCATGCGTATCCGTGTCCACAGTGTGTGCACCAGTTACAAAACCTTCAGCGGTTGCGGCAGCAGCAACTTCTGCATTGGTCAATTGAGTATTGGTATCCACGGTATGTGCACCATCAACGAATCCCATGGTCTCAATATCTGTTTTGAAAGTTGCGTATCCGTGTCCACTGTATGGGCGCCGGTAACAAATCCTTCGGCGGTTGCGGCAGCAGCCACTTCTGCATTGGTCAATTGTGTATTGGTGTCAATGGTATGTGCTCCATCAACGAATCCCATGGTCTCGATATCTGTTTTTGAAAGTTGTGTATCGGTATCCACGGTATGGGCACCTGTAACAAATCCCATTCCCTCGATTTCAGTTTGGTCGGCATGCGTATCCGTGTCCACCGTATGTGTTCCAGTTACAAAACCTTCAGCAGTTGCGGCAGCGGCCACTTCTGCATTGGTCAATTGTGTATCGGTGTCAATGGTGTGTGCTCCAGTACTATATCCGTTATTTGAAACGAAGGCATCCACTTCCGTTTCCGTCAAGTTTGTGTCAGTGTCAATCGTATGTGCACCATCAACAAATCCCATGGTCTCAATATCGGTTTTTGAAAGTTGTGTATCGGTATCCACGGTGTGGGCACCAGTACTATATCCGTTGTTTGAAACGAAGGCATCCACTTCCGTTTCCGTCAAGTTTGTGTCAGTGTCAATGGTATGTGCACCATCAACAAATCCCATGGTCTGAATATCTGTTTTTGAAAGTTGCGTATCGGTATCAATAGTATGTGCTCCAGTACTATATCCGTTGTTGGCAACAAAAGCGTCTACTTCAGTTTCTGTCAAGTTAGTATCGGTATCCACAGTGTGTGCACCTATAACAAATCCCATTCCCTCGATTTCGGTTTGGTCGGCATGCGTATCCGTATCCACCGTATGTGCACCAGTTACAAAACCTTCAGCGGTTGCGGCGGCAGCCACTTCTGCATTGGTCAATTGAGTATCGTTGTCAATGGTATGTGCACCATCAACGAATCCCATGGTCTCGATATCTGTTTTTGAAAGTTGCGTATCGGTATCAATAGTATGTGCACCAGTTACAAAACCTTCAGCAGTTGCGGCAGCAGCAACTTCTGCATTGGTCAATTGTGTATTGGTATCGATGGTATGTGCACCATCAACGAATCCCATGGTCTCGATATCTGTTTTTGAAAGTTGTGTATCGGTATCCACTGTATGGGCACCGGTACCATAATCCTGTTTGGTCAGCATGCGTATCCGTATCCACGGTATGTGCACCTGTAACAAATCCCATTCCCTCAATCTCTGTTTGGTCAGCATGCGTATCCGTATCCACGGTATGTGCTCCAGCTACAAAGCCTTCGGCGGTCGCAGCAGCGGCAACTTCTGCGTTGGTCAACTGCGTATCGGTATCGATGGTATGTGCACCATCAACAAATCCCATGGTCTCAATATCGGTTTTTGAAAGTTGTGTATCGGTATCCACGGTGTGGGCACCTGTAACAAATCCCATTCCCTCGATTTCAGTTTGGTCGGCATGCGTATCCGTGTCCACAGTATGTGCACCAGTAACAAAACCTTCGGCAGTTGCGGCAGCAGCCACTTCTGCATTGGTCAATTGTGTATTGGTATCCACGGTATGCGCTCCAGTACTATATCCATTGTTTGAAACGAAGGCATCCACTTCCGTTTCCGTCAAGTTTGTATCCGTATCGACGGTATGTGCACCGGTAACAAATCCCATTCCCTCGATCTCGGTCTGGTCTGCATGCGTATCCGTGTCCACAGTGTGTGCACCAGTTACAAAACCTTCAGCAGTTGCGGCAGCGGCCACTTCTGCATTGGTCAACTGTGTATCGGTGTCAATGGTATGTGAACCAACAACGAATCCCATGGTCTCGATATCAGTTTTTGAAAGTTGTGTATCGGTATCCACGGTGTGGGCACCTGTAACAAATCCCATTCCCTCGATTTCAGTTTGGTCGGCATGCGTATCCGTATCCACCGTATGTGCACCAGTTACAAATCCTTCAGCAGTTGCGGCAACAGCAACTTCTGCATTGGTCAATTGTGTATTGGTATCGATGGTATGTGCTCCATCAACGAATCCCATGGTCTCGATATCTGTTTTTGAAAGTTGTGTATCGGTATCCACGGTATGGGCACCTGTAACAAATCCCATTCCCTCGATTTCAGTTTGGTCGGCATGCGTATCCGTGTCCACAGTATGTGCACCTGTAACAAATCCCATTCCCTCAATCTCTGTTTGGTCAGCATGCGTATCCGTATCCACGGTATGTGCTCCAGCTACAAAGCCTTCGGCGGTCGCAGCAGCGGCAACTTCTGCATTGGTCAATTGTGTATCGGTATCGATGGTATGTGCACCATCAATGAATCCCATAGTCTGAATATCTGTTTTTGAAAGTTGCGTATCGGTATCAATAGTATGTGCTCCAGTACTATATCCGTTATTGGCAACAAAAGCGTCTACTTCAGTTTCTGTCAAGTTAGTATCGGTATCCACAGTGTGTGCACCTGTAACAAATCCCATTCCCTCGATTTCGGTTTGGTCGGCATGCGTATCCGTATCCACCGTATGTGCACCAGTTACAAAACCTTCAGCGGTTGCGGCGGCAGCCACTTCTGCATTGGTCAATTGAGTATCGTTGTCAATGGTATGTGCACCATCAACGAATCCCATGGTCTCGATATCGGTTTTTGAAAGTTGTGTATCGGTATCCACGGTGTGGGCACCTGTAACAAATCCCATTCCCTCGATTTCAGTTTGGTCGGCATGCGTATCCGTGTCCACAGTATGTGCACCAGTAACAAAACCTTCGGCGGTCGCAGCAGCGGCCACTTCTGCATTGGTCAATTGTGTATTGGTATCGATTGTGTGCGCACCATCAACGAATCCCATGGTCTCGATATCTGTTTTTGAAAGTTGTGTATCGGTATCCACTGTATGGGCACCGGTAACAAATCCCATTCCCTCGATTTCAGTTTGGTCGGCATGCGTATCCGTGTCCACAGTATGTGCACCTGTAACAAATCCCATTCCCTCGATTTCAGTTTGGTCGGCATGCGTATCCGTGTCCACAGTGTGTGCACCGGCAACAAAACCTTCAGCAGTTGCGGCAGTGGCCACTTCTGCATTGGTCAATTGAGTATCGGTATCCACGGTATGGGCACCTGTTACGAATCCCATTCCCTCAATCTCTGTTTGGTCAGCATGCGTATCCGTATCCACGGTATGTGCTCCAGCTACAAAGCCTTCGGCGGTCGCAGCAGCGGCAACTTCTGCGTTGGTCAACTGCGTATCGGTATCGATGGTATGTGCACCATCAACAAATCCCATGGTCTCAATATCGGTTTTTGAAATGAGTATCGGTATCCACGGTATGCGCTCCTGTACTATATCCATTGTTTGAAACGAAGGCATCTACTTCCGTTTCCGTCAAGTTTGTGTCAGTGTCAATGGTATGCGCTCCAGTACTATATCCGTTATTGGCACAAAGCATCTACCTCTGTTTCTGTCAAGTTAGTATCCGTATCAATGGTATGTGCTCCAGTAACAAAACCTTCAGCGGTTGCGGCAGCGGCCACTTCTGCATTGGTCAATTGTGTATTGGTATCCACGGTATGCGCTCCTGTACTATATCCATTGTTTGAAACGAAGGCATCTACTTCCGTTTCCGTCAAGTTTGTGTCAGTGTCAATGGTATGGGCTCCATCAACGAATCCCATGGTCTCGATATCTGTTTTTGAAAGATTGGTATCGACTGTATGTGCTCCGGTAACAAAACCTTCAGCAGTCGCGGCAGCGGCCACTTCTGCATTGGTCAATTGTGTATCGGTGTCAATGGTATGTGCACCATCAACGAATCCCATGGTCTCGATATCTGTTTTTGAAAGTTGTGTATCGGTGTCAATAGTATGCGCTCCAGTACTATATCCGTTATTGGCAACAAAAGCATCTACTTCCGTTTCTGTCAAGTTAGTATCCGTATCGACGGTATGTGCACCGGTAACAAAACCTTCGGCAGTTGCGGCAGCGGCCACTTCTGCATTGGTCAATTGTGTATCGGTATCCACGGTATGGGCACCTGTAACAAATCCCATTCCCTCTATCTCTGTTTGGTCGGCATGCGTATCCGTGTCCACAGTATGTGCACCAGTTACAAATCCCTCGGCAGTTGCGGCAGCGGCCACTTCTGCATTGGTCAACTGTGTATCGGTGTCAATGGTGTGGGCTCCATCCACGAATCCCATGGTCTCAATATCGGCCTGTGTTAGATTGGAAGTAATTTGAGTTGTTATACCATTTTCATTGGTGTATGTATAGGTTCCATCAAAATTGTTGACCAGGGTGCTGACACTCTCAGGGGATCCATGAAAAGTAACTGGCCCACCGATTCCATTGGAAAATGTAAATGTTCCGTTACCATTATCAACTACAGATGAGTTTCCTGAACTGGAATTATTGCAAAGGTTATTCCATTGCGTTCCATCAAAATAGTGAACACATTGGCTGTCTGTATTGTAGATCAATGCACCTCTAAGAGGGGTAATGCTTTGCATCTGTACCTCAGAAACACGGGTAAGTACCAATGCCTTTGTGGAACTTTCCAACTCAATAATGGAAGCTGCATCTATATTATTGGGATTCTCCCCAATTTTTACTTGGGCAGTTGCCATTGTTGCAGAAAAAATGAGCAACGTAAATAATATTTTATTGAAATTCATAGGTTAAGTATTGGGTATACCAAGCTGATTTCCTGTAAAAATAGCCGATGCAAAGCTTTTGGGTAAGAAATTGTTGTGTATACGCAATACCTTGTGGTGAAACACAAAGAGTGGTACCGTTGACCTATAAAAGGTGTAGTTCAACAGCTAGTATAGGCAGAAACATATTTATCGTTTTAAATATAAAAAACCTTGAAAATCCAAGCCCGGATCTTTCTTTGAAAGAAAGAAAATTTACGCTCCTTGGAAGACCTAATTATAAGTTAATCCCAGCTCAGAAACACATTGAAACCAGTTAAAATTTCACAATAAAAAACAGCTCGAATGTACACCTTGGCGCACTCCAGAATGCTATTTTGCGAGATATATATATCCTTGATATTTTAAATTATGCTCTTTTATTTCAAGGATGTAGAAATATACTCCTGCTGGTAAATGTTGATCTTTTTGGATGATTTTTTTATTCCCTACGCCATTAAATTCATTATGATAATCTTCTTTTTCATATACTATCAGACCCTCCCTATTAAAGATCACGAGATTATTGGAAGGGTATTCATCCACTATTTTTAACATAAAAAAATCGTTTGCTCCATCCCCGTTTGGGGTAAGGGCATAGTTGCCCGAATCTTTATTCTTTAAATTAAACAAGAAACCGAAAGTAAAGATTTCATAATCATTGGCATTGAATGTATTTGATGTTACCCAACCCTTATCAATCTCCCCTTCATGTTTGAAATTTCCCAGATTGGTCCATTTTTCATTTTCTTTGTTCCACCCTGCAACCGTTATATTTTCTGCATCTTCCACAATGGATGCCAAGTTGCAATCTGAATTCCAGTTTAAGGTTATTTGGATCATGCCCGAGGTTGTTAGATTCCAGAATTCTTGGGCATGAATGGAGCTCAAATCAACATCCTTATTATTAATGTCAAAACCAGTGGAAAAACTCTCTGGAAAATCAGGATTTTCACGAAAGTACCCGCATTTGGCCAAGAAAGGTCCATCAATAAACTCTATTAACAATGGCCTAATTATATACCCATTACCGACAGGAAAGCTGAATATTTTCTGCCCTTCAACAGCAGCATGACCATTAATATTGGCAATATCCACAGCGCCTTCATAAAAGGCATTTTCAGATATTTTGGTGTAGAGATTTTTATTATTTCTGGCGGATGTGATATTTCCGTAAATAAAATTCAATGAATTGTCAATAGTAATGGGCACTTCCAAATGCAAATCACGCTCTACAGCCGTTTCAAAATCATAAAAAGTAGGACTGGAAGATCCCGATATTATTAGGTCATCTTTACCGTGATAAAACCCTATTAGTCCTAAATTTTTGTCAAAGCTGCCATCATTGATAAAATCCGTATGAAAACCTACCAAACCTTTAGTGTGAAGTTGTAGGTTCCCAAAATTATGAACAGCCTGCCCTATTAGCCCTTGATTCAATAAAAATAGTAGTATAAAAAATCCTTTTTGCATCTTTTAGTGTTGTATGTTTATTTGCTGCCAGGTGATACCATCGCTCTGCAACCAAACGGATTTATTTTTATTCAATGAATTTTGAAGGAAGCCTTTATTACAGATATAATCCATGTTCGTTTTATTATTCCCTGAACTAATGTTTTTCAGAATATAGAGTCTCCCAGGACTGTTGGATGCAGCGGGTAGGTTTATAGTAATATTTTTACTTGTCATAACAATGGTAAAATCATTTTCGTCTAAGGTGGTGCTGACAGCAGTTCTTCTAATGGGTGCTGCTATAGACCCAACTATGTGTAAGGATGAAGTAGGAGTCGAAGTTCCAATACCAACATTCCCATTGGTGAAACTTAGATTTTGACTTGTTACATCCACTCCGGCAGGTCCAGCTTCACCCTGATCACCTTTATCGCCCTTGTCACCTTTTTCTCCTTGTATTCCTTGAGGTCCTGTAGCACCATCGGTACCATCTGATCCGTTTGTTCCATCAGCGCCATCGTTTCCAGCTGGTCCGGTTGCACCAGTTTCACCCTGAATTCCTTGTTCTCCTTGTGAACCTGTTTCACCTTGGATTCCTTGTGGGCCTTCGGCTCCTGTTGCTCCAGTTGCTCCGGTATCCCCTTTTTCTCCTCGGACTCCTTGTGGTCCTTCGGTTCCAGTTTCACCTTGTATTCCTTGTTCTCCCTGAAGTCCGGTAGCACCGGTATCTCCTTTGTCGCCAGCAGCTCCTGTTGCTCCTATTTCTCCTGTATCACCTTTTTCACCTTGTGAGCCAGTCGCTCCAGTTTCACCGTCAGCTCCATCTGTTCCATTAGTACCTGCTTGTCCCATTGGACCTGTCAATCCTATAGGCCCTTGTAATCCTGTTTCACCTTGTATTCCTTGCGGACCTTCGGCTCCAGTATCTCCTTTTAAACCTTGTGATCCTTGTGATCCTTGCGGTCCTTCAGCTCCTGTTGCTCCGGTATCCCCTTTTTCTCCTTGAGCACCAGTAGCTCCAGTGTCACCTTTTGGTCCTGTGGCACCATCGGCACCGTCTATTCCATTTGTACCTGCTGCTCCTGCTGCTCCGGTTTCTCCCTGAGGTCCTGTTTCTCCTTGAGGTCCTGTTGCTCCATCCGCACCTGCCGGTCCAATTGCTCCGGTTTGTCCTTGTGATCCTTGTGGTCCGGTTGCTCCATCAGCGCCATCGTTTCCAGGTGGTCCAGTAGCTCCGGTTTCGCCGTCAGCACCATCTGTTCCATTAGTGCCTGCTTGTCCCATTGGACCTGTCAATCCTATAGGTCCCTGTGATCCTGTTTCACCTTGTATTCCTTGTGAGCCAGTCGCTCCAGTTTCACCTTGAGCACCAGTAGCTCCAGTGTCACCTTTTGGTCCTGTGGCACCATCGGCACCGTCTATTCCGTTTGTACCTGCGACACCTGTTGCACCGGTATCACCTTTTGGTCCCTGTTCGCCTTGTGGTCCAGATTCGCCTTGTATTCCTTTTTCACCTGTTGGTCCCTGTGTTCCAGTGTCACCTTGTGGTCCGGTTGCTCCATCAGTACCGTCTATTCCGTTTGTACCTGCGGCACCTGTTGCACCGGTATCACCTGTATCTCCTTTATCACCTTTTGCACCATCAGCTCCTGCTGCTCCTGCAGGTCCTTGTAATCCTGTTTCACCTTGGATTCCTTGTGGGCCAGCAGCTCCTTGTAATCCAGTATCTCCCGTAATTCCTTGAGGTCCAACTTCACCTTGTATTCCTTGTTCTCCCTGGAGTCCGGTAGCACCGGTATCCCCTTTTAAACCTTGTGAACCTGTTTCACCTTGGATTCCTTGTGGGCCAGCAGTTCCTTGTAATCCAGTATCTCCTGTAATCCCTTGAGCTCCAACTTCACCTTGTATTCCTTGTTCTCCCTGGAGTCCGATAGTACCGGGGTCTCCTTTCTCGCCAGCAGCTCCAGTTGCACCCTGTATCCCTTGTGGACCAGTTTCTCCAGTATCCCCTTTGTCACCAGTGTCACCCTTATCTCCAGTTTCTCCTTTCTCGCCAGTATCACCTTTTAAACCTTGCGGTCCGACATCACCTTGTGGTCCGGTTGCTCCATCGGCGCCATCCAGTCCGTTTGTTCCGTTTGTACCTGCGGCACCTGTTGCACCGGTATCACCTGTGTCTCCTTTATCACCTTTTGAACCATCAGCTCCTGCTGCTCCGGCAGGTCCTTGTGCTCCGGTTTCACCGTCAGCACCATCTGTTCCATTAGTACCTGCTTGTCCCATTGGACCTGTCAATCCTATAGGTCCTTGTGATCCTGTTTCACCCTGAATTCCTTGCGGTCCGGTTAATCCAGTATCCCCTTTTTCACCAGTGTCACCCTTATCTCCAGAGTCTCCTTTAGGTCCAGCTTCGCCTTGGATACCTTGAAGTCCTTCAGCTCCAGTAGCTCCTGTTTCTCCTTGGACTCCTTGTTCTCCCTGCAGTCCTGTTAATCCAGTATCCCCTTTATCTCCTGTTGCTCCTGTTGCTCCTGTTGCTCCAGTATCTCCAGTGTCACCTTCAGGTCCGACTTCACCCCGTATCCCTTGTGGGCCTTCAGCTCCTATTGCCCCAGTATCGCCTTTTAAACCTTGTAAACCTTGTAAACCCTGTTCTCCCTGTACTGCCTTGCTGGCTATTTCTGTTGTGATTCCAGGAGGCCCAGGTATTCCTTGGATTCCTTGCTCTCCTTTCTCACCTTGGATTCCTTGTGGACCTTCAGCTCCTGTTGCTCCAGTCTCACCCTTTTCACCAGTATCTCCTTTCTCGCCCTGAATTCCTTGTTCTCCTTGAAGCCCGGTAGCACCGGTATCTCCCTTTAAACCTTGTGGCCCGGTTTCACCATCAGCTCCATCTGCTCCAGCAGGTCCTTGTAAACCTGTTTCACCAGTTTCACCCTTTTCACCCTGAGGACCAATTTCGCCTTGAGGGCCAGTTGCTCCTGTTTCACCTGATTCGCCACCTTGTTCTGAGGCGATATTGGATGTGAACGTTGTGCCGTCCGAGTTGCGTATGGTGAAAGTGCCATTTCCATTGTCTATAAAAGAAAGACTTTCGCCATTGGAACTATTGCAGAGACTATTCCATTTTTTCCCATCATAATGATATACGCAGGAAGTATCTGTATTGTAAATCACTGCGCCTGCCAATGGCTTAATTTTTTGCATTAAGGCTGTATTCACCCGCGAAAGCACCAAGGCTTTATCCCTACTTTCAAGCTCTAGAAGCGAAGATTTGTCTATTTGATTTGGACTATCACCAACTTTTAATTGGGCAATCGTATAATTTGAAAATAATAGTAGGAGTATTATGGTAAGATTCTTAAAACTCATTTTTGGGGTTTTTAACTGGATGGTTTCAACCTAGAAAAATAGTCTAAAGAAGTAATTTGTAATATTAATTGTTGTCAATAAGTAAGAAAAGTATGTATAACAAGGTAATGTTGTTGTTACAAATATTGAATTATGGAATATAAAAGGGGGTACTCACCGAATTTATTGGTATTTCATCGGATAATTAAAATAAAAAAATAGGAAGATAAATCGATACAAATTACCGCGTCAGGTATAAAAAACCTTGAAAATCCAACCCTAAATCTTCCATACTCACGATATAAAAATAGACGTCGGCAGGGAGTCCTTGTTCGCGATCAATAACGAAATTGTCCACATTAGAGAATCCCTCGAATTGGTTGGTGTAATTCTTTTGATCAAATACCATTTGTCCAAAGCGGTTGTAGATCATAAGGTGGTTATTCGGCGATTGCTCTAATTCCGGGATAACCAAGGTATCGTTGATACCATCACCATTGGCAGAAACCAGATAATTGTCCAACGAAAGGAATTCTGCAGGTACATCCATCGTACCAAAAGTGATTGCATCATAATCATCGGGTATAAAACTTTCCGAGGAAACAAAACCGGTGGACAAATCCCCAACGGCCACGGTGCTTCCCAATCGTATCCATTGGCGTGCAGCTTTGCTCCAGCCCACCACCATAAGGTTGCTCACGTCATTGGTGAGTGCGCCAATATTGCTTCGTTCATTCCAGCTGATACTTATGGTTGAGGGGATACTGCCCTCCAAGCGCCAAAATTCGGTGGTACTTATAAAGCCTAAATCCCTTGCCTTTAATCCTGTATCAAAACTGGTATCCAATGACGATGGACTACCGGGATTTTCAAAGAAATAGGCGCATTTCGCCAAGGGGTTTTCGCCTTGGGAGTTTAGGATCAAGGGGCGTAACTGTTGCGCATCGCCCACGGGAAACGTAAAATTTTGCTGCTGGGTCATGGCGGCATAACCGTCTACTTTTGAAATATCGCCTTCCCCCACATAAAAGGCGTTTTGCAGTAGATTGTAATAGGCATTCGACTGATTTCTTGGCGTCAGGAAATCGCCGATGATAAAATTGGTATTGTTTAGGTTGTTGATTCCTGTTTCCAGGAAAACCCCAGTATTATTGGCAATTTCGGTGTCAAAAAAGGTAGGGGCAAAGGCCCCGGAAACGTTGAGGGTGGCATTGCCATAAAACCCGACCAAGCCCACATTTTCATCAAAGGCGGCATCGTTGATCAAGTTGGTATGAAAGCCCAATTGCCCTTGGTCGTGAATACGAATGTTGCCAGAGTTGTATAGGGCGGTTTGGGCATGGGTCAACAGGCCAAAAGAAAAAACCAGTATGTAGAACAGCTTTTTCATTTAGTTAGTTCCCTTTATTTTTTGCGAGTAGAAGTTGTTTAATAAGATCAATATCACTTCTTAATGCCTCTAATTCTGTATTTAATGCCTTATTTTCACTTTTAAGTTGATCGATCTTCTTTTCTTGTTCTATGGTATGAAGGAACAATTCCTCGATTTTTTCTAGGTTTTGAATATTGGAATTGCTTAAATTCCAATCTCCATCTTCTTTAGCTTTCTTAGCTGAAACGATACCGGGCAAATGATGGTTAACTTTTACAAAAGCCTCAATTTCAGCTAGAGTTCTAAAGTAGTACTCATCATTTAAATCCGAATTGCCTTTAAAATATTTTTCAAATACATAGTCTGGGATTGGTAATATGGCATTATCGGTATAAATCTGACCATCAACAATCAAATTTCCTTCAACATGTAATCTTGCGTCAACAGAATTTACGTCAAAGTTTGGGCCAATACCAACATTTTGGGAGGCGTCGATTCGAAGGGCTTCAGTTCCGCCTGTAGAAAATGCTAATTGATCTACACCAGCACGGAACATTCCCATATCTGTATCTCCGCCAGTGTAAAATCCATAACTTGGTTGACCTGCTGAACCATTATTTGCTGCAAAATCTTGCCTCGCTTGAATCTGTCCATCAACATCTAACTTGCTTTGAGGAGCACCGGGAAGTGTGCCAATCGCAACATTTCCGGAACCACCTAAAACAAAATCATTACCTCCAAGATCATGTGTCCGATTTGATGATAACAAATCGTCAGCATCAAATAAATTTTGACTAGCTGCAGAAAGTGCCCATTCTGTGCCTGTTGCTGTAGTAGTCAGTACTTGACCTATTGCTCCTGGGCCATTTCTAGCAATTAAGTCGCCGTTTTGTAATCGTAAATTGCCATTGACATCCAATTTTTCTGTTGGTGCAATGCCGATCCCAACGTTTTGAGAGGCATCAATTCTTAGCGCTTCTGTGCCATTTGTCGAAAAACCCAATAGATTAGGGCCAATTCTATACATTCCTGTATCCGTGTCGTCAAAAAAACTATAACCTGGAAGGGATGCTCCGGGACCAGTATTAGCACGAAAACCACCACGTGCCCTAATACTACCACCTGATACATCTAATTTATCTAGTGGGTTGGATAGTCCTATTCCGAAATTCCCACCGTTAAAAAAACCTAGGTCTTGCCCGCTCATGTTATAAGTTCTGTCTTGTCCAAAGGTTTGAACTTGGTCATCTGTTGCTAGATTATTTAATGTACCACTTGCAATATCCGCCAATGGAAGTGTCACGGTCGCCCCATCGCTATCGGTCAAAATCAGGTCGGTTCCGTCCTCTGTCAATGTGGTATTCGTGGTATTGGTGTCCGTATCGATATCCGCCAATGGAAGTGTCACGGTCGCCCCATCGCTATCGGTCAAAATCAGGTTGGTTCCGTCCTCTGTCAATGTGGTATTCGTGGTATTGGTGTCCGTATCGATATCCGCCAATGGAAGTGTCACGGTCGCCCCATCGCTATCGGTCAAAATCAGGTTGGTTCCGTCCTCTGTCAATGTGGTATTCGTGGTATTGGTGTCCGTATCGATATCCGCCAATGCAAGTGTCACGGTCGCCCCATCGCTATCGGTCAAAATCAGGTTGGTTCCGTCCTCTGTCAGTGAGGTGTTTGTGGTGTTTGTGTCGATTCCCGTGTTGATATCCGCCAATGCAAGTGTCACGGTCGCCCCATCGCTATCGGTCAAAATCAGGTTGGTTCCGTCCTCTGTCAATGTGGTATTCGTGGTATTGGTGTCCGTATCGATATCCGCCAATGCAAGTGTCACGGTCGCCCCATCGCTATCGGTCAAAATCAGGTTGGTTCCGTCCTCTGTCAATGTGGTATTCGTGGTATTGGTGTCCGTATCGATATCCGCCAATGGAAGTGTCACGGTCGCCCCATCGCTATCGGTCAAAATCAGGTTGGTTCCGTCCTCTGTCAATGTGGTATTCGTGGTATTGGTGTCCGTATCGATATCCGCCAATGCAAGTGTCACGGTCGCCCCATCGCTATCGGTCAAAATCAGGTTGGTTCCGTCCTCTGTCAATGTGGTATTCGTGGTATTGGTGTCCGTATCGATATCCGCCAATGCAAGTGTCACGGTCGCCCCATCGCTATCGGTCAAAACCAGGTTGGTTCCGTCCTCTGTCAATGTGGTATTCGTGGTATTGGTGTCCGTATCGATATCCGCCAATGCAAGAGTCACGGTCGCCCCATCGCTATCGGTCAAAATCAGGTTGGTTCCGTCCTCTGTCAATGTGGTATTCGTGGTATTGGTGTCCGTATCGATATCCGCCAATGCAAGAGTCACGGTCGCCCCATCGCTATCGGTCAAAATCAGGTTGGTTCCGTCCTCTGTCAATGTGGTATTCGTGGTATTGGTGTCGATTCCCGTGTTGATATCCGCCAATGGAAGTGTCACGGTCGCCCCATCGCTATCGGTCAAAATCAGGCTGGTTCCGTCTTCTGTCAGTGAGGCGTTTGTGGTGTTGGTGTCGATTCCAGTGCTTATGTCAGATAAGGGTATGGTAACGGTCCCTCCATCGCTGTCGGTCAGGATCAGATCAGTTCCGTCTTCTGTCAGTGAGGCGTTTGTGGTGTTAGTATCAATTCCGGTGTTGATATCTACCAAAGGTATGGTCACGGTCCCTCCATCGCTGTCGGTCAGGATCAAATCAGTTCCGTCTTCTGTCAGAGATGCATTTGTGGTGTTGGTGTCAACAGCAGTGTTTATATCGGCCAAGGGAACCGATACAACATTTCCATCAACTATGCCTATCTCCAAATCAGTTCCGTTCACTTGGAAGTTTTCTAAGGTCTGATTATCCGTATCCACGCCAGCGGTTATATCTGCTAAGGGAATAGTCACCGTTGCACCATCACTATCTGTCAGGGTAAGGTTGGTCCCATCCTCTGTGAGGCTTGTATTAGTTGTATTTGTATTGTCAAGGTATCCACTTAAATTAACGTTATTACCATTTTCTATTCCCAAAATATTTCCAGCAAGTGTAAGGATCTGACTATCACTTCCGGTATTGTTAAAAGGCCCTAAATCGATCCGTGTTTCGTTTCCTGATTCTGTCAACACCAAATCATCCCCATCAAGGATGGCATTTGTCAATACTTCATTCTGATTATCCAAATCCCCATCGTTGGTGATATGATCGGCGAGGTTTGTGGTATTGGTATTTATATTTCCTGTATTGGCTGTTATAGCATTTTCATTTGTCTGTATATTATTTGTATTAGTCGCAATAGCTCCCGTATTGGCTGTAATGGCATCGGTGTTTAACTGGATATTATTTGCATTGGCACTTATATTTCCAGTACTAGTTGCAATACTACTAGTGTTTGTGGCTATGTTTCCCGAATTGGTAGCAATATCATTCTGTAGCCCTTGGTCACTATAATAAGCCCCACCGTTATCGGTAATCGCATTACCGGCCGCATTACTTACAATATCGGCCCCTGTGATAAAACCCGGGGTATTGTTAAAGTTGCTCAAGGTAATTTGGTCGGTATCCAAGGCTTCCAACCCAACCGCATTTTCCGCGATCTCATTCCTGCCTACCGCATCATTGCCAATCTTACTTTGCCCTATGGAGTTGTCCTGAATGTCATCCCCATTAATACCACCATCAACGATTTGCTCTGTTCGAATGCTATTGGGGGCAACTTCAATATGGTTGTTTTCCCCATTGGTGCGTTATGACCAAGGTGCTGTTCGTATTCACCAAGGGATCTGTAGTTAAGTTGGGTATGCCGCCAACCTCCTCACAAACATTGATCCACTGGGCGCCATCATAATAATGAATACATTGTAAATCGGTATTATAAACGATGGCTCCCGCACTGGGAACAATGGCATTCATCTGTGCGGTATTTATTCGGGTAATGACCAAAACCCGGGAATTACTTTCCAATTCCAATACCGAGGTAGCATCAATATTTTGGGGATTGTCCCCAATTTTTATTTGGCCTATTATAGGACCGCTAATAAAAATGCCAAAAACCAGAAGTAATAGTGCTCGTTGCATACAAAAAACAGTTTAGAAATATACGAATTGGGGGGACTAACAAAAATAAAATTATATGATCACATACCTAACTTTAGGAGTTAAAATAACCGCTTATTGGGTTAAATGGTGCACCAATTATTGATTAAACAGTTTTCTGGGCTGAGGACAACGCCCTATGCTTTAGAAAGCACTTATGGCACCTTTGGCCAAAGACTAACAAATTAACAAAAGTTTAGAGCCCCACTTCTTTTAAATACCATTAAGTTGTGTTTTCTTTAGAGTCTGTTTAAGCATTCTTAAAATCATTTTAAATGAAATTATTTTTACTTGCTATTTGTAGTTTTTTATTTATTTCCATAGGCTTTGCCCAGGATGATGACCGTAGTTTTCTGCGAGGGCAAGTGCTTTATCGAAATGCCTACGTTCCTAATGAAAATGTGATCAATACAACTTCTGAATTTGCCACCATAACCAATGATAAAGGGGAATTCCTGATAAAGGTGAAGTTGGGCGATGAGCTTGTTTTTACTGCGATCAACTATCAATTGCAGATTGTGAATCATCACAGAGGAAATTATTCGAAGAGGCAGGTTGGTTGTCGAAGTCAATGAAAAGGTGACCCAATTGGATGAAGTGATCGTGACCCCAGAAGAGCAGGAAAAATTCCTTGAAGTGAAAAACGAGGAGTTCAAGGACTTTGAGTATGAGACCGATCGGTCAACTGAAGTCGAAAATATTGCAATGCCGGAAATACACGAGGGGAATGAAAGATGGTATTAATTTCGTGAATATTTTCAAGGCCCTGGCAAAGGCCAACACCACAGCAGAAGAAAAGCGGCCCCCTTTGAAAGTAAGCCAGGTAATGCGCCAGGTGTATGAAGATGAATTTTTTGTTAGTGATCTGCAGCTACCCCAAGACCAAATAGATGCTTTTTTGATTTATTGTGACAGTAAAATGCCGGCCCAAACTTTATTGAAAAAAGAAAATGAATTCCAGTTGATTGATTTTCTGGTAACCCATAGCAAAACATTCTTGACGCAGATAAATGACGAGGAGTAAGACACTGCTACTCTGTTTTGTTTTAATGGGTACCACCTTAAGTGCCCAAACCTTGTTTACCAAACAAATTGAAGGTCGGGTATACAGCGAAAGTGGCGATGTGGCCGCTACCCATGTCTTGAATATCACCTCTGACAAGGCTTCGATTACTGATTTAGAACGGGTTCTTTTCGATTATCGGCAAAACTCAATGATACCTTGGTGTTTTCTGCCATACAGTTTAAGAGAAAGACCATGGTGGTTACCCACAGCGTTCTTGAAAGCAAGATGCTTTATGTGCCTTTGGAGGATGCCATTGACCGAACTTGATGAGGTAATTGTAATGCCTTATAATCTTACCGGGGATATGACCTTGGATTTAGACCGAATGCAAATTGAGCCGGTGGTCACAGCATCAACCTTAGGATTGCCCAATGCCTATGTAAAGATACCAACACAAGCCGAACGGGAATTATTTGCTGCCACCGCCAACCCTTTTATGAGCTTTGACCCATTGATCAATGCGATTACCGGTCGAACCAAAATGTTGAAAGAGAGAATTGCCAGAAATAAAAAATACCAACGTACGCAACGGGTAAGGGCGTTCTATGCCGATTCATTATATGGAAAGGAATTGAAAATACCGGAAGATAATATCGCCGATTTCATGTATTTCTGTGAAGTGGACCCTGATTTTCAAACTGTTGTTGACACCCATGACCGGTTTAAAATTTGGGAATTTATGCGCAAAAAGAGTCTGGTTTATAGGGAAAACAATAATCTGGAATAACAAAAAGTCTGGCATAATGATTGCTTTCAATTGATTGATAATTAGCGAAAATGAAATATTTAAAGAAGAGTTTATTAGTATTGCTTTTGCCCTTGGTGGCTTTTACAGTTGCCCATAAATTTTATGTAAGTGTCACCAATATTTCCTATTCTGAAAAAGACCGGTCCTTACAGATAACTTCCCGCATTTTTATTGATGATTTTGAAGAGGTCTTATTGGAACGATATGGATTTGAAAGCACATTTGGCAACAGATACCGAGTCAGAACAGGCCGATGAATACATCGAAAAATACCTGAAGACCAAATTTTTGATGTTCATCGACGGCGAACAAAGGCAGTACAATTTTCTGGGCAAGAAGTATGACAACGATATAATGATATGTTATCTTGAGGTTCCCGAGGTTGATATTGATAAAGTCAAAACCATAGAAGTGCAAAACGAACTACTTACCGATCTATTTGATGAACAGCAAAATGTGGTCCATTTTAAAATTAAAGGCAAAAAGAAAAGTTTTGTGCTCATCAAGGAAAATAATAAAGGAATGTTAAACTTGTAACAAACTTTATCAAATCCTTAAAAAAACTTTAAATTTCGCCCTTTAAAAATCAAAAAAAAATGAATAAAGTAAAGTACGGTATTGCTTCGGTTTTCTTCTTATTCGCCGCGGTAATGACAGCGCAAGAAGTAGAACAACAAGAAAGAGAGCCTGGTCACACCAATCAGAGTAAGTTCAAACAAATGTATGAGGAGTTTGCTACTCCAAATACGTATCGTTCGGCATCCGGTGCTCCGGGTCCTGATTATTATCAGCAACAGGCTGATTATAAGATGGATATTGAGTTGGATGATAAGAATGCCAAAATTTATGGTACAGAGACCATAACCTATACGAACAATTCACCGGATGACCTGGAATATCTTTGGTTACAATTGGATCAGAATGTAAGGGCCAAGGATAGCAAATCACCTTTAAGAGATGGTGGTGGAGTTCCTTTAGCAGAGCAGCCTGGAGGCTTCGCCGGTAAATATATGAATGAACCTTTTGATGGTGGTTTTAATATTGAATATGTAAAGGATGCTTCTGGCAAACCACTTTCATACACCATTAACCAGACAATGATGCGGGTGAACATTCCGCAGCCTTTAAAAAGCAAAGCACAAATATCATTTTCTATAAAATGGTGGTACAATATTCCCGATCATACCGTAAATAGGGCAAGGTCAGGATATGAGTATTTTGCAAAAGATGGTAATAGGTCTTTTGTAATTGCCCAATTCTTTCCAAGAATGGCTGTTTATAGCGATGTAGAAGGATGGCAAAACCATCAATTCTGGGGTAGTGGTGAATTTGCCCTTCCTTTTGGGGATTATGAAGTGAATATCACGGTGCCTGCCGATCACATTTTGGATGCGACAGGTGTGCTTCAGAATAGAAAGGAAATCTTTTCAAAAGAGATGATGAAAAGATATGAGCAGGCTAAAAAGTCTTATGACAAACCTGTTGTAATTGTAACACAAGCCGAAGCTGAAGCTGCTGAAAAAGGATTCTCAGAACAAAAGAAAACGTGGAAATTCAAGGCCCAAAATGTAAGGGATTATGGTTTTGCTACTTCCCGTAAATTTATTTGGGACATGCAGGCGGTTAAGATGGGCAACAAAGATGTTATGGCTGTTTCATTATATCCCAAAGAAGGTAACCCACTATGGGAGGAGTATTCAACCAAAGCAGTAGTGCAGACGCTAAGAACCTATTCAAAGCATACTTTTGATTACCCTTATCCTAAAGCCATCTCTGTACATGCTAAAAACCAAGGTATGGAGTATCCAATGATTTGCTGGAATTACGGAAGACCAAACGAAGATGGCACGTATTCTGATCGTGTAAAGTACGGGATGATCAGTGTGATCATTCATGAGGTAGGTCATAACTACTTTCCAATGATCGTGAACTCTGATGAGCGTCAGTGGGGATGGATGGATGAAGGTTTGGATACCTTTATGCAGTATTTGGCCGAACAGGCATTTGGAGAGGCAAATCCACAGGCTATTGCTCCAAATAAAGCTTATCCTTCTAGAAGGGGAGCTCCTGCCAAAATAGTTCCGTACATGAGCGGAGATCAAAGTACGATTTCGCCCATAATGTCCAATCCTGAAAATGTATACCAGTTAGGTCCCAATGCATACGGCAAGCCTGCCACAGCCCTTAATATTTTAAGGGAAACCGTAATGGGTAGGGAATTGTTTGACCATGCTTTTAAAACCTATGCACAACGTTGGAAATTTAAACACCCAACTCCTGAGGATTTCTTTAGGACTATGGAAGATGCTTCTGCAGTTGATTTGGATTGGTACTGGAGAAGTTGGTTCTATACCACTGATTATGTGGATATAGGAGTAAAAGGAATCAAGAAATATTATGTTTCTGATAAACCAAGCAAAAAAATGCAGGAATATATGGCCGCTAGAAACCTAACGGAAGCCGATTTACCTCCTTTGGTTTACTTGGCCGATGAGGAAAGTGAAGATTTTGATCCTAACTTAAAAGGAAAGGCACCTTCAGAAAGTTCCAAAACTTTAAAGGAATTCATGATGGACAATATGACTGCAGCAGAAAGAGCAGCGATTAAAGAACCTAAGTTCTTCTATGAAGTCACTTTTGACAAACCAGGAGGCATACCAATGCCATTGATTGTTGAGTATACCTATGCGGATGGTACTACCGAGAACATTACGTATCCTCCAGAAATTTGGAGAAAGAACGATGCCGAAGTGAAATTGGTTTTGTCGTCGCAGAGCGAATTAGTAGGTATCGTTGTTGATCCAAAAGCAGAAACTGCGGATATAGATACAACGAACAATTCTTGGCCTAAAAAAGAGACACAAAACGACTTTGATAAGTTTAAAGAGAAAATCAAAGGATAGTATAATATTCTATTGAATATTGAAAAAGTCCTGACGTTACTGTCAGGACTTTTTTATTTAGCCATTATTCTTCACTATATTTGACATATGTATTCCATGTTATTTTTATTTATCAGCGGAGCTGAGATTTTCTTCATCATGTTCATTGTGGTCATGGTATTTGGTGCGGATAAAATTCCTGGAATTGCCAAAGGCCTTGGAAAGGGTATGCGGCAACTCAAAGACGCTACTGAAGATATAAAACAAGAAATTCAAAAAAGTGCTGAAAAGCAGGGTATTGATACCAGTTTTGTTGAGGATATTAAAAAGGATATCGATGATGTAAAGGGCAATATTGACTCAGGTATTGGCAAGGATATCAAAAAAAGCTTAGGTGAGGTCAAAAATAAGGTCGATGATGTCACAGGTACGATAAAGCGAAAATAATTATTCTCCTATGCTCGAAAGAATTCTGCAATGGGATAGGGAAACACTTATTTATTTGAACAGTTTGGGTATTGAGGAGTATGACTTGTTTTGGTCTACTGTAACCAATATTTATACTTGGATACCCTTATTTTTATTTTTTTTCCTTTTGATTTTTTGGAAATACCCTCGAAAGGAAGCCATTTATATAACCTTGACTGTAATCTCCTTGATTGTTTTTATTCTTGTGGCCACAGATTTGACCAAAGGATTTTTCGAAAGACCACGACCTAACAACAATACCGAAATCAATTCGATAATAAGGGTTTTAAAGAATCCGTCTAGTTTTAGTTTTTTCTCGGGCATGCAGCGAGTTCATTTTCGATAACAACAATTATAATTTTGTTTCTTAGAAAGAAAGTGAAATGGTGTTGGATATTTTATGTCTGGCCTTTGCTATTTGCCTTAAGCAGGATTTATGTGGGTGTACATTATCCGGTCGACATTATTGTCGGGGCCATAGTCGGTTTGTTGACAGCATTCGCTTTTTACAGTCTCTATAAGCGGGTTATAGTACCCTACTTAGGGTTAGTCCATCCCTAATAGGCAATAGCACGGTCTCTACTCTAGGGTCATTTTTAAGCATCCTGTTATATTCCAAAAGAACTTTGGTGGCCATGTCCTTCTCGTCAAGGGGTTCTACAACCTTTCCTGACCAGAGCACATTGTCAGAAAGTATAATACTACCTGGTTTCGTTTTTTTTATGACTGCATCAAAATACTTGGGATATTCTCTTTTTTCGGCATCTATAAAAATCAAATCAAAGGTCATATTCAATGTGGGGATGATTTGTAATGCATCTCCTGTATGCTGTATGAGTTGAGAGCCAAATCCACTTTTATCAAAATATCGACGTTGAAAATCCGTGAGTTCCTCATTAATGTCAATGGTGTGTAATTGTCCTTCTTTCTTTAAACCTTCGGCTAAACATAATGCAGAATATCCCGTATATGTTCCTATCTCGAGAATATTTGTGGGATTTATGATTTTGGAGAGCATACTTAAGACCCTACCTTGAAAATGGCCAGTGATCATTCTAGGTTGAATCACTTTTAGATGTGTTTCCCTAGAAAGCTCTTTCAACAATTCAGGCTCGTTTTCAGAACTATCCTGAATATATTTTTCCAATAAGGGACGACAAAAAGTGCATGCTTATTATTTTTGGTAAAAATATGTAATTATGTACTACCTTGAAATTTCAATCAACAAAGAATACACCTATGGATAATGTTAAGATAAGAACCGCAACGCTCAATGATATTGCTATTTTGTTGGAGTTTGAACAAGGTGTGATCAAAGCAGAAAGGCCTTTTGATGTTACCTTGGATGCTGACCCCATTACCTATTATAATTTGGAGGAATTGATATTGAGCGATGATGCATCTTTAGTAGTTGCAGAAATTGAAGGTAAAATCATAGGTTCAGGATATGCATTGATAAAACCCGCAAGGCATTATTTGAATCATGAATTCTATTCTTATTTGGGTTTTATGTTCACTTTACCTGAATATAGGGGGAAAGGAGTTAATACCAAGATAATTGAAAGATTGAAACAATGGTCTGATTCAAAAGGCCTCAAAGAAATTCGATTAACGGTCTATGATGAAAATCATGGTGCCATTAGTGCTTATGAAAAAATGGGGTTTAAGAAACATATTATTGAGATGCGCTTGCAATAATATCACGCTTATATAGCCTTAAATTATTTAAACCGAAGTTGTATTTTTGAGCAAAAGAATACTATGCAGTTTCAGAATTCACTTGCCTTTGCTCAAAAAATGGATGCAAAGGATAAACTTCGCCAATACAGGAATGAATTCCATTTTCCTAAAGTAAACGGTAAGGATGTTATCTATTTCACAGGAAATTCGTTGGGATTACAACCCAAAACCACCCAAAGGTATATTGATGAGGTAATGAATGATTGGAAAGAATTGGCGGTCGAAGGTCATTTTCATGCCAATAAACCATGGTGGGATTATCATGAGCGTTTGGCAAAACCCTTGGCAAAAGTTGTAGGCGCCAATGTTGAGGAAGTTTCTGTAATGAATACATTAAGCGTGAACTTACATTTATTGATGGTTTCTTTTTATAGACCTACAACTTCTCGATTTAAGATTTTGTGCGAAGAAAAGGCCTTTCCCAGTGATCAATATATGCTTCAAAGTCAGGTGCGATTTCATGGTTTAGATCCGAATGAAGCAATTGTTGAGATCAAGAAAAGAGATGGTGAAAATTATTGGCGAACTGAAGATGTATTGACAAAAATAGATGAACTGGGAGATGAACTAGCCTTGGTATTAATAGGCGGCGTCAATTATTATAATGGGCAGGTCTTTGATATGAAAACCATTACCAAAGCTGGAAAATCAGTTGGGGCATTCGTTGGATGGGATTTGGCCCATGCCGTTGGTAATGTTGCATTGAAGCTGCATGAATGGGGTGTTGATTTTGCAGCATGGTGTAGTTATAAATATATGAACAGTGGACCAGGAAATGCTTCTGGGGTATTTATAAACAAAAAGTATTTGGGCAAAGATGACATTCCAAGATTTGAAGGATGGTGGGGCACTAAAAAGGAGTTCCGATTTTTGATGAAGTCCAATTTTGAGCCCATAGAGACCGCAGACGCTTGGCAAATAAGCAATCCGCCTGTACTTTCACTGGCGCCTTATTTGGCTTCTCTCCAACTTTTTGAAAAAGTGGGCATGGATGCATTGATTGAAAAACGAGATAAAATCGTTGCTTATTTGGAGTTTATTTTAAAGGAGATAGATAAGGAGGTTGAAGGTTCTTTTGAAATTATAACCCCAAAAGATAGGGGTTGTCAATTATCGGTTTTCCTGCATGGACAAGGCAGGCCATTGTTTGATTATTTGATGAACAATGGTGTCATTGCCGATTGGCGAGAACCCAATGTAATTCGTTTGGCACCAGCCCCATTTTATTGTTCCTATGAAGATATGTACCGGTTTGGACAGATTCTAAAGGATGGGATTTTGACAAAAAGAGCGTAGTGCGCCCATGCTATTTTAAGTAGTTTTGCCATCAACTAAGAACCTCTAATGAAATCACTTAGATTAATCCTTTCCAATCCACGGTATTTTGGTCCTGCATGGGTCTTCGCGAGTCTTAATATTCTTTTTGGTACTTGGGCCATTTATATACCTACGGTAAAGGAGAACTTAGGGATTGATAAAGCGGATTTGGGTATTGCTATTTTTTTTCTATCGCTTGGGGTATTTACTATTTTTCCTATTGCTGCCAAGATCATAAATAAAGTTGGAGTAGGGAAAGCAACTTCTTTGGGCGTCTTATTCAGTAGTTTGGTTGCATTATTGCCTTTGCTTGCCCCAAGTTATTATGCATTAATGGCATCGCTTTTTTTATTCGGGGCATTTAATGGTTTTACCGATATAGCCATGAATACTTTGGTCACGGAACTTGAGAAAGAGGATAAGCAAAAATTCATGTCCGCGGCGCACGGTTTCTTCAGTTTAGGTGGCGTTTTGGCCGGATTAGGCAGCTTTTTGATTGTCGCCATTGGGAACCCGCCATTGCATATGCTTATTGCAGTCATTTTGGTTTTATCGGTGAATGCAATTTTCTTTAGAAGATATTATCATGTAACAGCTGCCCCAGTGGATAAAGAACCTTTTAGTTTAAAGCTCTTTAAGCCTTTAATGATACTTGGTATTGTATCTTTTATTGCCATGGGAAGTGAAGGGGCCATTGTTGATTGGAGTGGTCTATATCTAAAGGAAATCAGTTTGGCACCGGAAGCCCTTTGGGGTGCAGGATTCCTTGGTTTTCAAATAACCATGACCTTGGGTCGCTTTGTAGGGGATGCCATAAGTACAAGGATCGGTTCTGTAAAAATGGTGGCATTAGGGGCAATAATTGCTATTTCTGGATATATTTTGGTGCTCACCACAGGTACATATTTGGCAATTGCGGGATTTGCTTTAAGCGGATTGGGGTTTTCTGTAATGGTTCCTGAATTATTTCGTATCGGAGGCAATGTCAAAGGAATTGATTCGTCACAAGGTGTCGCCTTTATTGCAGGATTGGGCTATACAGGATTTCTTATGGCACCACCAATCTTAGGGTTTATTGCCAAAAGTACATCACTGGTGAGTTGTTTTATTGTACTACTCTGTTGTGGTTTCTTGATCCTGATTGCTACTTCAGTCTTAAAACGAAAAGGTACGTATACCTAAGTGGAAGCTTATTTGATTTTCACGTCAATGTTCGTAAAATATAATTTGAAACCTTCATCATTTTTATGCATTTTGGCTATTCTTAACCCACCTTTTTCAATATAATCCTCCCATGTTGTAACCAAGGATGCTTCGGGCTGATTGCCCTTTCTAAATACCCATTCTTTGATTAAATAATCATCTTCAAAGAAAAAATCATAAGCATCGCCAGGGGTATAACCTCCTTCAGACCCATATACAATGGTAAGCTTTTGCATGGGTTTTTTACTGATTGGGGCTATTTCTTGCTCTTTGTGGACATGAGTGTAGTTGCCCTCATCCCAAATAAGGTTAAATGGTGCTATTAGCCAATATTTATCATTGATAAACCCGCCGTTGGTTTTACTACTAATGCTATCCAGTTTATTTCTATGATATGTAATAGTGTCGTTATTGGCAATTGAGGTTACTTGGTTTTTTCTTACTTTCCAAATCCAGGTTCTTTCAAAATGTGAAGTATCCCTATCTACATTAAATGTGAATCGCAATTCATCAACCGTATTCCAGTTTTCAAAACCACTTTTATAGGCTATCTTTTCAAAAAGGCTCAATTCTTTTTCAACAACTGGTAATTCCTGTTTCTTTTCAGTTTTACAACTCGAAATAATAATAACCAGTATAAGGATAAAATAGTTTTTCATTTTTTTTGTTTTTTCAAAGATAGTTGAATAGATTAAAATTATATAATTAGGGCTGTATTCTAAAGAAATCAGCGTCTAGAACTTCGGTATATATTTAATAAAATGCTTAGTTTTGATACTTAAATATAAATGCAATGGGTTCTAAAAAAGGAAAAGTACAAGAAGCAATTGATGAGAAATTATTGGAAGAACGCAAGGTCTTTCTATGGGGCATGGTCGATGATGATACGGCTAAACACGTTATTGATCGCTTGCTGTATTTAGATATGCAAAATAATAAAGAAATTCAGTTATTTATAAATAGTCCAGGGGGTTATGTTACATCAGGTTTTGCAATGTACGATACGATTAAGTCCTTAAAAAGTCCTGTTTCTACAATTTGCACGGGATTGGCTGCTTCTATGGGTTCAATATTGCTTTCTGTAGGTAAAAAAGGAAGGAGATTTATACAACCGCATGCCCAAGTTATGATACATCAGCCCAGTGGTGGGGCTAGAGGGCAGGCCTCGAACATTGAAATACAGGCCAAGGAGATAATTAAAACCAAAGAATTGAGTGCAAATTTATTGGCGGAAAACTGTGGTCAAGACTATGATACCGTTATGCGTGATTTTGATAGGGATTATTGGATGAATGCCCAAGAATCAATTGAATACGGAATAGTTGATGGAATTTTAGAATAGGATTGAATACTGAATAATCAAGAAAAAGTCCTTCGCATTTTTAATGTGAAGGACTTTTTTTTAGGATATATATAGACGCCGAAGCGGATGTACTATATATACGCAGTTTAATTGATTTCTGGATGTTTTTAGATTAAACAAAATAACATTTTAAAGACATTATGTTTTTAGTGCCAGTTCATTATCCTAAAATTTAGGATTGAAGTTTATTTTATTACATTTATGCACAAACCTTAATTTTTCCCCAATTATAAGTTATGACACAAACTCCCAAGAACATCGCAATTGTTGGATCGGGTTTAGTAGGCTCACTTTTGGCCATTTATTTAAGAAGACTTGGGCATAAAATAACCGTTTTCGATCGTAGGCCGGATATTCGTACGATTGAATTTTCTGGACGGTCTATTAATCTTGCAATGAGTGATAGAGGGTGGAGAGCCTTAGCTGAAATTGGAATAGAGGAAGAGATCAAAAAAATAGCCATACCCATGTATAAACGGGCAATGCACGTCATGGGTAAACCTATTTACTTTCAGAATTATGGGAAAGAAGGTGAGGCGATTTGGTCTATATCCCGGGGGGTATTGAATCGAAAAATGATTGATTTAGCAGAAAAATCCGGGGTTGATTTCAAATTTGAAGAAAAGGTATGGGATGTAAACCTCCCAGAAGCTAAATTATATACAGGTGAGACCGAAAAAGGGGAGTGGAAAGAATATGCATATGACTTGATATTTGGCTGTGATGGGGCATTCTCTAGAATTCGACATAAAATGCAACGACGCAGTCGGTTTGATTATTCCCAGGACTTTTTAGATGTAGGCTATAAAGAATTGACGATCCCGGCCAATGCAGATGGGAGCCATAAGTTAGATGCCAACTCGTTTCATATTTGGCCGCGTGGACGTTATATGTTCATTGCTATGCCTAATATTGATGGAAGTTTTACTTGTACCTTATTCATGCCTTTTGAAGGGGATCCTTCTTTTGAAAGTATCAAAACCAAAGAACAAGCCAAGATTTTTTTTAATACCAATTTTCCAATTGTAAACCATGAAATTGAAAACCTAGCAGAGGATTTTTTCAAGAATCCCACAAGTGCAATGGTTACGATGAAATGTTATCCTTGGACGTATTGGGACAAGGTAGCCCTGGTTGGTGATTCGGCACATGCCATAGTACCTTTTTATGGACAAGGAATGAATGCAGGTTTTGAAGATATTTATATTCTCAACAATATAATAAAAGAACAAGGTGATAATTGGGAAGGTGTTTTTCAACAATATCAAAAACAGCGTAAACCCAATGCAGATGCCATTGCAGAATTAAGTTACCGTAATTTTATCGAAATGAGCAGTAAGACTGCTGACCCTAAGTTTTTATTACAAAAGAAGATAGAAAAACGATTTGCAGATAAATTCCCTGATAAATGGATGCCACTATATTCTAGGGTAACATTCTCCTATAGGCCTTACGCAGAGGCTTTGGCCATTGGTGACAATCAAGAAGAAATCATGAAAGAGGTGATGGCGCTTGCTGATATTGAACAAAAATGGGATAGTGAAGAAGTAGAGCAGAAGATTTTAAGTTTGCTCTAGTGCTTGCTGGAAGATCTCATTTCTGCTTGGCGCATGGGCATGCTATCAATCAAATTGTAAATGGTTTTAGGATTTACAATAAAACTTTCTTTAAGCTTCACTCCACCGTCCTTACCAACTAATACAAGACCATTAAAATCTGCCAATCCATATTTTTTGATAATTGAGGACGAATTCAATTTAGTCTTTATTTTTGAGTTGTCGAATACAGATTCATCGGTCACTATAAATATCAGTAAGTCCCTAGCCTCAAGTTTTTCAGTATTTTCATGAAGAAGATCTAACTGATCTTGTAGTTCATCGGAATCAAAGCGAATATCTTTTAAAAGTATAATGCGGTTTTTCCATTGATACTTTTTTAGGTCTTGAGCCGAGGTAACAAAAGAAATGAATAGTGCCAAAAATATCCATATGGCATTTATGTAATTCATTTGTCCTTAAAATTGTTAGATAAACAAAAAAAGCATATACCGCAGTATATGGCTTTAAACTTCATTACAACTTTTTAAAGCTTAGAGAACATCTTCTTCATTTTTTCTTGCTCTTCTTCTGCTAGGGTACGATCAACTAGAATTCTACCACTGTGCTCATCGGTAATGATCTTCTTGCGCGAAGCAATTTCAACTTGGACCTGCGGTGGTATTGTAAAGAAAGAACCTCCTGAAGCACCTCTTTCAATAGGCACAACTGCAAGACCGTTTTTTACATTGCTCCTGATTCGGGCATATGCCTTTACCAAGCGATCTTCAATTTGGTCTTGGTATTCGTTTGATTTTTTCAGTAGTGCTTTTTCCTCTTTTTCAGTCTCAGCCAAAATAGCGTTCAATTCACTTTTCTTGTGCTTTAAATGAGATTCCCTTTCACTTAATTTTTCTTTGGTTTCAGAAATCACCTCTTTCTTTTGCTCTATTTGTGCCTTGAACTCTTTAATGTTTTTTTCCGCTAGCTGAATTTCCAACTCTTGAAACTCCAGTTCTTTACTTATAGAGTTGAATTCCCTACTATTACGAACGTTTTTCTGTTGTTCGGTATATTTCTTAATTAAGACCTTTGATTCTTCAATCAAATTCTTTTTAGCTCCAATTTCGAAATTAATTGTCTCAACATCAGTTTTAAGTTTGTCAAATCTAGTTTTAAGACCTAAAACCTCATCTTCCAGATCTTCGACTTCCAATGGTAATTCACCTCTTACATTGCGTATTTCGTCAACCCTTGAATCAATTAATTGCAAATCATATAATGCTCTTAACTTTTCCTCAATGGTCGCTTCTGCTTTTTTTGCCATACTTATAAATACTTGATTGGATTTGTTTTACTTTCCGATAAACGGATTGCAAAATTAGGGATTTTTTTTGTAAGATAATCAACTAAAAGATTTTTTGTAAACTGTTCTGTTTCAAAGTGTCCAATATCGGCAATTACCATTTTATTTTCCGCTTCATAAAACTGGTGATATTTAACATCTGCGGTAATAAAGATGTCTGCTCCAGCAGCTTTGGCAGCATAAATGGCAAAAGCCCCACTTCCTCCCAAAACAGCAACCCTTTCAATGTCTTTTTTCAATATTTTAGAATGTCGAATACCGGATGCATTCATTCTTTCTTGCACTATTTTTAAAAATTCATTCTCGCCCATAGGCTTTTTCAGTGTGCCGATCATGCCCATCCCAATATTTTGATTGGTATTTTCCAAGGTCAAGACTTCATAAGCCACTTCTTCGTAAGGATGATTTTTGAATAGTGCATTCATTACTTTTTTCTCAACAGATGCTGAAAATGTAACGTTGATCTGAACTTCTTCTTCAAAATTTGTTTCACCAATTTTTCCAATTGTCGGATTTGCATCTTTTTCTGCTCTAAATGAACCGGTTCCTGCGATTGTGAAACTGCAATTACTATAATTGCCAATATTACCTGCACCTGCTTCAAAAAGGGTGTTTTTTAGCTTTTCTGATGCACTAATTGGTGCATAAGTGGTCAATTTTTTAATTGTACCTTTTTGTGGGATCAAGATTTGGGGGTCTAAAATTCCCAATGCCTCACAGATTTTTGCATTTACACCCTCCTTGGAATTGTCCAATGCAGTATGCATACTGTAAATCGCGATATTATTCTGAATGGCCTTAATCACTACACGCTCAACATAAGACGAACCTGTAATTCTTTTTAGTCCACTGAAAATGATAGGATGAAAACTAACAATGAGGTTGCAATTATTGGTAATGGCCTCATCGACTACATTCTCTAAGGTGTCAAGGGTTACTAGAATCCCTGAAACCTCTTGGGTATAGCTGCCCACTAAAAGTCCAACATTATCAAAATCCTCAGCATATGCCAAAGGGGCTAATTCTTCTAATACGGCTGTAACTTCTTTTACTATCATTTTCAAGTTTTATAAGGTGTTCAAAGATAAAATATTATATTTTCGTTCTAATGCAACTGCTAAGAAAAATAGCCTTTCCGATTTCTTTGATTTACGCACTAGTCGTGCATATCCGCAATTTACTTTTTGATGTTGGAATTTTTAAAAGTAGTTCTTTCAACACACCAACGATATGCGTTGGTAACCTTAGTGTTGGGGGAACTGGTAAAACCCCGATGATTGAATATTTGGTTGAAATGCTTAAAGATAAGAACAAAGTAGCGATATTGAGTAGAGGGTATCGCCGTAAATCAAAAGGATTTGTATTAGCCACATCAGACAGTAAAGTTGAAGAAATTGGGGATGAACCCTTTCAGATTCATTCCAAGTTTTCTGATATAGCTGTTGCTGTGGACGCAGATAGACGTAATGGAATTCGGAAATTAGAGAAGACAATAAAACCTAATGTTATTTTATTGGACGATGCATTTCAACATCGAAAAGTAAAGACTGATTTTTCTATACTGTTAACAGCCTATGATAAGCTCTATATAAATGATTGGTATTTACCGACTGGAGGCTTAAGGGATAGTAAAAGAGAAGCCAAACGGGCTAACTTGATAGTTGTCACCAAATGTCCGGATCAACTGAGCGGAAAAGAACAATCTGAAGTTATAAATATACTAAGCCCAAAAACGGATCAAGAGGTAATTTTTAGTTATTTGGGTTATGATGAAGTTTTAAAAGGAAATACATCATCTATTGTACTGAATGACCTTTTGGGTAAGAAGGTGACTTTGGTGACCGGGATAGCAAACCCTAAACCTTTGGTTAATTATTTGGAAAAAAAAGGTATGGACTTGGAGCATCTGCAATTTAAGGACCATCATTTTTTCTCTTCCTCAGAAATTGAACTATTCAATTCAAAAGAGTATATTTTGACGACCGAAAAGGACTTTGCAAGATTGGAGGAGCAGGTAGAAAACCTACATTATATTTCTGTCAGGCATATATTTTTCAACAATGGGGCATCAGTTTTAGAAAAAGCTGTAACTGCAATTATACAATAGGTTCGCCATTTTCTCTATTCTCGAAAATATTCTCCCCAATTTTTTGATAAAATACTTCTGGCTTAAACGGTTTGGTGACAACATCATTACAGCCTGCAGCGTAGAAACTTTCCAAACTATCATCCAAAGAGATTGCTGTTAATGCGATTATGGGAGTAGTTTTGTCAAATTTCCTAATCTCAATCGTGGCTTCTTCACCACTTATACCGGGCATATGTATATCCATTAAAATAGCGTCATAGTGGTTATTCTTGGCAAGATCAATGGCATCCATACCATTACTGGCAATATCGCTGGTGATTTCTTTTTTGGACAACATTTTCTTTGTGATGACCTGATTGATTTTATTGTCTTCAACAATCATTAAATGTAGACCCTCAAACTCATAATCTTTCTGGGTAATCTCAAAAGGAATATCATCAACTATACTGTCCTTGCTCTTTAATTTTAGTTCAAAAAAGAAGGAGCTACCTTTATCTAGGTCACTCTCTAATTTTATTTGACTATTGAATAGACCTAAAAGGCTTTTAACAATGGTGAGTCCTAATCCAGTTCCACCATATTCCCTGTTTATCTGAATTGAACCTTGTTCAAATCCTTCGAAAATATTCTGTTGCTGTTCTTTTGAAATCCCAATCCCGTTATCTTTTACTTCAAAATATAGCGTTACGTCTTCCTCTTCTTTGTGCACCATTTGTGCAATCACTTTTACTTCACCGTTTTTCGTAAATTTAAGTGCATTGCCCACAAGGTTCATGAAAATTTGTGAAAGCTTCAATGGATCACTCATTAAATGCGAAGGTATGCTGTCATCATAATCCAAAATGATTTGGGTATTGTTTTCCTTGGCACTCTGCTTCAACGAATCAATCACTTCAATTAATACCTTTTTAAGGTTGAACTCCATAATCAAAGGCTCTAACTTATCGGCATCAATCTTATTTATATGCAAGATATCATTGATGAAATTTAAAAGATAGTCACCTGAGAATTTCAAGGCTTTTAAATGTTCTTTTTGATTTTCACTCGGGTTTTCTTCCAACAATAAATGCGTGAGACCTGTCACAGCATAAAGGGGAGTTCTAAGCTCATGGCTAACCGTTGACAAGAAATTGGTTTTAGCCTCCATAGCATTTACTGCTTCATCACGTGCAGCTTGCAACTCGCTGTTTTTTGTATGCAAGAGATCATTTGTCTTGAGTTTTATCTGGTTGTTTCTATATAATGAAACTGCCAATAAAGAGATGATAATTAGAAAAGCCGAGGTCAATATTGCAGTTATTTCAGACCTATTTGCCGATTTACTCAACTCCTCTATGCGTTTATCCTGGCGCTTAACCTCTTCGGCCATATTCTCGCTATGTATTTCGTCTGCTGTCCTTGTCTCGATTTTTATTTTTTCAATAGTGAAAATTGAGTCTTTTGCGGAATATAGATCCCGCGTCGTGGCTAGGGCCTCTTGATATCGACCTAGGCCCTCGTAAGATTTAGCGAGTAATTGGTTACTTTCAATTAATTCTGCAAAAAAATCATTTTCATTGGCCAGTTTAAATGCATTTTCAGCATACTTTGAGGCTTCTTCAAAATTAGTAAGTTCAATATTTGTTAGTGCAAGACCAATATTAGCTCTTGTTGCCAGATATTCTTTTTCATAAACATCAGTATTTACAACTAAGGAATTAAAATTCTTCGAGGCGCTATCATACTTTCCCAAATTCAAATAAATATTGCCTTCAACTAGCAAAATATTATTAAAGAAATTTCGATCATTATTGAGTTGCCTTGCTTCATTGAGCATAAATAGGGCTTGGAAATTTTGATTCTCCTTAAAAAGTAAAATAGCTTCAATGTACTTGTAGATAGCATTCCCATAAGGGTATTCTACATCTTTAAGCAATGACTTTGTCCTGTCCAAATAAAATACCGCAGTATTTGCTTTGTCTAACTTTAGGTACAGCAAGGCGAACATATGATAACTGTTTATCAAATTTTTTACATCCTTATTCTCCTCTGCTAGAGCGGCAGCTTTATCCAACGATATAAGAGCTAAGTCTATTTGGTTTTTATTGCCCAATGTTCTGGCTTCATCGAAATAGGCTTGAACTTCATTTTGAACTGAATTATTCTGTGCAAAAACACTTGGTCCAAGGCATAAGAAGACCATAACAAAGACTAATTGCTTTATACGTGCATATGTGTTTATTAAGCTCAAACGAATTTCTTATTTAGCAATAAGTTTATTATTTCAATAATTCTGCTGCTATAACCCGTTTCATTATCATACCAGCCAATAATTTTAACCATTTTTCCGATTACGGAAGTTATCTGAGAATCAAACGTATAAGAATAACAACTATTGTTTATATCAATGGAAACTATAGGGTCTTTCGTATAAAAAAGTATGTTTTTTAGCTCATTGTGCGATGCTTTTTCAAAAGTATCATTAATTTCTTGAATGGTAGTTTCCTTTTTACGTTTAATGTTATGTTAGTTAATGCGCCATTTTTTGTCATATTTCTTTATGCTACACGCCATGTATACTATCGTACATTGGAAGGTGGGCCAAAGTCTTTGCATCGGCCAATTCTACCAAATTCGTTTATTCCAGTTTTTACTTTATCCATAGGAAAAACCTCCTAATCTCTTGATAATAAGTAGTGAAAAACAATTATTCAATATGTTTGTGAGCCTTATAAGAAGATCTTACCAAAGCGCCACTCTCTACATGTCTAAAGCCCATTTTAAGTCCCACTTCCTTGTATTTCTTAAATTGTTCAGGAAGAATGAATTCCTTAACGGGTAAGTGTTTTTTGGATGGTTGAAGGTATTGGCCGATGGTAACCACATCTACATTCGCATTTCTGAGGTCTTCCATAGTTTCAAGGACCTCTTCCTCAAGTTCGCCAAGACCAAGCATTATCCCAGATTTTGTCCTGTTTACACCACTTGAACGTAAATACTTTAAGGCCTCTAAACTTCTTTCATATTTGGCCTGTATTCGAACTTCCCTAGTGAGTCTTTTTACAGTTTCCATATTATGGGAAACCACTTCAGGTTTAACTTCAATAATACGGTCTAAATGCCTTTCAATGCCTTGGAAATCAGGAATAAGGGTCTCTAAGGTTGTTGAAGGATTCATCCTGCGAATTGCTTTAACCGTCTCTGACCAGATAATTGAGCCCATATCTTTTAAATCATCTCGATCAACCGAAGTTATTACTGCATGTTTTATGCCCATAATTTTGATAGATCTTGCTACTTTTTCAGGCTCGGCCCAATCAACAGCTGATGGTCGGCCAGTTTTAACCCCACAAAAACCGCACGAACGCGTACAAATATTTCCTAATATCATAAACGTAGCTGTCCCTTCACCCCAGCATTCACCCATATTTGGACAACTACCAGAAGTACATATTGTATGCAGGTCATACTTGTCTACCAATCCTCGTAATTGGGTGTATTTCTTACCTGTGGGAAGTTTTACCCTTAGCCAATTTGGCTTTCCTTTGGGTGGTGCAACACTATTTACGCTCATTCTTCAATTTTCGACAAATATACAAACAAAAAAATGTACCTATCAACAGCCAAAAAGGACTTGATAGTGCCTATAATAGGCTCTACCAGAATAAGAAATACAGTATTCTTAATTTTTGTTTTTGATGATTTCGGCAAGTAATTTCTTAGCTCTTAACAGTTTAACCTTTACGTTGTTGATGGGTTCGTCAAGCTCTGTAGCAATGGCCGCATAACTTAATTCATTAAAATAGCGAAGATTAATTACCTTTTGGTAATGTGGTTTTAATTTCTTGATATTTTCAAGGAGCGTTGCCAGGTTTTGTTCTATAATCAAATTATCCTCTGCAGTAGGCGCATCATCCAATACTTTAGTAATAGCTTCGCTGTTTCCCCCAGCTTCCAATACATTTCTTTTTCTTTTACGAATGAGGTCGACATGAATATTTTTTGAAATTGCAATCAACCAAGTCTTGAATTCATAGGAATCGTCGAAAGTATTAATTTTATCAAATGCTTTTGAGAAGGTCTGTATAGTGATATCCTCTGCATCATTTTCGTTTTCGGTACGCTTAAGTTGAAATCCGTAAACATCATTCCAAAACGTATCCAATAAATTGCTGAAGGCAATCTGGTTGCCCATTTTTGCCTTGTTGATAATGGCAGTTGTGGTATCTTCAGTTTTATCCAAAAAGGGAAATCGTTTAGACTTTAAAAGGTAAATTTCTATCGTAGTTCTGGGACGGAATCTTTTTTACAATCCTGTTCACTTGGCAATTTACCACACATACCACAAGCTTCACCTTCTTTATTCAAGAATGGACTTTGGCTTGCACATGTACCCGCAAACTGTCCATTCTTTTTGGACCAAATTTTTATGGCAATACCTGCGAAGGCGAGTGCTAAAAGACCAATTGTTAAAAGAATCAGTTTCATACTAAAATTTTGAGCAAAGATACAAAAATAAAGCCCTGACCATATGGTCAGGGCTTTATAATTATGGATGTTTATTATTGACTAATAATCTATTTTCGCAACAATGTTTTCAACTGTCGGGGTGTTATTACCTCCTTTAGGCTCTATGGTTATATAACTAACGGCCTTATCTGCATAAGGTAATGCCAATAGTTTTTCTTTTCCTGCAGTTTCATCTATAATGCCAAGATTGATCATTTCACCATTGACCTCTGCCCACATTTGAAAACTTTGGTTTTCAGGTAAATTGGGCAGCTTCTTGACATTGATATAGGAAAGCTTTTTAACCGGATTGATATAAGCAACTGCCTTCAACTCTTTTGCACTGTTGTTGCCTTTGACATTGAATCTTCTGGTTTGAGGATTGTTCAGGACGATGAATTGATTTCGAACATCAGCCAACTCCAGTCTCATATCTTCCTTAAGAGTTTCAATTTTATTATTTACTATGATATTTTCTTCCTGTAAATTTTGGTTTTGATTCCAAAGGAAATAAGAGGCGCCAGCAAACATTACAGCCACAAAACTAGCAGCAATAGCATATCTGAAGAACTTTCTTCTACCTGCATTCTCTGACTTTATTCTAGCAATAATCTTGCTCTTTAAGCCTTCTGGGGTTTTAATGGCGTGGATTTTTGCAAATGTCTCCAAGTTCTCTTGAAGTTCATTATACGTTTTCCTAACTTCAGGGTACATGGCTATATACCTTTCTACTTGCATGGATTCTTGGGTATTTGTTGTTCCCAACAAGTACTTCTCAAGTAAATCGGAATCCAAAAATATTTTTATCTTTTCTTTCATTATATCAGGTTTAATAAAAACGCCAATAGCATCGAAGAGCCGTAAATTTTTCTTAGCTCTCTTAATCCGATTTTTAATCTTGATTTAATGGTCCCCAGCGGAATATCCAGTTCATCACTGGCTTCTTGCTGTGTCATACCATGAAAAAATAAGGCTTCAAGTACAATTTGATACTTGTTTTCTATCTTATCAAGATTTTCACGAACATCAATCAATTCAGGCCTAATGCTTTCAACGCCTAAGTTATATACGTCAGAAACGTCCATTTGGATTTCTTTATCCGATTTGGTGTTAACACTTCTAAGTTTGTCAATCGCGGTATTTCTTGTGATTCTGAACAGCCAAGTGAACAATTTAGCCTTTGAGGCATCGTAGGAATCTGATTTTTTCCAGATTTTCACAAAACTTTCCTGAAGTACATCTTGGGCCAATTCTTCATCGCGAACTACTTTTTTTGCCACACCATACAAGGTGTCACCATAGTGTTCATACAAAAGCGAAATGGCCTTGTCATTTCGTTCTTGTAATAATTCTACAATATGCTTTTCAAGAAGCGCGCTCATGCATTGTTTAGGTCTTGAAAAAATTAATGCCACTGGCGGCATCCATTCAATTCATTTTAACCGTATATCCTTTAAACGCTAATTTATAAAATTGATTGTTATAGCTAGCGTTATCTCAAAGTTTTAATAATATAAATGTACAACTGGTAATTGTACATTTAATTTTTGGTTAGTTTGGTTTGGTATAGCCCCTGTTATTTCTTAGCAGGGGTTATTTTATGATATTGACTTCTGGGGATATTCTTATATCGTAAGTATCAAAGACTTTATCCATAATCTTTTGTGCCAAGCCAATAATTTCGGCTCCTGTGGCATTACCATAGTTGACCAATACCAATGCTTGATTTTTATGCACTCCAGCATCTCCATATCGTTTGCCCTTATATCCGCATTGCTCAATTAACCATCCTGCAGGGATTTTATATTCATCTTCAGAGACCCTGTAATATTTGGCATTAGGATGTTTGGAAATGAATATATCGAACTCCGATTTAGATAAAACGGGATTCTTGAAAAAGCTACCACTATTGCCCAATTCTTTTGGATCCGGAAGCTTGCTTTGCCGAATGGCCACTACCGCATTTGATATATCTTTTATGGTTGGGGATTTTATGCCTCCTTGTTCTAATTCTTCTTCAATGGCTCCGTAAGAAGTATTGAGCTTGTGGTTCTTTTTAGTAAGCTTAAATGTTACCGAGGTTATAATGTATTTGCCCTTGCCTTCATTCTTGAAATATGAATCCCTATACCCAAAATTGCATTTCTTCTTCGAAAAAGTCTTAATTGATTGATCCTCTAAATCCACAGCTTCACAACTCACAAAAGTATCTTTAAGTTCTACACCATAAGCACCAATATTCTGTATAGGAGCTGTGCCTGTTTTTCCGGGGATGAATGACATATTTTCCAAGCCACCAAAATTATGTTCCAAGCACCAGAGCACCAGATCATGCCATACCTCACCAGCCATTACTTTTAGATAAACATAGTCGTCATCTTCTTTGACAATCTCTTTTCCTTTTATGTTGATATATAGCACTAGCGCATCAATATCCTTTGTAATCAACATATTGCTGCCTCCACTCATTATGAACTTGTCAGAATAGTCATCTAGGCGTAGTGCTTTTTTCAGCTCATTTACGTTTTTGATTTCGCAGAAAAATTTGGCCTTGGCATCTATGCCAAAAGTATTATACTTTTTTAAGGAGATGTTTTTTTCGATTTTCATTAACCCTTATAGGTTTTTAAGGCTTCGGATAAAATATTAACCGCTCTTTTTAGGCTGTCCTTATCCAAGACATATGCGATTCGTATTTGATTCATTCCTAAACCTTCAGAGGCATAAAAACCAGCGGCAGGAGCAACCATAACCGTTTCACCGTTAACCCTGAATTCTTCTAATAGCCATTGTGCAAAATCATCGGAGTTTTTTATGGGAAGTTCAGCTATACAATAAAAAGCCCCTTGAGGATGACCAATTTTAACCCCGTCAATTTTTTCGAGCTCTTCGATTAATATGTTTCTTCTTTCAACATACTCCTCCTTAACGTCATCAAAATAACTTTGTGGAGTGTCTAGAGCTGCTTCGCTGGCAATCTGTGCATAGGTTGGAGGAGACAATCTTGCTTGTGCGAATTTGAGTGCCGTTTTAATGACTTCGTTGTTTCTTGATACTAAGCATCCGATACGGGCACCACACATACTGTATCGTTTTGAAACAGAGTCCACAATTATTGCATGTTCATCCAATCCGGATTCTTGTAAGATGGAGTAATGTTCTTTGCCGTCATAGGTGAACTCACGATACACTTCATCAGCTACAAGAAATAGGTTATGTTTCTTGACTATTGCAGCTAATTTTTGAATTTCGCCCTTACTATATAAATAACCGGTAGGATTACCTGGATTGCAAATGAGTATGGCCTTTGTTTTTGGAGTAATCAGTTTTTCGAATTCCTCAATAGGAGGTAGGGCGAAATTGTCATCGATTTGTGAAACAACGGGTACGACCTTGATGCCCATAGCTGTTGCAAAACCGTTATAATTTGCATAAAATGGTTCTGGAATGATGATTTCATCATTGGTATCTGCAATGCTTCCCATAGTAAAGGAAAGGGCTTCTGAACCACCAGTGGTGACTATTATATCTTGGGCCGTGACTTGAATGTCATTTTTGGCGTAATATTCAGCTAATTTTTCGCGATATACCTCTGAACCTTCAGTCCTGCTATATTCCAATACAGAAAGCGTATTATTCTTTACGGCGTCCAGTGCAATTTGGGGGGTTTTAATATCGGGCTGACCAATGTTCAAATGAATCACTTTAGCTCCTTCTTTTTTAGCTTTTTCAGCATAGGGAACTAATTTACGAATTGGAGACTCGGGCATTGAAAACCCTTTATTCGATATAGATGGCATAAACTCTGAATTTTAAACAAAAATGAGAAATCATTACGGACAATACAACAGTACATATGATTATTTAATCTGTTGTCAATATGTTAATTAACAAGGTTTTAAGGTGAATTTTACGTAAATTAAAGAAGTATAATCAATTAATTAATAAATATTGAGAGGATTTAGGGTATTTTTTTGGTCATTGTTGATGTGTCTTCCGAGTTTGGGAGTATCACAGAACTATGAATTGCCCAACGGCCAGAAATATCAAAAAATAAAATTTCAGCTTATAAACAATTTGATTATTGTTCCTGTTGAGGTAAATGGCAGCGAGCTGTCCTTCGTTTTGGATTCAGGCGTAAATAAGCCCATATTGTTTAACCTCACGGATCAAGATTCACTGCAAATAAATAATGTTTCCGAAATCACTATAAGAGGTTTGGGCGAAGGAGAACCCATAAAAGCATTAAGTTCCACAAAAAATATATTTAAACTCAAAAACATAAAGAACCAAGATCAATTACTTTATGTGATTTTGGACAAGAGTCTAAACTTCTCTACGAGTTTGGGCATTCCTGTTCACGGTATTATTGGATATGACCTGTTTAGGGATTTTGTTGTTGATATAAACTATGCAACAAAAATTATAAAGTTTTATGATCCTGATCAGTATGTTTATAAGAGCGGCAAAAGAGGAGAGACTTTACCATTATCAATTGACAAGAAAAAGGCTTATGTAAGTGCGAATGTATTTATTGAGAATGCCGATAATTTACCTGTTCGGTTGTTAGTTGATACTGGGAGTAGTGACGCAATCTGGCTTTTTGAAGATAAGGATATCGGGATTCCAGATCAGAATTATGAGGATTTCCTTGGTAAAGGCTTGAGCGGCGATATATTTGGTAGACGTACAAAAGTAAATAGTATAAAACTTGGAAGTTTTGCCCTAAGGGATGCAAAAGCAGCTTTTCCAGATAAAAAAGCATTTGGTTCTGTTAAGAATATGGGTAATAGAAATGGAAGTATAGGCGGTGAGGTTTTGAAACGGTTCAATATTGTATTTGACTACCCCAATCAAAAAATCACTTTAAGAAAGAACGGGATGTACAAAAATCCCTTTCACTATAATTTAAGTGGTATTACGCTACAACACGATGGCGTTAGGTATATGTCAGAACGGATTACCGATGGTAATGGAGTTGTAAAGGACAAAGACAGCTCATTCGGTAATGTCCAAATTCTCTTTGTAAATAAAACCAGATTGAGTTTGGTCCCAGAAATAGTGGTTTCTGGCATCCGGGCTGGTAGTCCAGCAGAATCGGCAGGCCTTAAGGAAGGTGATGTAATACTAGCAGTTAATGGGAAAAGTATACATCGCTATAAAATCCAGGAAATAATGCACATGCTAGATGAAAAAGAGGGTAAACGAATACGCGTACTCATTGAAAGATATAATCAAGATTTGCTTTTTTCGTTTGTTCTTGAAAATATGTTCAATAAAAAAAGCCCTGAATAAAAATCAGGGCTTTTACATCTTAAATAGATAAATTATTTCGTTCCTTCAGTTTTTACCTCTCCCTTTATTTTCAATACCTTAGTTGGGGTATCGGCATTTGAGATTACTGTTATCGCTTTTCTGATAGGACCTACGCGGTTTGTATCATATTTAACTTGGATCTCACCAGTTTTACCAGGTAAAATAGGAGCATCCGGTTTCTTTGGGATTGTGCATCCGCAACTAGAACTTACTTTGCTTATAATCAAGGGAGCATTACCGGTATTTGTAAATTCAAATACACGAATACCATCACTACCTTTGGCTATTTCACCATAGTCAACAGTTTCAGCTTTAAACTCAATTTTCGCCGCTGTGTCTTGTGCGGCCAGGTTAAATCCTAATAGTGCTACAAATAATACAAGTACTATTTTTTTCATCATTTTTAGTTTTGGGTGAATTTCAAATGTAAATCTTTTTAGATGAACGTCCAAAATTCTTTTGTTATGTAATAACGTTACTTATTTTTGTTTCGTATTTATAATTGGGCAAAAACCCATCCAAATTGATAATTTAACATATCTTTTCGGTTGCATTTTCAAGCACCGTTTCACACTTGTTCAAAAACTGTTCCAAAAATGGATATCCCATCAAAATATGAGCCTCAAAAGGTAGAAAACCATTGGTATGATTACTGGATGAAGCATAATTATTTTCATTCAACACCAGATAATAGAGAGCCTTATAGTATTGTAATACCACCTCCAAACGTTACAGGAATATTGCATATGGGACATATGTTGAACAATACCATACAAGATGTATTGATTCGTAAGGCCCGTTTAATGGGAAAAAACGCATGTTGGGTACCAGGAACTGACCATGCTTCGATTGCAACGGAAGCGAAAGTTGTGGCTAGACTAAAAGAGCAGGGTATTGAAAAGTCTGAATTGTCTAGAGAGGACTTTTTAAAGCATGCCTGGGATTGGACCCATGAATATGGCGGAGTAATTCTTGAACAACTCAAAAAATTAGGATGTTCATGCGATTGGGACCGTACCGCTTTTACCATGGACGATAATATGTCGGCCTCGGTAATCAAGGTGTTTATTGATCTGTTCAATAAAGGAATGATCTATAGGGGATACCGAATGGTGAATTGGGACCCAGAAGCGCAAACCACCTTATCTGATGAAGAAGTAATTTACGAAGAAAAGCAAGGACTTTTATATTACTTGTCTTATGCTATTGAAGGTTCGGATGAAAAAGTGACTATCGCAACCACGCGACCTGAAACTATTTTGGGAGATACTGCGATATGTATAAACCCCAATGATGAAAGGTACTCACATTTAAAGGGTAAAAAAGCTATTGTGCCAATTTGTAATAGGGTTATTCCAATAATTGAAGACGAATATGTAGATATTGAGTTTGGTACTGGTTGTTTAAAAGTAACTCCTGCACATGATATCAATGATAAGGCACTAGGAGAAAAACATAATCTTGAAACCGTTGATATTTTTAATGCTGATGCAACACTCAATAGTTTTGGCCTGCACTATGAAGGTAAAGATCGATTTGTTGTTCGTAAGGATATCAATAAAGAACTCGAGGATAATGGATTTTTACTAAAAACCGAGAATTATATCAACAAAGTTGGTACTTCAGAAAGAACCAAGGCGGTCATAGAACCCCGCTTATCAGAACAATGGTTTTTAAAGATGGAAGAACTGGTAAAGCCTGCTATTAAGGCAGTACTTGAGACCGATGAGATTAATTTCTATCCAAAAAAGTTCGAAAACACTTATCGCCATTGGATGGAAAACATTCGTGATTGGAATATTTCTCGGCAATTGTGGTGGGGACAACAGATACCAGCTTATTATTTTGGGGACGGACAGAATGATTTCGTAGTTGCCGCATCCAAGGAAGAAGCTTTGCAAATGGCTAAGGCAAAATCCAATAATTCCAATCTAAAATTAGAGCATTTAAGACAGGATTCAGACGTGGTTGATACTTGGTTTTCATCTTGGCTATGGCCGATGACCGTTTTTAATGGAATTTTGGAACCTGACAATGAGGATATAAAGTACTACTATCCTACCAATGATTTGGTCACCGCCCCAGATATCATCTTTTTCTGGGTCGCACGAATGATTGTTGCAGGTTACGAATACCGAAATGAAAAGCCATTTGATAATGTCTATTTTACTGGAATTGTACGTGATAAGCAAAGGCGGAAAATGTCAAAATCATTGGGCAATTCCCCAGATGCTTTACAATTGATTGAAAACTATGGCGCAGACGGTGTTCGGGTAGGTTTGTTATTGAGCTCCGCTGCAGGCAACGATTTGTTGTTTGATGAAGACCTTTGTCAACAGGGGAAGAACTTTGCCAATAAAATATGGAATGGTTTTCGTTTGGTGAAAGGATGGGAAGTGGCAGATTTACCTCAACCGGAAGCTTCCAAATTAGGTATTGAATGGTACAAGGGGAAGTTCAACTATGTTTTATTACAAATTGAGGATCACTTTAGTAAATTCCGTATTTCAGATGCCTTAATGGCGATATATAAACTGGTATGGGACGATTACAGTTCTTGGTTGCTTGAGATTGTGAAACCAGCCTATCAACAACCAATAGACCGAACAACGTATAATGAGGTAATCAAAATACTTGAAGAAAATTTAAAACTGTTACATCCTTTTATGCCCTTTTTATCCGAAGAAATTTGGCAACGCATTGAAACTCGAACCAAAGATGAAGCTTTGGTTATTTCCTCTTGGCCAAAAAATATTGAGGCTAAGCAATATCTGATACCACAATTCGAGTTTGCTGCTGAGGTCATTTCAGGCATTCGCACTATTCGTAAAGAAAAGAACATAGCCATGAAAGAAAGTTTGGAGCTTTCTGTAATGAATACTGAAAACAATTCGAAGGATTGGGATGTTGTTATTTCAAAACTTACCAATGTAAACTCAATATCTTATGTTGATGCTGCTGTTGACGGAGCGCTTTCATTCAGGGTGAAAAGTAACGAGTATTTTATTCCAATTAGTGGTGCACTGGATATTGAAGGTGAAATCAAAAAAATCCAGGAAGAATTGAAATACACCAAAGGCTTTTTACAGTCAGTTCAAAAGAAACTTTCCAATGAACGTTTCGTGAACAATGCACCTAAAGAAGTGATTGACATAGAACGGAAAAAGCAGGCCGATGCAGAAGCTAAAATCGAAACTTTGGAGAAAAGTCTAAGCAGTTTAAAGTAATTATGGAGCTTTTGTTGCCAAAAAGTTAATAGAGCTCACATATTCAGTCCGTTACATTATATTTGAAAGAAAAAAATGAAAAAGACTAGTGTTTTACTCTATGTGTGTTTAGTTTGTTTGTTAAGCAATTGTTCCAACGATTCAGATGATTCCAACGATGAAATGGAAGAAACAATGCTTCAACCGGCAAGGACGGCCATTCCCGATGAGGCATTTGAAAGCGCTTTGATCGAATTAAATATTGATGATGTGGAGGATGGCTCAGTAATAACAGAGGATATTGAAAGGGTCACCTCTCTCGTTATGAATGATAAAGGTATTTCTGACCTTACAGGACTGGAAGATTTTTCGATATTAGAAAACTTATGGGTAAATGATAATTTGCTTACCTCACTCGATGTGTCTCAAAATCCACTCCTCAAATTTGTTTTTGCCGAAAATAATGCGCTCACCAACGTTACTGTTTCTAATTTAACTATTCTTGAGAAGTTACAGCTGTCTAACAATCAGATTTCAGAAGTGAATCTGTCGGATAATTCCTTGCTACAATTGCTAAGTTTGGGAAATAATTCTTTAACCTCCATAGACATTTCCTCTGTTACCAATAGTATTCAGTTAAACACGTTTTCAATTGAGAATAATCCCCTCACTTGTATTGAGGTAAATGCCGAAATGCTCAATGATATACCTTCACAGTGGACTAAGGATGATGAGGATATATTTGCATTGGAATGTAATTAACAGGTTTGAGTCCTGTTATTTTTAGTTCTGAATTTCTATCTTTATGAAAATTCCGTACCCATGAAAACAGTTTCTATATTTTTTTTGCTCATTGTATGCACAGCAGGTTTTAGTCAAAATACTGTAGATGTCCTCCCTAATGATATCCAAATAAAAACGGCAGTTCTTCCGGCACCGGAAGCGGACAAAGATGGTGCGATGGTATATGGTTATGATACCTCCGGAGAATTAGTTGTTTTACGTGACGGAAGTAATAATTTGGTTTGTATCGGTGACAATCCCAATAAGGAGGGAATTAGCGTTTCTTGTTATTCGGTGAAATTGGAACCTTTTATGGCACGTGGCCGAGAACTTTCTGCCGAAGGCAAAGATTTTAAAGAAAAAAGAGAAATACGGGGTGCCGAAGTTGCTAGCGGAAAAATACCCATGCCCAAAGAACCTAGTATGACCTATATTTACTACGGCAAGGATGAAAATTATAACAAGTCCACAGGTGAGCTTAAGGATGGGCAATACAGATATGTCATATATACCCCATTCGCTACTCCAGAGTCCACAGGACTGCCAATTAAGCCTCATGCGAAAGGAATGCCATGGCTCATGGATCCTGGAACACATAGGGCGCATATAATGATTGGGCCATTCAATTAATCACACTTATTATCACGTTAAAATTTATGTTTTATTGTTATTTGGAAAAACATGACATTTGTCAAATTTTCAATTAATTCAAGTTCGTATTTTTAAGTACAATTATTTAGTTTATGGGATATACCGCGGAAGATTTTTTAAAAGTAAAAACTAGAAAAGAATTAGTTAAGCTTGCACAGGAAAAGAATATCGACGTTGAAAGGGTTGTAAAAAACCTAAAATATGAAATCGAATTAAGTAAGCTTCAAAGCGAGCTGGTTAATCTGCAACAGTGGATTACAAAAAAGAATTTGCGTGTCGCTGTTTTATTTGAAGGAAGGGATGCTGCCGGTAAAGGCGGATGTATAAAACGCTTCATAGAGCACTTGAACCCACGTTCCTCGCGTGTTGTTGCCTTGTCGAAACCTACGGACAACGAGAAGGGACAGTGGTATTTTAGAAGATATATTAAAGAACTACCCAATCCTGGTGAAATTGTCTTCTTTGACCGTAGTTGGTACAACCGTGCTGTCGTAGAACCAGTTATGGGTTTTTGTACTAAAGATCAATATGATCAATTTATTGTACAAGTACCCGAATTTGAGCATATGTTATATGAAGATGGTGTTATCATTATAAAATTTTGGTTCTCTATCTCTAAAGAAATTCAAAACAAGCGTTTCAATGCACGTTTAAATAATCCATTAAAGGAATGGAAATTTAGTCCAGTTGATAAGAAAGGTCAGGAACTGTGGGATAAATACACCTATTACAAGGAACAAATGTTCACCAAGACCCATACAGCTTTTAGTCCATGGGTAATTGTTAAGACAAATGACAAGAAAACAGCGCGATTGGAAAGTATGCGTTATGTGCTTTCAAGATTTGACTACACAGATAAGGAAAATAGCTCGGATTTGATACAACCTGATCCAAATGTGATTGTTCGTTATTATAGAAATGCAAAACAAATTGATATTTAATATGGAGAATATGCAGAATTTGAATATTTCCACTGAAGATTTAGAATTACTCAATTCTAAACTTGGTCTACGTAGTTTGTTTACCAGTAAAAATGTCGATTTAGAGAAAACACTACGAGAGATTAAATATGAACTTCGATTACGTGAACTACAGGCAGAATTAGTCAAATTACAGACCTGGGCGATGGGCAATAGAAAAAAAATAGTCATTCTTTTTGAAGGTAGGGATGCAGCTGGAAAAGGAGGTGCCATAAGGCGAATAACAGCTCATATCAACCCAAGGTATTTTAGAATAGTTGCTTTGAACAAGCCTACCGAAGATGAGAAGGGACAATGGTATTTTCAACGTTATGTGAATAAATTACCCAAACCGGGTAAGATTGTTTTTTTTGATCGTAGCTGGTATAATAGGGCGGTAGTTGAGCCTGCACATGGTTTTTGTACCGAGGATGAGTATACTATTTTTATGTCACAAGTGAATGATTTTGAAAAAATGATAATGGAATCAAATACCTATTTAATCAAGTTTTATTTTTCAATCACCAAAGAAGAACAGGGGAATCGTTTTGATGATATTCAAAAAAGTGATCTGAAACGATGGAAAATGACATCCATGGACGAAAGTGCCAGAAAACTTTGGGATGTATATACCGACTATAAAGAGGTGATGTTAAAAGATACAAATACAGATCATGCACCCTGGGTAATCATTGATGCCAATAAGAAAACAGAAGCTCGTATCGCGGCCATTGAACATATTTTAAATACCATTCCCTATAAGGATTAGCAATTCTGTGTTAAATAGCCTTGAATCGTAAATTGCTAAATGATTGGCAATTTTCAATTTCGTTATATTTGTGATAGACAAACTATTAACTACGTGGAAACCTACGCCAAAGCACTTTTATATGCCATTCCTTTTTTCATGGTCCTTTTGGTCATTGAAATCGCCTATGGTTATTTTGTGAAAAACCAAAAACATAAGGTTATGGATTCTGTTTCGAGCATAAGTTCGGGACTTACGAATATCGTTAAAGATTCATTGGGTATAGGCATCATTATTGTTACTTACCCTTATTTATTGGAGCATTTGGCTTTAGTAGAAATAAAGTCTTCGTGGATAGTTTGGTTAGTGGCTTTTTTGGCTATGGACTTTGCTGGTTATTGGAATCACAGATTAAATCACAAAATAAATTTCTTCTGGAATCAGCACGTCATACACCATAGTAGTGAGGAGTTTAATTTGGCTTGTGCCCTCCGTCAATCAATTTCCAATCTTTTAGGATATTTTCCGTTGCTATTAGTTCCTGCGGCCCTAATGGGTGTTCCGAACAATGTAATAGCTATCCTAGCACCTATACATTTGTTTGCCCAATTTTGGTATCATACACAACATATTGGAAAAATGGGTTGGTTGGAATATATAATCATTACGCCCTCACAACATCGAGTTCATCATGCCATTAATCCTGAGTATATTGATAAAAACCTAGGGCAAATTCTTTGCGTTTGGGACCGGTGGTTTGGTACATTTCAGGAAGAACTGGATAATGTTCCTCCGCAGTATGGCGTACTGAAGCCTGCTTCAACATGGAATCCTATTGTTATTAATTTTCAACATATCTGGCGGTTGATAAAAGATGCCTGGCGTACTACTAGTTTTTGGGATAAAGTTCGAATTTGGTTTATGCCGACTGGTTGGCGCCCAGCTGATGTAAAAGCGAATTTTCCAGTTCAAATAATCGAAGATGTATATAATTTTGAACGATATAAAACACCGGCATCTTACGCCTTAAAGGGGTATGCAATCTTTCAATTAATGGCAACAACATTTTTATTGCTTTTTATGTTCTTTAACTATACTGCCATTGGTTTTGAGGGGTTATTACTTTTTGGCGCATATGTTTTTGTTGGTATTTATGGTTATACAACTTTAATGGATAGGACTAGCTATGCAGTTTGGATTGAACTATTTCGGTCAATTACAGGCATCGCCCTTATTTTTATAACGGGTGATTGGTTTGGAATTGATTCTTATTTCAAATACGGCAGTCTTCTAGTAGCATGCTATTTTTTAACTACTATTATGGCTGCAGTATATTTCACTTATATTGAGATTAGGCCTTCAGTTAATAAAGTAGCTTTTTGATTAAAAGAATAGGGTATGATTAGACCATATATATTAGCGGAAACAAACTGGAGGGCACTAAAAAATTCCAAATTTGATTTGGCAGTATTGCCTTGGGGTGCGACAGAAGCACATAATTACCATTTGCCTTATGCCACTGACGTATACGAAAGTGATGCTTTGGCCGCGGAATCTGCTAGATTGGCTTGGGAAAAAGGCAGTAAGGTTATTGTATTACCTACAATTCCTTTTGGTGTAAATACAGGTCAATCAGATATTTATTTGGATATTAATTTGAATCCAAGTACCCAATTGGCAATTTTAATGGATGTAGCTGAGGTGCTAAATCGACAAGGGATAAAAAAATTACTGATATTCAATAGTCATGGTGGAAATAACTTTAGGCCGTTGATTCGTGAATTAGGATTAAAATATCCAGAAATGTTCATTTGTTTCTCCAACTGGTTTCAATCAATGGATAAAACGAAGTATTTTGATAAAGAAGGTGATCATGCCGATGAAATGGAAACCAGCTTAATCCTCTATTTAAAACCTGAATTAGTTCTTCCAAAAGCACAGTGGGGTACTGGGGCATCAAAGAATTTTAAAATTAAATCATTCACAGAGGGATGGGTATGGGCAGAACGTAAATGGTCTCAGATTAGTGAAGATACCGGTGTAGGTAATCCTATGCAGGCCACTAAGGAAAAGGGAGAAAATTACTTTAAAGACGTAACCCAGAAAATAGGGAATTTCATTTCTGAACTTTGTGAAGCAGACTTGAAAGATTTATATGAATAGGGTAATCCACAGAACTACTTTTTAACCTCTTTTTCGACTAATCTTATATAGGCTTTCATGGCCTCTTCTCGGCTTATATTCTGCGCTTGTATCAATGCATTGGCCTTGAAAGCATTAATAAGAGGGGTTTTGCTGCCTGGATTGTTAAAATTCTTATTTGCAATCTTATAATATGCATATAGTTTTAACAACAGGTCAGCAGGTAATGGATCCTTGTAGCTGTTTAAAAATTCAACAGCTTTTTCAAAGTTTTTATTTAAGGTCTCCTTCTTCATGTTTATCGACAAAAGTTGCAATACATGTTTTGGCGCCAATTACTTTCTGATTCAATTTTACGGCAATGCCACAATCCAAAGGTAATAATAAGTCAACCCTAGAACCAAATTTAATAAAACCTGCATCTTCTCCCTGGTGAACACTATCACCTTCTTCTGCATAGTTTACGATACGTCTGGCCATAGCGCCTGCAATCTGTCGATACAGTATTTCACCAAATCTGGGTGTATTTATTACTACCGTCGTTCGTTCATTGTCAGTGCTTGATTTTGGGTGCCAAGCTACCAAGTACTTCCCAGGATGGTATTTGGAATATTTAATTGTTCCACTTATTGGGTAGCGTGTTACATGCACATTAAATGGTGACATGAATATGGAAACTTGTATACGTTTTTCGTTAAAATATTCTGTTTCCATTACTTCTTCAATCACTACTACTTTACCATCTACAGGAGCTAAAATTTCATCGAAAAGGTTATTCGCCCCTCTTTTAGGGTTTCTGAAAAATTGTAGTATCAGCACCAGAACCAAGACTGAAACAATCTGAAGGCCCCAACGTAACCAGTCGTTCACTACATAAAACTCTGTAATAAGAACTATGGCAATAACAAGAAAGAATGTTGTCAATATAATGGTTTGACCCTCTCTATGAAACATAAGCGAAAATATTAAGCGTTAAATAAGCAAATGGGGCTGCAAATACCAAACTGTCCAAACGGTCTAACATACCACCATGCCCGGGAATAATTGCACCGCTATCCTTGACTCCTGCCGAGCGTTTGAATTTTGATTCTATTAAATCTCCCAAGGTTCCAAAAATAACAATAACTGCAGCTAAAATAAACCATTGTAAAGGGCTTATAATGGGTTCGTATTTACCTAAGAAGTATGCTGCAACCATAGTAAATACAAATCCACCTAACGTGCCTTCAATGGTTTTTTTTGGAGATACGGCCGTGAATAACTTGGTTCGTCCTATTGTGCTACCAACAAGGTATGCAAAAGAATCATTCACCCAAATTAATATAAAAATGCCCATAATCAGCAATTTTGCAAAATCATTGTCCTTATATGGGATTATGGTTAAAAAAATGCATCCTCCGCCAATATAAAATAGGCCAACTATAAATTTTTGAAAAAAACTGAATGGCTTTTCCTTTTTCGAAAATAGAAAAAAGAGCAATGCGATGTTCATTGAAATGGTTAGGAACATTAAAATATTTATCAACCACTTATCATGAACCAAATATATAAATGCCCACCATAGCGCTAGATAAGCAATAAATATATGGTAGCCTTTGAGGTGTACTAGTCTTTTATATTCATATAGGCAAGCAAGTCCAAAAGTCATGATCAAAAAGTCAAAAGCATCAGAACTTAGGAAAATCGCTGAAAGTAATAATACAATGTAAACGGCCCCAGAAAGTGCTCTTCTTAAAACTTCTTTCATATTATAGATCCTCCAAAAGTAAAAGGTAAAGATTTTTGGAGCTACTACCGTATGTTAAAAAATCGTTTGAATTCTCGTTTGTAGATTGAAAGTGTTTGAGTGTAGTAATATTTGCAGGAATACTATGCCCATATTTTTTCTTTATCTTCTTTAATCCTTCGCCAATAGATTCTACTAATTGGCTTGTGGTTGCAAAAACAATAACATTGTCTGGAAGCTCATTGAGTTTCTTTTCCATTAATTGATTGGAGCAAACCAAAATAGAACCGTTTTGGGCGATTAAGTGCTCACATGTTGTAAAGAAAACCTCACTTTCTTTGGCCTTTCGTGTGAAGGTTAAATTCTCTTGGGAAAACCTATCTTCTAACATTGGGTTCATAGCAAAAAAGGGATGATTTTCCCAACTATTTTCCGTTACAATGTTTTGAAGAGCTTCCGAAATTTCTTGAAAAGAGTCACAATATATAAACTTGCCACCGTTATTTTTAAAGTGAATGGTGAATTTTTCATCAACAGGAATATTTAGGTCAGGCATATGAACCCCACGGGTTTCAGCTGTTTCTCTGGAAACCTTTTTCTTGCCACCACCAAAAAGTTTGTCAATAAACCCCATTAACTTAATTAAAACTTCTTATCGCGTTCCCTAACTTGTAAGAAGAACGTAAAATGCAACTATTTATTTTCTTTTTCTTCCTCCTTGTTTATCGGAGGTTCTGCCTCAATAATAACCTCGGCTTTCGTTACTTCTTGGCCTTTGCCATCAAATTCTTTATCGAATGGTCTTTTACCAAAAATCTTTTCCAGATCTTCCTTGAATATCACTTCTTTTTCCAACAGGCGCTCGGCCAGCTCAATTAGTTTATCCTTGTTCTTTTCCAAAACATCGATAGCTCTAATGTATTGCGCTTCAATCATCTTTGAAATCTCGGAATCAATTTTTCTGGCGGTTTCCTCACTATAAGGTTTTGTAAAACCGTATTCGTTTTGACCCGAAGAATCATAATATGTAAGGTTGCCAATTTCATCATTCAAGCCATATACGGTAACCATCGCCCTGGCTTGTTTTGTTACTTTTTCAAGATCACTGAGTGCTCCAGTGGATATTTGGTTGAAAATTACTTTTTCTGCGGCTCTACCACCTAAGGTAGCACACATTTCGTCTAACATTTGCTCTGGACGAACAATAAGTCGCTCTTCAGGTAAGTACCAAGCAGCACCTAAAGACTGCCCTCGGGGAACGATGGTAACTTTTACCAATGGTGCAGCATGTTCCAACATCCAACTTGTAGTGGCATGACCCGCTTCGTGATAAGCAATTGTTTTTTTCTCAGCAATCGTTATGATTTTGTTCTTTTTCTCTAATCCGCCGACAATTCTATCCACTGCATCCAAGAAATCTTGTTTGCCAACCGCCTTTTTCTCTTGTCTTGCGGCGATCAAAGCAGCTTCATTACAGACATTTGCGATATCTGCACCTGAAAATCCAGGGGTCTGTCTGGCTAAGAAATCCAAATCCAAAGTTTCCGCGGTTTTGATTGGTCTTAGATGAACCTCGAATATTTCTTTACGTTCACGGATATCCGGCAAGTCTACATAAATCTGTCTATCGAAACGACCAGCCCGCATTAATGCTTTATCCAAAACATCTGCACGGTTCGTTGCTGCAAGTACAATAACATTGGTATTTGTACCAAAACCATCCATTTCTGTCAATAGTTGGTTTAAGGTATTTTCACGTTCATCATTTGACCCGGTAAAATTATTTTTACCTCTGGCCCTACCAATCGCATCTATCTCATCTATGAATATTATAGCTGGTGATTTGTCTTTTGCTTGTTTAAATAGGTCTCGAACCCTAGAGGCACCAACACCAACGAACATCTCAACAAAATCAGAACCTGACAATGAGAAAAATGGAACTTTAGCTTCACCGGCAACCGCTTTTGCCAATAAGGTTTTTCCTGTTCCAGGAGGACCTACCAATAAAGCACCTTTAGGAATTTTACCTCCAAGCGACGTATATTTATCTGGATGTCTTAAGAATTCAACAATTTCTTCAACCTCTTCTTTTGCTCCTTCAAGACCAGCAACATCTTTGAATGAAGTTCGGGTGTCTGTCTTTTCGTCAAACAACTTAGCTTTGGATTTGCCAATATTGAATATTTGGCCACCGGCACCCCCGCCACCGCCACCAGACATTCGACGCATTAAATAAATCCAAATACCAATAATCAGAACAAAAGGTATGATTGAAATAAATATATCGGCAACAATATTCGATTCTTTGTCAAATTCAACTATTGTATTCAAGTTTTCTGCCTTCTTGATTTCAGAAATTTCATTCTGAAATATCTGAAGATCACCATAATCCAAAATATATTGGGGAATGGCACCAGAAGCAGGTAGAAATGGCTTTTCAGAAACTTCTTTATGAACTTCTTTCTGCAGTGCTTCCTCCGACAAAAAAACTTTGGCTTGATTGGTATTGGTAATTATCAATATCTTTTCGATATCACCATTTCTTAAATACTCCTGTAATTCGGAAGTAGTTGATTTTTTTGTACTGGCAAAATTACTTCCGCCTAAAAAATTAAAACCTATCAATAATACCGCAATTAGTCCATAGATCCACCATGAACTGAACTTTGGTTTTTTGGGAGTTGTATTATTATCTTTTGCCATTCTTTTTTTTTACTGATTTATACTACTTTCTATTGTTGTGAACTTGGCATCGCCCCAAAGCCCCTCTATATCGTAGTATTCTCTAATTTGTTTTTGGAAAACATGCACTACAACATTAACATAATCCATTAACACCCATTCGGCATTGTCTTCACCTTCAACATGCCATGGTTTGTCTTTAATAGCTTTGCTAACTGTTTTCTGGATAGAACCTACGATTGCATTTACATGTGTGTTTGAAGTACCATTACAAATAATAAAGTAGTCACATACGGTATTTTCTATATCTCTTAGGTCCAGTATATTTATGTCGTTCCCTTTTACTTCTTCGATTCCCTGTAAAATTAATGCAATTAACTCATCTGCACTAGCTTTCCTTTTTTGCATTCAATAATTTTAGTTTGTACAAAGTTATTATTTTTTTGTTCTTTTAACCCTAGTATTTAACATTAGATTCTACATTCTTACTTTGGGCAACACATGCAGATAATCAAACTTAATGCCACGGACTCCACAAATTTGTACTTAAAGGATTTAATGAATACTGAATCATTGGAAGATTATACGGTAGTCGTAACCGAAAAACAAGTCTCAGGAAGAGGTCAGATGGGTACTAGATGGGAGTCAAAGCCTTATAAAAATCTGACATTTAGCATTTTAAGAAAAATTGATTCCGAAAAAGTAACAAATCCCTTCATATTGAATATTTGTGTTTCATTGGCGGTTTATACCCTGTTAAGTAAACTACATTTACCTGATTTAAAGGTAAAATGGCCTAACGACATTCTGTCAGGTAATTTCAAGATTTGTGGAATTTTAATTGAAAATATATTTTCAGGAAATCGTATGCTTGCCTCAGTGATTGGCATAGGATTAAATGTAAATCAAACTACATTCAATAACCTACCAAATGTTTCATCTTTAAAATCATTAACAGGTAAGACGTTCAATTTGGATCAATTGCTAACGGAATTTCAATCTGTTCTAAAACAGATTTTTGTGGAATTAGATGAAAAAGGAGCAGTTGAAATGCAAAAAAAATATGAAAATGTGCTTTTTCGAAAAGATAAGCCTTCAACATTCAAAGATAAAGAAGGTAACCTGTTTATGGGTTTTATTCAAGGGGTTTCAAATGAAGGCAGATTGGTGGTTACACTTGAAGATGATATAAAAAAGGAATTTGATTTGAAGGCGATAAGTTTGTTGTACTAATTAAATAACAGTCAAATTTTCTGAAAGTGTGCCAATGAAGTTTGTGATTGGTGATTTGATCATCATTGCCATCATGGCATTGAATTCACCATTGAAACTCAAGGTCACTTCACATTCATTTTCACTTACCGATAAAATGTCGGCGGTTAATGTAAATGGCAATTTATCGCTTGCGGCACCCAAAACTATTTTATCATTGGGGTTCTGTTCTTTGCGTTGCAATACGATTTCTGGCATTCCTTTTAAAGCAAACAGAAATCGATCTTCATTAATTATTTCGAACTTTTCAATGTTTTCTGGCATTAATTTTTCGAAATTCTGAAGATCCGTTAAAAAATCAAAAACCTCTTTAGCACTCTTATCGATTCTATTCTTAGGGGCTTCAATATGCATAGTTATTATTTTATTGTTGCCATTGCGATGGGTTTTTACGCCATTCCATCAATGTATTCATTTGTTCTTCTTTTATATAACCCGTTTCTGATGCTTGTTCAATCACATGTTCATAATCTGAAAGGGTGTGCAATTCAAGCTCTTTTTTATTAAAATTTGTAGTTGCCAAATCAAAGCCATAAGTGAATATGGCAAGCATACCTTTGACATTGGCTCCAGCGGCTTCGAGTGCATCAACTGCATTAAGGCTGCTTTTACCCGTGCTGATCAAGTCCTCTATAACCACCACGGTTTGGTTAGGTTCTAAAAAACCTTCAATCTGATTTTGTCTGCCATGCGATTTAGGTTCTGGGCGTACATAAATGAATGGTAGTCCCAAATAATCTGCAACCAATGCTCCCAATCCAATGGCGCCAGTTGCCACTCCGGCAATCACATCTGGCTTGCCATAAAGTGTTTCAACCTGTTTGGCCATTTCTTCCCTGGTGAAATTTCGGATGACCGGATATGATAATATAATACGGTTATCACAATATATTGGGGATTTCCATCCGGAAGCCCAAATAAAAGGATTTTCGGGTTTCAACTTTATTGCATTAATTTGCAGTAGAAGCTCTGCAGTTTTTTTTGCGGTGTTTTTATCTAAAACCATACGCAAATGTATAAAGTTTTTGTAAAAGATCTGCCGCTGATTTTAACAAATAAATTATCGGAAATTACAAACAGTAAATACTTCTTATTAAATAGTGATGCGGTACAAGAAGCAATTAGTGCATTATCGAAAAAAAAGCTCAATGAAGCTTATATTTATCACCCTAACCATGAAGAAATACTTAAAAAATTCTGCAAAACAATCCCTATAGAAATCGCTGCAGGAGGTGTAGTTACTAACAGTGAGGGAAAAGTTCTTTTTATTTACAGAAATGATAAATGGGATTTGCCCAAAGGTAAATTAGATAAAGGCGAAACCATTGAAGAATGTGCAATTCGTGAAGTGGAGGAGGAAACTGGGGTAAAAAAACTCAAAATTGAGAATTTTCTCAAAACTACGTACCACATTTTTAAGCGCAATGGAAAGTACAAGCTAAAAGAAGTACATTGGTTTGCCATGAAAACTTCTTACGATGGCAAATTAAAGGGCCAAGTAAGTGAGGGTATTGAAAAAGTGAAATGGAAGGGTCCCAAAAAAATTAAAAAGGCCCTTGCCAATTCGTATACAAATATAAAGTCCTTGTTTGGGGAGTAACCTATTTCAAGCTAAAAGCATTGCCCAAGAATTTATTCAGCAGGTTTTGTGATAGCCGCTATTTCCGAACTCTTAATTGGTTTTGTGTTAAAAGTTATCTCGTGATGCGATTTATCGCTGTAATACTCAAAATTTTCATAATCAGCTGGATCAATTGATGAGGTTACTATATTAATACGGACCTTCTCTTCAATTGGCAGTACTATAAATTCTTCCAAAAACTGCCATCCATCCATAATAGGCATATTAATATCCAAAAAAATCACTTCGGGTACTGACTTATTTTCGCTTATAACTTTTTTAATGCCATCGATTGCTAATTTGCCATTGCCATACGCACTAATGGTTTTGAATTCAACGGAGGTACTCAGCATTTTTCGAATTCCAAAAACTGTAATAGGATCGTCGTCTATTATGAATATTGAATTAATTATCTTCATTGAAATGTAAGTTAAATGTGGTTCCCTTGCCTACTTCACTAGATGTTGTTATTTTACCACCCATAGCTTCCATTTGGTTTTTGGAAAGGAATAGACCTATCCCTTTTGCATCTGCATTGTCATGAAAGGTTTTGTACATTCCAAATAGTTTGTCTCCATATTTTTTTAAATCTATTCCAAGGCCATTATCATTAATACTCAGTATTGTGTATCCATTTTCATGGGAACTGCTTAATGTAATGATTGGGTCTCTATCGGGCGATTTGTACATGATTGCATTCGTGAATAGATTCATAAGAATACTGTCTAGATAGGCTGGTATGGCATTGATTTTTATATGGTCTTCGATTGTGTTTATAATTTTCGCATTATTGTTCTTAAAAAAAACACTAAGGTTTTTTTCTACAGATTTGATTTCTTTGTTCAGGAAGATATTTTTTTTCTTTAGATTGACATTTGTATTAATGACTACAACTTCATTTAAATTGTTCAATGTCTCTAATAAATGATCAGATGCCTTAACCAACATATTTACAAGATTTTGCTTTTCTTCTTCATCTTTTTCACTAACCAGAAACTCAAGTAGCATAGAGAAATTAGCGGTGTGGGAGCGAAGATTGTGCGATACAATATGTGCAAAGTTCACGAGTTTTTTGTTTTGGAGCGAAGTAACATCGATCAAATTTTTAAGTTCTTCTTCCTTCTTTTTGATATCAGAAATATCGAGACTTATCCCAACAAGCCCTGTGATTTTGCCATTAGCCGCTTTTAATGGAATCTTCGAGGTTAAAAAGGAAGTTATGGTACCGTCTTTTTTTATGTTCGTCGTTTCTCTTTTGAGCATGGGAATATCATTCTCCATAACCCTGATGTCTTCTTCTCTTCCGATTAATGCATTTTTTTTATTTAAAAAATCAAAATCGGTTTTCCCCAACACATCCGATTCATTCTTAAATCCAAGAAAATTCAACTCTGATTTGTTGACCAAAATTTTTCTTGAATCCAAGTCCTTGACGAATACATTCAATGGCAAGCTATCAACAAGAGTTCTTAGGAGTAGTTCATTTTCCTTAGTTTTTTTGTTCGTGAGTACCTGTTCGTTGATATCTCTAAAAGTACCTACAAGACCAATAAATTTATCATCTTTATAGATAGGTTTACCCGTAGTCACAATCCATTTTTCATTGCCTTTTTCTGTAACGATCTGTAATTTTTCTTTCCAAGGCAATCCTTTTTCTGAGGCTTCAAAAAATGCCATGGAAATTGCATTCTTACTATGGCCTTCTTTATAAAAATCAAAGCACGTTTCTATTTTGGGGATAAACTTGGCATCTACTTCATGAATTTGTCGGGTCATATCGCACCACCACAAAGAATTTAGCTCTGCATCATACTGCCAGCTGCCTATCTTGGCATTCGAAGATTTTTCTTCTAAGAGAAGCTGAAGTCTTTCGATATTTGAATTATTATTTAATTGTTCTGTAATGCCTTCGGTTTGAACAATAATCCCAATTATATTTTCCTTTTCGTCATACCATGGAATATTTGTCCATTCGGTGCATTTTTCAGGATTATCTTTTTCCTTATAATATTCCTTGATCCCAGTACCAACATTTCCTTTAAGGCATTCTTTAAAGTCCTTTTGTAAATCTTTACTAATATGTTTTAAAAGGTCACTGATTTTTTCCCCAATTACTTTCCCATAGGTGAACTCAAAATCTTTGATCCAAAGGTCAGATGCGTAGACAACCTCTAATTTTTTATTTAAAAAAGCAGTCGCTTTTGGCAACTGTTTTATTAAATAATTGTTAGGATCTATTTGACTTCTCTTTAACATTTTACAGTTATTTCTTACTAAAGTAGAAGTATTTTATAATATTAATAAAGCTTTGTTGTGAACAAGGCCATAGACGTTGTGATAGCCTATTAATTAAGCATGAAGATGAAAAATATAAAGGATTATTTACAGAAAAAACTTACTATTTGCAAATAAGTGCATTCATTTTGAAAGAGATATAGTTCGTCAAAAAGCTAAAGATAATTAGTCTATTTAACCCTAACCGTATCAGGAACCAAGGCTGAATAATCACCACCGTTTCTTATTACATCCCGAACAATGGAAGAACTGATAAAGGATTTTCCAGATGATGTTAAAAGAAAAACGGTTTCAATTTCTGAAAGCTTTCTATTGGTGTGTGCAATTGCTTTTTCGAACTCAAAATCCCCGGGATTTCTTAAGCCTCTAAGTATAAAATCCGCATCGACTTTTTGGCAAAAATCAACGGTTAAACCCTCATAGGTCAATACCTTTATTTTGGGTTCATTGTTAAATGCTCGGGTTATAAAATCCAATCGCTCTTCAAGCGTGAACATATATTTTTTATCGGCATTTATACCGACAGCAATAATAAGTTCATCGAATAACGTGATGCCCCTTGTGATAATATCATGATGACCCAATGTAAGTGGGTCAAAGGATCCAGGAAATATTGCGCGTCTCATAGGTTAAAGTTAGTGGTTTTTGGATAAAACTTCCGTTATGGCATTTTCAAACAACTCCGATAGTGAAATACCTGCTGCACTAGCTTGCGCTGGTAAAATACTTTCAGTCGTTAAACCAGGAGTAGTATTCATTTCAAGCATAAAAGGTTCATCTTCAACAAAAATGAATTCACTTCGGGAAAAGCCTTCCATTTTTAGAATATCATAAGCACGTTTTGCGATATCGCTTACCATTTTCTCTTGTTCAGGTGTAATTCTAGCAGGCGTAATCTCTTGGGATTTGCCTTCGTACTTCGCCTCATAGTCAAAAAAGTCATTTTCAGTAACGATTTCTGTAATGGGTAAAACTTTGGTTTCTCCCTTGAATTTAATAACGCCCACAGAAACTTCTGTTCCGTCTAAAAAACCTTCTATGATAATTTCATCATCTTCTTTATAGGCAATTTCAATGGCAGATTTTAATTCCTCTTTTTTATATACTTTGGATATGCCAAAACTGCTTCCCGCTTTGTTGGCTTTAACAAAACAAGGAAGTCCTACCCTTTCAACAATGGCCGCTTCATTTATTTCATCACCTAAATTCAGATAAAAAGAAGGTGCTGATTTTATTCCGTATGGCTTCAAAACGCTTAATAAGTCCCGCTTGTTAAAAGTCAATGCAGCTTGATAATAATTACAAGAGGTCTGTGGAATACCTAATAATTCAAAATAGGCCTGTAATAAACCATCTTCACCTGGCGTACCGTGTATGGCATTGAATACACAATCAAAAACAATAGTTAATCCGCCAATTTTTACAGAGAAGTCATGCTTATTTACAGCATGTTCATTTTCTTCATCATCAATATAGACCCATTTATCCTTTAAAATATGAATTCTATAACTCTCAAATTTATCTTTGTTCAAATACTCATGCACAACGCTCCCACTTTTTAGAGAAATCTCGTACTCACTAGAGTATCCACCCATAATGACGGCCACTTTTTTCTTCATATTCAAATCTTGTAAATTGAAATTTTAAAGGATTTTCGGTAATTCAAAGTAAAGAAAAAAGCAATCGGTTTCATCTGTTAATTTTGATTTTTTTCAATCAATAAGAGGTCTGGCCGATATAGCACATATTTCTTTAACCAACATTTGGGAATCTTCCAACCTATTGTTTTGGCTCATTTCCTATATTTGTGGCGTCAATTATAAGCAATGGGAAATTTTTTAAACTTTTTAAGAAGTAGGTCTTTTTTAATACAATTGGGCCTGGCTCTTGTGGTAGCAGTAGTACTGGTATTGTTAGCTTTACGATGGTTGAACAGCTCTACCAAGCACGGTGAGTTTGTTGAAGTACCTGATTTTGCAAAAATGTCTGTTATGGACATGCGAACGGCTGTTGAGGAGGCTGGTTTGCGTTACGAAGTTTTAGATTCAGCTAATTATAATCCTGATTATCCAAGATTTTCAATTATTGAACAGGACCCTAAGGCTGGTAGTAAAGTCAAGGAAGACAGAAAAATATACTTTACCGTGAATCCTTCAGGGTACAAAAAAGTTACGGTTCCTAATATAATCCAGGTTACCCAGCGTAACGCCACGTCAATGCTTAGAGCTGTAGGTTTGGATGTGCAGCGTGTATCCCATATAGATGAGCTTGGTAAGGACATGGTCTACTATATAAAATATAAGGGCAAGATTATAAACCCTGGGCAAAAATTACCTAAAACTTCTAAAATAGAACTGGTCTGTGGTAATGGTACTATACCTGATCGAGCTCAGATCAAAGCAGATTCCAATTAAAATATGGGACTAATAGAGAAGCCGGAACCCAATGAAGAAGAACTTTTTGAACACCATAAGTTTTTGGCTTCAAAGGGCCAAGAGCCCTTACGGGTAGATAAGTTCTTAATGAACTTTATTGAAAATGCCACCCGCAATAAAATACAACAATCAGCAAAAGATGGCCATATTTGGGTCAATGATAAGGTAGTAAAACAGAATTACAAAGTAAAAGCTGGCGATGAGGTAAAAGTACTTTTTGAACACCCGCCCCATGAACTCTTGCTTACACCGGAGGATATTCCGTTGGATATTGTTTATGAGGATGACGCTTTGCTTGTAGTTAACAAGCCTGCTGGGATGGTAGTGCATCCTGGTCATGGGAATTATTCTGGAACCTTAATAAATGCGCTTTTATTTCACATCAAGGATTTACCCACAAATAGTAATGAGCGCCCGGGCTTGGTACATCGCATAGACAAGGATACCTCCGGACTCTTGGTGGTTGCCAAGACTGAAGCTGCCATGACACATTTGGCCAAACAATTTTTTGATAAAACTTCTGAAAGGGAATATATTGCTTTAGTCTGGGGAAATGTTGAAGATGATAGTGGTACTGTTGAAGGGCATATTGCCAGAAATCCTAAGAACAGATTGCAAATGCAGGTTTTTCCAGATGGAGATGAAGGTAAAGAAGCAGTAACCCATTTTAAGGTCATTGAAAGATTGGGATATGTGACCTTGGTTTCATGTAAATTGGAGACAGGTAGAACACACCAGATTCGCGCTCATATGAAATATATTGGCCATACGCTTTTTAATGATGAACGCTATGGAGGGGATAGAGTGTTGAAAGGCACAACATTTACCAAGTACAAACAGTTTGTTGATAATGCGTTTAAAATTCTTCCAAGGCAGGCGTTACATGCCAAAACTTTAGGATTTGTTCATCCTGTAACAGGAGAGCAAATGCGTTTTGATTCAGAAATCCCTGAGGATATGGCCAATTGTATTGCAAAATGGCAGGACTATGCAAGACATAGCAAGTAAGCATAAATTATAGCTATACTTCTATTGAAAACTACTTTTATAAGGGATAGGAATGTCTGATAATCCTTTTTATTTTTATGATTAAAATAGATTGATATGAAAATTGTAATCTCACCAGCCAAATCGCTAGATTTTGAAAGTGAATTGCCGACCAAAAAGTATTCACAACCTCTTTTTTTGGAGCAGGCTGCAAAGTTGAACAAGGTTTTGGTAAAAAAGAGGCCAAGGGCATTGTCTAAATTAATGGGCATTTCAAATAATTTGGCGGAACTCAATTGGGAGCGCAATCAAAAATTCTCGATTCCTTTTGACCCAACTAACGCCAGACCAGCTATCTATGCTTTTAACGGTGATGTTTACCAAGGATTGGATGCTTATACCATCCCAGAGGATAAATTAGATGGACTTCAAAATACTTTGCGAATTTTATCCGGTTTGTATGGTGTTTTGAGACCCTTGGATTTAGTTCAGCCCTATCGCCTTGAAATGGGCACACAATTAAAAATTGGCCGTAAGAAAAACCTATATGAATTTTGGAAAAAGCAATTGACAGACCATCTTAATTCAGAACTTGAGCAAGGTGAATTGTTTATTAATTTGGCAAGTAATGAATATTTCGGGGCTATTGATGAAAAGAAATTAAATGTTCCTGTTATAACACCCATATTCAAAGATTGGAAGAACGATAAGTTAAAAGTCATTAGCTTTTTTGCCAAAAAGGCCCGGGGTTCAATGGTTAGATATATTTTGGATTCCAATGCGAAAACCTTGGAAGATATACAAGGTTTTAATTTGGATGATTACATCTTTAGTAAAGAACATACGCTAAAAGCGAATCAACCAGTATTTATTAGATAGAATATTTCTTCAAGGTTATCGTTCTTATCATAGCACATTTAATTAAAGCCTTGTGATATGAAAAAGTTTTTAATATTGGTTATAAGCGTCTTTTTCATCAATATTAGTTGTAATGATCAGGATGATGAATTAAACGGAATTCAGATTCGGGTAAAGAATATTAGCTCAATTAATTTTGACACTATTCAAGTAGGTGGGGATGAAATGGTTCATACCAATATTCCCCCAGACGACTATTCTGGATATTTAATCTATGAAAGTGCTTATAAATATGCTTATATCAATATAAAATCGGCAGAAGAAACCTACATCTTGCAACCTATTGATTTTGTTGGCGAAACCGTATTGCCATTAGGATTTTACACCTATGAAATAGGATTGGATGCCGAGGGCAATGTGACTTTGAATTTTGTGATTGACTAATTTATTTAGCTTTTTTCGCAACCTTTTTCACAACCTTTTTTGTTGCCTTTTTCTTTGGTTTTACTTCGATTTTTGCTGCTTTTTTAGGTCTTCTAGCTCCATATGATTTATTTGCAATTTTACCTCTTCTAGTTTTAATGTCGCCTTTTCCCATATTGTAATTATTTGATTTTCTTAAAATTACTGATTTTATGGGCAAAATTCTATTTATGTATAGGATTATTCAAAACTGTATATTTGGCTTTTGGTAATTCCATTACCCAATTAATTAATCTCATAGCATGCAATTTGTTTTTTCATAAGCACCCATACGAACCTTTTCTTTTTGACGAAGCTACAAAGTTGATTGTGGGTACGTTGCCACCACCAAGATTTACCACAGGGGAATTAAAAGTTGGGGATGTGAATTTTTGCTATGGAAGTAGGGATGGTCAGTTATGGCCAATTCTAGATCGAAGTTTTGGATTGAATTTAAAGTTCGAAACTACTATAGAAGCCATTGAACAAAGAAAGCAATTCTTAATAGCGCGTAAGATCGGTATTTGTGATATCGTGCAAAGTGCAGAACGTACTAAGGTTGATGCATCAGACATTGGGATGCAGAACATAAAATTAAGAAACCTGATTTTTTATTTGCATGAGTACCCAAATGTCGAAACTTTATTGTTCACGGGTGGAAATAGTAAAAACGGGCCTGAATATTTTTTTCGACAGCACCTTAAGCAATATCAAATTAAATTGGAAATAATAAATGGTAAAGTGCCAAGAATACATCAATTTATTCTTCCTTCTGAAAAAAACGCACCAAGAATCATTAAAACAGTTTCGCTTACTGCGCCATCAGGAGCTGCCAATAGGGCGGTCGGTAGTCTTTCCACTTATAAACATATGAAAGCGAAAAATCCTTCTTTCAATACGTTGGATTTTAGAGTGCTACAATACGCACCATTTTTCTAAATTGATTTTGTGTGGTATTTACCAATTTATAAATCCAATTTCTGTTGGTTTTGTAGCGACTCTACCGTATTTTGTTAATTGATATAATTTACAAATATTGGTTCGTCGAATATACCGATATTTGCCAGTTCAATTGGGTAAGTAAATCCGTGTTCACTATTATGGTGAAATACATTTGTCAAAATCTATGCATCAAACAGAAAGATTAGAAGAATTTAAAAAATCAGTCCAAAATAAATTTAACGTTTACAACAGCCTATTTCTAAATCTACCTTATAGGAATATTGAGAATGTTGGGATGGTCGTCCCGCTATTGTTGCACCAATCTTCAAAGGGTCTTAAAGCAGGCTTGAATCCGCAGGACATCTTGGAATCTTTCTTCCAGAATTATGTAAATATAGAATCGGAAAAAGATAGGATAGATTTTATGTTTCGCATTATTCAATATGTTGAAAGACAGGTGGTTTTATATGATAGTGTTGAAGATGCCGCATTCCCAAAACTCCAGGAGCATAGCGATTCACTTTCTGTAAAGGATTATTTTCAATTGGTCAACAAGACCAAAAGTTGGGATAAAGTGACCGAAAAATTATCAACCTTTAGTGCAAGAATTGTATTGACTGCACATCCTACGCAATTCTATACACCAGCCGTTTTGGATATTATGAACGATTTAAGATCGCTGATTGTCGACAATAAAATAGATGATATAGATATTACGCTGCAACAGCTTGGGCTTACTTCTTTGATCAATAGCCAAAAACCAACCCCTTTGGATGAAGCCAAGAATATCATTTATATTCTTAGGAATGTCTATTATGATGCCATGGGAGATTTATATGCGTACATAAAAGAGAATATTGATAATGAGGATTTTGAGAACCATCATATTATGAAACTTGGATTTTGGCCGGGTGGTGATAGGGATGGGAACCCATTTGTGACAGCGGCAATTACCAAAAACGTTGCTGATGAACTTAGGGTCAACCTAATGAAATGTTATTATAAAGACCTTAAATTCCTACAACAAAAACTTACATTCAAGAAACTACAGGTTCATTTAAAATCGTTAAGGAATAACCTTTATGCAGCGATGTTCAATCCAAATAAAAGTATGGGTTACCAAGATATCATTGACCCACTAATGGCGATACGGGATTTGTTGATAGATGATTATCACGGACTTTATCTACACGAATTGGATCATTTTATCGATAAGGTAAAAATATTCAAAACCCACTTTGCAACGCTTGATATTAGACAGGACCATAGTAAGCATGTTTTTATTGTTGAAACTATACTCAAGAAAAATGGCATTATTAAAGAAAGTCTAGAAGAATTAAGTGAATCGGAATTGGTAAAATTACTTGTTCAGAAAAAACTAAAAATAGATTCCGACGATTATGATGATATCGTAAAAGATACGATTCTGAACATTTCCCAATTAAAGGAAATACAGGAAAAGAACGGTGAGGAGGGTTGTAATAGATATATCATCAGTAATTCAGAAGACATTTTCTCTGTGCTATATGTCTATGGGTTGTTTAGATGGTGCGGTTGGAAAGACAATGAAATCACTTTTGATATAGTTCCACTTTTTGAGACCATGAAAGGCATGGACAATGCAGAGGCTATTATGCAATTTTTATTTGATTTGCCAGAATACCGAAAACATTTAGCGCAGCGGAAAGACCAACAGACGATGATGCTTGGTTTTTCTGACGGCACAAAAGATGGGGGTTATTTAAAGGCGAATTGGTCAATTTTAAAAACCAAGGAACAATTATCCAAGGTCTGTAAAAAGAATCATATCAAAGCCATGTTTTTTGATGGTAGGGGCGGTCCACCAGCACGTGGAGGGGGTAAAACCCACCGCTTTTATGCGGCCCAAACCAAAGATATTGCCAACAATGAAATACAACTTACGATTCAAGGACAGACCATTACCAGTACCTATGGTACCAAGGAGCAATTTATGCATAATTGTGAGCAGTTGTTGACTGCCGGTCTATCCAATAATCTGTTCGGTAAAGAGAATGTCATTTCTAAAGAACACCGAAAGTTGTTAGAGGAATTGTCGGAACTCAGTTTTGTAAAATATGATGCATTAAAGAATCATGAAATGTTCATCCCATATTTGGAAAATAGGAGTACGCTAAAATACTACCAAAAGGCCAATATAGGGAGTAGACCAGGTAAACGAGGGAATAAAAAACAGTTGGAATTGACCGATCTAAGGGCCATCTCCTTTGTTGGTTCTTGGAGTCAATTAAAACAAAATGTACCAGGCTATTTTGGGATTGGTACGGCAATAAAAATCATTAGGGATTCTGGTCGACTACGGGAATTGAAGAAAATGTACAAGGAAGTACCTTTCTTTGAGACCTTGATGCTCAATAGTATGATGTCACTTACTAAATGTTACTTTGAATTAACAAGCTATATGAAAAAAGATCCCAAATATGGGGCCTTTTGGAATATTCTGCATGAAGAATACCAACTTTCCAAAGAAATGTTGTTATTGGTTTCTGGCGCTAACATCCTCATGGAAAATGAGGCCATTTCAAGGGAATCTATTGAGATTAGGGAAAATATTGTCCTGCCATTGTTGGTGATCCAGCAATATGCGCTACAGCGAATAGGGCAGGGGACAGCGTACAAAGAATTATACGAGAAAATTGTAATACGTTCGCTTTACGGAAACATTAATGCTAGTAGGAATTCGGCCTAAAAACCATAAAGTCCATATTTTTTGGTTGGTTGGTATATTCTGTCTTATTCAAATTTAAATTAGTTTGAAATTGTTCAGATAATGCTACTTGTAGAAGTAAGTGATTTCCTAACATATTTATTTTATTATTTTTGATCAACCTAATGAAATAATATGCTTTATCATCTTACTTATCGTTCAATTGCAATTCCTGAAATAACAACAGAACAAATTGAAGAGATTCTTAGAACCGCCAGGAACTTTAATTCAAAAAATGACCTTACAGGGTGTCTTGTATTTAGTAAAGGTTATTTTATTCAATTGCTTGAAGGCAGTAAGGATACCATTAAGGAGCTTATGGATCATATTGATAGGGATAAAAAGCATACGGATATTGATATTCTAAGCGAAGGGGAAGTGGAGAAAAGAATTTTTGATTCTTGGGATATGGCCTATCTAAAACCATCTGAAAAGATGCAAAGTGATAAAGCAATAGAAATTAAGAAAACATTGTTGGAACTTACCGACGCAACCGTTCAACCTGATTTTACTTTTAAAGTTTTTTGGTACAACGTGAATGGGTTATTGACAGAAAAAGGGTTTTATACAGTCTAGTCCCAAAAGCAACCCAAGGCAGCTTAATGAAGTACTTTTTAAAATTATGCTTTAAGTAAATCCAGAATGTTTTCTGGTGGGTTGGTCTCTATTCTGCGCCATTCTTCCTCAGAAATAGATGAGAGATATTTCATAAGAGGATCCGTTATAGGAATTGTGTTATATCTCTTCGCAATATCAATTATTTGGTTGATTTGATTTAAATAAGTTTCAGTGATATTGTCACCGCTCTGGGTTGAGGCGGCTTCAGAATCCAAATAGGCAATACCTTTTTTTATCAAAGGTATTCTCATTGTTATACATGCTTGAAGTAGCTCAATCTGATAAGGAAAAGTATAGATCTTAATAGCTGGTAAAATCGTTTCCAAAGCACTACTTTCAAATGCCTTGAAAGCTCTATTTGTGTCGGTGATTTTCTCAGCAAGTTGAGGTAGAAAGTGTTGCCAAATCCGAATGAACAGATTGCCCCGAAGGTCACGGCTTCCCCCAATAAGTGAAACAGAATCTTCTTCTCGTCTTGATCCAGCTACAGCCTTTGTTTTCCCATTTACGATATCTTCTACCAATAATCCCAATTGCATTGGGTGAATTGACAAATCCGCATCATTGTCAACAATTATGTGGATTCCTTCGGCAGAGGTTTCCAAGGCTTTACGCATTCCGAATAAAGCAGCACCGCCTTTTACACTTCGATTGCTGCCGTTTTTATGAGTGATGCCTACAGGAAGGTCAATATCATTTTCATCAATCGCATTTGCAAGGAAAAAAACTTTATGGGGACAATCCGAATATTCAGCTAAAATATTTTCAGCCATATTTCCTGATCCATCAGGGCATCCATCGTCGACAACAAAAACCCGACCCTTGAAAAGAGGATTAATACGCGTGAAATATTGGAGAGTGTTAATTTTTGTTCGTAAGGAGTTCTCACCATGAGGATGTTGTTCTCTCCTCTGCATTCGCCCCGTTTCCTTATAAACAGGATTAATAAGTGTTAGGGTAACCTTCTCTTTAAGATTTGAGATAACCCTCTCGGATTCTAAGAATTTCAACATAGTGCGAAATGCTAGTGCTTCATTGCCAAAACGTTGGGCTTTAATATCAAGCTCTATAATACTTTCAGCTTGTTTGACAACCCATTCTTTTATGGTATTAAAGTAAACATGGGCAATTTCAGTATTCGCATCGTATGCTTCTTTAATGATGGGGCCTTGTTGTATTATCGATTTCATATCATTAAAAATTGAATATTTTTCTCTTTTTTGAATTCATTTAAGAATGGAGTCTTAATTGACCAGAGTACCGACTGACAAAAATTCAAATAATTATAATTTCATTCACTTATACCTGTACTCAAAATCCCATAAAACGTTTTGATTCCATAGGCAATTTGACCAATTTTCAGGTTCTCATTTGGACTATGCTGATTGTTGTCAGGATTAACCATGGGAACAATAAAGGCCGGAATTTTTAACTCGTTGATAAAAGGTGCAATGGGAACAGTACCACCCATTATTCGAATTTGAACCACATCTTCACCAAATTTGTCATTTAGTGTTTTGACCAAAAACTCACCATAAGGATTATTCAAATCAGTTCTAAATGCATTGGTAACCGAACCTTCGGTGATGGTGATTATTTTATCATGAGTCATTCGCTCTTCTTTAGTAGGAATCTTATCAGTTACAAAGAATCCTTGATTCTCAATATACTTCTTCACCAAGCCTTTCAATCTATTTCCATCAGATTCAGGTACCAAACGCATATCAATTTCAGCAGTAGCACTTTCAGGAACAATGGTTCTTGCTTTTTCGCCAATCCAACCAGAACCTAAACCCCTAATATTCAGTGAGGGATATTGTAGGGCTTCCTGGTAAAAACTACCCACCGTCTCGGGCGTTTTAATAGCCAAATTTGTATTTATGGTTTCAGCATCATCAGGCACACTTCTTAGAATTTCCAAGGTTGCTTCATCTAAAGATATTCCATCATAATAACCATCAATCAATACTTTTCCATTTGAATTTTTCATACTAGCCAGCAATTGAGCCAATTGAAAGCCTGGATTGGGTGCATAGTTGCCATAATGACCACTGTGTTGTGGTTTTATAGGTCCATAGGTGGTCAATGTGAGTGTTGTAATGCCCCGACAACCATAAACCACGGTTGGATTACCAGAAACATGAACAGGACCATCATTAATGACCAAGAAATCAGCTTTCAATAAATTGCGATATTCTTTTACTGCCTTGGGTAATGGTTTGCTGCTCTTTTCCTCTTCACTATCCAAAATCACTTTTACATTAAAAGGGATGGTGACATTGTTTTGTTTCAAAAGGTCAATGGTATTCAATAACATTACAATTGGACCCTTATCATCGGATGTTGATCTACCAAATAATCGCCAATCATAGTTGAGGTTATTTGCCAAGCTGTCAAAAGGTTGGTTCTTCCAGCTATCACCATCTTTTGATTTTAACACTACTTCATACGGATTGGGTTGGTCCCATTTGGAAGGGTCAACAGATTGTCCATCTAAATGCATATAAAAAAGAATAGTGGGCTTGTTGTCCTCCATAGGCAATGCCGCAAAAAATAGGGATTCTCCCTCGGTAGGTAGGACCGTGGAATTAAACCCTCTTTCGTTGAATTTTTTGGTTAACCAAGTGAGATTTCTGTTAATGTCAGCATGTTCCAAAGCATCATTGGGAATGGAAACAAAGTCCCGAAGTTCATTGATGGAGTGACTTACTTGGGATTTTAATTCTGACTCTTCTTGGGCGACAATGTTCCCTGTAATAAATACAAATAATATGACAAACAATTTTCTCATTTAATAGTGTGGTTTGATAAAGATTTTAAATGTAGGCAATTCTATTTTTTAAGCAAGCCAATTAGCTTTAAAATAGTTAAACGAATTAGAAGGACAAAAGGGAAGCCATGAAAGACAAGATCAAACCAATCCATGGCCGCCATTCCATTGGCACCGCCCATAACCCACTGAATTTTGCCCCAAACATGGGGTTCTGGAAAGAATGGAGCTAATCCTAAAGTCAAGCAAAGTAAAATAACGAGTTTCCAATTATTGACGATTTCCATAGAGTTATCTAATTGTGTTTATAAATTCAGAAATTGAATTAACCCCATTTTTAGTTAAGTGTTTAATAAAAGCCGAGCCTATGATGGCTCCGGCAGCAGATTGGGTAGCTTGGTGAAAGGTTTCAGCATTGTTAATACCAAAACCTACAATTCGAGGATTTTTCAAGTCAAGTGCTGCAATACGTTCAAAATATTTTTGTTGTGTTGACCCAAAACCTTTGGTTGCTCCTGTTGTACTTGCCGAACTCACCATATATATAAACCCATCTGATGCTTGGTCAATTTCCTTGATTCGAGCATCACTGGTTTGCGGTGTGATCAGAAAAACATTTGCCAAGCCATATTTTTTAAAAATGGCCTCATAGTCTTTTTGATAAACAGCTAAGGGCAAATCGGGAAGAATAAGTCCGTCTATGCCAATTTCTTGACAACGTTTGCAAAAAGCTTCAACGCCATACTGAAAAACAGGGTTAAAATATCCCATAATAATCAGCGGAATCGAGACCGATTTTCTAATATCCTTTAATTGCTCAAACAATAATTCAGTGTGCATCCCATTTTTTAGGGCAGCTGTAGAAGATGCTTGTATAGTTGGACCATCTGCCAAAGGGTCAGAAAATGGCAATCCTATTTCAATCAAATCAACCCCATTTTTTTCCAATTCTTGAATGATTCTAACGGTATCATTTAAATCAGGGTAACCAGCTGTAAAATATATAGAGAGGATTTTCTTATCCTCTTTTAGTTTGTGTTGTATTCGGTTTTTCATAATTTGAAAATATGGATTCCCTCTTTGAAGGGGGAGTAAGGGGGATGTAAAAACACCCCTAAAGGCCCCTCAAGGGGACAATTTATAATTTAAAGTAATCTATATAAGTATCCAAATCCTTATCCCCACGCCCCGAAAGATTTATCACAACAATATCCTCTGGTTTGAACTTTTTATGGTCTAATATGGCAAAGGCATGTGAACTTTCAATTGCTGGAATAATTCCTTCCAACTTGGACATCATTAAGCCTGCATTCATTGCTTCTTCATCAGTAATCGAAATAAATTCAGCTCTACCTGATGTAAACAGATGGGCATGCATAGGGCCAACTCCGGGATAATCCAAGCCGGCCGATATTGAATATGGCTCGGTTATTTGACCATCTTTGGTCTGCATTAAAAGGGTTTTACTTCCATGAATAATACCCATTTTCCCTAAGGCTGAGGTTGCGGCACTTTCTCCGGAATGTACACCTTTTCCTGCGGCTTCAACCGCAATAATATTTACCGCTGGATTATCCAGGTAATGATAATATGCGCCAGCGGCATTACTCCCGCCACCAACACAGGCAACGACATAATCCGGATTTTCAACACCTTCTTTTTCCTTTAATTGCCATTTTATTTCTTTGGAAATCACTGATTGAAATCGTGCTACCATATCGGGGTAGGGATGAGGGCCAACCACCGAGCCAATGATATAATGGGTATCAACAGGATTATTGATCCAATCTCGAATGGCTTCATTGGTTGCATCTTTCAAGGTTCTACTGCCTGACAGTGCGGGTCTCACTTCAGCCCCTAACATTTTCATTCTAGCAACGTTGGGTGCTTGACGTGCAATATCAATTTCACCCATATAAACTACACATTCAATACCCATAAGTGCACAGACTGTTGCGGTGGCGACGCCATGCTGCCCAGCACCAGTTTCGGCGATAATTCTATTCTTGCCAAGCTTCTTTGCCATAAGAATTTGACCGATGGTATTGTTAACCTTATGGGCTCCGGTATGGCATAAATCCTCTCTTTTGAGGTATATCTTGGTATTATATTTTTTTGAAAGTCGCTCTGCGAAGTATAAAGGTGTTGGCCGTCCTACATAATCCTTTAATAATTGATCAAATTCCTCTTTGAAAGCAGGTTCTTCCATGATCCGAATATAGTTCTGGCGTAATTCCTCAGTATTCGGATATAGCATTTCTGGAATAAATGCACCGCCAAACTCCCCATAGTAGCCTCTTTCGTCTGCGTTATAACTCATTTTATGTTTTTTTATAAAATCTTTCAATTTTCCTATATCCTTCAATCCAGGTTCTATCTCAAACTTACTGTTTACATCAATGGCATGACAATATTTGGATTCTTGTTGTCGCATGAATTCTTTTATGGATTGCATATCATCCAAACCAATACCTCCACTAAGAAAAAATGGTTTTTTAGAGGGATAATCCTTCAATACTTCCCAATTGAATTTAAACCCATTTCCACCTGGCAATTTCCCTTTAGTATCGAATAAATAATAATCACAAACCGATTCGAATGGCCTGAGTTCCTCAAAATTGAATTCATCTTTTATCGAAAAGACCTTTATGATTTCGATGCCTTTCAATTGTTGTTTTAAAGCTTTACAAAATTCGGGACTTTCGTTACCATGTAATTGAACAGCCAAAAGTTGGTGTGTTTTTATTCTTTCTTTTATCACAGCAATTTGTTCATCGACAAAAACACCGATCTTCTTAATACTATGGGGCAAAACCACTGGTTTCCCATTAAAATTTCTTTTGGATGGCTTCCAGAAAATAAAACCTAAATAGTCTGGTTTTAAAGCCCCGACTTCGACAGTATTTTGGTTCATACCACATACCTTTATCTTAAGAGGTTCTCTTTTAGATTCATCAGTATTTTTATGGTAATGGCTCATTTTAATTGAATATGTTTTATTTAAGTGCTTTAATGAAATCACTCGCACTTTTACCCGGATCCCCGGTTTTCATAAAGTTCTCGCCAATCAGGAATCCTTGATAACCATAAGGCTTTAATTCTTTAATGGCCTCGATGCTGCTTATACCACTTTCCGATACTTTTACAAAATCATCCGGGATTATTTGGGAAAGTGATTTACTGGTTTCCAAGCTTACCTCAAAAGTCTTTAAATTTCGATTGTTAACACCCAACATATCTAGGCTTGGCATAATTGATTTTTGCAATTCCACTGTATTATGAACCTCTAGTAAAACATCTAAATGTAAGCTTTTGGCCAATTCTGAAAAAGTTTTGATTTCAGATTGAGTCAATATCGCGGCAATTAATAATATGACGTCCGCTCCATTTGATTTTGCCTCAATAATCTGATACTCATCGATAATGAATTCTTTTCGCAACAATGGTATTTTGACCACTGCCCTTGCGAGAAGTAAATCGTCGAGCGAACCACCGAAGTATTTAGCATCGGTTAAGACAGACATACCACAAGCACCAGCAATTTCGTAACCTTTCGCAACTTCGTGCACGTTCAAATCTTGATTAATGACCGACTTAGATGGGGAACGACGTTTGTGTTCGGCAATAATTCCCGTTCCACTATTTCTTAAGGCATTGGCCAAAGAAATAGTTTCCCTATTGAAAAGAGAGGTATTTTCCATTTGTGAAATAGGAATTACTTCTTTTTTAAGAGCAACCTCTTTTCTTTTGTCAGCAACAATTCTATCGAGAATATTCATTCGTAATTTCAATTAAGCACTCAATGCTTGCAGTTTATTTAAGGATTTTAACCCCCTTCCAGATAATAAAGACTCTTTTGCACTTTCAAATCCTTCTTTAGGACTCACGCCATTAACAGTTGAAATAGCGATTCCGGCATTGGCACAGACTACATTGTTTTGAGCTTCGGTACCTTTTCCTTTTAAAATATCCATAAAAATATTCGCTGAACCCTCTATGGTTTCGCCACCTATGATTTGGGCTTGTTTTACATGAGACACTCCAAAATCCTCCGGATGTAAAATACCTTCTGTATTGTTTGAAATTGTTTTTGTAGCTCCGGTCAAGGAAATCTCGTCATAGCCATCCAAGGCATGTAAAACCGTAAAATTCTTATCGGTATTTTGATAGAGATAACCATACATTCGTGCCAATTCCAAATTAAATACCCCTACTATTTGATTTTTCGGAAAGGCAGGGTTGACCATAGGTCCCAACATGTTAAAAAAGGTTTTTACAGCAAGTTCTTTTCGTATTGGCGCTACATTTTTCATAGCTGGGTGAAATAGAGGCGCGTGCAAAACGCATATACCAGCTTGATCAATTGACTTTTTAAGAAAAGCAGCTTCATTACTGAATTTTATCCCTAAAAATTCCATTACATTACTACTACCGCATTTAGAGGAAACCCCATAATTACCATGTTTGGTTACTTTAACACCAGCTCCTGCCGTAACAAATGAGGCCAATGTTGAAATATTGAAAGTGTCCTTGCCGTCCCCACCAGTACCGCATAAATCAATAGGGTTATATTCTGATAAATCAATTGCCAGACATAGTTCCAACAGTGCATTTCGAAATCCCTCAAGTTCTTCAATGGTAATGCTACGCATCATATAAACCGTTAGAAAAGCAGCAATTTGGCTTGTATTGTATTCTCCTTTGGCGATTTTAACCAAAACCTGTTTGGCATCTTCCTTTGTTAAGATGTCGTGGTTAATGAGTCTGTTTAGAATTTCTTTCATGTATGCTGATTTAATTCAGTATATGATTTAAGCTTAGTCTTTCAACCAATTTTTTAATATTTGTTTTCCTTGAGGTGTCAAAACTGATTCTGGATGAAATTGAACGGCACATACGTCATAATTTTTATGACGCAAAGACATTATCTGTCCGTTTTCATCAACAGAAGTTACTTCTAAAACTTCGGGCATAGTTGGGTCAACAACCCAAGAATGATAACGCCCAACCTCAATTTCTTTAGACATACCATCGAACAAAACGTCATCTTTGACCACCTTGATCTTAGTGGCTATTCCGTGATATACTTCATCCAAATTAATCAATGATCCGCCAAATACTTCTGCGATGGCTTGCTGCCCCAGACATACACCAAAAATACTCTTGGTAGGAGCATATTCAGCTATGATTTCTTTGAGTAACCCAGCCTCATCAGGGATTCCCGGACCGGGGGATAACACAATCTTATCAAAAGGCTCAACCTCATCTAATGTTAGTTGGTCGTTTCTTTTTACCACCACCACACAATCTAAATCCTCTAAATAATGGACTAGATTATAAGTGAAGCTATCATAGTTGTCAATTACCAATATTTTTTTCATAATCATCTTGATTCTGGAAATTTTAGATGGTCTCCGCAATTTCCAAGGCCTTGGTCAATGCACCTAACTTATTATATGTTTCCTGTAATTCGTTTTCCGGATTTGAAGCTGCCACCAGACCAGCACCTGCTTGATAATGTAATTGATGATTTTTACTTAAAAAAGTTCGGATCATAATGGCATGGTTAAAGTTTCCATTAAAATCCATGAAACCAATAGCACCACCGTAATATGCTCTATTTGTCTTCTCATATTTTTCTATAAGTTGCATGGCCATGTGCTTGGGAGCTCCACTTAAAGTCCCCGCAGGAAAAGTATCGGCTACCACTTTCATGGTGGTGACATCCTTTTTCTTTCGCCCGGTCACTTTAGAGACTAAATGTATTACATGTGAAAAAAACTGTACTTCTCGATAATTATCAACACTTACCATATTGCCGTTTCTACTAAGATCGTTTCGGGCAAGGTCAACCAACATCACATGCTCACTATTTTCCTTTTCGTCCTCTGTTAGTTTTTTGGCCAATTCGGCATCTTTCTCATCATTCCCGGTTCTTTTAAATGTACCTGCTATAGGATGTATCTCTGCTCTTCCATCGTTGACGATTAATTGAGCTTCTGGTGAACTACCGAAGATTTTAAAATCCCCATAATCAAAATAGAACAAATATGGAGAGGGGTTTACGGAACGGAGCGCTCTATATACATTGAATTCGTCCCCTTTGAATCCTTGAGAAAACCTTCTGGATAAAACCAATTGAAAAACATCACCACGTTGACAATGTTTTTTTGCCAGAGCTACATGCGCTCTATATTCTTCATCTTTAAGGTTTGATGTAGGTTCTCCCTCTTTATTGAAGTTGTACGAAGCAAAGTTCTTTACATTGAGAATGTGCTCAATCTCCGCAATATTACTTTCAGATCCATAGCAATGAGCGAAAATGTATGCCTCATTCTTAAAATGGTTAATGGCAATTATGTTTTGATATACTGCATAATAAATATCAGGAATGGTCAACGTGCCATCTTTTTTACCAATTTGGACATCTTCAAAATACCTAACCGCATCATAAGCCATATAGCCAAATAGCCCATTGTTTATAAATTTGAATGAATTTTTATCCGCTTTAAAGTTTTGACTAAAATCATGCACAGTTTTTACCACATCAGTATCAGAGGTGATTTCCTTGGTTATGATTTTGCCATCCGGGTAGTGCTCTGTAATAGCTTCATCTTCAATCTTAATTGATGCAACCGGATTACAACAGATATAAGAAAAGCTATTGTCATTGGCATGATAGTCGCTACTTTCCAAAAGAATGCTGTTCGGGAATTTATCACGTATTTTTAAATATACACTTACAGGAGTAATGGTGTCAGCGAGTATTTTTTTATGATGTGATTTGAATTGGTAATCCATGATTGAAATATATAATTAAAAAAGGCTTGTCGTGATAGACAAGCCTTTTATATAGTTTTACTACAATGATGCTTAGCTCACGACGTTTTACGTAAGTTACTCCACCACCATGTATTTGTTCCCTTATTTTTCATTGCCCCAAATATAGAAATGATTTTTAAAACAACAAATACGTTTTTTGTAAAATAACAAGCCCCATAGGTTTTGGAACTTATGGGGCTTGGATTGTGAGGTCAAGTTTATTAAAATACCAAGTCTACAACTAAATCAAACTCGTCATAGATAGTCTTGTCACCTAGATCATCAAAAAAGCTGCCGGAACCGTATCGGACATCGTATTCGGCCCTATCTACTTTTAAAGTAGCTGTTGCTTTGCTGCCATATACAGAGACATCAAAGGATATGGCTTTGGTGATACCTTTTATAGTCAAATCACCTTTTACTTCATAAGAGTTTTTTCCAGATACCTGAACATTGGTGAAAACCAATTTTGCATACTGGTGTGTTGCAACCCCAAAGAAATCATCGGATTTCAAATGACCTTCTAATTTGCCTTTATATTCCCCTTCTAAATCGGTGCTTACCAGGGTAGTCATATCTACCGTGAAATCACCTCCAGAAAGTTTACCTTCATCAAACATTAATGCACCTTCTGTTAAGTTAACAGTACCTGTATGTGATCCAGTCACCTTATAGGCTTTCCAGGTTACTACACTTTCTTCGATTTTTACTTCTTTTTTTTCGCCATCTATAGGCTCAGTTGCTGTTGCAGTAAATCCTAATATTACAGCCAATGCTAGTACTAAAAAATTCTTTTTCATGTTTTAAATTGCTATTTGTTAATGTTCAAAAATTAAAATTTATTCAATAAAAAATTCAATTGTTCCAATTCACTATTTGAGAATTGATGTAATAATTCAGATTCGGTTTGGGACATGGCTTTGTCCATTTCAATTAGTTTGTCTCTGCCCTTATTGGTAATATTGATTTCCACTTTTCTTCGGTTTGACGGACAGGTTATCCTATCTACATAACCTTTTGATATTAATTTATCTACCAAACGCGTGGTGTTACTCATCTTAGTCACCATTCTTTCATTCAAGGTTGAAAGATTAGCCGGTTTCCCTTTCTGGCCCCTTAGAATTCGTAAAACATTGAATTGTTGTATTGAAATATCAAAAGGTTTCAATGCTAATGCAATATGTTCATTTATAGTATTGTTGACCAACATCATATGAATAATCGTCCTTTGTTCTTTAGGAATTTGTTCTTTGGTCTTGATACGTTCTTCTACATTCATGTACTTACAACAATTGTATATACAAATGTATAATGTTTTTTGAATTGCATAAAAGGTAGAACGATAAATTTTTGTTAAAATGTGGGTTTGTCCTAAAGGGCCAGGCTTCATGAAATGAAGAAAAATATTATTTCTAGATATTTATATTATTTTTGCCACTTAATATTCAATAATAATGGCAGATTTATCGCAAGAAGAATGGGTAGAGCAATTAAATACTGATGACAATGCTTATATTTTAGATGTTCGAACACCAACAGAGGTCTCAGAGGGTTATATTCCAAATGCTTCCAATATCGATATTTATCTTGGACAGCAGTTCTTGGCAGAATTAAAGAAATTGGACAAATCCAAAAACTACTATGTATACTGTAGGTCTGGAAATAGGAGCAGGCAGGCATGTGCTTTAATGAACAGCCTTGGTATTGAAATTGCTTACAACTTGGTAGGAGGTATAGTAGCCTGGCAAGGTGAAATTACCGAATAAAACCTAAAAAAATTCTTTTGAAAAATCCCCCATTTATGCGGGATTTTTTATTTTAGGGCTATGCGAGAAGATCTACTCCAATTTATCTGGAAATATAAAAAACTGCAATTGGAGCAAATGGTCACAACCAATAATGAGACCGTAGTTGTTATTGATGTCGGTTTGCATAATCATCAGGCTGGGCCTGATTTTTTTAATGCGAAAATTAATATTAATGATCAACTTTGGGCAGGTAATGTGGAAGTTCATATTAATTCTTCTGATTGGTACGCTCATCATCATGAAAATGACATCAATTATGAAAATGTCATCCTTCATGTGGTTTGGAAAGATGATATGACCATCTATCGAAAGGATAATACCGAGTTACCTACTTTAGAGCTATGTCAATATATTCCAGAAGAATTGCTAAAGAACTATCAAACTTTATTTGATAAATCAAGAACCACTTTCATTAATTGTGAAAATGAAATTTCGGGGGTTGATGAATTCATTGTAAATAATTGGCTGGAGTGTTTGTATATTGAACGATTGGAGCAAAAGTCAATATTGGTCAATGAACTTTTGGAATCTTCAAAAAATGATTGGGAAAGTGTCCTATATACTTTGCTTCTGAAGAATTTCGGACTTAAAATCAATGGCGAATCATTTTTAAGTTTAGCCCAAGCATTGGATTTCAATATTTTTCGCAAACTACAGAAAAACTTACTTCAAATAGAAAGCACCTTATTTGGATTAACCGGATTGTTGAATGATGATTCCATTATAGATCCATACCATGCAGTATTGAAAAATGAATACCACTACTTAAAATATAAATTTGATTTGGACGGAACAGGTGTAATGGTTCCGGAATTCTTTAAACTACGTCCGCCAAATTTTCCAACCATACGTTTATCACAATTTTCCAATTTATATAGTGAAAACCACAACCTGTTCGACAAAGTGGTAAAAGCAACGACTATAGCTGACTTGTACAAAATCTTTGAGGTTTCTGCCAGTACTTATTGGGACGATCACTATACATTTGGCAAGAGTTCTAAAAAAAGCTCAAAAAAATTGACTAAAAAGTTTATCGACTTGTTGATAATCAATACGATTCTCCCTCTAAAGTTTAGTTATTCCAAACATCTGGGCAAAGATTCAAATGATAGCCTAATTGCTATAATTGGGAGCTTAAAAAAGGAAGATAATAATATTTTGAAAAAATTCAATGCTTTGGGTATAAGGATTAAAACAGCTGGCGAAAGTCAGGCTATTTTGCAGCTTTATAATGAGTATTGTTCTAAAAATAAATGTCTTCAATGTTCTATTGGTAGTAGTTTATTATGTAGAAATAATTAATTTTAAACGATGAATATTTTCTATCAACTTTTATATTATTTTCAAAAAAGGGGCTTTGAAGTTTGCAGAAGAATTGCCGAGCGTATGGGTATTCGCGCAAGGGTTGTTCGAACATCGTTCATTTACCTTACTTTCGTAACCTTGGGATTTGGTTTTGCCCTTTATCTTTTTTTGGCTTTCTGGTTAAAAATAAAAGATTTGGTACACACCAAGAGAACCTCTGTTTTTGACCTATAGAAATATGATAAGACTTTTCCGTTCTAAAATATATATCGCCATTTCGTTAATGGTACTAATATTAATGACGGGAGTGGTTGGTTATCGCAATCTATCAGATCTATCCTGGATCGATGCCATTTATATGACCGTCATTACAGTAACTACTGTTGGATTCACTGAAGTTGGCCCTATGAGTCCCCAAGCAAAGGTTTTTACCGTATTTTTAATTATTGCCAGTGTTTTCATATTTGCATATGCCATTTCGGTAATCACGGAATATATTTTAAGTAGAAATACATTAGAGGAATTAAAAAAGAAAAAAGTGAAAAACAAGATCAGCACACTCTCGAATCATGTCATTATATGCGGATTTGGTCGTAATGGAAATCAAGCGGCAGCAAGACTTAAGGCTTATAACCGACCTTTTGTTGTGGTTGAAAAGAATAAAGATGTAATCGAAAGGTATAGTGATAGTATACTGTTTGTTGAAGGTGATGCCAATGAGGATGAAGTCTTACTCGCAGCTGGCATTGAAAGAGCTCAGTTCATCATCACAACTTTACCGGATGATGCTGCCAACCTTTTTGTAGTTTTATCAGCTAGACAATTGAATAAGAACCTTAAAATAATCAGTAGGGCATCGCAGATTACCTCTCAGAAAAAATTGAGATTGGCAGGAGCAAACCAGGTAATAATGCCTGATAAAATTGGAGGCGACCATATGGCTTCGCTTGTGGTTATGCCAGACCTAATTTCTTTTATGGATGAGATCTCACTCGAAGGAGAACACACTACAAATCTTGAAGAAGTAGGTATTGAGGAATTTGCTTTACAAGGGGAAGGTAATTCACTTCGTGACCTTGATTTAAGAAGAAAAACAGGTTGTACGATTATAGGTTATATTGCACCTGATGGTAAATACACTATAAACCCCGAAGCAGATATGCAATTACAACCAAAGAGCAAAGTAATAGTGTTGGGTAGGCCAGAACAGATCCGTAAATTGAACGAAATGTTCCATATTTAATCTTTTTTCTTTTACACCAATATTTGATTGGGAGGAATATTTTTATGATATTGCTGTCCTAGCGAATTAAACCAAAACCAAAAACAGCAATTATGAAGTATAGACTTCTTTTATTATTTACCATATTACCACTATTAACAAGCGCACAGGAGAAAGGACTGGATGAGAAGGTAAATGATGCATTTATGCCCTTTGCAGTTTGGTGGGAAGGTTTTGTGTTGACCGCTATACCTATTGCCGGTTACGACTTACCTATTGTTCTGATTTTATTGATTTTTGGAGCAACATTTTTTACAATATACTTCAAGTTTCCAAATATCACGAAATTTCCTTTAGCTATCAATACTGTAAGGGGCAAGTATGATGAACTAGACCATCATGGTGTTGAAAAGGCCGAATTGAATATTGTAGATGGTGATTTGGTTGACACTATTGCTGATGAAAGTAAAGATGGCGAAGTAAGTCACTTTCAAGCTTTGGCTACAGCAGTATCCGGAACTGTTGGTTTGGGAAATATAGCAGGTGTTGCGGTCGCGATTGCAGTAGGTGGGCCAGGAGCTACTTTTTGGATGATTGTTTGCGGGCTAATAGGTATGTCGACAAAGTTTGTTGAATGTACATTAGGTGTAAAATATCGTGATGTGGGTGAAGATGGAACAGTTTACGGTGGACCCATGTATTATTTGTCAAGAGGTCTAAAAGAAAGAGGTTTTACCCGTTTAGGAAAGGCTTTGGCAGTTATTTTTGCGGTACTATGTGTTGGTGCTTCGTTTGGGGGTGGTAATGCATTTCAGTCAAACCAAGCAGCGGTACAGCTTTCTTCCATGTTGAATTTAGAGGGTGGAGCGACAGGTGTTATTATCGGAATAATACTAGCTATTCTTGTTGGTATTGTGATTATTGGTGGAATTAAGAAGATTGCCAGTGTTACGGAGAAAATAGTGCCTTTTATGGCAGGTATTTATGTTTTAGCATCATTGGTCATAATTTTTGCAAATATTGAATATATCGGAGACGCCATCTCAATGATTTTTGCAGGGGCATTTACACCTGAAGCAGGACTCGGCGGTGTTCTCGGTGTAATCATAGTAGGTTTTCAAAGAGCAGCTTTCTCTAATGAAGCGGGCGCGGGTTCGGCTGCGATTGCACATTCAGCGGTAAAGACGAAATATCCTGCAAGTGAGGGGGTGGTAGCCTTGTTGGAGCCATTTATTGATACGGTTGTTATTTGTACAATGACTGCATTGGTAATTATTTTCTTTAATATGGATGCTGGGGCATTTGATTACGGCAATGCTGTTGGCAGTACTGTATTATTGAATGAATCGGGTACATATGTAGGTGGAGTTGATTTAACGTCCATGGCTTATGATTCTGTAATACCAGGATTTAGATATATCCTTACCATAGCGATTATTCTATTTGCCTTTTCAACAATGATCTCATGGTCTTACTATGGGTTACAATCATGGAAATATTTGTTTGGAAGAGGAAAAAGAGCCGATGTTGTTTACAAAGTACTGTTTTTAATGTTTGTCGTTATTGGAGCTGCAGCGACTTTGGATGCAGTAATTAAATTCTCTGATGCCATGATATTGGCATTGGTATTCCCAAATATGATCGGTCTATTATTCCTGTTCCCAAAAGTTCGTGAAGAAATGGAGAAGTATTTGAACGACATTAAGAATTTCGTAAAAGGCTAGTTGAGCTTCAAATGAATAAATTTAAATCCCACTTTTCCTATAGTAAACAGGAGCGAAGTGGGATTTTCTTTTTACTCCTTATCATTGTTGCCTTGCAGGTGGTTTTCTTTGTGTTGAAATACACTACAGGTAATATTGAAGGAAATCTGTCAATAGATAAAGAGACACAAGATAAGATTGATGCATTAAAACAAAATTCCCAGCAAAAGGATTCAATTCGGATTTATCCTTTTAATCCCAATTTTATTTCGGACTACAAGGGATATAGCTTGGGCATGTCCGTGGAAGAAATAGATAGGTTACATGCCTATAGAGCTCAGAATAAATTCGCTAATAATTCTGTTGAATTTCAAAATATCACCAAGGTTTCAGATTCTTTGTTAAAGGTGATTTCGCCATATTTCAAATTTCCTGATTGGGCTAATACTGAATCTGTAAGTCAAAAGAAAATCCCTAGGGTTACTATTCAAAGCGGATTGGATATACAAAAAGACAATTTTCAAATAAAAGACCTGAATAGTGCTACTGCTGAAGACCTGAGATCAATAAGCGGTATTGGGCAGATATTAGCGCTTAGAATAATAAAATTCAGGAATAGGTTAGGAGGTTTTATAGTCGATGACCAGTTGTATGATGTTTATGGTCTAGAGCCAGAAGTTGTTAAAAGAACCTTTGAACGGTTTAAGGTGTTGAGCCAACCTGAGATTGAGAAAATTAACGTTAATAGTGCAACTGCCGAGGAGATTTCCAAATTGATTTATATAAGATATAATGTCGCCACTAGAATAGTCGAATATAGGGAAGTCAAGGGAACTATCAGTTCATTTGACGAATTAACAAAAATTGAAGATTTCCCTATAGACAAGATCCATAGAATTAAATTATATTTGACCCTTTAAAAAAAACCTTGCGAATGTTTAAAGAAACTATGTGTTTTGATTATTCAGAAACTCAGGAACATGTAGCTACTGCGGCCAAGAAGTTTGCAGAGCAACATATAAGACCACATATTATGGAGTGGGATGAAACCCAGACTTTTCCAGTAGCGCTTTTTAAGAAGGCTGGGGAAATGGGTTTTATGGGTGTTTTGGTCCCAGAGGAGTATGGTGGCTCTGGCCTTGGTTACCATGAGTATATTGCAATAATCGAGGAAATTTCCAAAGTTGACCCTTCCATCGGGTTATCAGTTGCTGCCCATAATTCTCTTTGTACGAACCATATTTTGTCTTTTGGTAATGAGGAGCAAAAGCAACGCTGGATTCCCAAATTGGCATCTGGTGAATGGATTGGTGCCTGGGGACTTACAGAACACAATACCGGTTCGGATGCCGGCGGAATGAGTACAATAGCTATTAAAGAAGGAGATGATTGGGTCTTGAATGGAGCCAAGAACTTTATTACCCATGGTATTAGCGGTGATGTTGCTGTGGTTATTGCCAGAACTGGTGAAAAAGGAGATAGTTATGGTATGACTTCATTTGTCATTGAAAAAGGAACTCCTGGTTTTTCTAGTGGTAAAAAAGAAGATAAATTGGGGATGCGCGCCAGTGAAACCGCTGAATTGATTTTCAATAATTGCAGGGTTTCTGATGAAAACAGATTGGGTGATATCGGTGATGGCTTTGTTCAAAGTATGAAAGTGTTGGATGGTGGTAGAATCTCTATCGGAGCATTATCATTGGGTATTTCAAAAGGGGCTTATGAGGCTGCTTTAAAATATTCAAAGGAGAGAATTCAATTTGGAAAACCCATTAGCCAATTCCAAGGTATATCTTTCAAACTTGCTGATATGGCTACCGAGATTGAAGCTTCCGAGTTGTTGTTGCACAAGGCTGCTTTTTTAAAGAATGAAGGTCGAAAAATGACCCAATTAAGTGCCATGAGCAAAATGTTTGCTTCAGAGGTTTGTGTTAAAGTAGCAAATGATGCTGTTCAGATACATGGGGGTTATGGTTACACTAAAGACTTTCCCGTAGAGAAATTTTATCGTGATGCTAAACTTTGTACCATAGGCGAAGGCACTACAGAAATACAAAAAGTGGTCATCTCAAAAAATATTTTAAAATAGTTGCACCCTAATCCATTAATTCATTTTATATTTGCCCCCTAATCACTAAAGAAAGGAGGTTGTAGCCCATGTTAATAATACCAATTAAAGAAGGAGAAAACATAGATAGAGCTTTAAAGCGCTTTAAGCGAAAGTTCGATAAGACTGGTACAATGCGTCAATTGCGCAAACGTCAGCAATTCACAAAACCTTCAGTAATACGAAGAGCTCAAATACAAAAAGCACAATACATTCAAGGTTTAAGAGATCAAGAAGAAATCTAAAAGCTATTATTATAGTGTACAATTATTTAAAAAATCCCATCGTATGATGGGTTTTTTTATTTTCTGTTATTGCTATGACAACTTTAGTAACTTTGTTATATGTCGATGCAATCATTTATTTCTTATTTGCTTCTTGAGAAAAATTACTCTGAGCATACAGCAAGTGCTTATAAGAAAGATATACAATCTTTTGCTGATTTTTGCCGTGATGAATATGTATTAGAGAATATAAATAATGTTGAATACAATATTATAAGAAATTGGATAGTCTCTCTTGTTAATGCTGATATCTCCAATAGATCGGTAAATAGAAAAGTTGCCTCTTTAAAAGCCTATTACAAATTTCTGCAAGGAATAGGAAGTATTGATAACAATCCATTAGCCAAACACAAAGCACTTAAAACCTCGAAAAAAGTTGAGGTGCCGTTTTCCGAAGAAGAAATGCAGCGAATCCTATCTCAATTACCTTTTGAGGATGATTTTGAAGGGAGGCGTGATAAATTGATCATTGAATTATTTTACACAACAGGAATAAGACGATCAGAACTTATAAACCTCAAAATAAATGATGTCGACCTTACAGGTCGGTCTATTAAGGTGCTGGGCAAAAGAAATAAGGAAAGAATTGTGCCATTATTGGCTCCCACAATAGATTTGTTCTTGTCTTATTTCTTGTATAGAAATGCCTTGGAAAGTATATTGGATAAGGAGTATGTTTTTCTGGCCAAATCGGGCAATAAAATATATGAAACCCTTGTTTATAGAATAATAAAGGGGTATTTTAGTAAGGTGTCCTCCAAGGTAAAAAGGAGTCCACATATATTACGACATACCTTTGCGACTCATTTACTCAATAAAGGTGCAGATTTAAATTCAGTAAAAGAGTTGTTGGGCCACTCAAGTTTGGCTTCGACCCAAGTATATACACATAATAGTATTGCTGAACTTAAAAAAGTACATTCATCTGCCCACCCTAGGGGCAAAAAATTGTGAGGTCAATTTACATCGTTTAATATTTTAAATTTTTAATCTATGAAAGTAAACGCTCAATCAGTTAATTTCAATGCAGATAGTAAGCTTTTGGAATTTGTCCAAAATAGATTGGATAAATTAGAAACCTTTTACGATAAGGTGATAAGTTCAGATGTTTATTTAAAAGTTGAGAATACCAGTTCTAAAGAAAATAAGATTGTAGAGATCAAGTTAAATATTCCCAAAGATAAATTTGTTGTCAAAAAACAATGTAAAACATTTGAAGAAGCAATAGATTCTGCTTGCAGTTCTTTGGAGCGGAAATTGAAGAAAACCAAAGATATGCAACGGGTAAAGGTGTGATGAAAATTATGTAAAATTTATTTTGATTAAACAAATAAATATATACATTTGCAGTCCGTTAGAAATAGCGGACTTTTTTATGCGTAAAAAAGTGTTGATAGGCCGATGTAGCTCAGCTGGCTAGAGCAGCTGATTTGTAATCAGCAGGTCGTGGGTTCGAGTCCCTCTATCGGCTCTAAAGTTCTTTAAAATAAGGTATTGGGGAGATACTCAAGCGGCCAACGAGGGCAGACTGTAAATCTGCTGACTACGTCTTCGCAGGTTCGAATCCTGCTCTCCCCACCATATTTTAAAAGGCTATTGTCAGGGGTTCAATTTTATGAAATTCTGATAAATTGAAAGTTCGGTATGTTAGAACTTGAATAAAAATCCTTATTATGGGTTTTTAAAATTGAAATTTTGAATTAAAAATGCGGGAGTAGCTCAGTTGGTAGAGCGTCAGCCTTCCAAGCTGAATGTCGCCAGTTCGAACCTGGTCTCCCGCTCTGATTGTTGAAAGAAAAATAGCTTTTAATATGTTCTTTAAGTATTGAACAAAAAAATAGGATGAATAGTAGTATTTATCCTGAGCAAAGTCAAGTATTACTTGGTCTGAAGCTCAAAGACCTTGGGTTAACGTTTGTTGTAATTTCGATGTTGTTTTGGTTCGCCCATAAGCGTGTAACATCAACCTGAACCCAACAAGCCGACGTAGCTCAGGGGTAGAGCGTTTCCTTGGTAAGGAAGAGGTCACGAGTTCAAATCTCGTCGTTGGCTCAATTTAGGCATATAATTGTACACTAATATAAACTAAGATTAAAATTCATTAAAAAATGGCAAAGGAAACTTTTGATCGTTCCAAACCGCACTTAAACATAGGTACTATTGGACACGTAGATCACGGTAAAACAACATTGACCGCAGCAATAACAACTGTATTGTCAAATGCAGGACTTTCTGAAGTAAGAAGCTTCGATTCTATCGATAATGCTCCTGAAGAAAAAGAAAGAGGTATAACCATCAACACTTCGCACGTAGAATATTCTACTGCAAACCGTCATTACGCGCACGTTGATTGTCCAGGTCACGCGGATTACGTGAAGAACATGGTAACAGGTGCTGCCCAAATGGATGGTGCTATCTTGGTTGTCGCTGCAACAGATGGTCCAATGCCACAAACTCGTGAGCATATACTATTAGGACGTCAGGTGGGTATTCCAAGAATGGTTGTTTTCATGAACAAAGTTGACATGGTTGATGATGAAGAGCTTTTGGAACTTGTTGAAATGGAAATAAGGGAATTGCTTTCTTTCTATGAGTATGATGGTGATAACGGTCCTGTTATTGCTGGATCAGCCTTGGGTGCACTTAACGGTGAGCAAAAATGGGTTGATACCATTATGGAATTGATGAAAGCTGTTGATGAGTGGATTGAATTGCCTAAAAGAGATGTTGAAAAAGATTTCTTAATGCCTGTTGAAGATGTATTTACCATTACAGGTCGAGGTACTGTAGCAACCGGTCGTATCGAAACGGGTATTGCCAACACTGGTGATGCAGTTGATATTATTGGTATGGGTGCTGAGAAATTAACTTCTACGGTAACTGGTGTTGAAATGTTCCGTAAAATATTGGACAGAGGTGAGGCTGGTGATAACGTTGGTATCTTATTAAGAGGTATTGAAAAATCTCAGATTAGCAGAGGAATGGTAATTTGTAAGCCAGGTTCTGTTAAGCCACACGCTAAATTTGAAGCTGAGGTTTATATCCTTAAAAAAGAAGAAGGTGGTCGTCACACTCCTTTCCATAACAACTATCGTCCACAGTTTTATGTAAGAACCACTGACGTTACTGGTAATATTGCACTTCCAAGTGGAGTTGAAATGGTAATGCCGGGTGATAACTTGACAATTACTGTTGATTTGATTCAGCCAATCGCCTTAAGCGAAGGTCTTCGTTTTGCTATCCGTGAAGGTGGTAGAACAGTTGGTGCTGGTCAGGTTACCAAGATTATAGATTAAGATCATACTATAATATATTGCATTTAAGGTGTCCCGCTGCGGCGGGATACCTTTCAATGTAAATATAAACGGGTGTAGCTCAGTTGGTAGAGCACTGGTCTCCAAAACCAGGTGTCGGGAGTTCGAGTCTCTCCTCCCGTGCTAGTTAAAATAGCAATAGGCCTGTGAGACGAGTCCCGAAATTTCGAGATGTCCTGAGCAGAGTCGAGGAAAGTCTCTCCTCCCGTGCTAAAAGGAGATTGGAAATTCAAGGAAGTTCATTAAAAATGTTCTTTCTGTTTAATTAAAAGGTTAAAACAAATGTTGACTTATATTAAGGAATCAGTTGAGGAATTAAGGAATAATGTGACCTTGCCATCAAAGGCGGAATCATCCAACCTAATGGTTATTGTTGCGGTATTCTCTGTTTTGTTCGCACTTGCCACTTGGGGTGTGGATTCAGTATTCAGTAAATTGATCAAACTTTATTTTAGCAACGTTTTAAATTAAGTCGAGCCTTATGTCAGAAGTATTGGAAAAGAAATGGTATGTGGTAAGAGCTGTCAGTGGTCAGGAGAATAAAATCAAAGGCTACATTGAGAGTGAAGTAGCTAGGCTTGGTTTTTCTGACTATTTAGAAGATGTTTTGGTGCCTACAGAAAAGGTCGTCCAAATCAGAAAGGGCAAGAAAATAAATAAAGAAAGAGTTTACTTTCCTGGGTATATTATGATCAAAGCCAATTTGGGTGGAGAGATGATACATATTATTCGTTCAATAACCAATGTAATTGGGTTTTTGGGAGAAACAAAAGGTGGCGATCCTGTTCCTTTGAGGAAATCGGAGGTCAACCGTATGTTAGGTAAAGTTGATGAATTGGCTATAAACACTGATAGTGTTGCGATACCATTCGTTCATGGTGAAACGATAAAGGTTATAGATGGCCCTTTCAATGGTTTTAATGGTACTGTTGAAAAAATAAATGAAGAAAAGCGTAAACTTGAAGTAATGGTTAAGATTTTCGGAAGAAAAACACCATTGGAATTAAGTTATATGCAAGTAGAAAAAATTTAAAAATATTGTTACATATTTAAAAGTTGTGTTGCTTCCTAAAGACACACTTTCAATTTAATTTTAAACAATGGCAAAAGAAGTAGGTAAAGTAGTTAAACTACAAGTTAGGGGAGGTGCAGCGAATCCATCGCCACCGGTTGGACCCGCCTTAGGTGCTGCCGGTGTTAACATCATGGAATTCTGTAAGCAGTTCAATGCACGTACGCAGGATAAACCAGGTAAAGTTCTACCAGTTGTTATCACGGTATATAAAGATAAGTCTTTTGACTTCATCGTAAAAACACCGCCAGCGGCAGTTCAACTTTTGGAAGCAGCTAAGATTAAAAAAGGATCTGGCGAACCTAACAGAGTCAAATCAGGAAATGTTTCCTGGGATCAAGTTAAAGCGATAGCTGAGGACAAAATGGTGGATCTAAATGCTTTTACTGTGGAATCAGCGATGAGCATGGTTGCAGGAACAGCAAGATCTATGGGTCTTAAGGTATCAGGTAAAAGACCTTTTTAAATTCTTAAAAGCAATTAAATGGCAAAATTAACAAAGAAGCAAAAAGAAGCCCACGCTAAAATTGATAGAGAAAAACTCTATTCAGTTGAAGAGGGTTCAGCTTTAGTAAAAGAGATAACCAATGCAAAATTTGATGCATCCATTGATTTAGCTGTTCGTTTGGGTGTTGACCCTAAAAAAGCGAACCAAATGGTTCGTGGGGTTGTTACACTACCACACGGTACAGGAAAGGATGTTAAGGTTTTGGCTTTGGTTACCCCAGATAAAGAAGCAGAGGCTAAAGAGGCCGGTGCCGATTATGTAGGGTTAGACGAATATTTGGATAAAATCAAAGGCGGTTGGACCGATGTTGATGTAATCATCACCATGCCTAGTGTTATGGGTAAATTAGGGCCTTTAGGCCGTGTTTTAGGACCAAGGGGACTAATGCCCAATCCAAAAACAGGAACTGTTACTATGGATGTTGCTAAGGCAGTAACTGAAGTAAAGGCTGGGAAGATTGATTTCAAAGTAGATAAAACAGGTATTGTACATGCGGCGATTGGAAAAGCTTCTTTTTCAGCCGATAAAATTGCAAGCAATGCTAAAGAGTTGTTGGAAACTTTGAATAAAATGAAGCCTTCTTCATCTAAAGGAGTTTACATGAAAAGTATTTTCATGTCAAGTACCATGAGCCCTAGTGTTCAACTTGATCCAAAAACAGTTTAATTAACTGGTAGTTCAAAATTTTAATTATGACAAGAGAAGAAAAATTAAACGTTATAGAAGATTTAACTGCTCAGTTAGCTGAAAATTCAACTATTTATTTAGCTGATATTTCAGGATTGGATGCGACCACGACTTCAAACTTAAGAAGAGCGTGTTTCAAGGCCAATGTTAAACTTTCAGTAGTTAAGAATACACTTCTTGCAAAAGCAATGGAAGCCTCTGAAAAAGATTTCGGAGAACTTCCAGAAGTTTTAAAAGGGAATACATCTTTGATGTTTGCCGAAGCAGGAAATGGTCCGGCAAAACTTATCAAAACTTTTAGAAAAAAGTCTGATAGGCCTTTGTTGAAAGGTGCTTTCGTTGAGGAAGCCGTATTTGTTGGTGATGACAAATTAGATACTTTGGTAAGTATAAAGTCCAAAGAAGAAATGATCGGGGAAATTATTGGCTTGTTACAATCACCAGCCAAGAATGTTATTTCTGGTCTTAAATCTGGAGGAGGTAAACTTGCAGGTATCTTAAAAACATTATCAGAAAAGTAGTAGTACGCACTTAAACAATTATATTTAAAAATTTATTAAACGATAGAAAAATGGCAGATTTAAAGGATTTCGCAGAACAGTTGGTTAACTTGACCGTAAAAGAGGTAAATGAGTTGGCTGATATATTAAAAGATGAATATGGTATCGAGCCTGCAGCTGCTGCAGTAGCTGTTGCCGCTGGTGGTGCCGCTGAAGGTGGTGAAGCCGAAGAGGAAAAATCAGAATTCGATGTAGTTTTGACCGCCGCTGGAGGATCTAAATTAGCAGTTGTTAAATTGGTTAAGGAATTAACTGGTTTAGGATTAAAAGATGCTAAGGATATTGTTGATAGCGCACCGAAAGCCGTAAAGGAAGGTGTTTCTAAAGACGAAGCTGAAGGTATTAAAAAATCATTAGAAGAAGCAGGAGCAGAAGTTGAGCTTAAATAGTCGCAACTACCATAACACTTTGGGTTTAGGTCTTACCGTTATTTACGGTTAGACCTAGGCCTTTTTATGCATATAGTATATAAAGTTATATACGACCCAATAGTATTCACGATCAAAATTTCGTCCATAGATGTTCACAAATCAGACTGAGAGAATAAGTTTTGCATCCGCTAAGAACACACCGGAATATCCGGATTTCTTGGACATTCAGATTAAGTCATTTCAAGATTTTTTTCAACTTGAAACTAAATCTGATCAAAGGGGCACTGAAGGATTGTATAACACCTTCATGGAGAACTTTCCAATTACAGACACACGTAACCAGTTTGTGTTGGAATTTCTAGATTATTTTATAGATCCACCAAGATATTCCATCCAAGAATGTATAGAGCGTGGTCTTACCTATAGCGTTCCGTTAAAAGCTAGGTTAAAATTATATTGTACCGATCCTGAACATGAGGATTTTGAAACCATTGTACAAGATGTGTATTTGGGTACAATTCCTTATATGACTCCTAGTGGTACCTTTGTTATCAATGGTGCAGAGCGTGTGGTTGTATCACAGTTACACCGTTCGCCTGGTGTTTTCTTTGGGCAATCATTCCATGCCAATGGTACAAAATTGTACTCTGCAAGGGTTATTCCTTTCAAGGGATCTTGGATAGAATTTGCTACCGATATCAATAATGTTATGTACGCGTATATTGATAGAAAGAAAAAATTACCTGTAACAACATTGTTCAGGGCAATTGGTTTTGAAAGTGATAAGGATATTCTTGAAATTTTTGATCTTTCGGAAGAGGTTAAGGTTTCAAAGGCTGGTCTAAAGAAGGTTTTAGGTCGCAAATTGGCAGCCAGGGTATTGAATACATGGCATGAGGATTTTGTTGATGAAGATACTGGAGAAGTTGTTTCTATTGAAAGAAATGAAATTATCTTAGATCGTGATACGGTTTTGGAAAAAGACCATATCGATGAGATAATGGATACTGATGTTAAGACTATTCTTTTACATAAAGAGAATAATGCTCAATCAGATTATTCAATTATCCATAATACATTGCAAAAAGATCCTACAAACTCTGAAAAAGAGGCAGTAGAACATATATATCGTCAATTACGTAATGCAGAACCGCCCGATGAAGAAACGGCCCGTGGTATTATAGACAAGTTGTTCTTTTCTGATCAACGTTACAACTTAGGTGAAGTTGGTCGTTATAGAATGAACAAGAAATTAGGATTGGATATTGGAATGGACAAGCAAGTCTTGACCAAGGAAGATATCATAACCATTATCAAATATTTAATTGAGCTAATCAACTCTAAAGCAGAGATTGATGATATTGATCACCTTTCTAACCGTCGTGTTAGAACTGTGGGTGAGCAATTATCTTCTCAGTTTGGTGTTGGTTTGGCCCGTATGGCAAGAACCATTCGTGAGCGTATGAACGTTCGTGATAATGAGGTATTTACCCCAATTGATTTGATCAATGCGAAAACACTTTCTTCGGTAATCAACTCATTTTTTGGTACAAACCAGCTTTCCCAGTTCATGGATCAAACAAACCCATTGGCTGAGATTACACACAAACGTAGATTATCTGCATTAGGACCTGGTGGTTTATCAAGAGAAAGAGCAGGTTTCGAGGTTCGTGATGTTCACTATACGCACTATGGTAGATTATGTCCTATTGAAACACCTGAAGGACCGAATATTGGTTTGATTTCATCTCTTGCAGTTTTTGCAAAAGTGAATCCAATGGGCTTCTTGGAAACTCCGTATCGTAAGGTAACTGGCGCTAAAGTAGATACTAAAGAGTATATGTATCTAAGTGCAGAGGAAGAGGAAGGAATGAAAATTGCCCAGGCAAACATTCCACTTAAGAACAATGGAGCGATTGATTCGGAAAAAGTAATTGCCAGAGAAGAAGGTGATTTCCCAGTTGTAGACCCAAAAGAGGTAAACTATACTGATGTTGCCCCTAACCAGATTGCCTCGATTTCAGCTTCGTTGATTCCTTTCTTGGAACATGATGATGCGAACCGTGCATTGATGGGGTCTAACATGATGCGTCAAGCTGTTCCTTTATTGAAACCACAATCGCCGATTGTAGGTACAGGTCTTGAAAGACAAGTAGCTTCTGATTCAAGGGTATTGATCAATGCGGAAGGTGATGGTACTATAGAATATGTTGATTCACAAAAAATCACCATTAAGTACAAAAGGAGCGATGCTGAAAGATTAATCAGTTTTGATGAGGATGAGAAGACGTATAACTTAGTTAAGTTTAGAAAAACCAACCAAGGTACGAGCATCAACTTAAAACCGATTGTTAAAAAAGGCGATAAAGTTAAAAAGGGACAAGTTCTATGTGAAGGTTATGCCACCGAAAAAGGTGAATTGGCCTTAGGTAGAAACCTTACTGTGGCTTTTATGCCTTGGAAAGGATATAACTTTGAGGATGCGATCGTAATTTCTGAAAAAGTTGTTCGAGAGGATATTTTCACTTCCATACATGTTGATGAATATGCATTGGAAGTTAGGGATACGAAACTAGGTGCTGAGGAGTTAACACATGATATTCCAAACGTTTCTGAAGAGGCAACAAAAGACCTTGATGAAAATGGAATGATCCGTATCGGTGCTGAGGTTAAGCCTGGAGATATATTGATTGGTAAGATTACACCAAAAGGTGAGTCAGATCCTACCCCAGAAGAAAAACTACTTCGTGCCATTTTTGGTGACAAAGCCGGTGATGTGAAAGATGCTTCATTAAAAGCATCCCCTTCTTTAAGAGGTGTTGTAATCGAAAAGAAATTGTTTTCAAGGTCTATTAAAGATAAGCGTAAGCGCTCTGAGGACAAAGAAGCGATTTCCAACTTGGAAATGGAATACGAAGTAAAATTCCAACAGCTTAAGGATGTTCTTGTGGAGAAATTATTCACATTGATTAATGGAAAGACGTCGCAAGGTGTCTTGAACGATTTAAGTGAAGAAGTACTTCCAAAAGGGAAGAAGTATACGATGAAGATGTTAAATTCTGTCGATGATTTTGCACATTTGGTGGCCGGAACCTGGACAACAGATAAAGACACAAATCATTTGGTAACAGATTTATTGCATAACTATAAAATCAAACTTAATGACCTTCAAGGTAATTTAAGAAGAGATAAGTTTACGATTTCTGTGGGTGATGAATTACCAGCTGGTATTATGAAGTTGGCCAAAGTATACATTGCCAAGAAGCGTAAGCTTAAAGTTGGGGATAAAATGGCTGGTCGTCACGGTAACAAAGGTATCGTTTCGAGAATCGTACGACAGGAAGATATGCCTTTCTTGGAAGACGGTACACCGGTTGATATTGTCTTAAACCCATTAGGTGTACCATCGCGTATGAATATTGGCCAGATTTATGAAACTGTTCTAGGTTGGGCAGGTCTTAAATTGGGCAAAAAGTATGCAACACCAATTTTTGATGGTGCTACTCTTGACGAAATCAACGCTTATACAGATGAGGCAGGTATCCCAAGATTTGGGCACACTTATCTTTATGATGGTGGTACAGGTCAACGTTTTGACCAAGCCGCAACAGTTGGAGTTATCTACATGTTGAAATTAGGACACATGGTAGATGATAAAATGCACGCTCGTTCAATAGGGCCTTACTCATTGATTACGCAACAACCTTTAGGTGGTAAAGCACAATTTGGTGGTCAGCGTTTTGGAGAGATGGAAGTTTGGGCACTTGAAGCATATGGTGCATCAGCGACTTTACGTGAAATATTGACGGTGAAGTCTGATGACGTAATTGGTAGAGCCAAAACTTACGAGTCAATCGTTAAAGGCGAGACAATGCCAGAACCTGGTTTACCAGAATCTTTCAACGTATTGATGCACGAACTCAAAGGTTTGGGCTTGGATATTAGATTGGAAGAATAGTTTAGAACACACATTATAATTTAGTAGCATAGTACATTATGGCTAGAATACACGATAATACACCACAAAAAAGGTTTGATAAGATTTCAATCGGTTTGGCTTCTCCAGAAGCAATTTTGGCCGAGTCAAGGGGCGAAGTCTTGAAACCAGAAACCATAAACTATAGAACACACAAACCCGAGCGTGATGGTCTTTTCTGTGAAAGGATTTTTGGTCCCGTAAAGGATTACGAATGTGCTTGCGGTAAATATAAAAGAATCCGTTACCGCGGTATTGTTTGTGATCGTTGTGGAGTTGAAGTTACCGAGAAGAAAGTGCGAAGAGATAGGGTAGGACATATCAATCTGGTAGTTCCAGTTGCCCATATTTGGTACTTCCGTTCTTTGCCAAATAAAATCGGATACCTATTGGGATTGCCTTCCAAGAAATTGGATATGATCATATACTACGAGCGTTATGTAGTAATTCAACCGGGTGTTGCCAAAGGCCCTGAAGGGGAAGAGGTAAATAAGATGGATTTCTTGACAGAAGAGGAATACTTGAACATCTTGGAATCAATTCCACAAGAGAATCAATATTTAGAAGATTCTGACCCTAATAAGTTCATCGCTAAAATGGGTGCTGAATGCCTTATTGATTTATTGGCACGTATTGACCTCCAAGAGTTGTCTTACGAATTAAGACATAAAGCCAATACTGAAACTTCAAAACAGCGTAAAACCGAGGCGTTAAAACGTCTTCAGGTTGTTGAAGCTTTAAGGGAATCCCAAGAGAACAGGGATAATAGACCAGAGTGGATGATTATGAAAGTAGTTCCGGTTATTCCACCAGAATTACGTCCCTTAGTACCTTTGGATGGTGGTCGTTTTGCTACTTCAGATTTAAATGATTTATATAGAAGGGTTATTATCAGGAACAATCGACTAAAGCGATTGGTTGAAATAAAAGCACCTGAGGTAATTCTTAGGAATGAGAAACGCATGCTTCAGGAATCTGTTGATTCTTTATTTGACAACACAAGAAAAGCATCTGCCGTTAAGACAGAATCCAACAGACCATTAAAATCACTTTCTGATTCATTAAAGGGTAAACAAGGACGATTCCGTCAAAACCTTTTAGGGAAACGTGTGGATTATTCGGCGCGTTCGGTAATCGTCGTTGGACCAGAATTGAAGTTGTTCGAATGTGGTTTGCCTAAAGATATGGCAGCTGAACTTTATAAGCCTTTTGTTATTCGTAAACTAATAGAAAGAGGAATTGTAAAAACAGTTAAATCTGCAAAAAAAATAATAGATAAGAAAGAGCCTGTAGTTTGGGATATTTTGGAGAATGTTCTTAAAGGGCATCCGGTGTTATTGAACCGTGCTCCTACATTGCACAGATTGGGTATTCAGGCATTTCAGCCAAAATTAATCGAAGGTAAGGCTATTCGTCTTCACCCATTGGTTTGTACGGCATTTAATGCGGATTTTGATGGTGATCAAATGGCGGTTCACTTGCCATTAGGACCAGAAGCTATTTTGGAGTCTCAATTATTGATGCTTGCATCCCATAATATTCTGAACCCTGCAAACGGTTCGCCTATTACTGTACCATCTCAGGATATGGTACTAGGACTTTATTATATGACCAAAGAAAGAAAATCTACTCCAGAGGTACCAGTTAAAGGAGAGGGATTAACTTTTTACTCATATGAAGAAGTAGAAATTGCTTTTAACGAAGGCATGGTAAACCTAAATGCGGGCATTAAGGTACGAGCCAAGGATTTTAATGAAGAAGGGGAATTGGTGAATCAAATCATTCCAACAACTGTTGGTAGGGTATTATTCAATATGGAAGTTCCTGAAGCTGCAGGTTACATTAATGACGTATTGAATAAAAAGTCCTTAAGGGATATTATCGGTAAGATTCTTGCTGTTACAGATGTCCCTACTACTGCCGATTTCTTAGATAAGATTAAAACTATGGGATATGATTTCGCCTTTAAAGGTGGTCTTTCCTTTAGTTTGGGTGATATTATCATTCCACCTGAAAAGCAAGGTATGATTGATGATGCCAATGTTCAAGTAGATGGTATTATGGCCAACTATAACATGGGTCTTATTACCAATAATGAACGTTATAATCAGGTAATTGATGTTTGGACTTCTACAAACGCTATGTTGACCGAATTGGCAATGAAGCGTATTCGCGAGGATCAGCAAGGGTTTAACTCTGTGTATATGATGTTGGATTCGGGTGCGAGGGGTTCTAAAGAACAGATTCGTCAGTTGACCGGAATGCGTGGGTTAATGGCCAAGCCTAAAAAATCTACCGCTGGGGGTGGTGAAATTATTGAAAACCCGATTCTTTCCAACTTTAAGGAAGGTCTATCGATTTTGGAGTATTTCATCTCAACTCACGGTGCACGTAAGGGACTTGCAGATACGGCCTTGAAAACGGCGGATGCTGGTTATTTGACACGTAGATTGGTTGATGTTTCCCAAGACGTGATTATCAATATTGATGATTGTGAAACACTTCGTGGTATAGCTGTTGAATCCTTAAAGAAAAATGAAGAGGTTGTTGAGACTTTAGGTGAAAGGATTCTAGGTAGGGTGGCATTACACGATGTACACAACCCATTAACAGACGAACTTCTTTTAACAGCTGGACAGCAAATTTTGGAGGTCGATGTTAAGAATATTGAAGCATCTCCTGTTGAGAAAGTTGAAGTACGCTCTGCATTAACCTGTGAAGCTGAAAAAGGTATTTGTGCCAAATGTTATGGTAGAAATCTTTCTACCAATAAAATGGTTCAAAGGGGTGAAGCCGTTGGTGTCGTTGCAGCACAATCAATTGGAGAACCAGGTACACAGTTAACACTGCGTACATTCCACGTTGGTGGTATTGCAGGTAACATTTCCGAGGATAGCAAATTGGGAGCTAAGTTTGATGGTATTGTTGAAATCGAAGATCTTAGAACTGTAAAAGGTGAAGATGGCGAAGGTAAAGCGGCAAATATTGTCATTTCAAGGACTTCCGAAATAAAGATTGTTGATCCGAATACGGGTATAACACTAAGTACAAATAATATTCCTTATGGTTCTCAGTTATTTGTTAAAAATGGCGCGAAAATCAAAAGTGGAGAAGTTGTTTGTCAGTGGGATCCCTATAACGGGGTAATCGTTTCTGAATTTCCAGGTAAAATTGCTTATGAGAACATTGAGCAAGGTGTTACTTATCAAGTTGAAATTGATGAACAAACCGGTTTCCAAGAGAAAGTAATCTCTGAATCCAGAAACAAAAAACTCATTCCTACATTGTTGATTATGAACAATAAGAATGAAGTATTACGATCATATAACCTCCCAGTAGGTTCTCACCTTATGATAGATGATGGGGATAAAATCAAAGAAGGTAAGATTTTGGTTAAGATACCTCGTAAATCTGCCAAAGCTGGTGATATTACAGGTGGTCTTCCAAGAGTAACCGAATTGTTCGAAGCTCGTAATCCATCAAATCCAGCAGTAGTATCTGAGATTGATGGTGTAGTTTCTTTCGGAAAGATCAAAAGAGGTAACCGAGAGATCATTATAGAATCTAAATTAGGTGAAATCAAGAAATACCTGGTTAAATTATCCAATCAGATATTGGTACAGGAAAATGATTATGTTCGCGCAGGTATGCCACTTTCAGATGGTTCAATAACTCCAGAGGATATACTTTCTATAAAAGGGCCTTCAGCTGTACAGCAGTATTTGGTAAATGAGGTACAGGAAGTATATCGTTTACAAGGTGTGAAGATCAATGACAAACACTTTGAAGTTGTTGTTAGACAAATGATGAGAAAAGTGCGTATTGAAGATCCGGGAGATACTATTTTCCTTGAAAATCAATTGGTTCACAAATCTGACTTCATCACTGAAAATGACGAAATTTTTGGTAAAAAAGTTGTACTTGAAGCGGGTGAATCCGAGAATTTAAAACCAGGGATGATTATTACACCTAGGGAACTTCGTGATGAAAACTCTGTTTTAAAAAGATCGGATAAAGCATTGGTTGAAGCAAGGGATGCTGTTGCGGCTACTGCGACACCAATTCTGCAAGGAATTACCAGAGCGTCTTTACAGACTAAATCATTTATTTCTGCTGCTTCATTCCAGGAAACAACAAAAGTATTGAACGAAGCCGCCGTAAGTGGTAAGATTGATACACTTGAAGGATTAAAGGAAAATGTAATCGTAGGTCACAAAATACCGGCAGGTACTGGTATGCGTGATTATGAAAGCATCATTGTTGGTTCTAAGGAAGAATATGATGAAATCATGGCTCGAAAAGAAGCTTTGAAATTTTAATTGACAATCATGAGCGATAAAGATCAAAAACAAAAGCAGATTAATATAGAATTGGATGAAAAGACAGCCGAAGGAACTTATTCCAATTTGGCCATCATTAATCATTCAGTTTCTGAATTTGTCGTAGACTTTATCAGTATGATGCCAGGTGCGCCTAAGGCAAAGGTTAAAAGTAGAATTGTGCTTACACCGCAGCATGCCAAGAAATTCTTAAAGGCATTGGGCGATAATGTTAGTAGATTTGAAAAGGCGCATGGTACGATTAAAGATTACGAACAACCTCCTATACCAATTAATTTTGGTCCTACAGGAGAGGCCTAAATAATAAAAAACCCATGAATTTTGTTCATGGGTTTTTTTTATTGGTTTTTCTTTTTTCTTATTTGAATTCGGAAGTGAAATGCAATATTACTGAAGGGTATTTCTGTTGTGTCATTTGTAATGAAAACTGTGAATCAGCCAAGAAAACCAATTGACCTTGTTTGTCTTTCGCCAAGAACTTTTGTTTAACCCTTTTGAACTCTTTAAATTCCTCATTCTTGTCATCCTTTGGGTCTACCCAACAAGCTTTGTATACTGGAAAGTTTTCATAACTACATTTTGCACCATACTCATGTTCCAAACGATATTGGATAACTTCAAACTGTAGCGCACCTACTGTTCCAATTACTTTGCGTCCATTTAATTCCAAGGTGAATAATTGGGCCACTCCTTCATCCATGAGTTGGTCAATACCCTTGCCCAATTGCTTGGATTTCATTGGGTCGGCGTTATTGATATATCTAAAATGTTCTGGCGAAAAGCTTGGGATACCTTTATAATTCAACTTTTCTCCTTCAGTCAATGTATCCCCGATTTTAAAATTTCCTGTGTCGTGTAAACCAACTATATCACCAGGATAAGAAATATCAACAATTTCTTTCTTTTCTGCGAAAAAAGCATTCGGACTTGAAAATTTTAATTTTTTTCCATGACGTACATGTAAATAAGGTTTGTTTCGTTCGAATGTGCCTGAAACTATTTTTATAAAAGCAAGCCTATCACGATGTTTCGGATCCATATTGGCATGTATTTTAAATACAAACCCAGTTAGTTCTTTTTCGTTTGGTTCCACTAGTCTTTCTTCGGCCATCTTTGGTCTAGGGGATGGTGCAATTTCAATGAAACAATCCAAAAGTTCACGAACACCGAAATTGTTCAAAGCTGAACCAAAGAATACAGGTTGTTGTAGACCTTTTAGATAACGCTCCTTATCAAAGGCTGAGTAAACGCCATGTACCAATTCAAGATTATCCCTTAAATCCTGTGCAGCCTTCGCGCCAATAATTGTTTCTAGTTCCTGACTCTCAATATCATCAAAGGCGATTGTGTCCTCAATATTTTTTTTGCTATCCCCACTAAATAGATTGATGTTCTTTTCATAAATGTTGTAAATACCCTTGAAATCATAGCCCATTCCAATTGGGAAACTCAAAGGAGTTACCGAAAGCCCCAATTTTTGTTCTAAATCATCTAATAAATCAAATGCATCTTTCCCTTCCCTGTCAAGCTTGTTTATAAAGACAATTATCGGAATTTTGCGCATTCTACAAACCTCGACCAGTTTTACCGTTTGTTCCTCAACACCCTTTGCAACATCGACAACAACAATCACACTATCCACAGCGGTAAGGGTTCTAAAAGTATCTTCAGCAAAGTCTTTATGACCAGGAGTATCAAGTATATTTATCTTTTTGTCCTTATAAATAAAGGCCAAGACAGATGTAGCGACCGAAATACCCCGTTGGCGTTCAATTTCCATAAAGTCACTCGTAGCCGTTTTTTTGATTTTATTGTTTTTTACAGCACCGGCTTCTTGAATTGCTCCTCCAAACAAAAGTAATTTTTCGGTCAAAGTTGTTTTTCCCGCATCTGGGTGGGAAATTATTCCGAATGTACGTCGTCTTTCTATTTGGTCCTGAAAACTCATCGCGTGATTTTGGGCAAAAATAGTCTAAAATATAGGATTATCGGTGTGATGAAGAAGTCTTTTGGCGCAACAACCAAGTGAATATATTTTACGTATTTACAGTTGTGAATTCTTTCGATTTGTCAGGTTATCTAAACTTGATAAATGCTATAAGGGCCCAATTTATTGTTGTAAAATAGTAATTATACAAAGTGCTTATAATATCGATAATCAACGGGTTGCAACAATAAAAATTGCGTTTTGTCGATTAATTCCGTTGTTAAAAGATATTTGATATTTATGCATTCCAATCTATTTGTCTATCAAAATATTAGATATATCTTGCGATAAATTGTAAGAGCCCCATTTTTTACAATACTTTACTTCATTTAGCCATGGTCATTAGTAATTAACTGCTGATACTTATGGAAAATATTATACACCCAGCAATAAAACAAGGTATTGTGAGGATTATAGGGTTGTTCATACTCTTAAATGTCCTTAATCTTGGTATTGCTTCTTTAAAGGCAAGCCCACTTGTGTACCCCACTGTTACTTTATATACAGATACAGATGGAGATACTGTCCCAGATCATATCGATGTTGATGATGATGGAGACGGTATAATCGATGTTGTTGAGGATGAAAATCTAGATGGTGACGACAATCCGGCAACTAATCCGACCGATACTGATGGTGATGGAGTTCCCAATTATCATGATAAAGACTCTGATAATGATGGGATTTTGGATATTGTTGAAGCTCAGACTACTGCCAATTATATTGAACCTTGTGGTATTGATAGTGATGGCAATGGTTTGGATGATCATTATGAGGAAACACCAGGTAGTTGTGGTGGTTTGACTCCAATCGATACGGATGGCGATACGATTCCGGATTATTTGGATATAGATTCTGATAATGACGGTATTTTGGATAATGTTGAGGCGCAAACAAGCGGGGATTTTCAAGCACCCTGTGGAATGGACGCTGATGGGAATGGCCTTGATGACCATTATGAAAATCATCCCGGCTCTGGTGAGGGTATCACACCGTTAGATTCAGATGCTGATCATCATCCAGATTTCAGGGATATAGATTCAGACAATGACGGTATTTTGGATAATGTAGAGGCACAAACAACTGGTGATTTTCAAGCACCCTGTGGAATGGATGCTGATGGGAACGGCCTTGACGACCATTATGAAAATCATCCAGGAAGTGGTGAAGGGATAACCCCAGTGAACACAGATGGGGATAATGAGGCAGATTTCCGAGATTTGGATTCAGATAATGATGGAATTTTGGATAATGTAGAGGCGCAAACAACTAGTGATTTTCAAGCACCTTGCGAAATGGATGCTGATGGCAATGGCCTTGATGACCATTATGAAAATCATCCCGGAAGTGGTGAAGGGATAACCCCGGTGAACACAGATGGGGATAATGAACCAGATTTCCGAGATTTGGATTCCGATAATGACGATTGCTATGATACCATGGAGGCCGGTTACTTGGATGCTTTGGTTGAGGCTGATCGAGACGGTATGTTAGGTAATGTTTCCCCTCCAACCATAGATGGTAATGGGTTGGTTATTTCTGGAGAAAATGGTGAAGGATATTCTTGGCCCCAAGATTTAAATTATAATGGCATCTTGGATTTTCGTGAGACAGCTTTTTCAGTTGCCTGCGAATCAACTAATCCAATAAACATCGTTGACGACGTAGCTTCGACCGAGGAGGGCATCCCAGTGGAGGTCGATATACTGGCCAATGATACGGGCATCCCAAGTGACGGTACACTGACTACAACAGACCCGGATAACGGAACGGTCGTGATCAATGATGGTGGTACGCCCAATGATATAAGTGATGATACGGTGACCTATACCCCGGACAGCGGGTTCAATGATGGTACGGACACTTTCGAGTACACGATCTGTGATGCCATGGATAACTGTGATAGTGGAACGGTCACTGTGACTGTAGGTACCCCTGAACCTTTAGAGGTAGTTGACGACGTGGCTTCGACCGAGGAGGGCATCCCTGTGGAGGTCGATATACTGGCCAATGATACGGGCATCCCAAGTGACGGTACCCTGACGACCACAGACCCGGAGAACGGAACGGTCGTGATCAATGATGGCGGTACGCCCAATGATATAAGTGATGATACGGTTACCTATACCCCTGACAGCGGGTTCAATGATGGCACGGACACTTTCGAGTACACGGTCTGTGATGCCATGGATAACTGTGATAGTGGAACGGTCACTGTGACTGTAGGTACCCCTGAACCTTTAGAGGTAGTTGACGACGTGGCTTCGACCGAGGAGGGCATCCCTGTGGAGGTCGATATACTGGCCAATGATACGGGCATCCCGAGTGACGGTACCCTGACGACCACGGATCCTGAGAACGGAACGGTCGTGATCAACGATGGCGGTACGCCCAATGATATTAGCGATGATACGATTACCTATACCCCGGACAGCGGGTTCAATGATGCCACGGACACCTTCGAGTACACGGTCTGTGATGCCATGGACAACTGTGATACGGCAACTGTGACCATAACGGTCGGAACACCACCGATGTTGGAGGTTGTCGATGATGTGGCATCAACAGAAGCGGACACCCCAGTGGAGGTCGATATACTGGCCAATGATACGGGCATCCCAAGTGACGGTACCCTGACGACCACGGACCCGGAGAACGGAACGGTGGTGATCAATGATGGCGGTACACCCGATGATATTAGCGATGATACGATTACCTATACCCCTGACAGCGGCTTCAATGATGCCACGGACACTTTCGAGTACACGGTCTGTGATGCCACGGACAACTGTGATACGGCAACTGTGACCATAACGGTCGGAACACCACCAATGCTGGATGTTGTCGATGATGTGGCATCGACCGATGCGGATTCCCCTGTGGAGGTCGATATACTGGCCAATGATACGGGCATCCCAAGTGACGGTACCCTGACGACCACGGACCCGGATAACGGAACGGTCGTGATCAACGATGGCGATACGCCCAATGATATAAGTGATGATACGGTTACCTATACCCCGGACAGCGGGTTCAATGATGGCACCGACACTTTCGAGTACACGGTCTGTGATGCCATGGACAACTGTGATACGGCAACTGTGACCATAACGGTCGGGACACCACCAATGCTTGATGCTGTCGATGATGTGGCATCCACAGAAGCCGACACCCCTGTGGAGGTCGATATACTGGCCAATGATACGGGCATCCCAAGTGATGGTACCCTGACGACCACGGACCCGGAGAACGGAACGGTCGTGATCAATGATGGCGGTACGCCCAATGATATAAGTGATGATACGGTTACCTATACCCCGGACAGCGGGTTCAATGATGGCACGGACACTTTCGAGTACACGGTCTGTGATGCCATGGACAACTGTGATACGGCAACTGTGACCATAACGGTCGGAACACCACCAATGCTGGATGTTGTCGATGATGTGGCATCGACCGATGCGGATTCCCCTGTGGAGGTCGATATACTGGCCAATGATACGGGCATCCCGAGTGACGGTACCCTGACGACCACGGATCCTGAGAACGGAACGGTCGTGATCAATGATGGCGGTACGCCCAATGATATAAGTGATGATACGGTTACCTATACCCCGGACAGCGGGTTCAATGATGGCACGGACACTTTCGAGTACACGGTCTGTGATGCCATGGACAACTGTGATACGGCAACTGTGACCATAACGGTCGGAACACCACCAATGCTGGATGCTGTCGATGATGTGGCATCGACCGATGCGGATTCCCCTGTGGAGGTCGATATACTGGCCAATGATACGGGCATCCCGAGTGACGGTACCCTGACGACCACGGATCCTGAGAACGGAACGGTCGTGATCAACGATGGCGATACGCCCAATGATATAAGTGATGATACGGTGACCTATACCCCGGACAGCGGGTTCAATGATGCCACGGACACCTTCGAGTACACGGTCTGTGATGCCATGGACAACTGTGATACGGCAACTGTGACCATAACGGTCGGGACACCACCAATGATTGATGCTGTCGATGATGTGGCATCCACAGAAGAGGACACCCCTGTGGAGGTCGATATATTGGCCAATGATATTGGCGTACCTAATATTCAGGTATTAACAGTAACAGATCCTACAAATGGTACGGTGGTCATAAATGATGGAGGTACGCCTGATGACCCTAATGACGACACAGTTACCTATACCCCGGACAACGGGTTCAATAACGACACGGACACTTTTGAGTATACGATTTGTGATGATATGGAGAACTGCGATACGGCAACGGTTACCGTAACTGTAGGGACACCAATTACAATTGATGCTGTGGATGATGATTTTACCAGTATTTTTATCGATGGAAATATAGGCGGTACCATACCAGATAGCAACGTATTGGATAATGATACTTTAAATGGTCAGCCTGCGGTTCTTACTGATGTAGTAATTATATCGGAACCAACAGGTCCATTAACGATAGATTCAGAAGGTAATGTAATTGTGGCTCCGGAAACACCAACGGGATCATATTCGATAGAATATACAATATGCGAAAAAGCCGATTCGGGAAATTGTGATACAGCAATTGTACTAGTCGTAGTTAGTGAAGTACAGACAGTAGGGATTGAAGTTAACCAAATGGTAACTCCCAACAACGATGGTAGAAATGACTTTTTGTTTATTAGGGGTGTTGAAAAGGCTAAAAATAATTCCCTAAAGATTTTTAACAGATGGGGCATAGCGGTTTATGAAGGTCAGGGATATAATAATCAAAATAATGTTTTTGATGGTAGGTCAAAAGGAAGGTCTACGGTAAGTGCTCAAGAGTATCTGCCAGCAGGGGTTTATTTTTATATATTTGAGTATCAAAAAGACAATCAGAATAATATTACCGATAGTGGTTATATTTTCGTCAGCAATTAATATATTGAACTACATATGATAATAAAAAAGAGCTTTCTAGCACCTTTATTACTTGTATTCATTTTCTTGGAATCTGTAAGCGCACAACAAGATGCGCAATACACCCAGTATATGTTCAATACAATGAGTGTTAATCCGGCATATGCTGGGTCAAGGGGGCAATTGAGTATTGCTGCGTTGTATAGATCCCAATGGGTAGGTTTAGATGGTGCTCCCAAGAGTCAAACATTAAATCTTCATTCTCCCATTCGAAATAGTCAGTTAGGATATGGCATATCCATTGTCAATGATGAAATAGGGGATGGCGTGGTTCAAGAAACCTATTTTGATGCCGTTTTATCATACACCATTGATGTTTCTTTAGAAGGCAAACTATCATTTGGTTTAAAAGCTGGAGGTAATTTATTGAATTTGGATTTTCAAGGCTTACGTAATTTTGATGTTGAGCCAATTAATGTTGATAATATTGAGAATAAATTTTCGCCCAATGTTGGAGTAGGTATTTACTACCATACAAATTCATTTTATGCAGGATTGTCTGCGCCAAATTTATTGCAAACCAATCATTTTGATAATGATCAAAGAGATGCCAATTCTGTGCAATTTCTAGCAAAGCAAAGAATTAATTTCTACTTGATCACTGGATATGTATTTGATATCGGAGGCAATACTAAGTTTAAGCCTGCGCTTTTAACAAAGGTTGTTGGCGGTGCACCTATACAAGTAGATCTATCTGGTAGTTTTTTATTTAGTGACAAGTTTTCTGTAGGTGCTGCCTATAGATGGGATGCAGCAGTTAGTGCAATGTTTGGTTTTCAAATATCTGAACAACTAATGTTGGGCTTGGCTTATGATAAAGAGACCACCGATCTGGGAGGTACCCAATTCAACGATGGTTCTTTTGAAGTTTTTTTACGATTTGAATTAGTCAAATCATTCAAACAATTGGTATCACCTCGATTCTTTTAAATCGGAATAGATGATAAAAAAAATAGTAATATTCTCATTCTTTGTTTTCTTTTTAGGACAATATAGTTATGCCCAGGAAAGATTGGTAGCCAGAGGAGATGAGAAATATAAGGAGTACTCTTTCACACTCGCAATAGATATTTATAAAAAAGTGTTGGATAAGGGCTATGTGTCTGCCGATCTTTTAAAAAGATTAGGGGATTCCTATTACTTTAATGCAGACTACCAAGAGGCTTCCAATACCTATAAAAAGTTGGTAGATGGTTATGCTGCTGATATTGGTCCGGAATATTATTTTAGATATGCACAGACCTTGAAATCTTTAGGTGATTATGATGGGTCAAATGGGATAATGGAGAAATTTGCCCAGATAACATCTGATGATATTAGGGCAATAGCCTATAAAAGTGAAGCGGATTATTTAGAAGACATTCGAAAGAATTCTGGAAGATACGAATTGGAAAACTTTGATTACAACTCAACTTATTCTGATTTTGCACCTTCCTTTTATAAAGAAGGGTTGATCTTTTCATCAGATCGGGATACTGGAAATTTGGCAAGATACAGGCATACCTGGAATTCCAAAGATTTTTTAGATCTATATAAGGTGAATGCTGATAGTGTTTCCTCAGGCAGGGTTGCTAAGATAGGTGAAAATGTGAATACGCGATTACATGAATCAACCTCGGCTACAACTAAAGATGGGAGCACACTTTATTTTACTAGAAATAATATTGTAGAAGGTAAATATATAAAAGATGATGAAGGCGTAATTAGGCTTAAGATTTGTCGTGCGGTTTTAATTGATGGAGTTTGGTCTAATATTGAAGAATTACCGTTTAATAGTAATAATTATTCGGTTGCTAATCCAGCACTTAGCCCAGACGAAAAATCATTGTATTTTGCGTCGGATATGCCAGGTACTTTGGGTGAATCTGATATTTTCAAGGTAAGTATTAACTCGGATAGGACTTTTGGAACCCCGGTTAACCTGGGTAATAACATAAATACGGAAGCTAGGGAAACTTTTCCTTTTGTTACTAGTGAGGAAATATTATATATGTCTTCTGATGGACATCCCGGTCTCGGCGGATTGGATGTTTTCGCTACCAAAATCAAATTTGGAAAATATGATGGTGCAGTTGTAAATGTAGGGGAACCTGTAAATAGTAAAATGGATGACTTCACATTCATATTTAATGAGGAATCGCGTAAAGGATATTTTGCTTCTAACCGCGCAGAAGGAATGGGGTCGGATGATATTTATGGTTTTATTGAACATACCCCATTAAAACTCGAATGTATTCAAGAAGTCACCGGTACGGTAAGGGATAAAATATCAAACGAAGTTTTAGTAGGTGCTACAGTTAAGGTCATTGATGAAGACAATATGGAAATCCTTACTACAATAACAGATTCTCAGGGTAGGTATAGTCTTTCTCTGGATTGTAATAAAGGTAATTTCGTAAGGGCTTTAATGCAGGGTTATATCCCATCTGAGGAGTATTTGGGTAAATCGGCCGGAAAGGCCAATATTATAGACTTCTATTTAGAACGGGATAAGGTAACTGCAGGTTTTGGTGATGATTTGGCTAAATTATTGCAGTTGAGTACCATATATTTTGATTTTGATAAGTACAATATTCGTAAAGACTCCGAAATTGAAGTGCAAAAGGTAATTGCTGCTATGGAAAAATACCCGAGTTTAAAAATAAAGGTAAACTCACACACAGATAGTAGAGGTCCAGATGCTTATAACTTATGGCTATCCCAGAAAAGAGCTGAAGCAACCGTAAATTATATGATTTCCAAGGGAATATCCGAAAATAGACTTAAAGGGGAAGGTTTTGGCGAAAATAAGTTGATCAATAGATGTTCTAATGGTGTAAGATGTTCAGCCAAGGAGCATGAATTTAATCGCAGATCAGAGTTTATAATTTTAGAATAGGATTTTTTAAATTTTATTTAAAAGAGAGCACCCTATTTGAAGGGTGCTTTCTTCGTATTAAGACGCCTTGGAATACTCTAAATCTATTGGGTTTATCCATGAAATGCACTACTCCCCTTGTAAGAAACACCAAGATTTATACAGTTCACTTATTAAATTCCCTCTTATACAACATTTGTTGCCTAAGGAATTGCAATCACTGTATTTTTATAAAAATTTAACCGAAGGAATGCAAATGCAACTTTTTAAAAAGAATTTTTTACTTCTTTTTCTTATGCTTATGGGCTCTATGCTAATGGCCCAGGATACCTTTTGGGATAACTTCAATACTTCTTCCTATGGGAATAACAACGGTACCTTAAGTTTTTCTGCAGATTGGCAGGAATCAGGGGATGACAATGATGTTAATAATGGGCGGATTCAGATTAATAGTAACCAATTACGGTTCCAGAATATGGACAATGCCATCATCAGTCGCACCCTGGATATGTCAGGGGGTGTGGGAGTCACTTTATCCCTGAGCTTTAACAGAACAAGTGGAAATGAACGAGTAAGGGTTCAATTATGGGATGGAAGTGGTTTTAATACCATTGCCGTACTTAATGGCTCTGGTACTGTAAATTATAGCTTGGCCGCAAATGAAATTTCTGCGGCTTCAGAAATCCGGTTTATTACAGATAGTGGGGGGTGGGGTGGTTCTGAAACCATGTTCGTTGACAATGTACTATTTTCAGGTAATTTCCCTCCCAATGTAACTATTGATGATGTTACTGTTAATGAAAATGATGGGACTGCAAACTTTACTGTGATATTAACAAAAGCAGTTGCGAGTGGTTTTACTGTGGATTACACAACCAGTGATGGTACTGCGTTAAATGGGAGCGATTATATTGCTACAAGCGGAACGCTTAATTTTGCTGGAAATGCAGGCGAAACCAAATCTGTTGTGGTATCACTTGTTAATGATGCAGTGCCCGAGTTTACCAATGAGACCTTTAACTTAGATCTAAGTAATGTGAGCGACCCAAGCGTCGTATTGTCCCAAAGTACGGGGATTGGCACTATACTTGACGATGAGTATTTTTTTAATGCTCCTTTGGTACTCAAGCACGAATTTGATGGGTATGTAGATTATACCACTACAGGGGGTACGTTGCGAACACAGCCAAATACAGGAAATACCTGCGCCATAACAACGTCATCTAGTAACACCCTTACATCACCTGTTCCAGGAACCGCTACCATAGATAAAGCTATTCTATACTGGGCACATTCCGGGGCTACTCCAGATACACAGGTAACTTTTGATGGGACCATTGTAAATGCTGAAGTGGTCTATGGTACATCGCTTACTACAAGAACTTTTTTTGGTGGCATGGCAGATGTCACGAATATTTTACAAGGAGTTGCAAATCCTTCGACGTATACCTGGACTTTTTCAGGGTTAACAATAGATAATACCGGCAATTATTGTTCCACCGCTACAACATTGGGAGGATGGAGCTTGATGGTTTTTTATACAGAAAATAGCTTACCAGCGGCAACGATTAATGTTTATGAAGGGTTTAGCGGGGAAAGTAATTCGTCATCTTCGTATACCTTAGGTGGATTTTTTGCTATTGGGGCTACTGGTTCCAAAACTACAGTTCAATCCTGGGAGGGAGATCAAACCTTAAGTAATAATGAGTTGCTAACGGTAACGACAGGTACTGGAACATATACCCTTTTAGGGGATGGAGATAACGATGGTACTCCCGTTAATCCTTTTAACTCTACTCTTTTTGACAATACTGTTTTACCTGTTGTTAATAATACCAACTCACATGGAGTGGATATAGATACGTATGATGTGTCTCCTTACGTAGGACCTGGAGAAACCTCGGTAACCACTACGGTGCAATCCGGACAGGATTTTGTGATCTTAAACACGGTAACCCTTAAAGTACCGTCTAACCTGGTTACCGGTATTGTTTTTGAAGATGTGAATTACGGGGGAGGTGCAGGAAGGAACAGAAGCAGTGCTAGCGGCGTGCCAATTGATGGTGCTACTATAGAATTGTACGATGGAGGAGGTTCCTTTGTTACTAATACAACAACTAATGCCAGCGGACGATATGTATTTGCTGGGATGGCAAATGGTTCGTATACCATACGTGTAGTGAATAATTCGGTACGTTCATCACGAAGTGGGGGAAGTACCTGTACCACCTGTATTCCTGTTCAAACATTTAAAACAGATTACGTTGCCAGTTCGGTTGTGGAGGATACAAACGCTGTCGGCGGGGAAGATCCCTCCGCGGCAGATCCCGGTCCGGGAACGCTCTCCGGGGCACAATCAATCGCTACCTTTAGTATTTCCAATGAGGGGGTAGCAGGGCTAGATTTTGGGTTTAACTTCAATACTATCGTGAACACTAATGAAGACGAACAGGGCTCGTTAGATCAGTTTATAATTAATTCCAATGCACTCGGAGAAGCAACTCTGGATATAGAAGCTAACACACTATTTGATCCGGCTGCAGGAGATGATGTATCTATTTTTATGATTCCTCCCACTGGCGATCTATTGGGTAGAACGGTGGATGCAAATTACAACAGTGGTTATTTCGAAATTAATGGAACCAATAGCGTTCCTTTAAGTATAATTACCGCAGACAATACAGTTATAGATGGCAGAACCCAAACTGCGTATTCAGGAAATTATAATACCGGTACAATAGGCAATGGCGGATCGGCCGTAGGTATTTCAGCAACAATTTTACCCACGTATGACTTGCCAGAAATACAACTATTCCGTGGACAGGGTGATGTTATCAGAACCCAGGGCAATAGTGTAACCATAAGAAATGTCTCGGTGTATGCCGGTAGTAATGCCGGAATTTTAGTGGATGGTGGGTCGGCTACGCTTACAAATAACCTTTTAGGGGTAGATGCCACCGGGAGTAATGGAGGTAATATAGATTATGGGGTTTCTGTTACAAATGGCAGTACTTCCATCGACGGGAATTACATTGCTACGAATCGGCTTACCGGAATCCTGGTCAATGGTGGTTCCTCCACAATAGTACAGAATAATCATATTACAGCTAATGGTAATGGGGCGTGTGATCATAATATTACCTTACAGAGTGGGGCTGGAATTGCGATACAATTTAATTTAATTGAAAATGCTGCTTCACTGGGAATTGATGGGGACGGAATAACGGGCAATATTACTATTTCGGAAAATACCATAACAGGTTCGGGTCAGAATGGGGGTAATTGCAGTGGGGTGACCGCAAACGCCGGAATCCGTTTAGATGGCAACAACTCTTCAATTTCACAAAACATAATATATTCCAATGGCGGATCAGGTATTGTACTCGCAGGTGGAACTACTTCCGGAAATCGTATCTCGCAAAATTCAATCTACGCAAATGGAACAGCAGGCGATGCCTTGGGGATAGATTTGGATATTGCAGACGGTATTGGTGACGGGGTTACCTTAAATGATTCAGGAGATGGTGATACGGGTCCAAACGGAGCCTTGAATTTTCCAATAATAACTACCGCTTATATGTCGGGTACCAATCTGGTAATCAAGGGCTGGGCAAGACCTGGTGCAACCATAGAATTCTTTTTGACCGATGTGAATGAAGGTACGGCAACTGAAGGTGATAATGAACTTGGAATGTCAACAGATTATGGAGAAGGTCAGGTGTATCTGGGTACTGCCGTTGAAGGAAGTGGGTCTGACCTGGCAGCTGGAACCTCTTCATATACCGATGTCGATGGAAATACCGATAATACCAATCTGTTTGAGTTTAGTATTCCTATAGTTTCCGGAATAGCAATTGGGAATTATATTACCGCAACAGCGACTATTGCCAATACAACTTCAGAGTTTTCTCCTTTCAGTATCTTAAAAGTGCAAACGATAATTACCAATCGAAGAATAACATACCGAGTGAATAAAAACTGATTATTTTTCCTACATATATACATCTGATTTATAAGGTGTTATCGATGAAACAACATGTTTTAAGAGCCAAATGTTGTATTCTATGTACTTCACAACATATATTTTGTATTCGTCATGTTAAGGCTAATTTTGTAGTTGGGGCAAATAGTATCTTAATTTAAAAGTGTTATCCCCTTAACCAAGGTTCAACCTATTTACTAAAATGTACCGTATTGGTATTGTATTAGTGGCAGGAATAACCCTTTAATATGACCAAGCACTTAACCATAAGATCAAAAGGCACACTATGTCTTTTTGTAATCAGTATCATGCTGGGGGCAGTAATACTTAATGCCCAAACTGGCGTTGGCGCCAATTTTGGTATTGAGGCTGATGCTTATTCTGGGGATGTAACTTCAGGAGTAAATACCGATGATTGGTTTTACAACGGACTTACTGGGGCCGGGGTCATAGATGAGGCAACGGCACTGGCCAATGGCTATGCCGCCCAGCTCGCAGCCAATAATAACATAGCTTTTGATTTACGACAGAGTATTCCCAATTACGCAACAAATAACGGATACATTTGGTATAGCTCGCGCTACGGAAGGGATTATACAAATGCATCTTCCAATGATTTAACAACTTTTACCGGTGGAAAAAACGGGGATAACCCAATGACGTCCTGGGGGGCCTCTCCCGGTCCAGTGCCTGCTAAAACTGATATTGTTGATGCAGGGGTGCATATGCGAAGAAATGGTATTAATGTAACCGATGATTTGTGGGTAGATCTAATGATTTCTACGCTGTCATCCTCAGGGAACCATTTTGTTGATTTCGAATTATTTGTGGCAGAGATCCAAAATACAGGAGCAGTATTTATTAATTCTGGTCCAGATGAAGGACATACGGCCTGGCGCTTTGATGGGAGCGGTAATGTAACCACCATTGGCGATATGGTTATCGGTTTTTCCTATAGCGGAGGAGGTGTTTCAGGCTTGGAAGTTAGATTATGGGTAGATAGGTCTATATTCAGTCCAGGTAGCTCACCGGGGGGAACTTCTACCTTTACTTGGGGCTCAAATATAGCTGGGGGGAGTACCTATGGATATGGACAAATAGTAGTTCCGGCAGGCGCACTTTTAAATCAAGTGAATTCAAGTGCCACAACGGCACCACCATGGGGTACAACTAATACATCAGGCTATACAGCGAATTATAATTCGAATTATTTTGCCGAAGTAGGGATTAATTTTACGCAATTGGGATTTGATCCACGGGCTTTGTTCGGGAGTGGTGCAGCCTGTGATTCACCATTTAGTGCTATTATGGCCAAATCTAGGACCTCCTCTTCCTTCACATCATCGCTAAAAGATTTTGCAGGACCCTATGACTTTTTAGGAAGCGCCGCTGGTACGGCCATTAACACTACTATACAAGATCCGGGGGATTTTGACTCCTGTGCAACTACAGAAACCCTAACACTACAGGCCGAGTTTGTTTCTACCACGGCAGAATATACCTGGTATTCCTTAACAGCTGGTGTCGTCTTTCCGGCAAATGGACTTTCACAAATTTCCGGTGTAGGAATGGACAATGTACTTATAGACACACCGGGGGATTATCAGCTGGGTATTGCTCCTTTGTTGGGATGTAATCCGACAACTGATCCTACTGACATCATTTCTATACGAGCTATTCCTTGTGCTGGGGCAGATGCCTACAGTACTGCCAAAGATGTAACCTTGAATGTATCGGCCGCATCGGGCCTTCTGGCTAATGATGTGGATGATGATCCTTCCGATGTTCTATCGGTCAATACCACTCCCGTAGCAGGGACTACTAACGGTACCTTAACATTATTCGCAGATGGTAGATTTACATATGTTCCGAACCCAAATTTTGTGGGAGCAGACTCCTTTACGTACCAGGTATGTGATTCCTATGGCCTTTGTGATACGGCCAATGTCAGCATTATAATTTCAGATGATAGCGATGGGGACTCAATTCCCGATAAAACAGACCTGGATGATGATAATGACGGGATTCCAGATACCGATGAACTAAATACCATCATCAATAATTTACAACCAATTTGTGGCGGGGAAACGGTGTTGGACTTTAGTAGCGCGGCGGTATTAGAATCAGGGACCGCATTGCAACAGGGGGCAGTTTATAGAATAGCCAATGTTACTACCGGGACCGATGCCTTAGTGACCATAGTTCAGACAGTGAATGCAACAGTTGCCAATATAGATAATAATTCAGCGGATCCGGCCTCATTTAAACCACAAACGGCCTTCTCTTTTGCCAATGTTGGCGATCAGGGGTATATAGAATACAATATTCAGTTTGTAAATTCGGGAGGGTCGAGCGCGGCCATCCTACCTAAGTTTTTTATGAATTTTAATGATATTGATGGGGGTGCCAATTACGCGGAACAAAACTGGGCAGATAACCCATCTTCCTATACCATATCAAATTCCACAGACCTTACGATGACCAACGATGGTTCTTGGTTATTGGGAAGCGCCGGACTTATAGATTATCCGGGGGCCGGTAACGGCAATCCGCAGGCAAATTTTAGTGTAAATTACAATTCTAAATCCGAGATGTCTATCCGAGTTGGAGCTGTCGCAAGGGTAGCCGGTGCCTCTGCTTCGGGCAGACAACATGCTATTGAATTTAATTGTATTACCAACTATGGAAATCCTGTTACTTATGGGATAGATTCTGATTCTGACGGGGTTTCGAATCATTTGGATTTGGATGCCGATAATGACGGCATTTATGACGTTGTTGAGGCAGGCCATAATTTTCCTCATTTAAATGGTGTAATTATTAGTCTTTTTGGTGTCAATGGCCTGGCTGACTTGGTAGAAACAATGCCCGAGAGCGGTACTATTAATTATTCAATCTTGAATTCGGATGGCACGAACCCTTCGGATTATTTAGATACCGATAGTGATGATGACGGCTGTAGTGATGCCAATGAAGCTTATAATGATGCAAATGCCGATGGAGGGGATAATGAATATTATGGAACCGGAACCCCCCCCCCTGCAACAGATAGCTATGGTAGGGTTACTGCAGCAGCCTATCCGGTACCTGCGGATATAGACTCAGATAGCACCTATGACCATCAAGAAGTTGGTTTGGCACCGATTATTACCACACAACCCCCAGACACCAATGTTTGTCCCGCTTGTAATACTACAATAGAGGTTATAGCCTCAAATGTGGACACCTATCAATGGCAATTCTATAACGGATCTATCTGGGTCGATTTGACTGATACTGGAATACACAGTGGAACAACAACGAGCATTTTAACCATTACAAATGCAACTGCTCCTGACAATGGAAATCAGTATAGGGTTATCGTGTCAAATACCATGTTTATCTGTAGTACGGAAACGTCAAATACGACCATTTTGACCCTTAGGGTTAACACTGTAATTACGAACAGAAGAATAACCTATAGAGTGAACAAAAATTAGAAGTATTCTTTGCTTCGATAAGTGCATAAAACTTTAGGATATTTCTTACTCAACTCGTTGGGAACGACTGTAATGATCAGAGTAATCGATGAATGAACCTTACGGATTTAGGAAAAAAAATTTAAAGACATCAAATATACCGACGTTTGTACCAGTTAATATATACTACACAACATTTATTTATTAACCTTATTGTTAGACAGTACTTTAGCTTAAAGTATAAACTATGTGATGTTGAAGTCAAAGACTTTCAATATTAGTTATCCCATATAAAAGTACCAACACAGGAAATGTCAAAAGTTAGAATATTCTTTAGTAATTTTATTTTAATTATTTCCTTTTTAATGAGCATTGGCCTTTATGCACAAACCACAATTGTGCCAGAAGGGTCTTTGATAATTGACATGGGTGTAAGTCCACAAACTGTGGAAAATGGGCTTAAGCCATATGGTTTAGCGTACGAGCTTATTAATATTAGAAAGGTACCAATCGTATGGGCCATCAATACTTCCAAAGCAAAAGACGGCGTGGATTTTACCGTGGATGGACGAGAGTTCCGTGGAGGCCCATTTATAGTCATGGAGCAATTCCTGGACGATTCGGCGGTACAGACAACCCTAAACACCTGGCAGTCCAAGGGGGTTGTCACCTACACAACCCTTTCTGATGTAGTCGTTGACGTATACCGGGAAATAAATATATGGCCCAAATGGGTGCTGGACCAGGCGAATGGAAATATAGCAAAAGCCTACCTTGATTTGGCCGAGATACCTGCCAGTGCGTATGCCATTGGACTTCCATCGGACCTGGATGCCTGTGACGACCTTTTTATCCTGCCACATGCTGATCCTGCCTGGGAAGATCACGGCTACCTCTATGAATGGAATAAATCCTTCGCTGATGGCGGAAGTGAAGGCTGGATATGGTCTGGATGCCATGCTGTAAGTGTTTTTGAAGCCCTCGTCAATCCTTCGGATCCTTCTGAGCGGATGAATTTTCTATCTGTCGATCCAGCTCCGTATCCGGATCCTTTGAACCCCGGCCTGGATGGTTATGGCCTGATTGATTTTGGAGACCACAATGACGGTTCCGGAGGGCCTTATTCGTATTCGAACCCGACAGACTCCTTTATGCAATTTTTGGGTACCCTTGACGGAGCTACAGAAAACGGTTCAGAGCAGGTATATCTGCCCTATCCCACAGGGGGTTGGAGGCTGAGTACTACAGTTGCAGTCTGGGACCCGAACCAATCCGACGTGCTGAACGGCAATTCGCCTGGACTGGCTGCCAAGCTTGCTTATGGCCATGCCTTTGGAGATACGGATCGCGGGAAAGTAATGTACGAGGGGGGGCATAGCCTGAATAACGGTACAGATAGCGAGCGCATTGCCGCCATCCGGGCATTCCTGAACTTTTCATTTGATGCACCTGCTAAAAAGGCACCTAATCTTACAGACAATACCCCTGTACCTTTGACTGTTGAAGGAGGTGATTCGATAGCATTTGATGTGGATGCCTCCTCCACCGCCGGCAACACCTACACCTTTATCTGGAGCAGTACCTGTTCCGGGGGATCTTTTAGTGGAACCACGAGTACTGGCAATAATGCTCAGACTACTTTTGCGACTAACCCGGTAATGGCCCCTGAGCAATGTATAATTACCCTCCGCGTCATCGATTTCTGTGGTAGGGAGAGTTTTAAATCCTATGGAATAACCATAGTGCCCCCACCCTTTGCGCCGGTTGCCAATGATGATTTCTATGCTACCTATAATACAAATAGCCGCTCCTTTGATCCGCTTGTAAACGATACGGATATCAATGAGAATCTAGACCCGGGATCCTTCTCAGCCGTTTCACCGCTTAATATCCCGGGTGAAGGCGATTATACCATCAATCCGGATAATACCGTGACCTTCACCCCGGATTTCAGTTTTACTGGGACTTCCACATTGACCTATAGCATCTGTGATGATACACCGCCTGGAGATGGCGGGCCACTTTGTGACACAGCGACTATCAGTATCGATGTCGTAGCCAGTGGTTGCGAGCCTGGTGAAATCGTGGGAGGTACTACCTCTTACTCGGCAGCCATCGTTAGCTCCAACAAATGGAAAGACGCAGACCTGGCAATCGGTGCCCCGGACACCCTATTTTCCATGTCGGATGAAGATGGTACGGCCTTTCTGGTCCTTGACCTGGGGGGTAATGCGCGTATCGGGTCACAGATCCAGTTCCGGATGGCCAGCGATGATGGGAATTCTTATTTCGGGACAATTGACGCTGCCACAACTCCGATAGGTTTCCCAAATAACCCGACCGCTGTCACTATGACAACACAGGATCCGACTTTTGATATCATTACCCTGGAAGTTTCCGAAGCGGGAACGCGCTATGTACGGATCGCTGGAGCAAAGAAGCTAATCTTGGAATCCGTTATCTATGAGCAGGAAACCTGCCTGCCACCTCCTACAGCCCCGGTGGCCAATGATGATTTCTATGCCACTTACAATACCAATACGACAACCTTTGATCCACTTACCAACGATACGGATGTCAACGACAATATCGACCCATCCTCGATCAGTGCTGTTTCACCCTTGAGTATTCCAGGGGAAGGAGTTTATAAGATAAATCCGGATTATACGATCAGTTTTGATCCGGAAGGGGGCTTTACCGGTACATCAACCCTGACCTATAGTATCTGTGATGACACCCCTTTTGGAGACGGTGGCCCGCTTTGCGATACCGCAACCATCAGCGTGGATGTAGTTCCCAGCAGTTGTGGCCCAGGTGAAGTAGTAGGAGGGGTCACGTCCTATGTAGTTGCAGCAGTAAGCTCGAACAAGTGGAAGGATATCAACCGGGCGCTGGGGGCGTCCGATACGCAGTATTCTAAATCGGATGATGATGTAACGGCATTTGTAATCCTTGACCTGGGAGCAAATGCCCGGATCGGGTCCGAGATACGCTTCCGGATGGCCAGTGAGGATGGTAACCCATATGCGGGAACTGTGGATGCAGCGACCACTACCACAGGGTTTCCCAATAATCCTTTAGTGGTCGATATATCTACACAACCACCTGCTTATGAGGAAATCACTTTGTATGTGAGTGAATTGGGAACGCGTTATGTCCGGATCAGTGGTGCCAAGAAACTCGTGCTGGAGTCCGTGGAATACGAAATGGAAGTCTGTCTGCCGGGGCCAACTGCACCTGTGGCGAATGACGATATTTATGGGACATACACCACCAATGCCATCAGTTTCAATCCAATAGAAAATGATACCGATGTGAATAATAATATCAACCCGGCTTCTCTGAGCGCAACTTCGGCCTTAAGTATTCCCGGAGAAGGGATTTTTGAAATAAACCCCGACAACACCATAAGCTATTATCCGGAACCAGGCTTTATTGGTACCACCACCCTTAGCTATAGTATTTGTGACGATACCCCCTTAGGAGATGGAGGCCCCCTTTGTGATACTGCAACGATAAGTATAGACGTGGTTGCCAGTCCATGCGGACCAGGGGAATATCCTGGTGCTATAAACGCTTATGCAACTTCAGAGGTTAATTCAAATAATTGGAAAGACAATAACCGGGGATTGGGGGCCCCTGACTTCCAATTTTCTCGATCAAATGATAATAGTAATGCCTTTATTATCCTAGACCTCGGTGGCAATGCTCAGGTGGGATCACAAATACAGTTCCGTCTTGCCAGTCTTGATGGAATTTTGCTTGTGGGGACCTTAGATGCAGCGACTACAACTTCCGGATTTCCCAATAATCCTGTGAATGTAAATGTATCAACCCAAATACCAAACTTTATAACAACTTCACTCCCTGTAATTGAGAGCGGAATACGCTATGTACGTATAAGCGGACCCAAAAATTTTGTCTTGGAATCTGTAAGTTACAAGTTGGAAACCTGCCTCCCACTGCCTTCGGTCTCTGCGGTTTCTGATGACTTCCTCGGTTCACCAATAGAAGGGCCAGTTGGTGGGGTTGCAGGGGATGCAACCACGAATGATACGCTGGACGGGTCACCAGTAGACGATGGTGAATTTTTTATTACACTGCTCGACTCAGGAGGTCTACCGGGAGTTAACCTTGACGCAACCGGTACCATAATTGTTGACCCAGGAGCACTTGAAGGTATTTATACCCTAACCTATCAAATATGCGAAAAAGCACACCCTGGCAATTGTGATACAGCGACCGTACAGCTAAGAATACAAGAAGACGCGGACAGCGATGGTATTGCAAACCATGTGGATCTGGATGATGACAATGACGGTATTCTTGATACGGATGAATCCGGTGGCATTGATCCCACTGCAGATTCAGATAATGATGGTATCCCTAATTACAGGGATGCTGATTTCTGTTCCTTGAACGGCTTTTCCATATGCACCAACATGGATGCTGATTCGGATGGAATACCCAACCACATAGATCTTGACAGTGATAGGGATGGTTGTTTTGATGTGCTTGAAGCTGGATTTACAGATGACAACGGGGATGGGCTACTTGCCGACCAACCCTTGACAGTCGATGCCAACGGACTGGTAACGGCGACAAACCAAACGGATGGTTTTACGACTCCATTGGATATGGACGCCAGTGGGACCTACGATTTTTTGGAGGCTGGGGCTTCTCCATCCATATTTGTAAATCCGTCTGATGATGAGGTCTTGGCAGGACAGACCACGTCATTCTCGGTCACCGTATTCGATGCCAACCAATACCAGTGGCAGATTAGTGAACACGGCGGGTCTAGCTTCATGGATTTATCTGATAACGCAACTTATTCCGGAACCTCGACCTCCGTTTTAAACCTAAACGTCTCCTCGCTGGAAATGAATGGGTTTCAGTATCGGGTCGTAGTAAACAACAACGCCTTTATCTGCGGCTCCACCGAAACTTCCCAAGCAGCCACTCTCACAATAAAAGTTTCTTCCGTTATCACCAACCGCCGCATTACTCACCGGATCAATCCAAACTAGGGATATTCCTACATCTAAGAGCTTGTTTTTAAAGGCTTTATCGACGAAACAACAGCTTTAAAGAACCAAATGTTGGATTATTGATACTACAAAACAATAATTTAAACACATCCCAATTTAATTTTTGTTGTTCCATAAAACTTTAACCTATTGATTAACAGTGGTTTAATTTTTATAAAATACTACCGTGGGAAGAAATTCTCACGCATTACCAACCAATCTTGGTTTTGCCCTAATACTGAGCACATTCATGTTTAGCTGGGGTGAAATCCATTGCCAAACCACCTTTATTGAGAGTGGGTCTGCTTATGGTTTAAATCTAGGAGGTAATAAAGATGACGGCCATGCCCTGGTAGATTATGATTTGAACGGGGATTGCGACATGGTTATGAATACCAATGGAAATAGGCGATTAATTCGAAATGATGGCTGAAATTTTAAAGGCGTAACAGGAGCCCTTGCATCTGATTTTAATAGTGGAAAGCTAAAACGTACTGCCCTTATAACCGTTCATGTCAATACGGTAATTACGAACAAAAGAATAATCTATAGGGTGAATAAAAACTAGGGAATAATTCGATGAAAAAAATGATGGATAAAAATGATGGAAATAGAGAAAAATCCTACTTATAAATCATTGGAATGTCTTGCTATAATGAAGCTGATCGACCAACGAATAAACAAAAAAACCATGTATTTCATCGATGATTACCTCAAATTTTAGGACCTATACAGTAGTAATTTACACTTACACAACAAATATTTTCCTGCGGTAGCTATACCGTTAATTTTGTAAAGTGTAATTATTCTGTTTCGAGGAAAAGAGAAAATCGAATCAAATTAAACAAACCCAAACTATGAATAACTTAACCAACTTTTCAGTGTTTTTAACAAGTAAAAACCAGGATGACAAAATAGGAAACAAAACTTCTATTTCAACACTCCATTTAAACCTAAATGGAGATCTAATCCAATATCATATTTAATTAAGTTATTCAGAGCATTATGGTTATGTAAATTATTGAATTTATAGGCCCAAATGAAACCAACTAGCTAAAGAGCTTTGAAATACCAAACCATTATAAGTAAAGACGTTGTCATGAATAAAAAGATTCTAATACTGATTTTTCTCCTGTTTACCGGGTTTGCCTTTGCGCAAACTACAGTAAATCTAGAAGATCAATGTAATTGTGAGGTCCTTAGCGGAACCGCGGTTACTGCCCCAGGAATGATAACTCCGGCAGGAGCCGATACAGGAGATGTCTATGTTAATACCAATACAGGTACCATTTATTTTTGGGATGGCGATTCTTGGGAATTAACAGCAACCGATGATCAACAACTACAAAACTTTAGTTTTGACTCAGGAACCAATTTGCTTTCTTTGGATATTGAAGATGGTAATTCTGTTACCGTGGATTTATCTTCATTAAGCAATTCTGGAACTGACGACCAGGATGCTACTGAAGTTAACTTAAACGGTCCCATCGATGTAGATGGCGACGGCAATAATGAGACCACGGTACAGGAGGCGATAGCCGATTTGGCTGCAATCACTGAGACGGTAACGAATTTAGTGGACAACAATAATGGAACCATTACGTATACAAACGAAGATGGTACATTGCAAACGATAAACAAATCAGACTTAACAGATAATCTTGATGGCACTTATACCTTTGACAACGGGGATGGCGCACCAATTACTTTTGTTGGTACTGATGACCAGGACGCGACCGAAGTGAACCTCAATGGTCCTATCGATGTTGATGGGGATGGTAATGATGAGACGACGGTACAGGAGGCGATAGCCGATTTGGCTGGGATTACTGAAACAGTAACGAATTTAGTGGACAATCTTGATGGTACCGTAACTTATACCAATGAGGACGGTACGCCACAGACAATTAACAAATCCAATCTTACAGATAACGGAGATGGTACCTATACCTTTGACAACGGGGATGGTGTACCTATTACTTTTGTAGGCTCTGATGATCAGAATGCCAATGAAGTAATTTATGACAATACAACATCTGGTCTTGTGGCCACGGATGTACAGGCTGCGATCGATGAGATCAATGCTGCAGCTGGTACGGTTGCCTTGGTTGACAATCTTGATGGCACTTATGACTTTACGGATGCTGCGGGCAATACGACCACGATAACCGATACCTCGATTTCAACAATGTCGGCACCAGTGAACGGTGTTTATACCTATACTGATGAAAGTGGGGCAACGCAGACCATCGATACCAATGCGAACAGCAATCCATATGACAATACAACATCGGGCCTTGTGGCCACGGATGTACAGGCTGCGATCGATGAGATCAATGCTGCTGCGGGCACTGTTGCCTTGGTTGATAATGGCGACGGCACTTATGATTTTACGGATGCTGCGGGTAACACCACTATCATATCGGATACCTCGGTATCTACCTTGGCGGACAACGGAGATGGTACCTATACCTATACCGATGAGACGGGAGCGACACAGAACATAGACACGAACGCGAGTTCAAATCCATATGACAATACAACATCTGGCCTTGTTGCCACGGATGTACAGGCTGCGATCGATGAGATCAACGCTGCTGCCGGAACGGTTGCCTTGGTTGACAATGGCGACGGTACATATGATTTCACGGATGCCGGGGGCAATACGACCACGATAACGGATACCTCGATTTCTACTTTAGTGGATAATGGGGATGGAAGCTTTACTTATACTTCAGAAAATGGTGCGGTTACCATTTTTACGGAGACCCTGACTACTTTGGTAGATAATACCAATGGCACATTTACTTATACCAATGAGGACGGTACACCACAGACTATCAACAAATCCAATCTTACAGATAATGGAGATGGCACCTATACCTTTGACAACGGGGATGGTGTGCCAATAACTTTTGTTGGTTCCGATGACCAAGATGCCAATGAAGTAATTTATGACAATACTACGTCTGGCCTTGTGGCCACTGATGTACAGGCTGCCATCGATGAGATCAATGCTGCTGCTGGTACGGTTGCCTTGGTGGACAATGGCGATGGAACTTATGATTTCACGGATGCAGGGGGCAATACGACCACGATAACGGATACCTCGATTTCAACGATGTCGGCACCAGTAAACGGTGTATATACCTATACTGATGAAAGTGGGGCAACACAGACCATAGACACCAATGCGGGATCGAACCCTTATGACAATACAACATCGGGCCTTGTGGCCACGGATGTTCAGGCTGCGATCGATGAGATCAATGCTGCTGCGGGCACTGTTGCCTTGGTTGATAATGGCGACGGCACTTATGACTTTACGGATGCGGCGGGCAATACGACCACGATAACGGATACCTCGATTTCAACGATGTCGGCACCAGTGAACGGTGTATATACATATACAGATGAAAGTGGGGCAACGCAGACCATCGATACCAATGCGAACAGCAATCCATATGACAATACAACATCGGGCCTTGTGGCCACGGATGTACAGGCTGCGATCGATGAGATCAATGCTGCTGCGGGCACTGTTGCCTTGGTTGACAATGGCGACGGCACTTATGACTTTACGGATGCGGCGGGCAATACGACCACGATAACGGATACCTCGATTTCAACAATGTCGGCACCAGTGAACGGTGTTTATACCTATACTGATGAAAGTGGGGCAACGCAGACCATCGATACCAATGCGAACAGCAATCCTTATGACAATACAACATCGGGCCTTGTGGCCACGGATGTTCAGGCTGCGATCGATGAGATCAATGCTGCTGCGGGCACTGTTGCCTTGGTTGATAATGGCGACGGCACTTATGACTTTACGGATGCGGCGGGCAATACGACCACGATAACGGATACCTCGATTTCAACGATGTCGGCACCAGTGAACGGTGTATATACATATACAGATGAAAGTGGGGCAACGCAGACCATCGATACCAATGCGAACAGCAATCCATATGACAATACAACATCTGGCCTTGTGGCCACGGATGTTCAGGCAGCGATTGATGAGATCAATGCTGCTGCTGGAACGGTCGCTTTGGTCGACAATCTTGATGGCACTTATGACTTTACGGATGCTGCGGGCAATACGACCACGATAACCGATACCTCGATTTCAACAATGTCGGCACCAGTGAACGGTGTTTATACCTATACGGATGAGAGTGGGGCAACGCAGACCATCGATACCAATGCGAACAGCAATCCATATGACAATACAACATCGGGCCTTGTGGCCACGGATGTACAGGCTGCGATCGATGAGATCAATGCTGCTGCGGGCACTGTTGCCTTGGTTGACAATGGCGACGGCACTTATGACTTTACGGATGCGGCGTGGCAATACGACCACGATAACCGATACCTCGATTTCAACGATGTCGGCACCAGTGAACGGTGTATATACATATACAGATGAGACTGGGGCGACGCAGACCATCGATACCAATGCGAACAGCAATCCATATGACAATACAACATCGGGCCTTGTGGCCACGGATGTACAGGCTGCGATCGATGAGATCAATGCCGCTGCGGGTACTGTTGCCTTGGTTGACAATGGCGATGGCACTTATGACTTTACGGATGCGGGTGGCAATACGACCACGATAACGGATACCTCGATTTCAACGATGTCGGCACCAGTGAACGGTGTGTATACCTATACGGATGAGACTGGGGCAACCCAGACCATAGATACCAATGCGAACAGCAATCCATATGACAATACAACATCTGGCCTTGTTGCCACGGATGTACAGGCTGCTATCGATGAACTTAATACCGGTAGCACAGATGACCAGAATATTAGCGGGTCTGGACTTGCTGGTACTGACCTTACTATAGGAATAGAGAATGGCGGAAATGAAATTGTGGATTTATCAAGTCTGGTCGAGACGGTGGTAGCTGGAACAGGCGCAATAACCGTTACCGACGACGGAAATGGTAATTATACAGTCAATTCAACTGATCCAGATGAAGATTTAACAAACGAATTAACATTAATAGGAGCTGGTGCTCCAGCAGTTACACCGAGTAATAGTGGTGTTACTTATGTTGATAATGTGGCTGGACAGTTATATGTTTGGGATGGCGCGGCTTGGCAACAAGTTGGCGGAAGTGCCAGTCCGGATTTGGACCCAGACCCAACAAATGAACATAATACCGTTTTTGCCGTAAATGGTGGCAACCTTGAGATCACGGATAGCGGTAGTACCCTATCAGTACCCTTGAGCTCACTTGGCACCGACGACCAGAATATAGAGAGTCTTGGCGTTGACTTGGGTACCAATGTACTTACAGTGGGCATCGAGGACGGTACCAGCCAGACAGTCGACCTTTCACATTTGGATGATTCGGGAACGGACGACCAAATAGCCAATGAGGTGAACATAACGGATGCCGGTGGCAACTTCACCGCTACGGAAGTAGAGGGCGCCTTGGCTGAACTTGCGGCAGGTAGCACTGACGACCAGGCGTTGAGCTTGGCCGGTAACACCCTGACCTTGGAGGATGGCGGCACCGTGGATCTTAGCGGATATGTAAGTACGGACGACCAAATAGCAAATGAGGTGAACATAACGGATGCCGGTGGCAACTTCACCGCTACGGAAGTAGAGGGCGCCTTGGCTGAACTTGCGGCAGGTAGCACTGATGACCAGGCGTTGAGCTTGGCCGGTAACACCCTGACCTTGGAGGATGGCGGCACCGTGGATCTTAGCGGATATGTGAGTACGGACGACCAAATAGCAAATGAGGTGAACATAACGGATGCCGGTGGCAACTTCACCGCTACGGAAGTAGAGGGCGCCTTGGCTGAACTTGCGGCAGGTAGCACTGATGACCAGGCGTTGAGCTTGGCCGGTAACACCCTGACCTTGGAGGATGGCGGCACCGTGGATCTTAGCGGATATGTAAGTACGGACGACCAAATAGCCAATGAGGTGAACATAACGGATGCCGGTGGCAACTTCACCGCTACGGAAGTAGAGGGCGCCTTGGCTGAACTTGCGGCAGGTAGCACTGATGACCAGGCGTTGAGCTTGGCCGGTAACACCCTGACCTTGGAGGATGGCGGCACCGTGGATCTTAGTGGATATGTAAGTACGGACGACCAAATAGCAAATGAGGTGAACATAACGGATGCCGGTGGCAACTTCACCGCTACGGAAGTAGAGGGCGCCTTGGCTGAACTTGCGGCAGGTAGCACTGATGACCAGGCGTTGAGCTTGGCCGGTAACACCCTGACCTTGGAGGATGGCGGCACCGTGGATCTTAGTGGATATGTAAGTACGGACGACCAGGCGTTGAGCTTGGCCGGTAACACCCTGACCTTGGAGGATGGCGGCACCGTGGATCTTAGCGGATATGTAAGTACGGACGACCAAATAGCAAATGAGGTGAACATAACGGATGCCGGTGGCAACTTCACCGCTACGGAAGTAGAGGGCGCCTTGGCTGAACTTGCGGCAGGTAGCACTGACGACCAGGCGTTGAGCTTGGCCGGTAACACCCTGACCTTGGAGGATGGCGGCACCGTGGATCTTAGCGGATATGTAAGTACGGACGACCAAATAGCAAATGAGGTGAACATAACGGATGCCGGTGGCAACTTCACCGCTACGGAAGTAGAGGGCGCCTTGGCTGAATTAGCATTGGGAAGCACCGACGACCAGCAATTGGATGACCCCAACACGGCATTCAATGCAGGAACGAATGAATTGACGATCGCCTTGGAAGATGGAGGGACTGCAACAGCTGATTTGAGTGCACTTGATAATGATGATCAAGATATCAGTACAGATGGTACTGCAGGTAATATTTCTATAGATGATGGTAGCACGATTATTTTAAACGTGGATGATGCTGATGCCGTAATCGGAAATGAGGTTGTTAATGGGACAGACGCTACTTTGACACGCGCAGGAAGTGGCACAAATGCTGATCCTTATACTTTAGATGTAGCTGCAGATGGAATCACCAATGCGGAGATCGCCGATAATGCTGTCAATACGGAAAACATTGTAGATGGTGGTGTAGCCACTGCTGATATAGCTGCAGATGCAATTGACAATTCGAAACTGGCCGATGACGCTGTACAGTTAGAAAACATCGCAAATGGAACGGCTGCTGACCAGATCATTCAATGGGATGGATCAGATTGGACCTTGGTAGATTTAGGTTCAGTAACGGTTACTGAAAATGATGGTGTAATTGGAAATGAAATAGTAAATGGTACTGACGGGACCTTAGTACGTTCTGGAGCAGGTACAACAGTAAGTCCTTTTACTTTAGATATAGCTGCAGATGGAATAACCAATGCAGAGATTGCTGATAATGCGGTACAGTTGGAAAATGTAGCCGATGGTACAGCAGTGGGTCAGATAATGCAATGGAACGGAACGGATTGGGTTCTTGTAGACGGAGGCGGTTTAAGCACCGACGACCAGCAATTGGATGACCCCAACACGGCATTCAATGCAGGAACCAATGAATTGACAATCGCCTTGGAAGATGGAGGGACAGCAACGGCCGATTTGAGCGCATTGGACAATGCAGGTACCGATGACCAGATTGCAAATGAAGTGAACATAACGGATGCCGGTGGCAACTTCACCGCTACGGAAGTAGAGGGCGCCTTGGCTGAACTTGCGGCAGGTAGCACTGATGACCAGGCGTTGAGCTTGGCCGGTAACACGCTGACCTTGGAGGATGGCGGCACCGTGGATCTTAGCGGATATGTAAGTACGGACGACCAAATAGCAAATGAGGTGAACATAACGGATGCCGGTGGCAACTTCACCGCTACGGAAGTAGAGGGCGCCTTGGCTGAACTTGCGGCAGGTAGCACTGATGACCAGCAATTGGATGACCCCAACACGGCATTCAATGCAGGAACGAATGAATTGACAATCGCCTTGGAAGATGGAGGGACAGCAACGGCCGATTTGAGCGCATTGGACAATGCAGGTACCGATGACCAGATTGCCAATGAAGTGAACATAACGGATGCCGGTGGCAACTTCACCGCTACGGAAGTAGAGGGCGCCTTGGCTGAACTTGCGGCAGGTAGCACTGATGACCAGGCGTTGAGCTTGGCCGGTAACACCCTGACCTTGGAGGATGGCGGCACCGTGGATCTTAGTGGATATGTAAGTACGGACGACCAGGCGTTGAGCTTGGCCGGTAACACCCTGACCTTGGAGGATGGCGGCACCGTGGATCTTAGCGGATATGTAAGTACGGACGACCAAATAGCAAATGAGGTGAACATAACGGATGCCGGTGGCAACTTCACCGCTACGGAAGTAGAGGGCGCCTTGGCTGAACTTGCGGCAGGTAGCACTGACGACCAGGCGTTGAGCTTGGCCGGTAACACCCTGACCTTGGAGGATGGCGGCACCGTGGATCTTAGCGGATATGTAAGTACGGACGACCAAATAGCAAATGAGGTGAACATAACGGATGCCGGTGGCAACTTCACCGCTACGGAAGTAGAGGGCGCCTTGGCTGAACTTGCGGCAGGTAGCACTGACGACCAGGCGTTGAGCTTGGCCGGTAACACCCTGACCTTGGAGGATGGCGGCACCGTGGATCTTAGTGGATATGTAAGTACGGACGACCAGGCGTTGAGCTTGGCCGGTAACACCCTGACCTTGGAGGATGGCGGCACCGTGGATCTTAGCGGATATGTAAGTACGGACGACCAAATAGCCAATGAGGTGAACATAACGGATGCCGGTGGCAACTTCACCGCTACGGAAGTAGAGGGCGCCTTGGCTGAACTTGCGGCAGGTAGCACTGATGACCAGGCGTTGAGCTTGGCCGGTAACACCCTGACCTTGGAGGATGGCGGCACCGTGGATCTTAGCGGATATGTGAGTACGGACGACCAAATAGCCAATGAGGTGAACATAACGGATGCCGGTGGCAACTTCACCGCTACGGAAGTAGAGGGCGCCTTGGCTGAACTTGCGGCAGGTAGCACTGATGACCAGGCGTTGAGCTTGGCCGGTAACACCCTGACCTTGGAGGATGGCGGCACCGTGGATCTTAGTGGATATGTAAGTACGGACGACCAGGCGTTGAGCTTGGCCGGTAACACCCTGACCTTGGAGGATGGCGGCACCGTGGATCTTAGCGGATATGTAAGTACGGACGACCAAATAGCAAATGAGGTGAACATAACGGATGCCGGTGGCAACTTCACCGCTACGGAAGTAGAGGGCGCCTTGGCTGAACTTGCGGCAGGTAGCACTGACGACCAGGCGTTGAGCTTGGCCGGTAACACCCTGACCTTGGAGGATGGCGGCACCGTGGATCTTAGCGGATATGTAAGTACGGACGACCAAATAGCAAATGAGGTGAACATAACGGATGCCGGTGGCAACTTCACCGCTACGGAAGTAGAGGGCGCCTTGGCTGAACTTGCGGCAGGTAGCACTGATGACCAGGCGTTGAGCTTGGCCGGTAACACCCTGACCTTGGAGGATGGCGGAACCGTGGATCTTAGTGGATATGTAAGTACGGACGACCAAATAGCAAATGAGGTGAACATAACGGATGCCGGTGGCAACTTCACCGCTACGGAAGTAGAGGGTGCCTTGGCTGAACTTGCGGCAGGTAGCACTGACGACCAGGCGTTGAGCTTGGCCGGTAACACGCTGACCTTGGAGGATGGCGGAACCGTGGATCTTAGCGGATATGTAAGTACGGACGACCAAATAGCCAATGAGGTGAACATAACGGATGCCGGTGGCAACTTCACCGCTACGGAAGTAGAGGGTGCCTTGGCTGAACTTGCGGCAGGTAGCACTGATGACCAGGCGTTGAGCTTGGCCGGTAACACGCTGACCTTGGAGGATGGCGGCACCGTGGATCTTAGCGGATATGTAAGTACGGACGACCAAATAGCCAATGAGGTGAACATAACGGATGCCGGTGGCAACTTCACCGCTACGGAAGTAGAGGGTGCCTTGGCTGAACTTGCGGCAGGTAGCACTGATGACCAGGCGTTGAGCTTGGCCGGTAACACCCTGACCTTGGAGGATGGCGGAACCGTGGATCTTAGTGGATATGTAAGTACGGACGACCAGGCGTTGAGCTTGGCCGGTAACACGCTGACCTTGGAGGATGGCGGCACCGTGGATCTTAGCGGATATGTAAGTACGGACGACCAAATAGCAAATGAGGTGAACATAACGGATGCCGGTGGCAACTTCACCGCTACGGAAGTAGAGGGCGCCTTGGCTGAACTTGCTGGGCAGACTGACGACGATGTAAGTGTTACAAACACCATTGCTGGTAATCGAATTGCAACAATATCAGAACCTGGTATAGTAGCTGTGGATATTAATGAAACAGTAACATCACTAACACAAAATACAACCACAGGTGTAATAAGTTATACCGATGAGGACGGTGGAGCTGCAGAAACAGCCAATGTTGTTGGTGCTGAAGCAGATAATGTGATATCTGTTGGCGCTAATGGTGGGGCATATTTAAGTATGCCAACGATATATTCTACAGGAAAGGTAAATGGGAATGGAACGGCAGCTGCGATTTACGGAGCAACGGTTTCACGCATTAATGAAGGCGACTATCAAATTACATTTTCAACAGCACTTTCAAATGCCAACTATATTATCCAATTAGCTACTATAGATTGTAATGGCGATTGTCCTGGTAATACTTCATCTAATTATGATGATCCCGGTATTACATACTATGATCAGCAGACGAGTGGCTTTAAAATCAATATTGGCGACAGTGACAATGGAACCACAGCCAAGGATGATATTGATTTGGAATTTATGTACACCGTAATAAAACTTCCATAAAGAAAACAAAGAACATAAATAGCAAATAATGAAGCATACGTTTTTTACCTTAATAATTTTAATGTTGACTATGACCGCAACAGCGCAAATAGATGCCTTCTCGGTCACTGGCACGCCAACCGCTACAACTGCGGAGATGAACGCCATCCTGACTCCTTTACCTAATATTGGTTCGGTGTTATACAATACCGATGATGATGCTATTTATAGATATACAAGTACCGGATGGCAAAAGAATTCTGATGACCAGTTTGATGATGAAGTTCAATTAAGGGCAGCGATTGATGTCAATGAAGGCGGAGTTGTTGGACCTACTGCTGAAACCACGGTAAAGGAGGTGATTGATGCTATTGCACCCATCACATCCAAGGCAGCTCGAGTTTTCTATCCGCCATCCATAGCCATTGATGCTTCAGTTCTTGGACCTGGTTCTGTAAATCTTTACACGCAGTATACAGCTCAGTTTGCTACGCCAGCGGTAAAAAATCCCTTGGCTCCAGCAGTAATACCGACTTATGCCGCAAATGAGCTGAATTACTACATTACATATTTCGACCCTGCTGTTTTTTCTGGTGTGACAGTAAGTGATGCTGGAGTAATGTCGTATACGGTGGATGCACCACCGGCCGACTACAACTCATTGATCAATGTTGTGTTTGTAGTTAAATAATTTATCTAAAAAAATAGCCCAAATCAGTTTGAGATTCCGCCCTACATATAAAACCTTATTCCTCAGTATTGTTTTTATTTTACTGGGGATTGCTGCATCTAATGCACAGTTTTTATTGCAGGCTCCGAACAGCACAGATGAGAATAACTATCAGTGGTTCGAGGCTTCCGACACATCAACGGTTTTGGGAACAGATTTCTTTTATGAAGTAACAACCCCTGGTATTTATTTCGCTACCTATGATGGTACGCTCTGTGGTTCTAATGCCACAGGTTATTTTATTGTAACCAATTGTAATGCACCAGATAATGAGGTAACGCTTGATATTACAGCCAATGTTCCGGCGGGAGCAACAGTAAGTTGGAATCCGGCAGTTGCTGGTGACCAAACACGTCCAGTGGTAACATCTTCACTTAGTGTTATGAAATATACGGCCACTGTGACCAAAGCAGGGAACGATTTTATTTTGCCCAATTTTACGGTGGTTTGCATAGATCAGTCAGCAACCTTGGTAGATGATGTTGTTACCACCGATGAGGATGCACCGATAATAGTTGATATATATGCGAATGATTCAGATTTACCTACCACTGGGGCTTTGACAACTACCAATCCAACGAATGGGGTAATAACAATAAATGAAAATGGAACTCCAAATGATCCAACTGACGATGTGGTTATTTATACTCCAAATCCTAATTATAATGGTCCTGATTCATTTGATTACACAGTTTGTAATTCTTCTGGGGATTGTAGTACCGCTACCGTCACTATAGATGTGTTGCCTATTATTGACGCAATTGATGATTCAGTTGCAACTGATGAAAATGTACCAGTCAACGTTTATATTTTGAACAACGATAATGATTATGCTTCGCTCACAACGATAACAAATACGTTGCCGTCAGAAGGTATAGTAACAATAAATGATAATGGGACACCGGCTTCTAGATCTGATGATAACATAACATACACTCCTAATCCAGGATTTATTGGTACAGACATTTTTACTTATACGATTTGTGATAATTTGTCTAACTGTAGTACTGCAACAATTACGGTTGTGGTGAATCCATTGGGTGCAGATCTTGATACCGATAATGATGGTATCGTTGATAGTTTTGAAGACCTTGACCTTGATGGTGACGGAGACCCATCTACTAACCCAACGGATACTGATAGTGACGGTTATGCCGATTATCTGGATATTGATAGTGATAATGATGGTATCCCAGATAATGTTGAAGCCCAGACCACAGAAGACTATGTGGCCCCTAGCGGACAAGATACCAACGGCAACGGATTGGATGATATTTATGAGCTTACTTCATTGGGAATATTCCCAGTTGATACTGATGGGGATAATATGCCAGATTACTTGGACGATGATAGTGATAATGACAATGTGCCAGATAATATTGAAGGGCATGACCAAGATCATGATGGAATTGCTGATGTACTTTTCATAGGATCGGATAAAGATGATGACGGTCTCGATGATGGATATGAGGGCTATACTACAATTGATGCCGATGTGAATGATGAAATGGACGACCCATTTGATAATCTGCCAAATACAGATGGAGATGATGAATCCGATTATAGGGATACCAATGATGATGATGATTCATTAATGACCATTGATGAAGATTTAAATGGAGATGGTGACTATTCAAATGATGATTCTGATGGCGATGGCACACCTGATTATCTGCAACCAAATATTATCTATGACGAGGTAGAGGTCTTTAATGTCATTACTCCAAACGGTGATGGTGTTCATGATGTATTGGTCATAAGTGGGTTGGATGAAAACCCGAACAATACCCTCAAAATTTTCAACAGATGGGGTGTATTGGTCTATACTACCAAAGCGTACAACACTGAAGGTAATGTATTTGATGGTACTTCTGAAGGTAGAGTTACTGTCAGCCAAGACAACAAACTACCAGTTGGTACCTATTTCTATATTTTGGATTATGAAGTATCCACTGGAGAATCAAAATCAATTTCGGGTTATATATACATAAACAGATGATACTAAAAAAAGTTTCTTATCGAAATATGGGTTCAATTAAACAAATTGTAATTGTACTGGGCTTTGGTGTCATGTTTTTCACCAATGACCTATTAGCACAACAAGATGCGCAATATACCCAGTATATGTACAATACGGTAAGTGTTAACCCCGCTTATGCTGGTTCAAGAGGTAATTTGAGTATTGCTGCACTTCATAGGTCGCAGTGGGTAGGTTTAGATGGTGCACCCGTAACACAAACCATAAATTTTCATAGTCCAGTAGGGTATAATGGGGTTGGACTCGGTACATCCATAGTGAATGACAAAATTGGACCTACCTCTGAAACCTATTTTGATATCGATTTCTCCTATACCGTAAAAACTTCGGATGTTGGTAAATTAAGTTTTGGACTTAAAGCCAGTGCCCATTTATTGGACATACGATTTTCAGAGTTAAATCAGTTTGCCCCAGATCAGACTTTAGAACAGGATATTGATAATAAATTTTCACCAAATTTTGGAGCGGGCATTTATTTTCATACCGATAAATTCTATGCAGGTCTATCGGTTCCAAGATTTTTACAAACTTCGCATTTTGATGAATCTTCATTATCTACAGCACAAGAGCAAATGAACTTTTATTTTATAACCGGGTATGTTTTTGAATTGAATCCTTTATTAAAGTTTAAGCCAACTGTACTGACAAAATTGGTAGAAGGGGCACCATTACAAATTGATTTATCCGCGAATTTTATGTTGAATGACAAATTCATCCTAGGTGCAGCCTATCGTTGGGATGCGGCGATTAGTGGCATGGTTGGATTTCAGTTGAACGAGTCGTTTTTAATAGGAATGGCTTATGACAAAGAAATAACTGAATTGGGCAATGCCACATTCAACAATGGTTCATTTGAAGTCATTCTTCGTTATGATTTCATCAAAACCAAAGGCTACCTTAAGTCGCCTAGATTCTTCTAGCGTATTTTTCGCTAATTCTTCTATCAATTTTTTTTATCACCGGCTTAACTTATAAGTTGGTCAAAGGTCTTATTTTTACATAATGAAAGAAGAAGAAGTAATCTTGGTAAATACCCTTGACGAACAGATCGGTACTATGCCGAAAATGGAAGCACATGAAAAAGCACGTTTGCATAGGGCTTTTTCTGTTTTTATCATGAACGATAAGGGAGAAACCATGCTTCAACAGAGAGCGGCGCACAAGTATCATTCCCCATTACTATGGACGAATACCTGCTGCAGCCATCAAAGAGTGGGTGAAACCAATATTCAAGCTGGTAAAAGAAGATTGAATGAAGAAATGGGTTTTACAGTTGATCTCAAAGAACTTTTTAACTTCATTTATAAGGCCCCTTTTGATAATGGGCTAACCGAGCATGAATTAGATCATGTAATGATGGGTTACTACAAAGGTGATCCCCAGATCAACCCAGATGAAGTTGCTGATTATAAATGGATGAGGCCAGAGGAAGTGAAAAATGACATTGCGCAACATCCAGAAAAGTACACCGTTTGGTTTAAGATTATTTTTGAAAAATTCTATGATCATTTAATTTCTAATAGGACATATGAAAGTTAAGGTAAGCAGGAAGGCACATTTTAATGCAGCACATAGATTGTTTCGACCAGATTGGGATGATGCTAAAAACAGTGCTGTTTTTGGTAAATGCAACAATCCAAATTATCATGGTCATAATTATGATTTAGTGGTGAGTGTTAATGGTGAAATCGATAAGGAAACTGGATTTGTGATTGATATGAAGGTATTGAAGGACCTTATTAAAGATAAGATTGAAGATGCACTCGACCATAAAAACCTAAATCGCGAGGTTCCCGAGTTTAAAGATTTAAATCCAACGGCAGAGAACATTGCCGTGTTCATTTGGAACAAATTGAGACCTCATATTGGAGCATCCAAAGAATTGGAAGTGGTACTCTACGAAACCCCAAGGAATTTTGTAACCTATTCCGGGGATTAATAAAATATTAGGACACCACGGGCCATTTAGTAACTAAATATTAAAATCAGAATGAAGCTATACCCGTTAAAATTTAAACCAATTTTAAAAGAACGCCTCTGGGGGGGTACTAAGCTTAAGGATGTATTGGGGAAGTCTAGTGAGAACGATATCACTGGTGAAAGTTGGGAGCTCTCTGGGGTTAAGGGAGATATCTCTATAATTTCAAATGGACCATTTGCTGGCACTTCACTTCAAGAATTGATCAACCAAAATCCAGAAGAATTATTAGGTAAGGATGTTTTTCAAAGATTTGGCAAAGAGTTTCCTATTTTAATAAAATTCATAGATGCCAAACAGGACTTGTCCATTCAATTGCACCCTAATGATGCATTGGCAAAAGAACGTCATAATTCTTTTGGTAAGACCGAAATGTGGTATGTAATGGATGCTGATAAAGGTGCTAATCTTATTGTAGGATTCAACAAAGACGTGACCAAAGAAGAATATTCCCAAAGTTTAAAGAGTGATACTTTGCTGGATTTGTTGAATTACGAACCTGTAAAAGAAGGAGATACATTTTTTATTAATACTGGAAAGATACATGCTATTGGAGCAGGGGTTTTACTTGCAGAGATACAGCAAACTTCTGACGTTACCTATCGTGTTTTCGATTTTAATAGACGGGATAAAAACGGGAATTTAAGGGAATTACATACTGAAATGGCTCTAGATGCCATGGATTATCATAAAAAGGATGATTTTAAGGTAGCTTATGATGGAGATATGAATACTGTTAATACGATGGTAGATTGTCCCTATTTTAAAACCAATTTTATGCACCTTACCAAGAACTATAGTCTAGAAGTTTCGGAAAGGGATTCTTTTACTATTTATATGTGCGTTGGCGGTTCTGCCGAAATCAGTTCCGATACCGGTGCTGTTATGATTCAAAAAGGGGAAACCGTTTTAATTCCAGCAAGTTCAAAAACTATAAGTATCGATGCTACTGAGGCTAAACTATTGGAAGTAACTGTTTAAAACCAAAAATTTATGTGTTTCCTTGAATAACAGGAAACTAAAAAGATTACTTTTGCACAAAATATTTCAACAATGGCAAGTATAAGAGATTTAAAGAAAGATATAAATTTTGTTTTAGGAGATATTATTGAAGCTGTTTACATTGTAGAGGCCGCGAATAATAAGCAAGATTCTAAAGAAGGTGTGAAAATCATTGATTCAGCAATTGAGACATTCGATGATTTAATTGGGAAAGTAAACGAAAAAAATGTGGATAATAGAAAGGCACATTTAAATAATGTTCGTGCGGAATTGGAAAAAAAGGCTACTTCCTTAGTAGAGCAATTGAATAAACTGGGATAAGCTTTTAAGAATTTAGATTTTATAAAAAACATCCCGCCTTGGCGGGATGTTTTTTTTTAATTGGATTTCTTAAGCGCTAAGAAATTCTTGAGAGCCTTCCCGTATTTTGAGCTGGCGACTTCTGGTGTCAATGAGTTGCTAATTGAGTCTAAATATTTGATATTAGCATCGGATACTTCGTTCAAGGCAATATAGGGTGCTATATACGAGTCATTATTATTAAGCGCAAAACTAAGAGCGAACACATAACCTCTTTGCATATTTTTATCGCTCAGTTTTTGGATGGAATCCAATTGAAGTGAATCCATTGGTACTTCAGTGTTTCTTGCACTTTGCATTAATTCAATACTGCGCTTATTGAACCTTGTCATTGTTTTGCGGTATTCCTCAAGTTTCTTTTGGGTAGCCGAACCTTCGATTTTTGCATTGGTATCAAATGTATTCCAACTTGTGTTTATAGTAATATTTCCTGGTTCCCCAAAAAATGTAATTCGATCATTGATTTCATTATTGTCTTTTTTATTGAGGTATAGGTAAAATATTTCAGGACTCTCCAATTTCGTTTTAAATGAAAAACTACCATCTCCATCTACCTCCAATGAATCAATGGTTACCAAAGTTGAATCTGGTACACTTTGTAGGTACAAAGTACCTTTCTTAAGTCCTTTTACCTTACCAGTAACGAACATGGTATTCGTTGTATCCTCAGAACATGAGATTAAAAGAACTGCGATAAAAGCTAAAAAGAAAATATTTTTCATAGGTTTAATATTGTTGCGCAAATATCAATAAACTTTACTTAATTCTAAACATTTGCAGCAACTTCCATAAGAAGTCCACATATATATGCCCCTGCAGTGCCAACAACATAGCCCAAAACGGCCAAAAGAATACCTACTGAGGTCAGGGAAGGATGAAATTCGGCAGCAACAATAGGGGCAGAGGCGGCACCTCCTACATTTGCTTGACTGCCTACAGCCAAGAAGAAGAATGGGGCTTTGATGATTTTAGCAACTAATATGAGCAAGCCTGCATGAATTGATATCCAAATGATACCAACAGCTATCAATCCTGGATTTTCCAGGAACCTGCCCAAATCCATTTTCATGCCAATGGTAGCTACAAGAATATAAATAAACAATCCGCCAATCTTACTTGCACCTGCACCTTCATAATTTTTGGCTTTTGTAAATGATAGCAATATGCCCGCTGTAGTTGCGAAAACGACCATCCATAAAAACTTGGAACCTAAAGAAGAAAGGGCTTTTTCTTTATTTCTAATGACTTCGAATGTATTTTCCAAAAACCCAGCAAAATGATGGGCCAAGTAATGGGACAGACCAACAGCGAAAAAAGCAAGACAAAGCATGATGATATAGTCGTGTAAGGTGGTAACCCTGGTTATTTTTTCAGTATGGGCCGTTACTTTGGCCTTTAAGATTTCAATTGAAGAATTATCGGCCTTAAACCATTTGTCAATACGGTCAGATTTTCCAATACCAAGCAATATAATGGCCATCCAAAGATTGGCTACTACAATATCAATCAAAACCATATCGCCAAATTTCTTAGGATTGAATTCAAATACCTCTAACATGGCTGCTTGGTTGGCCCCACCACCGATCCAACTACCTGCTATTGTCGTTAAGCCCCTCCATACGGCATCAAAGCCTACTCCACCAACAGTTTCTGGTGAAAATATGGAGACAATAAGAATGGCTATTGGTCCACCAATGATTATGCCTACTGTACCGGTTAAGAACATAATCAGCGCTTTTGAACCTAAATTCAAAATGGCCTTTAGGTCAATACTCAATGTCATTAACACCAGAGCGGCGGGTAATAAATAGCGACTTGCTATATAGTACAAGTTTGAACTTTCTTCAGAAATAAGTCCAATACTCGTTAATATTGCCGGCAGCATATAGCACATTAAAAGCGTAGGAATAATGGTGTAGAATTTTTTCCAGAACCCTTTTTTAATCGATGAGGTATAAAAGACAAAACCAAGGCATAGACATAAAAGGCCAAATATTATGGTGTCTTCGGTAAGTGGAAGTTGGTTCATGATGTGCTGTTTATTCTGTAGGAATCAAATATAAACAAATAAAAAAAGGTTGAAGCGCTAGGTAAACCAGCTTAAATATTCAGCCAGTAGGTGAGTTTGAGGTTGATGGATCTGAGTTTGGGCATAAAGCTGTTTACAAAGTAATTATCGTTGTAAACCAGGAACAGGTCAGATAGTGGGGCGAAGCGCCACTGCAAGCGGGAATTGATACCCAGGTTATCCCTTTGGTTACTGTATTGGATGAGGGTAGACCAGAATATGGATTTGCTAAACGTAAGGTCAAATTTTGGGCTAATCAGCAAGATATCTGCACTTCCATAAGGCTCAGGAAGCCGAATCTGATCAAAATTGAAGACTAACGAAACAAAAGCTTTGGGTTGAAAACGCATAGTCATCCGACCTTCCAGGGAAAAGCGGTTCCCGTTAAAAAATCCTCCAATAGTAGGTTCGAGGGAATAGGAGAAGATTCGCCTGCGGTCTGAATTGTATTGAAAACTGAGTGAATTGTAATGATACCCCTGGTCTCCTGGCAAAGGGACCGCTTCATCATCACGGGAGGGATCAAATTCGTCAAGCAAAAACGTGTATTGATTCCTAAAGGAAGCCTCTATACCTGATTGGTCCTGAAAACGTGCTTCCCAGGAACCACGCAAGGTGTAATCCGTGTTTTTAAGATTCATACTTGGGCTCCAGATAAAGTTGGGAACAAACCGGAAACTGTGGTTTTGGATAATCCCCTTTTTAGGCCAAAATACCCGCTCCATGCTGACAAAGCTTTTTAGAATATCCGTTCGGCGCACAAACCCCAGGTCAGATTCAAAATCCTCCCCAATATATATTGCTTTACCAAAGACATTGAAATACCGGGAATTGTACTCTATCCTGGTTCCTGTAGAGAAATCTTCCCATCGGCCTCCTGGCTCGAAAGATTTATGCAAATAGAATTTACCATTCCATACATTGTCTTCTGAGATGAGGTTGTAATCAATACCTAAGACCCGGTTGTAGCGTTCTTCATCCGTTTGAAAATCATAGTCCTTCAGGGATTGCCGGTTGATAAAGAACAATCCGATGTTCGATCGTGAAAATACCTGCTGCTGCAATGCCAGCATCATGTTATTGTTGGAGGCAATTTCATTGGCTTCATCGGCTTCGGTTTGTATGTTCAGAAAACCGAGCCGAAGATCATTATTCACTTTCCCACTGAGCCTTACTCCTCCTATGATGGGATTTTCGATGGTATTTCCATCAATATCTTCTGCAATTCCAATACGCCGTGAGAAAAACGGATTGCTATCCCTTGCATCTCCGAAGCTGGAAAAAAGGTCACTATTATCAATAAAAAACTGCCGTTTTTCAGGCAACCCAATTTCAAAACGCGTTAGGTTGGTTACCTGGTCATCCACCTCTACCTGGGAAAAATCCGGATTTACGGTGATATCCAGATTCATACTATTACCGATGGCCACCTTAGCATCCCCTCCAAACTTAAAATCGTTGATAGAAGATTCGTTCTCAAAATCCTGGGCCGTGAGATAGTTGATATATGGAATCACGGCCAAGGGTGTCCGCGATTTACCCAGCGGTTTCTCGAAAATCATGTCCCCCATAAAGGTAAGACCGTAAATATTCTGATTCTGAGGTATCTTAGTCCAGGTACTGGTCTCGTTAGACTGGGTGTCAAACCGGTAGCTATTGAATCTCCACTGGGTTTCTCCTTCCCGAAACTTAAAGGATGTGAGCGGGATAACCATCTCCGCTGTGTAGTAATCATCATAGATCTTGGCGTCCCCTTTCCATTTCACATCCCAGGAAATCGTGAAACCACGCAGGTCCAACCCGCCTCCGGATACCAGACCCTCACGCCTCACTCCGTATGGGTTAATCCCGAAAAGAAAGGCATTGTTGCCATCATTAAAGGTGTCAAAAAGTAGGGTAATATTATCGCTGTTCCCAGCCCTGAAATCCCTTTTCAGAGATTCAACGGCATAATTTCTACCTGCAGTGTACACCGTTATGCCGATGTAAAGATTTTTATCATCAACCAACATTTTTATGTCGGATTGTTTCACAGCCTGTATGGAATCAGATGGAAAGTATTCCCAAAAATCATGGGCACTTTCAGCTGATTCCCAAATAGCTTCATCAAGAACGCCATCGGCCTTAATATCAGCATTCGTTATATGTTTTACGGTAAAACCCTTATCTTGATTTTGTGCAAAACAATAAAAGAAGGATGTACATAGTACGAGGGAAAAAAGAAATCGGGTCATTTATGGTAAAATTTCGAGCGTAAATTTAAGGGTTTTATGCGTTAAGAAAACCCTAAAGTTTGAGCTGCCTCGCAGGTTGAAATTCATATTCCTAAATGTTCAACCAATAGGTAAACTTAAGATTTATAGATCTTGACCTAGGTGCAAAGGAGTCGACAAAATAATTGTCGTTATATACCAAATACAAATCCGAGAGTGGAGCTAATCGCCATTGCAATCTAGAATTGAAGCCCAAATTATCTTGTTGTGTACTGTATTGAACCAAGGTTGACCAAAAGAGTGACTTGCTGAAAGTGACATCAATTTTTGGACTAATAAGCCATAAGTCTGCACTTGAGTAGGGTTGGGGTAATTCTATTTTATTATAATCGAAAAGTAAGGAAATGAATACCTTGGGTTGAAAACGATAGGTTATCCTGCCTTGAACAGAAAACTTTTTGCCGTTAAAGAATCTGCCTATTTCAGATTCAGCACTATAGGCGAATATTTTTCTACTATCGGATCTGTATTCAAAATCCAAACTGTTATAATGATATCCGAAATTACCAGGTAAGGCAAGGGCGTCATCTTTTCCTGTAGGTTCAAAATCATCGGTCAGGAAAGTGAATCTATTATTGAAACTTGCACTGACCATTGAAAAATCCTTAAACCGTGCTTCCCATGATCCTCTCAGTGTATAGTCTGTTTTTTTAAAATCCAAGCTAGGGCTCCAATTGAAAAATGGTTGGACCTGAAAACTATGGTTATTCAAAACCCCCTTTTTTGGCCAAAAAACCCTTTCTATTCTAACAAAACTTTTTAGTATATCGGTTCTTCTAACAAAACCTAGATCTGAGCGGAAATCTTCTCCGACATAAACCAATTTGGAATAAATATTATAGTGTCTTGAATTATAATCAATTATTCCTCCTGTTGAGAGGTCTTTGCCACCAGAATCAGGTTCAAAGGATTTTTGCACAAAGAACTTGCCGTTCCACATATTGTCTTTTGATATTAAGTTGTAATCCAAACCTAATACCCTATTATATTTATCCTCCGCAGCCAAGAAATCATAATCTTTAATAGCTTGTCTATTGATAAAAAACATCCCAATATTAGACCTAGTAAAGACTTTTTGTTGTAGGGCAAACATCGTATTATTATTGGAGGCAATTTCATTGGCCTCATCTGCTTCGGTGAGTATGTTAAATAACCCTAACCTCAAATTTTGGTTTAATTTACCACTTAGACGTATACCTCCTATAATCTTGTTTTCTATAGAATTGTCTGCAGTGTCCTTAGCAATTCCTATGCGCCTTGAAAAAAACGGATTCGCATCCCGAAAATCACCAAAACTGCCAAAGAGATCACTATTATCAATGAAGAACTGCCGCTTTTCTGGTAATGAAATTTCGAAACGTGTAAGATTGGTCACCTGATCATCAACCTCAACTTGGGAGAAATCAGGATTAACAGTAATATCGAGATTCATGCTATTACCTATGGCAAATTTAGCATCACCACCAAACTTAACATTATCAAAGCTATCATTTGTTTCGAAATTTTTTTGTGATATTGCGTTTATGTAGGGTATAATGGCAATTGGCGAACGGAATTTTCCCAACGGTCTTTCAAAAATCATATCGCCCATGAAGGTCATTCCATAGACATTTTGGTTTTGGGGTATTTTCATCCATGCACTTGTCTCATTCGATTGCGTATCAAAACGATAGCTGTTAAAACCCCATTTTGTTTCACCTTCTTTGAATTTGAAAGCAGTTAATGGAATAATAAGCTCAGAGGTATAATAATCATCATACATTTTGGAATCTCCTTTCCATTTGGTATCCCAAGACATGGTAAATCCCCTTATATCATTGCCGCCCCCTGATAGCAGGCCTTCTCTGCGAACACCATAGGGGTTGATTCCAAATAAAAAGGCATTGGTGCCGTCATTGAAGGTGTCAAACAACATCGTGATGTTATCACTGTCACCAGCCCTGAAATCCCGTTTTAATGTTTGAACCATGTAGTTTTTACCTGCTGCCTTTACTGTAATTCCTATATAGAGGTTTTTATCGTCATACAACATCTTAATATCGGACTGTTGGCTGGCTGGAACAGAATTATTCGGAAAATGTTCCCAAAAGTCATGTGCGCTCTCGGCGCTCTCCCAAATGGACTCTTCGAGAATACCATCAGGGATGATATCCTCACCATTTGAAATATATTTTACAGTAAAGTTCTTATTTTGCTCTTGGGAATAAGAAAAGAATGCGGAAATAATAAGTGCGAGGGCACACAGGAATCTCGTCATTTGCGGTTGAATTGGCTACCGCCAAATTTAAGCGTTTAAATCGTTAAATAAACCCTAAATGTTTATTATAGGCCACTCTTCTTTTTAGGTGCACGTTTGGCCTCCTTAAGACTTTTCATGAGCATCCATTCTATTTGGCCATTGGTACTGCGAAATTCATCGGCGGCCCATTTTTCAATTGCTTTCAGCATTTCTTCGTTCATACGTAATGCAAATGCTTTCTTTTTGCTCATGACCCTGATTTAAAATACCGCTGGATAATTTGTTTGGCTTCATCCTCTTTTTGCGTACCAAGTAATACTTTTTTACCTGATTTAAGTTCAACTTGTATTCCTTTGTTCCCTTTGACATTATAAGCGCTGCCTTTTCCTAAAGATGTTCTATATCCCCATCCACCATACTCCATAATGGGGTTATAGGTTCTAACATAACAATTTTGAATATCTGTCCAGGCCATTTTTTTTGTAGAAAAATGGAAGGGTAAGAATTGATAATGGATTCCGCTCTCATCTATTTCTGTTCGTAATTTTAAAAAGTAAAATAATATCAGAATAGGGAATATCGATACAATCACAATTAGTTGACCAAAGGAATCATTTGGACCAACATTACCTACCGCCTTATTACTGAAAAACCACTGATAAATGGAATATCCTACGAATAGTATAAGTGCTATGAACATTAATTGCAACCACCATTGGTTAAAGCGTTGCGTTTCATTAAAAACCCTCATTCTTAATGATTTAAAGTTCCGGCATTGACTATAGGTGAAGCATCCTTATCGGAGCATAATACGACCATTAAGTTGCTTACCATGGCCGCTTTTCGTTCTTCATCCAAATCAACCAAACCTTTCTTTCCTAATTCTGCCAAGGCCATTTCTACCATGCTTACGGCACCTTCGACAATTTTATGTCTCGCAGCAACTATTGCAGTAGCTTGTTGTCGTTTGAGCATTGCATTGGCAATTTCCTGTGCATAAGCCAAATATCCTATCCGTGCCTCTAAAACCTCAATCCCAGCCATTGATAACCGTTCCTGCACCTCTTTCTCCAATGCTTCACTAACCTCATTAACACTTGAGCGTAGGGTAATATCCTCAATGGTGCCATCGTCTGCAAAATTATCATAGGGATACATGCTGGCCAATTTACGAACAGCAGCATCGGTCTGTACTCGGACAAAATTCTTGTAGTCATCAACATCAAAGGCGGCCTTATAGGTATCGGTTACTCGCCAGACTAAAATTGTGCTTATCATGACCGGGTTACCTAGTTTATCATTTACTTTAAGACGTTCGCTATCAAAATTACTTGCCCGTAATGAAATTTTCCTTTTTGAGTAAAGTGGGTTAACCCAGAATAGCCCATTTTTTTTAATGGTCCCAACATATTTACCGAATAAAAGTAAAACCCTTGAACTATTAGGATTTACTAAAACAAAACCTGGAATCATTAATACGGCAATAATAACGGTTACAACCGCCAAAAAGTTTGGGATCCGTATGAGAAATACCAAACCCCCGAAAAATAAAATCAAAAAGAATATTAGCATTATATATCCATTCATTGGTGTTGCATTTTTTTCCTGAGTCATGATATTTGTTTTATGATATTAAAATGATATCATAAAGATATAATAATAAATCATTATATCAAATACTTTATCTATTTTTTGCGCTATTTACTTTCTTGTCCTAAACCTTTTGGTTCTCTTTTTATTCGGATTTTTAAAAAGACGCTTGAAGAATCCATCACGCTTTATTGGTTCGCAGTCCAACCGCCTTAAAACTGAGTTCTCTGGTTTAGGAAAATGTGCTTTGGTAATATGGTTTAAAGATGCCTCCCCGTTCATCTTTTGCATAAAAAGGGCAAAAAGTGGCAATGCTGCATTGGCTCCTTGACCCAGCCTTGTACTTCTAAATCCGATTTCATGATGGTCAAGGCCTACCCAAGTAACGTGAACCAATTTTGGGGTTAAAGCCACGAACCATGCATCCTTGTTGTTTTGGGTAGTACCTGTTTTGCCAGCAATATCGTTTTTCAATTTGTAGGTAGAACGTATTCGAGAGGCCGTACCTCGATTAATGGTAGATTTCATCATTTCGAGCATAATTTCGCCTGTTTCTTTCGAAAATGCTGCAATTTTCGCTCTTTTTGGTTCAAAAGCGGCCAAAACTGAATCTTTTTGATTCGTAATTGTTTTAATCAAATAGGGGAATACTGCTTTTCCTCCGTTTACATATCCGGCATATGCGCCTGCCAGTTCGTTAACATATATTTCTCCTGTACCCAAAGCTAAAGAAGGTTGTTCAGGTAATTCTGAGAAAATGCCCATATTTTTAGCTTGTGCCAATACTTTATCGATTCCGGTCTTTTCAAGGACCTTGACCGCAACAGTATTGACCGAATTACTCAATGCCATCTCCATGGAATAATTAAGAAACTTTTCATCCTTGTCACTAGAATTGCTCGGTGACCATCCTTTCAAATTTTCATATTCCACCTCTTGCGCTGAAAAATAGGAACATGGTGAAATACCGGCTTCCAGAGCCGCTGTATAGACAATGGGCTTGAAAGTAGAGCCTACTTGCCTTTTGCTTTGGCTGACATGGTCATATTTAAAGATTTTATAGTCGATTCCCCCGATCCATGTGAGCACAGCACCGGTTTTTGGGTCTATGGATAATGAACCTGTATTCAAAAATTTTAAATAGTGTTTTACGCTGTCTATGGCGCTAGCCTCAATTTTTTTATTTCCGTTCCAATCTGACAACTCCATCTTGCGTTTAATATTCAAAGAGTCCCAGGCCTCTTTATGGTTTAATCCATTTTTAATCAACTTTTTATAATGAGGTGCACTACGTACTGCTTTATCAATAATATTTTTGTTGACTTTCCATGGTGCCTTCTTACCATAACTTTTTTCAAAACTTTTTTGAAGTGATTTCATATGCATTTTCATGGCATCCTCCGCCATTACTTGCATCTTATGGCTTAAAGTGGTATAGATTTTAAGTCCGGAGGTATAGATATTATAACCATTGCCCTCTTCTTTTTGAGATGCACTCCATTTAACTAATTTTTTACGAACCTCTTCCCGAAAGTAGGGTGCTATTCCATCGGTATGATTAAATTCCTTATAATTCAGCCTTAAAGGAATTGCCAATAAGCTATCTTTTTCTTCAGTTCTTAGAAATTCATTATTATACATTGACTGTAACACTAGATTACGGCGATTCAAACTTTTCTTGGGAAATACCTTTGGATTGTATCCGTAAGTGGCCTTTAGCATGCCAACCAGAACTGCGGCTTCTTCTATTGAGAGTAGTTTTGCTTTTTTATTGAAAAACTTCAAGGATGCGCTTTCAATACCAAAAGTATTACCACCAAAAGATACTGTATTCAAATAATGCGTAAGTATTTCTTCTTTGGTGTAGATATCCTCTAATCGGGAAGCGATAATCATTTCCTTGACCTTATTGACGGCCATGTTCGCTTGCTTTCGATTTTTTCTTGGATAGAGGTTTTTGGCCAGTTGCTGTGTTAAGGTGCTTCCCCCACCTGAAGATTGATCCTGCATCAAAATGGTCTTTAGGGCCACCCGGAAAAGACTGGGATAATCAATTCCGGAATGATTATAATAACGTTGATCTTCTATTGCCACCAAAGCATTTAAAAGGTGCTTAGGAAATTCTTCGTAGGTAATAGGTTGGCGATCAAACAAATAATATTTACCGATTAATACACTGTCTGAAGTATATACCTCAGATGCCCTTTGGTATTGAAAATTGGACAGTTCTTTTTTTTCTGGAACTTTGCCCCAAACCCCAAATCGCACGCTGAATACAAAAAAGGTAATCACAGCGCATACGGCAAAGGACAAAATGACTGCAAATCTTGGTAAACGGGCTTTTGGTATTTTTAAATTCAAATCGAAAAATTTATCGCAATATCAAACTTAAATTTTAAAATGACCTAAAACTTAACAAGGCTTTAAATAGCATTTGATTATTTTTGAAAAAAATAGCAGATAATGAAAAAAATAGTATTTCTAATCCTTTTATCCGTCCAAATTTCTTTCGGTAATTCCGTTTTTTGGTCCAAAACAGGGCATAGGGCCATTGGTAAAGTTGCGCAGCAAGAACTTTCGGGAAAGACAAGGCGTGCTATGGATAAGCTTTTGGATGGGCAGAGTATTGCTTCAATCTCAAATTTTGCTGATGAGATAAAGGCTGATAGGCGGTTTAGGGAGTTTAGTGCATGGCATTACGTGAATATCCCTCCAGGTAAGGATTATTCTGATATTGAACCTAGCAAATATGGAGATTTAGTGGTTGGTATTCAGAAATGTATATCGATGGTGAAAAACGATAAAAACACGAAGGAAGACCGGGTTTTTTATCTTAAGATGTTGGTACATTTAATTGGGGATTTACACCAGCCCATGCATGTAGGTAGGGTTGAAGACAAAGGTGGCAACGATATACAGGTGCAATGGTTCGGCAAAGGAAGTAATTTACATAGGGTTTGGGATTCCAATATGATTAATGATTATGGTCTGAGTTATACTGAATTGTCCATTTCGCTCCCGAAACTTGACAAAAAAGAAAAAAGGGCCATTCAAAATGGTACTGTACTTGATTGGGTTGAGGAATCACAGGAAATAGCCAATAAACTATATGAATCTGTTGAGGTAGGTGAGAAGCTGGCCTATAGCTATAGTTATATATGGTGGGGCACTGTGGAAAGCCAACTTCAAAAAGGCGGATTGCGCTTGGCCAAAGTGCTTGACGAGCTTTTCAAGTAATTGTAATAATTATAATTCCTCTGAAAATCAACTATTTAGTATCCGGTTTTGGCGTTTTATCCTAAATATGGGGATATTATCGAAAACTAATACCTTGGCACGAGATCTGAAGTTATAGTATTGAAGTTATGCATGAGGACATTGGTGCAGCAACCCAAACGCTAAAGACAGTGCTTAACTTGGAACAAGGGAATAAAAAGAATCGGTTTTGGACCGATTTTTTTTATTGTAATATTCTAAACGTTAAATTAATTCGCTCTGCAATGGGTTTTGACGTTTTGGGAATTTGATGTTGCCAATGATGTTGTGTACTTCCTTTCATTAACAACAGGCTGCCGTGGCCCAATACTATTTTGTGCTTAATCTTGTTGTTTTTTTTATATCTCAAATGAAATGGGCGCTCTTGACCAAAGCTTATAGAAGCTATAATAGGGTCTTGCCCCAATTCATTTTCATCGTCAGCATGCCAGCCGTTACTGTCTTTGCCATTTCTATAAAGGTTCAATAGGCATGAATTGAACTCAACACAATCAATTGCTTCAATTTTCCGCTTTATTTCCAGTAGTTCCTTAGTGAATGGTCGAGGTTGCATCCTAATATTGGAATATGAATATGATTTTGGACCATTACCATAGAAAGCTGTCAATCTTGGCTGGGCATACACTTTGCCAAAAACCTTGATGTCATCTTGTTGCCATGATATGGTCTCTTTAAATATATTAAAATACTGAGTTGCAGCTTCAGTAGTTATAAAATCTGGATAATAGGTAATATTGCTCTCAGGCAGATCAAGATGTTTTTTGTCCTGAACCATTATTTTAATATGGTTTTTAATTGCTTTCTATATTCTGAAGGATTTTGACCCGTAAAAGCTTTGAATGACTTGTTGAAATGTGAAAAGTTATTGAATCCACACTCAAAGGAGACCTCAGATATACTCATAGTTTGTTCTGTCAATAATTTAGAAGCATGTACCAACCTTCTTTCGTTTACGAATTGAACGAAGGTTTTATTTGTTATTTTTTTAAAATACCTGCAAAATGATGGTACGGTCATGCTTACCATATCCGCTATCTCTATTAATGGAATGTCCTCCTGAAAATTATTTTTCACATAGTTGAATATAATGTTGATCCGATCATTATCCTTTACTTCGGTTTCGAGCGAAAACCCTTCTGCATTCAAAACCTTGAATTCATCTGATAAAGCTAGCTCATTTAGAATGTGTAGAATTGATAGAATACGTTCAAAATCATTCTGATTATCCAGATCCTCCATTTTATCCCCAAGGATTTGTTTCGTACTACCTGAAAATGCTATACCACCTTTGGCAACTTCCAATAGGTTTTGGATTTTTTTCATTTCTGGAATATTGAAAAATGATTCCCCTAAAAAATCGCTTTTCATTTGAACCAAAATCTCATTTTTATTCCCAGTGAACTTATCCGTAAAACCACAATGCGGAAGGTTGCTTCCAATCAATATCAAATCGCCCTCTGTATAATATGATATATGACTGCCTATTCTTCTTTTACCGGCCCCACCGTTTATATATACCAATTCAATCTCTGGATGGTAATGCCAAATATTGTCAGTGTTTTTCCTGGACGCATCAAATTTTTGATACGAATATGAATGACCGAAATTAGGCTCGATCGCCTCGAAAGCAGGTTTTTGTTTTATCATTTAATATTAATGTAAAGGTAATTTAGGTTCCTGTATCAATTCTCTGCAATATTACCTCGAATATATGCAATATTACCTGTTAACAATTTATTAACCTGTAAAACGGTTAAAATAACATATAAATTGGAAAATCGTGATGTAGAGTCGGTTTAATTCTTGCCGTACGTTTGTCCTGTAATTAATTATTGAAATAAAATAAAATATAATATAAAATATGAAAGTAGTAATCAACAAGATGCCAACAGAGGCAAGAAGAAATTCATTCTTTTCAACCTTTAAAGGCAGTAAAAGAGCACAATGGGCGGCTTATAGAGCTTATAGTCGCTAATCACTGAAAAAAATAACGGAATTCATTAATTATAGAATAAGTCATTAACCCTTAAAAGCAAAAAGTTATGAAAACAATTAAGAAATTTACGGTAGCAGTTGTCCTAATGTTCAGTACAATTGGCAGTTTTGCCAACGATGAAATCACTAAAAGTATCTTCAAGGAAAAAGAAGATAAGGTATTTGTGAATCTTTACAATCTAGACAGAGAAAAAGTAGAGATCAAAATTTATGATAGCCAAAACAGAGTTGTCTATACCGAAACAATAACGGATAGTTTGCTTGTGAAGAAAGTGTTTAATTTTGAAGATGCCTTTGAGGATTCATATACACTTGTTATCAAAAAACAAGGAGAAACCTACAAGAAGAATATTCTAGTTGATTAAATTGGTTTAAATAAATTATTAATGAAAAGGGGGCGTGAGCCCTCTTTTTTTATACGCTATTTTCTGTCGCGGGTCCCCACAATTAAAATAAAACAATTCTATCTCCGGATAGTAATGCCAAAGATCGTTAATGTTCTTTCAGGACGAATCCAATTCATAGTATCTACTTGATTTATCGATATTGGTTCAATCATCCAAATAGCCTTAACCTGCAGTATTTTTTTGGATTTCTAATGTAATGTCAAACCAGGCGCCAATATCATTTCTCTGTAAAATTACCACGAAATATATTCCAAATTATCTCATAACAATTTACTAATCTAAGCCTTCGTTAAAATAACATATAAATTGGAAAATCATGATGTAGTAGGGCTTTAATTCTAAGGGTAAGTTTGTCTTGTAAATTATTCAATAACCCTAAAACAAAAAGTTATGAAAACAATTATGAAATTTACCGCAATCGTTGCCTTTATGTTAATTACAGTAGTTAGTATGGCAAAAGAACCAAAACTAAGCATCGTTTCTGAAAACGATATTAAAAGTTTAGTTTTTGAATTGGATTCACAATCCAAAGAAACAACAGTACAGATTTATGGATGCCAACGACCGTGTTATTTATTCGGAAAGTATTTCAGATAAGGTCTATATCAAAAGATTTAATTTAAAAATGCTTGAAGACGGCGTTTACTATATTTTGGCTGAGGATGCTATGAAGATCCATAGTTTATAAAATCAGTTTGAAAGGAAATGTTGTAAAAATCGTTGAGAGAAAAGAAAATGCCAAGCCAGTGTTCAGAACACTTGAAGACAGGGTATTTCTTAATCTTTTAAACCTACACAAGGTCAAAGTTGAAATTAAGGTTTATGACAGCTATAACAGAATAGTTTTTAAACAAGACATTAAAGAATGCAAATGCTTGTTGAAAAAGCGTTCAATTTTGAAAAAGCCGAAGCGGATAATTACACTATTGTGGTAAAAAACAACAACGAGGTATTACTATAAGAACGTTGTTGTCGAGTAAGTTGATTTTAGTTGAGTTGATTTAATTGAGTTCGATTTAAGAAAAGGGGGCTGGAGAGCTCCCTTTTTTTTGTCAATATTGTAAATAGGTATAGGCCCAATACATTAGGCCAAATTGAAGTGGTATTCTTAAGATCAAAATCCATTTAGGAATACCAGCGGATGCCTGATTACTAGATAGCATATAAAAATGAACCGGTAGAAAAAAGATGAGCATTAAAATAATTGCGTAAACAGCAAGGTTTTTTGTTATTGATAAACATAAACCAATGCCCAAAAGAACTTCAGCTATACCACTTAAACTCACCAATAATTTATGTTCTGGTAGATACCTAGGCATAATTCGCAGGTATGCTTTGGGTTTTACAAAATGCATTATCCCAGCAATGATATACATTGCGGCCATGAGGTATAAATGCCAAGGGGAGATCACGCTTTAAACGGTTTTAACGTTGGCTTATGCTAAGCTTACTTCGTGAATTTAAAGAAATTTTTTTAAACGGGCTCTTTTGTATTCTGGCAACGATGGATTGTTGATAGCGAGTTTTACGATTTCCAAATCTTTTTCCTTTGCAAATAGCAGCTCATAAAATTGCTTAACGGATAGTGGGTTTTCTGATTTTTCAACCAAGATTAATTCATCGTGCCTTTGAACTTCCCCTTCTTCCAATATTCGGACATAAGTACCAGGAAAGCCATGGTCAATGAATTGCCTAAGAATTTCTTGGGTTCCAAAGCGTACTCCTAATTTAAAGCACGGTTCCCTGGGTTGGGAAACTTGAACTAAGGCACTGCCTATTTTAAATATATCACCGATTCGTATTTCGGCCTCATTAAGTCCATTAACAGTTAAATTTTCTCCGAACATACCCCAATCCCATTCCAATTCGGGATACATTTTTTTCCAATAGGGATATTGGTCTGCTGAAAACAAATAACAGGCCTTATCTATTCCTGCATGGTTCTTTCTGTCTATTACAGTATCCTTTAAAACAGCTGTCTTGCCTAAAAACAACGCCTTATTTGTTGGGTATTTAAAAATACCCGTTTGTTCTTCCTTACCGTTCCTATGAATAGTTGTGGGATTGCCTATGTTGGTAGCGAGTACTTTCATTCCCTAAAGATAGGAAACCAACATATACAATTATAAATTTCAAGATGACAATTCCTTCTTGCCTCTTTTTATAGTAAAATTCAGGAAAGTTATAGGTCTCGGGGGAAACTTCGTTTTGAACTTTCCTGAATTCGTGAATTAATGTGAAGTGGCTGGTTTTTATATTCGGTCATTTGAAAAAAGAGAATGTCTTCCCCTATGTTTTCCAAATCATATATGGCATGTTCATTCTCATGATTTAAAAATTCAGAATCTCCCTTTTCTAAATGCATTAGAATTATTTTTCCATCAGAAAACCGAGAAATTACCATACCCTCAGAGGCAGCCATCCAGCAATAATCTCAAGTGATTTTTCGAAAAGGAAGTCGTTCTTTAGGCAATAACACCACTTCCCAAATACGTAGATATTCGTTTTCAAATAGCACTTTCTGACCTAGATTCGTACTTATTTCATTTTCTTTTAGTTCCTTTAAATGAGAAGGGTTCCATGTATTGAAATTTCCTATATCATTTATAGCAACGTATTTAAGTATTTTGACTTTTTGATTTTCTTTTTTTGTCATAACGATTTGTTTGCCATTTTTTAATTTACTACATCACGGACAAAGGAGGATTGAATGATTTTTTTAAGTATAACCTTAGCTTCTACTTAAAAAATGGGGGAACTACCTACATCGACATGCGACACTCGATTCTGATTTAATTGAACCACTTATATTTCGAAAACATGAAAAGGCTGAAATCAGATTATACGTGACAATCTTTTAATTCAAAGTTTTCATAAATATTTTTCTGGAGCAACTGAAGGAGGGGGCAAATGAGTTTGGATTTCGGAAATCAGGACATACTAACTGTAAAATCGCCGTATTTTTTCTTAAATCAGGAATCAATATTGCAAGTATTCTGATTTTTATCTAGATGTGAATGCTCTACTTTCGAAAAAACTTAGAAGAAATGTTTATTTAAATGGCTATTCTCTCTTTGTATTTAGTAGGTGTTGTTCCAGTAACTTTTTTAAAGGCAGAATAAAAAGCACTCTTACTATGAAAACCTACTTCTTTTCCAATACCCTCAATACTTAAATAGCTTGAAGATTGGTCGGTCAATAGGGTCTTTGCTTTTTTTATACGAAGCTGATTAACATAAGAATTAAAGTTCTGATTGAATATGGTATTGATACTGGCAGAAATTTGTTTAGGATGGACTTTCAATTTTTCAGCCAAATCAATAATTGTGAGTTCGGTGCGTACAAAGGCTTCAGTGCCTTTCATATACGAATCTATATGTTCCATTAAAGTTTTAAGGTCTTCAGTCTTAGCAATTTTTTTAGAGTCATTTTCTATGGCAAGGGTATCCTGATATGGCATACCAGATTCATTTTTGTCAAGAAAGGCTAAAACATTTCGCTGTATAATGCCATTGAACGCTACCCAATAAATGGCGATCAAATCAAAAACTGAAAAGATGATTTTAAAATAAAAATTTTCAGAGGAAATATAGTAAAGTATGTGTATTATCACGGAAGTCGATAAACTATAAATCAGAAAAATTCGCGCCCATTCCAATACCTTTTGCTCTAGTTCTGAGAATGTATTCTGAACTTCGGCTCTATGCTGATTCAGAAGCTTTAAATTCCAGATACCAATGACCCATGAATAACATATGCCTATAATTGTGAATATAAGTTCATGCCAAAAACTTTGGGCAATTGCCTGTTTTGTGGAGTATGGAAGGAAATAAATAATTAGTTGAAGCGCAAATGATATAATTCCCGGATAGAGTAGCCAATATTTTATTTTTTGATCAGAAAATATTGAAATTTTCTGGGTATAGATAAAGAAGATGGGAAAAAGTAACCAGGAAAAATTAAAGGGTAAAAGAAACAATTCTGGGTAAATCTGATCAATATTCAATCCCTTAGGAATAAAATTTGCCAATTTTAAAGAAAACAAAAACAAAAACAACCCAAGAAAATAAGTGCTCCTATAGTGTTTATAATTTAAGATCAATAACAAAATACCCAAGGTAATACCCTGCACTAATCCAAGGATATCCAAAATGGATTGTAAGTTGTAATTAATTTCTACTGTATCAATCAAAATAAATGGTCAGCAATTTTCTAAACAAGATACATAAGATTTGAAGCTTTAAAAAGTTTGAAGAAAAAAGTAACAAAAATGAGTAAAACAAGTTTTTTAGTGATAATAAAAAACCAAGGTGTTAGCCTTGGTTTTCTAGTGATCCGTTAATTTGAATTGCGTAATCCTATTCTTCCTTATCCAGTTTTTTGGTTAAGAAGAAACCAACCAATAAACCTGTTCCTGCCATTAGAAAGATTGAGCCTGGCATGGCAATTTCCCAATCTACGTTCAGATTTGTGCCTAAAATACCCCCTATCATTATTCCAGCTCCAATGCCCATTAACAACAAGGCTAAATTTAAAACAAGCACTTTCCATACTGGGGCTGCCTTTTCACGTTTCCCCTTTACAAAAATACTTGCTTCGGCCCCTTTTTCAATTAATGCCAAACGTTCCTTGTTTCTTGTTGAGAAATGCAAATAGGCAATGCCAAAAATGACGATGAATAAACTAATGAAAACAAATACTGTTCCTACCATGATATGATTCTTTTTTAATACTGAAGCTAGTTCAGTAAGGATTGATAAATAAACTCGTTCATCAGGTATGACGCCGATTAATTATCTGAGGTTACACCAACTCGTGTTTTTTTCCTATTTTATGTAACCAAGATCCTATTATACACGTCAAATGTAGCAGATGAACCTTGAGCAAGACCAACCTTATATAAAAAGGGCATTAAAAGGAGATATGAAGGCCTTTACGGTACTCGTAGACCGTTATAAGTATATGGTCTATACTTTGGCAATGCGTATGGTCAAAAACAGGGAAGAAGCTGAAGAAATTGCCCAGGATACTTTTTTAAAGGTTTACAATGCATTGGAAAGTTTTAAAGGAGGTTCTAAATTTTCAACTTGGGTGTATAAAATTGCCTATTACAGAAGTTTGGACTATATTAAAAAAATAGGAAGAACTCCAAGTCTAAGCCCAATTGAAGGCCTAGTTGAAAATAGCATCGTTATAGAAGAAGGTATTATTGACAAATTAGAACAGATCGAGAAAAAGGAAACCATTAAAGAAGCATTGCAATTGTTACCCGGTGATGATGGCATATTAATTACTTTGCATTATTTTGAAGAGCTTTCGTTGAATGAAATTTCTGAAATAATGGAAATAAGTGCCAATAATGTGAAAGTGAAATTGTTTAGGGCAAGAAAGCGATTACATGATATTTTGATGAATAAACTTGAACCTGAAATAATCAGTGGTTATGCAAGACGATAAAAAAACAAAATTCGACCAATTTATCCAGGAAAGAATAAAGGAAGTTGGCTTGGAAAAACCTTCATTGAATTTTACAAATATTGTTATTTCCAAAATTGAAACGCTAAGGGAGCATAGTGAGGTGACGGTTTACAAACCATTAATTCCAAAAAATATCTGGTATTCGGGAGCGGCAATTGTAATTGCAATTTTCGCTTATTTGGTTTATGGTAATATCGACATAGAATTCAATTTGCTTCCAGAGATGAACATGCAACAAATTGGTCAATTGAACCTTCTTGATAGATTACCAAATTTAAATATTTCGAACATTTATGTTTATGCTTTTATAGGCTTGGCATTCTTTGTTGGGGTACAGGTATATTTGCTTAAAAACCACTTTGACAAACGATATTCCCTGGACTAGATTACGCTGAGAGGCAACCACAGCTAACTACTACTGTCTGCCACTTAAGTTAAGGTTTGATTTTTATCCCTATTTTTAAAGGATGGCTCTTTTTACCTTTCTATTGTTCACTGGATTTGTAGCACTCTATGCTACTTATAAACTTCGCCGCGATAAGCTAAACACTAAAGATGGTTATTTTCTTGGAGGTAGGTCTCTCACTGGTATAGTTATCGCTGGTTCCCTATTGCTTACAAATATTTCAACGGAACATTTGGTGGGCATGAATGGTTCAGCATACCGCAATGGGGCCATAATAGTGGCCTGGGAAGTTACATCCGCTTTGGCCTTGGTAATAGCTGCTTTGTATTTTGCGCCAAGGTATCTCAAAATGGGATTGACCACCATTCCTGAATTTTTGGAGCAGCGATTTGATGGTGTTACACGTACCTTGGTTGCCTTATTGTTGATAATATCATTTGTTGCCACCTTGCTCCCTATTGTTTTATATACTGGAGCTTTGAATATTGAAGCCATTTTCGATATCTCAAAACTACTTAATGTTACTCAAAAAGAAGGAATTTGGATAACCATAATGGTAGTGGGAAGCATTGGAGCGGTCTATGCAATTTTTGGAGGTTTAAAGATGGTTGCTTATACCGATACTATTAATGGTTTTGGATTATTGGTGGCCGGTTTATTGGTGCCCATTATAGCATTGTTGAGTATTGGCGATAATAATCTAATAGATGGTATTACAAAGGTGTTCGAAAATAGCCCGGATAAATTCAATGTGGTTAGCCGAGAGTCAGGTGTTGGCCCCGGGTCTAGATCGGCAATTCTACCTTTCGAGGTTTTGTTTACGGGACTAATGGTAAATCAGATATATTTCTGGACCATGCATCAATCAATAATCCAGCGGGTATTGGGAGCGGTGAGCTTAAAGGAAGCACAGAAAGGATTACTCTATACAGGATTACTCAAAATATTGGTGCCCTTAATCATTGTTTTGCCAGGTTTAATAGGTTTTTATTATTTCGGGGAGAGCTTATATGACAATCCTGACAATGTATATCCCTTATTGGTGAAAAAAGTACTCCCACTTTGGTTGACAGGCTTTTTTGTAGCAGTAATGATGGGGGCGATACTAAGTACTTTTAATAGTGCATTGAATAGTGCAGCCACAGTTTTTAGTCTTGGTATTTACAAAAGATATATAAGTAAAGGTGCAAGTGAAAAGAGGTTGGTATACATGGGCAAGTGGACTTCGGCGTTGCTTGCCATATTTGCTATTGGTATTGCACCTTTTGTGGCCAATGCGCAAGAAGGCTTATATCAGTTGCTACAACAATTGAATGGTATTTTCTTTATCCCAATTGCGAGTGTGATCATAGCAGGGTTCTTATTTCCTAAAGTAACCTCTTCAGGAGCAAAGGTCGGACTCGTATTTGGTCTTATGTTTTATATCATTACGTATTATGTCTTGGAATTGGATCTGCATTTTGTGCATATATGGGGCATTGAATTTATACTGAACATTGCAATAATGCATCTGGCCTCGATGTTATTTCCAAAAGAAGAAAGATATTTAATGAAAGACGCAGGCATATTAGACATAAAACCCTGGAAATATGCAAAAGCATTTAGCCTATTTTTAATAGCGACAACTGTTATTTTGTATCTTTGGTTAGGAAACGTTTAGTTATGGAAAAGACTTTTAGAGTTTACGATAATTCAGATGTAAAAGCTGCAGTACGTGAGCATTACAGGAAAATGCGCAAGAATCAAACTTTGGATTATGTTCAAAGAATGCATAAAAAGTATCTGACCTATGATAAGCCAATGGATTTGTGGAAAGCCATGGAGCATCTTAATAGTTTGGTAGATGTAAGCGATCCAGATTTGGATTTACCCAACATTCAACATTTAATACAAAGTGCCGAGGCAATAAGGGCAGATGACCGACCGGATTGGATGCAATTAACAGGACTGATCCATGATTTGGGGAAAGCAATGTTTCTTTGGGGCAGTGATGAGGACGGTACCAGCCAGGCAGAACAATGGGGAATGGTGGGTGATGTTTTTATAGTCGGCTGTAAATTGCCAGATACATGTGTGTATCCTGAATTCAATGACCTAAACAGCGATATGAGCGACAGTCGATATAATACCGATTTAGGTATTTATAAAGAAGGTTGTGGATTGGACAATGTGAATTTGGCCTGGGGCCATGATGAATATTTATTCCAAGTATTGAATAATCATAGTTCAAACAAATTGCCTGAAGAAGCTATGGTAATGATTCGATATCATTCTTTTTATCCATGGCATACCGGTGGAAGTTATAGGCAATTGTTGAGTAAAAAAGATGAACAATATCTTGAATGGATTCGCGATTTTAATGAATATGATCTTTACACCAAATGCGATAAGACCTATGATTTGGAAGAGGTAAAACAGTATTATAAACCTATTGCCGAGAAATATTTGGGAACAGGTCCAATATTTTGGTAATTAGTTTTTTTTAATACTAAAAAACCGCCCTGACAAATTTGTCAGGGCGGTTTTTGCTTTGCTTTTATCAACTTACATATACCACAGATCGATTACAATGGATTTGTCTTCCGACAATCTAAAAACCGACTTATTGTAACTCGGAATGCCTTTGTGATTGTTAGAGTTGCCAACACCTTCCTTGGGCATTCCGATCCAATTGGTTTTTAGTTCATTGTTATCGTCTTCATCATGAAAAACCATTACGGCATATTCACCTTTGGGGAGGTCCAAGTCAATACCGGCTTTTCCGTTCTCAATATGTGCAATACCACTTTTTATGGCCTTTTCAGGGTTATTGGGAAATCCTTTTTTACCCGAAAATATGGTATAGAGAATTTTTCCATCATCAGATGTAAATCCTTCAATTTTTACACTTAGATGATGATCCTGCGAAAGTGCAAAACTTGTTATGAGCAATAGAAAGACAAAAAATGTGTACTTCATATTTAATGGTAATGTGCCAAATTTAGGCAAACTATTTTACCATTTCATAACTACGCTTAATGAAGTTTGTAAGTTCCTCACCTTTTAAAAGCCCTTTTGATAATCGAGCCAAATCCAGGGATTGGTTGATCAAACGTTCCCGTTTCTTTGCTGTTTTGGTATTCAATATCTCGCCAACCAATTCATGATTGGTATTGACTATAAGATTATACATCTCAGGCATGCCTCCCATTCCGAACATTCCACCTCCACCACCGGTCTGCTGCATTTCTTTCATTCTACGCATGAATTCAGGCTCTGTAATAATGAACGGTGAAGCCGCACTGTCCATAGCTTCTAACTGTATCGTATACCCCTTGTCAGTTATAACCTTTTCTAAACCAGCCTTGAGGCGGTCTTTTTCTTCATCAGACAGTTTTGAGATCTGAGTATCATCTTTTTTGATGAGGTTGTCTAAATGGTCGGCATCAACACGGGCAAAAGAAAGTTTTTCTTTTGATGTCTCAAGTTTTTGCATTAGGTGTGCGATGATGGGGGAATCCATCAATAAAACCTCATAGCCTTTGGCTTTTGCCGCTTCAATATAGCTGTGCTGAGCTTCTTTGTCAGAAGCATATAGTACCACCAATTTATCGTCTTTATCGGTTTGGCTTTCCTTGAGATTTTCCTGTAATTCTTCAAAAGTGTGGAATTTGCCATCAACCGTTGGGTAAAGTGCAAATTTGTCAGCTTTTTCAAAGAACTTATCCTCGGAAAGCATTCCATATTCAATAACGATTTTAATGTCATTCCATTTAGCCTCAAATTCCTCCCTATTGTTTTTAAACAAAGAGGTCAATTTGTCGGCAACTTTTCTAGTAATGTAAGATGCTATTTTCTTAACCGCACCATCCGCCTGTAAATAGGAACGTGATACATTCAAAGGAATATCGGGTGAATCAATTACACCTCTTAACATCGTCAAGAATTCGGGTACGATGCCTTCAACATTATCAGTTACATAAACTTGGTTTTGAAAAAGTTGAATTTTATCTTTTTGGATGTTAAGGTCATTACTCAATTTAGGGAAATATAGAATTCCTGTCAGGTTAAAAGGATAATCTACATTCAAATGAATATTGAACAAGGGCTCCTCGAACTGCATAGGGTAGAGTTCCCTATAAAAATTCTTATAATCCGCATCTTCAAGTTCCGATGGTTGTTTGGTCCATGCTGGGTTAGGATTGTTTATGATATTATCAACCTCTTGAGTCGGTGCGGGATCTTCTTCTTTTGCCCCTTCAGGTTTTGGAAGTGTTTCTGTTTTTGTTCCAAATTTAATGGGGATGGGCATGAATTTGTTGTACTTGTTCAATAATTCTGAAATTCTACCATCCTCTAAAAACTCGGTTGAATCCTCTGCTATGTGAAGTATAATTTCAGTGCCTCGTTCTTCTTTTTTACTCTTTTTAATTGAGAATTTTGGTGAACCATCGCAAGACCAGTGTACTGCAGGTTCATCTTTATAACTCTTTGTAATGATCTCAACTTTGTCGGCAACCATAAAAGAGGAATAGAAACCTAGCCCAAAATGACCAATAATACCGGAATCTTTCTCAGCATCTTTATATTTATCCAAGAATTCCTCAGCTCCTGAAAAAGCAATCTCATTAATGTATTTTTTCACCTCTTCCTCTGTCATGCCCAGTCCTTGGTCGATTATGTGAAGTTTTTTGCCTTCTTTGTCAGTCTTAACTTCAATCATGGGATTGCCATAATCTACTTTAGCTTCTCCAACAGAGGAAAGATGCTTTAATTTTAATGTTGCATCTGTCGCGTTTGAAATTAGTTCCCGAAGAAAAATTTCATGGTCACTGTAAAGAAACTTTTTTATTAGTGGAAAAATATTATCTACTGATACATTGATTTTGCCTGTAGCCATTGTTCTTTGATTTTTATAAATTATGGAATTTGATAGTCAAAAAAAATACCATACTTGTATTCAATGACAAACTGACACAATTTCAAGCACAAGGTAGCATTTGAAAACTTTAACAAATATTTTTGTTTAATAAAAATGATAAAACGTTAAACAAGTATTATATTTGTCATGACTGGGAAATAAATTGCTATGAAAAAGTCTAAACTTTTCTAGTTACTACTATTTTTAGTGGTTAGGTTGTTAGAAAACGTGCTTTCGTAAGAAAGTGCGTTTTTGTTAACAACAAAATGAAATGGCCCATCAAGGGATTTGAATCAAGTTTAAGTCCAAAATTTAAAACATGACAGCAATGGCAAAATCAAAGAAAATTACTGACAATGAAATAATTACAATGTACATGGACTATGTGCTTGAACATGAAACCATACCAAAATCTGTGTTTAAGTTCTGTAAGATGAATTCGATTAAAGAAGTCGAGTTTTATGAAAATTTTGGTTCAATAGAATCTATTCGAAAGAAAATATGGAATAAATTCTATGTTAATACGGAAAACTTGCTTAAAAAGAACAAGGAATTTGACAACTTTTCCAATAGGGATAAAATGCTCACTTTTTTCTATTCCTTCTTTGAAATGTTGACCTTGAATCGCAGCTATGTATTACTTGCTTTGAAACAAGAAAATAATCCGTTGAAGAATTTAGGGCAGTTAAAGGGATTGCGTAAGCAAATAAAAAATTTTGCAGCTGATCTTATTAATGAGGGTAACGCAGATAGAACCTTAGAAATAACAAAACATAACCCTAAACTTTTCTCTGAAGGGGCTTGGCTCCAATTTTTGTTCCTTCTCAAATTTTGGATGAATGATGAATCGGCAGGCTTTGAAAAGACTGACATTGCCATAGAAAAGTCGGTAAACACCATTTTCGATGTATTTGATAATACACCTTTGGAGAACATTATCGATTTTGGAAAATTTCTTTACAAGGAAACCTTTGTTTAACAATTAACAACAATAATAAAGCTACTATTGAAAACACTTGACAAGATACCCACTGGAAAGATTGAGCGCGCAAGTAAACTAGTAAAGACTGGAGTGAAAATCGGTGGTAATTATGCCAAGTACTATGGTAAGAAACTTGTAAACCCTGAGCATACCAGAGATGAGCTAAATGAGGACAATGCGGACGATATCTATGACGGATTAAAGAGTCTCAAAGGTAGCGCCTTAAAGGTTGCCCAAATGTTGAGCATGGATAAAAATCTACTCCCGAGGGCTTATGTAGAAAAGTTTTCACTGTCTCAATTTTCGGTACCTCCACTTTCCGCCCCTTTAGTGCGCAAAACCTTTAAAAAGTACTTGGATAAATACCCAGAGGAGCTTTTTGACACTTTTGAACGTGATTCTATCAATGCAGCGAGTATAGGACAAGTGCATAAAGCGACTAAGGGTGACAAGGAATTGGCAGTAAAAATTCAATATCCTGGAGTGGCAGAGAGTATTAATAGTGATTTAGCTTTGGTGAAACCAATAGCCATTCGCATGTTTAATCTTCAAGGAAAAGATTCAGATAAGTTTTTTAAGGAAGTAGAGCTAAAATTGGTCGAGGAGACCAACTATATACTCGAGCTACAACAAAGCAGTGAAATAAGCGCCAAATGTGAACGAATCCCCAATCTGGAATTCCCCAAATATTATGGGGATTTATCGAGTGAACGGATTATTACAATGGATTGGATGCATGGAAAGCATTTAAGCGAATTTGCCAAAACTGATTTTAAACCTGAATTGGGAAACAAATTGGGGCAGACTCTTTGGGATTTTTATATGTATCAAATACACGGATTACGTAAAGTGCACGCAGATCCCCATCCTGGCAATTTTTTGGTTAGTGAAAGCGAAACACTGATAGCAATAGATTTTGGTTGTGTAAAAGAGGTTCCAGACGAATTTTATATTCCTTATTTTGAATTATCTAAAAATGAGAATATTTCCAATGATGCGATTTTCACACAGAAATTATACGAATTGGAAATATTGACCCTAACAGATTCTGCGCAAGAACTCAAGTTTTTCAAGGAGTTGTTCAAAGAAATGTTAACACTTTTTACTTCACCCTTTAATGAGGAATTATTTGATTTTGGGGCAGATGATTTTTGGTCTAAAATAGCGGATTTGAGTCAACGTTATGCTAATGACCCGCAGATTAGGCAGATGAATGGCAATAGGGGTTCAAAACATTTTCTTTATATGAATCGTACTTTCTTCGGACTTTTCAACTTACTTCATGACCTAAAAGCAACAGTAAGGGTAAACAATTTCTGGAAATACGTTAATTAATCCTTACCAAAATCTTTCTTTTTTTGTTTAAGTGCCCCAGGATGTTTTGATTTAAAGTATAGCAATCACTACATTGCATATTAAATAATAGTTAAGACTATTCACAAACCTAAACAGACTATAAAATGTATAATTCGAAAATTACCGGACTAGGTTATTTTGTTCCTGAAAACGTTGTGACTAATGACGATTTGGCGAAAATGATGGATACCAATGATGCATGGATACAAGAGCGCACAGGAATTAAAGAACGACGATGGATTAAAGAAGGCGAGAGTGATACATCTGCAATAATGGGAGCGAAGGCTTCAGAAATGGCTATTGAACGTGCAGGAATAGCTAAAGATGATATCGATTTTATTGTGTTTGCTACTATGACACCAGATTATTATTTTCCTGGTTGTGGCGTACAAATTCAAGATTTATTAGAATTAAAAAATGTTGGCGCCATTGATATAAGAAATCAGTGTTCAGGTTTTATATATGCACTATCGATTGCAGATCAATTTATTAAAACCGGAATGTATAAAAATATTTTGGTTGTCGGTGCCGAATACCACTCTAATGGTCTAGATAAATCGACTAGAGGACGAGGTGTCACGGTTATTTTTGGGGATGGCGCAGGAGCATGTATTGTATCACGAGAAGAAGACAACTCAAAAGGGATTTTATCTACTCATTTACATAGTGAAGGTAAATATGCTGATAAATTAATTGTTGAAGCACCAAGCATTAAGCACTGGGTGCCAGAAATAATTGAAGCTGGTGGCAAAGATTTATCGTATTTCCCATACATGGATGGTACGTTTGTATTTAAACATGCTGTGGTACGTTTTAGTGAAGTTATAATGGAAGGTTTGATGGCCAATGGAATGTCTAAAGAAGATATTGATCTATTAGTGCCCCATCAGGCCAATTTAAGAATTTCACAATTTATTCAGGGAAAATTCGGATTGAGCGACGACCAGGTTTTCAATAATATTATGAAATATGGTAACACCACAGCTGCTTCGATACCTATTGCATTGACTGAAGCTTGGGAACAAGGAAAGGTTAATGAAGGCGACCTGGTAGTACTTGCAGCTTTTGGAAGCGGATTCACGTGGGGTAGTGTCATAATCAGATGGTAACATAGTGATCATAAATAAAAATAAAACCCTGACGAATTTCGTCAGGGTTTCTTAATTGACAATGTTTTGGTTAGGACCAACCAACCATCATCCAAACCAGTTTTGCCAATTAAATTTTAAAGTATTCCTCCACCACCTTTTTTAGCATTGTCAAAACTTATTATGGCAAATGCCTTTGGATGAATATTCAATATAATGGACGATGAAAATCTTAGAATGTTACCAATTATTGTGATTTTAACACTCTTCAATGGGCTTTAAGTGATTGCAAGCGGGTGCTAGGATGTAACACTAGTTAGTAATGTGCCAGAAATTTAAGGGAAGGCTGTGTAATATTATTTATGAAAAGGTATAAAAGCATAAAACCCTGACGATAACGTCAGGGTTCCTTTTGCTGATAGGCTATACTAAACACTAACCATTAACTATAAACATATAGCTTTCTCAACAACCTTTTATTTTGTTTCAATAAGGATGAATCGCTATTGTATTACTTATAAAGACGTCTTTTTTATAAAAAAGTTACATTTGCAAAATAACTTTAACATATGAAAGACACTCTTGTTTTTGGGGCTTCTTTGAAACCAAATCGCTACAGTAATATCGCAATAAATCGTCTTGCGGAAAAAGGAATCGCCACGCAAGCATACGGATTACAAGTAGGAGTAATAAGTGGGATCGAAATTAGTACCAATTTGGATAATATCCAAAATATACATACGATTACTTTGTATTTAAACCCTAAAAGGCAGGAATCCCATTATACTGACATCATTAACCTACAACCTGCAAGGGTAATATTTAACCCAGGAACCGAAAACCCTCCATTTTATAGGTTGCTGGAGAAAAATGGTGTGGATGTGGTCATAGCCTGTACATTGGTTTTATTGGCAACTAATCAATACTAATAATTTAAGGCTTTTTTCACTTGTTTTTTCTAATAAGGAACAGGCCAATAAATGTTATCAGTCCGTTTATAGGTAGTAACTCATAGCCGAAAACATATCCCCCCAAATTTTCCGGTGGCAATTTGCCCAAGATGAAACTTATTGCAACAGATAATATGGCCACAATCCAAACATACTTGTCTTTCACCTTGTATTTTGTGAAAATACCAAAAGCGAATAATCCCAATAGCGGTCCGTAGGTGTATGAAGCTACTTTTAAAAGTCCGTCTATTACATTGGTATCCAAGATATGTTTAAAGGCGACAACAACAAGAATCAATAATAAACTCATACCCACATGTGTGGCTTTACGGATCTTTTTCCTATTATTTTCAGGTTTTTTCTCTATACCCAAAAAGTCAACACAAACGGATGTGGTCAAAGAAGTCAAGGCGCTATCGGCACTACTATAGGCTGCAGCGATAAGACCTAATAAAAAGGTAATTGCCACGGTCATTCCTAGACCACTGTTCAAGGCGATTTCAGGAAATAAAAGATCTGATTTTGGTTTTCCATCCATTAAAGGGATTGCAATTTGAAATTTCTCCGCATAGATGAATAATAAGGCTCCCAAAAGCATAAAAACAAAAGTGACCATAACCAATACGATACTAAAGCTCACCATGTTCTTTTGTGAGTCTTTCAAGGTTTTGCAAGTAAGATTCTTTTGCATCATATCTTGATCCAAGCCTGTCATGCAAATGGTTACGAACATTCCTCCTAAGAATGATTTTATCAAGTGCTTGTTGTCCATAAAATCATCGACAAATAGAATTTTATTGTATTGTTTGAATTCATCAGAGGTTAAAAAATCGATAAAACTCCAATCCAATTGCTCCAAAATAAAATAAATTGAAAGACCAACCGAAATAAGCATGAACAGGGTTTGTAAAGTATCTGTCCAAACAATGGTTTTAATACCCCCTTTATAGGTATAAACCCATATAAGTAAAATAGACAGGGTAACGGTTACCTCAAAAGGGACATTCCAGGTATCGAATACGAATTGTTGCAAGACAATAGCTACTAGAAAAAGCCGAAATGCAGCTCCCAAGACCCGAGAAACGAAAAACGAAATCGCCCCTACCTTATAGCTGACAAATCCAAAGCGGTCGTCTAGATATTGGTATATTGAGGTTACATTTTGCCTATAGTAAATGGGTAAAAGAACATAAGCCGTTACTAGATAGCCCAATAAATAGCCAAAGACAACCTGCATATAGCTGAATTCGGAGGCTTCGACCCAGCCAGGCACCGAAATAAAGGTTACTCCAGATAGCGAAGCCCCAATCATTCCAAATGCGACCAAATACCAAGGTGATTGCTTTCCCGCTTTGAAAAAATCAGCATTGGAATCATTTTTTCCGGTGAAATACGAAATCAATAAAAGTAAGATGAAATAAGCCCCGATCAAGAGCAGAATATGGGTGGCTGTCATAGAAATAAATTTCAAATGCAAAGTACAAAAAGAAAAAATAGTGTGTAATTTTGTCGCTATGGATTTTTCGTCAAAGCTATTGGAGAATGCGGTACATGAGATGTCGCAACTTCCGGGAATTGGAAAGCGAACTGCTTTAAGGTTGGTACTTCATCTGTTGAAACAACCTAGTGGGCAAACAGCCAGATTATCCTCCGCACTTGAAGATTTAAGAAATTCGGTAAAATTTTGCGCTCAATGTCATAATATTTCGGATGTTGAACTATGTGAGATTTGCACCAACCCAAAGAGAGATGAAAGTTTGGTATGTGTGGTAGAGGATATTCGTGATGTTATGGCAATTGAAAACACAGGTCAATTTAATGGACTTTATCATGTTTTAGGCGGGAAAATTTCTCCTATGGAAGGTGTTGGCCCACAAGAACTTACAATTTCGTCTTTGGTCATAAAAGCCAAGGAAGGTAAAATAAAGGAATTGATTTTTGCATTGAGTTCCACTATGGAAGGGGACACCACTAATTTCTATATTTACAAGCAACTTGAAGGTTTGGATATCAAAACTTCAACTATTGCCCGAGGTATCGCCATAGGTGATGAATTGGAATATGCAGATGAGGTGACACTGGGAAGAAGTATTTTGAATAGGATTCCTTTTGCGAACTCCTTAAAGGCCAATTAGAAATATAATAATATTAGAAAATAGTATTATTATTTATTAATTTTGCAAATAATCTATCTAAAACAGCGTACAAATTAGCAATATGTCAAAATTTGAATTGAAATTACCACGAATGGGAGAAAGCGTTGCGGAAGCAACATTGACTTCTTGGTTAAAAGAAGTTGGTGATACTATTGAAATGGATGAAGCCGTCTTTGAAATTGCCACTGACAAGGTAGACTCTGAAGTGCCTAGTGAAGTGGATGGAGTGTTAGTCGAAAAATTGTTCAATGTTGATGACATTATAAAAGTTGGAGATATTGTCGCTGTAATTGAAATTAATGGAGAAGCTAGTGAGTCTTCTGAGGCCATAGTCGATGGGGTAAACTTACCTGATGTTTCAGAGGAGGTGATTGCATCAGTCGCTGAAACAATTGATGTGGCAAAAGCTACAGTTGATGCACCTACTCAGGATTTTGGTTCTTCTGATCGGTTTTATTCCCCTTTGGTTAAAAACATTGCTAAGCAAGAAGGAATCCCAATAGCCGAATTAGATGCAATAAAAGGTACAGGCAAAGAGGGCAGAGTTACAAAAGATGATATTTTATCTTATGTTGAAACAAGGCAGTCCTCGGGGTCTACAAAAGCTCAGGATTATGTTGAAAAACATGAGCCTGTTGTTGTAAAAGAGGTTATACAACCTGTTATTGAAAAGCAACAGACCCCAAGAGTGGTTGCATCCGGTGGTGATGAAGTAATTGAAATGACCCGAATGGGCAAACTCATTGCCAAGCATATGGTAGATAGTGTTTCAACCTCGGCGCACGTGCAGAGTTTTATTGAGGTTGACGTGACCAATATTGTGAATTGGAGAAATAAAATGAAGGATTCCTTCTTTAAAACTGAAGGTGAAAAGTTGACATTTACGCCCATTTTTATGGAGGCTATAGCCAAGGCGTTAAAGAAGTATCCCATGATGAATATTTCAGTTGATGGGGACACAGTTATAAAGAAAAAGAACATTAATATAGGTATGGCGGCAGCCTTACCAGATGGTAATTTGATTGTACCTGTAATCAAAAATGCAGATCAATTAAATTTGGTTGGTATGGCCAAGGTCGTAAATGATCTGGCAGAACGTTCAAGGAACAACCAACTTAAACCTGATGAAGTTCAAGATGGTACTTACACTGTTACCAATGTGGGCACTTTTGGCAGTGTCTTTGGAACTCCAATTATTAACCAACCCCAAGTAGGTATTTTGGCTTTGGGTGCCATTCGTAAGATTCCTGCTGTTATCGAAACTAATGAGGGAGACTTTATTGGTATTCGAAGTAAAATGTATATCTCACATAGTTATGACCATCGTGTAGTCAATGGAGCATTGGGCAGCATGTTCGCAAAATCGGTTGCGGATTACCTTGAGGCTTGGGATGTGAATCGGGAGGTCTAACTTCAATATCATCATAAATACACGATTATTCCTTTTATAGGATTCTTACAATAAGTGATCAGCTATATAATCATTTAAAGAAATTATGCGCCTAATAATTGGTATTATTCATTTCGTTAAAGTTTTCTAAGACTTATCTTTGTCCAAACAATATGAACTATGGAATTAAAGCTAACAAGACCGATTTGCTTTTTTGATTTGGAGACCACAGGAATTAATGTGGCCAAGGATAGGATTGTTGAAATTTCTATTTTAAAGGTTTATCCAAATGGTAATAAAGAAAGTAAAACTTGGTTGGTGAACCCCGAAATACAAATTCCAGATGAGGTTATTGCGATACATGGAATCTCAAACGAAAAAGTGGCCAATGAACCTACCTTCAAGATGCTATCCAAGGAAATATATAATCTTATAAAAGATAGCGATTTGGGTGGCTTCAATTCCGACCGTTTTGATATTCCTTTGCTGGCTGAGGAAATGCTTCGAGCCGATATTGATTTCGATATGAAGAATATGGTTTCCGTCGACGTTCAGACGATATTCCATAAAATGGAAAAAAGAACCCTTGAAGCTGCATATAAGTTTTATTGTAACAAAGAGCTTGTTGATGCCCATAGTGCTGAGGCTGATACAATTGCTACCTACGAGGTTTTGCTTTCGCAATTAGATCGTTATCCTGAACTGGAGAATAGTGTTAAAAAGTTAGCTGAATTCTCCACCCACAAAAAAACGGTTGATTTTGCCGGGTTTATCGTTTTGGATGAAGATCAGGAAGAAATATTTTCCTTTGGAAAGCATAAAGGTCGAAAAGTCTTAGAGGTTTTGGATAAGGAACCAGGGTATTTTGGCTGGATACTAAATGCTGATTTTCCGTTGTATACTAAGAAAGTTTTAACACAGATTAAATTAAGTAGGCTTAACAACAAGTTAAGTTAATTGCGATTTATCGTGCTTATTTTTTTTACAGCTTGCTATAAGCCTAAAATTATTGAAGAAGTAGGATTGTTATGAAAATTATTTGTATCGGTAGAAATTACACGGAACATATAAAAGAGTTGGCCAACGAACGGCCAGAAGAACCTGTAGTATTTATAAAACCTGATTCTTCGGTTTTACCAAAAGAGCAGGACTTTTATATTCCGGATTTTACCCACAACGTACATTATGAGGTAGAGGTGCTGGTCAAAATATGTAAAGTTGGTAAACATATTGATGAACGATTTGCTCACAAATATTATGATGAAATTGGTTTAGGCATTGATTTTACGGCGAGAGATCTTCAATCAGCGCTAAAGGAAAAAGGATTGCCATGGGAAAAATCCAAAGGTTTTGATGGCTCTGCAGTAATAGGAAAATGGCTTCCAAAATCCAATTTTAAGGATTTGAACAATTTAAATTTCTCCTTAATAAGAAATAATGAAATGGTTCAAGAAGGAAATACCAGCCTTATGCTTTGGAAAATAGATGAACTTATCGCCTATGTCTCCAAATTTTTTACCTTAAAAAAAGGTGATGTTTTATTTACAGGTACTCCCGCTGGTGTTGGTAAGATTGCAACAAATGACTATCTTTCGGGCAAGTTGGAGGGACAAGAGCTCTTTTCAGTAAAAATAAAATAATGATATACAATCTTGATAAAATAAATGAAATGGCCGATGGTGATGAGGATTTCATCAACTCTGTCATATCTGTCTTCTTGGAAGAAGTTCCTCAGGATCTTGAAGGATTGGAAAGTGCTTTGGAAGAGCAAAATCACGAGCAGGTGTATCAATTGGCCCATAAGATAAAGCCCAATGTTGATTTATTGGGTATGGAGCAAACAAGGGCAACGGCTCTTCAAATCGAAACTTTGGGTAAAAACGCTGCCAATATAAGCGAGATTCGTGATGTATTCCCAGTCTTAAAAAAGGACATTCACCAAGTGGTTTCAGAGCTTAAAAAGGATTTTAACCTATAATGTTTGCAGAAATCATTACCATTGGCGATGAGATTCTCATTGGTCAAATAATTGATACCAATTCTGCGTTTATTGCCAAAGAACTCAATAAAATTGGCATATCCGTTTATCAGATAACTTCAGTTCAAGATGAGCGTCAACACATTTTGGTGGCTTTGGAAGAAGCAAAGGCAAGGGCTCAAATTGTAATTGTTACTGGTGGCCTGGGGCCTACCAAAGATGATATTACCAAACATACGTTTTGCGAGTTTTTCAATGATACCCTAGTTCGGAACGAGAATGTTTTAAAACACGTCGAGGAATTGTTTGCAAGCTTTATTTCAACACCTATATCGGATGTGAACAGACAACAAGCAATGGTGCCTTCAAAAGCGACAGTATTGTACAATGCCAATGGTACTGCCCCAGGAATGTGGATGCAATCTGATGGCGTTTCTTTTGTATCGCTCCCCGGTGTGCCTTTTGAAATGAGAGCTTTAATGATCAATGCTGTCATACCTAAAATCATGGAGGATTTTGAAAGACCGTATATCATTCATAAAACCTTGGTGACCTACGGGCTTGGTGAAAGTGCTGTTGCAGAAAGAATAGGGGAGTGGGAGGAAAACTTGCCATCTTTCATTAAATTGGCCTATTTGCCAAATTTGGGAAAAGTTAGGTTACGATTAACGGCAAAAGGTCGGGAAAATAAAATACTAGAGGATGGTATTGAAGAGGAAATCAAAAAATTACGACCATTAATTGATGATATTTTTTATGGCACCGATGATGATGAGACCTTAGAAGAATTTGTCGCTAAATTGCTCACCGAAAAACAGATGACCTTGGCTACCGCAGAAAGTTGTACCGGCGGAAAAATTGCCCAAAAAATCACTGCAATGTCCGGTGCATCAGCTTATTTCAAGGGTAGCGTAGTCAGTTATTCAACAGAGACTAAAATCAATGTTCTCCATGTTCCCAAAGCATTGATAGATAAGCATTCAGTGGTAAGTGCAGAAGTGGCAAAAGCCATGGCAAAAAATGTAAAGGAACTATTGAATACAGATTTTGCAGTGGCCACTACCGGTAATGCCGGGCCTACAAAAGGGGATTCAGATGCTGATATTGGTACGGTCTTTATAGCCATTGCTACCCCAAATGAAGTGTTTGTGGATAAATTCATGATGGGAAATCAGCGTACAAGAATAGTTCAAAAGACTGTAAATAAGGTATTTGAGCTGCTTCAAAAAGAAATATTAAAAATCTGAAGTAGAATTTTGCCCGTCCCACAAAAATGATATAAATTTGCAGCCTGTTTAAAATGAAAAATTAGGCGCGATGTCAAAAGTTTGTGAAATTACGGGAAAGAGAGCGATGTTTGGAAACAACGTATCGTTTTCTATCAATAAAACAAGAAGAAGATTTAATGTAAATCTTTCTAAAAAGCGCTTTTATATTCCTGAGGAAGATAGATGGGTTACGCTTAAGGTATCTGCCAAGGCGTTGAAGAGCATTAATAAGAAAGGTATTTCTGCTGTTTTAAAAGAGGCTAAAGCACAAGGATTTGTAAAATAGTCCTAAAAAGATAGATTATAATGGCAAAAAAAGGGAACAGAGTTCAAGTTATATTGGAGTGTACAGAGCACAAAGGGTCCGGACAACCAGGAACTTCCAGGTATATAACCACAAAAAACAAAAAGAACACTCCGGAAAGGATGGAGATTAAGAAATTTAATCCAATCCTTAAGAAAATGACAGTTCATAAAGAAATTAAGTAATAGGATATTCTCACTTTGGTGAAAATGTCAAACAACCCATAAGGTCATGGCAAAGAAGACAGTAGCAAGTTTACAAACAAGTTCAAAAAGATTAACCAAGGCAATTAAAATGGTAAAGTCACCAAAGAGTGGCGCTTACACATTTCATGAGTCTGTAATGGCGCCAGAGGCTGTTAACGATTGGTTGTCGAAGTAAGATATAATTGATAAAATCAATTTTTAAAAGCTCCTTTTGAAAGAAAGGAGCTTTTTTATTTTCATATCTTTGGTGAAAGTTTTTCAGGTATTATGAGTTTATTCAAAAAGATATTTTCCTCTCAAAAAAAGGAGTCCTTGGATAAAGGGCTAGAGAAAACCAAAACCACTTTTTTTTCCAAGTTAAGTAAGGCCGTAGCGGGCAAGTCCAAGGTCGATGATGATGTATTGGATAATTTGGAAGAAGTCTTAGTTTCTTCCGATGTTGGTGTAGACACAACATTAAAGATTATTGACCGTATTGAGGCCAGGGTTTCCAAAGATAAATACATGGGCACGGATGAGCTCAACAATATTTTAAGAGAGGAAATCGCGGGATTACTTTCAGAAACACATCTAGGTGAGGAAACTGAATATAGTATTCCAAAAGATAAAAGGCCGTATGTGATAATGGTGGTTGGTGTGAATGGCGTTGGAAAAACAACTACTATTGGTAAATTGGCCTATCAATTTAAAAAACAAGGGCTTAAAGTTGTTTTGGGCGCTGCAGATACGTTTAGGGCAGCGGCAATAGACCAATTACAAGTTTGGGCCGATAGGGTAGATGTGCCTCTTGTAAAACAAAATATGGGCAGTGACCCTGCATCGGTCGCTTTCGACACATTGAGTTCTGCGGTAACCCAGGATGCTGATGTGGTTATTATAGATACAGCAGGGAGATTGCACAATAAGGTGAATTTAATGAATGAGCTTACTAAGATAAAACGTGTAATGCAGAAGGTGATAGAAGATACCCCACATGATGTTCTATTGGTGTTGGATGGTTCGACTGGACAGAATGCCTTTGAGCAGGCCAAACAGTTTACCAAGGCTACCGAGGTCACTTCCTTGGCAGTAACAAAACTTGACGGAACGGCCAAAGGGGGAGTGGTCATAGGTATTTCAGACCAATTCCAGATTCCAGTAAAATATATAGGCGTAGGTGAGGGTATTGAAGATTTGCAAGTCTTTAATAAATATGAGTTTGTAGATTCATTCTTTAACATCGAAAATTGAAAAAGCTAACTTTCATTATATGCTTTTCAATAGTTTCGGTATTATCTGCACAATTAAAACACCCTAAGGCCAGTCCGTTATCAGTGACCACTCAAGAGGTTGGCCTAACTTCAATAAAAGTTGAATATTCACGACCAGCTGTTCGAGGGAGAAAAATTTTCGGAGGTCTTGTGCCTTATGGCCGTATTTGGCGCGTGGGCGCAAATGCTTCAACCAAAATAACTTTTGAAAACGACGTGACAATAATGGGGAATGTGCTTGAAAAAGGAACTTATGCCCTTTATGCTTTCCCAGAGGCTGAAGAATGGGATATTGTTTTCCATGAAAATCTGACACATTGGGGCGATGGCAGAAAAAATTATAACCCTAATGAAGATGTCCTGCGGATAAAGTTAGTTCCAGGGGAAACAAAATCTTTTCAGGAGAATTTTCTAATTACGTTCGATAAAATTCAGTACAACGGCCTGAATCTATTATTGCGTTGGGCAAATACAGAAATAAGGATTCCCATCAAAATTGACACTGGGAGTCTTATGGAAATTGAAATAACAAAACAATTGAAAGATAATCCTACTGCACAAACCTACTATGAAGCTGCGAGGTATTACCAAGAACAACATATTAAATATGGGACTGCTTTGGAATATTTGAAAAAGGCCATTGAACTAGGAGGCGACACCTACTATTTCTACCGCGTAAAATCTTTGGTTGAGGCGGCATTGGGAGACTTCAAAACCGCAATCTCATCTGCCCATAAATCAATGGAATTAGCTGCACTTCAAGATAAAGATGAATTTGTTCGAATGAACGAAAAGAATATCGCGAAATGGAAAAGACTTCAGGAGTAGTACTATTTTGTTCTAATTTATAATAGTACTGATTTTACCCCAAAGTTCATTGTCAAAACTTGATGGTCCCAATTGCATTTCCCCTGCACTATCCCCACAACGAATAATAACAAGGTCTTTGCTAGGTATAACATAAATCTTTTGGTCATTGGCGCCTAGAGCAGCGAACATGTCATTGGGTGCATTGGGTACAAGCGGTCCAGGTAACGCTACTGTTGAAGTGGTTCCGACAATGTTTTCTTTTCCATTTAACCACCATAGGTATCCGTATGATTTATTAATATCCTGTGATGTATTGGTCATTTCGTTAAAATAGGATTCGCTTACGATTGTTGCGCCATCCCATGCCCCTTTGTTGTGCATTAATAGTCCAAATCTGGCCATACTTCGTGTATTGCTGTTATAAATATTCAAGCCTAAGCTATTCGTCCAATTACCGCTCATTCCAATTTTATCTGCAACCCTAGTTTTGCAATATTCTTGAAACGAAACACCTGAATTTTGGGTTATCATTTCCTGAAGCAGCATAAAAGCACCTTGATGATACGCCCAACTTGTGCCCGCGTCTGTAGTATATTCAAGACAAATAGGTAAGGTGCATACCCAAGGGGCAAAATCACCCAAATGTGGAGTGAGCCCTGTAGTCATGGTTAAATGGTGCTTTACAGTTATCAAATCTTGTTTTTCAGTGGTCAATTGACTCCAATTCGCACCTAAATAATCTGAAGTCTTGTTATTTATATTGAGAATTCCCTCATCTTGGGCTATTCCAACAAACGTGGCAGTCAAACTTTTGGCGGCTGAAAACCAGGTCCAATCTGCATTTTGATTATGTCCATTGAAGTATTTTTCCACCACAATTCTTCCATTTTTAAGGATGATAAAGCCTTTGGTATTGGTAGATTGTAAATAATCATATAATTCTTCCTCATTTTCCGTGTTCCACTGTAATTGGCTTGATGTCACGGTTTCCCAAGTATCTCCATCCAAAGGAGGAAAATACATTCCAGAAGGAACGGGTATTTCATTTTCAATGTTTTCCGAATCATTACTGCAACCAATGACCAAAATAAAAATAATTGAAAGAAAAGTGATTGATATAGATTTCATGTTGCTAAAGATCTAGGGTTTATGACAAAATCCATTTATGGTTTAACGTAAAAACTTAAGAAATCGTCTTAAATCGTTATAGTTCCTACGCCAAGTTGTATTTTTGCACCTGCTTGCGGCAGGCAGGCACCAGAAAAAGGATATGCGAACAAAAACCCTTAAAAAGAACAAAATCAATGTAGTAACCCTTGGTTGCTCTAAGAATGTGTACGATTCGGAAGTACTCATGGGACAATTGCGGGCAAATGACAAGGAAGTAGTGCATGAGGAAGAGGGCAATGTTGTGGTAATCAATACCTGCGGATTTATTGCTAACGCCAAAGAAGAGAGTGTAAATACTATTTTGGAGTATGTTGAAAAGAAGGAGGCTGGCGTTGTTGATAAGGTTTTTGTCACGGGTTGTTTGAGTGAACGCTACAAGCCCGACTTGCAAAAGGAAATTCCGAATGTTGATGAATATTTTGGAACTAGTGAATTACCCAGTTTATTAAAAGCACTTGGTGCGGATTATAAGCACGAATTGATTGGGGAAAGGTTAACTACAACACCAAAAAATTATGCCTATTTAAAAATTGCTGAGGGCTGTGATAGACCTTGTTCTTTTTGTGCAATCCCTATAATGCGTGGGAAACATAAAAGTAAACCAATTGAAGAATTGGTGACTGAATCGGAAAAATTGGCAGCTAAGGGTGTCAAAGAATTGATATTGATCGCCCAGGATTTGACGTATTACGGATTGGATCTATATAAAAAGAGAAATTTGGCTGAATTACTTCAAGAATTGGTCAAAATTGAGGGAATAGATTGGATACGCTTGCATTATGCCTTCCCTACTGGTTTTCCTATGGATGTACTCGATGTCATGAACAAGGAGCCCAAAATCTGTAACTACCTTGATATTCCTTTACAGCATATCTCTGACGAAATCTTGAAGAGTATGCGGCGTGGCACAACCAAAGAAAAAACCACCAAATTGATCAAGGAATTCAGGACTCATGTTCCAGATATGACCATCAGAACTACCTTGATCGTAGGTTATCCAGGTGAAACAGAGGAGCACTTTCAAACCCTTAAGAGTTGGGTGTCCGAAATGCGTTTTGAGCGATTGGGATGCTTTACCTATAGTCACGAGGAAAATACCCATGCCTTTAATTTAGTAGACGATGTTCCCGAAGAGGTAAAACAAGAGCGTGCCAATGAGATCATGGAGCTTCAGTCGCAGATTTCTTGGGAGTTGAACCAGGAAAAAATAGGTAAAACCTTCAGCTGTATCATTGACCGTAAAGAAGGCAATTATTTTGTGGGAAGAACTGAATATGATTCACCCGATGTGGACAATGAAGTGCTTATTGATGCTTCCAAGTTTTATGTAAAACAGGGCGAATTCGCAAATATTAAAATTATCGACGCAGCTGATTTTGACCTCTACGGGGAGCCCAACAATTAGGGAAACAATCCACGCTTTTTAAATTTAATTGCAATCGCTTAAGTAAATAAGTTCCGATTGGGGTTTTTTGTAAGCGATAATACTTCACATCAAAAACCTGATAACATAACAATCAAAAATAATTGTTTATTTTAGAGGGGTGTCCTATTGATTGGGATATTCACTTGGATTTATAAACCAACCCACTAAAATGTACCAATTTGCTTCATTAGACAGCCAGTTTCCGCGCTTTGGTTTTCAGTTAACTGGATTTCAGTCAATTTACATTCACTTTTATTAATTTCTTATGACTGATTTAAGAATCGCAAAAATTGAGTTATTCAAAGTACCTCCACGATGGCTTTTTTTAAAGATTACCACCAAAAGTGGGATTTTTGGATGGGGTGAACCAGTTATTGAAGGCAAGGCGTCTACTGTTGAGGCCTGTGTAAATGAGCTTTCGAAATATATTATTGGTCGTTCGGCCAATGATATTGAGGATATTTGGCAAGTATTGTACAAAGGTGGTTTTTATAGAGGTGGCCCTATTTTAATGAGTGCAATTTCAGGTATCGACCAAGCTTTGTGGGATATAAAGGGCAAACATCTTGGAGTCCCGGTATATGATTTATTGGGTGGACCTGTTCGTGAAAAAATGAAAATGTATTGTTGGATAGGTGGTGACCATCCAGAGGTTGTTCTGGAACAAGCCAAGCAAAAAGTTGAACAAGGCTACAAAGCAGTGAAAATGAATGCTACGGGTACTTTCGAATGGATAGATTCCATGAAGAAGGTAAAAACAGTGGCAAACAATATCAAAATCTTAAGAGAGGAATTTGGGGATAATCTGGATATAGGACTGGATTTTCATGGTAGAGTGCACAAAGGGATGGTAAAACGTCTAATTGACGAGTTGAGTCCATACAATCCCATGTTTATTGAGGAGCCGGTATTGAGTGAAAACAATGAATCGCTTGATCATATCTATTCTTATACGAGTATACCTATAGCTACGGGTGAGCGCATGTTTTCTAGATGGGATTTTAAGGAAATTCTGCATCGTGGAGTAGTCGATATTATTCAACCAGATTTAAGTCATGCCGGTGGTATTTCAGAAGTACGCAGAATAGCCACGATGGCCGAGGCCTATGATGTCGCATTGGCGCCTCATTGTCCTTTAGGTCCTATTTCCTTGGCTTCCGCTTTACACATGGATTTTGCTAGTCCCAATGCATTTATACAGGAAAGTAGCCTTGGTATTCACTACAATAAAGGTTTTGATTTGTTGGACTATATGGCTAATCCAGAAATTTTTAAAGTTGAGGATGGCTACATACCGTTAATCACAAAACCTGGACTTGGTGTAGAAATCAATGAAGATAAATTAAGAGAGGGACAAAAAATTGGACATGATTGGTCCAATCCTATTTGGAGAAATGTCGATGGCAGTTTTGCAGAGTGGTAGTTTAAACAATAATAGTTTCTTATGATATATATAATAGCACTGATATATAGCCTTAGCATTGATTGTAGTGGGAATCGTAAAATGGAAAATCCATCCTTTTTTTGTATTACTCTTTGCCGCTATTGTATATGGTTTTATTACAGGTATGCAAGTTTCCCAGATAGTTGATTCCATTAATTCTGGCTTTGGAAGCATTATGGGTAAAATAGGGTTGATCATATTCTTTGGAGTGGCAATTGGTACAATTCTTGAAAAATCCGGAGGCGCGATGGTCATAGCCACGCGATTGTTGAAACTAATTGGTGAAAAATCTATTCATTTAGCGATGATGGTAACCGGATACTTGCTATCTATTCCAGTATTTGCAGATAGTGCATTTATTATCATGAATTCATTGAACAAAGCATTGTCAGACAAGGCAAAAGTCGCATATGCAGGTACAACAGCGGCTTTGGCTTTAGGACTTATGGCAACACATGTAATGGTGCCGCCTACACCTGGACCAATTGCCGCAGCAGGCATTTTGGATGCTGAATTAGGCAGTGTAATTTTGTGGGGACTATTGGTAAGTATGGTAGCCTTGGTACCCTGTTACTTTTTTGCAACTAAAATAGCCTCAAAAATTCACATCCCCATTCATTTGGAAAAAACCGAAGACACCCTTCATAAGCCTAGGTTATGGATTTCCCTTTTGTCGATTGTGGTTCCGATAATGCTTATAGTAGTGAAATCCATAGCGGATTACCCAGGAATGAATATGGGAGAATCATTTTTTTATCCCATGATATCATTTTTGGGATCACCTGTAATAGCACTCTTAATAGGGGTTATTTTGGCTTTATTGATGCCCAAAAAACTGGATGAAAAAGTGTATTCTGCAACGGGATGGTTGGGAGATGCTTTGAGAATTGCTGCTCCTATAATATTAATTACAGGAGCTGGCGGAATTTTTGGAGCCATGCTTCAAAATTCAGGAATAGCAGACTTTATTGCCAATGCTTTTACTGATATTCAAATAGGGCTCTTTTTGCCTTTTCTTTTAGCAGCATGTCTTAAGACCACACAAGGTTCTTCAACGGTAGCTTTGATAACAACAGCCTCTATTGTGGCTCCAATGCTTGTAGCCCTTGGTCTGGATGACCCTTTTTTAAGGACCATGACGGTGCTGGCCATAGGGGCTGGTTCTACAGTGGTTTCACATGCTAATGATAGTTTTTTTTGGGTGTTGACCCAATTAACGGGAATGGATGTAAAACAAGGAAACCAAATACAAACTGTTGGGACATTGATTTTCGGAATAAGTGCCATAGTCATAATATTTGCTATAACACAAATCTTTTAATTTCATGAGAGCCTTATTCATTTTAAGTTTCTTTGTTTTGCTAGGATGCAAGAACGCTACTGAAAAGAAAATTGATACCGAGCAAGATCGATTCTCTATTGAAATCCTTGATGATGAGGCATTACAAATCATTTCACCTAATGCTGAAATCAAAGAAATAGCAAGTGGTTATGCATGGACGGAAGGTCCTTTATGGATAGAGGATGGAAATTATTTGTTGTTTTCAGATATTCCCAATAATAATATATTCAAGATTGACTCCGATGGGAAAACTACAGAGTTTCTTAATCCGTCAGGATATACAGGAGAAATCCCTCGTGAAGGGGAAATGGGCTCTAACGGATTGCTCTTGAACCAAGATGGCGATTTGGTCTTGTTGCAACACGGTGACCGAAGAATCGCTAAAATGGATGCATCATTGGATAGTCCAAACCCTAAGTATATAACTTTGGCAGATAGTTATGATGGTAAAAAATTCAATAGCCCAAATGATGGCGCATTCGATAGCGATGGTAATTTATATTTTACAGATCCACCGTACGGTTTGCAAGAGGGAGTTAACGATCTAGCAAAAGAGTTGGATTTTCAAGGGGTATATTGCTTAAAGACCTCTGGAGAACTAGTATTAATTGATAAATTGACAAGGCCAAACGGGATAGCGTTCTCACACGATGGTTCAAAAATGTATGTCGCAGTATCAGATCCTGAACATGCGGTATGGTATCGGTATGATGTTGTCGCCCCGGGGAAGCTTATAAACAGGACCTTGTTATATGATGTTACTGATTTAGTTGGCAAAAAGGGCCAGCAAGGACTTCCGGATGGTATGAAGATGCACAGTCAAGGATATCTCTTTGCAACGGGCCCAGGTGGTATTTGGGTCTTTAATGAGATAGGTGTACCAATTGCCAGAATTCATACTGGCGAGGCAACTTCGAATTGTGCCTTTTCAAAAAACGAAAAAACCCTTTTTATGACCGCGGACGATTATGTCTTAAAAATGGACTTGAAATAGAAAAGTGTTTCACTACAAAAGGTGTTTCTATCCCTTACTTTGGAACTAGAAGTAGTTTTTCACTTTTTACCGAGTCTATTTTAGCTTTTGTAAAATAAACCGGAAAGTACTTGTCATTCACCCATTGATCATACAAATTCTTGTAAAAGGGGCTTTCCAGATTACCAGATTGTCCTGGTGGATTGGAACCTACGGTATTATCCCAATCGTTTACATCTACAATGATTCTGAAAGTGGCGCCAGAGGTTTGTCCATTGTTGCTTCCAGTTGAGCCGGGAGTATGTTGATTGCCACCTCTAGGTCTTAGTTCCGTATTGAATTTGGCATTCAATTCGGTATTAACTACTTGTCCTAATGGATGTTTTATTTGTACATGTTTATAGTTGGCCTGCCCATATTTCCATGAATTTATATCTTCACCAAATTTGGCCTGAAGTCCCACTACTGCCGATTCAAAAGTTCCTAAGAGATATTCATCCCTTTTGCTAATTGCATTTTTTCCGAACTTTTTTTCAGGATTCAGAATCCAATCAATTAATTTGGCCATCTGTAAATACTCGATTAGTATTTCAGCTTCTGAATCTGGAATATATTCCAACAGTTTACTTTGTAATTCCTTTTCCCAAGCAACATATATGCCCGCTGCGATGGAGTTTTTGTCAAGTCTAAAATCCCAATCTTTAAATTGATCTTTTGCCAAGTTTGATAATGGATTATCCGTATTCAGATTTTTTACAAGCGGTATAAGTGTTCGTGCAGGAATAGATAGGTAATCGGTCTGCAATTGTTTCATATCTTCCATATTCAATTTCTTACCTGAACCAAGAACCTCATTGACCCGCATGCCACGATAAGGGTCTGACCATCCAAATCCAATGGCATCCCATTCAGTGTAATCTTCAGGAATTACATTTTGATTGGCAGTGGCGATGAACCCCTTTGCAGGATTATATAAACTGGGTTTTTGAATGATGGGAAGATAGCCATCCCATTCATATCGTCCGTCTCCTGGTACAGGTACCAAACCACTAAAATTTCTGCGAATAGGAGCAATGCCTACAGCTTGCCATCCAATATTTCCTTTGGTATCTGCCCAAATCATATTCTCCCCGGGGATATGGCTATAGTTACAGGCTTCCTTGAATTCTTCCCAAGTTTTGGCTTGATTCATCCTAAGGGACGCTAAATATGGTGAGCCCCCAGGTTCCATCCAGGCACATTTAATCGCATAAGCCTTGTTGTTGGTTGAATCTACATAAGTAACTGGTCCATGTCTTGTATATCTGAGCTCTACTTCTACATTGGTACTATCTTTTACCTCAATTATTTCTTTGATAACCTTTAGCTCTTCCCATTCTCCATTGTATTTATATTGGTTCGGATTCTCAGGATTAAGGTCGTAGACATATAAATCTTCGCCGTCGGTTTCGAAAACGGTTAGACCCCATGCACCGAAATCATTGTGCCCAATCGATATTCCTGGAATTTCAGGTTCCCCTCCACCGATTACATTCCATCCTGGAGCGGATAAATGCACATAATATCGCAGTGAAGGTATTGCAAGTCTCCTATGCGGGTCATTCGCCATATAGGTATGTCCGTTCTCGGACAAATTAGGGGAGGTAACCCAGTTATTGCTACCAACGAATAATTTGTCCTTTTTGGTATTTTCAAGAGAAGTAGTGCCATCGACAATAGTTTCTTCGGTTTTGGATATACGATATTGGGGAACAATATCTTTCGGCTTAAATTTCAGTGGTTTGCGGTATGCATTGTATAATTCTAGGATATCGTCTGATAAAAGATCGCCTTTTATGGCAGGGTCCAATTCAATTTTAGGGTCTTTCGGGTGAAACCAGAGATATTCCTTCACTTTTTGGGCTCCCACTTTTGCCACAGCCCGTCCGATATCAAGTTCTTCCGTAATGTTTCCTAAAAGCCCTTGGTGTCTTGAAATGATTACCTCCGATGTCCATTTTTGAGGCAAGATGTTCAGTGCTTTGAAAGTAATCGGAAGTAATTCAGGGTTCTCTAGTACCTCTTCTATATAGGCATTTACCCCATTCGTATAAGCTGTAAGAATCTCGATACCATCAGGATGGTAATGCCTCATTTCGGTATTCATATCACCTCTGAACTTAAAAAGCCGTGTCCCGATATCGCGTTTTAATTCCCGATTTCCAAGAATTTCGGATACTGTTCCTGTGGCTTGACGTCGCCATATTTCAAATTGAAATAGCCGGTCCTTGGCGGCGCAATATCCTTGAGCGAAAAAAAGGTCTTGCTGATTATTGGCATAGATATGATTGATCCCAACTTCGTCCCGTATTACTTCCACCGATTCTTTTAAACCATTAATTTTGATTGAAGTGGTTGTCTCGGTTTTTTTCTTACAACCTAGAACAAGCAGTAAAAGGATTAAAATATAGGATAGTAACTTTAATGAAGAGGCATTTTGTTTCATATTCAGGGTTTATCGATATCTGAAAGATACTAAAATTAAGAACTAGAACAGAACTTTATGTTTACACGGATTGGGTCATTTTTTGTTTAAAGTTAGGTCGTACAGAGTTTTAATATGGATCGATAAGAGGGATAATGTGAAATTCAGAATGGCTATGAAAATGGGATCCAATTGCCAGAATATATGCAAATGAAGCTATCACAAACTATGCTTTTGATTCAGATGTCAAAATATTGGTTTTAACTGCTGATGAGTATGCTTTTAGTACTATTGTATAATAATGAAGACCATTAATATTTCATTTAGGTGTGTATTTCGATAATCAGTATATTTAAACAAATCTTTTGCAATGTCTTCTACCAACCAGTGTAAAAATTGTGAGAAATCTTTTGATGACTCCTTTGAGTATTGTCCATACTGCGGACAAGAAGTCGCGGACAATCTTACTTTTGGCGTACTGTTCAGCAATACCATTGATAACTACTTTTCGATCGACGCGCGATTTTTTAGGAGTTTCGGTACTTTGATGTTTAAACCAGGAGTTTTGGCAAGGCGTTTTGTAGATGGAAAACGTTTGAAATACCTGCATCCGGCGCAGTTCTATTTATTTTTCTCAGTAGTATTCTTTTTTATTTTTTCATTTAATGTGCGAAAGGCAGATAATGAGGTAACCCAAGCGTTGAAAAAGGGTTTCAGTAAAGATTTGACTATAGACTCATTGCAGTTGAAAAAAGATTCCTTAAATCTGGAGTTGGCGAAAAAAACAATTAAAGAAAACCCAGTTCTTACCGGAATATCTGATGAAGACTTGAGTGCATTGGATTCGGTAATCTCAGCTGAGCGAAATGCGCCTGATGTATCATTTGGCTTTGAACGAGATGTTTTGGACTCGTTAATTGCCATTGATGCGTCGCAAGCAAGTAAGTTAGAGGCCATGGGTTTAGAGGAGGATGCAAGTGTCTTTACCCAAAAATTCTACGAACAAATGCTCAAATTCTATGAACAAAAAGGAGCTGGTATTCTTAACACCCTGTATGACACTATTCCTATTGCCATGTTTTTTATGTTTCCACTATTTGCTGTTTTATTGAAGCTGTTTTATTGGAAACGAGCAACGTTCGCACATCATATGGTCTTTAGTCTTTATTTTTTCACCTTTATTTTTACTTCGTTTTGCGTGTTAATATTGGCCAATAAGATGATTGATATCCCAATTTGGATAGAAGTACTTTTCTTTTTGTCCTTTATTGTCTATTTAATGTTAGCCCTTCATAATTTTTACAAAAGTAGTTGGATTGGAGCATTTTTTAAGGCAAATATTATTTCTTTCTTTTATATGATGATTATTGTTCCCATCGCTATTTTTGGAATTATCATGGTTTCGTTTATGTTGTATTAATTCCATACGCCATCAGCAGCATCCTAAATTAGTTTACCATAAACAAGGCATTGGCAAACAATAACTTGCCATTTTCCCAAAAACCTCTGAATAATGGGTTATCAATCATATAAATAACCTGTCCGGAACCGTGTTTTTCTACTCCGAAGACTAAGGTATTGGTTATTTTTTTTTGGGCTTCGCTACCTGCAAAACCAGCAACTGGAGTACTTCTATTCCCTTCTAAATAAACTACAGAACCACTATCTAAATGTTCATAGGCTTCAGAACCAAGTTTTAAGGTGAAATACGTATCAGAATAGCCATAAGCCAAAGGATGGGTATTATCTACTTTGGTTTTAAAAATTGCCCCTGTAATCGATTTTTTAATAGACTCACGTTTGGTTTCATCAAATACTTGCAGATTTTTAGAGGAGTCTTTGACTATTTCCCTTGTTTTTATTTTAAAACCATTTTCTCCCGTAAGTCCTTTTATGGCACCGCCCATAGCGATTAGTTTACCACCATTATTAACCCAATCTTTTAATTCAATTAATTTATCCTTGTCAAGGAATCCTTCATAACCACGTCCGCCTGGTAAAATCAAAACATCATATTTTGAGAAATCCACACGCTCTATATAGTCAGAATCTATCACCGTAATAGGATAATTCAATTGCTGTTCAAAAAAGTGCCATATTTCACCAAATCGTAAGGTTGAAGTAGGTTCTCCCGAGAGAACGGCAATTTTTTGATCGGGGATCATTTGCACATAACGCGATCCAAAATCTTTGCCCGAATCAACAAAGCCAGTTGAAGAGGCATTGAAAGTAATAGCATGTTTGGTTGCAATTTTATTTAAGGTATTTAAAAAATCTGGATTGTTTTTATTATCACCCTTGGTAATGATCAAACTACCTCTTTCATATGATTTTCCCTCAAGAGTGAAAGGCTTATAAGAATGCCGCACTTTTATCTTGTTTTGCAGTAATTCCGCTAAAAATTTGGCATCCTTTAGACTGTTCCAATCTGAAATAAAGGCATAGGCATTTTTATCAAGTGTTTGGGCAACAAATTTTTGGCCAGAATAGGGCTCACTTGAAACTAGATTTTGAGATGCCAATGCATCCAGACCATAAGCATAAGGTAATGACCAAGCGGTAATATCGTATGTGACTGAATCACTTAATTTTGCGTTGGGCTCAAACAACACTTTTACCAATGTACTTTTGATTTGGTCCGTGGAAACCACTAAACTATTGTTTGTACTTCTTAAGCTGCCCATCTTACTGGTATTGTACTTAAACCCTTTAATAGTCGCAGCCTTACCCCTTCCATATTTAATTTCATGCTTGTCTAGAAGTTGGGTTAACGCTTCGATATTATCCGCGTTACCATTCAAAACATAACTTTTGTACTTGTAATTTTTGTTTTTATAGAATTTCTTGAATTCCTCATTCAATTTATTGGCGTTTTTAGCCGCTACTTCCACAGTTGATAATCCTGTAGTTTTATGATGCTTAATCCTATCATTCAAGGTCAATGTATCCCCAATACTAGTTACGATACCTAGTCCGGCCCTTCCACTTCCACCTTGTTCGTAGGTCATTCCAATGCCTCCATTGTATATGGGGTATGTATCACCATAGCTGGGATAAAGCAAGTCAAAAACCTCTTTGGTAAAATAAAACCAGCCATTGGCATCAAAATACTTCGCATGGTTTTTACCAATTGTAGTCTGGAATTCTCGCTGAAATGGGGTAATCACTTCATGATATGGCTCCGATGCTGGGGCAAAATAATACGGGCTATCAACCCCTTGTTCATGAAAATCCACATGTACATGGGGTATCCATTTATTGTACACTTTCAATCGATTTTGACTTTCAATCTGTGTTAACCAGGCCCAATCCCTATTTAAATCGAACATATAGTGATTACTTCTACCGCTCCACCAGCCTTCATGGTGTTCCTTACTATTGGGGTCCACATTGTTAGGTGCATTTTTGTATTGGTTATACCAGTTAACATAGCGATCACGCCCATCGGGATTAATACATGGGTCCATGATTACAACAGTATTTTCCAGATAACTGCTTTTATTGGTTAACAATTCATAAATCGTTTGCATGGAAGCCTCTGTGCTTACACTCTCGTTACCATGAACGTTATAGCTTAACCATACTATCGCTTTAGTAGCAATGCTTTCACCTGTTGTGCTTTTTAAATGTTCAGCTCTTATATTTTCTAGATTACTCATGTTATCGGCAGAGGAAATATAGGCCAACAGCAAGGGTCTTCGTTCATTGGTTTTGCCGTATTCTTGGAGCTGAACCCTGTCCGAGGCGTTCATGGCTAAATGTTCATAATAGTCAACTACTCTATGGTGCCTTGTAAATTGTGTGCCTAGTTCATAGCCTAGAAATTCTGAGGGCGATTTTATATTTTGTGCCGATGTGGTAATTGTAAAAACGACTGTAATTAAAAGTAAAAATTGCTTCATTTCAGGTTCTTTGGATTGTAGCTGCCTAATTTAACGATTAATGGTGACAATTTAATGCTACTATCTATAAGACAACAGCTTTCATGGATGATAGGTTAAAGTAATTAACGTATTTTTAGGAACAAGACATTGCAAGTGTTATATATTTACCTTGATTTTTTAAAGTTTATATGGATATTGACTGTTTACCCTTTAAGCAAACTGGATATTTTTCCGATTTGATTTGTGATTATATTGATAACAAGGAAAGCCTGAAACCTTTTTTTAATCGCTTTCCAAAAATTGAGAACTTCAAGGACCAGATTGAAGAAAAGTCGGCTAATTATCCAGATGAAAACAGGTCTATCTTATATGATGCACTTCAAAAGCAGTATAAAGGAATTTCAATCTCCAAAAAGACAAAGGAAAACTTAATACAGCTCAAAGAACCTATAACATTCACAGTTGTTACAGGACATCAACTCAACTTATTCACTGGTCCGTTATATTTTCTTTACAAGATAATATCCACTATTAATCTTACGATTCAATTAAAGAAAACTTACCCAAAGTTCAATTTTGTACCCGTCTATTGGATGGCAACAGAAGACCATGATTTTGATGAAATAAACTATTTTAATTTCAATGCTAAAAAAATACAATGGAATAGGGTAGCGTCTGGGGGGGTCGGACGATTAAGCACAGATGGCCTACAGAAAATTTCCAAAGCGTTCGCGAATGAATTGGGGACTGGTAAAAATGCAAAAACGCTTAACAGTTTATTTGAAAAAGCTTATGTAGAGCATGCTAATCTTACGAGTGCGACTCGATTTCTTGCCAATGAACTTTTTGGTGAATTAGGTCTTGTAATTGTCGATGGAGATAATAAGGATTTGAAGAAATTATTGGTACCCTATGCTAAAAGGGATATTATTGAAAGCACATCGTTTAAAAAGGTTTCAGAAACAGTATCAAAATTATCAGGATTAGCTGAAAGGTATACTATTCAGGTCAACCCCCGGGAGATCAACTTTTTTTATTTAAAGGAAGAACTTCGGGAACGTATTGTGCTCAAAAACGGCAATTTTCATGTGAATGATACAGAAATTTATTTCTCTAAAGATGAGTTGTTAAAAGAACTGGATGATCATCCTGAGCGATTTTCACCCAATGTGATCGCACGTCCGCTTTACCAAGAGGTTATCCTTCCCAATCTTTGCTATATTGGTGGTGGTGGTGAGCTGGCTTATTGGTTAGAATTAAAAAGTTCATTCAAAGCAATGAATGTTGCCTACCCAATTTTATTACCAAGAAATTCAGCACTTGTAGTGACCGAAAAGCAACAAAGGAAGTTGGCAAAAATGAATCTTTCGGTGGCCGATTTGTTCTTAAAACAAAGCAGTTTAATCAATAAAAAGATTAGGGAAATCTCGAATATCGAAATTGACTTTTCACCTCAGAAAAAACTATTGATAGAGCAGTTCAAAACGATGTATGAAATTGCGTCACAAACCGATGAATCATTTATCGGTGCAGTAAAAGCACAGGAGATAAAGCAACTGAAAGGATTGGAAAATCTCGAAAAACGACTACTCAAAGCGCAAAAAAGAAAGTTAAAGGATCATGTGGAACGAATGACCCAAATTCAGAATGAATTGTTCCCTGGACAATCACTCCAAGAGCGAAATCTTAATTTTTCAGAGTTTTATCTTGAATATGGCGATGCGTTGATCCCAATACTCATGAAAGATTTACATCCTTTAAAAATGGAATTTTCAATACTACATCATTAGTCGAATTTTCAAGGTGAATTACTTCACAATCCTTTACTTTTGCACAAACGTTTTAATCAATGCACAACATAGATATTGAGCTGGTGGAAATGACTTTGGATGTCATGAAATATGCCATCAATCGAATTACGAATACCACTCCTGAACTGGGTCAGCCTAAAAAAGAACAAGAACTTCGCAAGTTAGTGGGCGAAACGATTACCGCCAAAGGAATAGGTGGTGAACATGCCTTTCATTTGTTCAAGGATGTTTTGGTAAAAGCAACAGTGCCTATTGATCACCCAAGGCATTTAGCTTTTGTGCCGGCTTCGCCTACTCGGGCCGCCATAATGTTCGATTTGGTGACATCGGCATCAAGTATTCATGGTGCTTATTGGATGGAAGGTGCAGGTGGAATATTCTGTGAAAACGAGGCAATGAAGTGGTTGGTTTCCTTGACGGGATTGCCAGAAGGGGCATTTGGCGTGTTTACAAGTGGCGGTACGGCAGCCAATCTATCGGCAATGGTTACTGCTCGGGAATATTGGCGAAGAAATCCTGATAACCTTAATAAGAAGGCTTTGGTTATAACTTCTGAGGGGGCACATTCTTCGATTAAGGCCATGGCAAAGGTTATTGATGCTGATGTACTTTTAGTGGCAACAGAGGATTTAATGACAGCAAAGGATCTTCAAGATAAAATTGATCAGTTAGATGTTCACCAAAGAAAACGACTTTTTGCAGTTGTTGCAACAGGGGGTACAACGAACGCCGGGATTATTGATGAATTAGATGGGATTGCAAATATTTGTGAACAAGAAAACCTGTGGTTTCATGTAGATGCCGCTTATGGTGGTGGGGCATTGGTTACAGATTCGGTTCGTCATTTGTTCAATGGTATTGAAAAAGCCGATAGCATAACCATTGATCCCCATAAATGGTTGTTTTCTCCTTATGACTGCGGCGCTGTGATATACAAGAACATGAAATTGGCCAAGGCTGCCCATTCTCAGGAAGGCTCCTATTTGGAGATTTTCAAGGATGAGGGGGCAAGCGGATTTAATCCAGCGGATTATCAAATTCAGTTGACACGTAGAATAAGGGGGCTACCTTTATGGTTTTCACTGGCCACGCATGGCACGGATAAGTACAAATGGGCTGTTGAGATGGGGATAAAATTGGCAAATTTGGCTGGAGAACTCATAGAAGACCGTGAGCATTTGGAATTGGTTCGGAAACCTAGCCTTTCTTGCGTGTTGTTTCGGCGTAAAGGATGGTCACCGGACGATTATAGAAATTGGACGTATAAAAACCATAGGGATGGTTTTGCCTTAGTAACCCCTACCAAATGGATTAAAAATGATAAGGCAGAAACAGTTGCACGGTTTTGTTTTATTAATCCCGACACCACTATTGAGGATATAGCAGCAATTTTAACAACAATGGAGGAATAGCTAGTTTAAGGTACAAGATACTCACTCGACCAGCCGTTCTCATTTTTGGAATACTTGATTTTGATATGCCCATTTTTCTTAAGTTTTAAGTACTCAATCCTAAATGGGTCAATCTCCACAATAGAAAAATAATCCCCTTCTTCAAGAAATTCCAATGAGTCAGGATCATCTATAGTACTTCCTGGCGCCTCTTTGGTAATGAAATCCTTTCTGGCTTCTGTTCCTACTTGCTCCCAGGATTTTTGAATCTGAAATTGATCATTGTTAATCCGTGCAATTCCTTCTATACGAAGTTGAATTAGTTTCTTATGATGATAAAAGAGCAAACTCACCCTATTGTCCTCCTTTATATGTAATACCTTTTTTGAGCGTTTGTCAGTAAAGAATGTCAATTTCAAGTCATCTGAAACATTGCGTAAAGCTACAAGTCTAAGTCTTGCGAACTTATCAACACCTAAGGTAGCCAATGTAAAGTATTTGAAATAGTGTCCTTTTTTAAAGGCTCCCTTTTTTAATTCCTGCGTTATTTTCTCAAAGATTTTATCGGGCATTTTATTTGCGGTTAATTAGATATAAAGATACATAATAGTTATGTCTTTAAGTCAATGAAAGTGGTATTAAAAAGAGTTTTTGGAGTTTTTCAAATGATCTCAAGGACAATGAATTTTGTGTTGCTAACAAAAAAAAATCAAAAAAAAGGTAGGGTTATTTTATAGTTGATTGTTATATATACAAATTGCTATGAATTAGAAATTTAAAATTTAGTTATTAATTAGTTCATGTGTTTAGGTTGGTTTTTTGATTTTGATTTAAAAAGCCTCGATGTAGGGTCGAGGCTTTTTCTTTTTAATGCTAATTAATCTAAATACTACAGCCATCTTGAAAAGAAGTCCATAATAGCTTCCTTAAACTCATAATGCAATTTTATGTAATGTCTAAGGTCGTCATATAATGATCGTTTTTCGTACTGCAACTGACCATCAATGTTTTTATAATGATCCGCACTATGTAAATTTCCCAGTTTAGCACGACAGCGATGCAGTAATTTTACAATCGCACTCCGTTCGATCATTATTTTATTCTGAAAGCTTTCAAGTTCTAATGAGGACTTTCCAATATCTTCTCTACTTGCAATTTCTTCCAGTTTTTCTTGAAACATGTCCAATTCGGACATGTGAAACTTTAATTCCCTTTTCCAAATTTCCAAATTAAAGGTAAGGTCACTTGAATATACCGCTTCTGTCTGCATATTTTTTGGTTTTACATTTATCTTTGATTAGTTAATATTTTTTTACATTGGCACATTCGCCACGGTAGAATAAGTCTGTTAACAACAATTCCAAATTATGCCTATGGGAATATTGGAAGTAAACAAATAGTTTTACCAAAAGTGCCTTATTTCCTATAAAGATATGGATTTTCTTGTAAATTTCTCGTGTTATTTGTTGCTTTTCCAGACTTTTTTGTACTCAAATCCAATTTGGATATAAAATTCATATTCGCCTATCCACACGTATTATCATGTCCTTGTTTATAAGTTTCGATATTCTTGAATAAATATACCCGAAAGACCCTTTCACAAATTTTGCATTTTACTATTTTTGCCCATGCAAAACAATGTCCTAATACTTGATTTCGGTTCGCAATACACACAACTCATCGCTAGAAGAGTTAGAGAATTGAATATTTACTGTGAAATTAAACCTTATAACAAAGTACCAGAAGATATGACGGCCTATAAAGCTGTTATACTTTCAGGGTCACCTTTTTCTGTTCGTGCAGATGATACTTTACATCCTAATCTTTCACAGATTAAAGGTAAAATACCTTTGCTTGGGGTATGTTATGGTGCCCAATATTTGGCGCATTTCAATGGGGGTAATGTCGCACCATCAAATACGAGGGAATATGGTAGGGCAAGGTTGACGTCTATAAAGAATGATGAGCCTTTCTTTTATGAAATTACCGATGGTTCACAAGTTTGGATGAGCCATAGTGATACTATACAAGAATTACCGACCAACGCAATAAATTTAGCAAGTACGGGCGACGTAAAGAACGCCGCTTATAGAATTGAAGGAGAAGATACCTACGCAATTCAATTCCATCCTGAAGTATATCATACTACCCAGGGCAAATTGATTTTGGAAAACTTTTTAGTGCATATAGCTAGAGTTAAACAATCCTGGACCCCAGATGCTTTCGTAGATACTACAGTGGCAGAATTAAAAGCGAAGATTGGGAATGATAAAGTCATACTGGGATTATCAGGTGGTGTTGATTCCACGGTTGCTGCCGTTTTATTGCATAAGGCAATAGGGAAGCATTTACATTGCATATTCGTGAATAACGGATTGCTTAGAAAAAATGAATTCCAAGATGTCTTAGATCAATACGAGCATATGGGGCTGAATGTTAAGGGGGTTGATGCTTCGGCACGTTTTTTGGATGCATTGGCTGGGGAAAGTGATCCTGAGAAAAAACGAAAAATCATTGGCAAGATCTTTATCGATGTTTTCGATGATGAGGCACATATGGTAGAGGATGCAAAATGGTTGGCACAAGGCACTATTTATCCAGATGTTATTGAATCGGTTTCAGTAACTGGTGGGCCTTCGGCAACTATTAAAAGTCATCATAATGTTGGCGGATTGCCAGATTTTATGAAATTGAAAGTAGTAGAGCCTTTGAAAATGTTGTTTAAAGATGAGGTTCGTAGAGTTGGGGCCAGTATGAAGATTGATGATGAGCGATTAGGCAGGCACCCGTTCCCAGGGCCTGGATTGGCCATTCGTATTTTAGGGGATATTACCCGAGAAAAAGTGGCGATTTTACAAGAAGTTGATGCTATTTTTATCAACGGATTAAGGGAATGGGGACTTTATGATAGTGTATGGCAGGCCGGTGCTATGCTTTTGCCCGTAAATAGTGTAGGGGTAATGGGCGATGAAAGAACATATGAAAAATGTGTAGTTTTACGTGCGGTTGAAAGTACTGATGGTATGACTGCTGATTGGGTAGATTTACCATATGAGTTTTTACAGAAAACGTCTAATGAAATAATAAACAAAGTGCCGGGTGTGAATAGGGTTGTTTACGATATAAGTTCTAAACCTCCGGCCACTATAGAATGGGAATGATTATGAACCAATTTTTAAGGAATATTGTTGTACTGCTCTTATTTACTATAATAGGATGCAAGGCAACAGCTCAAAAATTCACCACTCATGCTGTAAAAAAGGGGGAGACTTTGGAAAGTATTGCTAAGCAATACAAAGTAACACCCTATAGCATTCTTACCTATAACAAGGAGATCAAGCAAGGTGATGCTGTAAAACCCAATACCATTTTGGTAATTCCAGTCGGTGCCAATGTTTCAGAAATAAAGGGCGATACCATTAAGGTCAAAGCTGTACCTGTGGTTAAGGAAGAAAAACCAGTACAGGAAGAACCGATTGGTTATACAACGCATAGGGTCAGAAAACGTGAAACTTTGTATGGTATTTCACAGCGATATCACATTACTGAAAACGATATTAAAAAGTACAATTCTGAATTGTACTCCTCGCTCCTTAAAAAGGGCATGAAGCTTAAAATACCAAAATATAGGAGGGTAAAACCAGATGAAAACGCCATAAATGAGGATGATTTTGAGACCTATACCGTTGCTCTTAAAGAAACCCGTTGGAGTATTGCCCATAAATATGGGATAACTATTGATAGTATGCTGGTATTGAATCCTGAACTTTCAAAAAATTCGAATTACTTGGCTGAAGGACAGGAACTCAGAATGCCAAAACCTTTGGGAAGTACAATTAAAGACCAAGAAATACAACTGTATATTTCATATACAGTGCCAGCTAAAATGAATTTCTACCGTTTGGAAAAGGAGTTTAATGTAAAATCAGATGAGATTGTGCGCCTGAATCCTGAAATAGTTGAACGTGGTGGGTTGAAAGAGGGAATGGTCATTCGAATTCCAGAAATAAAGGCCGATTCTGGAGAAGTGAATACAGAAAACTTCATTTTTTATGAAGTCAAGCCAAAACAAACCGAATTTTCATTAACGCGCAAATTGGGTATTTCCTATAAAGACCTTTTGGAGTTGAATCCTGATTTAAGAGAAGGTTTAAAAGCAGGAATGGTACTAAAACTTCCTAAAGACCAAACTGGTGATTTTGAAGTGCGAAATTCCCTGGTTTTAGACAAATTGAATCTTTTGGATAGTATCAATCCAATGAACAGACCTAGATTGGTGTTCATGTTTCCTTTCCGTTTGAATCGTTTGGATTTAAATGATAAGGAATTAGTTATGGAAACAATAGAAAACAGAAATAGCCTAAAGTATAGTCTAGGACTTTATTCTGGGGCATTGATGGCTGTTGATTCTATCGCTAAATTGGGCATTTCGGTAGATGTGAAAACCTATGATAACCAATTAGATCAGCTAAAGACCAAGGAAATACTCATGCGCGAAAATTTGAATGAGGTCAGTGCTATTGTGGGCCCATTGGATCTTCCATCATTAAAGGAAGTTGCTGTACAGGCATCCCAATATCAAGTGCCTGTTATTGCTCCCATTCCTGCGAATAGCGATTTAAGTTTGAACAATGTTTATTTTTCATATACATCTGACGAGGTTTTACGTGAAAAAATGCTCAAGTATGTTGAAGAGAAAATTACAGAAGAAAATATTATAATCATTGCTGATGAGAACAGTCAAGTAGGAAAGGAACTCATTTTATCAAGATTTCCAGAAGCAAAAATTCTTGAAGTAAAGGAAGAAGAAAAGAATATTGGTATTAACAGAGAGAAACTGGCAACCTTATTATCCGAGGAATTCGAAAATTGGGTTTTTGTTGAAACTGAAAATTTTAAACTTATTTCAAGTGTAGTTTCTATTTTAAATGCCTTTGAGGGTGCATTATTAGATCCAGAAATCAGCGAAGTTAAAGTTCAGGTAAGAATGTTCACTACCAATAAGAATAAAGCTTTTGATAATGACATCATTTCGAGCACGCATTTGTCTAACCTTCATTTTACTTATCCATCTGTATTTAGAGAAGCTAGTAATAGTGCTTTTGTTGAAGCTTATAGTAAACGTTTTGGTGACATTCCTGATCGTTATGCTATTCGCGGTTTTGATTTGACCTATGACCTTTTATTAAAATTGGCCTATAAGAACAATTTAATGGAGGTTTCCAAAATCATTGGTGAAACAGAATACACAGGGAATAAATTCTCTTATGAAAAAGATATGACTTCCGGATATTTTAATCAAGCATCTTATATAATGGCTATTGAAGATTTAAAAGTAGTGGAATTAAAGGATTGATTATGACATCAAAAGTAACTTATACTGGTAATTTGCGTACTAAATCTGAACATTTGCGTTCAGGGGATTTCTTTATTACCGATGCCCCAATTGATAATAACGGATTAGGACAGGCATTTTCGCCAACTGATACTGTTGCCACAGGTTTGGCCAGTTGCATGATTACAATGATGGGGATTAAAGCAAATGGCCTTGAGGTTGATTTAACGAACTCCACTGCTGAAGTCACAAAACATATGGTGGCCAATCCCAGAAGAATTTCCAAAATTGAAGTGAAACTTAGTTTGCCTTCAAATATCTCTCAAAAGAATCGAAAAATACTGGAACACACAGCCAATACCTGTCCGGTTCTTTATAGTTTGCATCCTGATATAGTAAAAGAAATTGCATTCCATTGGGTTCAATAAAACATATGCTGTTTTTTTCACTCTTTCTAATCATGGGAATCACTAATTCCCAGGATTACGAAACTATTGCATGGAATCCTGAAATTAAACTTACCTGGGAAGATTTTAAGGGGAAGGCCCCAGACAATGATAGGGCTGCAGCAACTACGGCAAGTGGAATTTCATATCAATTCTCAACAAGCGGATCAAATGGTAAAATTGAGCTTGATTATTTAGTTAGTACTTTTTTCTATCCTGATAAATCATGGTACCAACCCAGTTTATGCGATTCCTTGATTCTAAGCCACGAACAACTACATTTCGATATCTCTGAGCTCTATGCCCGAAAGATGAGAAATCGGTTGGCATCAACTTCATTTACTCAAAACGTTAAGGCTGAAGTCAGACAGATTTATAAGGAAGTATTGGAGGAATTGAATGACTTTCAAAATCTGTATGATGACCAGACCAACTTTGCCAGGGATTTGGAACAACAGTTGATTTGGAACAACAAAATTGATGAAGCATTAAATAAATAAAAGTCCACTCCCTGTTTAGGAGGGGATAAAGGGGTGCCCTTATACGTCACAAATAGTAATTCCCTGTTTTAATGCAGCGATTTTATCATCCCAAGTAGGAACAAATTCTTGAGCCACATGACCCTTGAATCCAGTTTCCAGAATAGCTCTCATGATAGCAGGATAGTATAGTTCCTGAGTTTCATCTATTTCGTTTCGTCCAGGGTTACCGCCGGTATGGTAATGTCCAAAATATGGGTGATGTTCTTGGATTGTACGTATTACGTCACCCTCCATAATTTGCATATGGTAAATGTCATAGAGTAGTTTAAAATTATCCGACCCCAATTGTTTACAGAGTTCAACACCCCAGTCAGAATGGTCGCACATGTAATCAGGGTGATTGACTTTACTGTTCAATAATTCCATTTGAATCATGACTCCGTGTTTTTTGGCCAATGGCATGATTTGTTTTAAGCCTTCAACACAATTTTTGAGCCCAATATCATCATCCATACCCCTACGGTTACCGCTAAAACAAATAAGGTTGGTATACCCAGCTTCGGCAACTATAGGAATCATTTCCTTGTAATTCTTAATTAAAGTTTCATGGTATTTTAGGTCATTCCAACCTTCAGTTAGACTAATCTCTGCACCATTGCACATTGCATTATGAATATTATATTTTTTGAGTAAGGGGTAGTCCTTTGGCCCAATGAGGTCAATAGCTGTAACACCCAATTCGTTCAATGACTTTAAAAAATCTTCTAAAGGAATGCTGCCATAACACCATTGACATACGCTATGGTTTATATTGTTTTTAAGTTTCATAGTATTTATGTTTGAAGAATCTGCAGCTACAGCTGTCTTACTTGCGAGAAATGCTACCGATGCAGCTGCTGAGGTCCCAATAAATGTTCTTCTTTTCATGAATTTTAAGATTGGCTTTTTTATTACTATTAAATATAATTCATTTAGATTTATAAAATGGAAATAACCCCGGATTATAAAAAACTCATTGAGCTTGCCCATTACAGAATGCCCATAGGTAAATTTAAAGGCCGTTATTTGATTGATTTGCCAGAGCCATATTTAGTATGGTTTCGACAAAAAGGATTTCCTGAAGGAAAGTTGGGGGTTTTATTAAGATCAATGTTAGAAATCAAAATCAACGGACTAGAAACACTTATTTGGAGAATTCAAAAAGATTTTCCGAAGTAATCCCTGCAATTTGTTATTGCAATTTGTATTTTTGCTTGCGTTACGAATTCAATCGAACGCTTCATGTCACAGACCAAATATATTTTTGTAACCGGTGGGGTTACCTCATCTCTAGGAAAAGGGATAATTGCCGCTTCTTTAGCCAAATTACTCCAGGCCAGAGGTTACAAAGTGACCATACAAAAATTAGATCCTTACATTAATGTTGATCCGGGAACCTTGAATCCTTATGAGCATGGGGAATGCTATGTGACTGATGATGGCGCTGAAACCGATTTGGATTTAGGCCATTACGAACGTTTCTTGAACGTAAGGACTTCCCAGGCCAATAATGTGACCACAGGTAGAATATATCAAAGTGTAATCGAAAAAGAACGTCGTGGAGAGTTTTTGGGCAAAACTGTACAAGTTGTACCACATATCACTAATGAGATTAAGGAACGTGTGCAAATTCTTGGTAATAGCGGGGAGTATGATATTGTCATTACTGAGATTGGAGGTACCGTAGGTGATATTGAATCATTGCCATATATTGAAGCTGTTCGCCAATTGTTATGGGAATTGGGCGATAACAATGGTATTGTAATCCACCTGACCCTTGTGCCTTATCTTTCAGCCGCTGGTGAGCTCAAAACAAAACCAACACAACACTCTGTAAAAACCTTAATGGAAAGCGGGATTAAGGCCGATATTTTGGTTTGTAGGACTGAGCATGAAATTTCAGATGAAATAAAAGATAAACTCGCTTTATTTTGTAACGTAACACGAGAAGCGGTTATTCAATCTATCGATGCTTCGACCATATATGATGTACCCATTCTAATGCAGGAAGAAGGTTTGGATACCGTTACCTTGAAGAAATTGAAATTGCCGGACATTACGGCACCCGATTTAAAACAGTGGGATGAGTTTTTACATCGTCATAAAAATCCCAAACATGAGGTAACTATTGGTTTAGTAGGTAAGTATGTTGAGTTGCAGGATTCCTATAAATCGATTCTAGAATCGTTCATACATGCAGGAGCTAGTAATGAGGTTAGGGTTAATTTAAGGTTTATTCATTCCGAACATATTTCAAAGAAGAATATAGAGAAGCAATTGCACGGACTTGATGGAATTGTGGTCGCACCTGGATTTGGGGAAAGAGGAATCGAAGGCAAAATTGAAGCTGTACGTCATGCAAGGGAAAATAGAATTCCATTTCTTGGAATCTGCTTGGGTATGCAAATGGCAGTCATTGAATATGCCCGAAACGTATTGGGGCTTACCAAAGCCAATTCTACCGAAATGGATGGTAGTACCCCTGACCCTGTAATTAGTTTAATGGAAGAACAAAAGTCCATTACCAACAAAGGAGGTACTATGCGATTGGGTGCATGGGACTGCCATTTGAAGGAAGGTACCTTGGTGACAAGAAATATATGAGTGGAACAAAGGATATTTCTGAAAGACACCGTCATCGTTATGAGTTCAATAACGAATATAAGCAGCAATTGGAGAATGCCGGACTCAAGGCTTCGGGTATCAATAAGGAAACCGGATTGGTCGAAATCGTTGAATTACCAAATCATCCATGGTTTATAGGTGTACAGTATCACCCGGAATATAAAAGTACGGTTGCAAACCCACATCCTTTGTTTGTAGGTTTGGTCAAAGCGGCTCTAATTCACAAAAAAGAACAAACTAATGCCAGTATGGCATAATCTGCACATTTGGGCATATATTTGCTGACTGTCTAAAACCTTACCGATTTTGCGAGTGGGTTTAAATTCAATTTTAAATGGAAGAAAAGAAATTAGATATTAATTCTATCATAGGCTTTGTGCTGATTTTTGGGATACTCATTTTTATGTTTTACCAAAACAAGCCCACACCCGAAGAGCTGGAGGCTCAAAAAGCAAAACAAGAACAAGTAGAGGCCCAAACAAAGGAGAATGAAGTTCAAGTAATAAAAGAAGAGGAACCAGCCGCAATAAATTTACAGGATTCCACGGCCGTTGCAAATTACAAAAGTACCTTAGGTGCCTTTGGTTATACGGCTCCATCAGATGCGATTACCACTTTAGAGAATGAATTGCTTACTTTGAAAATAAGTAATAAAGGAGGGCAAATCGTTGAGGCTAAAATGAAGACTTATGTTACCTACGATTCTATTCCCGTTTATTTGGTAAAAGATGGCAATGCCTCTTTTGGATTGAATTTCTCCACTTCAGATAATAGGGTTCTTAATACAAAGGATTTATTCTTTGAACCATCAATGAGCAACGATGGTAATAATCAAGTGCTTTCCATGAAAGCGAAAGTGGCTCCGAACAGATATTTGGAATACCGATATGAAATGAAACCGAATGATTATTTGGTTGATTTCACAATTCGTTCACAGGATTTGAATGGAGTCATCAATAGTAGTAATCCCATTCATTTAGAATGGAAATTAAAGGGGATTCGCCAATCAAAGAGCATTCAATACGAAAACAGGTATACGCGACTTACCTATAACCATGAAGAAGGTAAAATAAGTAAACTTTCCGAAGGTAGCGATGATGAAGAGTCCGAGGTAGATATAAAATGGCTTTCCTACAGACAACATTTTTTTAGCTCTATCCTCGCGACCAAAGAAAACTTTAAAAATGCAGATTTGTCGTCTGTAAACCTTGTTGAGGAAGAGAGTAGAACTGCTGGTTTTACTAAATTATACAATTCGAAGGTAACATTGGAAATGAGCGGGGGCGAACTTGCCCAGAACATGCATTGGTATTATGGTCCAACCGATGTTGCTGTTTTGGATGAGTATGAAGATTTAGGCCTTGCAGATTCAATCCCTTTCGGATGGGGAATTTTTGGGTGGATTAACAGATATGTATTTACACCTTTTTATTCGTTTTTAAGTACATACTTCCCCTATGGAATAGCGATTGTTATTATGACAATTTTAGTTCGTTTGGCAATGTCACCAGTAACATACAAGTCGTATTTATCGCAGGCCAAAATGAAAGTCTTAAAACCTGAGATTACGGAGTTGGGTGAAAAGTATAAGGATAATGCTATGAAAAAGCAGCAGGAGACCATGAAGTTATATAATAAGGCAGGGGTGAGCCCTATGAGTGGTTGTGTACCTGCATTTTTGCAGATGCCCATATTTTATGCCCTATTCATGTTCTTCCCAACATCGTTTGCTTTAAGGCAAAAAGCGTTTTTATGGGCAGATGACCTTTCATCCTTTGATACCATTTATCAGTTCCCAGAAGGATTCTCAATTCCCTTTTATGGAGATCATATAAGCTTATTCCCCATATTGGCATCGGTTGCCATCTTCTTTTATATGATGATGACCACTGGTCAGAATATGCCGCAACAACCGGGAATGCCCAACATGAAGTTCATTATGTACTTAATGCCATTTATGATGTTGTTCTTCTTTAACAACTATGCGAGTGGTTTGAGTTTGTATTATTTTGTATCTAACCTGATTACCATCTTTATTATGTTGGCGATTAAGAAGTTTATTCTTGACGATGATAAGATCCATGCGCAGATACAAGTGAATAAACAGAAGCCAAAAAAGGAGAATAAATTCCAGCGTAAAATGCGTCAGATGATGGAACAGGCCGAAGAACAAAAGAAAGTAGGTAAAAGATAAGTTTTTCAAAATCAAAATAAGAAACCTCCGATTTTTGGAGGTTTTCTTTTGTTTTATTGGAGGTTTTCTTTTGTTTTATTGGAGGCTTTCTTCTTTTTATAGGATATTTATAACATTTTTTAAGAAAAAAGCAATATTTATAACATTTTATCGGCTTTAAATGCATTTCATCGAATAGTTGGTGACATTGCAGTTGAAATGTTAAAATATTAAGAACTTGTTAACAAACTAAACACTAATAGAGGCAAATTAATTTAATTGGATTCATGCATATGGTTTAACTTTTACTTTTTTACATTTCATCTTAAAGTTTAATTCATAATAATTTATTCCAGATTATTACATTCCCTTTGTTTGTTGGTTAATTAAGGCCCCATACCTTACTTAATTCAATGAATTTCCAGCCCTGTGCTGTGGTATAGATAGTACTAACCATTAACACTATGCCATGGGTAATTCCGTTCACAAACTTTTTCAAAAAACCATTTTATTCTTATTAGTACTTGGAAGCTCCTTTTTTTTAAGTTCTAATATCCCAATTGGATTTTCAAATGAAGAAAATTCGAAAGAGCTGGCTATGCTTGATAGCTCGGAAGATGCATCTGAACTATATTTTCCGATAAATAACACAACACCAGTTGTAAGTGATCCAATTGATATACCTAAAAATAGGAGGAAAAGGGTTGCTAGTAATGCTAGCATGTTTGCGGGCGGAGCCTATACCCTCAATTTCTCAGCTGCCAATCCCAGCGATTATATCCCATCGATTCCTTTTCCGGCTGACCTCACGGCTCCTACCGGTCGTGGCGACGGAGATCCATTGATTCCGATGGCAGAATTCAACGATGGAGCCACTGATGTTAAGGTTGAAAGTCTTGCCCCCCAGGATATGGCCTTAGGGCAGATAGTTCCCTTTGAGACCAAAATTACTGTTAATGGTGATACAACACCTGAAAATGGGGTGATCACGGTCCAGATGGGCTGGAATATAGAGACTACCAATGGGGGTGACTTTGGGTATGATGAAATTTTAGGGGTTATTGGAGCCTTTATCGATACCGGGGATGGTGCACACATTGATCTGGGAGATGCTGCGACCGTGAGCACTTTCAATTGGGTAGTGGTTGGTGATGAAATCGTCGGTACTTTTACCATCAGTGGCCTCGATCATGGGGATATGGTGGTTCTTGAAGCGTGGTTGGTTTTGGAGGATACCATTCCTGCTGGAATCGGCGGAAATGTCCAGTCACGGCTAATTGATGCGGCGACGGGACCCGATCTTGCAGGTGATGCCATTTCGACAGGAAACCAAACGGTTCCGCTTCTTAAACCCAGTGATTTCTTCACCTCTGATGTCGATTTATCCGTTACAAAATCGGATGACGTTGATCCAATTGTGCAAGGAGAAGAGCTAACCTATGAAATCATTGCTTCTAATGCCGGACCTTCAGTTGCTAATACTGTGGTCGTGTATGACGAATTAGACCCAAATGTAACTTTTGTATCTGCCTCTGACGGCGGACTTATCAATACAGACGCTGGCGATACCATACCGGATGGTGCGGTACAATGGGATGTTGGAGCACTGGCACCTGGCGATTCTGTGACTTACACCGTCACCGTAACTGTTAATACAGATGCACCTACAGACAGCCCAACGGGCGAAGACCTAATCAATACGGTTACTGTCACAACGATTTCCGATGATATTGGCCCGGAAAACAATACTGACACAGAGCCGACGGATGTTTTAAGTTCATTTGTTCCTGACCCGCTCATTAGTATTGTGAAGACCGGTACGTTCGCCAATGACGGCAACGCAGACGGCTTCGCCGATGCGGGCGAGAGCATCAACTACACGTTCGCGGTCAGCAATGACGGCAACGTGACCTTGACCAACGTGACGGTTACCGATCCGCTGATTACCGTTAGCGGTGGTCCGACCACGCTGGATGTGGGCGAGACCGATACGACGACCTTCAGTGGCACGTACATAATCACCCAGGCTGACATCGACGCTGGTAATCGTCTGAACACCGCGACCGCCGACTCCGATGAGTCCGACCCGGCCGACGGCCCGGCTGATACGCCGCTACCGCAGAATCCGCTCATTAGTATTGTGAAGACCGGTACGTTCGCCAATGACGGCAACGCAGACGGCTTCGCCGATGCGGGCGAGAGCATCAACTACACGTTCGCGGTCAGCAATGACGGCAACGTGACCTTGACCAACGTGACGGTTACCGATCCGCTGATTACCGTTAGCGGTGGTCCGACCACGCTGGATGTGGGCGAGACCGATACGACGACCTTCAGTGGCACGTACATAATCACCCAGGCTGACATCGACGCTGGTAATCGTCTGAACACCGCGACCGCCGACTCCGATGAGTCCGACCCGGCCGACGGCCCGGCTGATACGCCGCTACCGCAGAATCCGCTCATTAGTATTGTGAAGACCGGTACGTTCGCCAATGACGGCAACGCAGACGGCTTCGCCGATGCGGGCGAGAGCATCAACTACACGTTCGCGGTCAGCAATGACGGCAACGTGACCTTGACCAACGTGACGGTTACCGATCCGCTGATTACCGTTAGCGGTGGTCCGACCACGCTGGATGTGGGCGAGACCGATACGACGACCTTCAGTGGCACGTACATAATCACCCAGGCTGACATCGACGCTGGTAATCGTCTGAACACCGCGACCGCCGACTCCGATGAGTCCGACCCGGCCGACGGCCCGGCTGATACGCCGCTACCGCAGAATCCGCTCATTAGTATTGTGAAGACCGGTACGTTCGCCAATGACGGCAACGCAGACGGCTTCGCCGATGCGGGCGAGAGCATCAACTACACGTTCGCGGTCAGCAATGACGGCAACGTGACCTTGACCAACGTGACGGTTACCGATCCGCTGATTACCGTTAGCGGTGGTCCGACCACGCTGGATGTGGGCGAGACCGATACGACGACCTTCAGTGGCACGTACATAATCACCCAGGCTGACATCGACGCTGGTAATCGTCTGAACACCGCGACCGCCGACTCCGATGAGTCCGACCCGGCCGACGGCCCGGCTGATACGCCGCTACCGCAGAATCCGCTCATTAGTATTGTGAAGACCGGTACGTTCGCCAATGACGGCAACGCAGACGGCTTCGCCGATGCGGGCGAGAGCATCAACTACACGTTCGCGGTCAGCAATGACGGCAACGTGACCTTGACCAACGTGACGGTTACCGATCCGCTGATTACCGTTAGCGGTGGTCCGACCACGCTGGATGTGGGCGAGACCGATACGACGACCTTCAGTGGCACGTACATAATCACCCAGGCTGACATCGACGCTGGTAATCGTCTGAACACCGCGACCGCCGACTCCGATGAGTCCGACCCGGCCGACGGCCCGGCTGATACGCCGCTACCGCAGAATCCGCTCATTAGTATTGTGAAGACCGGTACGTTCGCCAATGACGGCAACGCAGACGGCTTCGCCGATGCGGGCGAGAGCATCAACTACACGTTCGCGGTCAGCAATGACGGCAACGTGACCTTGACCAACGTGACGGTTACCGATCCGCTGATTACCGTTAGCGGTGGTCCGACCACGCTGGATGTGGGCGAGACCGATACGACGACCTTCAGTGGCACGTACATAATCACCCAGGCTGACATCGACGCTGGTAATCGTCTGAACACCGCGACCGCCGACTCCGATGAGTCCGACCCGGCCGACGGCCCGGCTGATACGCCGCTACCGCAGAATCCGCTCATTAGTATTGTGAAGACCGGTACGTTCGCCAATGACGGCAACGCAGACGGCTTCGCCGATGCGGGCGAGAGCATCAACTACACGTTCGCGGTCAGCAATGACGGCAACGTGACCTTGACCAACGTGACGGTTACCGATCCGCTGATTACCGTTAGCGGTGGTCCGACCACGCTGGATGTGGGCGAGACCGATACGACGACCTTCAGTGGCACGTACATAATCACCCAGGCTGACATCGACGCTGGTAATCGTCTGAACACCGCGACCGCCGACTCCGATGAGTCCGACCCGGCCGACGGCCCGGCTGATACGCCGCTACCGCAGAATCCGCTCATTAGTATTGTGAAGACCGGTACGTTCCAGGATGAGAATGGTGATACTTTTGCCGATGTAGGCGAGACGATCACCTATAGCTTTACAGTAGCCAACGAAGGCAATGTAAGCTTGACGGGAGTAACGGTTACCGATCCATTGGTAACAGTAGCAGGCGGTCCAATCGACCTAGCAGTAGGCGGATCGGATAATACGACCTTTACGGGCAGTTACATACTTACACAGGCGGATATTGATGCAGGTGGGGTAACGAACCAGGCCACGGCTACGGGTACTGATCCGAACGGTGATCCGGTAACGGATGACTCCGATGACGACAGTCCACTTGAAGATGAGCCAACGGTAACACCGTTGCCACAGAACCCTAAGATCAGTATCGTCAAGAACGGCGTGTTCAATGATACGGACGGCGATGGTTTTGCCGATGTGGGCGAGACGATCACCTATAGCTTTACCGTTGCCAACGAAGGCAATGTAAGCTTGACGGGAGTAACGGTTACCGATCCATTGGTAACAGTAGCAGGCGGTCCAATCGACCTAGCAGTAGGCGGATCGGATAATACGACCTTTACGGGCAGTTACATACTTACACAGGCGGATATTGATGCAGGTGGGGTAACGAACCAGGCCACGGCTACGGGTACTGATCCGAACGGTGATCCGGTAACGGATGACTCCGATGACGACAGTCCACTTGAAGATGAGCCAACGGTAACACCGTTGCCACAGAACCCTAAGATCAGTATCGTCAAGAACGGCGTGTTCAATGATACGGACGGCGATGGTTTTGCCGATGTGGGCGAGACGATCACCTATAGCTTTACCGTTGCCAACGAAGGCAATGTAAGCTTGACGGGAGTAACGGTTACCGATCCATTGGTAACAGTAGCAGGCGGTCCAATCGACCTAGCAGTAGGCGGATCGGATAATACGACCTTTACGGGCAGTTACATACTTACACAGGCGGATATTGATGCAGGTGGGGTAACGAACCAGGCCACGGCTACGGGTACTGATCCGAACGGTGATCCGGTAACGGATGACTCCGATGACGACAGTCCACTTGAAGATGAGCCAACGGTAACACCGTTGCCACAGAACCCTAAGATCAGTATCGTCAAGAACGGCGTGTTCAATGATACGGACGGCGATGGTTTTGCCGATGTGGGCGAGACGATCACCTATAGCTTTACAGTAGCCAACGAGGGCAATGTAAGCTTGACGGGAGTAACGGTTACCGATCCATTGGTAACAGTAGCAGGCGGTCCAATCGACCTAGCAGTAGGCGGATCGGATAATACGACCTTTACGGGCAGTTACATACTTACACAGGCGGATATTGATGCAGGTGGGGTAACGAACCAGGCCACGGCTACGGGTACTGATCCGAACGGTGATCCGGTAACGGATGACTCCGATGACGACAGTCCACTTGAAGATGAGCCAACGGTAACACCGTTGCCACAGAACCCTAAGATCAGTATCGTCAAGAACGGCGTGTTCAATGATACGGACGGCGATGGTTTTGCCGATGTGGGCGAGACGATCACCTATAGCTTTACCGTTGCCAACGAAGGCAATGTAAGCTTGACGGGAGTAACGGTTACCGATCCATTGGTAACAGTAGCAGGCGGTCCAATCGACCTAGCAGTAGGCGGATCGGATAATACGACCTTTACGGGCAGTTACATACTTACACAGGCGGATATTGATGCAGGTGGGGTAACGAACCAGGCCACGGCTACGGGTACTGATCCGAACGGTGATCCGGTAACGGATGACTCCGATGACGACAGTCCACTTGAAGATGAGCCAACGGTAACACCGTTGCCACAGAATCCTAGTATTGCAACAGTGAAGACTTTTGCAAACATAGACGGGGGAGCGTTGACCGAGTACACAACCGTTGGTCAGGTGATCAACTATACGATCACATTAGAGAATGATGGAAACGTAACGGTTTACAATCCAATGATGGCAGATGCAACAGCAGATGCTGCACCAGTTCGAGGAGTAGATGCTCCAGGAAATAATGATGGTGTATTAAATGTTGGAGAGATATGGACTTATGCAGCAGCATATACCGTAACCCAAAATGATCTTGACACTGGTTCTTATATGAACACAGCCGAAGGTGATGGTTCTGCCGATACCACTGGTGACGGAAATGGAAACACGCCAGTGGAGAGTGATGATGATGAAAATGTGGATGCCGATCAAGATCCAGTCATTAGCATCGTGAAGAATTTCGCAGTTGATGCGGTGACTGCAGGTGGAGCTGGCAGTTCCTTTACGCTCCTTGTGACCAACGAGGGCAACGTGACGCTCTATGACGCAATGATCGAGGATATGGTCGACGCACGACTAACGGTGACCGGTGTTTCCGGTACCACGGGGGTCGATGATGACAGTGATGGGGATGCTCAAACGATCGAGTGGCTTATTAATACATTATCACCGGGCGATTCTGAGACTGTCACAGTTAACTTCGAGGTTGCTTCTAATGTTGAAGAGGCAAATGGTCTTGGAGGAGTCAACGAGTTTGAAAATGTATTGAACATCGCAACGGTTGCTGCAGAAGCACCGCAGGGTGATCCTAATGATATGACTGATGATATCACAGACAATTATGAAGACACCATCGATATTGTAGTCGAGATCAATCTGTCGATAGTCAAGACATTCGATCCGACACAGATTCAGGCGCCACAGGGTACGCGGCAGTACTTCACCATCGAAGTGAGCAATAGCGGACCATCTGACGCGGTAGACGTCTCAGTAACGGATATGGTAGACGAGCTACTCGAGGTTTATGAAATTAGCGCGTCTTCTGGAAACGTCGACTGTTCGGCCAGTTCGGGTCAAAACGTGAACTGTACTGTTCAGGTTCCAGCCGGTGGGTTGGAGACCATCACGGTTGAATACATGACAGCTCCTTTCTTGGATAATGATTCGCCTTATGACCCATTATTGACTGGTGGTGATGATTTCTACTTTAAGTTTGTAAACGGTAGTATCCTGGAAGGTACTACGAGAGGAGACGGAGAGGTATATTTTACTGATAATCGTCCTGAAGGAGATGGTATCAGAAGGGATATCACGTTAGAAGTGGATATTGTTAACAGTCTCACGAGGAACGAGATTACCTTCGATCCACCAGGTTCAGATCTTCCATTCACCATGCACCTGTCTTGTTCCGATCCGTTTACCGGAGGTTGGGGTCAGTCAGCCGGACCTGTTGAAGGTGTGGATGTAGACTGGCAGATCGCGTACTTTACGATCGCCCGATTTAACAACAATGGCTATATAAAATCCTGTGGTAACGTGGTCAATCCATTTGATGTAGATAACACGGCGTTTGCAACAGGTAGCGATACCGTGGATGGAACCGAGACGGTAGATGATGAGGCCACCGTAACGATTGGTCCTGGTATAATCATCGATCGACTGCAGACTAAAGGTAAGCGATTGACTGTACGTTTAACCAATTACACAGGAGAGGAAAAGGAGATTGAAGACATTTCGATCAGATGGCCTGAGAGCAACGGTGACCTGACCAAGGTTTGGCTCACCTATGGCAGTACCAGTGATGTGATCTGGCAAGGAAACCTGGCACATATACCTGGTGCTCTGGATCATGATAATCCCGATCTCGATTCGAATGACTCAGGCTGGAATGGTGGTACGCTGTTTGCGGGTGAAGCCATCCTGCGATTCGACTTTGCGAACAAGGTTGATAATTCAGGTTACGTGATTCGCGTCTTGTTCACGGATGGTACGTGGCTGGATATCTCGGTCGATGGCGAGGCGAGCCAGGCGGCGAGTTCAACAGCAGAATCAACAACGGTTGATGTCACTGATACCAGTAAAACTCTGGCCGATGTGACTACTGTTGAAGCCTATCCAATTCCGTTCGGGAATAAGCTGAACTTGCAGATTGAGATTGCCTATGAGGCGATAGTGAATGTGCAGCTATTTGATATGGATGGTAGATTGGTATTGAACTTGGGTGACCATCCTGTAATTCCTGGTACCAACACGCTTCAGTTCACTATTGATAATCGTATACCGGAAGCGATGTTAATATTAAAGGTAGATACTGGAAAGGAGATCATTTCAAAAACAGTATTGTCCAGAAAATAATGACAGTTAATTAAATAATCAAAAATTAAAGCGCCCAATTTATTGGGCGTTTTTTTATACACACAATTGGAGTATGAGCCGTATTCACTAAAATCAAAAAGCCCTGACTTTAGGTCGGGGCTTTTAACAATAATCAGGTTTAGTTTGGTAAGATTTGGGAAGTCAAAGATGTGATTAAATAGTTGGTATTAAAATAAAAAGTTGTCAAGTGTTCATTTTTGTATGCTAAAATATGTTGTAGTGTTGTTTGGTGATTTGCTCTTATGCTAATATTGGTTTAATACCATTAAAAAACTCCCAAGTATAAAATTGAATCATGTTCAATTATTATTATGCAAGGGAGCTTTCTAACAACCAATAATCACAAACTAACTAACAAATATACCTGACTAGTGACCCAAAAGGTCTAGTACTTCTTGGGATAATAAGACTTTATCAATAACATATACAATACCATTGCTGGTAACAACATCGGCTGCAACTACATTGGCATCTACATGGGTTTTATCGCGAATTGCGACTCCGTGTCCTAAAATTGCAAAAACAGATTCGCCCTGTACTGTTACGATTTCTTGATGATTGCTAAGGTCTCCAGAGGCCACAGCTGCACCGGCAACTACATGGTAAGTAAGTATTTTTGCCAATATTGCCTTTTCGTCCGCTGTATCAAAATCAGCTAAACTGTGGTAGTTATTACCAAGGGCATCTAATAAATCTGCAAAAGCAGCATTGGTAGGTGCAAATACCGTAAATGGTCCTTCACCACTCAACACTTCCACCAATCCGGCATCAGCCTGTATCAAGGCATCAACCAGTAGGCTCAAATCATCAACCGATTGTGCAGTCTCCACAATATTAGGTGTGGGAGGAGTCAACAAGTCCAATACTTCTTGAGGTAGTAATACCTTGTTGATTACGTGTA
>CAVYHF010000009.1:0-131699 GCA_963768235.1 uncultured Flavobacteriaceae bacterium
GCCAGAAAGCTGCAAGCTTCAGTTTGGACCAGGTGATGGAAAAACTTCAAAGCGGTTACGACGGACAATAATTTTCAAAATAAAAAATCTCAGAGCGGGAATCTTTATATGAAATCAATAGAAATCTTCCCTATAAAAAAAGAAACAACTTGTCACTTTGCAGGCTGTTTTCCAATTAAATAGATATGAAAAAAATCCTAATAATAATCTTTACAATTGTGTTTGCAATGGCCATAATGCCGGGAGCACATGCACAGGAAAGCGACAAATCTACCGATGAAGGGGTCTGGCTCAAGGACCCGATTACCGGCTGCGGGGTCTGGAATTCAGATCCCCGGGGAAATGAGATCATTAGCTGGTCCGGAACCTGCGATGACGATGGGAAAGCTTCTGGAAGCGGGGTGCTTGTCTGGCTCGAAGAGGGCAAAATAGTAGGTCGTTTTACAGGAACAATGGCCAACGGTAAGGCCGAGGGTACGGGAAAGCTCTATTTTGAGGACAAGGATGGTTTTGCACAATACAATGGGGATTTTAGAAATAGTGAAATGCATGGTCGCGGGGTACTGATTTTTCCAAATAAGAGCCGCGCGGAAGGTGACTTCAAACACGACCAAATGAATGGCTTTATCAAAGCTACCCTTGCCGATGGTGGCAGTTATGAGGGGGAAGTCAAAAATAACCTCCCTCATGGAGAAGGCCATCAGATAACACCTGTAGAGGAAGAGTATTTCGGGGTATTTGTTAAGGGTGAACGGGAAGGGCAGGGAACCTTGTTGCTGCCTAACGGTGATATCTACAAGGGCGAATTCAAAAATAACCTTCCGGAAGGTATCGGAACCCTCCAAACCGTTCAAGGAGACCAATATAAAGGGATGTTTAAAGCGGGGAAACCTCATGGCGAAGGCGTCTATACCGCAACAGATGGGGAAGTGGCACGGGGCCGTTTTGTTAAGGGGGAACCTGACGGCAAAATCATTTTTAGCCTGAAAGATGGGGGAACAAGGGAAGAGATTTGGAAAAACGGAAAAAAAGTAGCGCTATGAAAACAGTACAAAGAAATATCATTTTTACGATGGCCTTGATTATGTTTGGCGTATTTTTTCAAACCTCATTGCAAGCCCAGATATTGGGTAGGGGTTTTGGTGGAGCCTTAGGTGGTGCAGCATTAGGATCATTAGTTGGAGGACGCGATGGTGCCCAGACTGGTGCTATTATTGGTGGCGTGGTGGGCCTTGCTAGAGGTGCGAAAGAGAAAAAACAGATGGAAGCGCGGAAGGAAGCCTACGCAAGGCAACAGGCCGAACGTGAGCGATTACAGCAAGAGAAGCAAAAAGCTGAGATAGAACGCCTTAAAAAACAAGAGGTTAAGCAGGAAAGTTTTGAATCGGGAACCGTACTGGAAGTACAGAAGTCGTTGACGCGAATGGGCTTTGATCCTGGTAACATAGACGGTCAGATGCAACCCGCTACGGAAAACGCAATTCGGCTTTATCAAAAAAAATATGGCCTGTTGGAAACCGGTAAGCCATCACAAGAATTACTGAAGCATATGCTCCAAAATGGAGGTTAAACTAGGGGATATTGAATTTTTGATTTTTATGGGGCAAATAACTGATAACCAAGATGGGCTATATAAGAATGGGCCAAATGCGATAGCAAAGCTTCGGTTTGGCGTTGTGATTTTAGTGATAGGATTCTTGAGTCCGCTCCTAATCCCCTTGGTCTTGGCCTCTGATTGGTCAGTCGCCACCAAAGGCATTATCTCGGGTTTACTGGCTTTTGGCATTCCTGAACTCTTTATGCTTCTCGCCATCATAGTGATGGGAAAACCGGGGTACGCATTTATAAAAGGGAAAGCAGGAAAATATTTGAAGGGATTTGCGCCACCTGATCATGTAAGCCGTAATCGCTATTATTTGGGTTTAGTATTATTTTGTGTGCCTATAGTTATTGGAATTTTACAACCCTATCTGGCTCATATTATACCCTTTTTAAAGGAATTGCCTTTAGGATATCATATAAGTCTGGATATGATATTTGTCATAGGAATTTTTGTTTTAGGGGGCGACTTTTGGGATAAATTAAGTGGCTTGTTTAACTATAATGTTAAGGTAGTAAAATCGTTGAATCAGAATACATAATTAAAAAAAATGTTATGAAATATTTCTTTATGCTATTACTATCGTTTTTGTCATTGGGTGCTTTCGCTCAAGATAGCGAAGAGAGTGTAAAACCTGAGCCAGATGCCGCTGCCAAGGCACTGGACGCTACCGCAACCCAGTGGAGTTTTCAATTTGCATACCAAACTATGCCGGATTATTATAGTGATATGGTCAATGGAACAGCACGAAGGCCGGGACTTGACAACTACTTACAATTGCGTATTGTTGCCCCAATTCCCTTAAAAAAGTTGACCATACTTCCCAGGGTAACATTTCGACATTATGAAAATGTGAGTACAGGTGAATCCGGATTCGGTAATACCGAGATTTTTGCATTGATCATTCCAAAAGCCTGGGATTGGGGAACCGGTCGTACCGGTATAGGCCCATTAATTACAACGCCAGGTAATAAAGAGGTGGCAAAAGATGAGTGGGGGTATGGCTTTTCCGCAGCCCTTGTAAATAATTCAGGATTTTGGTTCTACGGGGTCTTATTAACGCAATCGTGGAGGGCTGTTGATCCTAGTGCCTTACAGCCAGGAATATCAGATGCAAATGCCATGGGCATTGCGCCATTCTTAAATTACCGCTTTGGTGATTCAGGATACTACGCTGGTAACGGCGATATGGTGGCCCTTTACGATTGGAATACAAAAGGCTTTTTCTTGCCCATAGGATTACGATTTGGAAAAGTTTGGGTACTGGATAAAGGTTCGATCAATGCGTATGCCGAATACCAGACCAGTGCCATATATAAGAACTGGCAGGGCCCAGCAATTAAAAACTCCTTCCGGTTGAATTTTACGTACACAATGCCAGTTGGAGGTTCAAAATAATAGAAAACGAAATTCATAAAAAACCAATTTTATCAATACTAGCTTATGTTTAATAACTGTTATAAACCGGCAAATACTTTTGGTCGTAATTTCAAAATAGCAATTGTAATTTTTATCAGCTTTTTTGCAATGGATCTAAGCTATGGGCAAGAGGAAAATGAGGATTCAAATAACCATGAAACCGAGGCGTTGGAGGAAAGCAATAAACCCTTCTATAGATTGGGCTCGCAACGTACCTGGCCTTTTTTCAGCTATCTGAACGATCCTGGGGATGATGCCAGTACCTTAGGATTAGAGTTTGAGAGTTATCTTAACATCGGGAAATATGAAGTTAAGAATATATCCTATTTTGAGGTTGATTCTTACCCAAGATCAATCCCGGGGCAGCCGAATGGTAATCCGGAAGAGACAACAGATGAAATTGTTCCTGTAGATGGCATTAATGACCTGCTTACGGCTTTTTGGTTTACGAGGAGAGGAGCTCATCACGGGAAACATCATTTAGCATTGGGATTCTCTGCCATGCTGCCCACCGCAAGCGATAAAACACTAGGAAGTGGTAAATGGTCTTTTGGGCCAAGTTTCGACTATGAGTTTGAAAGTGGGCGTTGGTTTGCAGGGGCCATTGCCCTTCAGGTGTGGTCAGTAGCCGGACCCTCTGATTTAAAAGCGGTAAATATGTTAATGATTAAGCCTTTTATTGTTTATAACGTAGTAAAACGTTTCGACCTTATCTATGAGCCTTATGGTATTTCGGTGTATTGGAATAAACCTGCCGGAGAAAAAGTATACCTGCCTTTGGGTGGAGGTGCAGAATATGAAATACCTTTAGGTCCGAAAACAGAACTGAACCTTGGAGCACAGTTTTTCAAGAATGTGATTCGTCCAACTAAAGGAACTGTGTACGATTTACGCTTTTTAATTGAGTTTGTTTTTAATTAGTATTTAAAATCGCAGCTTAAAGCATAGAAATAGAACGAGTATAATTTAAAATTAACAGCACTTATGGATCTGCAAATAATAAGTCCCGATAGCATTTATATTAATAGACTGAGTCGCTTTATTGATGTAGTATATGCCTTGATTTTTTTCTCTATTATGAGTCAGTATTTACCTCATTTTGAGGATATGAGCTGGACCGAAAAGCCCTATGGGCTGCTGAGCCACCTGTGGGACGAAAGCACTGGGCGGATTATCATTGGGGTAGGACTGAGCCTCCTATACTGGAACCAGAATAACGGCATCTTCAAACACCTGGCGCGGACCAATAGTATCCACGCAGCATTTTCCTTGGTACAATTGTTCTTTGTAGTCCTCTTTGTCTATTTCGCCATTGCCGACCCTGGCCTGGTTACAAAATCATCCCCAGCATTACAGGCAGCCAGTTTGGCCATTGCCGGATTTATGAGCGTAGGATTGTGGAAGTATGCCGTAAAAAAGGGGCTTAATAGGGAAGGAATGTCTGAAGAAGAAATTAAGCAGGTAACCAAAAGCAATCTCATGGAACCCCTGACCGCTGTTTTCAATGTAGGTCTGGCATTCATTGGTCCTTTGGTTTGGTCCTTGGCATGGTTTATCTTACCACTGATCTTTACATATATTTTAAAAAAACGCAGTAAATAAATAATAATTAATAATTTAATCGATCATGAAAAATTACATCTATCCCTTTGTATTAGCTTTATTAATTACCGCATGCGGTAGTAGTGTTTCCGTGACATCAGATTCTGATAAAACGGCCGATTTCTCCAAATACCAAACATTTACTTATTATGGCTGGGCCGATAATAGCGACCAACTTTTGACACAATTTGACAAAGATAGAATTGAATCGTCATTTCAGAATGAATTTGCTAATCGCGGATGGACGGTAAATCAGACCAATGGGGATGCCATAGTATCCCTTTATATTGTGGTAGAACAAAAAACGAGCTTTAACTCCTACACCGATCACTACAATACAGGAATGTATGGTGGTATGTATGATCCTATATACGGATATGGATACGGACGGGGCATTGGAGCAGGAATGGGAAGCAGTACCACCACTACCACCCAACATGATTATGAGGTTGGGACACTCATTGTAGATGTTTTTGATGCACAAACGAAAAAACAGATTTGGCAAGGTATCGGGAAAGGGACGATCAGTGAGAATAAATCCAAACGTGAAGAGCGCATAACAGCTGGAGTTGCGAAAATTATGGAAGCATTTCCTGTTCAACCCAAGCAATAATATCGGGATTAGAATAAAAGATAGGTACAAAAGACAGTCAAAGTAATAATTGAATTTTATTTACAGCATGTTTAAAAAGGTAGATATTTTTAAAAAATACAAATCAGGATCATCTATTTTGCTGCTGATTTCATGCATCGTTTTTATTTTTATATTGCCTGTTTTTGTATTTCCAACACCCGTAATTCCGATAATTCTATTTTCGATTATTATTTTTTTGGGTGCGTATTCAATCAGTTCCAAAGTTACATTCATTGGCATTGGGGCTATCTTGATTGAACTTGCTACCAAAACCACGGATTTTGTATACTTACATTATCTGGCGGAGCTATTGACCAATCTATTTATCATTTTTATAGTTGGGTCTGTAATAAAAAACCTGTTGGCACGGAAAAACATCGACATATACGCCCTGGTAGATGCAATAAATGGCTATCTGCTTCTGGGCATCATGTTTATAAGCCTGGTGGCCTTTTGTGATTTGTACATTCTCGGCGCCTACAATGCAGCAGGAAAAACGGACATGGAACTGGTATATTATACCATGATTACGCTTACAACGGCTGGTTATGGTGATATTACACCACAATTGCCATTATCCCAATCCTTATCAATGCTGATAGCAGTAACTGGGCAATTTTATGTGGCAGTTATTGTGGCGATTTTGGTTGGTAAATATGCAAGCCTAAGTGGGCAAAAAGAAGGCGTATAGTAGATTTGTATACAACTAATTAATAGAATGCTTTTCAGTTGGTTAAACCCAATAGGCATTTGTAAAAATTTGAATGGCAGATTTAAATAAATAGTATTAACCAAAACACGATAGTATGAAAACTTTAATTTTCGCAATCTTATTTTCGATCATCTGTCTCCCAATAATGGGACAGGAAGACACCCCAGAATACCTCCGTAATAACGAGGTAAAATTTATGGTTACCGATCTGATCAATGGTTCGGCATTATTCGGTTATGAACGGGCGTTTGGGAAGCATATAGGAGTGAACCTTCTTGCTGGTTACAAAGGAAAAAATGGTCTTCTAAAATTATCCGGTTTGGATACGGATCTGATTAGTACGGATGAATTGACCTACAGCGGAACCCGTATTATCCCTGAATTCAGATATTATCTGAACGAAAGGGGTAGTGATATGCCATCGGGCTTTTATTTCGGGGCCTATCTTACTTTTATCAATTACAAATCTGATTTTAAGGGAATCTATACCAATGAGGACGGGGATTTCCCTTTTCAATTTGATGCTAAAATAAATACAAATGCGGTTGGTTTAATGGTAGGCTACAAACTGGCTGTATCAAATCGCTTCAGCATCGATTTCCTGATTGCAGGACCTGGCGCGGGAAACTACAAGGTTAAATTGAAAGAGGTAATTGCCCCTCCGGCAGAATTCTTTATTGACCTGAATGACGCGCTTGAATTATATTCCTGGGCCGATTTGATCAATGCAGATTTTGATTTTAGCTTCAGCAATAAAGATGAAAGCCTGGCACTTCCCGCATTCAGGTACGGCATTACCTTAGGCTATTCATTTTAGTGATTTAAGTATTGTGCTATTAAAAGATTACGCATTTAATAGAATTTCCGCTTCGTTTGGTGAATGAACAATAGGTTTTAAAATATAAATTGATATCTAAAAACAACATTTCGTTAGCCCTTAAGCCATTAGGGGCAGGAGCAAAAATTATAAATAGCATCAGTATTGTGGTATTGGTCTTATGTATATTTAGTATTCAAAAAGTACAATGCCAATCCCTTGGTAAGCCAGCTCTTGGATACAAGAATAACTTTGGAACCGCTATAAGTACAGGTTTATTTTTTAATAAGGATGCCTATTTCTGGGGATTAGGTATCGATTATTCCAGAATGCTGACTAATAAATGGGTCATTAATATAGGTATGGGATATGATCAGGAAATTTCAAAATCAGAAACAAAGAACAATACGATAGTTAATACATTAACCCCAAGTTTGGCATTCGGTTATGTTCTTACGCCGAAATTTGTTTTAGGTCTTGGGTTAGGAAAAGGACTCTTTGATGATGACAACGATATGGGAAGTTTGAAATTAAATAAAAATGGCGATTGGACCGTTGGTTTAATTGGTGTTTACACCTTATTTCAAAAAGGCCGTCATGGCTTTGATATCACTAGTGGTTTTGAACAGGGTATTGGAAACCCTGATCTTGATTTTACAGTAGAACTTGGGTATGGCTACAGCTTTTAATAACACCGCAATTTTGGATTTATCCAAAAGCAATTGAAAAAACAAGATCAAAAATGATGATATGATATTTCTATTAGAGACCCTTGAATACGAAGAATCAATTAATTAATTTTTCACCTAAGAAGTTTCATTATCTCAAGATTGTATTCGTATTATTTCCTTTTGTATTATATGACTTTTTAACTATTTTTAAACAATAATTTTTTTAATCTTTTAAATACACATTGACTATGAAAAAAACAGTTTTCACAGTATTACTTTTAATGATTTTGAGCATATCTTATGCTCAAAGCAATAAAAAGCCGAATATCCTGGTGATTTGGGGTGATGATATTGGTTATTCCAATATCAGCATCAACAGCCAGGGAATGATGGGGTACAAGACGCCAAATATTGATCGTATTGGTCATGAAGGGGCTGTGTTCACCGATTGGTATGCACAGCAATCATGTACGGCTGGCCGTGCCGCTTTTATTTTAGGACAGCACCCTTTTAGAACAGGGTTGTTGACCATCGGTATGCCAGGCGGGGAGCAAGGTATTAAAGAAACGCAACCAACCATTGCCGAATTATTAAAACCACTGGGGTACACCTCGGGGCAGTTTGGAAAAAATCACTTGGGAGACCGGGATGAGATGTTACCTACCAACCACGGTTTCGATGAGTTTTACGGCAACCTGTATCACCTGAATGCAGAAGAAGAGCCGGAAACCTATTACTATCCTAAAGATCCTGCCTTTCATAAGGAATTTGGACCACGAGGGGTATTGCATTCCTATGCTGATGGAAAGATCGAGGATACGGGCCCAATGACGCGAAAAAGAATGGAAACCGCCGATGACGAATTCACAGATGCGGCGATTGCTTTTATAGAAAAAGCGCACAAGGCTGGAAAACCGTTCTTTGTTTGGTTGAGCGCTACCAGAATGCACGTATGGACGCACCTTAAGGAAGAGAGTGTCGGTGTAACCGGCATTGGTCTGTATCCTGATGGGATGGTAGAGCATGATAAAGCTGTTGGACGAGTTTTAGCTAAGCTTGAAGAATTAAAGATAATCGACAATACGATCATCATGTACTCTACGGACAATGGTGCGGAAAAGTTCACCTGGCCTGATGGAGGTACCACTCCGTTTGCCGGCGAAAAAGGGACAACCTGGGAAGGTGGTTTTAGAGTACCAGCCGTTATTCGCTGGCCAGGGGTTATTAAGCCCGGTACCATTTCAAATGACATACATTCCCATGAAGACATGATGCCTACCTTATTGGCCGCTGCCGGAGTACCTGATGTAAAAGAGAAATTACTTAAAGGGCATTCCGCAGCAGGAAAGACCTTTAAAGTTCACTTGGATGGCTATAATCTGATGCCTTTCTGGAAAGGGGATGTCAAGGAAAATCCTAGAAATGAGATCTTTTATTTTGATCAGGGCGGTCACTTAAATGCGGTGCGCTACAGAAACTGGAAACTACATTTTACCTATATGGAAGGTGCGATAAACGAAGCATTTCGTAAAACGCCAGCTTGGCCTCTAGTGATTAATTTACGCGCAGACCCTTATGAGGTTTCATGGAAAGCTTCGATGTACACCAGATGGTATGCGGAAAATATGTGGCTCTTTGTTCCAGCGCAAGCCTACGTAGGCGAATTTTTGCAAACATTCAAAGAGTTTCCCCCTGTCATGGGGAGTTCACTTGGTATAGACAATGTGCTGAAAACTTTACAAACAAAGCCGCAGAATTAATCTAAGGCTTTAATGAGATATGTTACATTGGCAGTGATATGGACTATTAATATCACTGCCAATTTTGTAAAAAAAATATTATGAAAAAAGTACTTTTTGCTATAGTATTTGTTCTTGCTGTCACTGGATGCAAGGAAAATGCAAAAACTGAGGATAGCGTTGATGTTTCAGCCGAAAGCCTTGTCGATCCCTTACCTTCTTGGAATGAAGGCGAAACAAAAACAGCTATTTTAGATTACGTTGCCGCTGTTACAACTAAAGGCGAGCAATTTATACCTGTTTCAGAACGTATTGCAGTATTTGATAATGATGGAAACCTTTGGAGTGAGCAACCCTTATATTTTCAGTTTTTCTTTGCTATGGATCGCGTCAAGGCATTAGCTCCGGAACATCCTGAATGGAAGACGACACAACCTTATCAATCGGTTCTTGAAAACGATATGTCTACATTAATGACTTTTGGAGAACATGGTCTTATTGGAAATTGTAATGGCTACACATGGCGGAAATACGGTTGATGAATTTGAACAAATTGTAAAAGATTGGTTAGCTACCGCAAAACATCCACGCTTTGATAGGCCCTATACAGATTTGGTATATCAGCCCATGCTGGAATTGTTAATTACTTGAAAGCCAATGATTTTAAAACCTTTATAGTATCTGGAGGTGGTATTGAGTTCATGCGCCCTTGGGTTGAAGGATGTTTATGGAATTCCAAAGGATCAAGTGAGTAGGAAGTAGTATCAAAACAAAATATGATTATAACGATGGAAATCCGGTAATTAGAAGATTGCCAGAATTGAACTTTTTTGATGATAAAGAAGGTAAACCAGAAGGTATAAATCAATATATAGGCAGAAAACCGGTTTTTGCCTCTGGAAATTCTGACGGTGACTTACAAATGATGAGATGGGCAGATTCAAATACCTATCCTTCCTTTCAATTGTATCGTTCATCATACCGATGAAGACAGGGAATGGGCTTATGACCGTAAATCGTCAGTTGGTAGATTAGATAAAGGGCTTGATGAAGCCATTGAAAAGGGTTGGACGGTAATCGATATGAAGAACGACTGGAAAGTGATTTATCCGTTTGAATTAGGAAATTAAGTTTTTGAAAATAGCTAGCTTAAAAAAATGAGAACGTTAAAATATAGTTGTAGTACTTGTTCTTTGCTTTTTTTAAATTTTTAAACGCATGGCGAATAATTCGGATAAAAAATCATTTCCTTTTAGTAATTAGGATCAGGCTACTCAGGATGCCGACGAAATTTCCCGTTATAATAAACAATGCTATATGCTTGCCTTAAGGTGGTTATATGTATTTCTTGCTATCACTTGGTTGCCACCCTTAGGGGCTCTTGCCCAGGATAGCATTGTTGATCAAGAGGTACAGGTCAACGAACAAATCTGGGTCGATTACAATTCCTTGACGAGATTAAGTGAAACACAATCGATAAGTACGCAGTTCGGGTTTCGCAAAATCTCGCCAGAAGTGTACAATAGGTACTTGATGATGCCCACGCTGGCCGTCAAGAATACAAGTGAAGGGAATTTATTGAATTTTAAGCAGAGCCTGATCCAATCCTATCACTTTGGTGTGGGCGCTATATATACCCAAAACTACAATGCCAGAGACAATCTTGAACTACGGCTCAGCCAAGGCATAAAAATCGATATTCCCACGATAAATAACATCACCCTTCGCAATTATGCCAGGATAGAAGAGCGTTTCCAGAATTCCTTCGACAATACGGGATGGCGGGTGGTTTTCGTTTTCGATATCGGCTTTCAACGGTATTGAGTTGGAAAAATCATTTCATCAAATTCACCGAAGGGTTTTACTTGCCAATGGAGAGTCGAGTTATTTGTTAACCTAAAAAAATCAAATCGCTTTAACGATCTTTTGCGGATTTCCCCAGGAATAGGATACCAACTGAAAAACGATTGGAGAATTGAACTTTACCTTATATACGACAGAGCAAAAAACATTACGGAGACCAATAATAGTTCCAATAATTTTATCATGAGGATCCGTGTTTACAATGGCGAAAAAATAAAACACCCTGCCAAACTTGATGAGGAACCTATTTTGGAGTAAGAACAAACAATGGTTATAGTACCAGTTTATAGTGCAAAATAGTGGTTAAAATTTTATATTTATAAAAAACTTTTTATGACAGTACACGCTTCCATAGTAAAACTAAAAGAACGAATGGCGGGTGCCATAATCGGCCAGGAAAAACTTATTGAAAGACTCATACTCGTGTTATTGGCCGATGGTAATTTATTATTGGAAGGCCTGCCTGGTTTGGCTAAAACCAGGGCAATTAAATCGCTTGCAAAAGAACTTGATTGCGGATTGAGCCGAATCCAGTTTACGCCAGACCTATTGCCTTCTGATGTAACCGGAACCGAAATATATCAGCCAGAAACAGAGGAGAAATTCATTTTTCAGCAAGGACCAATTTTCAGCAACCTAATTCTTGCAGACGAAATAAACCGTGCACCAGCAAAGGTCCAGTCGGCTTTATTGGAAGCTATGGAAGAAAGGCAAGTGTCTGTTGCAGGTAAGACCTATAAAATGGATCCTCTGTTCATGGTAATGGCTACCCAAAACCCTGTTGAACAGGAAGGAACCTACCCGCTCCCAGAGGCGCAAATGGACCGGTTTTTAATGCACGTGATGATCGATTATCCCGATGACCACTCGGAATTGGAAATTATGAGATTGAATAGGGCCGAGCAGCATAAGGCAAAGGAAAGTGATAAGGATCGCCTTTCTCCAGAGATCGTTTTTGCAGCTCGGGATGAAATAGCCAAGGTGGTCATCCCGGAGAAAATGGAGCAGTACATTGTGGATATAATTTCTGCAACGCGCTATCCGGAAAAATACGATGAAGATTTGAATCGTTGGATTGAATTTGGTGCAAGCCCAAGGGGCAGTATCGCCATTGATCGGTGCTCCAGGACCCATGCCTGGATGGAAGGAAAGAATACGGTCTCTCCGGATGATATTCGGGCAGTTGTTACCGATTGTCTAAGACACCGTCTTATACTCAGTTATGAAGCCAACGCAGAAGGAATAACGGCAGATGAGGTGATCCAGTCCTTGCTTAAACTTGTCGCTGTCGTCGGATAATGGATTAGAATCCAGCTATGAAAAAGTCAGTGAAGAAAAATCCGAATGTATTTATAAGTTTGCAAGACCTCCTCAAAATGGAGCCTCTGGCAAAGGGATTTAGTTTTTTATCCAGAAAACAAAAAGTAAAAAGTATTCTTGGAGGCAAGCACGCTTCCAAATTACGAGGCAGAGGTTTGGACTTTGAGGAAGTTCGTAATTACGTAGCTGGTGACGATATACGAAATATCGACTGGAAAGTAACCGCAAGGACTCGGAAGACCCACTCCAAAGTATTCAGTGAAGAAAAGGAGAAACCGGCATTGATCATTGTGGATCAGTCCAAATCTATGTTCTTCGGTTCCCAGAAAAAAACCAAATCGGTCGTAGCTGCCGAACTTGCTGCATTGGCGGCATTCAGAGTATTAAAAGAAGGAGATCGGGTTGGAGGTATTGTTTTTTCAGATGAAGGGATCGACGTTGTATTTCCCAAACGCGATCGCAAGAATATACTTCGCTTTCTGGAAACCATTGTGACCAGAAATAATAAGCTGAATGAGACTAAACCGGTTTCTTTTGATATCGCATTGGCGGAAACTTTTGCCAAGATCCGAAATATCATTTCCCATGATTTCTTGATTTTTATCATCAGTGATTTTCATCGTTACGCTCCGGAGGTCGTAAGGCATATCGCTTATATGTCGCGTCATAATGACGTAATTCTTGCGAAAGTGTACGACCCGATGGAACAGCATATTCCGAAAGATAATTTAATATCCAGCAATGAAAATTCACAACTTAAAGTGGATGGTAAGGAGCAAAAAAATACGGGATAGATTCAAAACAGGTTTTGATGCCGACTATGAACAATTCGAAGCCCAAATGAAGAAGTATCGGGTACCCATATTCAAACTCAATACAATAACCGATATTGATGTTCAAATTAAGGATATACTCATTAAACCGAAGAAATGAAGTGTGCAGGATTCACATATTATTTAGGGATGAATGGTTATTTTCAAACTTCTGATGGTCAGGATATCGTACTACCCGATTTGGAACCTTTATATGAGCCCGAACCGGTTGTGTTTAGCTTCGAAACTCCCGCATGGTATGTGTTGTGGGGTCTCGTTCTTATAGCCTTGATCTTTGGGCTGTGGAAGTGGTATAGAAGATATCGAAGCAGGGAATATCGGCGAATAGCCGTTAAAAAACTTAGGGGAATTCAATTAACCGATTCCGCGGAAAGTTCTTCGCTAAGTACCATTCAGATTACCCTGAAACAGGTAGCAATGTCTACCTACGGAAGGCCCATGGTAGCAGCGCTCTTTGGTAAGGAATGGTTACAATTTCTCGAGCGTACAGGTAAACACACCCCATTTACACAATATGAATTGTTAATAGGAACTAATTCAGAAGCATCCAAGGAGCAGAACGCATCACATATCGGAGCACTTCGTGATATGGCAAAAAAATGGATAATAACACATGCCTGAGAATTTTGAAATAGCATACTTATGGGTCTTTTGGTTGCTACCGCTTCCATTGCTGATCTATTTTATATTGCCTGCACTCAGGCTCAAGAGTTCTTCACTTTCGTTACCCGATTTTAAAAAGGTTGAAAAGTATACTGGGGAAAAACCCAGGCGATCGGCATTGATCCGTAAGAGGAATATTTTACAGTGGCTGGGGCTTTCATTGGTGTGGATATTGACAATAGGAGCCCTGTCTACCCCCCAACTGGTCGAAGAGCCACAATTAAAAATCAAGACATCCAGAAATTTCCTGATTGTTGCGGATATTTCTTTCAGCATGGCTGAAACCGATTGGAAAATAGACGGTAAACGTGTTAGACGTTGGGATGCGGTGAAAGAAGTGATGCACGATTTTATCGTGGAACGCGAAGGCGATCGAATGGGATTGATATTCTTCGGCTCTAGTGCCTATGTACAGGCCCCTTTCACTACAGACCTTAAAACCGTTGACCAGCTACTCGATGAAGCCGATGTTGGTATGGCGGGTCAATTAACGCATATCGGAAAGGCGATCGTCAAAGGAATAGATATGTTTGAACAAGACACCATAAAAACGAAGGTGATGCTGGTCTTAACCGATGGGGTCGATGCAAGGACGGAGATTTTACCTTTGGATGCTGCAGATTTGGCCAAGAATGATTCTATAAAAGTCTACACTATTGGAATAGGGGATCCTAAGGGGCGTGGATCGGATCTTGATGAAAGAACACTCGAGGAAATAGCGGATATAACCGGAGCTTCATATTTCCGTGCGATAGATGCAGACAGATTAAATGAGATCTATGAAGAATTGGATGCCTTGGAGCCTATAGAATATGAAGAAGAGGAATACCAGCCGGTTACCTTGCTGTATTTTTATCCCTTGGGAGCCGCATTGGGCATTGCGATTGTGATGCTCATTATTCAAATTTTGATTTCGGGAATTAAACAGTTAACACAGAAATTCAGGGATGATTGATAGCCTTCTAAATATCGACTGGAATGAATTTCACTTTTTGCGACCACAGTTTCTTTGGTTATTATTGCCTTTGGCGTTGATCTTGATTGTTGGTCTTATCGTTGTTCGCGAACAAGTTCGCTGGAAGCGGCATATTGCAATTCATTTGCGCCCCTTTGTTATAAAAAAGGGCAGTGAGGCTATGAAGCGCTGGATGCAACTTATTACATTTTTAGTGCTGTCGATTGCTGTGGTGGGCCTAGCCGGTCCCAGTTGGGAAAAATTCGAGCAACCCGAGCGTATCCTCGAAACACCAATGGTAATTTTACTCGATCTGTCACAAAGTATGATGGCGACCGATCTACAGCCCAACCGGCTGGAGCGCGCCAAGTTTAAGATCAGCGATCTTATTGAAGCTAACCCCAGAGTAAGAATAGCTTTGGTGGGTTTTGCCGGTACTGCGCATACGTTGGTCCCTTTAACAAATGATTACCGGATAGTGGAATCCAATTTAAATGGAATTACCACTGGGATCCTTCCCTTCCAGGGATCTGATCTTGAAGCAGGTTTGACATTGGCAGATAGTTTAATGAAAGTAACAGAAGCTCCAGGTACCATATTATTGATCAGTGATGGTTTCGATGAAGAAGTTTTTGAGCAGTTACAGCACTTGGCCATTCAAGGGAATACCCGTATCGAGATATTACCTATGGGTACGGCTGGCGGATCTGAATTTCCAGCACTGGGGAGCTCAAGATACGTAAGGGATACTAGTGGGAAACCTATTATTGCGTCAATTGATACTTCGCTTTTACAAAAGTTGAATACCATCGAAGGAATTAATGTAAATGCTTTGACACTTGATAATAGCGACGTGGTTAAGATTGCTGAAACCGTCAGAAAAGAACTTGAATACAGAGATAAAAATGAGGAAACAGAGGAAAAATGGAAAGATGCCGGACTCCTGTTTGTTTTGCCGTTTGCATTCTTTGTTTTGCTCTGGTTTAGAAAGGGTTGGGTAATCTATTCCATCTTCATGGTGCTATTGTTGGGTTCCTGTTCTTCGGAATCTTCATTCAAGGACTTCTGGACTACCGATGATTATAAGGCGCAGCAATACTTTGACAGTGGTAATTATGAACAAGCTGCTCCCTTATTTACAGATCATCTTCGAAAAGGGATAGCCTATTATAAAGACGAAGACTACGCGAGTGCCATTCAGTCTTTTGAGATGGATACCACTGCTCAGGGACGCTATAATTTAGGGTTGGCTTATTATAAGATCGGTAATCTGAATTCGGCCAAGCAGGCTTTTGATGATGGCGGTATCTTTGGATTCCTCCTTTACGAATGCTTCGATTAATGCATCTAGAACCACTGCGATGATCGCTTCACAGCGAAGTGAAATTGGAGAGGTAGAGGAAGCGTCGGAAGATGAGGCAGCGGCAGAAAATATTCAAAATTCGGACCCTGAAGATCTTGGTGGTGGTGGTCAGGAAGCCACCGATGAGGATATGAAGAAGGAACGCAAAGAAGAAACGGTAGCAACCGAAATACGGATGGGGAAAGAGTTGGAAGAGGTACCAGACGAATTTGAAGGAGGAAAACAGGATGAATCCCAAAAAATTTTAATGCGAAAAGTAGATGATGATCCGGCCATATTTTTAAAACGAAAATTTCGCTATCAGGTACGAGTGAAACAGATCAAACCTAAAGAAAATCAGAAGAAATGGTAAAGCGCTATCTGGGATATATGATCACTTTGGTGCTGTTTTTTATAAGTAGCCACTTTTTTGCCCAGGGGGTCTTTTCCACCGTAAGCGCAAATAAGAGCCAAGTTTATGTTGGGGAACCTGTTGCTATTACTGTTTCGGTATATACACCGACCTGGTTTACTCAGGGTGTCGATATTGGGAATCTTACCGTAAATGGTGCGTTTACGGTCTATTTCAGATCCGTTAGCACCTCAAGAAAAATCAAGGGACAGACCTATGCGGGAATTCAATTTATCTACAATGTGTTCCCTTTTGAAGAACAGGATATTGTGATTCCAGCCCTTAATTTTGAAGTGGAATCTCCAAATGTTGGCGATTATAAAGGAATTAAGAAGAAAAGTTCAGTCCAAAGAAAAAGTAATCAAGATTAAACCGACTCCACCTGAAATTGATCGTGATCAATGGTTCGTTACTGGAGGGATGACGGTTCGCGAAAATTGGAAGGGAAACCTGAAAGCGGTTAAGGTGGGTGATGTGCTCGAGCGCACAATCACAAGATATACAAGAAATACGGTGGCGGAATTAATTCCTCCCATACTTTGGGATTCCATGCCATCAGTGAGTAGTTACCCTAAAAGACCTAAGGTGAATACCAAAAAGACGAGAACAGACATTAGTGCGATCAGAACCGACGGCGTTAAATACCTGTTCGAAGAAGAAGGGAGATATCATCCTCCAGGATATGGAGTTTAGTTGGTGGAATCCATATCAAAAAAAATACTTAAAGAGAACGATAAAGGGAAGAACCATTAGTGTAAAGCCCAATCCCGACCTGGGAATCCTAAGAACGATAAAAGATTCACTCAATGTAAAACAAGCGTTGATAAACACAGAGGAAGATGAAAAGGAAGCCAAAACCTATTTTGGTTTAAGCTTGAAGGAATTGCTCGCTCTGCTCGTTGTACTAGGCATCGTATTATCTATTTTAATTAGATTTCTGCTGAAAGCAAGGAAAGCCTATATTCGGAAAAGAAAAGAATACAGGGCGTCAGAAACCTATGCGTTTCGTAGGTTCCTTAGCAAGGTAAGTAGTAAAAAATCCAATCTTATCTTACCAGCCTTATATCGTTGGATTTCTCACATTCAACTCGAAGCACCCACCCTCAAGGCCTTTGCAGCAAAGGCCCAATATGAGCCCCTTATTACTGAAATAGACCAATTAGAGAAACAACTGAACGAGCAGCCGGAGAAATTAATTGATCTTGACAAAACAATTTGGCGAAAGGCAAGAAAGTCCTTTTTGAATGCTAAAAAGAAGCCTCGAGAGAATCGGTTTTGGGTAAACCCATGAATCACTGGAGAATAAAGGAATTGGCACTATGAAAAAGCCTTATAAATTTCGATTCCTTTAGATTAATTAATATATTACCAAGGCTAAATCAACCCACTGTATGGCCGCAAGTTACAATATCACGGAACGGCCATGGCACATTAATTCAGCTGGGCATAGACAATTTATGGAGTTACAAACACACTATGGGCTAGGCCAAAATCTCCATTTAATCCTGTTCTTTTTCATGAGCACCGCATTATGTGCCCAGAACGATTCTATCAAACTCATGAATAATGATCTATTAGTGGGTGAAATTAAAACACTTTCTAAAAGTGTTCTCACTTTTAAAACCTCCTACAGTGATAAAGATTTTAGGATTGATTTCAATGATGTTGTTTCTATAAATACTGATGAACTTTGTTTTTAAATACGACTTGCCTTTCGACTTTTATATTAAGGCAGAATTTACCTTAAACTGCGATAACCAACCTGTCATAGAAGGTAATTTAGCGGATTACGTTTTTTCGAGTGGCTTTGAATGGGAATTAAAATAATGCAAATGGAACTAAGATATTACAACCTGCAATTGGTGCTGTTACTTTTAATTATAGGAACTGCGGCTTATGGTCAGCAAACTAAAGAAGTGGATTCTACTTTTAATGAAGCCTCCAAGACATTTCTGGTCGTCCCTTTGATCACCAATAGCCCAGTTATGGATACCGGATTCGGAGGCCTTGGAATGTATTTTTTTAAAATTGATAAAGAAGATAAAGCATCCCCTCCCTCCCTAGCATCCCTTTATGCCATCTACACCACCAATAATAGCTATATTTTCACCCCTTTTGGACGATTTTTCTGGAATGAGGATAAGAACAGGGCTTCCTTTGGGGTAGGAACCCTAAGGATAAATAACGACTTTACCTATGATGAGCAGGGGAATGACCTGCGCCTGGTGTACTCCGAAATTCGAAATTTTATTACAGCCGAATACAGCAGAAAAATCATCGGGGATTTCTACCTTGGTATGGTATACCTAGGCGCAAAAACCAAATATAAATTTGATCAAGGTAGTGGGCAAGAGAATGATTTTACGAGAGATTTTTTTGCACAAAATGGGATAGCCGATAATTTTGTTTCGAGTATTGGGCTAAACCTGTCCTTCGACAACCGAGACTATCCCTACTATCCAACTAGGGGATTCACCTTTAGCATACGGCCAAAGTTGAATAGGACCTGGCTCGGCAGTGACAATAACTATATAGACACGGACTATAAGTTCAGCTATTTTAATTCCTTACAAGACAATTTAATCCTCGCCTTGAATATCGCTGGGGGTTTTGCCTCTGGGGATGTCCCTTTTGATGGCTATCAGAATTATGGGGTGCGCAATAGTCTTAGAGGCTATGAAGCAGGCAAGTATAAGGGTCGAAATATGATTGCCTCCCAGGCTGAGTTAAGATGGAGGTTCCATAACAAATGGGGTGGAGTGGTATTTGGAGGAACAGGTAGTATATGGGGTAACGAGAATAATGGGGAGAAAGAATTCGAAAGAACATGGTTGCCGAGTGTAGGTTTGGGATTGCGTTATATGGTTTCCAAAGAGAAGAAAATTAACGTCCGTCTTGATTATGCGGTGGGCGTAGATGGGAACCAAGGCCTGTATTTTGGGGTTATGGAAGCGTTCTAAAAATATTCATTGCAAATTGCGGTACGGGCAGGTTGCTATTCTTTTATCCTTTCAAAAAAGTAAAAATCCAGGTTGCAATGAGGCAATATTACCAGAAGTATTTTCAGGAAAATGATAAGTTTTACGGCAAAACAAGACCTCTTTTAAAAAAACGGCACCTCCTTCTTGATGCTGCCTAATAAAAACCAGCTTAACGAAATAAGGTGGCGACATATCACCATTGACGATATATCGTTTTGAATTAGCTATTGAAATTCTTAATCTTCAATAAATTTGTATTTATAATAACTTGATTAACAAATAGATAAAAATAAATTAACATTTTTTTAAATAATTGGTACAGATATTGAAAATGATAGAATAATAAAATCTGATATAATTTGTAACGAAGATATGTGTTTATGAAAAAATCAATTATTTTTCTTGTAATCAGTTTATGTGCCTGCAATATTGGTTCTGCCCAGACTAGTTTTAATTTAAAACAATCCAAGGGTTTTGGTTTTAATCAAAACAAACAGCTTCAAATTTCTCCTTCTTCTAATTTAATACTTGCAACAAACTTCAGCAACACAAATTCTGCAAGTAATTGGTCGTTTGCGAATAGTAATGCTTCCCAACCCTACTTATTTAATAATTATTTGGATTCAATATCAATGAAACAAAAGTGGTATAAAACTGATACCGGGAAGTCTTTAATAGTGGCTGGCGGATTAGTAACGGTAGGTACTATTATGCACTTTGATGATAGTTTCAAAGTAGGGGTCAGAGATGAGATTAATAGGTATTTGCCAGATTTTAAAGATACTGTAGATGACATCACCCAGTACGTGCCCATTGCCGCAGCCTTCGCTTTGGATGCAGCAGGTGTTCGCAGTAAGCACAGTCAAATGCGAAAACTTTCAACATTGGCAACGATGACCGGTACGAGTCTCATTGTAATTAATGGTTTAAAATATAGTATTGCCGAACCGAGACCGGATGGAACGTCAAACAATTCTTTCCCTTCAGGGCATACGGCCACGGCGTTTATGGGAGCACATATGTTTCATAAAGAATATAAGGATAAAAGTCCATTATACAGCATAGCAGCCTATACTATAGCTGCTGTCACCGGCGTATTTAGACAGCTTAATAACAGGCATTGGATTTCAGATGTGTTTGCAGGTGCGGGTCTTGGAATTGGAGTTACTGAATTTTCTTATTATTTGAATGACGGTTGGTGGAAAGAAAACGGAATTAATGAAATAGAAGTATTAGAACGCAGTATTAATGAATCAAAACCATCATTTATAGGAGCTAAAGTAGCCTATGCATCTCTAGTGGAATCCACGGATAGTAATGAACCTGGATTGTCTGCAAAGAACGGATTCAGGATTACCGCAGAAGGGGCTTACTTTTTAACTAAGAACATCGGAATTGGTGGAGAAATAGGTTTTCAAAGTTTTCCACAGGAAATAGATCCGATTATTCAACAAGCGTTCAATAACGCCGGCGCTGAATTGGTTCCCCAATCCGCAGGTAACAGAATGTATTATGGTGGGGTGTATTACCAAATTCCATTTGGAAAAAATTCAATTGGCACTAAATTTCATTTGGGAGCAATTTCCGGCTCCTCGACTAAAATCTTTGTTCGTGAACTAGGTCAGGATACCGATGATTTAGAAAATCGTCCACAAGAATATATTTATGCGGATTATGAACCTACTACATCCTTTAGTTGGGCGACGGGATTATATTATAAACGGGTATTGAGTAAGAATCTTGCTATAGGAATTTATGCCGATTATAATGTGGCAGACTTAAAATACGGGGTATCTGTTATGGATGAGTTTAACAACGGTGCACCAACCTATTTTCCAAAAGAATCCAAAACTACAAACTATGATTCATATGCTATCGGCGCGAATCTAAATATCATGCTTTGGTAAAAAAGGTTTGTGACTGGCTATGTCTAGGGTTTTACCTTATAATTTTTCTAGACTTTTCATCAGATTGTCGGCAAAAAGAGCGGCGGTCTTGTAGGCATCCTTGGGGTTTTTAACACTGGAAGTCACCACGGCCACCAATTGCTTGTCATCGACCTCGTCAAGATTATAGGCCACTGTTTCCAAAACATAGGTTGTAGTGGTACTTGTTGTAGTAGAAAGTGGTATATGACCCCCAAAGGAACTATAGTAGGGCCCAGTGGCATAAGGATATGCATAGTAGTTATAAAAATTCCCATAATAGCCGGGATAATAGCTACCGTAACCGGCACCCATATAAACGCTATTGTGGGAAACGCTAGTTGATTCTTCCTTATCCTTTATCACGGTAATGACAATGGCATTGAAACCTTCACTGGCCAATATACTTTTGATCATGGCCACACGTTCTTCCGTGATTTCGCGGTTCGGATAAATTTTTGGGAATTTTTTAAAACTTTCGGTGGCCTTGATTCCTTTAGCCCTCAACTGTATGGCTATCGCCTCCTCAAGGGCAATACGGGAATGATCGTTAGCCGTTCTTACAAGAACGAAGACATTTTTCTCATCGAAGAGATCCACAACTTCCTGTTCAGCCTTCCAAGCCCCTGTGACTTTCGTTTTGGAAGAGGAACACCCTTGAAATAGAAAACATAAGGCGATTAAGAGCACTGTTTTTATACTGTTCGTCATTTAGAAAAATTTAGATATTATACTTTTATTTTACCACCAGTGCTTTAACGAATTTCCCCAGATCCTTTGAAAAACAACACCTAATTAAACATTTGAAAATAATGGAGGCTGCAAATCTCGAACTTTTTGGGGGAATATTCTTTCTTTTTGGGAATTAAAATTGAAGATGACAGAATTAGGCAGCATCGATAACCGTAAAAAATGATCAAGCTTAAGCCGTAACAAAAACCAACTGCAAATCAACAATATTAAAACCCCGAAATGAAATTATGTAAAAGGAAGTTGTTTTTCATGCGAAAGATCAGACCTTATGATGGTCTCCAAAAAGAAAAGCAAATGCATTCTTATCCTTAACTTGCAATATACCTTGGACAAGAAGCAGAAAAGTATGTGGAACTTTGTGGTAGGAAGCCAGTTTCAGTTGAATAAAAGCTGGATGATCCGCGCTGAATATGGCCATGCCACGGGTCGGGATCAGGTCTTTTGCGGTTTGCAGTACCGCTTTAATATGTAGTATTTATGGAACGGCCCAATTTTTTAATATGTTGCCAGATCCGGTTTTTCGTCCTTTGAGGAAATGCCGATACAGAAAAATTCCGTGATTTTTATTTTTTGTTATAAATTCCATTTATATTGTAAGCCTATTACCGAATCAAGGTAATTTTTCAAGCATTTTTCCTCTTGTTATTGTGACGGTAAATTTCATTAATCGTGATAACCCAATAGCAAATGCGGAGGATGTGGTTCAAAATTAAAATCAATCAATATGCCAAATAACACTCCAGAAAAACGATCGACACTTGCGGATAGATTAGAGGGACTTTTCAGTTTAAAATACCTGGCACTGATTGTCTCCTTTTTTTTAATGGTATGTGGAACTCTTGCCATTATTATCGGTAGTAAATTGTTAGTGGAATCAATTGTTATCTTGATCGGATTAAAAGAAGGTCAAGCAGGCATTCACATGATTGAATCAGTCGACACTTTTCTTTTTGCCTTGGTGATCCTTATTCTGTCCGGAGGGATTTTTAAACTTTTTGTTGGGGATGAAAACACCTTAAAAGACAGCATTGTTTTTGCCAATATCAAGAATTTCAAGGATTTAAAAGTGCTGCTTTGGGAAACTATATTATTGACCCTGACCGTCTGGTGTTCGTTGGGCTTTTTCCTTAATCCGGATAAGTTATTTTACGAACTTCTGATATTTCCAGTGACTATTGTACTACTGGCACTGGCACTAAAATTAATGAGGGGAAACCATCATCATTGAACTTCACTTTAAAGTAATGTTCGGCTTGGTCATAATTCAGGAATTGAGTATTTTTGATTAGGTAATTACCTACAGACTAAATTTGCGAAATATGATTTTTAGAACTACTAAATGGCTTGGTTCTGTGATTTTTCTTTTGATCATGACGAATGGCTTATTTGCCCAAGAAAATCAAAATGGAAGCTTTAAAACCTTATCGATAAGAGCATTGTCCGGTGCACATCTTTACTCTGGTCAAAATCTCACTGAAAAAGTGAGTTATGGCTACGGAGCATTGGATCTTCGCTTTGCATGGCAACCTTCAGTTGACAATCAGTGGGCCAAAGATACCGGCTTCGCTTCTTATGGGCTTGGTTTCTATACCGCCAGTGTTGGTGATCCCAAAATTTTTGGAAATCCAACTGCGATATACGGCTTCGTTAATTTTTATCTTAGTAATCCCAACAAAAGGAATGCCTTTGAAATTAGTCCGGCTTTGGGGCTAACCTACCACTTGGAACCTTACAACGCAGAAACAAATCCGTTACAGGATGCCCTTGGGTCCCGAATGGCGGTTTATTTTAATATTAATTTTGGAGGAAGCTATCACTTAAACCGCGAAGCTGATTTGTTGTACGGTATTGATTTAACCCATTATAGTAACGGCCGATCCTTTACCCCGAATTACGGTCTTAATCTATTTGGGCTAAACCTTGGTATGCGTTATCACTTTAATCGTGAGCAAAATAAATTGGATCCAGATCTTTATACCACCAATGTGGTGCCCGCACGTTTTAAAAGACCACAACGACCGCCAAGTGAGCAAAATGATTTTCGCAATTCTATAGATGTATACGCCGGCATCGGTACGGTTCAAAACGATGCCGACAAGGGTAGCAAAATACGGCATGGTACTTTTTCGGGAGTAGTTGATTATAGGCGTTATTTTAACAGAATGCACGGCTTTAGTGCGGGGCTTGATTTGTTCTATGACAATTCACTGGCCGATTCTTATGCAAAAAGTAGTGACCGCTATTTGCTGGCAATGCATGGAGGTTATGATTTTATGTTCTGGAAAATGGATATAAGGCTGCAAGTGGGTACCTATATTACGGATGACAGGGGAAAAGGAGGCTTTTTCATTCGACCCGCCCTTCAGTATGAAATTTCAAAGGGGTTCTTTGCACAGGTGGGCCTTAAAACGAAAAACGGTGCCGCAGCCGATTGGATAGAGTTTGGAGTGGGTTGGAAACCCTTTAAATGGTAAGTTTAAATGGTGAATTAAGATATTAATGTGCAGGGCTCATGCTTTGGCCAATCCTATGTACAAACCTTAATGCAACTGTTAGATTTTATTAAGGTGCTCAACCGTTGTTATTATAATAATTCTTTTAATATATAAATTTTATGAAAACTAAAAGTCAACACATTATGAAATTAGTATTGCTATTATTTTGCTTAGGCATCTCCTATGGTTCCTATGCACAAATCGGGGGTTGGAACCCGGAACTGGAAAATGAGGCTAAGGAAGCAATGAGTAGTATGATTCAAAATGCACCCAAGTTGCAGTCTTTTTATGACAATGCATATGGTATTGCTGTTTTTCCTAAGATAACCAAGGCCGGTTTGGCGATAGGAGGTGCAGGGGGTAAAGGAATAGTTTATAAAAATAAGGAAGTTGTAGGTACCTCAAAGCTAAGACAGGCCAGTTTTGGATTGCAAGCGGGGGGACAACAGTACAGTGAAGTGATCTTTTTTGAAAATAAAGAATCTTTTGACAACTTTACGAACGGCAATTTAAAATTCGGTGCCCAAGCTTCGGCCGTGGCCATTACCGAAGGAGCTTCAGTGGATGTCGCCTACCAAGATGGAGTAGCCGTTTTTACCCAGGTCAAAGGAGGTTTGATGTTTGAAGCGTCTATAGGGGGGCAGCATTTTAAATACGAATCCATAAAAAAGTAATTCTTTAGTAAAGTATTTCCTAAAAAAAAGTTGCCATAGTCGCAGTGGTAGGGGCGGCTTTTGGCGGTGGAAAATAGCCGCGGTAGAAGGGCATTGGGCTTGTTTAAACCTGGGCAATCGATACGATTTCCTGCCGGAACCAAAGCCACCTTTGAACTAAAAGAGCCAATAAAGGTCGATTGGTTGTGCCATTAGGTAGCGTAATAGGGATTTAGAGCTAAACATTCCGTAGAACCTCATTATGGTCTTTTTCTTTTGCAATGATCTCTTGAACGACCTAAACAAAGGATTTATCTATTGGATCACAATTGCATCGTTCTGTTTTGGTAGCATAGTTGTCTAAAAAACACCTTGCTCACCAACTATTTTTGTTTGTCCTCTGATGATGGTTTATTGAAGTTGCATGAGCCGTATTCATAGTGTTTTCAGTTGATTCTATGTTAAATAACCTTTCTCACTATATTAAAAAGTTTCACCAGCATTTAAATAAAAAGCTTTGGATTGCCTTCCCCAAGCCTGATTTAATATCAGATTTGTGCGGGTTGCTTTATCAATTAATATACGCAAACCTACACCAAAGGCAGGCTGAACAGCATCAAAAAGCTTAACCTGTCGGTCTTTATCACTGGCTGTTGTAATATTGGCAAATACGGCACCACTTATTAACTGGTTACAGGAAATAGGAAAACGATATTCGGTTTCTATATAGGCCAAATTCTGGCCTCTAATTAAACCTTGTTTATAACCGCGACCACCTCTACTAGTTTTGTCCCAACCAACGGCTGGCAAATTTAGATAAGGCAAATCACCATGGGTTAAAAACTGTCCGTAGGTCCAAAAAGCCAGTACATGTTGAACATTTGTCTTGCTCAAAGGAATATAATACTTGAATTCGCTGAACAACACAGAACTTGATGACCGATTTTTTCCTAATGCCGGATTAACTCTATAATTAATATTACCAAACCACCCGTTATTTGCATTTACTATATTATCGCGCGAATCAAATACAAAATTAAGACTCAATCCATTAACGTAATATTCATTAGTGCTAAAACCATACTTTTCACTGTACTTATAATGCTCCGTTACTATATTGTTAGGTAGGTCTAACTGTTTATCCGAAATATTGGTATACCCATCTATATGAACACCACCACCAATATAAAAATCATCCACTATTCTAAACGACATCTTTTGATGAAATTTAAGATAATCATAATTCATAGGTTGTGCCAATGATTCCAACACAAAACCATTATCATCTCTTGCTGGTGGTATGATATCCGAACCCAAGCCATAGTTATCTTGTGAAAAAATATAATACCGCCAATCACCGTTCGAGTAAATTTTGTTATGATTTAGTAGTAAAGTATTTTTTACGTTAACCAGTAATTGCTTATTAGTGGTATAGGATGCTCCAACATTAAATGACGAGTATTTGTCTTCAATTTGTTTTCCTTTAAACGTATATTGGGTTACGGCTCCAAAAAGAAACCCTGTTGCTGGTGAAGATCCAATTACTGGAATCACCAAAAAGAAATTATTCTTAAGAGGTTTCAGGGTAAGTATGGAATCTTTCTTTTTAAAAATTTCTGGTAACGATTTAACCGGACACTTTGGAATAGTATTGTTGTTGGATTGAGAAAAAATACCGAACGAAAATAATAAAAAGAGTAAGGTGATAGGTTTCCAAAAAACAGGAAATCTGATAAGGTTTTTATTATTCATTAATTTATGTAATTAATTCCGGCAAGTAAATTATAAATATTGATACGCTTAATCGGTATTTAATTATTCAAATAACAAAACTGTTCAAAGATATTAAAAACAATACTTTCAATGATATTGAAAATAAATATTAATAATAGGTATTCTAGTAAGAGACAGTGAGTTTGGTATTACAATAGATCCAGCGAATGATAATTCAATTGAAAAGCGAGGTGAACGGTTACTGAAGCTAAAATTGCGAGGAATAAGTTCAGAAATAATAGAACGGTAGGGTCAAGAAAAAGATATAAGCGGCGAATTGGATGCACTCCGCAATAAGCATTTCCCTCAAGGCGTATTACTATGAAGCGCATATTAGAATCCCTGCATTAAATTTATACATCCCATAGTGTGTTTTATCATAGGTTTTTCGTGTAAGTCAAAACACTAACATTGGTTCTTGGTTCTAAATGTTCTCACGATAGAAGAAGACATATTAAGAATCAGCAATATTTTCCTTAACCATGATATCTATCGGTATATCAACATTTAGATTGGATGGATCCTGTGTTGTCAAAAAGTTATATAACCCTTTTATCGCGGCATAACCTTGATATTTGGGTTTTTGATTAATAATGAAATTAATATCGTCGTTTTTTAAACAAGCTATATTTTTCTCATTCAAATCGAATCCAACGACAAATGTTTTACTTATGTTATGTTTTTTAAGCAAGGGTGGAATGAGATGTGCTCTGGAATTGGTAACAAAGATTCCATTAGAGGTGTTTTTTTTAAGCGAACCTTCCATTTCTTTGGTAATTGTAAAATCAACATTTACGGGATGGTCTATAGTTTGGATATTAACATGCTGGTTTATGGTCTTAAAAAATGCCCTAAATCCATCTTCCCTTTGTTTGCCATTGGCATGAACGCCTTTATCATTGATAATATTAACAATAAAATATTGTCCTTCATTCCCTACCAGTCCATGTAGCAGTCTCCCGGCGACCATACCTGCCTTATATGAGTTTTGACGAATGAAATTGGCAGGACCATCCAATGCTATTTCCGTATCCAAAAAAACAACAGGAATATTTTTAGACTTGGCGAGATTCAAGAGATCATTGCTCTCGTTTTTAAAAAATGGCACGGTAACTATGGCGTTATAATTTTCTTTGAATATTTCCTTGCTTTGATTTGCGAATGAAGTGGAATCCGAAAAATTATGAAAGTCGGCTTCAACACCCAATTCGCTAAGCTCTTCAACAGCCTTTATAATGCCATTTTTTGGAAGTTTCCAATAACTCCATCTCCATTTATTTTCATCCTTAGGAATTAAAATGGCAATCTTGATTTTTTTTACAGAGGCCAATTTAAGCCTACTGGCGGTTGTGTTCTTTACGTAGCCCGTTTCCTTAATGATTTTAAGGACTCTTTTTTCTGTTTGCTTTGATACACCTGGTCGCTTATGCAATACCCGATCTACCGTGCCAATAGATACATTTGCCAATTTTGCTATTCGTTTTATTCCCATTTCTAAATCAAAAAATTAATTTGTTTGATTGGCTCATTAGTTAATAGTTTTAGCTAGAAAAAAATATCATAAACGCCCAATGCCAACTATAAACGGGCTACAAGTATATTTTTGAACTGTATGGACATTTCCCTGTTCGGATGAAGCTGAATGCCTATGGGTCCTTTTAGATTGGCATTTTCAAGGGTATAGTTCATCACTTCTTTTCCGTTGAGCCAAACTTTGTAGGTGTTCCCTTTGGCCATCGCCTTGATCGTGTTCCAATCATTCAATTTCAATAATTCCTTGATGCCTTGTGCTTCCACAGGATACCCCGACTTAGGAACATAGGGCGATGCGGTCATATCCCTTTTTAAAGAACCTGATTCCCCAATTTGTATTTGAGCATTATTTTCATCCTCCCCACGCATAAAAATACCCGAATCAACAGTGCCTTCCCCAAATTTGAAGTCCAATTGTATCACGAAGTCTTTGTACTTTTTCTTCGTCCATAAAATCGATCCTTTTTGATCTGGATCGCTTTTTGCCCATAATGTACCCGCATCCATAGTCCACCAAATATTACCCTCAGGAATGTTCCATTGTTTTAAATCCTTGCCATTAAAGATAGATTTCATTATAGGCTCGCTACTTTGCCCAAAACTATTTACTGCCATCACAAGAGTGAAAATCAATGAAAAAAGATGTCTCATTTTCTTAAATTATAAATTCAAATTACTATTCATTAAAATCGGCAAAGGATTCATCGATGGCTTCCATGGAAAGCTTTGAACCATTATGGACCAGCATACGATATTTAAAGGTAACAGACTCTCCTTGGTTCAACTTGAAATTCAGCGTTTCCTTTCCTCCTGAAAAAATCGCTTGCCCTAAGGGATTTGCTGCAAAGAGGCCATATCCTCTAGCATGCCAATAGGTCGGGTACCCTACATTCTTTTCGTGATCGATTATGGTTAACGAAACCGTTTCGGCATCCATAATTCCTTCTAATTTTACCCATTTGTTTCGGGTACCCCAAACATCATCACCAGTCAAACCTTCACTGCCAAAATAATTTCCATTTACACCTTCATTGTTCAATACGTTAACATCAGTCACATTGCCTTCTGCGTCGGTATACACTGCAGGCTTGTCAGAAGGTATTTCCAGCTCACGGGCAACTCGTACCCCTATCATGCCTTCTTTATTATCTTTGAATGATATGTGTTGTAGGGCTTTTAAAGTGGTAGTTCGGTCAATGGATCTTGTATCCCCTTCTTCGCTAAAAACAAATTCGGTAGTTTCTTCCAAAAGATCAACCTTATCGGGCGAACGCCAAATAGCTTTGACACTGAGCATACCTCCATCTTCGTTCAAGCCCAATATTTCCTGATGGAAAATAGTACCATATTTGTGCTTTTCATCTGCCGGAATAGCGTATGAATTATTCCAAAAGTCCAATCCATTAACATCGCCATAATTAAACCAAAGCCCAGCATGGTGTGGATGATCTACACGTTCATTGGGTCTTGGTTCAAAGGGGAAACCCCTAGTGACTGTCTTTCCACTTTTGGTGGAAATGGGGTATAAAATAGGTTTCGGGGTCTGGCCATCATACACATAACTCGTAAACAAGTCGCCATTTATCCTGACGTCAATTTTTTTGTTTTGTTCATCATTGACAAAACGTATCTTGGATGACTGTGTCAAGTTACTTTCTATGGAAGCTTCAGAATTGACAACTTCCTTTTTGTCCTTACAGGATGTTAACAACAAAGTTATGATGAAGTAACATCCAATTAAGTTCCTAGGTATTTTCAACATGCTTTGCTATTAATATTGGAATACTTTTCCACCGGCCAAAACATTTTGGGTAGCCTCATCAAAGGTAGCTTTGAGTCCGGTTCTAAGTGCTGCCGTTGTCATGATGTTGGCAATGGAATGGTTATAACCAGCCTCTACCGGACCATTTGTGGTCGCGCGACTACGCACACATTCCATCCAATTCAACATATGCAATGATGTCATATTATCGGCACCCGTATTGGCAGATGTAACTACTTTAGGCGCGTTATCCGAAAGATTAAATCCTTCTAGTTTATTGGGTTGCATATCCATTGCTTTTGCAAACCGCTCTGTTAGTCCACCGTTATCACTTACTTTGTTGGTATCTAAATTCAATTCTCCTCCGTTCGAATAATAAATTTCCTTGGTGCCCCCAGCAGAATTAGTGAAACGGGAGGAATAAGTCACCTGAAACCCTGAACCCATATCGTCAGCCGGGCCGTAATCAAAAACAGCGGACATGGTATCGAAATTTTTTCGTCCGTCTTTCCATAAATATATACCCCCATTGGCAGCTACACTTCTTGGGTGATTCAGACCAGTAAACCAATGTACGGTATCAATCTGGTGCGACATCCATTGGCCCGGAATACCCGAAGAGTAAGGCCAGAACAATCTATATTCCAGATATTTTCTAGGATCCCACTCCGCAGGTGGACGATTCATTTGATATCGCTTCCAATCGGTATCCGATGCTCTTATTTCACTTGTTAATTTAGGTAAACGCCATCGGCCAGGTTGGTTTACGTTCCAGGTCATTTCAACCATGACTATATCACCAAACTTCCCTGATTTAATAAAATCATTGGCCGCATGATAGTTGGCGCCACTTCTTCTTTGAGACCCGATTTGAAATACAATACCCGAATCTTTGACCGCTTTCATACCAATGCGGGCATCAGCCATTGTTTCAGCAAATGGCTTTTCACAATACACATCTTTTTTAGCGGTAGCTGCTTGTACCGTATGAAGGGCATGCTGAAAATCGGCCGTCGAAATGATTACCGCATCAATCTTATCTTTAGCATACATCTCTTCGTTATTCTCCCACTGTTTGATTTTGTTGCCGGTCATTTCCTTTATATAGGCAGCACCTTCATCCCTGCGTCGGTTCCAAATATCGGACACCCCAACAATTTCGAAATTCTGTGTTTTCGAATGACCGTTAAATGCCGGGATCAATGCCCCTTTTGCACGATTCGAAAATCCAGAAATGCCTACGCGAACACGGTCATTTGAACCAATTATTTTTCTGTAGCTACTTGCACTCATGGCGTTTGCCCCTAATACAATGCCACTGGATGCCAAAGCCGTTTTCTTTATAAAATTGCGTCTGTTTTTTTCCATGATACATAGTTTAAAATTCCCGTACTTTAATGTTTTTGAAGGAAACTTTGTCTCCGTGATCTTGCAATAAGATCAAGCCCTCAGGTAGCTGTCCAAAATCCTTCCACTTTTCATATTTGCTGTGCTCTACCAAGGCTTTAAAAACTTGACTGAACCTATTGAATTCCACTACTTTTACATGATTTAACCAATGCTCAACATGACCGTCTTTCACAACGATACGGGCATTGTTCCAGGTATTCACCCCTTTGAAGTTTTTACCGCTAGCACTGCCATTGTTTTCAGCTCTGATCAAATCATACAATGAGCCTACTGTTCTATTTCCGTTTTTCCCTTGTGCGGCATCAGGATGCTTTTCGTCATCCAATATTTGAAACTCCAATCCGATTGCCGAACCATCTCCTTTGTTTAATTCAGAATCCACAAAATATTTAATACCACTATTGGCCCCTTCGGTCATTTTAAAATCAACACTTAACTCAAAGTCGCTAAATGAATGCACCGTCACGATATCCCCACCATTCCTGGATTCGTAACCACCAGAAGACAATACCGTCAGTATACCATCTTTCATTTCCCATCCTTTTTCGGGGAATTTATCAAGCTTGGCTCCTCTCCATCCATTGGTAGTTTTTCCATCCCATAAAAAGCGCCAACCTTTTCTGGTTTCGTCTGCGGTTAACTGGTTGTTTAAATAGCTGATTTCAGGAACTTCTCTATCTACTTGCTTTCGTGAATTCTCTAAATCGGTGGTCTTGATCTTTATGTTTTTCCATTTCACGATTTTACCTTCCAAGTTATTATCATGTATACTGTGTACTTGGAATGCGATAAAGCCCTCAGCAGTAGTGTCATCAACCAAGTTGGCACAATGTACTCCGTTTACCCATGTACGGATGTTTGAACCTATTGCTTCAATACGGTAATGGTTCCATGCTCCAGGTTTAAAGGCATTTTGACCTTTTGGGTTCCTTGTCAATGGGTAAAGCCATGCGTTTCGAGCTTCATCATAAACTCCACCGGCCCATTTTCTTGCACTTGTTTCTATTTCGCACTGGTACCCATGCACCCTTCCATCCATATAATCGGGAGTGCTCAAACTTCTGAATTGTACACCAGAGTTCAATCCGTTTTCAACAAATACATCAAACTCCAAAATAAAGTCACCATAGGTTTTTTTTGTGGCCATAAAACTATTGGGAACCCCAAGTTTCGCACTTCCTATTAATTCCTGGTTCTTTATTGTATAGGAGGCGTCCCCATTTAGTTGGTGAAAGTTCGATAGATCCTTTCCATTGAAAAGGACTTCCCAATTATCTTGCGCAGATACACTGAAACAGGATATGAAGAGGAGGACTAAAAATTCAATTTTAATTTTTTTCATAAGTGCTTAAAGTTCTTTGTTTATTTTGGTTTTAGACGATTAAAAATTGGATTTGTTGTTTGTACTAACGAATTTAATAAATATTTCCGTTAACGTTAACGGAATCTAAAAATATTTTCTAAATTGCAGTAATTTATTGCCAAATAAAAACAGTAATAATTAAACCATTTAAGAAAGTTATATGGATTCAAATAGAAGGGATTTCATAAGAAAAGCAGCTGTTGGAGCAGTAGGCATAGGTTTTAGTAGTGGCATCAATGCCATGTCCGCAAAAAGTTATTCCAATATTATTGGAGCTAATGATCGAATCAATTTAGCTATTCAAGGATTGGGGAGAAGATATCCCGGTTATAAAACACCAATTATAACGAAAGAAAACAACGTCAAGTTGCTTTATCTATGCGATGTCATGAAAAGTCAGAGAGATAAGGCTGCAGAAAATTTCGGCAAGGATTTAAATTATAAACCAGCTTTGGAAAATGACATTCGAAAGATTTTGGATGATAAAAATGTTGATGCTATTTTTATGGCCACCCCAGATCATTGGCATACTCCGGGAGCAATAATGGCCATGCAAGCAGGGAAACATGTGTATTTAGAAAAACCATGTTCACATAATATGCATGAAAATGAATTGATTGTGGCTGCCCAAGAGAAATATAATAAAGTGGTTCAAATGGGTAATCAGCAAAGATCTTCTGCTGAAACCACGCAAATAGTAAAGGATATTCACAACGGCATAATTGGCAAAACGTATAAAGCGACGGCATTTTACATTAATAGCCGGGGAGAAGTGCCAGTTCAAACAAAAGCTGTCCCACCAGAAGGATTGGATTGGGATCTTTTTCAAGGACCATCTCCAAGAAGAGAATATACGCACAATACTTTTGATTATAATTGGCATTGGTATGGTTGGGATTTTGGTACAGCCGAAATGGGCAACAATGCAACCCATGAATTGGATGTTGCACGCTGGGCTTTAGACGTTGAATTGCCTGAACAGGTTAATGTAAGATCTGGAAAGAACCAATATTTAGATGATGGTTGGGAAATGTATGATGCTATGGAAGCCCGTTTTACATTTTCTGATGGACAAGTTATTGAATGGGACGGACAAAGTAGAAATGGATATAATAAATATGGAAAAGGAAGAGGGACGGTAATTTATGGTTCTGAAGGTTCTGTTTATGTTGATCGCGGAGGTTATGAATTATTTGACCTTAAGGGAAAATCTATAAGAAATAGTAAATCCAGTGGTTCAGAAGGAGGAATTGCCCTTGGTGGTGGGGGAGATTTAACAACGCGGCATGCCGTTAATTTCTTTGAAACTATTCGTGGTAAAGAAACATTAACATCCCCAATACAACAAGGAGCAACAAGTCAGGCCATGACACATTATGCGAATATCGCTTCAAGAATTGGTAAATCATTAGAGGTTGACGCAATTACTGGGCGTATTTTTGACCGGGAAGCCATGAAATTATGGTCCCGTTCTTACGAACCTGGTTGGGAACCAAAATTGTAAAGAACAGGCCGTTGACTTGATTGGGGAAGAATAAAAGATAATTTCATTATTACAAATATTAAAAGGAATGGGAAAGGTCAATTTATTTGATATTTCAGAAAAAGTCATTGTCATCACTGGTGGGGCTGGTGCATTGGGAGGTAGTATGGCTTCTTATTTACTGACACAAGGTGCTAAAATCGCAATACTGGATTTATTTTCAGAAAGTGTTGAACAAAGGGTCGTTGAATTGAAGAAAATAGCCCCTGGGGTCATAGGCATTCCTGGAAGTGTTTTGGACAAAGGTCATCTTGAAAAGGCCAAATCGAAGATTCTTGAAAAATGGGGTAAAATTGACGCATTGATTAATGCTGCCGGTGGAAATATGCCGGGAGCAACAATTGGCGAAGACCAGACCATTTTTGATCTTAAAATGGAGGATTTTAAAAAGGTGTCCGAACTGAACCTAAATGGTTCTGTATTACCCTCCATTGTTTTTGGTGAAGTAATGGCAGGGCAGGCATTCGGTAGTATTATCAATATTTCATCGATGACCGCAACCCAAGCGGTTACCAGGGTTGTTGGATATTCAGCTTCCAAGGCTGCCATTGATAATTTCACCAAATGGATGGCCACGGAAATGGCACTAAAATTTGAAGGAAGTGTACGGGTAAACGCAATTGCCCCCGGTTTTTTTATTGGAAATCAAAACCGAGCCCTTTTGACCCATCCAGATGGCACCTATACCGAAAGGGGACATACGATTATAAAAAATACCCCGATGAAACGATTTGGGGATGCAGACGAACTCAACGGGGCCATACACTGGCTCATTAGTGATGCGGCCTCTTTTGTAACGGGGACCATTGTTCCTATCGATGGTGGTTTTAGCGCCTTTAGCGGAGTATAAAAAGTAAATATTGATCATAAAATGAAGATGCAACAAACATGGAGATGGTACGGCCCAAAGGACCCTGTCTCTTTAAATGATATCAAACAGGCGGGAGCAACGGGTATTGTTTCTGCATTGCATCAAATTCCAAATGGCGAGGTTTGGACTATTGAGGCGATTAACGAGCATAAAAGTTTGATTGAAGCTGCCGGCCTTACATGGACTGTGGTGGAGAGTGTTCCAGTACATGAAAACATTAAAACACGTTCGGGGAATTTTCAATTGTTTTTGGATAATTATAAAACGAGTATCCAAAATTTGTCAAGTTGTGACATCAATATCATCTGTTATAATTTTATGCCCGTTTTGGATTGGACCAGGACTTCGTTGGATTTTGAAGTTGAAGATGGATCCAAGGCCTTGCGATTTGATGTTACTGCCTTTGCTGCCTTTGAATTGTATCTTCTACAAAGACCAGGTGCCGAAAACGATTATACCCAGGCACAACAACAGGAATCCAAATCCTATTTCGAATCACTTTCCATAAAAGAAAGAACAGTATTGGTAAACAACATTATTGCTGGATTGCCGGGAGCTGAGGAAGGTTATACGCTAGGGCAATTTCAACAAGCCTTGGACACCTATAAAAATATTGACGCCAACACATTGAAAGAACATTTGGTGTTATTTTTAAAGGAGATAATTCCGATTGCTGCCCAAAGCGGGGTGTTGATGTGCATTCATCCAGACGACCCTCCATATCCCATTTTAGGATTACCACGAGTTGTTAGTACAGAAGAGGATTATGCCTATCTATTTGAACAAGTTCCCAATAACGCTAACGGGATTACCTTTTGTACAGGATCATTAGGGGTAAGGCCTGATAATGACTTAGTTCAAATTTTTAGGCGATTCGCCGATCGCGTACATTTTTTACACCTAAGAAGTACACAACGGGATTCGCATGGAAATTTCCATGAAGCCAATCATTTGGAAGGTGATGTAGATATGTTCACTATCGTAAAAGAAGTATTGATCGAACAAAAGAGGAGAATTGAAGAAGGTAGGGCAGATGCGGCTATTCCCATGCGGCCGGACCATGGGCATCTAATGCTCGATGACCTTTCAAAGAAAACCAACCCTGGTTATTCGGCCATAGGTCGGCTAAGGGGTTTGGCCGAACTTAGAGGGTTGGAAGTAGGAATTATAAAATCAATGATTTAGCATTAAAACAGCTTGTATAATGAGGAACAGCGATACATTCATTCATGAGAATTTCTTGTTGGAAAGCAAATATGCCGAGGAGCTTTATCATGACCATGCGGCAAAAATGCCGATTATAGATTACCATAACCATTTGCCTCCAAATGAAATTGCTGAAAATAAAATTTTTCGGAGTATTACAGAAATATGGATCGATGGGGATCATTACAAATGGAGAGCTATGCGAACCTTGGGGATAGATGAAAAATATATTACCGGGAATGCCAGTGATCAGGAGAAATTTCAGAAATGGGCCCACACCGTCCCCTATACGATGCGAAACCCTCTTTATCACTGGACTCACCTTGAACTGGATAGGTATTTTGGGATCGGTGAGTTGCTAAATGCCAAGAGCGCTGATGCTATATTTCAGGAAACATCCAAAAAATTAAACGGTCCGGATTTTAGTTGCCAAAATTTATTGACCAAAATGAATGTTGAGGTACTATGTACAACAGAAGGCCCAACAGATTCTTTGGAACACCATCGAAAACTTTCTAAAAGTAATTTTAAAACCAAGGTAAGTACCGCCTTCAGGCCTGATACAGCCATATTTATTGGAGCCGAATCGTACAACGATTACCTTGATGAATTGGAGGTTGTAACAGGAAAAACAATTGGTTCCTATGATGCATTGTGCGATGCACTTAGAAATAGAATAAACTTTTTCAATGAAAACGGATGCAAGCTATGCGATCATGGCCTGGAGCACATGTATGCAGAAGATTTTACGGAATCTGAAATAAAACTGATTTTCAAGAAAAAAAGAGAGGGGCAAAGCATAACCGCAGCGGAAGTGGATAAATTTCAAAGTGCTTTGCTCCTTTTTCTTTCGGAGACCTATCACGAATTTGGCTGGGTGCAACAATTTCATCTAGGTGCACTTAGAAATAACAATAGCCGTATGCACCAACTTCTGGGAGCCGATACCGGTTGGGATTCTATTGGGGATCTCCCCCAGGCCCGGAATCTGTCAAAATTTTTGAACAAACTAGACCTTAAGAATGTATTGACCAAAACCATTATATACAATTTAAACCCTTCGGATAATGAAGTAATGGCCGCCATGATAGGAAATTTTAATGATGGCAGTATCAAAGGAAAGGTCCAGTTTGGATCTGCATGGTGGTTTTTGGACCAAAAAGAGGGGATGATCCAACAATTGAATGCATTATCGAATATAGGACTCCTTAGTTGTTTTGTTGGAATGTTAACAGACTCCAGAAGTTTTCTTTCCTATCCAAGACACGAATATTTTAGACGCATTCTTTGCAATCTTTTTGGGAATGATATCAAAAATGGGGAATTGCCCAATGATATGGCTTGGATTGGACAAATAGTAGCGGATATTAGTTACAACAACGCTAAAGAATATTTTAATTTTTAATAAACCATGAAAATTTTCAGATTCTTATCCTTTTTAGTTTTCTCGGGACTGCTTCTTGCCTGTACTACTGAAAATGCTAACAAAACCATGCGTTTAGGTCATGGATTGGACATAAGTCATTCGGTACACAAGGCCATGGTGAAAATGGGTGAGGATTTAATGGAGCGTTCTGGTGGTCGTCTTAAACTCGTAATTTACCCTAGTCAGCAGTTAGGAACTGAACGTGAATGTTTGGAACTTTTACAGATTGGCAGTCTGGACATGACCAAGGTCTCCGTTGGGGTATTGGAAAACTTTGCCCCTAAGATGAAAGTTCTTGGACTTCCCTTTCTTTTTCGCGATCGCCAACATTCCTTTAATGTGTTGGACGGACCCATTGGTGAATCGCTCTTAAATGAGGGGGAAAAGTTTTGGTTAAAGGGATTGGGTTATTATGATGCAGGAAGTCGTAGTTTCTATACCATGAACAAACCCATTGAGAAACCCTCCGATTTGGAGGGGCAAAAAATAAGGGTGATGGAAAGTGTCACGGCCGTTAATATGGTAAAAGCTTTAGGAGGGTCACCCACCCCTATTTCTTGGGGTGAACTTTATACCTCATTACAACAAGGCGTGGTAGACGGAGCTGAAAATAATCCACCTAGTTTTTACCTTTCAAGACACTATGAAGTCTGTAAGTACTATTCCTTGGACGAACATACCGTACTGCCAGATGTATTGTTGATTGGCACCTATGTTTGGAACAAACTTAATGAACAAGAGCAAGAATGGTTGAGAGCATCGGTAAAGGAATCGGTAAAATACCAAAGAATTCTATGGGCAGAAGCTGAAGCGGAAGCCTTACGTGAAGTTCAGAAAGCTGGGGTACAAATAAGTAGACCTGACAAATCCCTTTTTGCTGAAAAGGTAAAAGGAATCTATGAAGGTTATAAGCAAGATGCTGTGATTTATCCACTTATAAAGCAAATCCAAGAAACCAACTAAAATGCGATTTAGAACACAAATAGACACTATTTTAAGCAGAACCCTGGTGCTGATTATGTCCGTCATGGTTATCAATGTACTTTGGCAGGTATTTACAAGATATGTAACTGGTGACCCCAGTGCTTTTACCGACGAACTGGCTCGTTACCTAATGATATGGATAGGCGTTTTAGGAGCTGCCTATGTTTCTGGAAAGAATATGCATGTAGCCATCGATATATTGCCTTCAAGGGCCAATCCAAAAACACGGAAAAAGTTAAAAATATTGGTGACTGTACTGGTTATATTATTCGTTTTTTTCGCCTTAGTCATTGGCGGATCACGTTTGGTATATATCTCCTATATTCTGGGACAACAATCCCCGGCACTTCAGATACCCTTGGCGGTGGTCTATTTTATTCTTCCCATTAGTGGTCTGTTGATCATGTATTATAAAATAGCTGATCTAAGAAACCTAAGGTCATGATGGAACATATTCCTATTCTTGTATTGGTAATCAGTTTTATCTGTCTTTTGGCCATAGGTACTCCGGTTGCTTGGAGTATTGCTATATCCTCGTTGCTGACCATGTTGGTCAGTATTCCTGCCATACCTGCTTTTACAACGGTTTCACAACGCATGGCAACAGGTCTTGATAGTTTTGCACTATTGGCCATTCCGTTCTTTATTTTATCTGGAGAACTCATGAACAAGGGCGGTATCGCACACCGCTTGATAGCCTTTGCAAAAACCTTGGTGGGATCACTCCCAGGTGGACTCGCATTGATTAATGTTATCGCTGCAATGTTAATGGGTGCTATAGCTGGTTCGGCCATGGCGTCTGCTTCAGCTATGGGCAGTATTTTGGGTCCGGAAATGGAAAAAGAAGGGTATTCCAAAGAATTTGGAGCGGCGGTAAATATTACTTCTGCCACTACAGGCTTGGTCATTCCGCCTAGTAATGTGCTGATTGTTTATTCCTTGGCCAGTGGAGGAGCTTCCATTGCTGCCTTGTTCTTGGCAGGTTATATACCAGGGATCTTAACGGGACTTTTTCTAATGATCGTTGCCTCAGTCTGGGCCAAAAAGAAAAAATATAAGGTTGGAAAACGAAGCAGTCTAAAAGAAGTTTTCAAAACTTTTATCGATGCCTTGCCAAGTCTTTTAATGCTGGTGGTTGTCATTGGCGGCATCGTTACTGGAATTTTCACAGCTACAGAGGCATCTGCAATTGCCGTTTTATATAGTTTGGTTCTTGGCTTTGTTTATAAGGAAATATCCTTTGCAAAACTGCCACAGATATTGTTGGATTCCTCCTCTACAACGGCTATTGTGATGTTGCTCATTGCGGCTTCCATGTGCATGTCCTGGGCCTTGTCCTATGAGAACATCCCGCAGGAGATTAGCTCTGTTCTTTTAGGTCTGAGCGATAATAAAATTGTGATTCTATTGATCATTAATTTGCTGTTGTTGTGCGTAGGCGTGTTTATGGATATGACCCCTGCCGTACTTATTTTTACGCCTATATTTTTACCGGTTGTGACCAAATTAGGGCTGGATCCGGTGCATTTTGGTATTATCATGGTGCTGAATCTTTGTATAGGCCTTTGTACACCCCCTGTGGGGTCGGTGCTCTTTGTGGGTGTAGGAATCGCAAAGACGACCATTGAAAAGGTATTCAAACCGCTATTGCCCTTGTTTATTGCAATGATCATCGCCTTGTTTTTGGTGACCTATTTTCCACAATTGAGCTTATGGTTACCAAGCTTATTCGAACTCTAAGCTATTTTTACCCAAAAGGATATTATGCAAAAATTAAATACAATGAAAACGCTGATAATCAATACTATGAAACAATGGGTACAATTGCACCACCCCGATAAACGCTAAATCCTACTGCATTAGTGGTTGGTTTTTTTTATTTTAGACGTATTGTTTTAAGATGTGAAATGATTCCAAAAATTAAAATCTAATTTCAATAATTTCAATAATGTTAATAATGAAAAAAGCAATTTTAGAAACACCGTCAAAACTTCTATTAATAGGTTTTCTTCTGATAGGTATTTTTATAGGGAACGCACAGGAAAAATTTGGTGGATTGGCGCTTTATACGGTTAGGAACGCTATGGGCTTAGATGCCAAAACCACACTACAAGCGGTGGCAGACACAGGCTTTAAGAATATAGAGGCCGCTGGGTATGCTGATGGTAAATTCTATAATATGTCTCCAACTGATTTTAAAAAATTCCTGGACGAATTGGGATTGCATCCCATAAGTACACACCAGGGTTCAGTAACCCTTGATAATGCAGATGCCATGATGGCCGATGTAAAAGCTGCGGGATTTGAATATTTTGTAATTCCCGTTCCTCCAATGGGTCTTTTTAAAGTGGACCCGGATACCCGAGCCATGGGCATGACCGGAGGTGTCGCCAACTTGGCCGAAATTTTGGATACCTTAGGTGAAAAATGTAAGGCTGCCGGACTCAAATTATTATACCATAACCACGATTTTGAGTTTATAAAGGATGCGGATGGTATTGTACCCATTGATTATCTCTTGGAACATTGCAATCCTGAAAACGTCAATTTTCAGATGGACCTCTATTGGGTAACCAAGGCTGGTGCGGATCCGGTCGCCTATTTTGAAAAATACCCGGGCCGCTTTAAAATATGGCATGTAAAGGATATGGATGATCAAGGTCGATTCGCTCCCGTAGGACAGGGTAAAATCGATTTCGCGCGCATTCTTGCCAACAAAGAACTATCGGGAATGAAATACTATATGGTAGAGCAGGATAAGACCTTTGATGGCCTAGAACCACTGGAGGCCATTAGAATAAGCCATAAAGCACTTAAGAAATTTGGTTTTGAATAGGAGTGAAAAAAATTAATGTAATTTACTTTGTAATTGTATAACCAATTGAATTTATAAATTAATATGCTAAAAAAAATCCTAGTAGGACTGGGTTTATTATTAATAATAATCCAATTCATCCGTCCAGATAAAAACGAGTCGAATGACCTTACAAACGACATTTCCACAAAATATAAAGTGCCTTCGGAGGTAAATCAATTATTACAAGTTTCCTGTAATGATTGCCATTCCAATAAAACGGAGTACCCATGGTATGCCAATGTACAGCCTGTGGCATGGTGGCTTAATAATCACGTGGTCGATGGAAAGAAACACCTTAATTTTTCTGATTTCACTCAAAAACCACTCTTTGTCCAAAACCATAAGTTTGATGAAATTATTGAAATGGTAGGGGATAAGGAAATGCCGTTGCCTTCATATACCAATTTAGGTTTGCATTCCGAGGCGAATTTAACTGATGATCAGCGTAAAATGATTGTCGACTGGGCCAAGATGCAGATGGATTATTTAAAGAAAACCTATCCTGCCGACAGTTTGGTCTTTCCAAAGCGAGAGGGTTCAACACCATAAAAATAGGTATTCATTTTTCTACCTACTCCCAATCCCAGAAGTAGGTAGAAAATTCTTTTGTTCTTATTTCAGATTTTCCTTAAAAAATTCAATGGTTCGCTCCCAAGCTAATTCTGCTGCTTCTCGGTCATACCTGGGGGTCGTATCGTTATGAAAACCATGGTTGGCATTTTCGTAAATATAGGCCTTGTATTCTTTTCCATGTTCCTTTAAAGCTGCTTCATAAGCTGGCCAGCCTTCATTAACGCGTTTATCCAATCCCCCAAAATGCAGTAATAATGGAGCATTGATTTTATCGATATCCTCTTTAGGTTGGCCACCATAAAATGGAACTGCCGCGGCTAAATCAGGAACCTTGACCGCCATCATATTAGAGATCCAACCCCCAAAACAAAAGCCGACAACCCCTACTTTACCAGAGCATTCAGGGTGGGTTTTCAAATACTCAAAGGCTGCGATAAAATCTTCCAGCATTTCGTTGCGATCTCGCTTACGCTGCAATTCGCGACCGTCATCATCATTGCCGGGATAACCCCCCAAAGGGGTTAACGCATCAGGGGCCAATGAAATAAAACCCGCTAGTCCAGCCCGTCGCCCTACATCTTCTATATGTGGGTTTAATCCGCGATTTTCATGAACCACCACAATGCCCGGAAGTTTTCCCCTGGCATCAGCAGGTCTAGAAAGCAATCCTTTTATCGCACCTCCACCTTTGGGCGAATCATATGTAATAAATTCGGATTTTAAATTTGGGTCGTCCTGTTTTATTTGAATTTTCTTTACATAATCCGGTGAAATAAAGCTTAGTAAAGAGGATACGGTGAGTCCACCTACGGCATAGGTAGACAGTTTGTCTAAAAACAACCTTCTGCTTACTCTATCGTGCGCATAGTCATCATAGAGGTCAAATACCTCTTGTTTAATGTCATCTTTTTTGATTTTTTTCATAATGAAATGTACTAGTTAAACAAATCATGCTCTTGTCAGGTACAAAAGAACATTTTTCTTAATCCATAAAGTATTACAATTGGACTCCTATTGAAAAAAGAATCTAACTAAAGATAGGAAACCTTTATTAAATTTTTTGGACACCTCTTGATTATACATTGGGAATGCACCTTTTAGAGGTATTAATAGCAAATAGTTACACATTTTTATGTAAATATTTTAAAACCTATGAAAAATTACTAGCTAGTTGTTGGAAATGTTTACTGACATTTGGTTCATGTAAGAACCCCAAAATCTTAACAATTATGAGAAATGCTTTTACCTACAACGCGGTTATCTTGTTTATTATTACATTAAGTTTTAATTCAATTACCGCACAGACTACAAAAACCGCTAATATTGAAAATTCAGAAAAGTATGATACCCACGACAGGGTAGAAAGCTATGTGAAGCTCAAAAAATTAGGTTATGAAGAAAAGGAGATTTTCGAGGATTTAGGAAATGCCAATTTCCTATCTGAAAATTACGAGACAGCCTTATTTTGGTATGATAAACTCAAAGGGCATAGCCCCAATGGAGTTTTAAATAATAGCTATCAGAAAAGGTATAAGTATGCCTTAAGAAAGTCAATGGGTATTGAAGTTTTGTCCATGCCCGAGCATCAGGATTGGTTAACAATGATCAAATCTGATTACGAAATGGAACGGAGCTCTTTACAAAGTAATGCTACCGAATTGGCTGATAATCGCTCATCCAAAGGAGTATTATTAAAAAGCGAATACTTCTCAAATAATCGAACCCCTAGAAAGAACAAGGCTTATCCGCTAAATCTTGAAAGGCTAAATCCAGAAAACGTATACGAATCGCCGATTGTCTTAACAGCTGATGGTAATACGGCTTATTTCAGCAAGTCCAATTATCAAAAACCACTGACCGGTATTTTCTCTAAAAAAGAATTAGTGCATAAAATTTATCAGGCAAAAAAGGTAAATGGTGAATGGAAAAATATTCGGGAAATTGCTTTGTGTCCCAAGTATTCATCAGCACTGCACCCAACAGTTTCTTATGATGGCAAACGTCTGTTTTTTGCATCGAACATGCCAGGGAGCTTTGGCGACTACGATATATATGTTTCAACAGTACGAAGTGATGGTAGTTTAGGTATTGCCAAAAACCTCGGTGATAAGGTGAATACGAAGAAGAATGATCTTTACCCAAATCTAGTTGGGGGCAAAACATTGCTTTTTGCCTCTGAAGGGCGAGAAGGTCAAGGTGGACTGGACGTTTTTATGGTTGAGGTAGATCAGAAGAATGTTGGTTTGGCTGTTAATTTAGGAAGCTCTATCAATAGCGAGGAAGATGATTTCACGGTTCGCTTTAAAACAAATGGAGGCATGGGATATGTGGTGTCTAATCGTGGAAAAAGTAAAGAAGATGTTCATCAAGTAGCTTTCTCCATTGACAACCAAGAGGCGACTAAATATCTTGATAAAAAAGAATTCGACATATTGGAAATTCTGAACAATGATTTAAAAGTTGATTATACCTCTTCACTATATGAAGATGAATAGTTAAACTGCTTAGAACCAATATCAGGCAGATTTAGTGGTGAAAGTATTTCATCCTAAATGATATGCGAGATCACCCACAACCTATGTCTGACGCAATTTGAACATATGTCGCTAGTTAAATGTGACTTTACCCAAGTTTTACAATATTACTTAACCCTTAATCTTATAACATGACTACTCATAGCAAAGTAATTAAGATAAGTTTGCTAATGGTATTATCCATGGGTTTAAATATGTCCATCGTATTTGGCCAAGAAGCAAGCCCAAATTTAAGCTCAAAAAGTACATATCATAATCAATTGTTTTTTAATAGATTCTTGATCAATCCAACGTTCTCTTTGGTACGTGAAAATAAATCCTATCTAAATATTTTACATAGGAATCAATATGCCACTTTTGATGATAACAATCAGAATTATTTTCTTGGATTTAGTAATAGATTAAATGAAAATACAGCATTGGGTATTGGCGTTTATAGTCAGTGGGCAGGTGTTGTTCAGGAGTTTGGGTTCAATGCCAATTATGCCACCGCGGTACAGTTGGGAGATAAGAGTAAATTAACTTTTGGGACCAATGTGACGTATTTTAATGAAGGTCTTGATAAGAACCGGGTTATAGTTACTGAAAACGATCCCGAAGTCGGGAATGCCCAAAAAGAGAGCAAAATTGCAATTCAACCTGGAATAACACTTTCTGTTGGTAAATTTGATTTTGGACTGTATGCCGAGGACCTAATTAAGTTTAATCAAACCACGAATGAATTTTTAACCCAGTTCAATGATAAAAGCATTAAAGCATCATTACAATACACTCATAATTTTGGTACTTCAAGAGGATTGTTTGAAAATGCAAGACTTATGCCTTTAGTACAAATGGGTAAAAATATAGATGGATCTTTATCCTATCTTGGATCCGTTTTATTGGATTTGCCAAATTACGGATGGTTACAGTCCACTTTGGATGATGAATATGGAATGTCAATGGGTCTAGGATTCAATCTCAGTAAAAAAATGTCAATAGGGTATTTGATGGAGAAAGATTTCAAACAAAAAGATGCTGATTTAGGATGGAATCATGAATTATCCTTGGCCTATACTTTTAAAAATGATAATGAAGATAATAGCTATGCAGATAGTTCACAAGATGCGAAGATAGACCGCATAGTAAGGAATTATGAAGAGCAGATTTTAAGATTGACTGCCGAGAACAGTGAAAAGGAGAATGGGAAAAAGAAGAATTTAATAATTGAGAATAATGATCAAGATTCAAATGCGCTAGCCTTTGAAAACCGTCTGATTTTAGATGAATTGATTTTTAGGCAAGACTCGATTGAGGGTGCCAGGGCTAAAGATTTTGAAAAGAGGTTTGAAACCATTGTAAGAATATTGCGGAATGATTTAAAACAAACTATCAAATCAAACCAAAAAAATTATGATACATCACAGAGCACAGTTTTGGTCGCAAGTAATGAAGAACCAGCAGCACCTAAAACAATGGCTCCAAATGAACATAAGAAATATGAAAAGCTTCCTATAAAGGTTTTGGACCAAGCAGATATTATAGGTGTAAAATCTGGCTTCTATGTAATTGCCAATGTTTACAAAAGCAAAAAGTATTTGAATGCTTTTATGGACACACTCAAGGAGCAGGGTTTGGATGCTAAAAAGTTTTATAACAAGGATAATGGTCTCTACTATGTTTATTTGGCCGATTTTAATTATAAAAAAGATGCCCAGACAGCATTTGTCTCGAATTTAAATGGCAAATATCGAGATGAAAAATGGATCATGCAGGTTAATAGTGCAAATGCCACGGCTGCAAACATTTATACGGATTAATGGCACGAAATGCTGAATGTTCAAAATTTAACCAGCAGAGTCAGATATAAAATTACGATTATAAAGGACGAACTTCCAAGTGATATATTTAGTCCTTATAAAGAGATTGGGAAAGGTTTCCAATGAGTTGTTTGATTACCGGGTTTAAAGGGAGGGGCTATATAAAAGCCCCCTCCTTTTTTTTATGACAATTCTCCCTCATGTCATATCTAAAAACTTCTGTACCCCTGTATTTTACTAATGCATTTGAACGAATAAATGTAGGAATTTTACATGTGCTTGTAATATTTTTCTATATTTATTCCAATATTAAACCTAAATCGAATAATATTAACCTTCAAAACCCCCAATGAAAATGGAAACCTATCTTATCCTCCAGAGTACCAAAAAGAGTATTCAAAAAGTCGGAATCGAACCTGCCGCATGCGAAGGCTTTAGCCAAAGCAATTTTAAATACCCAAAGCTTTCTAGTATTAACTTACACCTAGAGCGAACTTACAGATCCTAAAAATCGTTTTCAATAGACGGATAATTTTCAATTACTAATTGAGACTAAATAAGGCACGCCTTATTTTATGTCTAAGTAACTGGATTGCTGTATCGTTTCTGTGCCTTATTATTTGAATAATTAGGTAAAATGCCCCCGTCTTTTGGTTATGGTTAATTGTGTCTTGCGCAATATTTAAATCCCGAAATTTTATCAACTCTAATTCTAATTCTTTAATAATTAATTAGACCTATGTAATCAAAATACTATATGTTATGAGATCAGATGTTTTAAAAATTATTGTTATTGATAATGATGTATTACTACATGAGGAGTACAATACATACTTCGAAAAATATAAGGATTTTTCGCTTGAGGGCGTTTATAGCTCAATGGAAAGTGCCTTAATGGATTATTCCAGTACATTGCCCGATATCATTATTTTGGAAGTATGTTTTCCATTTCTCACAGGCGTTCAATCAATACGCCTTTTTCATAAAAAAGATAGGCATGTGAAGATATTGATGGTAAGCAATAAATCCGACTTTGAGATTATTAAAAAAGCATTTAAAAATGGTGCTAATGGATATCTAACAAAGCCATTATGTAAAAAACGACTTCTTCGTGCCCTGAATTCAATAAAATATGAAGGCGCCGCAATGAGCAGGGATATTGTGCAAAAAGTAATTTCAAATTTCCAGGTAAAATCATATAATTTCTTCTCTGAAAGAGAAAACCAAATTATTGATTATTTATGTAGAGGAGCTACCTACAAGATAATTGCAGACAAATTATTTGTTACAACGAGCACTATAAATTTTCACATTCAGAATATTTATTTAAAACTAAATGTGAATTCAAAATCTGAAGCGCTTTTGAAATTACAGGAAATGGATTAATTAATAAGGATTGGAATAGCCGAACGTGAGTTTAATTTTGAAGATCTGGTGTTTTAAAGTAGCATTTAATCTAAAATTAAATTAAGGAATACTTCAGCTTAATTCCAAATAGGTATACTGTGCCAAGTATATTTTAATTTTTGTGATTAATTGAAAAAACCTCTGTTTTAACAGAGGTTTTTTATTGGTTAATTTGAGCGATTTCAGAATTTCTGGAATTCTGGGGAATTATTTTTCGTCAGTTTCAGGTAAATTAATTCCCTTTCGTAAAAATGTCAAGCCCATAAGTACTAGCCAAACAGCTTTAACGTGGAACATAGGTTTGTAAATTTCATAGTTATCTGGTATGCCCATGATTATACCGCCAGCTGCAATACCCATTACTATGGTTAGCCAACCAAGTCCTTTGCTCACAAGATTCCATTTAACAAAAGCAGCACCTAAGATTACCAGCCCAACACCTGAAAATACGCGGCCAAACCTGACAAAACAAGTTACGTAATGATTGGTGTAGCTTAACCCATCCATAATCTGTTGAACTTCTTCTGGTGATTTTCCTGCGGTTTTTCCAACGCCCCAAGCCCCAAATGTGTAATAAAATGCAGCTGCAATAGCCAGCGTGAACGTGCCGACGATAATCATTCCCGCACCTGGATAAATAAGTACTCGATAGGGCTTCTTTGTTGCTATTGAAGTTAAAGCGAACATTGCTATTCCCATGATTACCCATCCAAAAATGTGAAGTCGATACATCCAAATCCAAGTCCATAAATGTTCGTTTACGGCGCTAAAATCAGAGGCAACAATATACTCTCCTAAATGATGTGGTGAAAAAAACCAACCACCCCAGAGCAATACGGCCGAGACAATAAAAGCCCACCCGATGACATTAGTTTCAAAATCTTTTTTCATAATTTATCTATTTGTTGTGCCTAATATTAATTGAATCAAATTTCTTTTACTGTAACAAATGTTACAAAGGCTGAAATCAAAATTTACATTTCCTCTTTTTCTTGATCTTAGCCTAGAAGTGTTTTTTAGGTAAACTTAGGTGCTTGCTCAAATGTTTTGTTTAAATTTAGGAAGGCATTATCTATATTTTTTTCAAATATTTTAGTACCATTGACAATTATTTAATTAGCGCTTTATTAGATTATAAAGAAACTATACTATGGGTATTTCGTTATCAGGGCAAAAAACCATATCTACTGATTTGGAAGCGTACTTTCAGCAGTTTAGACGACACATTGTTGGCGTTGACCAAACTTTCAATGCTCCATACGGAGTGAAAAACATAATTTATGCAGATTGGACTGCCAGTGGTAGGCTATATGGCCCCATTGAGGAAAAACTATTGCATGAAATTGGCCCAATGGTTGCAAATACACATACCGAGACATCCTTTACCGGATCGGTAATGACAATGGCTTATCATAAGGCGCGCAAGAAAATAAAACAGCATGTAAATGCCAATGAGGATGATATTCTGATAACGGTAGGTACTGGAATGACAGGTGCAGTAAATAAATTCCAAAGAATTTTAGGACTTAAGGTATCTGAATATTTAAAAGAACATACAAATGTACCGGAAGCATTAAGACCTATTGTTTTTGTGTCTCATATGGAGCATCATTCCAATCAAACCTCTTGGTTAGAGACTATCGCAAAGGTTGAGGTTATTCCTTGTGATGAAACTGGTTTGATTTGTTTTAAGAGTTTTCAAAAATTATTGGACAAGTATCAAAAAAATCTAATAAAAATTGCTTCAATAACAGCATGTTCCAATGTAACAGGAATCAAAACCGATTACCATAGAATTGCGAAAATGATTCATCAAAATAACGGACTTTGTTTCGTTGATTTTGCATGTTCTGCGCCCTACGTAGATATTGATATGCATCCTGAAAACAAAGCGGAATATTTAGATGCAATTTTCTTTTCCCCCCATAAGTTCTTGGGTGGTCCTGGCGCATGTGGCGTATTGATATTCAATAAGAAATTATACAAGAATTTGGTTCCCGATAATCCTGGTGGTGGTACAGTCACTTATACAAATCCATGGGGAGACCATGATTATATTGATGATATAGAGACGAGGGAAGATGGGGGTACCCCAGGATTTTTACAGGCGATTCGAACGGCCTTTGCCATTCAACTGAAAGAAGAAATGGGAGTTAAGAATATTCATGATAGAGAAAATGAAATAAATAAAAGAATATTTGAAAAAATTTCCCAAATCGACAATTTGCATATTCTGGCCGGAGAACATCAAGATAGATTGGGAATATTCTCTTTTTATATTGATGATGCGCATTATAATCTTATCGTAAAACTATTGAATGACCGTTTCGGAATCCAAACCAGGGGAGGGTGCTCTTGTGCCGGCACTTATGGACATTTTTTACTGCATGTCAATGAATTGACCTCAAAGGCAATAGAGCAGAAAATCTTGGAGGGTTGCTTAATGGAAAGACCTGGTTGGGTGCGAATGTCGATTCACCCAACTATGACAAATGCAGAAGTTGACTTTATCTGCGATGCCATAAAACAAGTTGCTTTGAATCATGTGGAATGGGGTAAGGACTATATACAAAACCTGGCCAAAAACGAGTTTGAACACAAGGAAGGCAATTTACAAGAGCAAGAATTAGTAAATAGCTGGTTCAATTCCTGATTTATCCTTTTATTCCATATTTGAAGGTGTAATGGTAAAATTATAAGCGTATGGTTTGGGCGAAATCGTATATGCATCATGAACCAAAGCCCCCCATGAATTATCGCCACCAACACCCATTTGCCTAAAATCGATATTCCATTGTACGGTTTGACCAATTTTAATTTCAGCTCCATGTGTGGAGGTAACGGGTACCAAGCCAGATGCTGACTTTGTCGCCTCATTTGTATTAAAATCAATTTCTTTCATGGTAAAGGGCCATGTACTGGCATTTAACAACTGTTCTGATGATACTTTAAGTGCCATGGTATTAGACGAAACTTGCATCCATCGCACATCTGTTTTATTCCCGGTTTCCTGGGGTCTTGGATAACGATGGAATTGATCGATGATCTTACCAGCATACAAGCCAGTTTTCACGCCAGTTTTTCTATCCCAGTAACTTTCTTCAGGCCCATTGCCATACCAAGAAACTTCGTCATACTCATTCGCTAGTGTAAGATACATGCCTAAACGAGGGATGTTTGGTAAATCTTCTTTCATTGGAACGAATTCATAAGCTATAGCTAATTGTCCGTTGGGTTGAATTGAATACCAAACCAATACTTTAGCTTCATGACCTGGAAGGTCATAACGCACTTGGTAAGTCACCTTATTTTCAATATTAATTGGTTTGCTGACCAAAGAGGCTTCGTAGTTGTACGAAGCATCTTGCCATACTTTGGCCCATTTATCCATGCCATTACCCAAATCGTTATCCGTTGGTGGGCGCCAGAAATTAGGGCGAATGGGTTGTGTTGTAATCTGTTTGCCGCTATGTGCCCATGATACAATTTCTCCTGTCTTAGTGTCAATTTTCAAGTTTACATTATTGTTTGCTATTTCAATTTCCGATGCCGTCGATTTAATTTCCAAACGTTCACCCTCGAAAACTGGTTTCGTGGTTTTTTGAACATCCTTATTCATTACAAATTGGTCCCATGCTACTTCATGCCCCTTGGGAATCATTGCCGTAGATTTTTTTTGAATTAAACTAACCTCAAGAATATATTCAATATTAGCTTCGAAAACGGTTGGAATTTTATCAAAATATGCAATTAATGATTGCCTGGGTTGTACATTCAAATTGGGATTTGCCTGTTGTGCCATTTCTTTACCATTCTTCAATATTTTAACTCTTATTTCCTTGTCTGACAGATCTGAGAAGAAGTTTTTGTTCTCAATCACAACTACCCCATTTAAGTCATACTTGAACTGTACCGGTTCATAAACTTTTTTTACTTCAGCTAAATGTGGATGCGGATTTCGGTATGGGTCCACCAAACCGTTATTGAGGAAATTCCCATCTGTAGGCAAATCAGGATGAAAATCCTGTCCGTAAGCTAGGTACGGTAAGCCTTCTTCATTCTTATATTCCAAACTTTGGTCTACCCAATCCCAAATAAAACCACCTTGTAGATTGGGATATTTTTCGATGATATCCCAATAATCCTGAAGATTTCCTACTGAATTCCCCATGCCATGGGCATATTCAATCATTATTGATGGTTTGTCGGAGTCCGATTGGCCATGTTCAATCAAGAATTCCGGTTTAGGATACATTGGGCAATATAGATCTGTGTAATCTTCCTTGCCTGCAGGTTCATATTGAACAATTCTATTATTATCGGCCTCTTTAAGCCATTGATAGGTAGCTTTGAAAATTTCACCTTCTCCGGCCTCATTTCCCAAGGACCACGAATAAATGCTGGGATGGTTTCTATCACGGTAATACATACGCTGTGTTCTTGATAAATGCGCTTCATACCAAGAAAGCTCATTGCCAATCTGTGTTTTTTCATCAATGGCCAGTGGATGGCTTTCAATATTGGCCTCATCAACAACATAGAGTCCGTAGGTATCGCATAGTTCCAACCAATAGGGATCGTTGGGATAGTGTGCACTACGAACCGCATTGATGTTGTTCTGTTTCATTAATGCAATATCCATTTCCATGGATTCCTTGGAGACTACATGACCGGTATGAGGGTCAGTTTCATGCCTGTCTACTCCTTTGATGTAAATGGCCTTACCGTTGATCAGTACTTGGCCATTCTTTATTTCAACCCTTTTGAATCCGACTTTCCTGTTTATATATTGACTGTTTTTTGGGTTGTTTTCGTCTTCCAAAAACAGCTTCAAAGTATATAAGTTAGGTTGTTCTGCAGACCATTGTTTTACCTCTTTTACGACCTCATTAAAAACAACATCGATCTTTGAATCTTTTGGAAGTTCAATGGTTTTTTCAGTAGCGAAGATAGATTTATTCCCATCCAACAATTCTAAGACAACAATTCTGGAAACAATATCATTCGTATTGTTTTTTAAGGATATCGTTCCCCTGAATATCCCATTGGAATACGTATCATCCAAATTAGTGTAGGCATGATAGTCAGATATAAAAGCCTTTGGTTGGGAATAGAGATAAACATCGCGTTCTATACCACTCATGCGCAGCATGTCCTGACTCTCTAGGTAGCTGGCGTCACTCCATCGAAACATTTGCATGGCAAAAACATTTTCACCTTCTTTTAAATATGGGGTGATGTTGAATTCTGCAGGCGTTTTGCTTCCCTGAGAATAGCCCACATACTTTCCATTGACATATAAGTACATGGCTGACTTAGCGCCCGCAAAATGAATGATAACATCCTCTGAAAGAAATTCCTTGCTCAATTTTATTTCCCTGCGATAAGTGCCAACGGGATTATAATCTTTGGGCGCTTGAGGCCATTCCGTTTCAAAAGGATATCGTTCATCCAAATAAATGGGGTAGTCATAACCTTCAACTTCCCAATTTGCAGGAACTGGAATGGTTCCCCAATCAGAATCATCAAAATGTGTATTTTGAAAAGTTGTTGGTCGTTTTTTTGGATCTTTTACAAAATGGAATTTCCACTCCCCATTTAGGCTTAAAAACCGTTTGGAATCCTCTTTATTTAAAATTTCAGCAGTCTCAAAACTAAAATAAGTGGCTCTCGGAGGTAATTTATTCTCTTCGAATATTTGATGGTTATAGTGGTTTTCCTGGTTTGCAACTGCATTTAAAGACTCTTTTTTACAATTGAACAAAACCAAGGCTCCGATAAGTATGTAAAATAATTTTTTCATTTTGAAGTAAATTGTTCCGGTTTCATGAAATCCTCATGAAAAATCTTTTTTAGATAAAAAACCAACTCTTTGGCATTCTCTATGCTAAAAACTAAAGGCGGTTTTATTTTTAAGACGTTATGGTCAGGACCATCTGTACTCATTAAAATACCGTGATCCTTCATTCGATTGGCCAAATAATTTGTTTGTGCTTCGAGTGGATTCAGTTCTTTATCCACCAATTCTATACCCAAAAAGAGTCCCTGACCGCGAACATCCCCAATGATTGGAAATTCGATAGCAAGTTTATATAATTCGGACTTTAAGAATTCACCCACTTTGTATGCCTTTTCCTGAAGTTTTTCTTGCTTGACGACACGTATAACCTCTGTGCCAATAGCGCATGAAACGGGGTTGCCACCAAATGTGTTGAAATACTCCATGCCATTGGCAAACTTCTCGGCTACCTCTTGGGTACAGGCAACGGCTGCCAAAGGATGTCCGTTACCTAAAGGCTTACCAATTGTTACAATGTCGGGTACTACATTGTGCAATTGAAAACCCCAAAAAGTTTCCCCCATTCTACCACAACCTACTTGTACCTCGTCAGAAATGCATAATCCACCGGCTTTTCTTATGTACTGATATGTCTGTTTCAAGAACCCTTCAGGAAGTTCAATTTGACCACCACAACTAATGATTGGTTCTATAATGAAAGCACCTACTCCACGGCCTTTTTTATTTATGTCCTCAACCTGTTTTTGTACTTCTTCAGCATACAATGGCCCAGTATTCTTTCCTCTGTATTTACCTCTAAATGCATCAGGTAAAGGAAAAATATGCGTGTGTTCGGGAGCACCTTTCCCACCTTTGCCATCGAATTTATAGGAGCTAATGTCTATACACATGTTGGTATTGCCATGATAGCCCACCTCAGACGCAATAATATCACGTTCACCGGTTGCTGCCTTCACCATTCGTATCGCTAATTCATTGGCTTCACTACCTGAATTTACAAAATGCAATACACTCAACTCATCTGGGAGCGTTTCTAATAATTCTTTCGCCAAGGCATTGATGTTCTCATGTAAATAACGTGAGTTTGTATTGATCAAGGCCATTTGTGATTGGCCAGCTTTGACAACCCTTGGATGTTCATGACCCACATGGGCAACATTGTTGACCGTGTCCAAATAACTACGGCCGAATTGATCGAGTAAATACTGCCCATTGCCGCGAACCATTTTTATAGGCACTTTGTACTGTAAGCTGAGACTTTTGCCCAAGTGTTTTTTGCGATAGGCAATTAGTTCTTCATTGGTTAAATCAGTTTTAGAATCAAGCTCCTTGGATTTGAATAGCATATTGGGGTTGGGACAGATACTTTTCCAAATGTTGATTTGTTTGAAATAGGCTACTCCGGGGTAATCTACTTTATAATCCAACATTGAAAGCATGACCTGAAAGTGTAGGTGAGGGGTCCAATTACCATTTTCAGGATAATTGCCCAAACTGCCAATTTGGTCACCAGCTTTTAATCTATCCCCTATATGATGTTTTGTGGCGCTGGCAACAGATAAATGCCCATACAAAGTATAGAATTCAAGATCATTGAAGTTGTGTTTTAAGACTACCAATCCGCCATATTCCTTATCTCCTTCATCATTGACGGCAATTACAACTTCACTGGCGAATAGTGCATGAATAGGTGTTTTGGCGGGAAGCCAATAATCAATACCCAAATGTATGGTTCGCTTTTCCTTACCGCTATTGCCAATTTTGTCATAGGCAGATGAAGTATAAAGCGGTCTTGGTTCCAAGTATCCACCAGCAATAATTTTTGTTGGGTGTTTTTTCTGAAGCTTATTAATCTTAAATTGAAATAGATCCAAATCATTGAATTCGCTTTGATGTCCAATCCAATGGCTTGAAACACTTAAATCCAAAGGAAACACTCCGTCTGATTTTATGGTCGGGAATAACTTCTCTAAACCAAAACTGTTATTTACCATCCAATCGTTGAACTTTTTTGTTTTGGGATGGGCATTAAAACCACAGACTTCCCGAAAACTAAAACAAGCAAAATCAGGACTTATTTTTCGCCACTTTTTTAGGACTTCCCAAGCTGGTTTATCACTGATCAACAGATATTCATTATCGGGTTCCTTGACTTTGTTCAAAGCCGACTTTGTAACCGAAATAATCAATCGCATGGCAATGGAAGTGTATAAATGTTCCAATTCCGATTCCAATAGTGGGAAGGTGCCATGATATCCTCTAATTATTGGCAATGCTGCCTGTAAAGGGTCATTGTGATGCATGATGGCATAGGCGCAGGCTATGGCCACATCATTGATTATTTGGGTATGTATCGCATCACCATAATCAATGGCTGCTTTAACTTTTGGATTTACCAATTCATCAGAAACTATGACATTATTGTCATTAGCATCATTGTGGACTACTGATCTTCTAAGTTTGCTATAGGTTTTATATTCTTCTTCGAACTTGTCCTGAAAGTATGCGATGATATCTTTTTTATCATCTTCAAATAAATCCAAGTGTTTTTTGGTCCATAGTGATTGGGCAATATCCCATTCAAAATCACGACTGGCCATCGGGTGTTCAAACCCCATCAAAGAAGCGGTTAATTTTCCGCATTGTTCTCCTAAGCTAGTTCGTAAATAATCTAATTGTGGGTTGACAGCGCTCCATATTCTACCCGAAATCCAACTGAGCAAACGAACTTTGCGCGAATTCCCGAAATCATCAATATATTCAGAAATGACTTTGCCATTAACGTCCAAACTAACTTTGGGTGCAATAATATCAAGTTGTTTCGCTTCAATATGTTGAAGCAGTTTCTGTTGAAAGTCAAGATATGCTTCATTCTCATTGGGCCGTGAAACCTTTAGAATGTACCCCTCGCCATTTTCAATTTTTAATCTAAAGTTAAAATCCAATTCTCCAGGCAATGCCGATGCTTTTCCTTTGATATTGAATAATTCCAAAGCCAATTTCTCAGCTTCATCCGGTGTTACTTTTATTGCGGGATAATCAATCATTCTTTTGCGTTGATAATATCTTGGTTACAATCCAAAAAAAGCCTAAAAAGACTAATTTAAACTTAAAAATAAGGGTATTTTAAAAGTAATCACAATAAACATTTTTAATTTGGATTTAGGACGTTATTTTTGAGTTCCCCAAATGTATTAATAAGGCGTTACTAGATAATCATGATCAAAGAACTACAAGAAAATTACGGACATCTTTTTGAAGAGGAGTTGATAAATGAAATTATCCAGACAGGAACGTATCGGGAAATTCGTGAAGGCCATAAACTTATGGAAATTGGCGATTACGTAAAGTCTATGCCATTACTGATATCCGGGGTTATTAAAGTGCTAAGGGAAGATGGTGATGGTGATGAATTACTATTGTATTTTCTAGAGCATGGCGATACTTGTGCCATGACCCTTTCTTGTTGTATGGGGCAAACTAAAAGTGAGATAAGGGCTATTGCGGAAACCAATACAAAACTGATTATGGTGCCAGTCCAAAAAATGGAAGAATGGTTAGCAAAATATAGTAGTTGGCGCAATTTTGTCTTACAGAGTTATCATAATAGGTTGAATGAAATGCTGGAAACTGTGGATAGTATTGCCTTTCTGAAAATGGATGATCGACTGCTGAAATATATTAAGGACAAAGCCCGTGTAAACAATGATAGTACAATAGCTACCACACATCAGCATATTGCTTATGAATTACATACTTCCAGGGTAGTTGTTTCAAGATTGCTCAAAAAATTGGAGAATCTAGGAAAAATAGAACTTCATAGAAATCAGATTAAATTAATCGATGTTTAATTTATAGCCTTGGGATATTAAAGTGAACCGAATTTTAAGTTCAATCTTTATAAAAAGGACTGATATTTATCAGTCTTTTTTAGTTTGGAAGTTCTGAGATTTGTAACCAATGTTACTTTACATTTCATTATTTGATTATAATTTTATACCGTTAACTGTACAAGCTTGGTTACATGAGAATTGAACAAATTTATACGGGCTGCTTAGCCCATGCAGCGTATTATTTGGAGAGCAATGGCGAAGCTGCCATTTTTGATCCATTACGCGAGGTTCAACCCTATATTGATAGGGCTAATAAAGACACTGCCAAGATCAAATATGTTTTTGAAACACATTTTCATGCTGATTTTGTCAGTGGGCATTTGGATTTGAAGAAAAAAACAGGAGCACAGATTGTTTTTGGTCCTACTGCAAAACCCGGTTATGATGCCCTTGTCGCTGAAGATAACCAAGTATTTGAAATCGGGGATTATAAAGTGAAGGTTTTGCACACTCCGGGACACACGATGGAGAGTACCACTTATTTATTGATCGATGAAAAAGGGGAGGAACACGGAATCGTAACTGGGGATACCTTGTTCATAGGTGATGTTGGTAGACCAGATTTGGCCCAACATGTGGTTTCTGAGTTAACTGAAGAAAAATTGGCGGGTCATTTGTACGATTCATTACGCGATAAAATTATGCCTCTCAATGATAAGCTTATTGTTTATCCAAATCATGGTGCAGGATCTGCTTGTGGTAAAATGATGAGTAAGGAAACCACTGATACGTTGGGAAATCAGAAGAAGGTGAATTACGCACTGAGAGCTGATATGACCAAGGATGAATTTATAAAAGAGCTGCTAACGGGTTTAACCCCGCCGCCAGCATATTTTCCAAAGAATGTGCTGATGAACATAAAAGGTTATGAAAGTTTGGACACTGTAATGGAAAGAGGTATCAAACCCCTATCCCCTGATGCTTTTGAGGCGGCGGCCAATGAAACCGGTGCCCTCATGCTCGATACTAGGGATCCTAAGGATTTTGCCAAGGGTTTTATTCCAAATAGCATCAATATAGGTCTAAAAGGGAATTTTGCACAGTGGGTTGGTGAAATGATTCCTCGTATAAAGCAGGAAATACTTTTGATTACCTATCCGAATAAAGAAGAAGAAGCAATAACCCGATTATCAAGAGTAGGGTATGACCACACTATTGGATTCTTAAATGGTGGATTTGAAAATTGGAGTAAGTCAAATAAGGAATTTGAAAAAGTAGGCAGGATTACCTCAGAAATTTATGCAAAGGCCTATCACGCAGAGATGCCATTGGTATTTGATATTCGCAAAAAAAGTGAATACAATTCACAACATGTAATAGGGTCAATCAATGTTCCTTTGAATGAATTAAATAAGCATTTGGCCCAGTTTCCGAAAGAAGTCCCCTTTGTCATTTATTGTGAGGGAGGTTATCGCAGTATGATAGCGGCTTCAATCTTAAAACAAAGAGGTTGGGATGATTTTGTTGACGTGAATGACGGTTATGTGGGTATAACCAAAACAAATATTAATAGGTCAGAATATATTTGTCCAACTACCATGCTGTAGTTTGGGCAAAAGTTTGTTTAAGATGGATGTTTGGGTAACGATTATGATGAAAATGGCCGTTCCCCAATTACAAAGCGTATAAAATTAATATAGAGAAATATGTCATTTTTAAGTTCACTTTTTGGGGGTAGTGCCCTTAACTCGGATAAATTCGAAGTCCTTGATAAAAACGCTTTTAAAACTGCTATTCGGCAAAAGAAAGTACAATTGGTCGATGTTAGAACGCCCAGGGAATATAAGGGTGGGCATATTGGAAAAGCAATAAATATAGATCTATTCCATCGAGGAAGTTTTAAGCAGGCTTTTGAAAAACTGGATAAAAGCAAACCTGTTTATCTATACTGTAGGTCGGGAAGTAGAAGTAGAAAGGCGGCCCAGAGAATTTTGGATATGGGATTTGAAAAAGTTTACGATCTAAAAGGGGGTTATATGCATTGGTAACAACCGCTTAAGCAATATTACGTAATCAATAAGCTTCCGAATAAATGAGTAGTGTAAATAAAATAGTAATTAAATGAACCACAGGTTGGAACGTGAAGAAAGTGTCTTGAAGACATATTTAGTGACAGGCCAGTCCATGCCTTGGCGATAACAACCAAAATGTTGATTGGCGAATTACACCTGCCTGCCTGCAGGAAAGTCTGACCTATTATAACAAATAAATATCAACGGATGAAAGCATCAATAATAGTACAAAACCTAAAATGCGGTGGATGTGCCCGGACCATAACAAATAAATTATCTGAATTGGAAAACATTTCAGAAATTCAGGTTTTTCCAAATACGTCAACGGTATCATTCGCCTACGAAGATTCCGGAGATGCCTTAAATGTCAAGGATAAACTTAAAGATCTGGGCTACCCTTCAATTGAAAGTAAGAATACGATTGCTGCAAAAGCCAAGTCATTCGTGAGCTGTGCTACCGGTAAAATGTCAAAGTAATGAAAATAGTATACATATTGGCCATTCTCTTAGTTATTACTGGATGTAAAGACGCCAAGAAATCTGAATATACAAAGGCAGATAAAACGGATGCACTAGATGTTATAGCTTCTGAATCGCATCCCGGAAGAAAAATCATGGAAACCGAGTGTTACATATGCCACAATCCTAAAGCCTCTGAGGAGAGTATGATCGCTCCACCAATGATTGCAATCAAGAAACATTACATCAACCAAGAAACAACGAAAGAACAATTTCAGTATGATTTGGTCAGTTGGATAAACAATCCTTCAGAAGAAAAATCTAAAATGCCAGGTGCACTTAGGAAATTCGGTATTATGCCACTGCAACCTTTTCCTGAGGATAAAATCAAATTGATTGCCGAATATATTTACGATTATGAAATTGATGAACCAGATTGGTTTGAAGAACATTACCAAAAAGGGCGCGGTAATGGACGAGGAAAAGGAATGGGTAAAGGCAAACAAGGGGGTAAGGGTAAAGGCAAGCAGATGCGAAAAGGAATAGGACGGAATGATGCTCGCGAAGATCATAGCGATATCGGCCTAAAATATGCCTTATCAACAAAAGCCCAATTAGGGAAAAATTTAATGAAAGCCATTCAGGATAAAGGCACTGTAGGTGCCGTTGAGTTTTGCAATATTGAGGCTATGAAGCTTACTGATAGCATGTCAGTTATGCATAATGCAATAATCAAAAGAGTTTCAGATAAGCCCAGGAACCTAAAGAACATGGCCAATGCAAAAGAGTTGGGGCATATCGCAACCTTTAAGGAACTGGTAAAAGCTGGATCTGATATAGACCCTATTGTTGAAGAAATTAATGGTGAAGTTAATTTCTATTACCCCATCACTACAAATACCACGTGTTTACAATGTCATGGCACGCCCAATGAACAAATAACCGCTATGACTTTTAATGCATTGAATAAATTATATCCTGAAGATAAGGCAACAGGATACGACGTAGATCAAGTTCGCGGTATTTGGAGCATTAATTTTGAAGCCAGTTCCATTAAATGAAAAAGGATTACAAAATCTTAATCCTTTTTGGTTTTACCAAACCCATATATATTTTGATGGATAAAATCTTTGGGAAATTTATCGTCCCCTGGAAAACCTAATTCTATAGTGCCACTATCCTCTGGTATATAATTGGTCTTAAAAATATAATCCCAAAGACTTAGACTAATTCCGAAGTTTACACCATAGGAATCTTTAGGGAGGGCATATACATGATGGTACAAATGCATTACCGAATTATTCAGAATATACTTCAGTGGCCCCCATGTTATTTTAATATTTGCATGGTTCAAATGCCCAATGGTGATAGCGGCAAAATGAACAATAAAGGCTTGTTCCGGTTCAAAACCTCCCAGGACCATAACACCCAGGGTTTTTAAAGGTTTGTATAATATATTCTCCATCCAATGATATCTTAAATGAGCTGCAAAGCCCATTTCCTTGACAGAATGATGAACTTTGTGAAATCGCCATAAGAATTCATATTTATGAAGTAGAATATGGGTAAACCATTGTACAAAGTCAAGGATTATAAAGAAAATCAACAATTGAGCCCAGGCCGGAAGGGCAGAAAGGTCTAATAAAGTAAGGCTCTTTGAGGAAACGCCTATATCATTAAAGAGTAATCCCAACATTTTGTAAAAACCACTTACGGCAATAGCAAATAAGAAGAAATTGAAATACATATAAAATCCATCCAACCAAAAATCCTTCCTAAAAATAGATTGGTTCTTTCTCCAGGGGAAGGCAATTTCAAGGCCCCATACGATTAACGAAATAACCGTAAGACCCCAGAAGTAATTGGTATACCAAGGCACATCAAAAAGTATTGATTTCCACGTCCAATCTACGCTGCCCATAAATGAGTTTACAAAAGCATCTAAGTATTTTTCCATTACTATATTATTTAATTTTATTACTTCTTTTTAAAGCTGTTCATCGTTAAAATATCAATCTTTGAGTTCATACCACTCTATGTCTTTTAAAACCTCTCTCCGGCCTTTATTTGATGGAGGATAGTTGGTAACTAGATAGTCCACTATCATATCCTCGTTATTGCCCAGGTCCCAAAGATTTTGTGTCTCTTGCATCCATCGTATCGTGCTGATCCATCGTTCTTTGTTCATTCTATTTTGGGTTACCAGTTTTGCAGAATGGCAATTCGTACAATTATTGACTACGGCCATGAGTCCTTCGGCTTCTATCAAACCTGTGCGAACATGTATGCCATTTTCTATTTTGTCATAATCATCTTCTTCGACGACTGCCACATACTCTGCCTCGGGTTTTGATTTTTCAAATAGGCTTGGGTTCGACAAAAGATATAGCACTGAAATTGCAGCTACAGCAAACAAACCAAAAAGGACTACCATCAGGCGATATATTGCCCTAACTTGCTGTTTGAATTTTTTATGATCCTCCATGCTTATGCAACCTTTATGGCAATTCTATGGGATGCATTGTTTAGATAACCTTTTGGATTCCAACCTGGTAAAAGCATAGGTTGACTTATTCCTCTAGCGTCGGTTGCTCTTGCCCAAACTTCATAATATCCTTTTTTGGGAAAATCAACGTTGGCCGTAAAATGCTGCCATGCCAAGCGATTAGCAGGTTTTTCAATGGCACATTCTTTCCAAGTGGAGCCAAAATCGATGGAATACTCCATCTTCGAAACTTCCAATTCTCCGGCCCATGCATGTCCTCTTATATTTAGTTTTTTTCCTTGTTGAATTGTCGCACCCGTTTTAGGATAGGTAATCAAGGATTTCACGGGCATGGATTCAATAATGCACATGTCCTCATCCTTTACCTTTTCACCAGGGGCCACGGGGTTACAAGGAACCCTATACGCAGTACCAGTCATTTTAGTGCCATCATGGACTATATTACGGACGCTTATGCGATTGATCCATTTACCTGAAACTGAAGCAGGCCAACCACCGGCTACCAGCCGTAAAGGATAGCCATGAGCTAATGGAATATCCTTACCGTTCATTTTGAATGCTACTAAGGTTTCATCTTGCATTACTTTTGGTAAGGGTGCTCCACGAGAGATTGGTTCTTTTTTTGGATCCCTGCTTAGGTGAACATCCGCTGCATGATAACCAATATAAACTGCATCACTTTTAATACCAACATCCTCAAGAATATCCCTTAATCGTACCCCTGTCCATGTTGCACAGGATACAGCCCCGATTGTCCATTGATTTCCTTTGGCAGGGGGGTCAAATTCGCTTCGGCCATTCCCACCACATTCCAATGTTAATTGGTAAGTATGTTGGGAGAATTTGGACTTTAATTCTTCAAGGGTATAAGTTTTGGTCTGTTTGGCCGATTCTCCATCGATGGTCAACGTCCATTTGCCGATATCGATATCTTCTGGTATGATACCATTATTGCGAATGAACATGAATTTATTGGGTGTGATTTTATCATCCAATAAATGTGCTTTGGCTTCAATATTCCAAGGTTTGTCATTGAGAACGACCATTTCCTTATCTTTGTCGAACATCTTAAAAGGGTCAGGGTCTTGTAAGGCCAATGGTTGATAGCCTTCTGGCAGCACATTACCAAAAACAATTTCGGCTCCGATGACAGTGGTCATAGTTCCTAAAACCGCTTTCTTAACAAAGTTTCTTCTTTTCATTTTGTTTATTGAAGTTCTTGATCTCCGAAAATAAGCATTTTTTGGTTTTACAATCTGTAACAAAAGTTACACCAGGCCTTAAAGATAAATAATTGGAAGTTTTCTCGTTATGATAAGTATCATTGTTTTTATATCAAGATCAGATTCATCAATCAGATTTTCTCGTATAGGCTGGAACATAGCTAAGGCAATATACGGCCCAAAGTCTACATCCGGAATCAGAATGCATTTCCATGATTTTATCTATCATTGGTATATCCATTTTTCCTGTCGTACTTTTATTTCTGTGGCAAACCATTCTTTATAGTTAAAACGAAAGCCAAAGCCAAAGCCTCTTCTTTTGTATATCAAATTTATCACTAGAGCACTTTGGTGTTATTTGTTTTTTAGTAATTTTCAAAATTTGGTAATTGGAAATAGTTTTTACCTCATTGTTGTAGCGCATACTGTTACTATATTCGTAGTTTATTTTTCAACTTTAGGCGTATTCAAGAGAATATTTTATGGACGTTACTTTTTCGTTGATAGCAGGTTTATTAGCCTCTATATTGCATGTAATAACAGGGCCGGATCATTTAGCTGCTGTTTTGCCTTTTGTGATCGAATCCAAGAAAAAAGCCTGGAAAATTGGTCTTTTCTGGGGGATAGGCCATCTCGTAGGCATGTTGTTCATCGGATTATTGTTCTTGGTTTTCAAGGAGTTGATTCCTATAGACCAAATATCAAATTACAGCGAACAATTAGTGGGACTTGTACTAGTTGGTATTGGGATTTGGGCCTTTTACAGAATCTTCAGAAAAAACAAACCACATAAGCATTTACATGTTCACAGTGAAAATTCACCAATAATCCATTCCCATAAGCATGAACATTCCCATGAAAAATCGCACCACCATGTTCATGACAAAACAATAAAGCAAAGTAAATATGCTTCGTTTTCTATAGGATTTCTGCATGGTTTGGCGGGTATAGCGCATTTTTTATTGTTCATCCCGGTTTTGAGTTTTAATGAACAGTCAGATTCTATTCTTTATGTAATAGGGTTTGGCCTGGGTATTATAGTGGCAATGACCGTATTTGCCTTTGTAATAGGTAAAATATCCTCCTTTGCCAAAAATGAGCACAATGATGCGTTTTTTAAGGGAATTCGCCTGTCCGGTGGGCTCTTTGCAATAGTAATCGGAATTTATTGGGTTTTTAGCACCTAGCAAATACGAGGCAATTGTTCGCCAATTAAGGGACTTACGATTCGTTTACCTCCAATTAGACTTTCCATGACCACCTTATTGGGGTGCTCATCGGTTACTTCGCCAATACATGCAGTATTTTTACCTTTGTCATTATTTCTCATTGTTTCAACAATGGCATCGGCCACTTCGGACTCAACAATAGCGATAAAAACACCTTCATTGGCAACATACATAGGGTCTAATCCTAAAATTTCACAAGCCGCGGCAACTTGCTTTTCAAGGGGAATCTTATTTTCTGAAATAGTTACTCCCATGTTGATGTCAGTGGCTATTTCTGATAATACACTAGCCAGACCACCTCTTGTTGGGTCTCTGAACAAGTGTATTTTGTTACCGAATTTATCCAATAGATCATTTACCACATAATTTAAGTTTGTGGTGTCGCTCTCAATGGTGGACTCAAACTTCAAACCTTCCCGTTGGGACATAATTGCCATTCCGTGTTGTGCAATAAACCCACTGACTATTATTTTATCCCCTACTTTTATATTGTCTGCCGAGATATTTGCCTTAGGATGAACCTCTCCAAATCCTGTAGTATTAATAAAGATTTTATCTCCCTTGCCACGTTCAACAACCTTGGTGTCACCTGTAATTATGAGTACGCCGCTTTTATCGGCGGCTTTTTTCACGGAATTTACGATTTTTGTAAAATCACTGATCGCCAAACCCTCTTCAACAATAAATGCAAGCGATAGGTATTTAGGAATGGCGCCACACATGGCAACATCATTAACAGTCCCGTTTACTGCCAACTCCCCAATGTCCCCTCCTTTGAAAAAAATGGGGGAAATGACAAAACTATCCGTGGAAATGGCAAATTCCCCATTAAATTTTACAATGGAACCATCGTGTTTTTGATTTAAATATGGATTGTTGAAGGTTTTAAAGATAATTTTGTCCAATAGGTACCTTGTCATTGTTCCACCACTACCATGACCTAAATTTATAGTATCAAACCCGAGTTTTGTCGTATCCATTTGTTATGAGGAAATTAAATTATCTGAAAAATGAAAATAGGCTGCACAGGCCCCTTCGGAAGAAACCATGGGAGCACCCAAAGGGTTGGAGGGTGTACAGGTTTTACCAAATTGACTGCATTGGTTTGGTTTTTTAATGCCCCTTAAAATCTCGCCAGCAATACATTGGGAATTTTCAGGGACTTTTATATTTCCGATTCCAAATTTAGCTTCAGCGTCATACTTTCGATACGCTTCCCTTATGACATAACCGCTATTTGGAATTTCACCTATTCCACGCCATTCCCTGTCACCCACTTCAAATACTTTTCGAATTACATTTATGGCGGCCTTATTGCCATGTTCTTTTACTACCCTGGCATATTGATTTTCAAGTTCAAAGGTTCCTTCCTCCAACTGTTTTACCGCCATATATATGCCCTGTACCAAATCCAATGGTTCAAATCCTGTTATTACAATGGGAATTTCATACTTTTTGACCAAAGGATAATACTCTTGTATCCCCATAATGGCACAAACATGGCCTGCTCCCAAGAAAGCATCTATATTACAGAGTTCGTCGTCCAAAATTGCCTCCATGGCGGGAGGCACCAGTACATGGGATGCCAAAATGGAGTAATTGGTAATGCCCTCTTTTTCGGCATGCAAAACCGACAAAGCATTGGCAGGGGCAGTAGTTTCAAATCCGACGGCAAAAAATACAACTTCCTTATCGGGATTTTCCTTGGCAATTGAAACTGCTTCAATAGGGGAGTACAATATCCGTAAATCTCCTCCACTAGCTTTTGCCTCCAATAAACTCTTTTTACTTCCTGGAACACGGATCATATCACCAAAAGAGCACACGATCACGTCGTTTTCCAACAATTCAATGGCCTTATCTATTAAATTTAACGGTGTTACACAAACAGGACAGCCAGGACCATGGATCATCCGCACCTGCTCCGGGAGTAAATCCAAAATACCATTCTTGACCAGACTATGGGTCTGTCCCCCACAAATCTCCATAATGTTCCAGTTGCGGGTAGTAATTTTATGGATTTCATCGAGGTATTTTTTGGTAGCCTCAAAATTTCTGTATTCACTCAGATACTTCATTTTCAATTCTTTATGTGTAAATAATACATAATTTGCCCAAAAGAAACGTTTTCATCGTTAGGGGATAACTCCTTATGAAAATACAACTTTATTTCTTTAGGCACCAGTTCCAACAGCATGTCCATCAAGGTAGTATTTTGAAAAACGCCACCACTTAGCGCTATATGTTTATAGTTTTTGTTTTTGGCCAATTCCAAAATCAAAAATGCCAGGGTAAACAAAAAATTTGCAATTATTTGCGCCCTTGGTTCCCCTATTTTGATATCCGCATATACTTTTTTTATAATTTCTTTTGGTGATATTTTATTTTCAATGTTGTCTAAATAACTTTTACAGGATTTTAGATCGTAATCTACAACCAGATTTTCCAATAAAATTGCCGCCTCACCTTCGTAAGTGTTCTTGTCACAGATATCCAATAAGGAAGCAACCGCATCGAAGAGCCTCCCAGCGGATGAAGTTTTTAGTTTATGGTGTTTTTTCAGCGATTGATAAATCGCCAATTCTTCTTTGGAAAACTTTTTAGCAACAACAGATTGCAGGGAATCATCGGCTAAGGATAATATTGAAAGTCTGGGCTCCTTTGCCATTTTGTCCCCGGCCAGCCAATTAAAATATTCGAAGTTGGCAATTCGTTCTATTTTTTTTGATTGAAAATCAAAAAATTCACCACCCCAAATTTGGTGATCATCCCCATAACCGGTTCCGTCCCAAACGACACCTAAAATAGATTCCTGACTATCAAAAAGATCATGTTCCCCTAAGACTGATGCAAAATGTGCTTTATGGTGTTGGACTTGATGGAGTTTTGCATTAAATTGTCGTGATAATTCTTCACCGTATTGTGTACTTTGATAGGAGGGGTGTTTATCTGTTAAGATCACATCAGGTTTATGCTCAAATAGGCTTATAAACTTTGAAGCGGTTTGGGTAAATCGATCATACACGTCATAGTGGGCCAAGTTGCCCAAATACTGACTGATATATAAAAAATCGTTGGGTAAAAAGGCAATGGTACTTTTTAAATGCGCACCCATGGCCATGATTTTTTTATCGGATTTGGATGACACATTAAAAAAATTAGGGGCGAGGCCCCTTGAACGTCTAAATAAAACTTTATGACCAAACTTTACACTGTATTTTACGACCGAATCATCTTGTGGGTGGGATATTTCCAGATCATGATGAAAAAAATAATCGGCTATTTTCCCCAATTCCTTTAACGCAATCGTATTGGAACTAATAATGGGGGAGCCATGAACATTACCACTAGTTGCTACTAAGGGCATGTTTACCTCATTGGCCAATAGTTGCAGTATTCCCGAATAGGGCAGCATCACTCCCAGTTGGTTTAAATTTGGAGCCAGTTCGGTCAAAGCCAAATTGCCTTTAAAATTTGTTTTAGGAAGGATGACTATTGGTCTTTCCGTTGAGGTAAGGGCCTTCTTTTGGGTATGGGTAAGACCCAAATGCTGTTCTAATAGTACCAAAGAGGGATATAAAATAGCAAACGGCTTGGTGGGTCGTTTTTTTCTAACTCTTAATTCTTGGATGGCTGATGGATTAGCTGCGTCACAACAAAGCAAATAACCTCCGGTATTTTTAATGGCGACTATTTTTCCTTTTTGCAATACGGCTGCTATTTTCCTAAAAATATCAGCTTTGGAAGTTTTTACGGGCATCCCTTTTGCGTCGGTTAAAATAATGCCAATACCACAAGTTGAACAGGTATTTGTCTGCGAATGAAAACGTCTATCGGTAGGATCGGTGTATTCATTTTTGCATACCTCACACATCTCAAAATCATCCATATTGGTGTGATTGCGCTCAAATGGAAAGGTGTTTGTAATGGCCCACCGTGGTCCGCAGTTCACACATGTAGTGAAGGGGTAGCCATAACGTCTATTTCCTTGATCCGAAATCTCATTTTTACAGGCATCGCAAATCCCAAAGTCTGGAGTAAGTGGTAGGTTAAGTTGGCCCCCTTTTTGTGACGGAATGATTTGAAAGTCCTCAAATTTTTTGAAATCGATTTCTTGTAAAGTGTGGTGGTTTATTCTTGAAACTCTGGGAGGGTCTTCAATTAATTTTTTATAAAAAGCAAGCATGTTTTTTTTTGGTCCTGAAGCACAAATAACAACTCCCTTTTCATTGTTGGAAACCGTTCCCTTCAAATTGAATTGGCGCGCCAAGGTATAAACAAAAGGGCGAAAACCAACGCCTTGAACCCTACCTGAGATTGTTATTTTATAAGTTTCGGACATTTTCAAATCCTAAATAGGACGAACCAATTCAATTAAAATCAGAATGTATTTTATCTGTCAAATTTAAGATTTATTCAGTAGCCTGAGGAATGGCCTGTTCAATTTTTGATGTCAATTTTATGGTCATGGGCGTCATTTATTTCCATGTTTTATAATGTTTTCATAATAAGTTACTTTTACTTCATTTTTTGATGCCATAATTAAAAGTTAGTTTAAAAAAGATCTTATTGGTATTGGTGTTTTTGCAATGTTGCCGCTGAATTTAGGAATAGCGGAAGTTGGAAAATATGACTTTCATCATAATTATAACAAATAATTATAGTTATTATTGGAAGTTGGTAATTTAAATGACAATTAATTGGAATTTCAGTCTTATGCATGAATTATCGGTGGCTATGGGTATTGTCAGAATTGCTGAAAACGAAATGGCAAAAGCTAAGGCCAAATCAGTTGAATTGATTGAGCTTGAAATAGGCACTTTGGCCGGAATCGAGTTTGATTCACTCGATTTTGTTTGGACCTCCGCCGTAAAGGATACGGTTTTGGAAAATGCGGAAAAACGCATAAAAATAATTCATGGCAAAGCACAATGTGGAGATTGTAATGCCATATATCCAATTCAATTTATTTATGATAATTGTCCAGATTGCGGAAGTTTTCTCAAGCGCATAGTACAAGGTAAAGAGCTGCGGGTAATAAGTTTGGAAACTTTTTAAAAAACACTCCTTGTCATTCCTGTCTTATTCCCTGTTAGACGGGTATAACGACTTCTTATTCAGGGTAAAACAGCATTTATTTACTCCCGAATAATTATTTTCATTATATGATGGATATCATTATTCAGGCCCTAATTCTATAATAAATTTGTTACATAATCAAAATATTTGAGTTATGGTAGCAGCGACAAAAGTAGATCGAAGCCGTTTAATGGATGTCATCTGGGGCATTCAACGTAAAAAAAGATTTATCGGGCATGATGATATAACTAAAATCGCACATGAATTCGAAATGTCTAGAATGGAACTGGAAGGGGTCATCACTTTTTACCATTTTTATCACAGAACGCATTCTGGTAATTTCACTATCTATCTAAACGATTCCATAATCTCTCAATTTGCGGGAAGAAATTCTATATTAAAGGCGTTCGAGGAAGCCATTGGCGTAAAATTGGGGAACGTTACCGAAGACAAAATGTTTGGTTTGTTTAAAACTCCCTGTATTGGGTTGAGTGACCAGGAACCGTCTTGTTTAATTAATTTCAGACCATTTGTCGACTTGACCCCAAAAAAGGTTTTTGATATAATATCAAAATTAAAGGCGGGTAAAATGCCGTACGAGATATGTGACATCCCAAAAAGTAATATTCACTACACTCCTGCTAAGGATAGAACGGTATTCTTTAAACCCTATAAAAAGTTCTCATCACTATCAAAATTAAAGGATTACGAGCCTGAAGAAGTAATCGATTTGGTGATAAAATCAAAATTAACCGGTAGGGGAGGTGCATTTTTCCCAACGGGTCTAAAGTGGCAGCTCTGTCGTAACAACAAAGCCGATGTGAAGTATATTATTTGCAATGCGGATGAAGGAGAACCTGGCACATTTAAGGATCGTGTCTTATTGCAAGAGCATCCTGAATTACTTATAGAAGGAATGATTATGGCTGCCTATGCGGTTGGAGCTTCGAAAGGAGCTATTTATTTAAGGGCTGAATATATGTATTTGAAAGAGCCACTTGAACAACTGTTAGCTGAGTACCGGAAAAATGGATATCTAGGTAAAATTTTGAATTTAAAAACCCCTTTTGATTTCGAAATGTATGTTCATATGGGTGCAGGGGCTTACGTGTGTGGTGAAGAAACGGCATTGATCCATTCAATGGAAGGGAAAAGAGGGGAACCAGGAACCAGGGAATATTTTCCGGTCGATAGAGGATACAATGACAAACCTACTGTAGTGAATAATGTGGAAACGCTATGTGCTGTACCAAGAATATTAGAACTGGGACTGGATAAGTATTTGACCCTGGGAACCGATGCAACTCCAGGGACAAAGCTTCTTAGTGTATCAGGTGATTGCAAAAAACCGGGGATGTTCGAAATAGAATGGGGAATGAAACTCAGGGATTTTTTGGACTTGATCGGCGCAAAGAATCCGGAGTTTATTTTATTCAACGGATTTGCAGGTGAATGTCTGTCTTCAGCCGATTTTGATAGGGAAATATCAGGAGAAAACTTATTGGCCGAACACATTAAGTTCGATTATACGGACCCTATTGAATATGCCAGGAAAATGGTTGGTATAGGTTTGAGAAGTGGAGGATCAATTATGGTTTTTGATAAAGAAAAAGACCTCCTTGAAGTTTTAAAAAATGTCGCTGACTTTTTTGTTGCGGAATCATGTGGAATATGTGTTCCATGTAGAACCGGTAATTTTTTATTGAATAAAAAGATAAACAAGCTCATTTTAGGGCATGCCGAGCGACAAGACCTGGAGGACATAAGAGATTGGAGCAAAATTATCAAGACAACCAGTCGTTGCGGATTGGGTAAAATGTCATCAACCGCACTAAACGATGCTATTCTAAAGTTTCCTCAGGTTTTTGAAAAACTGCTGTTAGACAATACAGATTTTAATCAGGCATTTAATTTAGAAGACGCCACTGCAGATTACGACAGAATCATTAATGAAATGACCTCCGATTATGAATAATTTAGTAAACCTTACAATTGATGGTAAAACCATCCAGGCTGAATCAGGGAATAACCTTGTTGACGTTGCCAAACAAAATGGTATATACATACCTACCCTATGTTATTTCAGGAACCTCAATCCGCTGGGCACTTGCAGAATTTGCACCGTTAAGGTCAATGGAAAAGATACGACCGGCTGCACTGTAAAAGTAGCCGAAGGTATGGAGATTGAAGTACATACTGCGGAACTCGTGGATAACCGCAAAGCGATCATCGAAATGCTTTATGCCGAAGGCAATCATTTTTGTCCTTCCTGTGAGAAAAGTGGTAATTGCGATATGCAAAATCACGCCTATGATATGGGGCTTACGGTAACACGGTATCCGCATGTATTTAGTGATAAAATAGTAGACTTTACTCCTAAACGTATGATTATGGAATCCAACCGTTGCATATTGTGCAAACGATGTGTTGAGGAAGTAAAGACCAAAGAGGGCCGGGATGTTTTTTCCTTTGTACAAAGAGGAATAAATACCCGGGTAAAAATAGATTATGAACTAGAGCAAGAACTAAGCGAATCAGAAGCGCTAAGAGCAATGAATCTTTGTCCCGTAGGTGCTATTCTAGTAAAAGGGATGATACAGGAACAGCCCTTTGGAGAACGCAAATACGACCTACTGGGTAAAGACATTACGTCTGTTGTAAAAAACAATCATTTACATAAAAAAGATAATGAAAAATTCATAGTTGCCACGACTTCACTTGCGGGCTGTTTTGGTTGCCACATGTCTTTATTGGACATAGATACGGAGTTATTGGATATCCTTGAAATTGCAGAATTTAACAAATCGCCTTTAACAGATATAAAGAAATTCTCAAAGCGCTGTCATATTGGCCTTATTGAAGGTGGATGTTCTAATTCTGAGAACGTGGCAGTGTTAAAGGAATTCCGTAAAAAATGTGATATTCTCGTGGGTTTTGGCGAATGCGCTATCATGGGAGGTATTCCAGCGATGCGAAACTTTGTTCCGCTGCAGGAATGCCTTGAAGAAGCCTATCTAAATGGGGTAACCACAGAGATTGGGGCAGACGTGGTTCCCGGGCATGAGGATATTCCAAAATTGTTGAACAATGTATATCCGTGCAACGAAGTCGTAAAGATCGATTATTACATTCCGGGTTGTCCGCCCAATGCACAACATATCTGGAAAGTGGTAAAAAGCATTCTATTGGGTGAGGAATTTTCAATTGCCCATGATGAATTTAAATATGATTAATACGAATTGGCAGTTAATTAGAATTGGGAATTTAAATAAATGCCATTGCATAATAGATTTATAAAAAGAGAATCAATCGAAATAATATATTGACTATGTCACAAAAATTAGTAATAGATCCGGTAACCAGAGTTGAAGGACATGGTAAGGTCACAGTGCATTTGGACGATCAGAATAAGGTAAAAGATGCTTTTTTTCACGTTGTTGAGTTTCGTGGTTTTGAACGTTTTATTCAGGGTCACCCTTATTGGGAAGCACCCGTCTTGGTACAGCGCTTATGTGGCATATGTCCCGTAAGTCATCATTTAGCGGCAGCCAAGGCCATTGACCAGATAGTAGGATTAGACCCTGCGGATCTTTCATTACCTGCCCAAAAGATTAGAAAGCTGTTGCATTTCGGACAAGTGTTTCAGTCACATGCTTTGCATTTCTTTTATTTAGCATCGCCCGACCTGCTGTTTGGTTACGATGCCGATCCATTAAAAAGAAACGTTGTCGGGGTAGCAATGGAATATCCGTCATTGGCCAAAAAGGGGATCTTGATGCGCAAATTTGGGCAGGAGATTATAAAATTGGTGGCGGGAAAACGTATTCATGGTATTTCAACAACACCTGGTGGGGTACATAAGAAAATTACCGTGAAGGAGCGCAGTTATTTTCTTGATGGCAAAGACATTCCATCGATTGATACCATGATCGACTGGTCTTTAGAGATCATTGATTTTATTAAAGAATACCACCAAAAAAATAAACACTTTTTAGACACTTTTGCTGCTTATCCATCCGGGCATTTAGGCTTGGTCAATAAACAAAATGGTTTTTTAGAACTATATGATGGCAATCTAAGAGCCACTGATGCAGATGGTAATATTACCTTGGATGACGTCCCGGATGTTGATTATAATCAACACTTTTATGAGGGTGTTGAAAAGTGGTCGTATTTAAAATTCCCCTATCTCAAGCACATAGGAAGGGAAAATGGATGGAACAGGGTTGGACCACTTGCGCGAATTAACATTTGTGATGGAATAGAAACACCATTGGCGGAACAAGAACGTAAAGCCTTTAAAGCCGCTTCCAACGGTAAGATCAATAATATGACCATGTATACGCATTGGGCAAGATTGATAGAGATCCTGTACAGTGCGGAAATGATGAAAAACCTGCTCGAAGACGACGATATTTTAAGCAATGACCTTGTACGAAAAGGTAAGCGAAGAAACGAAGGCATCGGAATTATAGAAGCACCACGCGGTACATTGATTCACCATTATGAAGTAGATGATAAAGATCGTATTACACGTTGTAATCTCATCGTGTCCACTACACATAATAATGAAGCAATGAACCAAGCTGTTAGGTGGGTGGCCCAAAATGAAATAAGCGGTAAGCCCAAAGTAACCGAAGCCATGATGAATCAAATTGAAGTTGCTATAAGGGCCTATGATCCCTGTCTAAGCTGTGCAACACATGCAATGGGACAAATGCCCTTGGAACTAACAATATTCGATCAATACGGAAATATATTGGATGAAGGAATACGGCAATAAGATATTGATAATTGGCATAGGTAATTGCGGACGGGCCGATGATGGTTTAGGTTGGGCTTTTATTGATAAAATAAAAGAATATTTACCTGAAAATTTTGACTGTGAATACAAATATCAACTACAAGTAGAAGATGCCGAGTTAATTTCACATTATGATGAAGTTTACTTTGTTGATGCGCACAAAGAACAGTTCGATAAAGGGTTCATATGGGGTGAAGGACACCCCAAAGCAACCCATAGTTTCAGTACCCATGAATTGGATCCGGGAACTGTATTGTACCTGTCAAAAAGCATATACGACAAACTGCCCAAATCGTATATTTTGGGAATTTCGGGCTTAAGTTTTCAATTAAAAATTGGTCTTTCCGATAAGGCAGGAGTGAACCTGGCGAATGCGTTGGATTTCTTTAATGAAAAAATATTAAATTTAGTAACATAAAAGACAAAAGCTATGTGCGGTACGTGCGGTTGCGGGAGTGAAGAGAATGGTGTACGAATTTTGAGCCCCTTGGAAAATAAAGGTTATCAGCACCATGTGATTGATCATGATCACGAACATGGGCATACACACGATCATGACCACCACCATCACGGACATGGGCATACCCATGGTCATGGGCACGATCATGACCATCACCATCATCACAAGACGGTTTTGGAGGTTGAACAGGATATTTTGCAGCATAATGATGTTATGGCCGCAAGAAATCAGGGCTATTTTGAGGCAAAGAATATTTTTGCCCTTAACTTGGTAAGTTCACCAGGTTCGGGTAAAACCGCTTTATTGGAGCGTACCTTGCGCGATTTGAAAGATGAGATTCCGTTTTATGTGATAGAAGGTGATCAACAGACCATGAATGATGCGAATCGCATTGCGGCGATCGAAATTCCCGTGATACAGATAAATACGGGCAAGGGATGCCATTTGGAAAGCGATATGGTCTACGAAGCCGTTAAAAAGTTGGAACCCAGGGATAACTCCGTATTGATGATCGAAAATGTTGGGAATTTGGTTTGCCCGTCTATGTTCAATCTGGGAGAAACCCATCGGGTGGTGATCATTAGTACAACTGAGGGGGTTGATAAACCCCTAAAATACCCTGATATGTTCCACACTTCGGACATTTGTATTATCAATAAAATCGATTTGTTGCCTTATTTGGATATTGATTTGGAGCAGCTTAAACAAAATGCACTCAAAATCAATCCGAAACTTGAATTTTTTGAAATTTCCGCAACCAAGGGAGAAGGACTCGAAGCTTGGTACAAATGGCTAAAGGAAAACAGCAAATAATAACCATACAAAACTTATCTATAAATGTGCCTATCCATTCCAGGAAAACTGATTGAAATAACTTCCCAATTAGACGAAACATTTCGAGTGGGCAAAGTTTCTTTTGACGGCGTTTTAAAAAAAGTCAGTCTTACTTTGGTGCCAGAAGCAATGGTCGATGACTATGTATTGGTCCATGTCGGCGCCGCTATAAGTGTGGTTGATGAGGAGGAAGCCAAAAAAACATTCGATATACTGAAGCAATTAGGTGAACTCGATGACCTGGACACTTCTCAAATCAAGGAATAAATCCATTTATTTAGTAATAAACCCCGCTATTGATAATAACGGGGTTTAACAAAGAAGCACGTTCTTTTAAATCACTATTTGGGGGATTACTCCTGCTTCATGTCAAATAAAAAGGAGATGAGTGCCTTTTTGGTCTGCCCTGTTATAAAAATCACCAATGGTTATAATACCATCCAATTCATCAATTAAATCTTCCTCTTTAAGATGGAACATATCCACGGCCAATTTGCAGCCCCAAAGTTTACATCCCGAGTCGGATAATATTTCTAAAAACTCCCCTACCGGTGGCATGTCCAGCTTTTCCATTTCTTTTTTCATCATTTTGGTGGCAAATGCCTCAACACCTGGTAGACCACCAAGCATGGTTGGCATGTGCATTGCCGGATTACCTACAGTAGCTACATGTAAATGTTCGAGTTTCTTCTTTTGAATTGCTTCCAGTCCGAAAAATGTAAAGAATATTTCGGATTCAATACCTTCCATTCGTGCGCCATTTGCCATTACAAAGGCGGCATAGGCGTTTTCAATAGTAGCCTTGGATAAAATGAAAAGCATTTTTTTGACTTTTGTCTTTCCCATAATTATATTTTTAAAATGTTTTTGTTTTCAAATGCATTGATTGTTAGATACAGCTTTTTGGTTTTGGAACCCCAGCAATTTTTGTAGATACCTTTAATGGTCCTCCAGGGAACAGCGCATAAAACTCCTTTATACTTATAAAACCACTTTTTTTAATCCCTCTAATAGACAAAGCAACCTCATTTTTAACTTGTTCCTGAATCCAGGCAATAACTTCCCAATGCTTATCTGTTAGTTCAATACCTTCTGTTTTAGCTATTTCTGTAGCTATTTCTTCGTTCCATTGGGATACGTCCGTTAAATATCCATCTTCGGTAACATCCAATCTAATTCCAGCTATGTTTAAATCCATAATATTTGTATTTATATATTTAGTTATTTTTTAATTTATATTTTTTCCTTTTAAACTCATATTTCTGCTTACCATTGGTATGGGTATTCCTTTCAAAAGCATATTCCAGTAAATCCACCTAAAGGCCAATTTACCCCAATGATTGAATATACTTTCTTTCAAAAGCCTTAGAGGGCCTATACCTGCAATAGGGAAGGTGCCTTCTAGAGGTTCGTACTCGTAATTAAAATCAATTAACAGTGCTTTGTTTTTGCCAGTTTCGATAAAACAATTGGCATGGCCGTCAAATTCTTCTTTTAAAGGTTTACCATCTATAAACAATAAAATGTTATCTGTCAATGTTTCAGATGCAAAATGGGCAACTGAACCAGCTTTTGACGCGGGGACATTGGTAGCGTCACCGATTACAAATACGTTTTCATGATCCATTGACTGTAGTGTATGCTTGTGTGTAGGAATAAAATTCAGATCATCCCCCATGCCAGAACGTTCTATGACTTCATCGCCCATGTTAGTTGGCACTGTGACTAGAAGATCGTAGTCGACCGTGCTTTCTCCATAATCTACAATTTGATTTTTGTCATTATCCACTCTTTCAATATTGAAATCTGTAATGACACTAATATTCTTTTCTTTCATTAAATGACCAAGAGCGGCAGTAGCTTTAGGTTTTGTGAATGCACCTCCAAGTGGGGTAACATAGGTTAGGTCAACTTTGTCCCGCATTCCTTTTTTTGTGAAATAAGAATCGGCCAAGAATACGAACTCTAATGGCGCTACAGGACATTTTATTGGCATTTCCGTAAAGTGAACGACCATTTTACCACCTTTCCAGTCTCTCAGTTTGTTTCGTAAAGCTAAAGAACCTTCATAGGTGTAAAAATCAAATATATTTTTATGCCAATTTTCACCTTTCATTCCTTCGGTTTCCTGTGGTGCGATTTTACAGCCTGTAGCAACAATTAAAATATCATACTGCAAAGTTTCATCCTCTAATTGAACTTTGTTTTCTTCAGGAAATATTTGTTCTATTTTCTTTTGTACATAGTTTACCCCTTTGGGGATGAATTTATTCCCCACTTTTTTTACCTGCTCTTCTGAATAGATATCAAAAGGAAGAAATAGAAAACCAGGTTGGTAGTAATGTGTTTTGTATTGATCTACGATGGTGATATTCCATTCCTTTTTTGGCAGTTTCTTTACCAAATGATTCGCCATCATTGTTCCCGAAGTACCCGCACCTAATATTAGTAATTTTTTCATTATGCTTTTTTATTTAAAATTGAAATTTGAGCATCTATGACACTTCTAATTTCTTGATGTAAAATTATTCTGATACGCATGGGCATTATATGACATTTGTCATATTGTCTCATACTTTTTGTAACATTTGTTACAAAAAATATTTTCTATATATCTGAAAAACAATCATTTAAATATTTTTTTTATTCTAAATCACTAGTAAATGAGGAACTCCCCCCACATAAGGTCATTATAAAAATGTATCTATGATAAATGTCATGAAACTTCAAATGTTTCGACAATAATTTTGAAGTGTTTTTAAGTATTCAATCAATAATGTCGGAAGTTAATTCCATTAATATTAATAGGTATTGGCTTCTGAAACTACAAAAATTCAATAATCATGAGAAAAACATTTCTTAATTTATCGTTTCTAATTTTTGCGACCGCTGCTTTAGCACAGTCGGGTCACATTATGCAAGGTGTTGGGGCTGTTAATATGTCAATGGGCGGTGCGTCAACGGCGCAACCTTTGGATATTTCCGGTGCACTACAATGGAACCCTGCGGCAATATCAACTTTTGATGATAAAATTCTAAAGTTTGATATTGGTTTGTTCTTTTCATCTCCTGAATTATCTTCTTCTTTACCAGCTGGAATGTTGGGACCTGGTGCTCCTGCGGTTAGTGGAATTACAGAAGATGATAGAGGTGTATCGCCTATGCCAGCCTTGGCAATGGTTTGGGGCAAAGAAGGTAGCAAACATACCTTTGGTGCTTCAGCTTTCGGAATCAGTGGATTTGGCGTTACATTCCCTGAAGAAGCAAATAACCCGTTAAGTGGAAGTTTCAATCCTACGGTGAATTCAAATCCAATTAATTACCCACAGGCAGCTATGGGATTTGGTCGTGTAGAATCTGATTATATGTTATTACAAGTAGGATTTACTTGGGCTTATGAATTATCAGATCAATTTTCAATTGGGGTACAGCCCACTTTTAATTATGGAGCTTTGGAATTAGCACCTAACCCCTTGGCCACGCCTAGCCAAACTTTAGGATATCCTGTAAGCGATAAGGCATCTGCGACTGGCTTTGGTGCCCAATTTGGTTTGTTCTTTGATTCACAAACTGGTTTTAAAGCCGGTGCTTCTTATAAAACCGCTCAAAAATTCAGCAAGTTTAAATTCGATAGTAAATATTTAGACGGTTCAGCTGCTCCTGAAGTGCAATTCCAAATGGATTATCCTTCAATTTTATCATTTGGTTTAGGGTATTCTACTGATGCAATTGATTTAGCATTGGATTATAGAATGGTAGATTATGAAAATACAGAAGGTTTTGAGGCAAGTGGTTGGACCATTGCAGAAAGTGGACCATTTACTGGATTCCCAACGGGATCAGTTCAAGGATTTGGATGGGAAAATATCTCAATCATTTCTGCTGGTTTACAATATAAAGGTATAGATAAATTACCTTTAAGAGTTGGTTATACTTATAGTTCTAATCCTATAAATAGTGATTTGGCGTTTTTCTCTGTTCCTGCAACAGCAATTATTAAAAATGCCTTCCAATTTGGATTAAGTTATGTTATAGATGACAATTGGAAACTTGACGCTGTTTATCATTACGGTTCAAGTGGTGACGCTACATCTGGGCAATTATTAAATCCAACTCCTGATCAAGATTTTAATATGGATGGTTTCCCTGATGGACCTTGGAATGCAAATACTAATCCATTAGGAGCTATTCCGGGGAGTGAAGTGTCTTACAAAATGACAACATCTATGATTCAGTTTGGTGTGAGTTATACTTTTACAAAGTAATATATAGGCAAAACTAATTAGTGTGGATTAATAAACGGGGGCTTCTGCCCCCGTTTATAGTTTCTAGAATTTGTATTGCACAAAGGCCGAAAGGTTTCTTCCTGGGTCATTGATCGGTACTACACCTAGTCGAATATTCATTACTTCATAGCTTGGTGTTGAAGTCTCACCAAATGACGCTGAAATATTATCCTGTTTTGAAGTTAAGGCATAGCTGGCATTTATTCAGAATTTCTCTTTTTCTATTCCCAATTTAAATGGTGTGGTCAAATGAAATTGTATGTTGTTGGTTGTGCAGATCACCAACTACATGTAGGTGTTTTAATGAATCTGTTTAAAAAACCCATTATTTAATGTTTCTTCTTTAATATGTAACAAAGGTTGCAGTAGAATTTAAATTTAAGCCTCAACTTTACAATAATTTAAAATATTGGTCATTGTTGCTGATGACCACGGGGGAACCCGAAATGTTGATCAATGATGTCCATAATTTCATTGATTTGTTTGGTTGTTGAAAAAAGGCACCTGCAGTTTTGCAGGTGCTTTTTTTGTGTAACATAAGTAGCTGTTTGGTATCAACGTTTTTTAGAACTTGGGTATACTTATAAAAAATTTAGTTATGGAAATAATCAGAAAATTTAAAATCGGTGTTTTTGCCTTGATATTAATTGTAATGAGCACAAATTTGGCTTGTAATGATGATGAAGCCGATACTTCAACGAATGAATTGGAAAGTGTCAATTTATCTATTGACGATACTAACGCATTACTTTTTATGTTGGAAGAAGAAAAATTGGCTCGCGATACGTACGAGTATTTAGATAAGTTGTTCGGAATAATACAATTTTCGAACATTAAATTGAGCGAACAATCCCATATGAGTGCAGTTGCGAAATTGTTGGATGACTATGAAATTGATTACACCATACTTCCTTATGGTGAGTTTGAAAACGAGGAGATGCAGGGCCTATATGATCAGCTAGTAGTAAAAGGTCAAATTGATGCAATAAATGCACTGGAAGTTGGTGCAACAATTGAAGATCTTGATATCGTTGATTTGGAAGAGTTTATTGAAGCGACATCAAATACCAGCATAATTTCGGTATTTGAGAACCTCCAATGTGGTTCACGTAACCATCTACGAAGTTTTGTCAGTGCTATTGAAAGCTCGAGTGAAACGTACGAGCCTCAATTCTTGTCTATTGAAGCGTACAATGAAATAATTGATGATACCAAGGAAAGGTGTGGTCAATAATCGAAAAAAAATCCTCGATGCCCTCGTCTAGGATTCCAAATAACTGTCATTACCACAAACCTGCCTGTCGGCAGGAAGGGGCGGAATCCTAAGGATATAGAATTTGCTAAGATGAATCAATCATTTCCAATGATTGGTTTTTGTTTGGTTGTTGATAAAGACACTCGGCGTTAGTCGAGTGTTTTTTTATGTAACATTTGTTACATAAAAAAATCGCTTAAGCCTTGTATTTATTGGGTTACATGATTTTAATCATTGTCTTGTATTTAGTGCTGGAATACTTTTAGGGCATTATTAATTTTTAAATATAATACCATGAAAAAATTATTGCTTATGGCAGCATTTGTTGTTCTAGGAACTAGCGTGCTAGCCGCTCAGGAAAGAGATCAAGACAGAATTCAAGACCAGGACCGCACCAAGTTGGTAATGGTCAATGGTGAAATGTTGGAACTTAGAGATCGTGCCGAAAACCGATTGATGGAGAAACAAACCTTGGCAGATGGTACTGTAATTCACCCTGATGGAACCTATCAAACTAGGGGTGGTGAAAGACTGCGTTTGCAAGATGGTGAGTGTTTAGACGGTGACGGAATCAAATACCGAAACGAATATCAGTATCGCTATAAAGTAAATCAAGATAATAAAGGGTTAGCTCAAAATCAAGTTGAAGAACGCAATCGAAATCGCTTGCATTACATGCTTGTAGATGGCGAAATGTATCGGGTAGAAAATCAATTCCAAAATAGATTGCAGTCCCAAATCAATCTAGCTGATGGCAGCACAGTAAATCCTGATGGTACTTATCAAACAAGAGATCGTAAACAATTGAAACTTCAGGAAGGTGAATGTTTGAATTTGGATGGACAAAAGTTCCAAAATTTACATCAGCAACGAAAAATGATGGTTCAAAAAAACATGCAGGCCAATAAAAAGATGATGAAGAAAACTGGTGTTAAAAAACCTGTAATCAAAAAGAAGAAAGGCAAAAAAAGCACTAGATAATGTTAGTAGGTTGGGCTTTGCCATATTGTTGGCAAAGCCCTTTTTTTAATCTAATTTTTTTGTCATGAACACTAATGGCCTAATTTACTTGCTTGCATTTTCACTACTACCTTTGAATTTTTTGGCTCAAAATAATAAGACTACGGTCAAGGAAAAATACAATAAAAATCAGTCCTATTTACTTACTGACGTTAGTTATATCAATGACGCCATATTTATGGGAAGACGCGATTCCATTGCCGCACCGTACATTTTTCCATCAATTGGGTATTATGATGAATCAGGTTTTTATGCCGATGTATCGGCATCCTATCTTACCAGCTCAGAAGAGAGTCGTGTTGATCTTTTTTTAATCAGTGCTGGTTATATGTTCGAATCAAAAAAATGGAGTGGGGGTATTTCAGGAACCGCCTATTTCTTTAATGGGAAAAGCTACAATGTTCAATCTGAAACGGTTGGTGATATTACCGGTATGCTCGGCTACGATTTAGATGCCCTTGAAATAACCTTTATCGCAGGCAGTTATTTTAACAGGGAAAGTTCGACTGATATATTTGTGGGATTGATGTTAGACCGCACCTTTTATGCTGCTGACAATTCTCTTTTGATCAACCCGTCAATAGCGCTATATGCCGGATCACAATATTTCTACGAAAAATATTACGCTACAAGTAGATTGGGAAATAGAAAAGGGCAAGGGAAGGGTACTATGGGCTCAGAGCCAAGCGCAACAAGTAATTTAGTCATTCTGGAAGCTTCAGAGTTTAATTTTTTGAATATTGAGTTGAGTTTACCATTGCAGTATTATCATAAACAGTTCATATTTTCCTTTACACCTACTTGGGCATTTCCGCAAACCAATACTACAATTATTACCGAAGATGCGGTAATCACCGAAGATTTAAAAAATGTGTTTTATTGGTCCGCAGGAATCAGTTATTGGTTCAATACGAAGAAAGACAAATAGCACCTATCTTTTTCTTTTATAGGCAAAGTAAGCCAAGATATAAATCGTACTTTAGATATTAATTCCATTGTTTATGATAGTTCATCATTTTGAGTCAGAATTCTCTGTTTTAAATCGCTTTATTGCCGAAATTAGGGATATTGATATACAGAAAGATCCTATGCGCTTTCGCAGAAATATTGAGCGCATTGGGGAAGTGCTTTGCTATGAGCTTAGTAAGTCCTTGAACTATGATACCAAGACCGTACAGACCCCTTTTGGCACAAAGGACATTGCATTGCCCATTGATGAACTGGTATTGTGTTCTGTCTTACGGGCTGGAATTCCTTTGCATCAAGGATTATTGAATTATTTTGATCGTGCTGAAAATGCCTTTATCTCGGCCTATAGACATCACCCTAACGGAGGGGACGATTTTGAGGTCATTGTCAAATACTTTGCAGCCCCTTCATTGGGAAACAAGACCTTGGTACTCACAGACCCCATGTTGGCAACGGGCAAAACATTAGAGAATGTGCTTAATGTTCTTAAGAGTCACGGCGAACCAAAACAGATTCACATTATTTCGGTGATTGGTTCAAAGCAGGGTGTGGAATATGTAAAAAAGGTTTTTCCTGAAGGCACCCATCTTTGGATAGCTGCCATTGATGACGAACTTACCAGCAAGGGGTATATAATCCCGGGCATAGGCGATGCTGGCGATTTAGCTTTTGGGGTTAAGCTTTGACCAAAACTTATTTTTTGTTAATAGATTTCTTCTATTCCATCATTTTTAAATGATATTTTCTTGGTAACATTAGTTACTGCCAGGTCTTTTTTCTGCGTCTAATTTTGTCCCAAATTAATTAGATAATGAAGAAACTACTTTTGATAATGGCATTTTTTGGCGCTTCCATTTATTTGCAAGCCCAAGAAACATTGCTTATTACCAAGGAAGAAGTGCTTACCAAGGTTATTCAAGGCAATAATACGTTGAAAATATCAGCGCAAGAGGTATTGGCAGCTCAAGGTGACTATAATCAAACCAATGCTGTTTTATTACCAAATATCAGTATATCCCACACGGGAATTGCAACGACAAACCCCTTAATGGCCTTTGGTTCTAAACTGAATCAGAAAATCTTGACCCAAGCCGATTTTAATCCAGCACTACTAAATAATCCGGATCAGATTGAAGACTATGCCACACGAATAGTGGTACAACAACCTTTGCTGAATTTTGATGGCTTTTATCAACGCAAGGCTGCCAAAGCCAAATTAAGTGCTACTGAATTGCAGTCTGAAAGAAAACAGGATTATATACAATTATCGGTAGATAAAGCCTATATGCAATTACAATTGGCATACAAAACAGTAGAGGTCTTGAAAAAGGCCAAAAAGGCAGCACTTGAGAATAAGCGCTTGGCAAACAATAGTTTTAAACAAGGATATTTACAAAAATCGGATGTTTTGGTTGTTGAGGTTCGAGTGACCGAAATTGACAACCAATTGCAATATGCTAAGAGTAACATTAAAAATGCGTCGAACCAACTATCGGTTTTGATGAATGATGAAAGCTACCAAATCTTACAGCCTTCTGATTCGTTGGTAATAATCACCAATGATATCAATTTTGAAAGTTTGCCTGAAAACAGAAAGGATATTCTCGCCATTTCCTCGGCATCTGAGGCTTATGAGCAAGCCTACAAGGCCGATAAAATGAGTTTTCTTCCCCGCCTCAATGCTTTTGGAACCTATGAATTGCATGATAATGAGGTGTTTCAAGGTGATGCTGATGGATACCTTTTTGGTGCGGAATTGAAATGGGATATTTTCGAAGGTTCTAAACGTTTTGGGAAGGCCAAAAAAAGCAAAGCGGAATATGAAAAATCCAAATTGGAATTACATCAATATAAGGCAGAAAGTCAGGTTGAGCTGAATAGGGCCAAACGTATGCTTCAGGATGCCAAGAACAACCTGGAGCTTACGACTCTGGCCTTACAACAATCCATGGAATCGCTTAGGATTAGAACCAATCGTTTTGAGCAAGGATTGGAAAAAACAACAGAATTGTTGATGGCCGAAACGCAATATGCCCAAAAGGAGTTGGAATATTTTGCGACTATTTTTCAACACAATTATGCATTGGCATATGTTCAATTTTTAACCAAAGAATAATAGAAACAGCAATAATAAAATACAGATGAAAAATAAATATATCATAGGATTGTTTTCAATAGTGCTTTTTGCCGCTAGTTGTGGTAATGGGGATCAAAAAACAGTAGCTGATAATTCCCCCGCAGTTACTGTTAGTGTAAGTTCAATCACACAAGAGAATAGCAGTTCGTTTTTAACTACAAGTGGTAAGATCGAGGCCGTTAACAGTGCCAACTTAAGCACTCGAATGATGGGCTATGTTGACAAAATATATGTGCAAGTTGGTGAGAAGGTTAGAAAGGGGCAGCAATTGATCAGTATCAGCAATACGGATCTGTCAGCGAAATTGGCCCAAGTCGATGCTGGTATAACAGAAGCAACTGCGGCTTATAACAATGCAGAGAAAGACTTTAATCGGTTTACAGCCTTGTTCAACGAGAATAGCGCTTCACAAAAAGAGCTCGATGATATTACGGCGAACTATACCATGGCAAAGGCAAGACTCGAGAGTGCCAAACAAATGAAAAATGAGGTAAATGCCCAATTTTCCTATGCCAATATTCGTGCCCCTTTTAGCGGTACCGTAACGAACAAATTCATCAATGTTGGCGATATGGCGAATCCAGGAATGCCTTTGTTGGAGGTTGAATCACCAGGTAAATTCCAAGTGTTGGCCATGGTGCCAGAATCTGAAATACTTCAGATAAAAGCCGATGCCGATGTTAATGTGGTTTTAAAATCCTTGGGCAAAACGGTCAAAGGGAAAGTGTTAGAGGTAAGTACGTCTTCCAAGAATACGGGTGGCCAATATATGGTGAAAGTTATGCTTGAAAAAACGGATGCAACTGTGATGTCAGGTATGTATGCCACAGTGCAGTTTCCAACGGAATCCAGTGAAAGCAGCCAAGCCGTTATGCTACCTAAAGACGTAATAGTTACCAATGGACAATTAACCGGTGTTTATACCGTAAGCCAAAGTAATACAGCCTTATTGCGCTGGTTGCGATTAGGACGCACTATTGGGGATAAGGTAGAAGTACTATCCGGAATGTCATCAGATGAACAATACATTGTCTCTGCCGATGGTAAATTATACAACGGGGCGAAAATCAATATCCAGTAATTGGAATTGCGTTAGGCCTGCCTGCCGGCAGGCAGGGATTGAGCCATTGTTGGAGCTCTTTTAAAAAATTAATGTCATTACGCGGAGGAAACGACGAAGTAATCTATATATAGAAATAAAGATTGCCACAGTAAATTAAAATTTACTTCGCAATGACAAAACTAAAAAAAGCGACTGGCGAAAGCCCGCCCGAACGCCCAAAAATTTAATAATTAAAAGAATGAAGGAAGGATTAGCTGGCAAAATCGCCAAATTATTTATAGGGTCCAAATTAACGGTGCTTCTGATGATTGTATTCATGGTCATTGGAGTGTATAGCTCTTTTTTGATACCAAGAGAGGAGGAGCCTCAGATTGATGTGCCTATCGCCGATATTTTTGTTGGATATCCCGGTGCAAGCCCAACCGAGGTGGAGTCCCGAGTGACAAAACCACTTGAAAAACTCATTTCGAATATTAAAGGGGTAGAATATGTGTATTCCACCTCAATGAAAGAGCAAGGAATGGTTATCGTTCAGTTTTATGTGGGTGAGGATATTGAACGATCCTTTGTAAAGCTCTATAACGAGATCAATAAGCATATGGATATTATGCCCGAGGGTGTTACCTTTCCCTTGGTGAAAACCCGTGCCATTGACGACGTTCCGATGTTGGGTCTAACCTTATGGAGTGAGACTTATGACGATTATCGCATAAAGCAAATTGCGCAGGAGCTTACTGATGAAATTGGAAAGATAAATGATGTCTCGGCTACCAAAAAAATAGGAGGTAGAAATAGGCAATTACGTGTTGTTCTTGATAAGGAAAAAATGGCGGAAAGTGGATTGGACTTCCTTTCCGTGGCCCAAATGATAAAAGCCAACAACCAACAATTGAGTAGCGGTTCTTTTGATAAGAACGATACCGAATTTATGGTAACTACAGGGAAGTTCCTCGAATCTGTAGATGATGTTGAAAATTTAGTAGTTGGTGTTCAACAAAATAGACCCATCTACTTAAAGCAAATTGCAGTTGTGGAAGACGGACCAGAACTTCCTAAGAATTATGTTTCCCTAGGTTTTGGCCAAGCCAGTGAAAAAGTTCAAAAATACAATTCGGAATATCCTGCAGTAACCATTTCGGTTGCAAAACGCAAGGGTGCTGATGCTATGAAGATATCTGATATTATCATTGATAAAGTTGAACATCTTAAGAAGAACTTGATTCCTGATGATGTTCATGTTGAGGTTACACGTAATTATGGCGAAACAGCTTCGCATAAGGTCTCTGAACTTTTGCTGCATCTGATAGGTGCTATTATCGCAGTAACTTTCGTGGTGATGCTGGCAATGGGTTGGCGCGGTGGTTTGGTGGTGTTTTTATCTGTACCCATCACATTTGCCTTGACGTTATTGAGTTATTATATGCTTGATTATACCTTGAACAGAATCACACTTTTCGCCTTGGTTTTTGTAACGGGTATTGTGGTTGATGATTCTATCATTATAGCCGAGAATATGCACCGTCATTTTAAAATGAAGCGCTTACCCTTCAAGCAGGCGGCGTTATATGCGATAAATGAAGTGGGTAACCCAACGATATTGGCAACCTTCACGGTTATAGCATCTGTATTGCCGATGGCCTTTGTTTCTGGTTTAATGGGGCCTTATATGAGTCCAATGCCCATTGGTGCTTCAATCGCCATGCTGTTGTCACTTTTCGTTGCTTTAACAATCACGCCCTACTTGGGTTTTATATTCCTAAGGGAAAAGGAGAAAAATAATGGGAAAGGGAAAAAGGAAAAACCTTTGGAGGAATCTTTTATCTATCGCATATATGAACGTTTTGAAAAACCACTCATTGAAAATAAAAAGAAACGTTGGCTGTTCTTGGGCATTACGTTCTTGTTATTGCTTGCTTCAGTGGCATTGTTCTTTACAAAATCGGTGGCCGTGAAGATGTTGCCTTTTGATAACAAGAATGAATTTCAAGTGGTCATTGACATGCCTGAGGGCACAACACTGGAAAGGACCGGTGTTGTAACCAAGGAAATTGCCCAATATTTATCAACGCGTCCAGAGGTTGTCAATTACCAAACTTATGTAGGCACTTCCGCCCCGATAACTTTTAACGGATTAGTGCGTCATTACGATTTACGTGGGGGCAGCAATATGGCCGATATTCAAGTTAATCTGGTTGATAAAGGGGAGCGTAGTGAACAAAGTCATGAAATAGCCAGTCTTTTACGTCCTGAGATTCAGCGAATAGGGGCCAAGTTCAATGCCAACGTAAAAATTGTTGAAGTACCGCCAGGACCTCCTGTAATGTCAACCATTGTGGGCGAGATCTATGGTCCCGATTATGACACGCAAATTGATATTGCTAATCAGGTTCAGGACATCTTGAAAAACACGGACGATGTTGTTGATGTAGATTGGATGGTTGAAGCTGACCAAATCGAGTATGAATTTGTTATTGACAAGGAAAAAGCGATGTTGTATGGTGTAGTGCCACAACAAATTTCCCATACGATGAATATGGCCTTATCGGAGCGGGTGGTTACCAATTTGTATGATGAAGATGCAGTAAATCAAGTCGGATTGATCTTGGCTTTGGATGAAAAGGAAAAATCGACCATTAGTGATATTTCCCAATTAAAGGTAAAATCGCAACAGGGAAATATGATAACCATCGGTGATTTGGTTGATATACAGCAGACCACTAGGGCAAAAAGCATTTATCGTAAGAACCAAAAGCGAGTGGTTTATGTAATGGCCGATATGGCGGGAGAGCTCGAAAGTCCGGTATATGCTATACTGGGAATGACGGATAAGTTAAAAGGGCTTAATCTACCTGAAGGATATTCAGTTGATGAGTTGTATATAAAACAACCCGATTTTGAGGATAATTATACGGTAAAATGGGATGGGGAATGGCAGATTACTTTGGAAGTATTCCGTGATTTGGGTATAGCTTTTCTTGGGGTCATCGTGATTATTTACATTTTGATTGTAGGCTGGTTCCAGAATTTCAAGGCACCGATCGTGATGATGGTTGCCATTCCGCTTTCAATGGTGGGTATTGTTTTGGGGCATTGGCTGTTGGGTGCATTTTTCACAGCGACTTCTTTTATAGGTATGATCGCTTTGGCAGGTATCATGGTTCGTAACTCGGTCTTGTTGATTGACTTTGTGAATTTACGATTAGATGAGGGAATACCTATTAAACAAGCAGTCATTGAGGCGGGAGCGGTTCGTACAACGCCCATATTATTGACGGCAGGGACTGTGGTCATCGGGGCATTTGTAATCCTCTTTGATCCCATATTCCAAGGATTAGCCATTTCGCTAATGGGTGGGACCATTGTTTCAACGGTTTTGACCCTTTTGGTAGTGCCTTTGGTGTATTATATGATAGAACGTAAAAATTATAAATAATTAAAAAGTTTATACGTATGAAACTTTTATTGGTCACAACGGTAGAACAATTTGAAAAACAGGTAGTAGACCTTTTTAAAAAGGCCAAGATCGAGAACTTTAGTGGTTCTGATATTGATGGGTATAAAAGCCCTGCCTCATTATTGATGAAATCTAGCTGGTTCCCCAATGTTAAGGGTGGCGTAGAATCCAGTCTTTTTTTCTCTTTTACTGAAGATGATAAAATCGATGTCCTTTTTGAACTGATCAAGGAGTTCAATATGAAATTGGAAACCAACAATCCTATAAAGGCAGTTGTGGTTCCCATTGAAAGAAGTGTTTAAGTATAACTATAAAAACAGATAAATGTTAAATAAGTATTTTAGGATCATCGTAGGCTGCTTTGTCATATTCAGTGCGCTAATGGCCATGTATGTACATATTAATTGGTTGTGGTTTACCCTGTTTATTGGAGCCAACATGTTTCAATCGGCATTCACAAAATGGTGTTTATTGGAGAAAATATTGGTCAAATTAGGGGCTAAAGAAGGCGGGGACAGCTGCCCGGTTTAAGGATAATGTACCGTTCGTAGTCCAGTGTATTGTTTTAATAAACCTAATTGTGCAATTCTTTGTTAGAAACGATTGGTGGGCCGGTAGCCCAAGTTTAAATTATTTATTTAAATTTGCCGGACCTACATCGTTTTACAATGAAGAACATACTAGCTAAATTCCTAAAATTTTCCACGCCTTTATTCAATACCCGAGCCGCAGGGGTTTATATATTGCTCTTTGCAGCGGCAATTGGTATTGCAACATTCATAGAGAATGACTTTGGTACCACTGCGGCACAAAAGGTCATTTATAAATCGTGGTGGTTTGAGCTTTTACTGGTACTGTTTGGAATAACAATCATCGTGAACATTTTTAAGTTTAGGATGATTCAACAAAAGAAGTGGCCTTTATTGCTGTTTCATAGTGCGATTATTATAATTATAATTGGGGCAGGTGTTACAAGATATTTTGGTTTTGAGGGTGTTATGCATATTCGGGAAGACGGTACAGCCAACAGCTTCTTATCCTCCAATACATTCTTAAAATTCAAAGTTAATAAGGATGATAAAACCTTTGATTTTGATGAGACTGTACTTTTTGCTTCCTTGGGAAACAATGGCTGGAAGGGCGAGTACTTGATCGATGGAGATTTAATTGCCGTTGAGGTTAAGGAATTCATTCCAAATCCAAAACAAGTGTTGACCGAAAGTATTGATGGTAGGGCCACACTCCAAGTTATTGTTCCCGGGGCAAGTGGTCGGGAAGAGCATTATATTAGCGAAGGGCAGACCAAAAGAATTAGGAATGTCATTTATAATTTCAAAAATACCCAGCTCCCGGATGCCATAAATATTCTTTTTAGGAACGATTCATTACTGTTCACTTCCAATAAGACCATGACCCAAATGACCATGGCCACACAAATGAGGGATACCATAATTCCTTCAGGTACTTATATCCCTTTAAAATTGAATTCTTTATATTCCGATGGGGTCAATAAATTTGTCTTACCCGATTTTAAAAAGCAAGGTAAAGTCCATATTGAATCGGAAGATTCAAAAGTCCGAAATGAAAGTTTGACAGCCCTATTATTGGATATATCTGTAAACGGCAATACGAAAGAAGCCTATGTTTATAGGAGCAGGGGATTAGAACAGAGACCACAACAACTAAATTTCGACGGCCTTGATGTAGCGGTTTCATATGGCCCAAAAGAGATCAACGTCCCTTTTTATATAAAATTGAACAAGTTTATAATGGATAAGTATCCGGGGACCAATAGTGCTGCTTCCTATGCCAGTGAGGTTACTTTGATCGATGATAGCAAAAATGTTAAAATGGACTACCGCATTTTCATGAACAATATATTGGATTATGGGGGATATCGATTTTTTCAATCTTCCTTCGATAAGGATGAAAAAGGAACGTATTTGAGTGTAAACTTTGACTTTTGGGGCACTTGGATATCCTATTTAGGCTATGCTTTGTTGACGATAGGTATGATATTGGTATTCTTCAGTAAAAAAACAAGATTTTACCAAGTCTCCCAAAAAATCAAAAAACTTAGGGCAAAGTCATCCACTTTCATATTTGTGCTGTTTCTATCAACTTCATTTTCCTATGCTCAGTCTCAAGCCTTTGTTGACAATGCTGTAGCTACTGAACATGCCAGTGAATTCAGCAAATTGGTGGTCCAGGATTTTAAAGGTAGAATGAAACCGATGCATACACTTTCTCAAGAGATCATGCGAAAATTGGCACGCAAGGAAAGTATGTACGACTTGACTGCAGACCAAATTCTGCTGAGCATGTTTGTCAATAAAGAAGATTGGTATAAAGCAGGGATAATCAAGTTGGGCAAGCATAAGGATATCCATAAAAGACTTAGCGTCGCAGGGGATTACGCCTCCTATGCTGATTTTTTCAAGATCAATGGGGAATATAAGTTTAAAGATGAAGTTCGTCGCGTATATGGCTTGGAACCGATTGATAGAGGCGTTTTCGAAAAGGAACTATTGAAGATTGATGAAAGGGTCAATATTCTAAGCATGGTATTTTCTGGAAGCTTGTTGAAAATCATCCCCAACCCCAATGATCCAAATAACACATGGGAGTCTAATGCCACGAGTAATCACAGCGCCAATGACGGTCATAATCACAGTACAGTTGGCAAAGACTTTTTCACCTCGTATACAGAGGCTCTAAAGAAAGCTGTAGTTTCCAATGACTATACTCAAGCTGGGCAACTCCTTAGTGAATTAGCGACCTATCAACGTGAAATGGGAGGTGATATAATTCCAACGGAATCAGAATTAAGTGCCGAGATTTTATTGAACAAAATGAATGTCTTTAACCGTTTGGCGGGATTTTATGCACTCTTGGGCATTGTCTTTTTGTTCTTTTTATTCCTTTCGGTCTTTAAGCCAAGAATTAACTTAAAGAAGGTTTATATAGTTCTTTTCGCATTGATTATTCTAGGGTTTGTACTGCATACTGTTGGATTAGGTCTGCGTTGGTACGTTTCGGGCAGGGCACCATGGAGCAACGGCTATGAGTCTATGATCTATATTGCCTGGACATCGACACTGGCTGGTGTGTTGTTCACCCGTAAGTCTTTTGGTGGGCTGGCAGCAACCATGGTTTTGGCCGCAACAATTCTTTTGGTATCCATGTTGAGTTTTCTTGATCCGGAAATCACGCCTTTGGTCCCAGTTCTCAAATCGTATTGGTTGACCATTCATGTTTCTCTGATAGCCGGTAGTTATGGGTTTCTTATGCTGGGTGCAATCATTGGTATTATCAATTTGATACTTATGGTATTCATCAAGGAATCAAACAAGAAAAGAATAAAACGAATCGTTAAGGAAATGACCTATATCAGTGAATTGACCTTGATTGGCGGATTATTTATGGTCAGTGTGGGCACCTATTTAGGTGGTGTTTGGGCCAATGAATCCTGGGGGAGATATTGGGGTTGGGATGCTAAGGAAACATGGGCTTTGGTGACCATATTGGTATATGCATTCATCTTACATATGCGATTGATTCCTAAATTAACAGGATTGTTTGCTTATAATGTAGCCACAACCTTCGGATTGGCTTCGGTTATCATGACCTATTACGGGGTAAACTACTATTTATCCGGATTACATTCCTATGCAACAGGTGATCCAATACCTGTTCCAAGTTGGGTATATATCGTAGTCGTTTCCATTATTGGTATATGCCTAATAGCCTACTTTAAAAAGCGTAAATATCCAGGTATTTCGTAGACTTTATGAGTAGATTACTATGATAGTTGTTCTTCTATAAAAAATACACCCTGTTCTGCGATAGCGTCTTCCATTTCTTTTGTCGATATGGGTTTAAGCGTCTTTTTTCTTAACTTTCTTACGACCCTATCCGTTATGGTTTTTACATTCTGCTTGTTCAATTCTTGCGAATTGTCATCAAAATACTCTACCACTTTTTGGTTGACCATTATTTTATATTCCGCAAAAAAAGCTCGTAAAGGTGCTTCTTGAAGCCACTTGATATAGGTTGAAAGTTCTTCGGCCAGAATAAACTTCACCTTACCAATAGCAGCAATTCTTTGTTCTTTGGTTTCTTCCAAGTCAACGGAAATGGAATCCAAATCATAGAAAACGATATTATCCTTAGTTACAAACGATTTGTCAATATTGCAGGGTATGGCCAAATCAATTAACAAGGTTTCATTGTTAATATCTGGAACTTTTTTTATCAACTGCGGGCAATTGCTTGCAGCAGTGATAATTACGTCAAAACCTTTAAATTCGTTTCTCTGGACTTTGTCCCAGGGAAAGACCTTGATGTTATGTAATTTGGACAGGATTCTTGCTTTTTCCTCAGTGCGATTACTGACGTAAATGTTGTTGAATTTAAATTTGGAATTATACTTAAAAAGCTGTTTAACGATATCCCCGGCACCAATAAATAGTATTTTTTTGGTCTTTAAAGAAGCTTTATCAAAAGTGTTGCTCAACACTTTCAAGGATTTGTATGCCACTGAAGTCGTACCGTCCCTAAAATGGGTTTCGTTACTAATTCGTTTATGACTTTTGAATACAGTTTGCATGGCGCGTTCCAGTAATGAGCCCTGCAATTTGTGTTCAATTGAGAATTGATACGATTTTTTAATTTGATGGACTATCTCGGCATCGCCAAGTACCGAAGAAGCCAAACCAGATGTAACTTTTAAAAGATGTCTGACCGTATCTTCAGTAGAATTACCAGCGTCGAATAATTTCTTCGCTACAGGATTGTTTTGCTTTGTCTTTAGATCAATAATAAAATCAAGCAAAGTATTGGCATAAATAACTTCGGATTCAAAATAAATTTCTGTTCGGTTACAGGTAACCAGAAGCAGCAAGCCGGAAATATCTGGAAAAAGCATCAAAGATCAGTTTTACCAAATCGCTCTTTTCCTCTTCCGGAATATGAAATTCCTCCCGTTGGGTAACAGAGGCCGTTTTATGTGAAATACTTATGAAACGTAATGACTTATTCATTATGAATGTTTAATTATTATCTACATGAAGAATAACAAGCGATAATATTTTCTTGTCATACCGACTAAATTATTCTTTAAGTGTTCTCATATAATTCACTATTAGCCATCTATCTTCATCATCAGGCATTTTTTTTGTGTACTCGGGCATATCTTCAAATCCGAAAGTAGTTTTGTAGAATAAAGCCCCATCTGTCTGAGCTTGATATTCCGCTGAAGAAAAATCTCCCAAATCACCTTCAACTTCATCAGCTTTGGTTCCGTCCCCATAGCCTTCCTTACCGTGGCAGGATTTACAATGCTTGTTGTAGAGCGATTTTCCTATGTTCAAGTCAACGGAGGGATCCGTCGGGTTTTTCATAGTTTCATATTTTTCAGGAACTTTCCATTCTTCCTGCACCACTGAAGTGAAGGAATATAAAGCAAATGAAACTAATCCAATAAGTACTAAAGTTTTAATTGTTTTCATGTTTATAGATTATGATTTAGATATTTTAAATAAATTATACATTAAGTAGAATAACATTCCCCAAATTCCGAAAATAAGCAAATTGGCAAATACTAAAATGGATATTGGTGTTTTATCTCTTGGAGACCATAATGTTCTTTGATCATACGTTGATTCCTCAACAATTGGAATCCCAATAGGAGCAGTGATTAGGGCCTTTACGGTTCCGTAATCATCACTATCATTCAGCACAACCTCTAGGGTCAAAACACCATCTACACCAGGTATATCATCTTCCACAGGAACAAGTATCGTGCCATTTTCATCTGTATTATTAAATTCTTCACCTATCTTGAGTGGACTAAACAATCGCTGCACTTGTACGTCCAATGAATGATCTACTAGTAGACTGTCCAAACTAATATCCTTTAGCGTTGCAGTTACAAAATTAGTACTGTCTTTGGTAATAATCCTGGCGGTAATTTCCGCATCCCTAAAACTCACACTCTTCGAAGCTCTCTTATAAAGATCATTTCCTTTGAACGCAATCCCAAGTGTGTATACATTGGTTGAGTCCGGTTTTAGCAATTTAAAATCTTTAATGATAAATCTACTTTCGCCATTCATATTGGTCATTACATCACCTAAATGGATTTCCTCATCATTTATTTCATTGAATACCTCTATGGTAATATTGGATACATCAACATTTTGCTTGTCTATTTTGGCAGATGCGCTTAATATCCAAATAGGCCTCGCCTTCCATTACTTTTACATAATCCAACTTTAATCGGACCCTATTCTTTTTGACTTCCTGGGCATATAGCCCTTGAAAAGCCATGTTTATTGAAAACACTCCTAGAAATACAAGTAAAACAAAACGATATTTTATTTGGGTTTTCATGATTCGCTCTTTTTACTTGAATGTAACATCTGCTGTTCATCTGCAGTTCTTTGAATGGGAATAACTGGTAAATACCGTACCAATGCAGTAATTATCAAGAACGCCATTGCCAATGTTGCCCCTGTTATCAACCATTCATGTAAACTGGGAAAATAGTGACGCCAGGATTCCGGTACACCTTGAATTGGCAAAAATGGGTGTAATAAAGTTGGAGTTACAATGATGAATCTTTTCCACCAGGAACCCAAGACCACTAAAATTCCAATTACAAACATTGATTTTGGTTTTCTTCCTTTTTTAAACAATAAAACAAGAATGGGAACTACCAATCCCCCTATTATAATAAGCCAAAATAATGGGGCATATGCACCGGTAAATAACATGTCCAAATGGGCCATTTCACCTTTCTTAGCGGTAAAAAAAGGAATGAAATATTCATTTACATTAAAATAGAGGTACGTTAAACAGGCCAAAACCAAGAATTTACCTAGTTTATCAAAATGACTGTCAGTGATATACTTCTCTAGCTTTTTGGCTCGTCTTACAATATATATCACGACAACAAGGGCACCAACCCCGGCAACGAAAGCACCGGATATGAAATAAGGAGCAAAGTTGGTACTATCCCATCCTATCCTATAAGTTGTGGAAAATAACCAGGCATCTATGGTTTGTAATAATAGTCCAACAGGAATTATCATTATAGCGATAATCCGAATAGATTTCACTTGTATGGCTTTTTGTGCTTTGCTGCCATTCCAGTTTAAAGCCAGTTTGCCATATAACTTGCTTAATCTTGGTTGTTTTTTTTCTAATGGGCCTTTAAGAATTGCCAAATCCGGAATTAAAGGAAAATACAGTAATAACAAACTAAGTACAATATAGGTGGGGATAATCACCACATCCCAGGTAATAGGGGATTGCAATCGTGCATGGACAAAAAGATTGAGTAGCCTATCTGGTCTAGCCATGTCGATCATAATGGTAATGCCAGCCATTATTATCGCCGCAACAGAAATAATCTCCGCGATACGAACCAATGGTGTTCTCCATGAATTTTTGGTTAATCTTAGAATCGCGACGGTAACTGATCCAACGAAACTTGTAGCCACAAAAAACACAAAATTTGATATATATATGCCCCACAAAGCATAATCACGCATATTGGTGACTTCCTGACCTTTTATAAGTTGATCAATGTAGGCTACAATACCAATGACACTTACCACCGATAATAAAATGGTCCAGATAACATCTTTTTTAGTAAATCTTTTAGGGGCCAGGTCTTTGATTAATTGGTCAGGAACTTTCATAAGGACTCAGTTTTTTCAACAGATTCAAATTCCTTGTATTTATCCAACCCATCTTCAAAATCCACCAATCTGTCAACAGGTGGTAAGTAATATACACTAGGCTCGGTTCCTAAATTTTCCAATAAGCGATAACCGGCCTTGTCTCTAAGCAATTTGCTTAATCTTACGGTTTCCTCCCCATTGTTAACGGTATCTTCATATTTATCCCCAAAATAAAATACACCATTGGGGCAGGCGGTTACACAATGTGGTAATTCTCCCTTATCAACGGCATGTGGACAAAAATCACATTTATCCACTGTGCCTTTTATGCTGGGTACACCTCCATGTTCCATTGCCGTGTGTCCTGGATCTTCCATGTGCAGATTTATGGAAATTTCGCTCGATTCTCCTAGATTAGGTTCACTCCAATTGAATACCCTTGTTGAATAGGGGCAGGCAGCCATGCAGAATCGACAACCAATACAACGCTCGTTATCAATCAAAACCAAACCATCCTTTCTTTTGAAAGTAGCATCAACTGGGCAAACGGTAACACAAGCGGGCTTATCACAGTGCATACAAGTAGTGGGCATCCAATAAGGCGCTGTGTCCTTGGATTCCTGCATTTTGTAAACTTTAAGCCACGCATTGTCACCAGTAATATAATGGTGCTTGTTACATGCACTCTGGCATTTCAGGGCATTTTTACATTTGGCCAAATCAATGACCATTACAAACTTCCGGTTAGGCATTCCCTCCCTAACGTTGTATTTCTTATCATGATCATGTGCCTGTTCAACCGCTACTACCTCTGATGAATCTACTTTTATCAGGGTTCCATCAGTGGTCATCAATTCCATGGTATCTCCAGAACCTTTAGAGGGCTTTGCCTCCAATTTTGAACTGATTTTAGACAGAGCAACACCACCAATTGCGGTAACTAGGCCTAATTTTAATGTCTTGTCAAGAAATTTCCGCCTTGTTTTTTTATTGTTATCCTCCATAATTGGAATTGGTTAAATGAAATCAATTTTTCTTACCCAACCACTGTAGGAAGGATTTGTTATTAATGTTCTTCTTGATGACCCTTGATTTATTGAGAACATCAACTTTAACTTTAACAATAGTACCATCCGGTTTTAGGAGTGTCTGATACTCGTCCTTATCAGGACTCGCCACCTTATTGTTCAAGGCTTTGCCCATTCCTAAAAAAGGAATCAACAAACTGCTTCCTAGAATTGGTAGCATACCTCTTCTTGAAATTGGATTTCCTTTTTTAGGTTTTTCTGCCATGGTTTAGATTAATTTTTTTAATTAAAAATTATAGTTTCTAGTGATGTTGAAACCAATCAAGATATCCGTAAATCCGTTACTAAATTTATTTTTGTTGTACCTATAATTCTCCTGCGGAACGATACCCCAATAGTTTGATAAGAACAATTGAAAAGCGTGACCTGAAGTAGAAAATTCAACGCCCAAACTAAAACCTGGTTCAGGGTCGATTCCTTTAAATTCATCCTTATTTAAATGATGAACAAATGGGTGACTATAATCTACCAATATGGCGGTTTGGTCCGTAATTTTAAAACGACCACCCACGGCTAAAGCAACTACATCATTTGGCATTCTAGCTTCCGTTAGATTGTAATGTGAAACACTTGGAGCCACTTGTAGGGATAGTTTAGGACTAAATCTACGAGAAATTATCAGCTGATGAAAATAAGAATATCTAGATTGTTTGGTTGGGAAAAGACCTCTGCCTTTATTACGGGCATCGATTACAAAATTGCCGTAATACGAAACATTGACTGGTATTTTACCAGAGCGTGTTTGTTTTAGAATACCCACTTTCCAATTAAAATCCTGATAAGATTTTAATTTTGTGGTACCAAACCCTAGTGTTAATCTGTCGTGAATGGCATACGATAGTCCAAGACGAATGTTTGCGGCCCCATAAATCCCGATTAGATCATTGGTTCCTCCATTAATCGTCCCAAACCTATGCTGCATCATTACTTCCAAGGTTTTTTTATCGAAGAGTAAGTTGGTCGGATTATCAATTAGTGTTGTGCTTTCAAACGCAGGTCGTTCTGGCTTATCTTGAATCGAATCTTGATTCATTTCTTGTGAAATGGCCAATACCGGTATCAGTAAAAAAGCAAAAAGTAATACTATATAATTTTTCATGTCTATTTTATTGAAAGTTAATTATCTAAAGCACCTTGCTCAATCCAGATTTTGACTAAATTTATTTCTGAAGCTGGTAATTGTTCTACTATGGGCATAGGACTGACTTCCCAAAGAAGGGTTTGATAGAGTAAACTTGCTTCTAAATCTTCCGGAACTATATAGACACCATTCGTGATAGCACTGTATGAATTACCTACTGTAAGATCTGGCTCTGCAAAAACTGGATGACATGAAGCGCAACTTGCGGTAAAGATGGGCTGAATGTCCTCTGCAAATGAAACTACTTCCTCCACAGGTAGGTCAGGAACAACAATTTCTATAACTTCATCATAATAACAACTAGATAAAGAAAGCATCAGAATCAGCACAGCTGCTTTGCTCATTAAAATCAATATTTGTTTCATAATTGTAAATTTAAAAGGTGAAAAAAGGCAATGACCAAAATCAAATTTTGAAAATGAAAGTTAAACTTCAGTCATTACCTATTCTTATCTAAATGTTATTCTTCAAATTTTAAGGTCAAAAATGCTTTCGTACCATGTGCAATGGCTGCATTATTAAATGTTGCGATTCCAAATGGAAAATCTTCTAGTGATGAAAAATCAACATCTGCTCCTGTAGTGTCTCCAGTAGACAGTTTGCGTTTAAATTCAAGTATCCAACTAGAACCAGTGTATACTCCTATTGCAGTAATATCCCCTCTACTACCATTTGAAGGTTGTACCCAAATACTTGGCATACCAAATTTACCTGAAGTTGCACCATCGCGATGATAGCCGCTGTTAGGATCGGTAGGGTCAATAGTACCACCGTCATAGGTAAGTATACCTGCAGCGTCAACCCCAGTTATTTCTTTAGCCTCACCAGAAGTGATTTCGTCAATGGTGATCCAGTTATAATATTCCCTACCTGGAATAAAATATAAGGGTACACTAACGTCTTCAATTCCATTGAACAATGTTTTTACGTTGTTGGTATAAGGAGCTTGTCCGTCATTGGCATCACTATGTCTTCCGTTTGGATATACCTCATCTTGGTATTGGTCATCAAATTGACCATAAAAACTAGTTCTTGCCTGTTTCCAGTGCCACATGTCAACAGTTTGGCCAGCTGCTGCTGTATAATGGCGAGCACCACCGTCTGCTGCAGGTAAATCAGTATGGCAGGTGGCAAAACAAGTGCCTGCTGACCAATTGTCTACACTATTGTCAACATCCCAAAGAATGGCATATTTATCTTCGTAAAATGCATCCCTTATTTTATTGCCAGCTGCATCAAATAAAGGCCAACGACTTTCTTGTTTCCATTTGCTATCTGCTGGATCAAAATACCAGGTATCTCTGGTAGTGTGCTTTTTTTCATCTTTCCATTCTGCCAAAAAGTAAATGTATTCATCGTCATAAAGGGCTCTTAAGGTAGATTCTTGGGTTTGACCCACATATCCTCGAAAAATCTGTGTCCCGTCATCTGCCATGGGATCCAGCACTTCTGTAGGAGCTATAAGTATTTGTGCATCGGCCCAAGCGACATCTATAACACCATCAATCAATGGACCGGTAAATACTTTTTTTGCCAATAAATCTGTAGTACTTGTGCCTGCACCTGTACTAACCCCGTCCTGACCGTCTTGGCCATCCAGTCCATCTTGACCGGCAGGTCCGGCAGGTCCGGCAGGTCCTGTTTCGAGATCACTTGTACATTGAACAAAAAGTAAACCTGATGCAACCAACATCAAGAAAGTAAATAATTTTAAATTTTTCATAAATTTATAATTGAATATTAACATGTATATAATAAGTTGTTTTAAAAAGGAGGGAGGGGTATTTAAATTTCAGGAGTAGGGCCCTACTCCTGAAATTTATTAATATCCAAACTCTTTTATTGCATTGCTGCCAGGGAGTTTCTAATTATTGCTCTTGCATAATCGGGGTTATGAACACCTCCACTTTTATCTTCCAAAAATAAAGAGGAGTTCCAAGCGGCCTCGGCATCTTTCAAATCATACATCCCTGGTTGTGGATGCCATTCACCATCTTCGAGATAAACAATCCCATGGTTCCGTCGGAACAGGCAGCCAAAGCCGTCCATTTCAAAAACGGGAAGATAACTACCCGTTATGGTACTGCTTCAACGATGAGCTTGTGCCTACAACATTTTCCAATGAAACCTCCTAACGTGATGTCCAATCGGCTAGCAAGTCCATCGGTTAACTCTTAGTCATCTTCAAAAGGATCGTATTGGGATGAGCCGATGTAACACAATTATTATCCTCCTGCCCGGATTCCAACTATGTCCTGCAGAGCCATCAGTAGTTTCACGACATATGACATGCTATACAGGATGCTCCATGTGTTCTGTGACGTTAGGCTTTAACGGGTGGTATAGCTTCTACCACAGTAAAGGTAGTGTAAGCACCTAGAAGGCCTTCCAGTTAAAGCGGTTTGCTGGGCCATGATGTGGACCCCAATGACGGACTCGTCGGTAATCAAACTTATCGGAACGTAGATCGGATCTTCAAGGGAGGTCATCTTCCAGGTTGATCGAAAGTTTGCACAAGTGTTGCTGGCATTTCCGTGATCAATGGTAGTACAGGTCTGTAGCAAAGTCAACTAAATGTACCGGGTTGTTTGGAACTTGCGGTAAACCGCGTTCATCTACAGCAAAAGCGTCTTCAAAATCGTCTGTATCAACATCGAGGGTTCCATGACTGTCATGGCATTACCACTATGCAATTTACTGGATCAGATGTTCCGTAGTAGCCGTCATGGGTTAACAGCTCCGGTTTCTATAAAATCAACAAAACCTTCGTTGGAATGACATTCGAGCACAACTAGCTCTAGTACCTGCATAGCCCGTAGCACTACCAGTTGAACCATGTTTGAATGGACAGACGTTACATAAGCCGCGTAAATTGGGGCTCTTTTGGTATCTGGAGTGGCAGGCAATACATGACGCTGCAGGAGCCATCTAACGCCATCTATGCCGTCAACCCCATCCAATGCCATCAATGGCCATCTGCTCCAGGCAGGTCCTCATGTAATAGGATCACTGGTACATTGAACAAACAGTAAACTTGATGCTAGGATCACCAAGAAACGCAAAAATCTTGAATTTTTCATAATGTTTGGATATTAAGATATACATGTATTAAATATGTGTTAAAATTATGCATGGATAACACCTTAGAATATGACATAAGTCATAATTTCAAATTTTTATTTTATTGATTATCAGTACTTTAATTTATACGGGATTTTACTTCAATTTTTATGTAACATTTGTCACATTAATGACTAGCAAAATTGAATTTGGTGGCACCCAATTATTTATAAATAGGAAGGGAATAAGGTTATAAAAAAGTTGCTTGTAATTAATAGGTAAATCTTATCTTCAAAGTATGAAAATATAATCCACTTTAATGAGGTTGAAATTAGCAAAGATGTTGGTAGGATTGATTAGCGATTTCAAGTGCTTCGTTGGGGGGTATCACCAAAACTTTTACCTTGCAAGATAGGAAATTGATTTCCCTGATAATATTTGATATTGGCGTACTTAGTATTGGATGTCTAGCGAAATTAAAACGTTGGATTTTGAACGAATTTCACAGGAAAATTTAGATTACTTCACTAGCGTTCCGTTTTCCAAGATAAGGTCATATTTATACCCTGCGCCAAAATCCTTGTTCAATACTACGGTAGCACGAATGGTGATAGCTGATCCTTCGGGTACAAATGTGTTAGAGGTTATCACAAGATCATAATCATCCTTGCTACCATCTTGGAGATGAATCCAGTTCCTATCCATGATATTCGGATTCACTTTTACACATTTACCACTTAATTGAATGGTGTGACCTTCATACTTTTTGGGTCTTTAATCAATTCGGCGATTTTAAGGCTGCCTTTGTGTTCAACAATTTTATCGGTATGCGTCGGAATATCTTCTTTTTGGGCAATTGGATCACTCTTTTGAACACTCGTATTCAAATTATCGGTATGCTGGGAATGGTCTTGGGACACCAGATTTGAAATTAAATAAATGGTATCGAATACCTTGTTATATTCTTTGCTTTCAAAGTTGGTTTTAAGAAGCCCTCCACGATAAAAATAAGTTTCCCCTTTCTTTATTTCTTGTTTTCGTGCGGCAATCCAAAACTTCGAGTCCCCTTCAGAAACATTTAGATAAACATATCTTGTTGCCGGTAGCACCTCGTTTACTGAAATCGTATGCAAATCATTTGAAAAAGATTGATCGGTACTTGTTACAACCTGTGTTGATGGATCAGGAGTGAAAATCCCACTTTTAGGTGATTCGTCTTGCTCCGTGTGAAGACTGAATAACCTTAGGGCCATTATTGCAGGCCAGTAGTGTAAAAAAGCATATTGATGATAAAACCAATCTATTTATTTGGCTCATATTTATTTGAATTTAAAACCGTTGTATAATTCTTGAGTATATTCTAATATTATTTTCGTCATTAAAGGTAGAAAGTTCTCCAGAAATACTGACTAATAGTTTACGATTAATGTTGTACGAGAGATTAGTGCCCATATAGTGCTGTTCCAATGACTCCATACCACTTGTATAATCATAAAAGACCAATCTGTAGTAAAGTTCAGTATTTAATCTCCCATTTAAAAATCCCCTAGCGTAGCGGGCAGCACCTATGTTGCTTTCCAAATAGTTGGATTCATTCCTATTGTAGGTCAATGAAAATCGACCGCCAATGTTCGGAACTTTGGTTAGCGTAACATAGCCATAAATATTGTCGGATTTATTCCCATTATCGCTCTGGAATCTTTTGCTATAACTAACGCCGGCAAGAATATTTTTATAAGGTCTAAAATTTATCCGGGTTCTCACACCTTGCCTGGCGATGTCATCATCCAATAAACGCTCAATTTCTGTTTGAAAGGTTTCATAGTAGATGATCCGTTTTCTGGAATCATAGGAAATCATCATATTCAGCGCTCTATTGAATCTGTATCTGGCCGAAACATATAAATTGGTGAGCCTTGGATTATTTTTGGTGGTATAATTCACCTTACTAAAAATGTCCATTTCCATGGAGGAAAAAATATTCAGGTCTCTGAAAATCGTACTTGAATGTTGTAAGTAGACGTACCTTCTATCAATATCACCATTGCCGCGCTGTTCTATGGCGCCCACTGTGGTTTGGGAATGGAAATCGTCGGTATCGGTAATAGTACCAACGTAACCACCATATTGCAATAAATCGGCGTTGAAACCATAGTCAAAGATATCAGGTCTAAAACCAACAATGGCACCTGCATAACTCTTTCCAAAGTATTTTTCAATCTGTAGACCATCAATGGCCCCAATAGATGATATTTTAGGATTTATATTTCTACCTAAAGTGAAAGATAGGGTAGGAGAGGCATCGTACCTTGCGCCTAGATTGTAGACCCTTAAATAACTATTATTTTGTAGTGATGAGGTTTCTGCCTGGTCTAAGATATGTCGATAATTCAAATAAGTGTTAAAAGAATATTTGGAGCCCTTTATGTGATCAGCATCCACAGAAAGGCGGGACATTATCCGATGTCGGTCATCCCTATTACTTAGAATATTACTATAGGTTGAAGCAGATATTCTACCACGTATATTCTCCTTATATATGGGGTCGGTAATTGTTTCAGTAGCATCTTGTGCAACAGGAATGATCTCTTTTTTTTGTACCGTAGTTTTGACTTTTTCTTTTGGTGTGTTCACAAAAAGGACTTCATCCCCTTTTTGTATTTCGCAGTCGTTTACAACTTGGCAAACGCAGGAACTTGATGATTTACTTTTCACCACCAAGCAAGCTGTATTGGTGCTGCTTAGTTTTAAACTATCCCCAATGGCTATGGCTTGGGTATTTTCAAACTTCACATAAATATTATTGGACGTCACAAAAGACACCGTACCATTAAGTATAGGATCATTGGTTTGACCGAATACATTGCAGGTTAAGACAATAAAGACTATTATAGAATTAAATAGATACTTCATTAATTTCAATTATTGCCATCGGGGTGGCATTGCAGGCAGGCAGTGCTTACATACTCATAATCATTGACTTCGCTATGGTCATTGTTTGTTTCAGTTTGTCCATGGCAAGTAAAACAGGTGAAATCTGCGTAACTCGCTGGGTTGGCATGACATTCCACACAATCGTTCCAAGCTTGACCTTCGCTATGTTTTCCGGTATATATCGGGAAGTATTGTCCGTCGTGATCAAATTCAGCTGGTGTCCATCCAGGGTTGGTTGTATGGCAAGCAACGCAGTCCGTTGGGAAGTTTGCTGCTAAATGGCTGGGGTCATTGGTTTGGTCATAATCATCTTGGTGACAGTTTACGCAGTCTGGTGAAAGACCGGTGTAAGTACCATTGGTGTGGCACTGGGTACAGTCTTGTATGTTATGACCCAAAGTAAGGGGGAAAAAGTCATGGTTGATTGTAGCCGGTGTCCATCCTGGATTGGTGGAATGGCAGGATACACAATCCGTAGAGAATCCAGATGTTGCGTGATTTGGATCATTGGTCTGGTCATAGTCACTTTGATGGCAACTCACGCATTCCGGCGAAAGCCCTGTATAGGTTCCGTTGATATGGCATTGTGTACAATCCTGTATATCATGGCCCAAAGTGAGTGGGAAAAAGTCATGGTTGATCTCCGCAGGCGTCCACCCTGGGTTTGTGGTATGGCAAGCAACACAATCCGTGGAGAATCCACTGGTCTGATGGTTTGGATCTTGTGTAGCCATATAATCATCTTGATGGCAACTGACGCATTCTGGTGATGCATCGGAATAATTACCGGTTGTATGGCATTGCGTACAATCCTGAATGTCATGTCCCAAAGTGAGTGGGAAAAAGTCATGGTTGATCGTAGCTGGTGTCCAACCAGGGCTTGTCGTATGGCAGGCTACACAATCCGTGGAGAATCCAGATGTTGCATGGTTTGGATCGCTGGTTTGGTCATAATCACTTTGATGGCAACTCAAACACTCTGGCGAAGCATCGGAATAATTACCGGTAGTATGGCATTGGGTACAATCTTGAATATCATGCCCTTCGGTTAAAGGAAAAAAGTCGTGAATTATACTTTCCGAGTCCCAACCAAACCCCAAAGGATTATGACATTCAATACAATCAGTAGAATATCCTGCTGTGGTATGATTTGGGTTTTGGGTACTTGCGTAATCATCTTGATGACAGCTTATACAATCATTGCCAATTCTATCAAACCGCAACGAAGTTTCAGAAGTATGGCATTCGATACAGCTTAAATTACTGTGTGAACCAATCAATGGAAAACCATTTGCTTCATGTAGTTCAGGAATATTATCTACCAACCAGGTTTCTGAATCATGACATTGCATACAATCATTTCCAACAGATTGACTATGTACATCAGTATGGCAGGAAACACATTCCATAGGGGCTTGGTCAAATACCATTGAACTATGGCATAGTTTACAATCGGTTTGCTGGTGGGTGCCTTCTAATTGAAAGTCGGTCTTATCATGGTCAAATTGTATCGTCTGGTAGTTCATGCTCCAACCAGAGGGATTATGACAACGAACACAGTCCATCTTCAACTGCTCACCATGTGGTGATTGGCCAAAAATGGGCACAATTCCTAATAGTAGGAATATTATTGTAAGTGACAGTCGATACATCTAAACTTCTGTATTTTATATATTACTTCAATTTCCCCGTTTGCATTGGCTACCTCATGACAGGCGCTACATTGGATTTTTGCATGTTCTCCTTCCAGTGGAAAATTGGTCAGCTCGTGATTGAATGTTTCCGGAAACCAGCTACTGGTAACATGGCATCTTGTACAGTCAGTCACCCCATCAATTGCAAAGGTTTCATCATGTTTATTTTCATGACAAGAAATACATTTTATATCCAAATTAGCGAATTTCTGTTCGGTATGTTGCTTATTATCAGCTATTTCGATGAAATGACATTCCCTACACGACACTTCAGTGTGTTTACCGTTCAATGGCCATTTGGTTTGATCATGGTCAAAATCGACGGCCGTCCAAGCATCATTGACATGACAGACTTTACAATCATCTTTTGGGTAATATTTTTCACTGATATAACCCTCGTGTATATCTTGATGGCAATCTACACAGGTTTCACCCAGATTTCTGAACGTCCATCTTTTGTCATCTTCACTCACATGACACGCAAAACATGGGGTCGCACTATGCGCTCCTTCCAATGGAAATTCTGTTTCTTGATGTTGCTCCAAGGTATATAGACTATAATCAAATCCCTTTTCGAGGGAATGGCATTCCACACAATCCGGTGACACCCCATTTTCCTTGAATTCCCCGCTGTGATAATCATCATGGCAATTGTTACAGGCTGTAAAGTCGATAGGGGTTGAAAATCTTTTCTCATGGCACTGTCTGCAATCCACTTCTTTGTGTTTGCCTTCCAATGGATAATCGGTGGTGGTATGATCAAAAAAGTCCATGGTGCGCAAGGAAAGAAAACTACTTTCCCGATGGCAATTGACGCATTCATTGCCGTATTTGCCCTCATGTGTATCATCATGGCATGTAACACAGCTATTTTCATTGACATTACTTCTGCGCTGAAAGACTTCCAAGGGATCACTGGACTTAGAATGGCAACTGAAACAATCCTGGGTTTTATGTTTTCCCCTTAAGGTGAAATCGGTAAGATCGTGGTCAAAATTTTCTTTTCCGATAAAATCTGTAAAAGCCGTTTCTGTATGGCACTGGGTGCATTGACCTTCCAATTGACTATTATGTGGGTCGTCATGACAAGAAACGCAATCATTAAATGACAAATCGGTAAATTCTTGAAAATCCTTGCCATTTCTAGTCGTCATTTGATGACATTCAAGACAATCAACATTGGCATGTTCTCCTTTTAGTTGAAAATCGGCCACTTCATGGTCAAATTTTGGTGCTGGTTTAAAACCTTCCATATCATGGCAATCAACGCAGGTTTTTGATAAGGTTTTTTGATGATAATCATCATGGCAGGACAGGCAGGTTTCATCCAACCCTAAAAAGGTGTTTTTCTTTTTTTTTATTTTTGCATCAGCAATGTTTTCTGAAACGTGGCATTTTCTGCAATCTACTTGTTCGTGCTTGCCTTCCAATTCGTATCCCGTAAGGTTATGGTCAAAATTGTCCTCATCAAAACGGACCATGTCGAATTTACGGCCGTGATGATCGCTATGACATTCAAAACAATCTTTTGCCTTTACCGAGGATTCCGCATGATATCCACTTTTTTTATTGATTAGTGATTGAATTTCAGTATGGCATTCCAGACATTTTCTATCAGAAACCTTATCACCCAAGTCGTGGCATAAGGTACAATTACTCATCCCTTCCAATTCGGCATGCGCTTCAGATAGGTCACCAGGGGATATTTGCCCATAACCTAGGGTTAGGGTCAGCAATGAAAGTAATAGGGTATATTTAAAAATTTTATTCAATGCATTTATTTGTAAGATTTCATAGTATGCCCAAAGCGTTTGGAGACTTCAATCCCGGCATTTTGCAAAAAACTGGTGGGCAGCTCACCACCTGCAAAAATGTAGACCAGGTCATTTTCAACCTCCATGGCTTCATCATCTTCGGTATTGATCAATACGCTTTTGTCTTTTATTGACACTAAATTTGAATTATACAAGACTTTAATTGAAGTATTGGCTATAGCCTCTTCTATTTTTTCCCTGTTTTTTGGTTTTAGCCTAGAAAATTTATCTTTTCTATAGGAAAGGATTACCTCATTTTCATCTATAAGGAGCAAAGCGGATTCTATGGCAGAATCGCCACCTCCGACCACTATTATTTTTTTATTGGAAATTTGTTCAGGTTCCAATAAACGGTATGCCACTTTTTGACTTTCCTCACCTGGAACCCCTAATTTTCGTGGTGTACCTCTTCGGCCTATGGATAAAAGTACTTGGTTGCAAATATATTCTTGGCCGGTATTCGTAGTGATTTTGAATGTTTTATCCTCGACAGGAACTATGCTATCAACTTTGGTATGTTCTAGTATCTCCAAATCATGTTCGGAGATGATTTTTTTCCATAATTGCAGTAATTCATCTTTAGAGGTGTCATATAATTTGGCCTTTCCGTAAAGCGGAAGATCCATGGGTGCTGTCATGACGATTTTAGATCTTGGAAAAGTATAAACCGTTCCTCCCAAAGAGTCTTGTTCTAAGGTGATCGATGATAGCCCATATTCTTTGGCGGCTAGAGTAGCTGAAATTCCCGCTGGTCCTGCCCCGATAATCACTACATCAAGTACATTTTCTTTGGATGGCTTTTTGTTTTTGGCAATGTTTTGCATAGCCTGTTGCCCTTGCTCAACACTATTCTTTATTAACCCCATACCTCCCAATTCTCCGGCAATGTACATGCCTTTGATATTGGTTTCATAATCCTCACTAACATGCGGAAGGTCTACTCCCCTTTTTTCAGTACCAATCTTAAGGGATATGGCCTCCACCGGACAAGCATGAAAACATGCCCCATGACCAATGCAATTTGAAGTGTTAATGACAGTAGCTATACCATTTACAATACCAAGAATATCCTTTTCCGGACAAGCTGTTATGCATGCACCACTTCCAATACAAGCGTTCAAATCTATGGAAGGATATAAAGAAATGGGTTCAAAAAGCCCTTCTTCCTTGGCAATAGCAACCTTCTTGACAGTTTCTATCGTCTTTTTCTTCTTTTTTCTGAGATAGAAGAATACCGTTAATGCGCAAAGTAGGAATACCGTGCCATAAACAAGCAGTTCTTCCAATAAAACTTCATTCATCAGATTGTATGTTAGGTTGTATTAGTTTAAACAATTAATAGTGGCTATACCCTACCTTATTAAAATATCCATTTATAGCCAAATGCCAATGTAACTCCAACATGAATAACAACAATGACCAGCATAACCAAGGCAAAAGGCATATGGGCGACATGCCAATACTTGAATAGTCTTTGCATGGTTTGTAATCTCGCGATTTTTTTGGAAAGTAAAATTTCACTTCTCACCATTTTAATAATGCTCTTTCTATCAGATTTTGGCAAGTCTTTCCGATTTAGTACTTTCTTCAAATAGCCTAATTTCTTTCGATTATCCGTAGTATTCTCTTCGCTCATTAAATCAGAAATGATATCCAAAGTATTTGATTCCAAATTGAATTTTTGATGTAAAACCACGGCCAAGTCGGTCTTCATTTCCTTAAGCTCATTCATGGTCATCTGCCTACCTTCAATAGTTTTAGGAATCTGGTTATAGATAAACCTACCAGCGACACCACTTAATACCACTGCAACCATACTCCAAAAAGCCACTGAAACAATACCCCCAAACTTAAAGGCAGTGTGAAAAAGTACAAGTATGGGGCCTAGTGTACATAAGAAAATATGGAATTCCAATAAATACTTTAAACGTATCTGTTTGGCTAAAAAATTATAACGCTTTCTAGCGATATAGACGGTAACCCCGAATAGAATCAAAAGTGTGCCAATGATTCCGAGACCCTGGCCATATATTCCACTTGGCTTAAACCAATTATGTCTGGGATGATAGAATCGTTCTTCCAGGGAAGTATTATAATAGGTAAAACCTATATAAAACAAATATAGGGTCACTGCCAAAGTAATGGCAACCATAACCGCGATATACGTTATGTGTACGGATTTTTTCAATACTATATTAACTGATTAATACTGAAAATGTTATATCAAAAACGTTTTTTTCTAAGAATATTGAGGGGTTGGACTGGACTCAGGTTTTTGACAAATTTTTACAAAATGGTGCAAGTCAAATGAAAAAATGGATGAAGTATCCCGCTAGAGTTACGAATAGATCATTGGAATCTATGCTATTTTCTTTTTGAAATCCATAAAACCCACTATTTCATCAAATTATTCCAAATACCTTTGAATAATTGTGACAAATGGGTCGTATATTCGGCTTTTGAAATTATGGCATAAAATACGTTTGTATGACAATTGGTGTTTTTAAGGAAACATTTGGAAACAAGGTAGGATTGGTTCCTTCTGTAGTTAAAAAGTTAATAAAAAGGGGGTATACAGTACTCGTTGAGGCCAAAGCGGGAAGAAAAGCGTACATGGCTACTGCCGAATTTGAAGAGGTAGGTGCTGAAACATGTAAGCGGGAGGATCTCTTTGAAAAGGCCGATATTCTTATATCCTTTACACCTTTATCAGATGAGGAAATAAGCTTGATAAAACCTGGTCGTGTTTATATCTCACATTTTAAGCCCTATATATACAAAAGGGTGTCCAGTATATTGCAAAAACAGAATATTTGGGCCTTTAGTTTGGATATGATACCAAGATCTTCCATTGCGCAATCTATGGACGCATTATCTTCAATGTCCTCAATTGCTGGCTATAAGGCGGTTTTAAAGGCAGCAACGATGTTGCCCAGATATTTGCAGATGATGATAACTTCTGCCGGAAGTATAAAACCTGCCAAAGTTCTTGTGATAGGAGTAGGAGTTGCAGGATTACAAGCCATCGCAACTGCCAAAAGACTTGGGGCAGTGGTTAAAGCAATTGACCCAAGGCCTGAAACAGAAGATGAAGTTAAAAGTTTGGGTGCTAAATTTTTAAAGGTCGAGGAGTCAGATGATTCAAATAAAGGTAATGGTGTTCAACTAAGCCCTGAGTATATTGCCAAACAGCGTGATTTGATTTCCAATGCTATCGCCAAGTCAGATGTTGTAATATGTGCGGCAACTGTTAGAGCTGCAAAAGCTCCAATTATCGTTACCAAGGAAATGGTCGAAAAGATGAGAAGAGGGAGCGTGATTATAGATTTGGCTGCAGATGCAGGTGGTAATTGTGAGTTAACGGAAAACAATAAGACTGTTACCCATAATTACGTAAGGATTGTAGGTGATTCCAACCTGTCCGACGCCGCGGTTGTAGATGCCAGTACACTTTTCGCAAATAACGTTTACAATTTTTTAAAATATATTTCCAACAAGGAGGATCTACAGATACGACCTGATATGGAAGAAGACGAAATATTTTCATCTTCTTGTATCGCAAAACCTCATTAAACCTTTAAATAATGAATGAAATTATTGCCTTCTTTGAGCAAAACATAGAAATTATTTACTTATTGACCTTCGCAGTTTTCCTTGGTTTTGAGGTTATTTCAAAAATTCCGACCGTACTGCACACGCCATTAATGTCTGGTTCAAACGCAATTAGCGGAGTGGTGCTGATTGGTGCTATTCTCTTGATAAGGGTTACGGAACCCACAGATTATTTTCCGCTAATTATGGCAACCTTAGGAATTATTTTAGGCACCATTAATTTAGTCGGAGGTTTAGCCGTTACTAGCAGAATGTTGGAAATGTTCAATAAGAAAAAAAGGAAATAAAGTGAATATAGTTATACTGGATGGCGTATTATTTATAGCGTCGATTTTATTGATAGTAGGTCTTAGAAAATTATCACACCCGGATTCGGCCAGTAATGGAAATAGATTGGCTGCAGTAGCCTTGGGCTTGGGAGTACTCGTTGCCCTAGTTTATCCCTTGGAAACTCAAAACAACAACTATTTATACATCGCAATTGGCATTTTTGTTGGGGGTCTTATCGGAATTATTTCGGCAAAGAAAGTTCCTATGACCGCGATGCCTGAAATGGTTTCCTTATTTAACGGTTTTGGAGGATTATCAGCAGCACTCATTTCATTGGTTTGGATGGTAAACAATGATTTCTCCGGGGAAACCACTGAAATTGGTATTGTACTGCTGAATCTTTTCCTTGGACTTGTAGCATTTATAGGTAGTATGGTGGCTTATGGCAAACTAAGCGGAAAGCTAAAAGACGAACATTTAAAAATACCTTATAGCACTGTAGTGAATATCATAGTGCTGTTAATCGCTATTGGCTCAATATTTATCTTTTCGTATAATGGATATCTTAGTACTTCCCAGACGGTCCTATTTTCCGTACTCTCATTGTTTTATGGCATTACCTTTGTCGCTCCCATCGGAGGAGCCGACATGCCCGTGGTAATTGCCACTCTGAATGCCTTAACAGGAATAACCGCAGCTATATCAGGAATAATAACAGATAATAAATTGATGCTTCTTGGCGGTGTTTTGGTTGGTTCTTCCGGTATTATTTTGACTTTACTGATGTGCAAAGCTATGAACAGGCAGGTGTTAAGTGTATTTTTTGGTAATTTTTCCGATACCAAAGGCGCGGGTAATCAGGTTGAAGGAAATGCCAAAGAGATTTCAGCATCTAATTTGGCCATACAACTCGCCTATTCCCAAAGGGTATGTATTATTCCAGGTTATGGTATGGCGGTCGCCCAAGCACAAAAAGTTGTTAAGGAGCTCGAGGAAGTATTGGAAAAAAGAGATGTGGAATTTAAATATGCCATACATCCCGTAGCTGGGAGAATGCCAGGGCACATGAACGTTTTATTGGCCGAAGCCGATGTTTCCTATGATAAATTGTTGGATTTGGATGAAGCCAATAGTTATCTGGAATCCACGGATGTTGCCATAGTGGTCGGTGCCAATGATGTCGTCAATCCGTCTGCATTGGAGGACCCTACGAGCAAAATTTATGGTATGCCTATTTTGAATTTATCCAAGACCAAAAATGTAATTGTTTTAAAAAGAAGTATGAGCCCTGGATATGCTGGTATTCAAAATCCCTTATTTTTTAAGGATAATACCAAAATGTTGTTCGGTGATGCCAAAAAAAGTATTGAAATCATCTTACAGGAATTAAAGGATGTTTGATCCCCACGCACGTCTTAATCCTCACGTTTAATTTTAAATTGATATCTGGATGTAGGTGCTCCCATATTTGCCTATATGTTCTTGTAAGCAATGCGGTTGCTTCAAAAATCTATTTCAGTAGCAGCTTCAGAATACTTCCAAGAAAAATTTCTACAGATTTTGATCAAGATAAGTTTCCCTAGCCTCAACTGGATAAAAAGCGTTATAAAAACAAACAACACCTATTACCATAAAGTGCAAAGCAGTTGTGGTTGAACAAAAAACTACCTCAATAAACAAATTTTGAACCTATGATTCTTTGATTTTTACACAATTTATAACCATAAGGACTGTAATATCATTAAGAATCTATTGGATATTGGCATATTCCGCTATTAATGGAGGTATAGTATATTGTCAATTTAGTCACCTGATATGTCGTAAAATCAATATTTTATGGATTATTTGATTAATTTGCCAATGCAAGTGCCATGCATAATAGTATAATCAACTCAAATCTAAATACCATTACATTATAAAAATGATAGCATATTGTCATAAGAATAACCAATAGATTCAAATAAAAAGAAGAAGGTGGATATACTGAAAAAGATTCACAGAGAGATAGTTCCATTATCGCCAGAGGATAGCTTCCTTGTGGAGGATCGTACCAAGGAATTTTTTGATTACCCAATGCATTTTCACCCAGAGATGGAGCTGAACTTTGTTCTTAATGGAAAAAATGCGCGTCGAATGGTTGGTGATAGCATCGAAAAAATAGATGATATAGATTTGGTGCTTCTTGGTGCCAACTTACATCATGTATGGGAACAACACCAATGCACCAATAAAAAGGTACGGGAGGTTACCGTGCAGTTTCACAATGATTTGTTTGATGATGTATTATTAAACCGAAGTGTAATGCGGCCTATCAAGGACATGTTCGAGCGATCTTCACACGGTATATTGTTTTCAAGGGAAACTTCAATTGCCATAAAGGATAGGATTTTAAAGGTATCAAAAATGGGAGGTATGGACAATTTTATGGAATTGTTCTCGATACTTTATGATTTGGCCATTTCAAGAAATCAGCGATTGTTGTCTACCTTGAGCGTGCAGCCAATGAATTTTGAGAATAACAATAAAATAAAAGCGCTTTATGATTTTGTTCAAAAAAATTATTCAAAAAAAATCACACTCTCAGAAGCTGCGGAATTAGTGAATATGAGTAATGTTTCTTTTAACCGATTTATTAAAAGAAGAACAGGGAAGACTTTTGTTGATTATCTGAATGAAGTGAGAATAGGCTATGCCTCTAAATTTTTAATAGAGAAAGAATTGGGTATATCTGAAATCGCCTTTATCTGTGGTTTTAATAGCATAGCCAATTTTAATAGGGTATTTAAAAAAAATAAGAAACGGACACCTACCCAATACAGGAATGATTTTTCAGGCATCAAGAGGGCCTTATGAGCGATGGCTTTTATCAATAAATTGTAAGAACACTAGGGTTTTCAAACTTTTAATTAATTTTCATGTAATATCGAAATGATTTCGATAAGCGCCCTGCTATTGTGGTATGGGCCTTTCCAAGGTCCTACTTTGTCTTCAGAAGTATAGGGGTCACCATTCGAATTCACCCTAAAAAACCACTCGCCGTTTTTTACATCAATGATATTGGTTTTGGTAAACTCCCAAATTTGCTGACTTCTATTCAAATATGAAATGTCTTTTGTCTTTCGCCATACATAACACAGGCCTACCATGGCCTCGACCTGTGGCCACCAATGTTTGTCCTTGTCCATGACTTGGTTTTCAGCATCCTTTGCATTCCATATGCCAGAATCCGTATCAATGGCCTCTGACGTAAAGGTCTTAACCACTGCAACCAACATTTCGTCTGTTTTATTGACCATAATGGGGTCGCCTAATATTTGTGCGGCATGGCATATTAACCAAGCTGCCTCAATATCATGGCCATATGAAATTTCTGTAGACATGGTTTTCCAATCCTTTGTAAAGAAAAGTTTCAAATGGTTCTGGGAATTAAAAATTCTATCTAAAAAAAGACTGATCAATCTTTTGAGCGAGTGTTCTACCTGGGCGTCAGCAGTTATTTCATACAGTGCGGTATAGGCCTCCAGAATGTGTAAAATGGTATTTGTGGTTTTTGGGGCATTGAGATCCTTTTCACTTAATCTTAGGTCTTCTATATTTTGCCAATTTTCATCGAAAGCCTCAATATAACCACCATATTCAATATCGTATGCTTTTTCCTCCAACAAATTGAAAAGTTGCATCGCCCAGATCAAGGCCTTGGAATTTTTGGAGTATTTATAGTATTCCGAGAGTGCATATATACAGAAGGCCTGGGCGTAGCTTTGTTTTCTCCTATTGGTCGGCTTCCCCGTATGGTCTACCTCCCAAAAAACACCACCATTCGTTTTGTCATCAAAATGTTCATATAAATACTCAAAAGCCCTTTGGCATTCTTTAGCATATCTAGCATCTTTATAATAATTATTGGCCCGCGAGAAAGTCCATAATATCCGTGTATTCAGGATGATTCCCTTAGGCGCTTCATCAATTACATTATTATAGTGATCAATACGGCCAACAAAGCCGCCATTCTTACTATCCAAGGTATTGTTCTGCCAAAAATCCAGAATTTTCTTTAATTCAATTTCCAATTCAAGGGTAAAGCCATCCTTTTCTTTAGCAACCATAGTATAATGTACCTTTTTAGTAAAGGCCTTTGTTTTTTTCTATTAGGTTCAAGATATTTTCAACAGAACCTCTTGAAGAAAGCTTGTCTTTTGGCGTGTTCTTACAATAATCCACAAGGATTTGGATGGTGGTTTTTGCAACATGCATTCGAGTATCCGAAGAGGCATAATAGATATATACATCACCATTGTCATCGGCTATCCATCCATTTGAAAACAACACATTGCCGACATCCCCAATGATTTCCTTGTCATCCGGGGCCATGAAATAACCACCTGGTTGAAAAATAACATTGTTGATATCATTTAAATCCGTCATAAACATGTAGAGCACATACCGTAATCCTGCTGCCGTATTACGAACGCCATGGGCCAAATGCAGCCATCCCTCACTCGTTCTAATGGGAGAAGGGCCTTGACCGTTTTTCAATTCATAAATGGTATGGTATTCCTTTGGGTTGATTATAACCTCATTTTCAACTTTTGGAAAGGACATATCGGTTATATATCCCAAACCTATACCACCACCCGCACCTGTATCAATAAACCCATCTTGTGGTCGTGTATAGATGGCATAGTTCCCGTCTACATATTCCGGGTGTAAGGTTACGTTGCGTTGTTGGTTTGAAGATGAAATCAAATCGGGAAGACGTTCCCAGTTTATCATATCTCTTGACCGTATAATCCCCGCATTCGCAATTGCTGACGAAGTATCTGATTCTTGAGCGTTAGGGTCTTTTCTTTCGGTACAGAAAATACCATAAACATAGCTATCTTCATGTAGGGTAAGACGCATATCGTACACATTAATATCTGGGTCGCTGCTTTGGGGCAATAAGAGGGGGGTCTCCCAAAATTTGAAATTGTCGATTCCGTTTTCACTTTCGGCAAGTGCAAAAAATGATTTTCTATCCTTTCCTTCAACCCTTAATGCCAAAACGTATTTCCCCTGCCATTTAATGGCGCCTGCATTAAATACTGCATTAATACCAATTCGCTCCAAAAGTAAGGGGTTTGTTTCTTTATTCAGATCATACCTCCAATGCAAGGGCACATGTTCCGCCGTAAGAATCGGGTATTGGTATTTTGAATAAATATTGGAGCTATGAGGAATTTCAATATTCTTTCTATTGGTTAAGTCAGTATGCTCTTGATATAATTGCTCTATTGATTTTAAACAAGTTTTTTTAGTTGGTGTTTTCATTACATAAAATATATTGGGAAATTATGCTGCCCTTTTTTCGGTTAATTCTTTGTTTATTTAATCATGAACTTAGTGGTCCACTATTTTATCTTACTTAATTTCTCGAGAAAAAGCACATTTTGCAAGGCGTGGAATTGCCTAAAATCCGAGCTGCTTCTTTGACCTTTGAAAGGGGCGAAATAATGATCAGGCCATGCATTTCTCCAGAAAAGCGCCCATGAAATCCCCTTGTCTGATACATTTTTATGCAAAACCTCTGTCCACCAATCATCAACTGTGACCATATTCAATCCTCCTTCGGTCATCGCATAAGGCTTGTTCTTTTGCTTCCCTAATTTGGCCAAAAGGGTTAGGTTGTGGTTTAATAGTTCAATATATTCCTCAGTACTCTTTTTATGGTACAGGTCCATTCCCAGAATATCAACAAATTCATCACCAGGATAATACCTCAAATATTCCGCTTCGCTTTTTACAGCATCTGTAGAATAACAGTACAATAGATTATGCACGTTATGCTTTTGGGTCAAGAATTCAAAGGTTTCTTTCCAGAGTAGTTTAAATTCATTGGGCGTACAATTGCCGTGTCCCCACCAGAACCACGAACCATTCATTTCATGGTAGGGTCTAAATACAATGGGAATTGAATTGCCCTTTTTGGTCTTAAGACCGTTCAGAAATACTGCAACTTTAGATAGCCAAGCCTTATATTTCGGATTTAATGAGCCTCCCTCCAACACATGGGAAACTGCGGCCGTGGGATCCCAGGCCGACTTTTTGGTGACAGGGTTGTCCGGGTGCCAACTAATGGTGATAATCCCTCCATCCTTATGTGCCTTTTTAATGAGTTTGCCCATGAGGTCAAAATTAACCGTATCCAAATTTTGAGTATGACCCAATTCAATATGACCCAACTCAAAGCCGTAAACTGCGGGGAAATCACCCAAAACTTCATTCACATCACTTTTGTAAATGTTGCCGTCATTTTTCCATCCAAGGCCATATGCAGTTGCATCTTGATGGCCAAAAGCATAACCAGTCTTGGGGATTTCCTTGATTCTTAGCATCAAATGTTTTGCGGAAATATCGGCTTTATTATCAGATAATTCCACTTGGGCAGCGTCTCGTAATAGTGAAGTTTTACAGGACATAAGCGTTGAAATCAATAGAAGGATGACAATTGTTGTTTTTGCAAGTCTGCCTATTAAGGGCCAATATTTCTTTCCTTCTTGGTAATCCATTGTTACAAATTTAATTTGAAACTTATTCTTTGTTCAATACTATTCTATCATATGTTGGATGAATATGTGCATCAATGGCCTTTGTTCTTGGAATGGTTAGCTTGGTAGTTCTTTTATTTACAATACCTAGAGGGAGTTTTAATTGATTCTATTTTGTCAAAAGATTATCGTTTTATATCAAATCCAAATAGAATCGATTCGGAAGGGCTAATATTTCCGAATATGATGTATTTAATTTTTATCTTGGGGGGGTTAGCAAAAATCTATTTATGCAAATAAAAGAATCATCAAAATTATATGACGTCATTATAGTCGGCTCAGGTGCAGGAGGCGGTATGGCAACTAAGCAACTGGCAGATGCTGGTTTAAAAGTGGCAGTGGTCGAAGCAGGACCATTTTTTGACCCTGCGAACCCAGAACAAATGACCCAGTTAAAATGGCCGTATGAATCGCCAAGAAGAGGTGCCAATACAGTTCGTCCTTTTGGTGATTTTGACGCCGCATATGGAGGTTGGGAAATAGAGGGGGAACCCTATACACATACCAAGGGCACAAAATTTGATTGGTTCAGATCGCATATGCTTGGTGGTAGAACCAACCATTGGGGGCGTATTTCGTTAAGATTTGGCCCAAAGGATTTTAAGCACAAAGATGTTGACGGCCACGGAGATAACTGGCCAATTAGCTATGAGGATGTAAAACCTTATTACGATAAGGTTGATAAGCTAATTGGGGTCTTTGGCACAAATGAGGGATTACCCAATGATCCTGATGGTTTTTTCCTTCCTCCCCCAAAGCCAAGATTACATGAACTTTTTTATATCAATGGTGCCAAGAAATCTGGTATTCCGGTCATTCCAAGTAGAATGTCAATGCTGACTAAAAAAATAAATGAGGAAAGGGGCGTTTGTTTTTACTGTGGACAATGCGGAAGGTCTTGTCAAGTGTATGCTGATTTTTCCTCTGGCTCCTGCCTAATTTTTCCAGCTCAGAAGAACGGCGGTCAAATCGATCTTTATGTGAACAGTGTCGTTCGTGAAGTTACGACCAACGAGGAGGGCAAGGCGACCGGAGTTTCTTATATCAGTAAGGATGACAGAAAAGAATATCAACTCAGCGGAAAAGTTGTTGTTTTGGCTGCATCGGCCTGTAGTTCAGCGCGAATTTTATTGAACTCCAAGAGCAAACAACATCCAAGCGGATTGGGCAATAGTAGCAATCTTGTTGGCAAATACCTTCACGATTCCACCGGTGCGGGTAGCGTTGGCTTCGTTCCTGATTTAATGAATCGAAAGACATCCTATAATGAAGATGGTGTGGGCGGAATGCATGTGTATTCACCTTGGTGGGGAGATAATAGCAAACTTGATTTTCCCAGAGGGTATCACATAGAAATTTGGGGAGGTATGGGGATGCCATCTTACGGATTTGGTTTTGATGTAAATGAATTCAATAGGTTTTTTGAACTTCCTACCGGGGGCTATGGCCATAGTCTTAGAGAAGATGCCAAAAAATATTATGGTTCGCTCGTCGGTTTAAGCGGTCGTGGAGAATCTATTGCCAGAAAAGATAATTATTGTGAAATTGACCCTACCACGGTGGACGAATTTGGCATACCTGTACTTCGTTTCAATTATAAGTGGTCTGATTTTGAACGCAATCAGGCCAAACACATGCAGGATACCTTTGAGGAAATTATCCATAATATGGGAGGCCAACCTATGGGTCCGAAACCTTCAAAAGAACAGGATTATGGTCTACTGACACCAGGTGCGATTATCCATGAGGTGGGTACGACCCGAATGGGCGATGACCCCAAAACATCGGTGACCAATAAATTCAATCAATTGCACGATGTGGATAATGTTTTTATTGTTGATGCAGGGCCTTTTGTGTCCCAAGCCGATAAAAATTGTACCTGGACCATTTTGGCACTATCATGGAGGGCATCCGATTATATCATTGAACAATTGAAACAACAAAACATCTAGAATATGGATAGAAGAAAGAGTATAAAATCTATGCTATTGGGAGGTGCTGCCGCTGGCTTAGTGGTGCACGGATGTAAACCTGAAGCGGAAACCAAGACGACAGAAGTAACCGAATTGCAGGGTTATAGTTATAAGTACGGGAGAACGCTCAAGGAAAAAGAGGAAATCATAAAATTGGAGGCTGAACAGTTCTTCAATGCGCATGAATTGGAAACTGTTGGGGTCTTATGTGATTTGATCTTGCCAGCGAATGACAAATTTGGCAGTGCGACGGATGCGAAAGTACCCGGGTTCATTGAGTTTATGGCAAAGGATATTCCTGAGATGCAGGTGACATTGAGAGGCGGACTCATGTGGTTGGACCATAGAACCAATACCGAATTTGGTACTGAGTTTAAAGCCACTCCTGAAGCCCAACAAAAACAAGTACTGGATTCGATTGCCTATTATGATGCTGAAGTTCCGAATGACAAAAGACCTTTGGAAATCCAATTTTTTGGTATGATACGCGATTTGACCCTTACCGGTTATTATACCACAAAAATGGGAATTGAAGATCTGGGTTATAAAGGTAATACGCCCAATGTCTGGGATGGCGTTCCCCAAGATGTTCTTGAGCAACATGGGGTAGCATATGATCCAGAATGGATTGCAAAGTGTGTGGACCAAAGTAAAAGAGGAATCATTGCGGAATGGGATGATGAAGGAAATTTATTGACATGAAAAAGACTTAATCTGAATTTGTCCTCCTTTTAACATAGGGGAGGTGTCTCGCTTAAACGAGAGGGTGGAGTAGAAGACCCAGTTTATAGATATAATCCTAATACAATAAAAAAAATACACATGAGAATATTCGTAGCAATCATAATTATTATGGCATTCTGCGCTACAATGACCGCTCAGGAATTTGGAATACAATTGTACAGTCTTAGGAATCAATTTAAAAAAGATGTCGCGGGCTCGCTTAAAACTATAAGCGATTGGGGGTTGACGAATTTGGAAGGTGGGGATACCTACGGATTGACCTTTGAGGAATTTGAGGGTCTGTTGGACAAACACAATCTGGATGTTGTAAGTATAGGTGCCAATTATGATGATTTAAAGAATAATCCTGAGAAAGTATTGGCAAGCGCCAAACAATTTGGCGCCAAATATGTAATGTGTGCATGGATTCCCCATAAGGGAAATACCTTTGATATCGAGACAACAAAAGAAGCTGTTGCCATTTTTAATAACGCAGGTAAATTATTGAAGGATGCAGGGATTACCTTGGCTTATCACGCCCATGGATATGAGTTTAGGCCATATGAAAATGGAACTTTGTTTGATTATATGGCTGAGAATGCTACTAATTTTGCATTTGAGATGGATGTATATTGGGTGCAACATGGTGGGGCTGATCCAATGACCTTGCTTAATAAATATCCTGACAAATTCGTATTGTTCCACCTAAAGGATATGGAAAAAGGAGTCGTCGGGAATAATACAGGGCATGAAGATGTTGAGACCAATGTGGTTTTAGGTACAGGACAAGTGGATATTGAAGGAATCGTTAAAAGAGGAAAGGAGCTTGGTGTTGAATATATGTTCATTGAAGATGAATGTTCTAGAGTGTTGGAACAGGTGCCTCAAAGCCTTGAATTCCTTAATCGCATAAAATGATACACTCAAATCGTTTATTTAGATGCACATTCCTTTGTCTAATTTTATTGAGCTTTGGAGCATGTCACAATGAGACGAACACCACTACAAAAGAATCGCCGAATATCATTTGGCTGGTTGCTGAAGATCAATCCCCAGATTTCTTTCCTTTCTATGGCGATAGTACCATTTCATTGCCAAGCTTAGCGACTTTAGCAACAGATGGAGTCGTTTTCGACAATGCATTCTCACCTGTACCCGTTTGTGCTCCGGCAAGAAGTGCTTTGATTACGGGAATGTATCCTACAACTTTAGGAACCCACAATATGCGTACACATAAGGCTTGGGCGAATGAAAATGAACCATCAATAGAAATCCCGAGTTATTCCCCCATAGTTCCTGACGGAGTGAAAATGTTTACAGAGTATCTTCGAAAAGAAGGATACTATTCTGTTAATGGGCCAAAGGAGGATTATAATTTTGCAAAGACCGAAGCCGCTTGGGATGAAAGCAGTAAGGAAAGGCATTGGAGAAAAAGAAAAGAGGGTCAACCTTTTTTCGCTGTTTTTAATTTTGGTGTTTGTCATGAATCGCAAATCTGGAAACGCGGTAAAGACAGCTTATATGTTGACCCAAAATCGGTCCCTGTGCCCCCATATTTTCCCGACAACGATATAATACGCCATGATCTAGCTGTTAATTACAGTAATCTAAAGCGCTTGGATGACCAAATAGCCGAAATAATAGGGCAATTGAAAGAGGATGGACTTTATGAAAATAGTATCATTTTCTTTTATGGGGATCATGGTGGACCTTTTCCCCGTCATAAACGGGCATTATACGATACCGGAATTAAAGTGCCCTTGGTTGTGAAATTTCCTAAGAATCAAAAGGCAGGAAGTCGAGATAATAGTATGATCAGCTTTATTGATTTTGCGCCTACTGTTCTTTCATTAGTTGGGATTGAACCTCCAAAAGTGATGCAGGGCAAAGCACAGTTTGGTAAATTTGAAGCTCCAAAGAAGTCAGAATATACGTTTCATTCTTCAGACCGTTTTGATGAACTATATGACCGGTTGCGTGCGGTACGCTCTAGACGTTATAAATATATCAAAAGCTTCAATACGGATATTAGTCATGCCATGCCTGTAGCGTATCGGGAGCAAATGCCTATGATGCAGGAGCTGCGTAAACTATATGTTGCTGGTAAGTTAAATGATAAACAATCAGTTTGGTTACATCCAACTAAACCCGAAGAAGAGTTATATGATTTAGAAAATGATCCTTATGAATTGAAGAATTTAGCAGATAATCCAGAACTAAGGGATACGCTATTATTTATGAGAGAGGTCTTAAAGGATTGGATGAAAGAGACCAACGATTTAGGACAATATGCGGAGCGGGATTTGATAGAAAAATGGTTGCCTGATGGTATGCAGCCTAAATTACCTCCTTTGGAAATGGAAGAAAATAAATCAGGAATACGGCTTATTTCAAGGAAAGTTGATGCCACGATTGTTTGGAGAATGCCCCAAGATTCTATCTGGAATATCTATAATACACTTTTACCATTGGGCACTCCATTTGAAGCTAAGGCGGAACGTATTGGTTATTCGGATAGTGAAATATTATTGAATTATTAGCGATAAATTATATGAATCAAAGGATTTATTGCAATCCCAGAATTTAATTTTCAATCCCGATATTGTCCCCTTGAGGGGACCTTAGGGGTGTAAAAACGGATGTCAAGGTATTACTTAAAATGAAGAATAAACTCATTCCATACAATCCAAAACTAAAAGCTTATGCACGACAACTTCGCAACAATAGCACTTTTGCAGAAGTATTGCTGTGGCAAAAAATTAAGCAGAGGGCTTTAGGAATTCAATTTCATCGACAGGTACCTTTACTGGAATATATAGTTGATTTCTATTGTCATGAACTTCAATTAGCCATCGAAATAGATGGGGATTCCCATGACTATAAATATGAGTATGATGCAAGGAGGCAGGGTCTTTTAGAAAAGCAAGGGGTTGTGTTCATCCGGTTTTCAGATGCTGATGTTAAGAACAATATGTTTTCAGTTGAGATGGCATTAGAAGAAAAAGTAGGTGAACTTTATATCAAAGAGAAAACACCCCTAAGGTCCCCTCAAGGGGACAATACTTAAGGCCTATTTTAATCGTTTGAACATCAATAATCTGATATCTGCAGATTGTTTACCCCTTATTTTCAACGCTTTCAAGGACAATTGACCCTTTCCTTTTTTTAGATTGATTCGCCCAAGTTTCATCGGAATAAAATCCTTGACATAAGATTCCATTCTAGGGTCACGATCATTCTCCATACCAGTTAATGGTGGGTCATGGGCTATTGTAATTTCTGAAGATAATTTACTATCACCAAAACTCAATTCTAAAAAGGAACCAACGTTTTCTTTTGGACAGGTGTAATATAATTCAACTTCAAATTCCCCATCCGCAAGGACTTCAATATCCCAAGTGATGCTATCATCAGTACTTTTCCAATTGGTGAAGAAAGTATTATTGGGATAACGATTACTTCGTTTTATATTCCCATGTGCTATACCGTCTCTAGCCGGTATTTGAGTGTATTTATAATCGGGATGACCCAAAGTAAAAGGTTTCTCTTCCCCCTGGTTGTTGTTTTCCGATAGCTCTTCTTGCCATTTGTTTTTGATATGCACCAAGGAATCTAAAACAGACCTGTTTTCATTTGCTATATCGGTGGTTTGCCCTAAATCTGTGTTCATATCGTAAAGTCGATTTTCATTATCAAGACGATATTTATCAGTCCTTATACTTGTTTTCCCCTGCCAATGGTTAATAATATACCGTGGTTCCCAATTCGGATTTTCGGCTACTAGGAGCGGTTTTAAATTTTTCCCATCGATTCGATTTTCAGTCTGAAGTTCAATTTCGGCCAAACTTGCCAGGGTGGGTAAGATATCAATGGCACCTGCTATATTATTTACATTTTTTCCTTTTGGAATGTGATTCTTCCATTGCATAAAAAAAGGTGTGCGAACGCCGCCTTCGTCTGTGGATCCTTTTTTACCTCGCATCCCGCCATTCCATCGCCATCCATTAGGCCCATTATCAGATAGGTAAATAATTATGGTGTTTTCTTCAAGCCTTAATTCCTTTAATTTTTGTGTAAGCCTTCCCACATTAAAATCAATGTTCTCCACCATAGCGAGAGCGGCTTTTGTAAAATTTTCCGATTCTTTTTCTTGACCTTGATACCTCATATCAAGGGTTTTGTCTTTGAATTTATCCCAAAATTCATCAGGTACCTGCATGGGGCTATGCGGCGTGTTATAGGGTAGGTAAAGAAAAAAGGGCTGATTCTTGTTTTCAATGATAAAATCAATACCCTTGTTCGTTAGGTCATCAACTAAAAATCCTTCCCCTTTAACCAAGGCGCCATTGTGTTCTAGCATTGGGCTAAAGTAGTTGCCCCAATGTCCTGATGTGAATCCATAATAATCCTCAAAACCTCTTGAATTTGGGTGGTATGGTGGTTGCATTCCGCTATGCCATTTGCCATATGCTGCCGTTTTATATCCGGCATTTTTAAATATTTCGGCTATTGTGGTTTCCCCCAAGTCGAACCGTTCACCTCCCTGGGAAGTAGAATAGACCCCTATCCTGGCAGCATATCTGCCGGTTAACAACTCTGCTCTAGTGGGGGAACATACCGGTTGTACATAAAAGTTCTGGAATGAGACCCCATTTTGGGCAATGGCATCTATATTTGGCGTTGAAATATTGGTGTTCCCATTAAAACTTAAATCTCCCCACCCTTGATCATCTGACATGATCAAGATAATATTGGGTTTCTGTTTTAAAACGTTATTTTCCTTGATTTTCTCAGAACAAGAAAATCCAATCAATGCTAAACAAAGTAGCACAACTTTTCTCACATTAATCTTCTTTTATAGCCAAACCGACCATGGAATCCGCTGTGCCATAATATAAAAACCATTTATCCTTAAAATATACCAGTCCCTCAATAAAGGTGGTACCTGCTTTATATTGGCCGGTAATTTCATGGGGTAGATCAGGACAGATAAATGGGGTTTCCAATCTGGCCAAAACTTTTGTCGGTTCATTCTTATCAAAAAGGACTTGCCCTCCACAATAGGTTCCTTCCGCCACTTTGGTTGTAGCACCTTCGCCGCTTAAATTTTTTCCATTATAAAGTAGAAGAATTCCTTCTTCCGTATAAATTGCCGGAGGGCCTGGTTCGGTCAAATGACTGTCAAATTCGTTTAAAGACGGTTTGAATACATGCATGAGTTCTCCGTTTTGTTCTACCACAGGTTCCCAATCAATGCCGTCATCGGATAGTGCCAAATTCACAAATAGCTCCCCCCAATACATATGATATTTTCCGTTGATCTTTTTTGCTATCAATCTACCATCAACCAGTTCCGTTACAATGGAGCCAGATTTACTCCAAATGTCCAAGAATTTGCCTTCATGGGCATTTTCAAAAACAGGGCCGTGTTTGGTCCAATTCTTTAAGTCTTTTGATGTAGCACTTGATAACCGGGCTACATCTTTATTCCAGCTTGTATAGACCATTATATAGGTGCCTTCTGGGGTTTCTACAATTCTGGGATCTTCAATACCTCCTGGTTGGTCCCATTTGCTGAATGCATCATTGTCCGGATAGAGCACCGGTTCAGGAAATTTAGTGAAATTTATACCGTCGGTACTGTAAGCAAGACCTATTCGTGAAGTCCTTCCCCCTAAGATAGCGGCAGGATTATCTTCGGCCCTAAATAACATAAAAACAGAATCGTTCCTTACAATGGCTCCTGGATTGAAAACATCGGCCTTTTGCCATTGTACAGATTCATTTGTTATTGGGTCTAAAAAAGTATAGCTGGAATCGGCTACCATTATAGGGTTGATTTCGGTTTTATTAAATCCGAGCATCCACTTTTCTTTTGGTGCGTCATCCTTTGGTTCCGTTGTTGATTTTTCTTGCTTACACGATAAAAGGCTTATTGTAGTAACAATTAGAAATAGCACTCTTAAATTCATAATAGTTTGATTTAAATTCGATGACTTTGGTTATTAACAAAACAAAGAAATAGATGTATCTTGAACTTTCGTTTTATTATCTTTTAAAGATAAGGGAATCAATGTGTCAACAAGAAGAATGGGTAGATTTATTTTATTTTGTAGTTTGATTTTAATTAGTAGGTTGTAAAGAGAAACCAACTAATAAAAATACTGAATCTTCTACAAGCGCTGAGACCGTTGATACTGTCAAAATTGAAAAGGTCATTAAGAATAAATTCAGAACATTTGAAGGTTTGGCCGATACTACTTTTGTACGATTGGCAGACTTCAGTGATGGTTTTAACTATGATATGCGCTATGCCACCAAAAACAATTTCTTGAAAGAACAGGTATATGATTGCGCAGAATGCTACACACGAGTCAAGACAGCAAAAGCATTGATAAAAGCCAATAGGGATTTTAAGAAGAAAGGAGTGAAGATAAAATTCTATGACTGCTACCGACCAAATTCTGTACAATATAAAATGTGGGAGATTGTTCCAAATCCACAATATGTGGCAAATCCAGTTAAGGGCTCAATTCACAATAAAGGGGGTGCGGTCGATATAACCTTGGTCACTTTGGAGGATGAGGAATTGGATATGGGCACTGATTTTGATTTTTTTGGCAAAAGAGCCTATCATGATAATTTAGATTTGCCTCAAGAAATTCTGGAAAACAGAAAATTACTAAAAGAAACCATGGAGGCACATGGATTTTGGTCTATACGAACTGAATGGTGGCATTATAACCTGTCAGCAGCAACAAATGACAAAGTAGCTGATTTTAAATGGGATTGTATAACAGATAATTAGAACCCTATGAGAGTATTATTTTTTTTAGTTTTTATGATTGTTAGCGGAGTTTTTGCCCAAGACACGATTGTCCCGTTGTGGCCGAAGGACAAAATCCCGAATCGCATAGAAAGTGATGAAAAGGAAGAATTTTTTGTCCATGATGGAATTCAAATGTACCGTAAAGTGCAGGAACCTACTTTAGAGGTTTATCTTCCCGCTACTCAAAATGCTACTGGAGAAGCTATGCTTATTTTTCCAGGAGGTGGATATTGGATTCTTGCCTACGATTGGGAAGGTACTGATATTGCCAAATTTTTGAACGGAAAGGGTATAGCGGGTATTGTGGTCAAGTATCGTTTGCCTTCCTCAAAATCACAAAAGGACAAGCATAATGTGCCGCTTATTGATGCGCAACGTGCATTGCGAATGGTCAGAAGCAAGGCTTCTGAATTTCATATCGATCCGGCCAAAATCGGAATATTAGGTTTTTCAGCAGGAGGCCATTTAGCTTCTACTTTAGGGACTCATTTTGACGAAAAAGTATATGAACCTATTGATGAGGTAGATAATGAAAGTGCTAGACCTGATTTTATGGCCTTGGGTTATCCGGTAATTACTTTTGGGGAGATGACCCACGGAGGTTCAAAGGGAAATCTAATAGGGGAGAACCCCAAATCCGAGGTGGTGACCCATTTTTCAAATGAAAAACAAGTAAACGAAAATACACCCCCGACCTTTTTGTTTCATGCCTCTGACGATGATGGTGTTCCTGTAGAAAATAGCTTACTGTTTTATCGGGCTTTAAAAGATAAAGGAGTTTCGGCAACCATGCATATTTATCCTAAAGGGGGTCATGGATTTTCTTTGGCCCGCAAAGACCCGCACCTTAGGGGTTGGACAGAACGTATGTTTGAATGGATGGAGAGTCTGGAATAGTTTCTAATTTTTTTATAAAAAACATAGAAGTAAATCTGTTCAACTTTTATATTTTTGCAGTCCAATTTCGGGATGTAGCCCTTCGTCTCCGCTCAGGACAGGCTCCGTCTGTTACCCGGACTGCTGATAGTAGAAAGGGATTTGAAATTTGAGTATTGAAATTTGCAGCATAGCTGTATTTTCGGGATGTAGCCCTTCGTCTCCGCTCAGGACAGGCTCCGTCTGTTACCCGGACTACTGATAGTAGAAAGGGATTTGAAATTTGAGTATTGAAATTTGCAGCATAGCTGTATTTTCGGGATGTAGCCCTTCGTCTCCGCTCAGGACAGGCTCCGTCTGTTACCCGGACTGCTGATAGTAGAAAGGGATTTGAAATTTGAGTATTGAAATTTGCAGCATAGCTGTATTTTCGGGATGTAGCGCAGTCCGGTAGCGTACTTGGCTGGGGGTCAAGTGGTCGCAGGTTCAAATCCTGT
>CAVYHF010000010.1:0-26529 GCA_963768235.1 uncultured Flavobacteriaceae bacterium
GGTGCGTGACCTTAAAAACACGGTTAACAGTGCCTCAGCTTCTATTGATGGCCCTTACCAACAGTTTTTTTATGGGAATACTTCTTCAGGCTTATTGGTAAACAGATTGTTCCCGGCTGTTGTTGCTGGAGAGGCTGTACCTTTTGCCTTTGAACGCTATGTTCAGAGTATGACTGTAGATACTTTTGATAACACGGATGAGTTACAATCCTATTTTGTCAGGATAAATTACGCATTGGCTAACAAGTATTTGTTTACCGGTACGATCAGGGCAGACGGGTCTTCCCGTTTTGGGCCAGATAACCGATACGGTTACTTCCCTTCTGGTGCAATTGCCTGGAAGATCAATGAAGAAAACTTTGTTGGTGAAAGCGTATCTACCTTGAAACTTAGGTTAAGTGCCGGTATCACCGGTAACCAGGAAGGTCTTGGATATGGTAACTTCGTGGCAAGACAACGTTTTGCAGGAATTGGTACCAACGCCGATCTTTCTGTTAATCCCAGTGGTCTGCAAATTGTGTCCACCGATGTTCCTTCACTGAAATGGGAAGAAACTTTGGACTTTAACGTAGGTCTTGATTTTGGATTTAATCTGGACAGGTTTTCAGGTAGTATTGACGTATATCGCAGTAAAACGAAAGATCAACTATTAAGGCTTCCTCCTCCGACACCTGCTCTTGACCAGTACCAGTTCGGTAACTGGGATGCTTCTATTCTGAACCAGGGTATTGAATTGGCATTGGCATATGATTTTATCCAGACCCAGAATTCAAAACTTTCTGTCAATTTCAACATAGCATACAATAAAAATGAGCTCCAGGATTTCCAGGGCTTCCTGAATGCTGGTCCAGGTGGCGGTTCAGGTATCTCGTACAATTTCATACAGCGTTTTGAAGCAGGCCATTCCTTATTCTCATACTACATGGCAGAGTTCGCTGGACTTGATTCTAGTGGTCAGCCCACTTATGTTGATCAAAACGGTGATGGTGTAGGTGATGTATTTAATGATAGGACCTTTGTAGGGGAGGATGCCCTCCCTGATATAACCTCTGGCCTTTCGATTAATTATAAAATTAAAAATTGGGATTTTGCCGCTTGTTTCCAGGGTCAGTTTGGCTTCTCAGTCTACAACCGCACAAGAAACGGATTGTTTACCTCAGGTTCTATAACCAATGCTAGAAACGTGACAAAGGATGTTGTTAGCAGTGGGGAAGCCCCTGGAACTTCTGCGGATTTATCTACGCGGTATTTGGAAAAAGGCGATTTCGTAAGATTCCAAAATGCCAGTATCGGATATAATCTTCCTCTGACGGGTGATGGCTTATTCAAAAGCCTTAGACTATCCTTAATAGGACAAAACCTATTTTTGATTACAGCTTATTCTGGTCTTGATCCTGAGGTAACGGTAGACACTGGTGACCTAGGTAACGGAGTTCCATCCAGGGGTATTGACTGGTCTGCATTCCCGAACCCAAGAACAATTACATTTGGTGTTAATGTATCCTTCTAGAAATTATTTATGAAGAAATAAATCAATCCAAAGCAATTATATAAGCCTTTTTAATAGTAGTTGGATTGGTCTCCTTGACAGATTTTAAGATTGAATCGGAAGTGAATTTTATGTCCCAGCCTGGAGACGAAACAAGCTGATCCTTTTGAATCAATATCACTACGATATAAGATCATAGACCGATACTGAAATAATTCTCGATCCATACGTTTGGACAGAAATGCGTGACTTAATCCAAAGATTTTTGGGAAGCATTCTACAACACATAATCAATTATGGCTTTTCTCCAGGTTCGTAAAACTGCGTACTACACCGTGTACAGCCCTTTGCGGCTGAATTCCTATTCGGAATTCATTGCAATTTGCTATCTTTCGGTTACGGCGGAAAATCATAGCTGATTTCCCGTAACGAGCCATACACAAACCGTTGTGCTTCAATTTAACTAAAAACTGGAATTCATGAAAAATAGGTTGTCTTTTACGCTTTTAGTGCTCTTTATTCCATTTGGTATTTGTGCACAAGAAAAAAATATTGACATTCTTAAACGGGCAGACACCTTAATTGGGGAATGGAATATTGATTTAAGGCCAACTCCTGAAGCTGATGGCTATTTTCAATCTTTTATAGTGGAAATAATAGGGGAAAACACTTTGGAAGGTACTTTCTATGGAAGTGAACTAGAAAATGCGATACTGAACACAAATTGGGATAAATTATACTTCGCATTTACCACAAGAGATCAAAGCAATGAATATTATCATTCTGGTTATCTACGCAATGGAAAGTTGTTCGGAATTACGTATTGTCCAGGCAGGGAATTCACGGCTCCATGGACAGGTGAAAAAAAATAACGAAAGGCTAACAACGTATTTAAACCATTAAAACAGCTCATATACCAGTCGTTCCAAAATTCAAATAAACCATCAAATATTTGGTCGCATTGGGAGTAATTACAAAATAGAAATAGAGTAACTTGTTACTATATACAATTGTTGTGTGCAAGTTAAAAAAACGAACTTACCTTAATCGGTAAGGAACAGAATAACCACTTTGCTGTAACTTGAACTTGTAGAAAACGAATCAAAAAAAATATGAAAGAAAATAAAGCATGCATTATCCCGACAATGCGATACAAAAATGCCCGAACAGCAATTGACTGGCTATGCAACGCATTCAGATTTGAAAAACACCTCATAGTCGAAGGTGAGGGTAATACCATTGCGCACGCACAACTGACATATGGTAATTCCATGATTATGCTAAGTTCTGAAAATGAAAACGAATATGGGAAACTGGTAAAAACGCCCGAAAGCCTCAACGGAAATAACACTCAAGCACCTTATATTGTAGTCGAGAAAATTGATGAACATTATGAAAAGGCCGTTGCTGCGGGAGCAAAAATTCTAATAGAAATTAAAGATGAAGAATACGGTGGACGAGGCTATACATGCAAGGATACTGAAAATTACATATGGAACTTTGGTTCATACAACCCTTGGACTGAAAACGAATTGTGAAAAGCCAGCACACAACATTGGCTATACGTAATGCGGGCGAAAGTGCTGATATAAAAGTGATTACATTAATCAAACATATCGGCATGCAAAAGGTGTAGTGCCTTGAAATCCTGCACTACTCATAACCGATACCGTTAGGAGCAATGTTATTTCTAAAATTTCTTAGGAAGAAATACAGTTTAAAAAGAAGGAATAGGTATGGTATCGAAGAAATTTGATCAAAATGCGTTTAAAACAGCAAGCCCCAAATATTGGGTTGGATTAATAATAACGCATCTCCTCATACCACTGGTTCTCTTGATAAGTGGATGGGATCTCGGTTGGTGGCAGGGTTGGCTTTATGCAGCGCTGATAGTTGTAACGGGTATAGGTTCACGTATGTTGGCAGAAAAAAGGCATCCGGGATTGCTGGTAGAACGAGGTAAATTTGGAAAAGCCCAGGATGTGAAATCGTGGGATAAAGTGCTTTCTCCATTAATGGCAGTGAGTATGACTTTCCCATTAATGATTGTGGCGGGACTAGATCACCACTTTGGGTGGTCACTTGTATTTCCGACATGGCTCAACATCTTGGGCTTCATCTTGATTGTGCTTGGATACACCTTCGCTGGATGGGCTTTGATAGAGAACCGCTTCTTCTCAAGCGTGATGCGTATTCAGACGGACCGAGGGCATATAGTATGTGACAGCGGTCCATATCGGATTGTAAGACATCCTGGTTATGCTGGAAATATTCTAGCACTACCGGGCATTGTGCTGGCTTTAGGCTCTGTTTGGACAATCATTCCAGTGATAGTAGCGCTGATCATAGCCGTGATAAGGACCGCGCTGGAAGATAAAACTTTACAAGAAGAATTGCCAGGGTATCGGGATTATGTGCGTCGTGTGCGTTATCGGTTGATTCCAGGTGTCTTCTGAGGAACATAATTTCGTGATGCAATTTGGTGGACGTTGTTATATCCCATTGATGGAACTGAAACTGCGCCTAACAATAAATATACGTTAGCTGCATGGTTACAGGTTAATTAAACTTTTATACATTTAATCAAAAATAGTAACCGTTTGATAAGTTGGTGGCTTCAAATGCCTAGCCTCCGTATATTATCAACGTTGTGCTTCATTATCAGAAACCTCTAACCAATGATATTATCGAGACAAAATTTACACTGTAGATCAAATGTCCAGTGGACTCCCGATAGTTATCGGGATGGGTGAGATAGCTCCCGAGTACTCGGGAGGGCCGTATTAAATGTTTAAATTAGATTATGATCAAGTTTTTTAGAGGCCCTATCGTGTATCGAAAGAGACAAATTGGTCCAGTGGACCAATTTAGCGAAGGGGCCAGACCGCCGCATAGGCATAAATAATATAATTATGATTAAACTTTTCCGCCAAATCCGCCAAAAATTGCTGACCGAAAATAAATTCAGTGAATATCTTCTATACGCTATTGGCGAAATTGTCTTGGTGGTTATTGGAATATTGATTGCACTTTCAATTAATAATTGGAATGAGAAAAATAATAATATAAATCAAGCTGAAAAACATTTAGAAACAGTAAAACTGAATCTTAAAGATGATATAATCCAAGCTGAAAAATTATTATCTGAAACCAAAACTACACTGCAATATTCAAATACATTTTTAGAACAATTTAAAACATTAAGACCATTGGATAATGACATACAAATGTATCTGATATATCTAATGTACGAGCGTAATTTAGAGGTCAATGAAAGTGGATTTGGCACGCTTTTAAACTCTAACGGAATGTCATATTTAGATGATAACCTTCAAATCAAAATGTTGGATTATTATAGACATATTGAACAATTAAAAAGCCGAGAAGTAAATGCCAATTCAGAAATTAAAACAATGTTTGAACCTTATGTAAAAGAAAACTATTATTGGATTTATAATAAAACAAATCCGTGGCCAATTCAAGCTGTATTATACAAAGATGATCCGAGAACAACAGAAAACATAGATTTAAAAAGTGTGATTGCAGATAAACGGCTTGAAATTATGGTAAATGGGAGAAGATATCAATCATTAAAGCTTTCTGCATTATATTCCAAAACTATTGAACTCGCTAATGAAATAATTACTGAAATAGAAAGCAACTAAGGCTAACAAAGTACATAGGCCATTAAAACGGCTCATATACTAGACCGTTACAAAATTCAAATATACCTACCAGTACTTATATACAATTGTTGGCAATAATTCCTCTCAGCTAATAAGTATAACAAGATTAAAACGGATATTTAAAAAAAGTAAATGAATTTTCTTGTCATATTTTTATAACTCTTGTCACTAACATTAATGAAGAACAGAAAAATGTAATGCAAGGACAAGAAGAATTAGTTTTAAAAAAAATATTAGAGGATAATAAACATAGTATTTACAGAATTTGTAGAATATATGCAGTATCCCCAATAGAACCTCAAGATCTTTTCCAAGAAGTTGTTATCCAAATATGGAAATCGTTACCAAGTTTTAAAGAAAATTCAAGTATAAGCACTTGGATTTATAAAATTGCCTTAAATGTTTGCACACGAAAAAACCAGCAAGTAAAAAAAGGCAGCAATGAAACCGTTAGTTTGAAATCAATTGAATTTAAACTTTCCGAACCTCCTACTAATACAGACCAACAAGAAAAGTATAAAGCGTTATATGATTGTATCTCTTGTTTAGAAGATGATGACCAAAAAATAATAGTCCTTTATTTAGAGGAATTGGCTTATAAAAAAATCGCTGAAATCACCAATATGACAGAAAATCATATTGCCGTTAAAATGAAACGAATACGGAAAAAACTATTGAATTGTATAACACCTAAATTAAAATGATGGAACAAGAACAAACCTGGAATGACATAAAAGATATTTGGAGTAACTCTGCAAAAGGAGCAAAAATTAATTTTCAAGTTTCTGAACTTATCAATGAATTAAAAAGTAAAATAAGTCAATTTGAAAAAGACTCAATTAAATCTGATATTATTAAAATAGAGTCATCTTGGCTAAATGATAAGAAAAGAGTAAGCCAGTTTGAAAAAGATTCAATTAAAAAGGACCTTAATATAATTACTTCTTTTATTAAGAAGTTAATTGCTAAATTCAAACCTAAAAATGAATAAATACTGCCAACAACGGCCATAACCTGCCTGCCGGTTTATGTGCCGTAGGCATAAAGGCAGGTTCATCACGTCCGGGGCGTGACGAAATCATAACCTAACCATTGTAGCCAATTTAAGTGACCAAAGAGTAACATAATCGAATAAATGAAAATTAAATTATCAATATTTATTGTTCTGCTATTGATAGGATATTCCAGTACTTCCCAAAATCAGGAACGGTCTGAAACTTCCGACTTGAATACAATTGGATTCAGATCACATTCTATTCTTGACAAATCAAGACCGTCCACTACCAACGAAAATTTCGGCCGTAGGATTCAAGTTAATATTTGGTACCCTGGGGTGATCAAGAAAAAAGCCATCAAGATGGAATTTTCGGATTACCTGAAGGTGAAGCATACTGAGCTGGACAAAAATCAATCAAAAGTGGATTTGGAAAAAACAATTGGGAATTACTACCAATGGCCGTTATCACAAGGTGCCAACCAATCCTTAATAGACTCAATATCTTCTACCAGTATTGTTATGAAGGCATCCATGAATTTAGAATTTGCACTTGGGAAGCACCCTGTCATACTATTAATTCATGGTTCTGCAGTGGATTTCGCCTTCTTAGCCGAATCATTGGTAGAACAAGGGTATATTGTAATGAATGTACCATACAAGGGATATTTGAAAAATGAATTTGATGTTAACGGTATTGGAATGGAAACCGAAATCAGGGACTATGAGTTTGCCTTGTCATTTTTGTCAAATATCCACAATGCAGATTTAAGGAATATAACCGCTCTAGGATTTAGTTTTGGAGGGCAGTCCGCCCTCGCTATGGCCTGTAGAAACCCTAACATTAATATAGTGATCAGCTATGATGGTGGAATTGGAACTACATTTGGAGCGAGGTTATTGAATGAAAGTCCATTCTGTGGTGTGGAGAATATATCAGCTTCCATACTTCACATTTATGATGCTTCTTACGCTCAAAACTATTTAGACAAAATTAAAAGTTTTGTGTATTCTGATAGAACTTTAATTGGTTTAGATCAAATTGCTCATTGGCATTTTACATCCTTTGGATATTTAGCTTCTGAATTTCCTAAATTATTTGGTGAGAATGATTTTACTAATCAGGGTTACGACACAATTTTGGAAATAACTAAGAACTTTCTGCATGCTAAAATGAAAAACCAGAATAGTATCGACCATTTTAATAAAAGTGAATACAAATTTATTTCTGGATTTGAACATTATGAACCAATCAAAAATTAAGTAAACTAACTACAACGATGTATAAAAGCATTAAAACGACTCATATAAAAGACCGTTGTACTGCATTTAAATACCGCTTATGAAATTGAGGATGACCATTTTACTTCTAATCTGTAATTGGACTTTGTTCTCACAATCGGACAACTTGGTGGGAGATTATTACCTTCAAGCTGGGAATAAGGAAAAACACCTAATTGAATACAAATTGACATTAAATCACGATGGAACGTTTTTCTTTCATTCTTATAGGGATCACAAAAATGGGATTCCATGGGAAGAAAATAAATACGGAAAAGGAAATTGGAGCGCGGACGGCAAAGTTGTTTCTTTTTTTACGGACAAGGAAAAGGACCTTGACGAAAAACATACGCTGGACTTTAGTAATTCCAAGGCGCGTTTTGTAACAAAACCTTCTCGGGACAAAACCGACCGAGTTATAAAAACGAGGCTTTTGTTTTTTGAATCTGAAATCTTCTGGATTGAAGGACTGAATATTTTTAAAGCATAAAAACGCATTATAACAAAGCTTATAATCTATCACGCCCAAGGCGTGACGATATCATAACCTAACTGTTGGCAACAATTTAAAATTCAAAATTATGAAACTTCTTGTTCCCTTTATTTTATTGGCGCTTGTCTCTTATAGTTGTGGTGGTCCAGTACACAATGGGGAGGACTCTCATCAATTGCTTATCCGAAACGTTTCCTTGATTGATGGTAACGGAAATGAGCCTGTTATTGACATGGACCTTCTTATTGAAGGAAATAGAATTAAGCAAATCTCAAAGTCAATTGAAAAGCCCTCCGGAGCTGATGAAATAGATGGCATAGGTATGACCGTTTTACCGGGATTAATCGATAGTCATGTGCATATCTCCTCCGTTCCAGGGTCTGGATACCGCAAAGATTCTTCGGCAGTTATTGAGAAACTCCAGCGTCATCATCTTAAAGCCTACCTAGCTTGTGGCGTCACAACAATTCTGGATCCTGCAATCAAAGTGCAGGAGGCAAAAAAAATAAAAAAATGGTTAAGCGATGGGCAAGCCGGACCTCGCTTATATTTACTTTCGCCCGCCTTTACTGCCAAAGAAGGGTATCTCGCTACGGAAGTTCTGGGTTTGGATTTAACATTTCCACCTGTTTCGAATGTACAGGATATAGAGGATCGACTCAATGAAAGTGGCGACCTAGATGCCCGTGGCGTTAAAGTATTCGTAGAGTCCGGATTTGGTTTTGGCAAAATGCCTTCGCTGTCAAATGATTTGCTTCAAATCATAAAAAAGAAATCTGCCGAACGAAATTTACCACTATACATTCATGCGACCGATAGCAAGGATATTCTAAGAGCAATTGACTTGGAGCCACATGCTCTTGTTCACGGCGCAGAAGCAGGTTCAGATGAAGCGCTGGCAAAACTTAAACAACATCCAATCTATTTGATCACTACGATGTCGGTGCATGATTCATGGAAAATAGAAAAGGACAGAAGCCGGCTTTCTGATCCATATTATACAGCTACCGTTCCGGAAATCGAACTCAGGACGGCAGACACGCAGGCTGCATGGGACTTGCTAAGTTCAAAGTTTGCCAAATTAGTAGGGATTGACGGCCCAACAGATGATATTGCCAGTGACAGTATAGCAGGAGATGCGGTAGATCCACTTGAAATCTGGTTCCAAAATGTCAAAAAACAATACGAAGCCGGATTACCTGTTGTGATGGGTAGTGATTCGGGTAATTGGCCTGTATTCCCTCAAATCTTTCACGGACCGACCTCCGTGAGGGAAATAGAATTGCTTGTATTAGCAGGCTTGCCACCTATTAAGGCCATCCAAGCTTCTACCTCCATTCCCGCTGAAATGTTGGGGCTATCCGAAGATATTGGAACTATTGAAGAAGGAAAAATTGCGGACCTTATTATTGTAAAAGGAGATCCTCAAAAAAACATCAGGGCCTTGAGAAACATTCAATGGACCATTCTGGACGGAATTGCCAAAAAGCCGGAACAGTGGATGGAATAACCTGCTGCCAACAAAAAATAAACGGCGTTCCCGTCTGTATGGCTACGGCACATAAACCGGCGTTTATTCAAATCGTTGTGCGTTATTAAAATGAATAATGGCGTACGTATAATCCAGACTTATCCCAACGTTGGTATATTGCATTAATAAATTATTATTATGAAATTAAACGTATTGTCTTGTGATGCCCAGAGGCCAGATAGAAGGGCGATAGCCAAATGCATTGCAGGGATTTCATCTAATATTGATGAATCCTTGTCGAATGAACTTACAGCTATACTCTTAGAAGGAGATGCTGTAACTATTGAGATAGAAGATAGAAACGCTGGTTCTGCTTTAAGAGCTTTGCGAAAACTAAGTATTGACTACGAAATTATGGAATGAACCAAATTACCAGCAAGAATTTTTTCTTATTATCCCAAAATAATTCCCGCTGAAACCAAAGTGCAACTAAATGATTCCTTTTATGCTACTGGCATAAGTGCATAAATTGGGAATGGGCATAATGCGATTTATCCCTTATATTTGGGATATAAAGTGAATAAACCGCTTTATTCAATTTTTGTACCTAGTTTAAACCCAATCATGAATTCAAGTATTAAACACCTGATTTTAATAACAATGATTCCACTACTAGGAATAGCATCCTATGGACAAGAATTAACGAATGAAATCGCGTGGAGTATAAAGTATGGCCGCACTGAAAATTTGAAACATTTAATTACTGTGGCCCACATCAATGAATGTGTCGGAGTGGCAGACAGCAAAAAATATAATTATTTGGCCATAAGTATAAAATTAAAATCGATGGAATCCTTACGCTATTTTGTTGAAAATGGCGCCGATATCGAGGGCGTTTGTGCGGACAAAACACCCCTGATGTATGCGGCAAAATACGGGCAAATTGAAATGGTCCAATATCTCGTGCAAAAAGGCGCTGATCTCAGTTCGACCTACAAAGGCAAAACCGCATTAAGTTTCGCAAGACAATTTTATCAGCGTGAAATCGTAAAGTACTTAAAACAACAACAAAAAATATTAAAAACCATACAGGGCGACGGCTCCACTTAAATGCCCTCGTCCAGTTCTTAGAACTTCAAATAAACGATGGTAAGTAGGTGTTTTTAAGCCGCACATTGAATATTACAATTCAATTTCTTTAGTTGATCTAATAGTTCTGGAAGAACTGCCAAGTTGTATGTTATATATTCCTTTGGCTAAATGCCAATCCGATGCGTTTGTATTCCAATAGCTTAATTCTGATATGGGAATTTGGAAATTAATTTCCTGTTGTTCTTCGGGTACTAAGCGTTTTGTTTTTAGAAATGCTTTCAATTCTTGTTCTGGTCGATCATTAATTGACGCAGGTAGTGTTACATAAACCTGAACGACCTCCTTACCAGCCACTTTACCCACGTTTTTTACAGTGGTCAGAATATGTAGTGTGTCATTTACCCTATTTACAATAAGGTCGCCATATTCAAAAGCAGTGTACGAAAGCCCGTGCCCAAAAGGATAGGAAACGGCTAGTTTTGCCTTGTCAAAATGCCTATAACCCACATAAATATCTTCCTCGTATTTTGTATAATCCTTGTTTTGAACCTTTTCTTCTTCTGATACAACTTCCTTGCCCAACAGCATATCCATTACATTCATAGGTTCCCCGTCTTGCGGGAAATTTTTGTTTGAAGCATGGTCGTTCAAGTGCATGGGAAAAGTTACAGGAAGCTTGCCGCTTGGATTTATTTTGCCACTTAGGATATCCGCTACGCCGTTGCCACCTTCTTGGCCACCTTGCCATGCCAATAAAATAGCGTTTGGTTTTTCTCTCCACGAAGCAGTTTCAATGACACCGCCAATATTTAGTACTACTATTACGGGCTTATTTACTTTATGAAAGGCCATACAGGCGTTAGCTATCATTTTTTGTTCAATAGCTGTCAATAAAAAGTCATCCTTTTCCACTCTATCGCCACCTTCACCAGCATTTCTCCCAATAGTGATTATAGCCACATCGGCTTCAGCTGCCAATTGGTCAAGTTCTTCAGTAGCATAAATAACTTGGGGGGGTACATAAGGTTCAAACATAGCCTTAAACCCTTCAGGCTTTTGAAATTCCTTACTATTGGCATTCCTATGTTGTTCGTAAATGTTCTTTGCGGTGGTATTAATACTATATCCGGCATTCTTTAGTCCTTCTTCCAATGAAACCGTATAGGCTTCATTTACATCTCCAGAACCTGTACCTCCAGCAATAAAGTCATAGGATGTAACGCCCAATAAGGCAACATTTTTTGAGTTTTCCAAAGGTAATGTATTGCTGTTTTTAAGTAGTACCACACCTTCTGCAACAGACCTACGCGCAATTTGGGCATGCCCTTTTAAATCGGGGTTATTGCTGAATTTATAATTTTGCATTTTCCTGGATTTAATAACCAAGGTTAGGATCCTACTTACTGCTACGTCAATTTCATCATCAGTTAAAAGCCCGTCTTTCTGGGCATCGATCAAGGCATTCCATTGTCTTTTGGTACCTGGCTCTAAAAGGTCGTTGCCAGCTTTGATCATGGCCGGGGCATCATTACCCCCAAACCAATCTGACATTACCAAACCTTCAAAATTCCAATCGTTTCTGAGAACATGGGTAAGCAGCATTTTGTTTTCTGCTACATAAGTACCATTAACTTTGTTGTAAGAAGACATGACAGTCCATGGCTGTGCTTTTTTTACAATAATTTCGAATCCTTTTAAATAGATCTCTTGCATGGCTCTTTCAGAAATGAGTGCATCGTTAAAATTTCGATTGGTTTCTTGGTTGTTTGCTACAAAATGTTTTACTGATGCACCCACCCCATTGGATTCTATACCGTTGACCATTGCTGCTCCCATATAGCCCGTAAGTATGGGGTCTTCTGAATAATATTCGAAATTTCTTCCACAAAATGGATGACGGTGAATATTTGCCCCAGGACCTAAAATTACATCCAAACCATATTCAAGCGCCTCATTACCCATTGCAGCTCCTATTTCTTGAACTAGCGCTGTATTCCATGTAGATGCTAACAAGGTACCTATAGGAAATGCCGTGCAATAATACGTTCTTTCTTCGCCTTCGCGATTGGGTGCTATTCGTAAACCTGCAGGTCCGTCAGATAAATAAACGGTAGGCAAACCTAATCTTGGCGTTGGTACAATAGTACCTACTGCCCCTGGTATCCCTTCTCCTGGGGCAACCCTACCTAAAGCAGAAGCCAAACCTGAACCCTTTAATAGATGAATTTTTTCTTCGATGGTCATTTGCGATAAGGCATCCTTAACGCGTACATTAATTGGTTTACGCCCATCTTCATAAACATCCAGTTGTTTGTTTCCATTTCGGTCTAAAAAAGTATGACCATCAATTGAAATTTCCTGAATAGCTGTCTTTTCGGCAAAATCATCCTCAATATCAAGAAAGGTAGCCTTCACATACAACCAGCCAATTAACGCTCCTAAAATCAGTAGGGCTACTAATGATCCTAGAACAAGTAATGCAATTTTTAATTTTTTTTTCATGAGCAGTGGTTATATGAATTTGAATGCATACTACTATAGGGAAAGTTGTTCATCTGTTTGATAGCGAGCCACCATTATATTCCTAAGAATGTTCAAATAAACTGATTTTCTATCTTATATGGGAATACGTTCTGCATTCCTTTGGTAATGGCCTCTTTATTTAGCGCTATTAATTTGTGGTGGCGCTCTGGCAAAGATTTTTTCAAGCCTTCAATTACATTCTCTAATTTAACGATAGGTTTGATCTTTAGGAATCCTCCTAGCACAATCATATTGAAAACTTTTTTATTACCCAATGCTGATGCCAAGCGATAGCCTTCCACCTGATATATTTTAATATCCTGCCGGGTAGGATGATGGGTTATACCATTGGGATCATATATCAATACCCCTCCGGGTTTTACGGTCTCCTCAAATTTATCCATTGACTGCTGATTCAATATTATGGCCGTATCATATACTTTTAGATATGGGGAACTTATTTTGTCGTCACTTAGAATTACGGTTACATTGGCCGTTCCACCGCGCATCTCGGGCCCATACGAAGGCATCCAGCTCACTTCCTCATTTTGCATAATACCCGAATAAGCCAGTATTTTTCCCATTGATAATACACCTTGCCCACCAAAACCCGCAATTATAATTTCTTCTGTCATGTTGCTTATTTTAACGTACCCTTCACCTTAATATCACCCAGCGGAAAGTATGGGAACATATTTTCTTCCATCCATATATTTGATTCATTTGGAGCCATTTTCCAGCCGGAATTACAGTTAGAGACAATTTCTACAAAAGACAGACCTTTTCCCAACCGTGTATTTTCAAATGCCGTCTTAATCGCTTTTTTGGCTTTTCGTGCATGTTTATGGGTATGAACCGATTGACGGGTTACATAATAGGTACCGGGCAGGTTCGCAATTAATTCGGCCATCTTCAGCGGAGACCCCATACTTTCAATTTCCCGTCCATAAGGTGAGGTTGATGTACGCATTCCGGGCAAGGTTGTTGGTGCCATTTGTCCTCCTGTCATGCCATAGATACCATTATTCACAAATATGATCACGATGTTCTCACCCCTGTTACACGCATGTATGGTTTCAGCAGTGCCAATTGCCGCTAAATCACCATCACCTTGATAGGTAAAAACATATTTATTGGGCCAAGTTCTCGAAATAGCAGTGGCTAGGGCGGGGGCTCGTCCGTGAGCGGCTTGCGTCATGTCGATATTCATGAAATCATAAGCCAGTACTGAACATCCTACGGGTGCTATCCCAATAGTATCTTCTACAATGCCCATTTCATCAATAACCTCCATAGTTAAATGATGTGCTGTGCCATGACCACAACCCGGACAGTATGACAAGGTTGCATCGGTCATTAAACCGGTTTTACAAAATACTTGATTCTCGGGTCTTATGATATCCAATACCTCCATCTTTTATAATTTTTTGTTCTAAAGCTTCCAATATTTCTTCAGGTGTATGAATGATGCCACCTGTTCTTCCAAAATGTTCAACGGGAACTTTGTGCTGCACCGATAATTTTACATCCTCGACCATCTGTCCTGCATTCAATTCAATGCTTAAGATTCCTTTTACCTGATCTGCCAATTCAAAAAGTTGTTGTTTTGGAAAAGGGAAAAGGGTAATAGGGCGTAACAAACCAACTTTGATTCCCTTTTCACGACCTAGTTGAACGGCTTTTTGCGCTATTCTAGCACTTGAACCATAGGCAACCATGAGATATTCTGCATCATCGCACTGTATCTTTTCATAGCGCAGATCCTCTTTTTCCATTTGTTCATATTTCTTCAGCAATTTATGAACTCTTGCTTCCATTTTTTCAGGTTGCAGATCGAGCGATGTCACGATATTTCTTTCCCTTCCTTTTTTACCAGTCGTGGCCCAGCTACCGTATTTTTCTATGATCTCTTCATCGGGCATCCGTTCTTTTTGGTCTTTGAGTACAACTTTCTCCATCATCTGACCGATCATTCCATCGGAAAGAATTAAGACCGGAGCGCGATATTTAAATGCAATGTCGAATGCGTCCTCAACAAAATCGGCCATTTCCTGTACAGACGCAGGCGCAAGTACATAAAGTTTAAAATCACCATGACCGCCTCCTTTTACCGATTGAAAATAATCGGCTTGTGAAGGTTGAATGGTCCCAAGACCAGGACCTCCACGGACTACATTCACGATAACAGCCGGAAGTTCTGCTCCGGCCAAATAGGAAATTCCTTCAAGTTTGAGTGAGATTCCCGGGCTCGATGATGAGGTCATAGCACGCTTTCCCGTACTGGCCGCACCATACACCATATTAATGGCGGCGATTTCGCTTTCGGCCTGCAGTACAACCATACCCGTTCTTTTTTCAGGGCGTTCGGTCATTAAATATTCAATTACCTCTGATTGCGGTGTAATGGGATACCCAAAATAGGCATCTATACCGGCTCTAATCGCAGCTTCTGCCAGTGCTTCATTACCCTTCATTAATCTTAAGTCAGGCATGCTATTATTTTTTATGGGATTATATTTAGACTTTTACGCGATATACTGCAATTGCCCGATCTGGGCAAACGATAGCGCAGTTTGTGCATCCGGTGCAGGCTTCGGGATTACTCATAAAGGCATAATGGTATCCTTTTCGATTAACCTCTGTTGACATACTTATCACTTTTTCAGCGCAAACGGGCATACAAACTTCACAACCTTTGCAGACTTCAGTTTCGACTACAATAGCTCCAATAACCTTTGCCATGTTCTTAAATTTAAATGCATTTAGGGCAGATTAATTATGCAATTCTCAAAATTATGCCCAATATCTTGAATTAAATATGATAATTGTCATTTCAAGAACATTATTGGACAAATAATTAATGCAGTGCTTTGGTAATAATGGTACCCTATTTTTTGCATGGTAGCATTTATAAAGCCTTATAGATCAAATCAAATAGACAATAACGGAAAGCTAACAAGAGCTCTTATGAAAAGCAATAGGGCAGTTCATCAAAGTTCAAATAAACCACCAAATAGTTGCTCTAAGTTAGGAGCAACTATAAAATAGAAATATAGTAACTTGTTATTATATTCAATTGTTGTGCTCAATTATGAAGAACAACTCAAGTCAAATCGAAATTTTAAATTATTGATTTTCAGCTGATAATAAATTAAAATAGGATTGCTTTGAATTTCAATATGTTGTTATTGATTTGTCAATGAATAATAACAGATTAAATATGATAAAAAACGGTAAAAACAATGTATTTGTCGAAGTGAAAGTTGACGAAACCCACCTGGGGGTTACATGAAATAAGGTTGACAATAACTTAAAGTTTGAAATGAACAAAATCAGTATTGTACATCGCGGAATGACATCTGAAGAAATTAAGCGGATGAACTTAGGATTTGACGAACTTTCACTTGAGGAAGGTTTAGAAATAGAAAGTTCGGACAGATACAGCTTTGTGGCGTTAAAAGGAAACACCTTTATCGGATGTTCATCAGGTTTAGCATTCAAAAACGGTGAAAATTATTCAGGCTGGTTTTTTCTGACAGATTTATTTGTTGAGAAAGAATATCGTTCTAAGGGACTGGGGTTCAGACTATTGAAATCCATAGAAGAACAGGTGGTAACGGTAGGGGTAAAGCATATTTGGCTCTGGACTTCAGGTTATGAAGCACTAAAATTTTATCAAAGACAAGATTATAAGAAATTTACAGAAATGGAAAATTGGTATTCCGATGGAAGTAGTCGCGTTGGATTAAGAAAGAATTTATGAACAACGTTGTAACCGAATTCGAAAAGATATAATATCAAAGTCTTGATTTGCACATAGAAATTTCAATTGTTGGATGAAACAAAAAAACTGAGCACAACAAAGTATATACTTTCATAGAGGCTAAGCGCCACTGCGAAGCATATTCAAACCGTTAGCAACAATAAAATCAATCGAAAATGAATAATATTTCAAGAAATCAAATTTTATCAATCTTGTTACTGTCCTTGCTGATTATGAGTTGTCAATTCAATCGAGATAAAACAGAAATAAGTGAAAGTGCCACATCCAAAACAATTCATCCCGAATCAACTGAAGAAAAAGAAATAATAGATGTATTAGAAAAAATATTAATCGCAGTTGGAAACCAAAACGCAATAGAACTACGTGAATTGACCACAGAAAAAGGTTCCATTGGATGGACCTATTTGCAGGAAGGTACTTGGATGAATAAAGAGGTAACTGTAGAAGAGTATCTGCAAAAAATAATGGAAAATAAGAATCCAAAACCTATTGCAGAAACAGTTGAAGGATATGATATTTCTATTACTGAAGACCGCTTGGCGATGGTAAAAGCAAAGACAATTATTTCTCAATTTGGTGTTCCAAGAAGTAGAGAAGTTAACCATATAATAATGATTAAAGAAAAAGACGATTGGAAACTTTTAAGCATAGCATGGACTGTTGATCGAATCCCAGATGAAGAAAGAAAATTTGATCTGAATCTCTTTGCACACAACTATGCCCAGGTTTGGGGCAGTAACCGACCAGAGTTTGTAGCTATGTTTTTTACAGAAGATGGTTCATTACAAGTGAATGACGGAGATCCTGCTGTAGGGAGAAATGCTATTTCGAATATTGCTCAAAGTTTTATGACCAAGTTTCCAGACATGATTGTACGTTTTGACAGTTTAGCTCATAAAACAAACGGAATAGAATTTCATTGGACCTTAAGCGGAACCGATGCAGATCCAAATGGGAAAGGGCAAAAAGTGAAAGTCAGTGGATTTGAATTCTGGACAATTAGTGAAAAAAATCTGATCAAAGATTCAAAAGGTACCTTTCCATCAGAAGAATACAACCGACAACTTGAATTTGGAATCGATAATTGAAAAGCAATAACGAAATAGTAATTCGGAAAATAAAGGCAAAAGAAGTAAACATTCTTGAAGACCTGCTTTATGAATCGATTTATCAACCAGATGAAACAAACCTTATTTCAAGAGATGTAATCAATGTTCCAAAAGTAAGAGCATACGTTGACAATTTTGGGCAAAAAAAAGATGATTATTGTTTGGTTGCCGATTTGGATGGCCAGATAATTGGAGCTGTTTGGATAAGAATATTAGCAGATGAAATTAAGGGTTATGGATACGTTGATAAAAAAACTCCAGAATTTGCCATTTCTTTGTTCAAAGATTATCGAAAACGTGGAATTGGGATGCTACTAATGAAAAAAATGATTTCATATTTGATGAATAAAGGCTATAGCCAAACGTCTTTGAGTGTTCAAAAAGAAAATTATGCTGTGAACATGTATCAAAAACTTGGATTTAAAATAATTGCAGAAAACAGCGAAGATTATCTGATGCTGCTGAAATTAAATAAAGCCAGCCGCTAACAACGAGTATAGTTCATTACTTCTGAATCGCTACTGGAAGATCCCGATAATATTATTATCTTTCCTAAACGGAAACATTTGCGATGCCAGCATCGCGCTTTTCCCCACTGCGAATTTTCAGCAGACTCAAGCCCGCTTCATCTGTACGCAAAAGCGTTCAGCTGAAATACGCAACAAACCATACACGAACACCTTAGCGATAATTTTGACAAAGAAGCTATTTAAAAATCGAAATGAGTGGCGATCTTGGTTAGAAAAAAACCATGATAAAGAAACTGAAATATGGCTTGTTTTCTATAAAGTAAAAGTTAAAAAAAAGTCGATAAAATATGATGAGGCGGTTGAAGAAGCACTGTGTTTTGGTTGGATCGACTCTATTGTGAAAAGAATTGATGATGAAAAACATATGCAGAAATATACCCCAAGGAGAGTTAATAGTAATTGGTCAGCGTCTAACAAGGCAAGAGTCAGGAAGTTAACAACAGAAGGCCTTATGACAGAATCCGGATTAAAAGCGGTAGAAATTGCAAAGCAGAATGGCTTATGGAGCAAACTTGACAGTATCGATATTCGATTAGAGACTCCTAAAGTTCTTAAGGATGCCTTTGCTAAGAATCAGAAAGCGAGGAAAAAATTTGAAGAAATAGCGCCATCTCGAAAAAAGCAATTTCTTTGGTGGATTGAAAGTGCAAAACGGGATGATACCAAAGAAAGAAGAGTCAAAGAAATAATTAGGTTACTTATTGAAAACAAGGGATATGGTGAATGAAAAAAAAGACTATCCCTGACAAAGCCTAAACAGCATTAAAACGCAGTTTAGCGTAACCTTTAACGAACATTAAATGAAAACATTTAGAACGATAATAGCATTTTTTCAGGCATTACTTCCTATTCTCGGATTTGGGCTCATTAGCACTGTCATTTATTCAGACTTAAAAACACCATATAACATAATTATTGCGATTACAGTTTTTACTGTTGGTCTTTTCGCAAGTAGGTCTATTTTTAACATGATAAGAAGAAGAGGAGTTATTTCCGTCATGTCTGGTGATAACGATACTTATGATTTGGATGAATTAGAACCCACTCCAGGTAGTGGCGTTCTAAAACTAACCCCTGATGAATTAACAAATCTGTTTCTTGGCAAGAAGATGAATTTTAATAAAGGAACAACTATAACAATTTGGGGAGATTGGCATTGCAACGAACGCATAACAACGGCCATAACCTGCCTGCCGGCAGGCAGGTTCATCACGCTGTAGGCGTGACGACATCAAAGCCAAAACAGTTGTGCGTCATAATAATCAACAACTGACCAATGATAAAATTCTACCGGAAAATTCAACAAAAATCACTCACTGAAGTGGTCAAAGTATTAAACACACTATATTATGAATGAAAAACTCATTGATTTAATAATCCAGTATTCTGAAAATATCATTTATTCTGCTTTATTATTTATTCTTATGTTACTGGAGATTTGGTTAATTAACAGAGGATTTGCTTTTTTAAAACGAAAAATAGATTCACTTCCATTAAAAGATTTTAAACTAAAATCTCTTGAACTATTGAATGAAACAAAGCAGCGTCTTACCATGAAAGGATTGATTACTGTTATACAAGTAATATTGATCTTGATAGTGATTTATGTTTCACTGATTATTCTGCTTAAGTTGTTTCCAGGTACGGAAAGTATCATAAATAATCTAATCGATTTTATTTATCAACCCCTCCAAATTGCTTTCAAGGGTTTTGTTGAATATTTACCTAAACTATTTTCCATTGTTATTGTTGTTATCATATTCCACTATATTAAAATGTTGGTAAAAAGTCTATTTCATGAAATACAAAATCGCCAGATAAAAATTGGCGGATTTGAGCCTCAAACGGCAAGGATGACAAGAAGTATTATCATGTTCATCGTAAATGTATTGATGTTGATATTAATAATTCCGTATTTTCCGGGTTATAATTCACTAGCATTTAATGGCATTGCTGCTTTCGTGGGTCTTCTCATAACCATTGGTGGTAGTTCGGTAATTGCAAATTACATGGCTGGCATTGTTATCTCATATATGAATCCTTGTAGTAAAGGCGATATGGTTCAAATAAGAGATACCCTTGGAGAGGTTATTGAACTTTCTATGTTCGCCATAAAAGTAAACACCCCTAAAATGGTACAGGTCTCCATTCCAAATGCCAAAGTCTTATCTGATCATTTTATTAATTTTAATGGGTGTACATATTGAACGCTCCCTATTATTTGATAAAAAGATGAATGTTAAAACCGGAATAATATATTCTTCTGTAGATGGACAAACTCTAAAAATTTGTAATAAGCTTAGAGACGGATTCCTACAAAATAACCTAAACGTTGAACTATTCTCTATTAATGATTTTAATGGAGATATAACCAATTATGATAGGCTTATTATAGGCGCAAGCATTAGATACGGAGTTCATAATAAAGAAATAATTGATTTTATAAATACCAATAAAAAACAACTTGATTCTATAAAAACAGCTTTCTTTTCTGTAAATCTGGTTGCAAGAAAACCCGAAAAAAGCACACCTAGCTACAAACCCGTATGTGATAAAATTTTTTAAATCCATTGATTGGACACCTACTATTGTTGAAGTATTTGCAGGAAAACTAGACTATAAAAAATACCCGTTTTTTGATAGAATCATGATTCAATTTATTATGTGGATGACCAAAGGACCAACTAACACCAATACAGAAATTGAATATACCAATTGGGACAAAGTAAAAGAGTTTGGTATACAACTCGGCAATATGTAAAAAAGTTATTTAAACAGCACCATAACCATATTTGAACCATAATGCATGCTTGCATGTCTACCGCACATAAACCAGCAGGCAGGTGTATGGAATGATTTCTTTTCACAATGATACTTCTGGATTTTTAAAATTGTGTATTAGTTTCCGCTTTGTCTGATACTTATCATATTCTATTTTCATAAGGTCAATTAACTTTGACTTTATGGAAAATTCACAATTCTTAAAATTCATAATCTTCATTATCATTTTTACAATGCCTTTGACCACAGCATGCGGTCAGCAAGATCTTTCAGCAAAGGGTATTGTTAGGAAGGCAGAGGATAACATGCGTGGTAAAACATCGCAGGCTGACATCACTATCAAAATTATCAGGCCTACTTGGCGTAGGGAAATGAATATGAAAACCTGGTCTAAGGGAGATGATTATTCGATGATTATGATCACCGCGCCAGCCAAGGAAAAAGGCATCGTGTTTTTAAAGCGTATAAAGGAAGTTTGGAATTGGATACCTGCGATTGAACGTACAATCAAACTTCCGCCTTCAATGATGTCGCAAAGCTGGATGGGTACTGATTTCACCAATGATGATCTTGTAAAGGAGGCTTCTTCTGTAGTGGATTATGATCATAAGCACTTAGGTACCGAAGCAATAAGTGGAAAAGAGTGTTACAAAATTGAAATGATACCCAAACCCTCAGCTGCTATAGTCTGGGAAAAAGTGATTGTTTGGATAGATAACACTGATTTTTTACAGTTAAAAGCTGAATTCTACGATGAAGATGGTGCATTGGTGAACATTATGAATTCCACTGACATTAAGGAAGTGGGTGGTAGAAAAATTACTTCAAAAATTGAAATGTTCCCTGTTGATAAAGAAGGAAACAGTACTGTTATCATGTACAATGATATCATTTTTGATATACTTATCAATGATAATTTCTTCACCACAAGAAATATGAAACAACTAAAATGATGTTATTAAAATTGGCATGGCTGAATATATGGCGTAATAAACGCAGAACATTCATTACCACAACATCTGTGTTTTTTGCTGTTTTATTGGCCGTTTCAACACGTTCTATGACTGATGGCGTATATGAAAACATGATTCATAACATTGTTAGTTTTTCCTCAGGATATTTGCAAATCCATCAGAATGGGTATTGGGATGAACAATCAATTGACAATAGCTTCGAAGCAGATGAACAATTGTTTCAAGAGCTGCTTGAACCCAAAGGTCACTCACATAATGCCTCGGTTGGAAACATTTGCATTGGCCTCCTATTCTGAAAAAACAAAAGGGGTTCTAATTTTGGGAATAGACCCCATTAAGGAAAAGGAAGTCAATAACCTTCACGAAAAAATTATAGAAGGACAATATATTGAAACCGTTAATGACAATGCTTGTTGTTTTGGTGAGGCTGGTTCCGAATTAAAATTAAGGGTAAATGATAATCTTGGTCCTTTTGGGTCAAGGCGATCACGTTAGTAGTGGCCGCGGCTAAATTCATGGAAAAGGGATCAGGAAAACTTAGGCTCACCATATTTAGAAATAACAGTGTCATTTATATGCCCATAAAACAGGCGCAATATATGCACGGAGCAGAGAATCGATTAACTGTGATTTCCATTATGTTGGAGGAAACTACTGAATCTGGAAAAATTGAAAGCTTCTTTGCAAGGATTATGGATTCGAAATGTATGAGGTAATGACCTGGAAACAAATGTTACCGGAAATGGACCAATTTATTGAGGCGGATAAGACAAGGCATTATATAATTATTGGTATACTTATCTGCTAGTTCGTTTGGTTGATTTTGGTACCTCATTGATGAGCATGATTTTTGAAAGAAAGCATGAACTGGGTATTTTGATAGCGATTGGAATGAAAAAACATTTACTGGACGAATTCTAATGTTAGAATCCATTATGATTGCATGATTGGTTGTTTTGCCGGTATCTTGGTAGGAATGTGGTTCGTCAATTGGTTCAAGCATTAATTTCATTTACGGGGGAATTAAAGGAGATATATGAAAATTATGGTATAGAATTTATCATATACTTTTCAGCAGTGAAAATATTTTTATTGTTCAGACTTTGATTGTTTTATTATTATCCATCATATTGGCCTTTACCCTGTTTTAGTGGTGATGAAACTAAAACCTGTTGAAGCTATAAATAGTTAGTTATGTTGTTTCAAATTGCTTGGCGAAATATTTGGCGGAATAAATCGAGGAGTTTGGTTGTTAGAAGCTCTATTATCATTGGTGTATGGGCAGGTATTTTATCCTGGCATTTCATGGGGCATGTAAAAAAGAGATATTGATGAAACAGTATTTAAACAATTGTCACATATCCAAATCCATCATCCAACTTTCATTGAGGAAAATGATTGTAAATTTAGAATATCGAATATCGATACGATTGTTGGCCAACTTCAAGCTGATAATAGGATTGCCGCTATAGCTTTCGCGTTATTTCAACAGGCATGATAAGTTCCCTACGACCGCCAGTGGCGTAAAATATATGGAATAAATCCATTGTCAGAAGTAAGACAGATTGCTTGGACGAAAGTGTAGGGAAGGAGCGTATTTAATTTAGGCAAGGAAAATGAAATACTTATCGGTGAAAAAGTTGCTAAAAAACTTAAAGATAAAACTCAATAGCAAAGTTGTATTGACTTTTACAAAGGTTCAATGAGAACTTGTTTCAGGTGCTTTTAGAGTAGGAGGAATATATAGGTCCAAAAGCATTTCATTAGACGAAGTAAATGTATATGTACAGGCAGACCATTGACGGAACTATTAGAATTAAAACTATCTGAGAGCAATGAAATAGCCATACTGGTTAAAGATGAAGAACAACTGGATGCCAGAAAAAATTATAGTAGCACTGTAGTTTCAAGGGGAAAATTGAAGATTGGAAAGAATTGTCCCCTAATTGGGAATGATAGTAGAATCCTTTAAACTGTAGACCTATATTTCAACCGGTATTATTTTATTGGCATTGACATTTGGAATAATAAATACGATGTTAATGTTGGTTTTAGAGCGTATTAGAGAGCTTGGTATGTTAATGGCCATTGGGTTGAATAAGCGTAAATATTTTTAATGATTATGCTTGAGACCTTTTATTTGACATTGGTTGGCTCGCCTTTAGGCTTATTGCTCGGTTGGTCCACCGTTACGCTATTGGGAAAAATCGGAATTAATATATCAATGTTTTCGGAAGGACTGGCATCTTACGGTTTCAGTTCAATGATCTATCCAGCCTTGGATGGTCAGAATTAAATCTTATCGCATTCATGTGCTTTTTAACTGCTTTATTATCGGCTATATATCCTGCATATAAAGCATTACAATTAAACCCTTCAGAAGCAATCAGAAAAATTCGAAATTATGGCAAAAACAATATCTGAGCACATAATTTGAGGAAAACATACAACAAAAAAATAGTGCCTGTAAAAGCGGTTCAAAATGTTCACATACATATAGAGAAGGGGATCCGTTGCCTTGGTCGGGCCTTCGGGTTCTGGTAGTCAACCTTGTTGAACATGATCGGTGGTTTGGATGAGCGAACATCAGGAAATGTAATGATAGATGGGGTTGAGATTACAAACTTCCTGAAAATAAATTGATAGATTTTATATTGCACAATATTGGATTTGTATTCATTCCTTCAATCTGAATTCGAGTACTTACTGCTGAAGAAAATGTAGGTTTTGTACTTCAGCTCCAAAAAATGTCGAAAGAAGAAGGGAAAAATGGGTTTGGACCTCTTACATCAAGGAGGCCTTGAAGACAAAATCAACAGTAGACCTGGTGCACTTTCAGGAGGGCAACAGCAACGGGTTGCTGTGGCCAGAGCTTTGGCATCTATACCTAAAATAGTGCTTGCCGATGAGCCTACCGCAAATTTGGACTCAAAATCAGCTGGAAATTTACTGGATATAATGGCCAAACTCAATGAGGAAGAAAAAATCACCTTTTTGTTTTGACCCACGATATGCGGGTAATTAAAAAAGCAAGGAGGGGTAATTACACTCGTACATGGCAAAGTAGATTCCGATGTGCAGCAGATTCCAAAATAAACGTTATGCGCTTATTTTTAAAAATATTGTTTGTTGTGTACTTGCTAGGTGCCCAAACCATAGCGGCTCAAGAAAAGGAGACAAAATTGTTCTTGACTGGCTATATCAAAAACCTTCACGAAATAAGTTTTGTTGATAACTTGGAACAGCTACAATGGACAACCTTATTGCACAATAGACTTAATTTCAAATATATTCCTTCAAATACAATTACCACCAGACGGGAGTTTAGAAACCGTATGTTTTATGGGGATAATGTTAAAATATTCCCGTATTTTCGAATATTATTTCTCGTGATGATGGTTGGGTTGATTTTTCTGGAAAATGAGAGAGAATAATGGTATGTATTTAATGCAACCATAGATCGGGCTTTGGTTAATTATACCAAAGGGAATTGGGATATTACTTTGGGTAGGCAACGTGTCAATTGGGGAAAAAATTTAATTTGGAATCCAAACGATATTTTCAATACCTATAATTTTCTTGATTTTGATTACGAAGAACGCCCGGGAAGCGATGCAGTCCAATCGAGTATTTTTTGGATGGCTTCAGGAAAATAGAGTTGGCAGCCAAGAAAGGCAATCGTAAAGATGACCATATCATCGCGCTTATGTATAATTTTAATAAGGGGTCATATGACATTCAATTGCTTTCAGGTATATATCAAAAAGACTGGGTTATTGGAGCAGGTTGGGCGGGCAATCTTAAAAATGCCGGTTTTAAAGGGGAGGTTTCCTATTTTTTACCCTATGAAAGTTATATCGGCTCCAAAAATGTTATTAGTGCCTCCATTTCGGTGGATTATGCCTTTAAAAAAGGTCTTTACATCAATGGATCTTTACTATATAACAATGCTTCTAGCGATCTATTGGGGGGCTTGGAAAATCTAATTTTTGCCAACGTTTCAGCAAAATATTTAATGCCCTATGAATTTTCCAGTTTTCTTCAGCTGTCAAAAGAGTTTTCACCTATTTTTTCAGGATCAATCAGTACAATCTACTCTCCCACCGAACATTCTGTAATTTTAGTCCCAAGTTTTAGTTCTTTGGCCACTAATTGGGAACTTAACTTTACGGGGCAATCATTTTTTGAATTTGCCGAATATAAGAATCTTGGAAATAGTTTTTTTGTGCGACTGCGCTGGAGTTTTTAGTCCATAAAATGGGAATGTCATTACTAATAATCAGAATGACCTAACTCATTTCGATAAGGTCAAATACAAGTTA